>CANDEV010000001.1 GCA_947383835.1 uncultured Clostridia bacterium
ATGCGCCCTTGTAATCCGTGACCGCCATATAGTGCTGAATTTGCAGCATATATTCATCGGGAATTTTGTCTTCCCACTCCCCAATTTTATATGCCGAAGCTGTTTTTGCTTCAAATACGCAAGTGCCATAGTTGGGGTGCTGACACGTTCCGTCAAGATTTGCAAGCATAAAAGGATAGTCCACATGCTGCAAAATTTGATTAATTTTGCTGACCTCAATTCCTGTACGTTTAGTAAATTCGGTACGCACCAATGCTTCAAGCTGCGTACCCCAGTACGCAGCTTCTCCCGCTTCGGAATAGGGCAATTGACCTGTTTTTTCAAGCCACAATTCAACGGGAGATTTGTATTTATTTATCTCGCAGACCACGGACGCGTCTGAACCGCCAATGCCTTTTTTACGGTATTCGAGCCAGTCCTCGTAGGGCATATTTTCTGTGGAAACTAAAATTTTTGCCATAAAAATCACGCCTTTCATATTTTAATTTTTTGCATAAAAATTGTCGGGAGAAATTCATCTCCCGACAATTATTTTTTAAGCGGCAAGCACCATTTCATACGCCCTGTCAATAAGCGGATTGCCCTCAATCGTTTTGGCGAACACGTTTTCACGGTAGTTTGCAGTCTCGCGGAGCGGTTTAGCGTGTGTCGCAAAATCCGAAACCGCATTAATGAAACGATAGCCGTTCTTGCCGAGGTGCTTCAAATCGGGAGCGTCAAAATACCGCATTTTTAAATCCTCACGAATACGCTCCACATTTTTCTTGTGTGTCGCTGTGGGGTTATCGTCCATTGGCAGGAGCAGTTCAATATACTCCATAACTTTTGAATCGGACAATTTTACACGACGTAGATTTGCAAATTCCGTACCAAGCCTGCCCATATATTTTTCCGCAAGCAAAAGTGTGTTGTGAGCCTCGTCCATTTTATGAGCAAGGTCGCCTACATGAACGGTAGACCACATTCTTTTTGCTGTGGAAAGCGCAATATTAAGCGTATTCTGGCATACCACGCGAATTGGCGTCATAGCAACTTTTATCGCCCCGTTGCCGTCGTGAGAACTGCTGAAAACAAGATAAGGCGCAATTTGTTCACCCTCAATAATGTACTTATCGGGAAGTTTGGCGAGAATCCAAATTTTCTTTCCGTCCTGCAAAGAGCCTGCGGTTTCGTACTTAACGCCCTCGCCGAGAAGCGCGTCCGTAAAAGCAAAAGCCTCGGAATTTTGCACCACTTTATAGCGGTCGGTGACAACTCCGAGAATTTTGTTATCGCTCTCGCGGACGTTGGCTTTGTAGCCGTTAATAGGCTCATAATTGCTCGTCATAATTGGCTTCTGGACTACTTTCCAGTTAAGTCCCGAGGCTTCAAGAGCCTCTTGTGAATTGAGCGCGGATTCGACACGAACGCCTAAACCGTGCCAAGGTGCATACCTTACAAAGAACATCGTTTCTACATTTGCTGACATAAAAATCTCTCCTTTTTGATTTTTAAATTTTGATTTTTGGTTTTTATTTTGCCGAAAATATTATGTTTTCAATTGTGTCTATTACGTGCCATAGTGCGGGAAAATTCTTTACTCGCTGTCCGTGAAATCGCATAATTTCAACACTTCCTCCGAAACATCGTTTTCAAGACAACTGCAAAATATCACCGATGCTGTTCCCGCAGCAACGGCAAGAATTTTCAGTACAAACTCCTTGCTCACGCTATCGCCTCCTCTCGCAATTTAACGCAGATTTTGACCGCGTTAATCGTCCGTAATGCTCTTTACAACCGCCGTAACTACCGCGATTGCTATTGCTCCGATAATTTTTCCCATAAACAGATCACTCCTTTCAATTTTTTTATTTTAATGATTTTTGCGGTATATGCACGGATTTTTCATAAAATTTCGTGAAAATCCGCACATAAATTTTTGGAGAAAAGTAAATCCCCATATCGCTGCAAACCACGGTAATATGGGGATTTAATTCATTTCTCTGTAAATATAATATATATTTGAAAGTCCGAAACTTACGCATAATTGCAACAACTTATTAATATTAGCAAAATCATTGAAAGGACTGATTTTATGATTTCCGATTACAACGACTATCTCACGCCATATGAAGCTTCTTATGAGCTGGACGTTTCCCTTACCACGGTTTATAACCTGCTTAGGAGTAAAAAGCTTCCCGGGTTTAAGGTGGGTAAGGTTTGGCGGATTCCAAGGGACGCTTTGGAAAAATTGATTTATGGGTAAAAATACGGACATCACCGTTTTGGTGATGTCCGTAAAACAAAAATTTTCGACCAGTATAATGGCGGTACAGAAACTTTTCCAAAATATCATATAATGACAACCACAGCTGATGATCGAAACAGGAATCGAAAAAATAATCGATTCCTGTTTTATTTTTTAAGAGTGACACTTACTGTCTATCCCAATGAGTATAATTAAATCAGAAAAGAAAATTACAACAAAGGTAGGAATGTAAAATGTCCGAAAATTTTAAATCAGATTTTTTAGAAATGCAAGACCTTTACGAAGAAACAATTGCAGAAATAGGAGACGAACTGCACGAAATGGCAGATTACCCGGAATCTGAATGCACAGATTGCGACGCTCCCGAATACGTTGAGGCAGCGGTTGCGGAAAACCATTGTAAAATAATCTCATCGGTGATAGGAAAGGTTATGAACATCGTTGGGAAAAGCATTTATTCCGCGGTTAATGAGGAGTACCCAATCAATACCGATAATTATAAAAGAGGCGACTGCCTGTATTTCGGCAGCGGACTAAAAAGCTGTTACGCACTTTATATCGGGTTCGGGAAAATTATTTTTTACTCAAAGGGATATGACTTTTTTCCGGAAGTTAAGATTGCTGCACTTGGCAGCATTGTAAAAAACAATAACAACATTTTTGTGATTGAGAATTACCATTCTGTGTATTCTCGCGAAGAAGCCGTTAAGCGCGGTATTTCAATGCTTGGCAGCAGTAAATTCAAAAATAGCGAAAGCTTTGTAAAATGGTGCTTTAAAGGTTAAACTTATAGGGAGGTAAAATTATGAGCAGCAATAAGGATTACGAAAAATATCTTCAGCAGGACGAAAAAACCATCGGCGAATTTTTCTCAAATATGAGCAAATATTGGCACGGATTTATGGACGAAGTGCATGAGGACATGAAGCTTGCACTTGACGATAAAGAATATAACAATATGGCTGCCGATATAGCGGAAATGTCCGACGACCCGGAAATGCTGGAGCTTGCAGCAGATATGAGCAAAATACGCTTTATTGCCAAGGCTTCGGATAAGGCTATTTGCGCCATAGGTAAATGTCTCGACGGCGCGGCTGTGTTGTTCAATAAGAAGCCAAAAAACTAATACTTTTCGTCCGTTTTAAATTTAACAACATTTTCAACAATCTCGGCAATGCGTATGGCTTCCTCGTCGGACAAGCCGCTCATTGCTTTTTCTATTCTATGTCTTGCTTCCTCTGAAGTAGGCTTTACGTCAACGTCAAAATCAAGCAAATCGGACATAGAAATTTTCAGACCGTCACATATTTTATAGACAGTTTCAACTGTAGGGCAGCGTTCTCCCCGCTCCAATCTTCCCAAATATGCAGGATAAATTCCCGAAGACAACGCAAGTTCTTCCTGACTTATTTTTCGTTCGGTACGGAATTTTTTTATTCTCTGCCCCACTGCATATGAAATTTTATCTCTTTTAAAGCTCAATTGTACACTTCCTTCATACCCATATAGTATAACTTTATACCGTATTTGCAATTTATACAACGCTTTTTATTAGCATATAAAATATTTACTATATTGACATATTTCGGGAGATATGATATAATAAAATAAATTTATGAAAAAAATGTCGGATAATTGCGCAAAATGACAGTGAATGTCTAACTTGTGTGCTATAATATAAATAACAAATGATTATTTTATGTAAATTTTATACAAATGATACTTTTAAATTTTAAAATAAATGTAGAAATATGTATAAATTCATTGAATAATAAGTAAATTTGTTGTATAATTATATTATTAAGGGAGCTGAATTTTGTGCAAAATGATAGACTGAGTTCGGGATTTAAGTTTAACCGTGTCCTTGTGATTTACACTAAGCTTATGAACGGAGAGGTTATCAACAAATATGAGGAAGCCAAATATTTTGATGTTGACCCTCGTTCTATTCAACGGGATATTGACGATCTTCGTTGCTTTTTTGCGGATAACGCAGACTTAGGCGAAAGCGGCAAGGAGCTTGTTTATGACAAGCATTTGAACGGTTATCATCTTGTAAGCAGCGATATGACTGCCCTAACCAATAGTGAGGTTCTGGCGGTCTGCAAGATTTTGTTGGAGAGCCGAGCTTTCACAAAGGACGAAATGACGCCGATAATAAATAAGCTCCTGACCTGCTGCGTCCCGCCGAAAAATAAGCGCAGGGTAAATGATTTGATTTCAAATGAGCTGTACCACTATACGGAGCTTAATCACCACAAAAAATTTGTAAATAATATGTGGGATATTGGCGAGGCGGTACAGCAGCATTTGTGTATGAAAATCCAATACACAAAGCAGGACGGTACGACAGTTGAGCGTATTGTTCAGCCTGTTGGAATAATGTTTTCGGAGTTTTATTTTTACCTTACGGCATTTATTGAGAACATCGACAAGGAAGCCGAGTTTAAAAATCCCGATGATATTTTCCCGACGATTTATCGCATTGACAGGATACAAAGCTTTGAGGTGTTGGACAGGCACTTTGACATACCTTACAGAGACAGGTTTGAGGAGGGCGAGTTCCGCAAGAGGATACAGTTTATGTATGGAGGAAAGCTTAGACGTATCAAGTTTTTGTATAAGGGCATAAATCCCGAGGCTATACTGGACAGGCTGCCTACGGCAAAGATAATTGAGAAAAACGACGAAGGGTATGTTATTACTGCGGAGGTTTTCGGTGACGGGGTGGATATGTGGGTTAGGAGTCAGGGGGATATGATAACAGTAATTATATAGGAAGGCTGAAGCACATGGTTGAAGATCAGAATTTTATTTCTTCGGTATCGTTTGAAAATCATCCTGCGATATATATGAAGAGAAAGACCAAAATGCAGTATTATTACGCATTAAAATATTTAATAAAACAAATAAAAACGTCAGAGCACATGAATTGTCGCATTGAGCTTTATAAGCAATTTTTAATGGGTGACAGTAACGAGGTCTTGGACGATAAATTATGTATAAATTCAATTGTGGTCTGCAAATTTCAACCGTGGAGGAACAAATATAAGTTTTGGTTAATTTGCGATATTGCTTTAATAGTAAATGATTATCAATTTATTGAAACCCTTGCGGAGTTGATAAAAAATTCTGTTTCTGCCAAACAGCAAAAACTAATTGAGAAGCTATTGACAATTTTAAGGCAAAGCGAAACAGATATTCCTCCTCGGTTTTTACAGATAAAAAATCTGATAGAGCAATATTGGGCAAATTCATCATTTGCTTCTCAAAAAGAACAAAAAATAATTATTACTGCCAATATGAGTGCAGGAAAATCTACACTTATTAATGCGCTGACAGGCAGAAATATTGCCCGGACTTCTCAAGAGGTATGTACCGGTAATATTTGTTATTTCTATAATAAAGCATTTGATGACGGACGAATACATTTTAATTCAAATACGCTTAGTTATTCAGCCGATGATAAAGATATTAAGAGTTTTAAATGGGATATGCCTGTGTCAGTTGCTACGCCTTTTCAAAGCGCAGCCGATTTTCAAAAACGTATTTGTCTTATAGATACACCGGGTGTTAATTCAGCTCTTTCAAGAGAGCATGGAAAAATTGCTAAAAAAAGTATAAATTCAGAAAAATATAATACGGTATTATACATATTTAATGCTAATAAGTTGGGTACAGATGAAGAAATAGCATACTTAAAATGGATAGCTAAAAATGTACCCAATGAAAAACTGTTGTTTGTTATGAATAAATTAGACGATTTCAGACGTTCAGATGATAGTATTGAATTAAGTATTGAGGGAGTAAAAACAGATTTGAAAAATGTCGGTTTTGAAAATCCGTCAATATTCCCTATTTCAGCATATTTTGCGTACCTTATTAAAAAAAATGCTTCTGATACTTCTTTATCAGAAGACGAACAGGACGAATATGAGTTGTATAAAAGGAAATTCAGCACTCCCGAATACAACTTGTCAAGATTTTACAACGAAGCTGTTGCAGAAGATGAATATTCTTTTGAGGCATTATTAAAGAAAAGCGGAGTTTATTATTTAGAGAAAAAAATATATGGAGGTTCAATATGAAAAAGGTATTCATTAAGTACAATCCCTACATGATAGAGACAACCATTACAGTTGACGGGAAGAAGCTTGCAGATAACAGCACGCTTGGTGAAAGAAGTGCTAACGGATTAAGATTGCAGGAATGGGTAGAAGATCTGCCGCAGCTTCTTATTGACGAATATAATGACAATGACTTTGAAATACTTTTCCACGGAACACTGTTGGACTATGATGATTTAGCGGAAGTATTTACAAAAGCCTGCGAAGAAAATAATCAACTCAGTATAAAGCTTGACCGAAGACCGGCAAAGGAAACATCTGACAAAGAGGCATTAATAGACAAGGTTTTTGAGAAAATTCAAAAAGGACCGTTTGATGAGCTTAGGGCTGACGATATTGTTAATTCCTTCAATCAAGCCAAAAGCAATGACTTTGAAGTATGTGTTGTTGCAACTATGAGCGCAGGAAAATCAACGCTTATCAATTCCATGCTGCAAACTAAATTGATGCCGTCAAAGCAGGAGGCTTGTACGGCAATTATAACAAGAATCAAGGACAACGACTCACCTAATTGGCAGGCAGAGGTACGCAATAAGGAAGGACGCACAATTGAAACTTATGAGGAACTGACTTATCAGACAATGGACAGGTTGAATTCTGACAAGAATGTATCGGAAATAAGAGTAACCGGCGATATTCCTTTTGTTACGGCTGACGATGTATCGCTTGTTTTGATCGACACTCCTGGTCCGAATAATTCAAGAGATCCTGAACATGGAAAAGTTCAAAGTAAATTTTTAGGGAAATCGTCAAAATCATTAGTGCTTTATATCATGGAGGGCACATTTGGTTCTGATGATGACAATACATTACTTGATCGTGTTGCTGAAAGCATGTCTGTCGGAGGAAAGCAGTCAAAGGACAGGTTTATTTTTGTTGTAAATAAGATGGATAGCAGAAATAAGGACGATGGAGATACAGAGTCTACGCTTGACAGGGTTCGTGCATATCTTAAACGCAAGCACATAAATAATCCTAATTTGTTTCCTGCCGCTGCATTGCCTGCTTTAAATATACGTATGATCAGAAATGGAGCAGAAGTGGACGTGGATACTATAGACGAAACAGAAGTGAAAGTAAAGAAACTTAACCGCAATGAAAATCTACATTTTGAGAATTACGCTTCGCTGCCTTTGAGTGAAAAAAATAAAATCAATGATCAGTTAAGTGAGGCAATAAGTTCCGGAAATGTGGAGGAGCAAGCTTTAATCCATACCGGAATCGTATCTGTTGAGGCGGCAATCAGGCAGTATGTCCAAAAATATGCAAAAACGGCAAAAATAAAAAATATTGTTGACACATTTATACACAAGCTTGATGAAACAAACTCTATTGAAAAAACCAAAAATGAGCTTGCAAGCAATCAGGATAAAGCCAAACAGATTGTGGAGCAAATCAATATTATTCAAGATAATATTGATAATGCAAAAGAAGCTAAAAAATTCAGTGATGTTGTTGATGATGCCGTTGTTAAAGTAAATGACGAAGCACGTGAGGTAGCTGATAAAATTATAGAAAAATTGCAAGCTAAGATAAGGAAGAAGATAGATAAATTAAAAGGTGAGGAGTTGGATAGGGATGACGCAGAGGACGAACTTCAAAGGCTAGAAAAATTTGCAAAAAAACTTGAACCTGATTTTCAAGAGGAATTAGACGAACTGATAAGAGAAAATCTTGTTAATGTAAGCAATACATTGCTCCAGAACTATCGTGAAAAATTATCGTCTTTGACGGACAAAATTGATACAAGTGCGTTGGCTGGAATTTCAATTGACCCTCTTAGCCTTATGAGTGGCACAGTTTTATCTTCCGATAATATTTCCTTAAACAAATTTATTCGTACTAAAGAAGTTGAGGACGGAAAAGAATGGGTAAAGAATACGGACAAAAAATGGTATAAACCGTGGACTTGGTTTCAGGAAAAAGGATATTACAGGACAACATATAAGGAAGTTGAGTTCGTAGACGCAGGCACTATGGCAAAGGCATTTTTGCAGCCTATCCAAGATGTCATTTATGAAAACGGTGACAATGCAGTCAAATATGCATTGAAACAGTCAAAGAAAATATCTGAAGCATTTAACAATGAGTTTAAAAGATTAGATAAATTGCTTAAAGACAAACTTGATGAACTTAAAAGTTATGCTACGGATAAAGATAAGGCAGAAGCAAGAATTAAGGAAACCGAGAGTAGATTAAAATGGCTTGAAGAAATTAAAAGCGAAGTTGAATCCATTCTCGAAATTTAACAATGGAGGTATTTATAATGGAATCATCAAATGTTTTTTATGAAGCGGTAGCAAAAAAAGAAGTTAGAAAACTTCGAATAATGTTAAAGGACAGTTTGTTGGTTGATCCAACATTCAAGGAATTTAAAGAGCTGGAAAAGACAGCATCATCTGTGGAAGACTTATATGATGTACATGATGGAAGACCATTTGAAGAAAACTCCGAATTATGGGACGATGCTTATATGGATAAAATAATGGTTCAGGTAGTAGGCAATTTTTCGCACGAAAGAGTAGAGCACCTGATGAAAGTCGTACGTAAATTAAGACCTGTTACCGAGAAAAGTTCAAATACTTCCGCTCACAAAAGATCATCAGACAGAGCCGGAAAAAGCGATTATCAAGCGCAGAAGGAACGCGACCAAGCTAACGGAAATTACAGAGAAGCCAAAATTGCTGCCGGTGCTGTTATCGGCGGAGTTGTTTGCTGTGCAGTCGGAGCCGCTGTTGCCTCGTCGGCTGCTGCAGGTGCTGTTGTCGGAGCTGTAGGCGGCGCGGCGGCAGGCGCAATCGTGGCATATTGTACTATTGATGAAAGGAAGTAATTACTATGTCGGATACATTGATTTTGGGAAGAGAAAACAATTCTCTTCCTGAAAAAGCCGCTTCGGCGGTTGTTTCTGAAAAGCAATCTGCTCAGCCTACGGCTGAAAAGCTGTACAGCAATTTGATGTCAGCAAGCCGATTAGTTGACGATATTGTTCTGAAAAAATATTTGCATAAACTTTCTGACTTAGAAATAGTCCCTTTAGAAGACGATCTGAAAAAAATAAGCGATATAAGAATTTTTAAGATTACTGAAATGGTTTATCAGAAGGACGAATACTCAACGTATAAGTTTGCTTCGGTTTTCAATTCTGTTCAGAACCTCAACTGCGGTGTTTTCATAATAGCTGACAGCGATGGACAGAAAACAAATTTTTATATGGGCGTTCGTTCTCTTGACAGCAAAAGAACCACAAAATCGTTAAAGAATACGTTGAGAAATGCACTTTGCGGACAGTTTCCAGGTGTAAAAACAGAGGATTTGTTAGATCCGGACGCGGAAGCTTTCCTATCGAAAATATCTTCAAAAAATATAGCATCTGTATCCTGTGTTGCCCAAAATAAAGATGATGAATTTAAAAATAACGAAACCTTTATTCAGGGATTGGAAAAATTAGCAATAGCTATGCAGGGTCAGAAATATACAGTAATTATATTAGCTAAAAGCACGCCGAGCGATCAGCTTGAAGAAACCAAAAAAGCTTATGAGACAGTCTATACTCAGCTTTCACCATATTCAAATATGCAGCTCTCATACGGTACAAATACAGCCATAAGCATATCTGATGCTCTATCACATGGCACAACTACGGGTACATCATATTCTAAAAATTCATCTGTTACAAATGGAGAAAGCCATACAAGCGGAACGTCCGAAAGCCACACCGAAGGAACTTCTGAAAGTCATTCAATTGCAAAACAAAGCGGTCTTGTGACTGCGGCTAAGGCTTTAGGTTCTGCGGCAGCAAGCGTTGCAGGTATTGCTTTAGCTGCACCTACAGGAGGATTAAGTCTCTTTGTTGCCGGCGGACTGTCTGCCGGCATAAACAGCATACCGATCAAAACATATACGGATTCAAAAGGTACATCAAAAAGTGATACTACAAGTAAAACAGAAAGTGATACTGTAAGTATAAGCAAAACCTCTGGAGAATCGTTTGGTACAAATGAAAGCATTTCCGATACAGCGACAAGAACGCAAGGAAACACTTCTGGAACATCAAACAATATGCAATTGACTCTGCAAAATAAAAATCTGATCGATACCATGGAAAAAATAGAGCATCAGCTTAAACGAATTGACGAGTGTGAAAGTCTTGGTATGTGGGAATGTGCAGCATATATTCTTTCGGATACTCAGGAAACTGCCGAAATGGCTGCCGGTACATACAAAGCTCTAATGAAAGGTGAAAATTCAGGCGTTGAAACTTCCGCTGTGAATTTTTGGGGAAAGCAAAAGACTAAACAAATCTCATTATTAAGAGAATATATTACTAATTTTATTCACCCTGTTTTTGAATATTCGTCAAATAATTCGTCTATACCTGTTACAGCATCATCATTGGTTAGCAGCAATGAGCTTGCGATTCATATGGGCTTTCCAAGAAGATCGGTATGTGGATTCCCCGTTATTGAACACGCTGACTTTGGAAAAGAAGTAGTAAAATACAGTTCAATAGGAAAAGAAAAGGATTTTCAGTTGGGATACGTTTTTGGTATGGGCAGACCAACCGAAACAGAAGTTAATCTTGACTGTAATTCATTAACTATGCATACTTTTATTACAGGTTCTACTGGAGCAGGCAAAAGCAATGCAGTTTATGAAATACTTAATCAGCTCCGCAATTTGTACGGAATACCGTTTCTTGTAATAGAACCTGCAAAGGGAGAATATAAAAACATATTCGGTAGATTTGCTGATGTCAGTATATACGGAACTAACCCTAAAGTTTCAAATTTATTAAAAATCAATCCTTTCAGTTTTCCCAGTGGCGTCCATGTTCTGGAACATTTAGACAGATTGGTTGAAATATTTAATGTATGCTGGCCTATGTATGCAGCGATGCCTGCTATTCTAAAAGAGGCTGTAGAAAAAGCATATGTTTCGGCGGGGTGGAATCTTAATACATCTGAAAATACAAGGGGAGATAAATTCCCGAATTTCACAGATGTATTGGAACAGATAGAAACTGTTATAAGTGAGTCTTCATATTCTGCTGACAGCAAGGGAGATTACACTGGAGCGTTAATGACAAGAGTAAGATCGTTAACGACTGGGCTTAATGGTCAGATCTTTTGCAGTGACGATAAAAAAAATGAGGATTTGTTTGACAAAAGCGTAATTATTGATTTAAGCCGAGTTGGTTCAGTTGAAACAAAATCTCTTATTATGGGCTTGCTTGTGATGAAGCTGAATGAATATCGAATGGATTCGGGAAGAATAAACAGTCCCCTTAGGCATATCACAGTGCTTGAAGAAGCACATAATCTTTTAAGACGAACATCAACTGAACAATCTGACGAGAGTTCAAATTTGCTTGGAAAGTCAGTGGAATTACTGTCAAATTCTATTTCTGAAATGAGAACATACGGAGAGGGTTTTATCATTGCAGATCAATCTCCTGGACTGTTGGATATGTCTGTAATTAGAAATACCAATACAAAAATTGTTTTGAGACTGCCAGAAAAAAATGACCGCGAGTTGGTCGGTTATGCTGCCGGACTAAACGACGATCAAATATCCGAACTTGCTAAACTGAAAAAGGGTGTAGCGGCAGTATATCAAAATGATTGGGTTGAGCCTATCCTTGTTCAGATCAACAAATGCGATATTTCAGAACAGGTTTATGCTTTTGAAGAGCATAATAGTTTTATAGATATTGCCAAACTCAAAAATCAGTTGGTAAATTTCATGATACAAGGACGTATTGATGAAAAGCTGTATTTTGACATTGATGAAATAGAACAAGACTTGAATAAATTAAGCTTATCTGTACGAAATGAAAGCTTTGTTGAAGAATTAATAACCGAATACCGTCAAAATGGTTGTATTGATTTGTGGGAGGATTCTAATTTCAAAAAGCTGTCAAATAAAATAACCGATATACTTGGAGTTAGAATGAAAGTTGAAAATTGCGTATTATCATCAAATGATAATACGGAGCTTACTAACGAACTAAAAAATATTGTTCTGCAAAACATTCCCGAAGCAACAAATGAGGTAATATTAACCGTTAGTCAATGCTTTATGAAGGATATGAGCGTTCAATCTGACGAATCGGAAACTCGCCAAAAGCTATACAGACGTTGGTTTGATTATGTCATGGAAGGTGGTACTCTGCTATGAACGAAATAAATAAGCCTAAGGATGTCACAGAGGTTGAAAGCAAAAAATTTGAAGACTGTCCTTTGGCAAAGCAGTTGGATAATAGGACTGAAAAATCAACGGAAACAAATTATGATGCACCTTTGGCAAAAGAAGTTAAGGAATACTATGATGACAATGGAACGAAATATAGGGAGGGTGATAATCTTTTGCCTAATGCAACATTTGAAATAAATGGTTACAAATACACAACGGACGAAAAAGGACGTGTAATGTCTGCCGAGGGCACATTGAGACTATGTGATTTTGAATATGCTCGCAACATGGAGAGTGTGCGAAATAAAGATGGGCAAGAATATAAAGCAAGTGATGACAGAGGTCATCTTATAGGACATCAGTTTGGTGGTAGTGATAGACTTGAGAATTTGGTTCCAATGGATTCCAAGTTGAATCAAGGAGATTTTAAAAAACTTGAAAGTGACCTTGCCAATGCCTTGAAAGATGGAGCAGATGTAAAACTTAAGATTGAACCTATTTATGAAGGTGAATCTACAAGACCATCTGAATTTAAAGTCTCATACAGCATTGATGGTGACAAAGATGTAATCAAATTCAAAAATGAAAGTGAGTAAAATTATATGATTGATGAAAAAATATACCAAAGTATTTATGATGAACTCAACAAATATTTAGCGCCTAACTGGGAAAAGCTGATTGTATATTTGGAATATGGAAATGCATCATATTCGTTTTCGTTTTATATAAAAAGCATAGGCGAATATGTAAAATGCTACGATATATCTGGGATTTCAGACGAGGCATTAGATGAATCATTTAAGAAAATTGATAGGCTTGTATCTAAAGAACGCAGTAAGGAGACAGAACTTTGGACAAACATGACAATGGTTGTTGATAAACTTGGTAATATGCACACAGATTTAGACTATACTGATTTATCCGAGGGAAGCTATCAATTTAAGAAAAATTGGAAAAAGAAGTATTTAAACTAAATTTTGTATAAATAATAATTGTTTTTATGAAAATTTACTTTCAGCACCATTATGGAGCCTATCGTATTATGCGATAGGCTCCTTTTTGCACTCAAATCGAGTCTGAATAAATAGCCGTGTAAATGCCAATAATAACCATAAATAAAATATATGGAGGAAAATTGGTATGAAAACAAGAACACATGGTTTAGACGAAAGAGAAATGGAGCTCGTAAAGCTTCTGATGGTGGACTGTAAAAGTACGGGAGATATTCAGGCGAAACTGAAAAAATTATTCGCGGGAACTATCGAATAGATGCTTGAAGTTGAAATGGACGAGCACCTTGGTTACGAGAAAAATTCTGTAGAAGGAAACAACTCGGGAAACAGCAGGAACGGTTACGGAAAGAAAACAATTTCCAGTGATTATGGGGACTGCGAAATAGCCGTCCCCCGTGACAGAAACGGTGAATTTGAGCCGAAAGTGATTGAAAAAAGACAGACCCGTACCGATGAAATTGAGCAAAAAATTATGACAATGTACGCAAAAGGAATGTCCCAGCGTGATATTGAAGATACGCTTCGTGATATTTACGGCTCGGACATTTCACAGGGTATGATCTCGAAAATAACGGACAGAATTTTGCCTGAAGTAAACGAGTGGCAGAACCGTCCGCTGGACAAAATTTATCCCGTAATTTTCTTTGACGGAATTGTTTTTAACTCTAGAAAAGACAATAGAATTATTACAAAATGTGTGTACTCTGTACTCGGGATAAATATGGAGGGACAGAAAGAAATTTTGGGAATGTGGATATCGGAAAATGAGTCCGCAAGCTTCTATGCGAGTATATGCGCAGACCTCAGAAACCGCGGTGTTACCGACATTTTAATAGCCTGCCACGATAATTTAACGGGACTTTGTGAGGCAATAAATGCAGTATTTCCTAAGACAAAAAATCAGCTTTGCATAGTACACCAAATCAGAAATTCCTGCAAATTTGTACCCTATAAAGACCGTAAAGCTGTATGTGCTGATTTGAAGAAAATTTACGGTGCTGTTAATCTTGACGACGCAGAATTTGCGAAAGAGGAATTCCGTGAAAAGTGGGATAATAAGTACCCCAATATTTTAAAATCATGGGACAAAAATTGGGCGGAGCTTACTGCATTTTTTGAATATCCACAGGAGATAAGGAAGATAATATATACGACGAATACTGTTGAAGCTTATCATCGAATGGTAAGAAAATTTACAAAGTCAAAGGCGATCTTTCCAACAGACGATTCAATACGCAAGGTGGTTTATATGAGCGTACAGGAAATTTCAAAAAAGTGGACAATGCCTGTCCGTGGCTGGGGTCTTGCTTATTCTCAGTTTGCTATTTTTTTTGAGGACAGACTGGCAGCCTGAATTGGCAGCTTGACGGCTGACGAGGGCTCTGCCCTCGTGCTCCCGAGGTTTATCCGCTTGGAAATACCCGACGAAGAAAAACAGCGGCATATTATACCGCTGCTCTTCGCCGTAATATTCCGCAGTCTGCGTCGGGTCGCTCCTCAGCGTTGCCATCTTCTTTGACTGCTTTTTTAGTCTTGACATTTTTATCTTAGAAAATGCATTTACACAGTTTATAATTTAGACCCCTCAAATCCAAGCAACTCATACAAACTCGGAACGCTGTCATCGCCGTGCTTGTCTCTGTAAGATAACGATATAGGTGACATATTCAGATACTCAAAATTTTCAAGCATATTATAGAACGCTATTTCGGATTTCAGCTTTTCCTTTGATTTTTGAGCGGCATTGCAGTAATGCTCCGCATAGCATTGAGATTTAATATGCTTGTAGGCGTGCTTCTTTTCACACTTTCTTAAATCGGAATTTTCAACAATATCAAGCATTTTCTTAACGGTACAGTACCTGCCATTATGAAATACTGAAGAAATGAAATCCTCAAAGTATTTGCGGCTATTACGTAGGTAAAATGCCAGTGCTTCGGTATTATTGTGTATTTCTGTACCGCAATTTTTAATTGTATTATGTATATGCTGCCTGTTAAATTCAAGCTCAATCCTTAGCAATGCGTCGGAAACAGCATCAAAATCCGCATTTATATCTTCAAGTTGAAAATATTTGTCGTATGCAGTAAACGCTCCGAAACTTGTCCTGACGCGAAAGCTGTGTTTTTGGCGATTTTTACTTAATTCATCATTTCCGTCAAATTCTTCGAGCATATCAGCTTTACAGTTCACTGATCGGGAAATTAGTTTTACATAACGTTCCGCCGAAAAATCCTTTGACAGCATAACATTTACGCAGCAGTCAATTCTCGTAAGATTAAACCTATTAAGACCGTACTCATCACCGAATATGTCTGTAAGCATATCGTCTAACTTCATACCAAGTAAATCAACATCATCATTCTCATTCAGTATTGACAGATGATCGGCTTCTGGGTGAAGAACCTTATTTGCTGTAACAACCACTCGAATATACCGCATATGTTTTTTCTGATTGAGATATATCCGCAAACAAGGATATTTTGTATGTACAACTTCACAGTCGCCTTTATAATAAAAATTATTTGTGGATTCTGTATGTATGCGTTTGAAAATAACGTTCATTTCTTTTTTCTTTGCGAATGGAATTTTTAATTCAAATGTATGTATTCCAAACCAATCTTCTGTAATTGCATATTCCTGCATAGAAATCATTCCTCTCATAATTTTTACAAATATGTTGCAAGCTAAAATAGTTTTTCATAACGATTAATTATTTATCGCATTTTACAACAATTTTATTAATAACTATGTTATAGAAATATTAATATTTAAGTGCATTCATATTTTTATATCAGATACCTATCAATCTACGGAGTTCAGATGAATTTTGATGTATAAATTGATAGTAAAATAACGTACTAAATATTATATATCCTATATAGGGAAAATCCGCCAAAGAAATTACCTTGACGGATTAGGTTCATTTTTTCCCATATTAAGACTTTTGCGAGTTATGCTTTTATCCTCTGCAAAGCTTTCAGCGGGAATCTTGCTTAACTGTGCGTTATCTCCTGCCGACAAAATATTTGACATAAAATTTATTGGGTTTACCCTTAAATCAATTCTGTCCGTATACACAATGATTTTTTCGACGTAGAGATTTATAAGCTGACGCGTTTCCGCCAAAGTTCCCGATTGGAACATAGTCTTTGCTTTTACGAACGCCGCGTTTATCTCCTCGTCGGGGATTTTTACGGCTTTCATTTTTCCCTTGAGAGTTTCAAGCTTATCAGCAAGATTATCACGCTCGTTTTCAAGCTTAGAAAGAGCAGTCACAAGCGAGGCGTTACCAGTCTCGGCAATGACATTGGTGAGGTTTGAAATTCTTCCGTTCAGCCTCGAAATTTCCTTTTTCATAACAGCGGCGCTCTCCGTCATATCGGAAGAATTGTTCAACGTAAATGTGTTGTAATCTTTTATAATGTTGGGAACATATTTCTCGTCGAAAATTATGTCTGACAGTACTTTCAGCACAAAGGCTTCAACGTATTTTTTATTGACTTCTTTGTTTTTGCAGATTATGTTGGTTTTTGTTGTGCGGTTGTTGCAGCGGTATGTAACCATAGTGGTTTTGCTCCTGCCGCAGTTGTGGCGATTTCCGCAGTATACCGCACCGCACTCACCGCAATAAATTTTGCCCGAAAGCAGATAAACCTCTTTAGCCGCCGAAGTGGGCGTTTTATTTGAACGGCTGTTCATTATTTCCTGTACCTTATCAAAGGTTTCCTTGCTTATTATCGCGGGGACACCGTTTTCAATGCGGATAATATCCTCGGCAGGCTTGCTTTTGTGGTTATTCCGCTTATTGTCGGTTTTAGCCTGAGCGCGGTTATAAATGTACACTCCGCAGTATTTTTCATTTCTGAGAATATCGTGCAGAGAATTTTTGCCGAACGGCTTGCCCAGTTTGGTTTTCATACCGTTTTCGTTAAGCTGCTTGATAATATGAGAATAGCCCTTGCCGTCAAGTACGCTTTGAAAAATGAACCTGACAGCAAGAGCTTCTTCATTATCTATTTCCAGCAATTTTGTTTGTGGGTCAACTCTGTATCCAAGCGGCGGTTTCCCGCCGTTGTGCTGACACTTCAAAGCATTCTCGTTGAGTCCCTTGCGGACTTCGCGGGCAAGGTTTCTGGAATAGTACTCATTCATGCCCTCAAGGACGCTTTCAAGGATAATGCTTTCGGGATTATCCTCGTCAAGATTTTCTATCACGCTGATAAGTGTTGTATTGTGACGTTTAAGCTCCATACGGTAGCCTATACTGTCGGAACGGTTTCGTGCAAAGCGGTCAAGCTTATGTACCAGAACGAAATCAAACTTGTCAGCATCGCCTATCATAGCAAGGAAGCCCGAGCGGTTTTCTGAGGTTGTCGCTGATTTTGCACGGTCTATGTATTCACTGACAATTTTAATATGGTTGCGGTCTGCATATTCGCGGCAAGCTCTTAGCTGCGCATCTATGCTTTCCTCACGCTGATTATCGCTTGAAAACCTTGCGTAAATTGCCGCTGTAGGAATGTTTCCCGAAGCCAAGATTTTGTCAATTCGTTTCATGGGTAACTTCCTCCTTTGCGCTTAAAATGTTGAATATTACCGTCATAAGCAGCTCACAGCGGCTTAACGCGGTTTCGTTTTCCGCGGATTTACATACATTATAATTTCCGCGGTTTAAATCTTCTCTTGTTATTGTGTAAGATAGAGTGTTCATAACACTGCCTCCTATATATTATTTTTACACCCCTGTTATTGTTGTATTAAAATAATATATATTCAAAATAGCTTAGTATCCGATTGGCTGAGCCGACCGTGAATTTTATACAGTATAGAAAAGAACCGCCATATCCGTACAATCACTTGGAGGGTATGGCGGTTGTTTCGGTCGGCATAATTGTTGAAATGCGTGTATTTTTCTATTATATTCCTGTATGCCTACTGTATGTGCAACAAAAATTTTTTTATTTTTATAAAAACTTGACAAACTTGACTGAATATGTTACACTAAATATTGGAAGTTATAGACTGTTTTAGTAGTTAAGGAGATTGCAGAATATGAAAATTTTGAAAGTCGAAAAAGGACTAACCGCAAAGAAATTTAAGGAAATAGATCGTGTTGTGAAAAGGCGATTAGAAGCAGGAAGAATTTGTAATGAAAATCCGGTGTATCTTATTGATTCCACCGATATGGGAAAAAAATATTATATAAAGTATCTTTTTCGCGAAAATGCTCAATCACGAGCGTTTAAGTGTTTTTGGGTATTAGACACTAAAAAAAATCGAAAGAAATATAGATCATTAGATTCGTATAAAATAAAAAACTTAGATTTAAAATATAATCTACCTAATTTTGTCGATAATAACGTAATGGTCAACAATATGAATACGTTGCATATTATTCATAAAAATTTTGGGTGGCAACAATATTTCAATATTTACATATATAGATACTTTGTTAATATTGATAATAAAATAAGCGATGAATATAAGGTGCTTTGTAAATATTTT
Organism: uncultured Clostridia bacterium; assembly: GCA_947383835.1. Lineage (GTDB taxonomy): Bacteria > Bacillota > Clostridia > Oscillospirales > Ruminococcaceae > RGIG8773. The sequence goes on from CANDEV010000001.1 coordinate 19,092, forward strand.
GATGCAACAAATCATGATTTTTCATTACCTATATTTGCCTATATGCTTTTTTCAAAATGCAAATCGTTGTTTAATCAGTTTGCTTCCGCAGTTAAAGTCTCTAAAAAGAATTTTGCCTTACATATAAAAGGTACTGACAATTGCAGTAAAAATTACAATATAAAAGAATATATGTCATACTTCAACAAAAATTTTTTTGACAGTAACATTTTGAATTTGAAAAATCCATTTCCCACAGAAGCTGATAAAAAATTTGTATTTCCGCGCGTACCCGATCCGTTTCATTTAAGCAGCGCCAAATTTAATATCAAAGATATTTCTGTTTTACTGTGCGATTCATCACATAAAAAATCCAAAAGCACGCCTACAAATGTAAGTCAATCTAAAATACAACATAATCTCGGATTGCCAATCTCATTTATATATTTTAATATAAACGCAGATGCTCAATCTTTTATTAATATTTCTTCACCAACAGATTTATATACAACAGAGTTATTGCCAAATGACAACTCACCTATACTCAATCCAAATCCTAAATTTGAATTTAAAAATTTAATAAATGACTATATTAAATATATTGAAAAAATATTAAGCGATGAAGTTACTGAAATGGACAAAAAATACAAAAAAGAAATATTAGAAAAAATTGATGCCGAATTTTATGAAAATTCAGTAATGCACGGATATAGAGACCATTTTATCCAAGAAATGCTTAATATAGACCACTTAAATAAAGATTATATAAATGAAGTGGAAAAGTTAATATTGAAATTGCGATATAATGACTTTGAAAATATTTACGAAAATTGTAAGAAGTATGACGGTTGCTATCATACCAAAGAATGGAAACAATTTGTGCAAACTTATAAACCATCTATAAATTATGACGTGTGCGAAAAAGCTGTAGAGCATGATAAGCACTTTCCCGAACTATTAGACAAAATGCAGGAGAGATACCGCGAAACGCTGTTTAATGAATACGTGCAAACCAAAAGCTACAGACCCGCATATTTTGACAATCTTTACAAAGAGGCGGAAAAAACTTTAAAAACTAAGAAAGCCTACCCTACACAAGTTAAACGCTGGTCGTTCTTACTTGCCTCTATGATTAGCTTTAAAAATTACATTGATGAATGCTTGCCAGAAAAATCTGAGAGCTTTGACAAGTATTTTCATGAATTTAAGGATATTGCAATAAAAATGTGCAATACTCCGCCGGATAGAAATATAGACAATGCAACAGCTCTTTCTGAATTTTCGGCGTTTTTAAAGGCAGAAATAGAAAATAATGCTATAATTGACATTGAATTGGAAACTGATTCGGAAACCGGATGGATAGACTATCAAGCAAAAGAAATTTACCTTGATAATTCACAAAAAAAAGATTTTTACAAAAAATTTACAAGATTTCTTAAAGAGCGGGGCGAACACCTAAAACTTAGTAAAAGGGCATTTAATCGTGATATATTGGAAGCAAATAAAATTATTGAATCCTATAACACAAGCCAAAAAACCAATGTTGAACGCTATGACCGTGAACATAGAATAGGTGGGAAGCCATATCGCGTGCTTATCTTGGACTGCAACTACTTAAACATAAAATAATAAAATTAGCACTCTTAAATCGAGAGTGCTAATTTTTACATTATATACATATAAATATCACAAAAAATACACATCATACAGTTATACTATAATCAAGGACAGAAAAAGACCGCAGGCATAACACCTGCGGCACCACAAATTTGTATGTGGGTTTGGCTGGTGGAGATGACGGGAATCGAACCCGTGTCCGAAAACCTATCCGCATGAACTTCTACGAGTGTAGTTTGTTATTAACATTCCCTCGCATTATCGGAAACAAACACCCAACAATGCTTGGTAGTCTGCAATACACTATGCGGACGCAGACACTTCCGCAAAGCGTTCACCGCTGATCGACGCCCAAACCGAAGCCGCGGTACTCAACGGCAGGACGAGCAGCGCTTAAGCGGCTGCTAATTCAAAATTATTGTTGTCGTCTAATTTTAAAACGGTGCCGTTTTAAGAGATGGCACAATCCTCTACTCGCTTATCATGTTTCAAAATCCCCGTCGAAACCTTTACATCCCCATTTAGAAGCATGAGGCAAGGATTTTATGCCCCATTGTATCTCATTCTCCTTTTGATGTCAGTGATTGCGCTCCTTTACGGCGCGTTCAATATCACGCTGCGCTGCCCTTGCCGCCATATCATCCCGCTTGTCATGGAGCTTTTTACCCTTGCAGAGTCCCACTTGGACCTTTACCATAGAACCCTTGAAATATACCGATATCGGTATCAGCGTAAGCCCCTCCTGCTTGACCTTGCCCAAAAGCTGCATTATCTGCTTTTTGTGGAGCAGCAGCTTCCTGACCCGCATAGGGTCGCGGTTGAAAATATTGCCGTGGTCATATGGAGAAATATGCATACCCTTTACCCAAAGCTCACCGTCGTCAATTGAACACCAACTGTCCTTCAAGTTAATACCGCCGCGGCGTATGGATTTGACCTCAGTACCCACAAGCTCAATGCCTGCCTCGTAGCTGTCGAGGATAAAATATTCATGCCGCGCCTTGCGATTTTCGGCAATTGTTTTAAAAGAAGTTTTTTCCATAGCAAACGTCCTTTTCTTCGACAAACGTTGGTTGATAAGGTCAGCACCTGTTTACAGGCAGTACCTTATTATACAACACTTTTTCCGATTTGTCAAGACAAAAAACGCCGTTCAAAAATTTTTTTCCGAACGGCGCAAATACAAACATTAAACCGTAAACTCTGCTGTTACAAGCTCCTCCATTACCTCTGACAGCGTTGAGGGAAGTACAAAATTGTCCGCTGTCATGGCGAAAATCCTCTCGGCAAATCCTGCATCTGAAGTAATGTCGTTGACCGCCGCTGTTTCCGGCTCTCCGAAAATAACGGACGTCACAGATATCCCGTAATGCGTTCTGCCGTCAAATTCCTCCGCAAACAGCTCGTAACGCAGCTTTCCCTTGGCTTCTTCAAAAGTTTTGATAATTCTCATTTTTAAGTTCCTTTCTCTTATTTTTTTCTTTGTTCCGTACTGCCGTATTTTTATCTCTTGCAGTGCCATAATTATACAATAAAAAGGAAATATACGGCAATATAAAATTTTCGGAATTTTTCTGCAAGTTTCAGCAAAATACGACAGTGCTTAAAACCGATTTTGTAGAAATTGCAAAACAAATAAATCATAAACATAGCGATAATAACAAACAGTCCAAAAGATTGTTATTATTTTCTACAAATATTACAATAATATTAAGGAGTGTGAATTTATATGAATGCACAAAAATTTACTCAAAAATCTCTGGACGCAATAAACTCAGCCCAAAGTACAGCTATCGAATATCAAAATCAAAGCGTTGAACAGGAGCATATCCTCTATGCTCTTTTGGAGCAGGAAAGCGGTCTTATTCCCCAGCTTTTCACCAAAATGGGTGCGGACGCTTCCTCCCTGACAAGCGAGGTAACAAAGCTTGTTGCGTCTCTTCCGAGAGTTACGGGAAGCGGCAGAGAGGCAAACACGGTATATATCACTCAGGACGTTGACAAGACGCTTAACAAAGCCGAGGAGACCGCAAAAAATATGCGGGACGACTTTATTTCCGTTGAGCATATAATGCTTGCCCTTTTCGACACCGCCAACGACCGTCTTAAAAAGCTTTTCGGCAGCTTTTCACTTGATAAGAACAAGTTCCTTGCCGCCCTGAAAGAAGTCCGCGGCAATCAGCGCGTTACAAGCGACAATCCCGAGGACACATATGACGTGCTGAAAAAATACGGTCAGGACTTAGTCGAGCTTGCCAAGCAGAACAAGCTTGATCCCGTTATCGGACGTGACGCGGAGATACGGAACGTTGTCCGCATATTGTCCAGAAAAACCAAAAACAACCCTGTTATAATCGGTGAGCCGGGCGTTGGTAAAACCGCTATTGTGGAGGGTCTTGCACTGCGTATCGTGCGTGGGGACGTACCCGACAACCTTAAAGACAGGAAGCTTTTCAGCCTTGACATGGGCAGTCTTATCTCGGGCGCAAAGTTCCGCGGAGAGTTTGAGGAGCGTTTAAAAGCCGTCCTTAACGAAGTTAAAAAGTCTGACGGACGTATCATTCTGTTCATAGACGAGCTGCACACCATTGTTGGCGCAGGCAAGACAGACGGCGCAATGGACGCCGGAAATCTGCTCAAGCCAATGCTTGCCCGCGGCGAGCTGCACTGCATAGGCGCAACCACTCTCAATGAATACAGAAAATACATTGAAAAAGACCCCGCTCTTGAACGTCGTTTCCAGCCTGTTATGGCGGACGAACCTACGGTGGAGGACACTATTTCCATACTTCGCGGACTGAAAGAACGGTATGAGGTTTTCCACGGCGTTAAAATTCAGGATTCCGCGCTAATTACGGCTGCTACCCTTTCAAACAGGTATATTTCCGACCGTTTTCTCCCCGACAAGGCTATCGACCTTGTGGACGAAGCCTGCGCGCTGATACGCACGGAAATGGACTCCATGCCCGCTGAAATGGACGACCTTGCTCGAAAAATAATGCAGCAGGAAATTGCCGAGACCGCTCTAAAAAAAGAGGACAGCAAGCTCGCCGCAGAGGAGCTTGCGGAAGTCCAAAAAGAGCTTTCGGAAATGCGTTCCGAGTTCAACGAAATGAAAGCCCGCTGGGAAAATGAAAAGGTGACGATCTCACGTCTGCAAAAGCTCCGTGAGGATATTGAGCAGACCAACGCCGACATTGCCAACGCAGAGAGAGTACACGATCTGAACAAAGCCGCAGAGCTTAAATACGGCAAGCTGCCCGCGCTGAAAAAGGAACTGGAGGAAGCGGAGGACGCTGCCGAAAAACAAAAGGAAAAGGCGGACAATCTGCTCCGCGACAAAGTCACAGACGAGGAAATAGCCCGAATTGTTGGCAGGTGGACTGGCATACCCGTTTCAAAGCTTATGGAGGGAGAGCGTGAAAAGCTGCTGAATTTGGAGGAAATTCTTCACAAGCGTGTTATCGGTCAGGACGAGGCTGTCCAAAAGGTCAGCGAGGCGATACTACGCTCACGTGCAGGCATACAAGACCCAAACCGTCCCATAGGTTCGTTCCTGTTTATGGGACCCACAGGCGTTGGCAAGACCGAACTTGCAAAGGCGCTTGCCCAGTCGCTTTTTGACGATGAACACAATATCGTCCGAATTGACATGACCGAATACATGGAGAAACACAGCGTTAGCCGCTTGATCGGAGCACCTCCGGGATACGTTGGTTATGAGGAGGGCGGTCAGCTTACGGAGGCTGTACGCCGCAAGCCCTATGCGGTAATTCTTTTCGATGAGGTGGAAAAGGCGCACCCGGATGTTTTCAATATTCTTCTGCAAATTCTTGACGACGGTCGTGTTACCGACTCACAGGGCAGGACGGTGGATTTCAAGAACACCATAATTATTCTGACCTCCAATCTCGGCTCCGACTATATTTTGGACGGTATTGACGAAAACGGGGTTATCTCCGACGAAGCGCGTGAACAGGTGAACCGCGTTTTAAAGGGACATTTTCGTCCCGAATTTCTGAACCGTCTTGATGAGATAGTGTTCTACAAGCCGCTGACCAAAAAGGAGATTTACCCCATAATCGACCTTATGCTTGGGGACTTGCGAAACCGTCTGAAGAGCAGGCAGCTTGATGTTGCGGTCACGGACGCGGCAAAGGATTATATTGTCACGGAGGGCTATGACCCCATATACGGAGCTCGTCCGCTGAAACGGTTTATCCAACGTCGGCTGGAAACTATGATAGCCCGCACCATAATAGGCGGTGATATTGAGCCTTACTCGGTGCTTAAGGTTGATCATGACGGTGAAAAGCTTACACTTGCCTCGGAAAAGCAGAATTAATAAGTGCAAAAAATTTGTCCGCATATTGCAGCATAGCAATGTGCGGACTTTTTGTATTCGTATGTTAATAGTCTTTATGATGTTGTTCCTCATATTTGTGCTTTGTAGCCATACCGCCGCGAATGTGCCGCTCCTGCTTGTTTATCTCCAGTATTTCTTTAACAGCGGGGTACATCTGCGGGCAGACCACGGGAAGCTTTTCGGTGATATCTTTATGTACAGTAGATTTTGAAATTCCAAACTGTTTAGCAGCGGCACGAACAGTAGCTTTGTGTTCGAGGATATAGCGCCCCAGAATGACCGCGCGTTCCTCAATATCCTGACCTGCTTTGACTTTCAATATGCTCACTCCAATACACAGTAGTTCTATATACTAATCTCCAATTAAAAAGTGTATAAAAAATCAAGCAAAAGCTTTGATGTGTGTGGTTTTGCGCAGATTTTTTATCTACACTTTTAATTGGAGATTAGTATTATGTATATGCGGGCATATTTCGGTTAATGACGGAGGACAAGAGTGATTTTGTCTGTATAATTATTGGCATTAAAATTTAATTTTTTGATTATATAAAACCGCACGTTTCCATGCCGCCCAAAAATATTTTTTGTAGAATAAGCTTTTAGCTAAAGTACCGCAAAATTTTCAGCACAACAGTATTTTTATGAAATATATTGCTTTTTTCGTCAATATATGATATAATATAATAAATAAACTCAAAAACAGATTTGCATTTTTATTCTCAACAAATCAAAGGGGGAAGTTTTTGTGCTGACAAAGGATATTGAGGAGAAAATAAATCAATCAATGAATTTTGATGAGGAAATGATTGAAAATAATGCTCCGCCGGAGCTTCATGTGCTGCTGAATCAATATATTTCAGATAAAAAAATGACTAAGGCGAACGTTATCAGAATGTTAAACATAGACCGCAATTACGGTTATTTACTCCTCAACGGCTCCCGCACGCCAACCCGTAACTGCCTTATACAGCTATCAATAATGCTTGGACTTGACACAGATCGGATCAACTATCTGCTTAAGCTGGCTGGAAAAGCTCCTCTGTACGTCCGCAACGTTGTTGACGCGAGAGTATTCTACGCGGTGAAGCACCATATGGAGTACTTTGAAGCTATAGATTTTATTTGGGACGGCTCTCTTTAAAAAACAAAAACCTCCTCAAAGTGAATTTGTGGAGGTTTTTCTGTTAAGTCACTTTATGACAAGGCGATAACAAATTCGTCGGGATAATATTTTACGGAATATTCCGCGGGGGTTATACCGTATTTTTCTTCAAGGTCGGAAAGATATTGCTCGTCCAGCTTCCCGTACATCTTGTCCGCCTCTATCGGAGGAACATAGCATGAGGTTTTCTCCGTACCTTCGTTATAATTTTTTGCGGACGCTTCAAGCAGAAATTCATATGCGGCGTCAGGGTCGGTATAAAAATCATATTGCTTATGAGTTTGAAAATAATAGCTGCTGTCAGTGGAATTTGCCGCATATTCTTCATCGAAAATAAACTCGTATTCCTCATACGGAACATATCCGTATTTTTTGATAAACTCGTCGTTCACAAGGAAAAATGTGCGGAAACGGCGGCGTTTACCGTTATCCACTTCAAGCTCTGTGACGGCTGACTCAATAGTCCTGTCCGCATATATATCAACATTATACCATGCTCCGTCAAGCTTTACTCTGCACCAGGCGCGCGGCTCGCCGTCGACAGTTCCCTCGACAATATAACTCGGAACACCCAACGACTGTGCGCAGTAGTTGAAGATTTGAGCGTGACCTATATCATCTGAAATAACATTGCAAAGAGCACGAAATACAGAGCCGCTGTTTTTATATTCACCTCTTTCACAAAGGTCTCCCCAATTTACCGCCATATCATGAAGCTTGCATATGTTATCTGTTATATCACCGTCAAATTCGCAAAGAGCCAAAAGGTCTTTTATCAAAAATGTATTCATTCTTGAGCTGTCGGAATCGCTGTATTCAGGCTGAAGCGCTGCGGCGTATCCGCGCTCGTCGGGAAATTCATTTGAGTTGTCGGTGTTATACTCTAAAGTAAAATCCTGTACATAAGAAATTTGCGGATTATCGTACAACACTTTATTATATACGTTTACAGTTTGATCGTACATATACTTATATTGTGGAATTGCAATTCTGAACTCCGCATTTTCTATGCCGCTGTATAGTATCTCGTAAAGCGCTTTTTCATCATCGCTTAGAGTATTGTAAAGCACCTTTGATTTATAGTCGTAAATAGTAGGAGAGATGTATTCGGATACAAACTTGCCCGAGGCGGAATCTTCCTCAGAATCGGTAATGCGCTGTGAGGACGCGCTTTCCTCGTTTTCCGATACCTCGGGGGCTGCCGAAACGTCCGAAATATTGGTCGCCGGTGCATAAACATCGCTAATATTATTCGGGTCATTTCTGTTAAGCGAAAGAGGTACTGCCACCGCTGCCGAAACAGCGACCAGACAGCACGCCGCAATTATTATGCGCTTGTGCCTGCCGAAAAAGCCCGTATTTTTTTGCTTGGAAGCAAAGCTGATGTGCTGCTTGTAATTTTTAGAGGGCGTTTGAGTAATTGCTTTCTGTTCGGAGCTTATCTTTTTAAAAAGGACTATCGGCTCGGATCTTATGCCTGTTTCGTCCAAAGCAGCCCTCATTTCGCGGACGTCTCTGTATCTGTCCTCCGCTCGGAGCTTTGTGGCTTTGGTGATAACATTCCACAGAGCGGGGTCTATTTCAAAAAGATTTTCCTTAAAGGTATCGTCATCATCGAAGCGGGCGGCGGAGTCCTCGGGAATGTCACTTGTAAGCGCAAAATAAAGCGTTGCTCCCAATGAATAAATATCAGACCACGGACCCTGATTTCCCTTTTTATTGTACTGCTCGAGAGGAGCAAAGCCCGGCTTCAAAATTATCGAAAAGCTTTGAGAGTGCTCTGCAACGACCTGTCTTGCCGCGCCGAAGTCTATCAGCTTAACGTCGCCGTTGTCGCAGATAATTATATTGTCGGGGGAAATATCTCTGTGCAGGACAGATTCGCCGTGCGCCGCTTCAAGAGCGCTAAGTACGTTCTGCGCTATGAACATAGCCTGAGGTGCGCCGATATTTCCGCGGTCTCGTATGTGTTCCTTTAAGGTGTGACCATGAAGATACTCCATTGCAAGATACACGGTGTCGTTTTCGTAAAAAAATTCGTACACGTTCACAATATTTGGATTGCCGTTAAATTTTGAAACAAGCTTGGCTTCGTTGTAAAATTTTTCCGCACCAAGTTCAAAAGCCTCCAAATTATCCGATGAAGAAACGGACACGGTCGTATTGCCTGCAGAACGCATGGCAAGTCCGTATGGGAAATACTCCTTTACAGCCACCTTTTTATCTGCAGCGGAATCATATGCAAGGTATGTAACACCGAAGCCGCCCTTACCTATAACGCTGCCGATAACATATTTGCCGAGGAGAACGCTGCCCGGCGCAAGAAGCGTAGGGTCGGCTCCGACCTTTTCGGAGTTGTGACCGCAATGTTGGCAGACCGCCCCCGTTATCTCCTCAAAGCAGTTCTCGCAAAAATTCTTGCCCTTGATCTCTATCATTGCTTTTACCTCTTTTTATTTTGGAATTGTGCCGCACCCATAACCGTCCATGTAAAATTATACCACAATAAACACGTCCTTGTCAATACATTACAAATGTGGTAATGTTCGGAAAAATGTCAACACATAATTATTATACCACATTTAAAAAGCTTTGTGGTATACAAAATTGTATGACAATCCAACTTTTTTTCAAAAAAAACGGTCAGGAACATTCCCGACCGATTTTTGTGCTTTTAAATAAATTTCAAATATTACGCTTTAAGAGTAAATATTCCGTTGTCAACGTCTTTATATGTGCCGTCGCAAGTACAGCAGAAACGATTCTTTTAATTTTTTTCATTTTCATGTTCCTTTCAATATAAAATTATCTTTAAAAATATGTTTAAATGGGAAAAAAAGTTTATTCATCATTGACTGTTAAACATATTTTCAGACCTTTAATACATACCCTTATAGTATTCTTCCACCAGACACATTTTCACGCGGTCATAGCATTTTTCGCATAACGCCGCTTCTCCTCCGTCATAAAGCGCGGATACCGACCCGCCCGATGTAAAATACTCTCCGCAGAATTCACAATAATGCTCGGATTCATTGCCTGTCCCACTGCTTCCGACGCATCCGCCTGCTGAAAGAGCGATTGCCACGGCTACCGCAATTGCCGCCGTTTTTTTCATTTTATTTTCACCTCCGCCCGATTATTCTTCCATTTTTTCGATATAATACCAATTCACTCCAAATGTGCAGAAAAAATTCCGTGCAAGATTTTGCCTGAATTTTTGTACACATTTAGGGCGTTATACTAATTTGCGACTAAAAAGCGTGTAAAAAATCAAGCAAAAATTTGCACGTATGATTTTTGTGCAGATTTTTTACCTACGCTTTTAGGAGCAAATTAGTATTAATCAGTATAAGGATATTTTTCCAGTATAAGCCTGTCGTAAAGCTTGCCGTAAACCAAAAATTTTATCTCGGAACCGTCGTCCGAAACGCTTACCGCTCCAAGTCCGCTTTCGCCGAAATAATGCTCCACAATGGTCGTATCATCTGTGTCATATGTAATTTTTATGCCGTTTTTGCCGATAAGCTTCCACTTTCCGCCAAGCAGACCCTCATCATTGCCATCGTTGAAAAATTCGCCCATTTCAGTCCAGGTGCGCACCTCTCCGTTATCCTTAAATAAAAGTATATTTCTCGTACTTTTGTCACCGTTGTACCACTTGCCGATAATGTCGCTTTCCTGCAAAACGTCCTCCCCAACAGCTTTTTCACCACTGTCAAAGCCGTTAATAACCGCGAAGATCACCGCCGCCAACGCCAACAAAGCAAGTACTGCGGCAACCGCTTTAGTGTTTATTTTTACCGCCGTGCCGCCTGATTGCGGTTTTCCGGACGGTACTCCGTCAGCCGTCAGCTTATTTCCGCATTTTTCGCAGAAAAGGCTGTCGTCTTTATTTTTAGCTCCGCATTTTTCACAAAACATAATTTGACCTCCATATATTTTATCTGTTCTCCCAATTGCGGCATACGACAACATGATCGGCAATATCGCTGCCCCCCTCGTCATAGTACACCAGCAGCATTTTTTCCTTGTTTTCACTGAAAACGACCTTTATATATTGCGCAGTCTTTTTTCTGCCGGATATTTTTATAATATCATCTCCTACGAGCGACCAGTTCATAGATCCTACAGTGCCGTCCTCGTTAAATTCGTAAATTGACGGATTGCCGTCAAGATAGTTTATCCACTTTCCCGTTATATCCGCCTCGGAAATCACGGGAGCTTTGTTTGATCCTGCACGATCACCGCCCTCTTTTGAAAAGTATGCCGCCAAAACAGCTATAACAATAACAGCAGCTATGATCACTGCAACGATAAACAATTTGTTGTCCGCCTTTTTTGCAGCGGCTGGGACTGCCGTTTGTACAGGCAAGATCTGTCCCACAGGCGCGCCGCAGTTTCCGCAGAAATCGTGTCCCTCGGGAATATCTTTACCGCAGTTAGCACAAAACATATTCTTCATCTCCTTTAATTTTTTATGCAAGTGCATATTTCATACCATTGGTCACCCGATAATGTGTATACCGACATTGACGGAGGGTCTGTTCTGTCATAAAAGCTGATGCGTATTCCCTGATCATAGTTGGTGTAAATATATCCCTCATAATTTGTGCTTTCATATGAAAAGCTGTCAAGACTGTAAATTCCATAGCCAATGCTGCTCATGTCAATGCTGTCTGCGCCGCATTCAATAGTAGTTGCCGCGCCGTAATTCGTGTCGTTGCCGAAGGAATAAAGATTTCTGAAGTCCATAAGTCCGCCGATAGCTTCTCCCCAGAAGTTATAGTCCTGCCACTCACCGTCTATCAGCGCGCGGTCAACCTTCCACGAGCCGCGGTGGCTGTCATAATTGGACATTTTTATCCTATACTCCTCCTGCGCCTTAGCTTGATTTTTCTGTTCCTGTGCAGCGGCTTTATTCTGTTCGTATATCAATTCTTTTTCATTTTTGTTATCCATGTAAAATGAAACGGCAATAAACATTATTACAAGGAAAACAGCGCAGATCAGCACCAGCATTATCTTTTGAAAAGCTCCGCTGCCTGTCTGCACTATGACCGTACCCTGACCTGGGGATGCCTGAACGTTTTGAGCTTGTCCCGCCGTTGGATTTCCGCACTTAACGCAGAATTTGACATCATCGGGAATTTCACTTCCGCATTTTTTGCAATACATTTCACATTCTCCTTTTTAATACTTCCAAAAATTAGTGTAACTTCATGTTTTCGCAGGAAACATGATTCGACCAAAATCGCCACCAATAATTATATCACATAAAAATAGTTATTTGGTATACAAATTTGTATGACAAACCGTTTTTTTTTTTTTTTGAAATGATAAGATAAAAATATCTATAATAGGAACTGCGTTGTCAGTATACTTTCAAAATTGTAAATCACATTGTGAAATTTTCAATTTTTTCTATATTTCAACAAATTTACGTGAACACGCTCCAATAAAAAATCCCTCAAACAGCTGCACAATTTACTAAAATTGTTGCAATTTGACAATAAATATGATACAATAATTTTATACAAAATATTTGAGGAAGTGAAAATATGAGCAGGATAGTATTTATTGATACAGAAGTCGATCCTCGGACAGAAAAGGTTTTGGACTACGGTGCGGTAAATTATTTGCAGGATAAAATACACACAAATTCCGAAGCGGAATTTTCAAAATTTATTTCGGGAAATAAATTTATCTGCGGACACAATATCCTTGCTCATGATTTAAAATATATTTCAGAGACGGCAGAAAAATCAGGCGCGGAATTTGTTGTGGATACGTTGTATTTATCTCCGCTGCTGTTTCCTCAAAGACCGTACCATGCGCTTTTAAAGGACGACAAGCTTTGTACCGACGAGCTTAACAATCCCTTGAATGACGCGCTTAAAGCAATGGAGCTTTTTTATGACGAGGTGAACGCTTTTGAAAATTTGGACGAAGCTTTTAAAGATATTTTCTGCGGACTGCTCTATACGCAAAAGGAATTTTACGGATTTTTTGAATATATAAAGCGCGTCCCGAAAGGCGATACTGTGCAGCTTATACGTGAAAAATTTGACGGAAAGATATGCGAAAATTGTGATATTGATGCGCTTTCAAAAAGTTATCCGATTGAGCTTGCATATTGTCTTTCACTTATCTTAACTAAAGATAAATATTCGATAATTCCGCATTGGGTGCATAAAAATTTCCCCGCCGTGGAAAATGTTATGCGGCTCTTGCGGAGTACCCCTTGTGAAAACGGCTGTGATTACTGCGACAAGGAACTTGACGTGCATAAACGTCTCAAAAGCATTTTCGGATATGATAATTTCCGTGAATACGACGGCAATCCTTTGCAGGAAAAAGCCGTCAAAGCCGCTGTGCGGAATGAATCTCTGCTTGCAGTATTTCCAACAGGAGGAGGAAAATCAATAACCTTTCAGCTTCCCGCTCTTATTGCGGGAGAGGTTTCCCGTGGACTTACGGTGGTAATTTCTCCGCTCCAGTCACTTATGAAGGATCAGGTGGACAACCTCGAAAAAAAGGGGATCGCCGACGCAGTCACTATCAACGGACTGCTGAGTCCAATAGAGCGTGCGGAAGCCATAGAACGCGTTGAAAGTGGCATCGCTTCTATTTTGTATATATCTCCCGAATCCCTGCGTTCACGGACGATTGAACGACTTTTTCTGTCTCGAAATATTTCAAGATTTGTTATCGACGAGGCGCACTGCTTTTCTGCGTGGGGTCAGGATTTCCGCGTGGATTATCTTTATATAGGCGACTTTATACGCGAATTGCAGGAGAAAAAACAGCTTGACTATAAAATTCCCGTATCCTGCTTTACGGCGACGGCAAAGCAGAAAGTAATTGCCGATATAAAGGATTATTTTAAGCGCAAGCTTGATCTGGAGCTTAATCTGTACACAACAAATGCTGCTCGCACAAATCTGCGGTACGAAGTTATTTTTAAGGAAACTCCCGAAGAAAAATATACTGCCATGCGTGAGCTTATTGAACAAAAAAACTGCCCTGCGATAGTGTATGTTTCACGTACAAAGCGTACCTATGAAATTGCGGGAAAGCTTTGCGGAGACGGCTTTAAGGCGCTTCCTTTCAACGGTGGAATGGAGTCCTCAGAAAAGCAGAAAAATCAAGACGCTTTCATACGCGACGAAGTGCAGGTCATTGTTGCAACGTCCGCTTTCGGAATGGGTGTGGATAAATCAAATGTTGGACTTGTTATTCATTATGATATTTCGGACTCTCTTGAAAATTACGTTCAGGAAGCGGGACGTGCGGGGCGAGACCAGTCAATTCAGGCTGAATGTTACGTGCTTTTCAACGACGGCGATTTGGACAAGCATTTTATACTTTTAAATCAGACGAAGCTTAGTATAAGCGAAATCCAGCAGGTCTGGAAAGCTATAAAAGACCTGACGGGAAAACGTCCCACAATGCGGCGTTCTGCTTTGGAGATTGCACGTCAAGCAGGTTGGGACGACAGTGTTTCCGACATTGACACAAGGGTAAAGACCGCTGTTCTCGCTCTTGAAAATGCAGGCTATATAAAGCGCGGAAAGAACGTCCCGCAGGTGTTTGCAACAAGCATAAGAGTGCCTAATATGACAGATGCGGGCGGAATAATCGACAGTTCGCCAAACCTTGGTGAAAGTGAAAAAATTCTTGCCAAAAGAATTATTCGTTTTCTTATTTCAAGCAGAAGCATTGCGCGTGCGGGAAATGATGAGGCTGAATCAAGAATTGATTATATTTCCGACAAGCTCGGCGTTGATAAGGCGGACGTGATACGCTGCATAAACGTTATGCGTGAGGATGGTATTCTTGACGACAGCAAGGACTTGACCGCATATATCCGCAGGAACGATACCAAAAATAAATCTCTTGCCGTGCTGAATAAATTCACAGCTCTTGAAGATTTTTTGCTAAGTAATCTTGAAGCAGAGGAGCAAAGCATTTTTCTGAAAGAGCTTAACGAAAAGGCTTTGGACGGCGGAGTAAAATTTTCAACAGTGAACAGGATAAAGACGATTTTTTATTACTGGACTATCAAAGGCTACATTGACAAATCCGTGGACGCTAAGGCAAACAGAATTAATATTACACCGAAAATTGATTTGGAAAAATTAAAATCTCTGCGGAATAAATGCACCGATATTGCAAAATTTATTGTAAGCTATTTTTTTGACAGAAGTCTTGAAGACAAGTCCGACAAGGAAGAAATCCTCGTGCTTTTTTCAATTCTTGAACTGAAAAATGCTTACGAGGACAGCCGTGTTGTTTCAGTAAATAACGAAGATATCGAGAACGCCTTGCTGTATCTTTCAAAAATTGATTCGATGAAGTTGGAGGGCGGATTTCTGGTGTCGTACAGCGGCATTGAGATAACCCGTCTGGAGCTTGACAATAAAATCCAATATAAAAAGGACGACTACCGTCAGCTTAATGAATTTTACAAGCAGAAGATACGTCAGATACATATTGTTGGCGAATATGCGCACTTGATGACAAAGGATTACGACAGCGCATTACAGTTCGTAAATGATTATTTTCAGATAGATCACAAGCAGTTTATAAATAAATATTTTGCGGGGGAACGTTCTGATGAAATTGAGCGGAATATTACACCTGCAAAGTACGATAAGCTTTTTAACACGCTTTCCCCGAAACAGCTTGAAATTATAAACGACAGTTCTTCCCAATACATTGTTGTGGCGGCAGGTCCGGGCAGCGGGAAAACACGTGTCCTTGTCCACAAGCTGGCTGAACTTTTGCTTTTGGAGGACGTTAAGCATGAGCAGCTTTTGATGCTGACTTTCTCCCGCGCGGCGGCAACGGAATTCAAAAAACGTTTATATGAGCTTATCGGAAATGCGGCGGCATTTGTAGAAATAAAAACGTTCCACTCATACTGCTTTGATTTGCTTGGAAAAATCGGAAGTCTTGAAAATGCTCAGAATGTTGTTCGCGAAGCGACACAGATGATACGGGACGGCGAGGTCGAACTTGGCAGAATTACAAAAACCGTAATTGTTATAGACGAAGCGCAGGACATGGACGGTGATGAATTTGCGCTTATCGAGGCTCTTATGGAACGAAATGATAATATGCAAGTAATTTCCGTTGGCGACGACGACCAGAACATTTACGGATTTCGAGGTTCGGACTCAAAATATATGCGGTCGTTCATAACCGAAAATGGTGCGGTGAAATATGAGCTTACAGAAAACTACCGAAGCTGCAAAAGCATTGTCGCACTTGCAAACGCATTTGCCGAAACAATTACCGACAGAATGAAAATTGACCCTATTATTGCTGTAAATGATAATGATGGCGAATTGCAGTTTATACGTCACAAAAGCCGCTGTCTTGACGAAGCTGTTGTAAACAGCGTAATTGCTTCATACAACGGCTCGGGAACAGCATGTGTGCTTACGTCCACAAATGAAGAAGCTTTGCGAATTGCTGGACTTTTGCAGAAAAAAGGTCTGAAAGCAAAGCTTATTCAGAGCAATGAGGGCTTTGATATTTACAACATTGCAGAAATTCGTTATTTTATGAAAAAAATTGAAGCGGGTCTGTTCTCTCCCGTGATAGACGATAAGCTTTGGTCTGCGGCTAAAACTGATTTGAGTGACCGTTACTTGCGAAGCGAATGCTTGCCGCTTTGTCTTGATTTGCTTGAGGATTTTGAAAAGTCCGTTCAAAGGAAATATAAAACCGATTTGGATATGTTTATCCACGAATCAAAGCTTGAGGACTTTTACCGCAGCGAAAGGGGGACGATACTTGTTTCCACGATCCACAAGTCCAAGGGGCGGGAATTTGACAGCGTTTATATGCTTTTGAATAACGTCTCTTGCGACACGGACGAGGAACGGAGAAAAATTTACGTTGGAATCACCCGTGCGAAATCAAAGCTGTACATTCACTACAATAATAATATTTTTGACGGCTTTGAAATTCCGCATATTCAAAAATTCACGGATAAAAATATTTATCCAATGCCTGTGGAAATTACCGTTCAGCTTACTCATCGGGACGTTTATCTCGGATTTTTTTATGATAAAAAGAATTTGATATTAAATCTTAGAATCGGTATGGGACTTATTCCCACGGCGAATGGTATGAGCATAAACACTCCTAAGGGGACGGTCGAAATTCTGCGTTATTCAAAGAGATTTTCCGAAAAAATCAAAAATTTATCTCAAAGAGGATATGTACCCGTTATGGGGAAGATACGCTTTATTGTTGCATGGAAAAACAAGGATGACGGCGAGGAATATGCTGTTATTTTGCCTGATATTTATTTCAGGAGGAAATAAAGTTTAAGTTGTAGACAGCTTTATGTTTCCGACATTGATTCTTTAATTTCCGCAACCGAGTAAATAACCATTTTTCTTGTTATTTTATCGGAATGTAACGGAACTTTCATTCTTTTGTTATAATAAGTCATGATAGCGTCGGCATATCCTGATGTGCCGTTGCGCCGTTCTGCGGCGGCTCTTGAAATTTCTCTTACAGAAACCTTTCCCAATTTGCTTTTGAACATATCATCTTTTAAATTTTTATCAAATTCGGATACGATCAGCGCAACTGCTTTCAGCATATTTGCACTGAAAGCTTCACGTTCTCCCTCCCATGTCCCTATACAAAGATTAAGGGTTCTTTGCAAATTAGGCAGACCATATTTATTATATATAAATTCCAAAGCGCCTACGGCGCATATTCCTCCTGTACACGGTCTGGGACTTATAGTCATTCCATAAGATTCGACCAACCCTTTTATTATCAATTGGCGGTCATTTCCCGCTTCGATATTTGCCACAAATATCTCATACGGTGCAAGCGGTCTTGTGTATTTAAGCTGATTTGCAAAAATATCCGCTTCCTCTTCATAGTACAGATCGTCATAAACCATGCACCATACAGGAGTATCACGAGAACCTGAGACAAGAGCAACTATTTCAATTGTATGCTGACCGTTAAATACATAATTAACGCCGTCTCTGCGGCTCACTTTAACGGGATTTATCTGATATAAATTAAAATCCTTTGCCGCTTTTTCTACGTGTTTGAACGATAAATTTCGCTGATATTCCTGATTAGCCACAAGATTTTTTATTGGTATCTGTTCAAAGTTAACATTGGGAACATATTCGCTAAAATTATTCATTACAATTTTCCTCCATTAATTTTAAAATATTTTCAACGGAACTATTAAGCTCTTTGAGTGCTGACATCAACTGAATTTTCATATTGTTTGTTGCTTTTTCAAAATTTCCCGAATTTCTTACTCGTTCTATCGATCCGATCCATGACGGAATGGTAAGTTTAAGTCCTGCCAAATCTGCATCGGGGTCATAATCGGGCATTATTTTTATTTTTGCGTGGACAGTTTTATCTTCAAGTTTTAATATTTCAGATTTCCTACAATATTTATGTGCCTCTGCTGTCAATTTACACATTTTATAATATGGTACAGAAATTTTTTCTGCTAAAACATCATTTATATAATCTGTATAGTCATCTGCCAATTCATCAATCTTTCGTGAAAGCATTGAGTATTTCCATATGGTAGATGTATGTTTATTATAATCTGCTGCAATTTTTTTAATAATATCATTTCCTGATATTCCTTTTTTTATGCCAAGACTCCTTTGAGTTAAAAAAAGCTTGCCTATAAGATATGCTTTCATTTTTAAAGTTAAGTCTTTTCTGTTTAATTGATTTAAGCATATCCATTCAATAACTTCATTGCGGTTTTTAAAATTTATTTCGCAAATTTCAAATGGAATGTCGTTATCCAGGCAAATTTCATATCTGTCATATCCGTCGAGTAGAATACCATTCCATACGTGCAAAGGATTTATACACCCATTTGATAAAATACTTGTTTTTAATTTTTTGATTTTTTCATTGCTTTTGTTAAAAAACAACCGTCTGAATTCAGTATCAATTATAAGCTGCTGCAAATTAAATTTTTTCATAATCTTCACCCGAAATCTCAAAAGCTTTTTTTAAGTCAAAACACGCAATATTTTCATCAAAACTGTAATTACCTATTATTTTGTATGAGCCTACAAACTGTAATTTCTCACAAATATTTATTAATCTTGCAATTAATATTTTACTAAAAATTTCATAGCTATTTTTGCCGCAAAGTTTACTCCAATTTATTTTGTGGCTGAAATTTGTTCTTGTTTCTGAAGTGCGTACTGCGACATATAATTTTTCGGGATTGACCAGCAGTTCTACATAAGCAGGGCTTCCCAGCATATATAAAGTCTGCTTATGTATCCTTATTAGAGATTTTTTTGTGTCAATAAGTATTGTCGGTTTGCATACATTATTTTTCATTATTTGTCACCTGACTTTCAATATTATTTGTTTCGGAATTTGATTTTTGTAAATCATCTTTTTCTTTGAGTCCAAAAACGACATATCCGTCAAAAACATTGATTTGAAAAGATTTTTTATGTTCTTCAACAGGAAGTCCGAATTGATTCTTCCATTCTTCAGGGAAAGCAGGTATACGGGAATTTTTAACTTTTTTCCCGTCCGAAGCTTCCCGCTGAAATACTTCGGTACTTGTTAAATCAAATAAAAAAATATATTCTCCGTTAGAACATATCAGCTTTCCCAATAATTTGTACTTAAAATCCGAATTCCAGTTCATAAGTGAAAAAAGCTTACCGCAAAATATTCTACTTTTAATGTATCTTGGTCTCTTTTTTCCGGTTTTGGAATTTACTGAATACCATATAATTGAATCTCTTACATTTTCAGAGCTTGGTTTTACAACAAGATTTTTTTCATCGGGATTTACAAGAAATTGTATATATTTAGTGTTTGGAAGCTTGTTTATACATGCGGAATTTAAATTGATCCTGTCATTATTAAAAGTAATAGATGGCTCGTTAAGATGAGCAAAAAATTCACCCCTTACAACTTGATAGCCGTCGTAATTAAAATCATTATCTATAATTATTTCTTCGTTTATTTCATTCTTCATTTTTATTCTCCCTTGGCAGTGAAAGTATCGACTCAATAGTTTCTTTAATAATTGATTTGTCCGTAGTGTAAGCTTGTTCGCTTATAAATGTTTTTCCTTTATCGTTTAAATAAACGTCTCCCGATAAATAGACCTTTGAATGACTGTAATATTCATTTCCAAAACCGTTTGTCCATTCTTTCGGATATGCGTAAACTGACTTTGATGTGCTGCAAACAGGATTAATGTATGTTTCAGAATCGTTTAAAGAATTTTTATTTTCATTGATAATGTCAGCAGGAATTAATACTTCAGGTTCACGTAAATTGAAAATAATTGCAGATTCATTATTTTCATTTTTCATAATAACTCCGCTTAAACGATATTTATACTCGATATTCCACGAGAAAATTTCAAATATTGTTTTCAAAAAAGCTTTTCCGCCTATATATTTAGGAGAGTTTCCACGTTTGCTTACAGTTATCCATGATATTGAATTTTTTATTGTTTTGTCCGAACCGCGGATTGCCAACAGTCCTCTTACCGGATTTATAAGCATTTCTATATATGGAATATTATCCATTTTTTTCATGCAGTTTGTATTGAACATTATATGAGAAACGGACATAATTACAGTAAGCTTTTCGGGAACATCAAAAAATTGTGAGCGAGCGATCTCATAACCTCTTAGATCAAATGAGCTTTCTGTATTATCGGATTTTTCTTTATTTATTTTTTCGCTGTTGGAATATGCGCTTTCGGAAGCACGCATATAATCCTCTGCTTTAAATCCTGCCCATTTGCAGTGTACTGTCACAAAACCTCTAAATGCCCCGTCAGTAATAACTCTTAGCTCGGGAAGAATACCTTTATTTCCGTATTTTGCATTATCTATAAGCTTCTGGACTGCAAGAAAATCATCTCTCGAAACGATTGCCTCATGATGATCTTTACGCTTGTATTGATTTCTGTCCTGCCTGTTTTTTCGTGAACGGTGGTCAAGATAATCGGGAGTCCATGTTTTTCGTGCTGTTATATCTCCGCAATGACGTTCATTTCTGAGAATACCTATAACTGAGCCCGCAGACCATATCGTATTTCCTTTAGGTGTTTTAATACCTGCTTTTGTTAGTATTTCAGCAATTTCCTTGCTGCTGTATCCATACAAATACATAAAAAACATCAGCTTGACAATTTCAGCCTCTTTTTTATTTATAACAAGATTTCCGTCTTCATCAAGATCATATCCGAATAATTCCGGAGTTAAAAATATACCTCTTTTAAAACGCATTTCCACCGACGTATTCATGACCTCGCTTTTAATATGACTTTCTTCCTGCGCAAGAACCGATATAATACTCATAGTCATTTCAAACGCAGGTTCAAGAGAATTAATGCCCTCGGATTCAAAAAATACGCCTATTGGAGGGTCACGTTTTTTTAATTTGCGTACATAGTTTCCGAAATCCAATTGATTTCTTGCAAATCTTGAAATGCTTTTTGTAACGATCAAATCAATTTTACCTTTTTCACAGTCATCTATCATTCGCATAAATTCATCTCTGTGCAGCAAAGACGTGCCGGAAATTCCTTCGTCTGCATATATAGCTACTAAATGCCAATTCTTATGAAAATTAACAAAGTCCTGATAATGATTTTTTTGAAGCTCATATGAAGATGTTTGACGGGGGTCGCCTGTAGACACTCTCGCATAAACGGCAACGCGCATTTCTCTGTCCGAACTATATATGTCCGTTTTAGGAAGTGCAGGAATTACCTCTAATTCTGATGAATCAACACCTTTGTATCTATTCCTGATTTTTTCTTTTTGTTCGGTTTTGCTTAAGTTTTTATCTTTGTCTGTCATGGTCAGTTACCCTTTCTGTATAAATTTACGCTTTTTGACATTATACAATATTTTTTTCATAAAATAAATACACTATTACTTCAAACATTGAAGTAATAGTGTAAGTTTTAATATAAACTTTACAAATTGTTTTAAAAATGCAATTATTATATGATTTATAAACAGATTTTTTCTTAACATGGTAAAATGTTGGTATGACGTATAATTTTATAATTTGCGTTAAATTATTTTAGGAGGACAATCATATGAAAATCAACTATTTGTTACTGGGAGAAAAAATCAAAAAAATTAGAAGAAGAAAAAATTTATCGCAAAGCACCCTCGCTGAACTTGTTAATGTTTCAATATCTTACATAAGCAGGGTAGAGTGCGGAAAAGATCATATCAGTCTTGATCTTCTTGTAAATGTATGCGAGGCGTTGGAAACCAATGTGGATGAAATTTTGACAAAAAATCATTTTGATGAATATTCATATCTTATGAAGGAAAGTACAGACTTGGAGAAAAAACTTATAATAGCAGTATGCGATGCAATTACAGAAATAATTAGAAAAGAAAATATGCAATAAAAATTTGTTAAACAAAGAAAACACTCCAAATGCGTGATTTTTGGAGTGCTTTCTTTGAATTTATTAACCAAAATATATTACAGATACCTTGACAAAATAATAGTATGAAGCTATAATAATTATAAAAAAGTCAAACGAAATTTGTCGATTTAAGAAGATGCTTTATGAAAAACAATTTATTTTCAGCCAAAGATTTAGAAATTGTATATAAGCTTGCCAAGAAAGTTCGCAACTGCGGCGGTACAGTTTATTTTGTGGGCGGTTACGTCAGGGACAAGCTTCTCGCTATAGAAAGCAAGGATATTGACGTTGAGATACACAATATTCCAGAGGATAAATTAATGGAAATCCTTTCGGAATTCGGAGAGGTCAGGGTCATAAGATTTTCCTTTACACTATACCGTGTAAAAGGCTGCCATGTTGATTTTACCGTACCTCGTGAGGGAAATGGCTCGTCCGACAGCTTGAGAATCGCTTCCATGCACCGTGATTTTACTATCAATTCTATGATGGAAAACGTGCTTACAGGTGAGATAATTGATTTATGGAACGGTCGGCAAGACCTTGAAAAACATATTATCCGCCATGTTTCCACGGAAACCTTTGCGGAAGACGAGGTTCGTGTTTTACGAGCCGCACAGTTTTCTGCACGCTTCGGCTATGAAATTGCTGACGAAACAATTGAATTATGCAGGAATATAAATATATCAAACCTGCCATTCCAGCGCATTTTGGCAGAGCTTGAAAAGACTTTCCACAAAGCGGAAAAACCGTCGATTTTCTTTGAACAGCTAAGAAAAATGGAGCAGCTTGATTATTGGTTCCCAGAATTAAAAGCACTGATCGGAATTGAACAGGACTGCAATTTCCACCATGAGGGGGACGTTTGGACACATACAATGCTTGTGTTGGACGAAGCGGCAAAAGTCCGCAAACAGGCAAAGCACCCCAAAAGGCTTATGCTTTCCGCATTGTGCCATGATATGGGCAAGGGCGTGGTATCATATACGGACGTAAAGGGCGTCCCGCATTACTGCAATTACAAAAAGCACAGACTTTATGCTGTGAAAGAATTCATCGAAAGAATAACACACAGCAAAAATATTGCAATATACATAGAAAATATGATTGAGATGTATAAAAAACCGAATGAGATAATCGAAAAAGGCACTAAGCTTAAGGAAATAAATAAAATGTTTGATGATGTATTCAATCCAAACGATCTGATATTGCTTTCTATTTGCGACAACCGTGGCAGATTTCCGCATGGAAATGACAACGAAAAAATTTTGTTTGAGTATTTGGACACATATTACGAGATTATGGCGCAGCCCTACGTTACAAAAGAAGATCTGGCAAACGCGGGAATTTCCTCGAAAAGAAAAATTTCAAAAGCGTATAAATATGCTCACAAGCTGCGGCTTGCGGGAATTGAAAAATCGGAAGCTTTGCAGAAAACGCTTGATTATATGAACAAGCCAACGGTACACAATAATAAAAGTAAACGTAAGCCGACCGCAGTCTAAGATCCCTGTCCTACAAATTCGGCATTAATGCAGCACGCAAAATCATGATTAGGCAAACGATAAAATTCAGTATTGCTAAAAAGCGTTATTACAGAAAATAAAGAATAAGAGGGACGAATTTTTCGTCCCTAAATATTTTTTGTACTATATAAACATTGTCATATAAAGCGGCAGAGTGATTTTAGTATCCGAAATCTCCAATTAAAAAGTGTATAATACTAATCACTTCCATTGTGCAGACAAAAATTTCTGCGCAAAATCCATATACGCAAGATTTTACTTGAAATTTTTGTACACAATTAGGTCGTGAATTAGTATAAAAAATCAAGCGAAAGCTTTGATGTGTGTGGTTTTGCTCAGATTTTTTATCTACACTTTTAATTGGAGATTAGTATTATGTATATGCGGGCATATTTCGGTTAATGACGGAGGACAAGAGTGATTTTGTCTGTATAATTATTGGTTTTAAAATTTAATTTTTTGATTATATGAAACCGCACGTTCCCATGCTGTTTAAAAATATTTTTTGTAGAATTTTAATTTTTCTTGGTCGTTCTTAAAAAAATCTGATTTTACAATAATTTCTGCGGATTTATCTATCAATTCATTTTGACTTTCTTCCGATTGTTCGTTAAATCTGAACAGCTTGAATCCACCCAATGCTTCAAATCTTATAAGCTCTTGATATATCGCATGGCTGACTACAGTATAATTTTCACTGTAATACATCTCAGCTTGCATAAGATAATTTTATAAGCGAGGAATATCTTTCCCATATTCGCTGCACCGGAGCCTATGAATTGATATGTCATACAACAATGAAATTTTCGGATATAGCCGAAAATACAGGCTTTTGCTGCGCAAACGACATGAGCAGGAAGATACGGGAATATTACGGGAAATCTCCTACGGAAATTCGGTTTGAAAAATGAAACATAAAATTTATTACGAAAAATAAAAGCGGTCTGTATGGAAATTTTTCCACACAGACCGCTCAGTACTCCGCCACAACTGCCAAATAGAGAAAGCAAAATTAAATCGTTAGGATTGAACGCGTCATCAAATATTTTAGTACATTAAGTTTATCGAATTTCTATATCTCTAAATCATATTTTTGCATATATTGCAATATTTTTAAAATTACACATCATCTCCAATTTTTTTTTCAAAACGCAGCGTCTCCAATAGCTTTCAAAAGACTTTTGTCCGTGTCGGAGGTATCCTGAGACAATTCCCATATCATAATGCCGCCCAAATTTTCTTTGGCATATTTTGTTTTTTTCTTTATTGTGTCAACGCCGTTGTAGTAAACCTCCATACCGTTGTATGAAACGCTGTCCCTGCTCCACGCGTCGGGAACTTCTGCAAGTATCGTCCCGTAATCCGCCCAGCTCGGACGTGCATAAAATGGAACTCCCAGCACCACCTTATGCTGTGGCAGACCTCGTGTTTCTTTCCAGTATGTACCGCAGTTTACGGCAAATTCATATTGGGAATGACGCTCACCGTCGCCTCCGTCATACGCCATGATATTTATAAAATCCACAGCATTCAGCACGGAATTAGTATGAGCTGCAGCGTCATAATAAACATTGCCGTCGGCAGTCATACCGCTCAGCACCGCCGCTGTAAGAAGCTTGTCTTCAGCGTGAAGCTTTTCCGAAAGAACTGTCATAAGTTCCTCATACTGCTTTGCACTTGTGCCGTCAACACGAGGATGCTCCCAATCCATATCAACTCCGTCAAAACCGTATTTATCACACATAGCAACAATATTTTCGGCAAATTTTCCGATCTTTTCGCTGTCAGCGGTCGCCTCCATAAATACGCCCTCCAGTGGGGTATCGTTGTAGCTCCAACCGCCGATCGATAGAAGTACCTTTGCTCCGTTTTCGTGAGCTGAATGGATAAGCTCCGCCGCCGTGTCGGGATTTTCCAAGTCACGCAAACCGCCGTCCGCTGTAGGAATGGCAAACGCATAGCAAACGTGGGTCAGTACGCCGAAATCCACAGTATGTAACTTATCCGGCTCCCAGCTCGGATAGTAACCCACAACCTTGAAATCTGTCAATTCAGTATCACGAGGTTCGGAAGCATCTATGGGAGTATTGTTCACATCGGCAGGCTGCACAGGCTCACCGTCGGCTATCATCAAGTCCTCCCACACATCGCTGCTGCCGGGCTTCTCGCCTTGAGTCCACCATTTGGCTTTGTATTTTCTTCCTTGATAACTCACCGTATCGCCTCCGTTATAGACTGCTGTACTGTCCCATGTTCCCGACGGAAGCTCCGCAAAGACTTCCGTCACAGACGGTGTTTCGGAGTACACGCCGCTTTCCTCAGATACGACAGACTCCAACGTTTCCGTTTCCGAGGTTTGCTCCGCGGAGTACACTGATGTAACCGATGTAGTTGTCATTCCTGTTTCCGTCCCGATAACGGCAACGGTATTTGGAGTTTTAAAAAAACACATACATACCGCAGCGGTCAGCAGTACACCGAAAACAAAACCTCCCAAAGCGTAAAAAAAATTATTTTTAAGTTTCATATTATCAGCTCCGTCACATTTGTTTAATTTAGTATATATGGGGAAATCTTAGAACCTATCTTCACAAGATACATGTGCGGATTTTTGACAAGATTTTGCCGATGCCTTGGCAAACAGCCTGCAAAAATCCGTAAAAGCTTTAGCTTTTCGAATACAGAGGGTATTTCAGGGATTTTTAACGCAGTCAGCGGCGAAATATTGCCGAAAAGACGTGCGCGCAGCTTGTGAAGACAGGTTCTTATATATTTATTAAATATATACCTGATTTTATTATAGCATTTCTGATAATATTTGTCAAATTAAGCCTAATTTTTTTCCTCTTTAAACATATTTTTAAAGATAATTTTATACTGAAAGCAAAATAAAAAATTCCTCACTCAATCTCGACTCCGCTGACGGAAATGTTATAAGTTAAAGATGTGAACGGCGTTTCCTCTCCGTCAACAATCAAAGCCATGCGATATCCTATCCAATCGATCGTCGTTTCGGCAGCAACAATTCCATTATCGGCTGTGCCGTAAATTACCGCGCCTATTTCTTCTCCGCCCCAGCCGTTTGCAAGACCGTTGTCTGTTGAACAAACTTCAAGGTGCATAAGGAAAACAATCGAGGAAATTGATTATAAACATAAACTATTTATAATAATGATATATACAAAAATTAGCATAAAATAAGAATCCACCAGCTTATCTGGTGGATTCTTATTGTTTTTATAAAATTTCCGCAGTAACACATTAATACTATCGTCAAACACCGATAATATGTTAATTCAACA
Source organism: uncultured Clostridia bacterium (assembly GCA_947383835.1). Classification (GTDB taxonomy): domain Bacteria; phylum Bacillota; class Clostridia; order Oscillospirales; family Ruminococcaceae; genus RGIG8773. Next base: position 46,510 of record CANDEV010000001.1, read on the forward strand.
TTTAACAAAAAAATTTACACTCTGCCAAAAGAAATGTAGTATTCTTTTATATTTCTTATTTAGTCAAAACAAATTGCAAGTGATATTGCAATTTGAACAAGAAATATATATTTATATATTTTTTTGTTGTATATAATAATAAATTTACATATTATAACGTTAAATATATTGACATTAGTCCTAAAACAGACTATAATATATTATAGTCTGTTTTAGGACTAAGTATATGGAGGTCGTTATGGATAACACAGTGCAAAATCAAATAGTTCAGTTTAATCGTTTATTTAAGCGTTATGACGATATATACCGCAGGGCAGCGAAGAATTTCGATCTTCCCGAACTTGCATTATGGATATTATATGTATTGCGTGAAAATAACGAATGTACTCAAAAGGATATTGTTGACCAATTGCTTCAATCAAAGCAGTCTATCAATTCGTCAATAAAAATGCTCGAACAGGACGGATATGTTAAATTGGAGTATTCCGAAAAAAACCGCAAAAACAAATATGTTCATCTGACTGAAAAAGGAGCTACTCTTTCCGTGAGTACCGCAAACAAGATAGTTGAGGCAGAAAATAGGGCATTTAAGGCTCTTGACGCTACGGAACTGGAAACACTTCTTAAACTATTTGAACGTCTTTCAACATCTCTTAATAACGAAATGGGAAAAATCAAATAAACTTGTATTGGAGAGAAAAAAATGGATTTGTTAAAAACTAACATTAAAATATTATACAAAAAATATCTGGTTCCTTCACTGTCGGCTGCTGTAGTAACATCTGTATACAGCTTTGTGGATATGATAGCGATTGGACAGGGAATCGGTCCTGATGGCGCAGCTGCATTATCTATAGCAACGCCGATATTTGGTATAATTTCTTTTTTTGGCATTCTTTGCGGTGTTGGCGGAAGCGTATATCTTGGCAAGGCTCGCGGTGAAAACTCCCCAGAGAAATCCAATGCATATTTCACAGCGTCGGCGGGAGTAATGCTTTTACTGACAGTTTTGGCGCATATTTTCTTTAATATATTTTCAACGCAGATATATACATTTTTCGGTGCAAGTGAAGTGTTGATGCCATTTGTGGAGGAATATACAAATTGGATCATATGGACGATGCCAATTTCTATAATTTCCTCGTATCTTTCGTGTGTAATTCGCAGCGACGGTGCTCCTAATCGTGTTATGACTGCTGTTGTAATTGGTGGTATAATAAATATTTTCGGTGATTGGTTTTTGGTTTTCCCTATGAAATTGGGAATGACAGGAGCTGCATTGGCAACAATTGTGGGAACTGTTGTTCAATTTATTGTACTTTGCAGTTATTTCTTCTCAAAAAAATGTCAGTTAAAAGCAGTAAAACCATTTCGCTTATTTAAGGCTTGCCGCAATATTCTGCGTGCGGGTTTCAGTGCTGGAGTTATCGACATAGCATTTATTGTACTTACTGTAATTCTTAACAAACAAATTCTTAAATATGGCGGCGAGGCGGCATTGGCGATTTTTGGAATGGTAATTACTTGTTCCTCGATGTTTCAGCACCTTTTCACCGGTGTCGGACTTGCAATACAGCCTATTGTCTCAACCAATTTTGGAGCAGGACAGATTGAACGTATCAGAGAAATTGATAAGCTTTCCTCAGCAACGGCATTGATAATGGGATTTATTTTTTCCGCCGTAGGTTTGCTGTTCCCGTTACAACTTACAACACTTTTTATAAATACAACACCCGAAATAATTGAACTTGCTCCCATGATAATTCGTATCTATTTTCTGTCATTTTTTCCTATGGGGCTCAATATTCAAGCAACCTATTATTTACAGTCGATTATGAAAACAAAATGGTCAGCAATTCTGGCTTTACTGCGGGGATTGATATTCAGCGGAATACTTGTATATCTGCTCCCGATTTTTTGGGGGCTCAATGGGGTATGGTGGGCTATGTCCATAACAGAGTTTGCCGTGTCAGTCATCACAATAATATGTTTGAAAAAAACAGATAAACAATAAATAACAATGCTCATACAAAATATAAAGCAGGAAGAAATAATATTCCACTTACAGTAAAAAATACTGATGTGAACAGTATTCTGACAAAATCGAATTTACCAGTGACTGATTTTTCTGTAAATCCGTATACAGGCTGCGAACATAAATGTGAATATTGTTATGCGTCATTTATGAAACGTTTTACAAACCACTCCGAACCTTGGGGTGAATTTGTGGATGTAAAGCAATGGCAGCCTATAAAAAACCCGCAAAAATATGCCGATAAGGAACTGTTTATAGGTTCTGTTACCGACCCATATCAGCCATTAGAGCAAATGCAGGGAAGCGGCTGTAAAATAAACGGGGAAAAATCGGAATTTTTCCCCGAAAAACTCCGTAAAAACGAGCTTTTAACAAGCCTTGACAAAGAGCGTGAATATCCCCTGATTTTTTATTATCTTCCTCTTGTTTTTCAGAAAAAAAGCTTTGGATACGCGGCGCTTGTTTATAATTTTCCGCAGTGCTATGATATAAGTCTGCGAGATTTTATAAAAACTGCGGTAAATTCGCTGGAATTTCTGCGAATGAAAAATGATATTCATTATCTCTCGCAATGTCAGCGCGAGTCCTCGCTGTACGACGCGTTGACGGGATTTTATAATCTTAAAGAATTTCGTGAAATTGTTCTGACAAGCGGCAAAAACGACGCCGTAAATCTTCTTGCGGTAAACTTTTCTTTTGCGGACGACAGAGAATATGTTTTCGGCGAAACATACCGAAGCGATATTATCGTGTCTGCCGCTGCAGCAATAAAAAAAATCTGCGTAAATCATGAGGTATGCTGCCGTACCGACAACGGATTTATCATAATGCACGGCGGAGGATATTTCCCCGATAAATTAAAAGCAGCAATGCAGTGCGAAACGGCGGGTAAATTTACCGAGCGGCAGGTCGTTATTTCTTATGCCGATATTGAAAATGCAGCGGCAAAAAACGCAGTCGGCGACGTTCTTTCCGGGGCTGAAGAAGAAAGCATACTTACGGTGCAAAATGCTGAACGCAGAAAAAATTTGCCGCATTACGATATGCTTTTAAGTCTGAAAAATGAGATAATGATTTCACCGCACAAGGTATGTGATATAGAAAGTGTGAGCCGCCGTTTCTGCATAAGCGAGGGATATTTCAGGACAATTTATAAAAATTGCTTTGGGATAAGCTACGTTAATGATTGTATAAACGCGAGGCTTTCACTTGCAAAATATCTGCTTTGTACATCGTCAATGAGCATTTATGCAATAGCCATGAAATGCGGATACGCTGACGAAAAATATTTTTCAAGGCAATTTAAAGAGAACGCAGGATGTTCACCGTTGAAATATAGGAATAATTAGAGCGTGTTCACATAAATTTGTTGCAATATAGAAAAAAATGTGATATAATAAAAACATGAAATTAACAAGAGAACAGTTTGCGAGGATAGAGCATTTAATGCCAATACCACGCAAGAAAACGTAAATAACGAATTATGAATTTCTGTGCGCGTTACTGTACATAATCGAAAACGGCTGCAAATGGAGGGCATTACCGAGCGAGCACGGAAACCGGCGCACGATATACGTCAAATTCAATCGCCGGTGTAAAAACGGAACAATAGACCGTATCTTTGAAGCTTTGCATGAGAAAAATATCATTGAGATCCGAACAGAAATTATCTGTATAGGCAGTACAAGCATCAAAGTTCACCCCGATGCAGCAGGAGCAAGAAAGTCAAAAGGCGAGCAAAGTATTGACCGTTAAAAAGGGGGCTCACAACAAAGATTCATTTGGCTTCCGCGTCTGCGAGATATGCAATAATTTTCCGTTTATCAGCAAGCACAAACATTACGCTCCCGAAGGAAGAAAACTTATTAAAAGCTTTTATTCCGAACATAACCATTATCTGCTTATGGACAGGGCGTATGAGGATAATGGAACTCGAAAACTTGCTGCAAAACAAGGTTTTATACCTGTTGTACCGCCAAAACGAAATCGCAAAAGTCCATGGAATTATGATAAAGAACTTTACAAACGGCGCAATGAGGTTGAACGCTATTTTTTGCGGATAAAGTGCTTCAGGCGTTTATTTACTCGTTATGACAAACTGGATTTACTATACTTGGGTAATCTCACTTTAGCTATGATTTTTGATGCTGTTTTTATGTGAACATGCTCTAGTACATTTATAATTGCAATAAAAAGTATATTTATTAAATAATGGAGTGAAAATATGAAAAAAGAGATGATTTCCATATTATCTTACATTCTCCCGCTTATTACATTTATTATAGCTTTTATTTATTTTTTATACTGGTATTTTAATTTAGAAGTACACAATATATGGTATTATGGCGGAGCTATATCGGGAGTTGTTTGTAGTTTGTTTGGAATGCTTTTGGTTAGGGTATTAAATTTGAATATTGGAAAACATTGGAGTATATATTTAATTTCAATTGCTGTTGCTTTAATTATTGAAATCCCACTGCTTTTTGGCTTTTCGTATACTTTATTTTTAGATTTTGTATCATTTATCATTTTAATAATAATTGAATATAATATTTTAAACAGAAAAGTTATCTCTTTTGTTGAAAAAATTATTTTGCTAATGATCAACCCAGTTAATCATTTTTGGGTTTTGTCAGCTTGTGTTGGCATAAAAATATCTTTGTATGGTGTTGATTAATAGGTTGAAAAGTTTTATGATGATTTTTAGAGCGTGTTCACATAAAAATAGCATCAAAAATCATATCTAAAGCAAGAACGCCAAAATACAACACATCAAGCTTATCATAGCGAGTAAAGACACATATCGTATGTCTTGCTTTTGGCTGACAGGCAGCCTGCGAAAAATCCTTTTGAATTGCAGATAGTGTATTGTTCATAAGTAATATTATCTTTTTATCTTCTGATACTCTCCGGGCGAAATCCCCTCATATTTTTTGAATACAGTACAGAAATATCCGGCGTTTGCATACCCTACTGCCTCAGCAATATCTTTTATTGACCTCGGATCCATAACAAGAAGCTGCTTTGCCATTTTAATACGTTTTTTAGTAATATATTCAAGAGGCCGTATTCCCAAGCTGTTTTTAAAAACTCTGCAAAGATACTGCGGAGTAACTTTCATTATATCACACAAATCGGTGAGTTCTATAACATTCATATAGTTGTCATCAATATAGCTAAGGACAGGTTCAAGAATATCATTTGCCATATTTTCATCTTTTTTTGAAATACACACAAGCTTATGAAAAAGCATTATAATTTCATAAACGGCTGCGGAAGCGGAATATCCCCAATATTCACGGTCAGATTTGACAGCAAATATTATTTTTCTGAATATTTCATCCAAAGGTTTGGTTTCAACTTCATAGGCGCCGCCAACGCCATATCCGAGCTGGCGCATTATAAGTTCTGAAGCATAACCGTCAAATGCAATATAATGAGTGTGCCATTTCCCTTCTCCGACAGCTTTATATTCATGAGGAATCTTTGCCGGAAGGTAAAACGCCATATTTTCGGTTATTGTATATTCCCTGCCTTCAATTGAGAGCCAGCCCTGACCTGATGTGCAAAATATGATCTGTGCACAGTGAAATCCTCCCGGACGTAAAATATGGGGCTGATATTCATTTTCACCTATGTATGAAAGATATACGGGAAGATTTTTTTCGTTTCCTATTGACAGCAGGAAATTTTGCTCCATAAACCGTTCACCTCAAAAATATATTATATGATTAAGTATATCATACTTTAAGCATTTTGTAAATAATTCACCCTTAATAGCCATAAATTCACAAAACTTACCATTGTAATATGAATTATTGAGGAGACTCTATTCAGCATTAAAGTGTAATAAAAAGTAAATTATATATTAAAACAGACTGTCGGTCAATGATGATTTTTGAAATAAAGTATAAAATATTAAACAGCACGTATTTTTTATGCAAATTAAAAATCAAGATATATTCAAAAGCCACGTATTAATAAAGTTTCATATTTTAGAATGTGTTTAAAAAATTGCAATTGACTGACAACGCTCTCATATGTATAATATATAATAAAAGAACCTTACATTTAAATATTTGAAAGGAAATTGGTATGAAAAAAGTTGGTTTAAAAAAATTGGCGGCAATGATTTTTTCACTTGCTGTAACATCGACAATATTAAACGTTCCGAATGACGTTTCGGCAAATACAGCCGATGTAGCTATATCAGTAAACAGCGATAGATCAATACGCAAAATTTCTCCGTATATTTACGGAGTAAACAGCGGCGTTGATCTGACTAAAGTTGCAGCAGGCTCGTTCCGTCTGGGAGGAAACAGACTGTCGGCTTACAACTGGGAAAACAATGTATCAAACGCAGGCTCGGATTATAAAAATATGTCCGATATGTATCTTATTCAAAAAGTCGCAGAGGAATTCCGCACAGTTCCCGGAGGCGCAGCTCTTGACGCGTCAAAAAGCGCGGCGGACAATAATGTACCCTATACCCTGCTTACGCTTCAGATGCTTGGATATGTTTCGTCGAGCAAACGGGGCAGCGTTACTGAAAAATTTGCAGCGCCGTCCGAATACTGGAAAAAGGTCGTAAACCGCAAAGAGGGAGAGCTTTCCCTTACGCCCGATAAAAAAGACGATTATGTTTATATGGACGAATATCTGAATTATCTTTTTGACAAGATTGGAAAGTCCGACAGCACAACGGGATTTAAGGCTTATGCGCTGGATAATGAGCCGTCCTTATGGAAAGGCACTCACAGCTTGGTTCAGCGAGGGGAGCTTACCTGTTCGGAGCTTATAGCTAAAAGTACAGACCTTGCATCTCTTGTAAAGGATATGGACAGCGGAGCGGAGGTGTTCGGTCCGTCGCTGTTCGGATATTCTGCTTTTGACAGCTTTACAAATCCTTCTGACTGGCAGCAGCTTAAATCCGATAATAATTACCGCTGGTTCATTGATTATTATCTTGACGCAATGAAAAAAGAGGGGGACGCGCAGGGCAGACGTCTGCTTGACGTTCTTGATCTGCACTTCTATACCGAGGCGAAGGGTGTTTGCGGAGAGCGTATAAGCGGAGGCTGCAAGCATTATGACAATGAAGATTGTATCCGTGCAAGGCTTGACAGCACACGTTCTCTGTACGACCCCGATTATCATGAGGATAGCTGGATAAATGACACGGGAGCGGAATTTTTCCCGCTGCTGCCGAATGTGCAGCAGTCGATCGATACATATTATCCCGAAACAAAGCTTGCGTTTACAGAATATAATTTCGGCGGCGGCGACCATATTTCCGGCGGGGTAACACAAGCCGATATGCTTGGGATTTTTGCGGAATACGGTGTATATTTTGCTTCAATATGGTCATTTGATCCTGACAATATTTATCAGCTGGCGGCTATAAATATGTTTACAGATTATGACGGTCAGGGCAGCGGCTTCGGTGACACTCTTGTTGAAAGCTCATCGTCCGACAGAAACACTGTTTCGGTTTATTCGGCAGTTGACTCCGATAATGACGACGGAAAGCTGAAAATTATTGCAGTAAACAAATCAATAAATGATGATACGCCGATAAAAATTTCTCTTACGGGAGAAAAGAAATACACATCTGCGGCTGTATATTCCCTTTACGGTGACAGTACGGAAATACGCCGACTTGACGATGTAGAAAAAATATCGGACAACGAATTTTCCTATACTCTCCCTGCCTTATCCGTTACGGAGTTTGTGGTGGATATGCCAAAGAGCAGCAATACCGTTAAAGCAATAACGGCAGCTGCAATTGCGGCTGTTGTCGCTGCCGCGGCTGCTGTTACCGTTGTAAAGGTCAAAAAAAGATAGTTTAATAGTTTCCGATTGGAATTCTGAAAAATTATAAGAATAGTAAAAAGAAATACGAGAATCCAATAGTAAAATGCTTTTACCCTGCTTCCTGCGCAGAAACAGCCTAGGCGGCGGAAACCCGAATATCTTTCAAGCGAGGGTCTGTTGAACAAACTTAAATATGCATAAAAAACAACCGAGAAAATTTATTATAATTGAAAACCAATAATAACGCAAATAGCGATTACTTTAATACGAATAAAACGGATAGAAAGCATATCAATCTTTCTATCCGTTTTATGTTATAAGACAATTTTAGATTTTCAATAAAACTTATCCTTTAAGCATTTGCTCTGTCCTCCAGTTTTTAGGCGATAGTCCATAAATATTTTTAAAAGCTCTCGAAAAATGAAGTTGATTATCATAGCCAACGGCATTGCTTATATCTCCTACCGAAAGCTTTGTAAGCTTCAACAGCTCGGCAGCCTTTACCATACGATAATTTAAAAGAAAATCCTGCGGTGATTTTCCTACAGCCTCCTTGAAAATTTTTCCGAAATAGCTCCTGTTCAGACCGCAGACCTCCGCAATATCCTCCACGGTAATGTCATTCTGAAAATTCTGCTCTATAAAAGCAAGAGCTTCATGAATGTAAAAGTCACGCAGCTTGCTTCCTTGGTGTATCTTTATTTCTGCTGCCGAACGTGCAAGATAATCTATAAACAAATAAAGATGACCGATAAGATGAAAAGGTGAGGAATTACCATTCTCCGCAATATATATCATTTCTTTCATCATGTTTTCCCGCAGCTCCTTAGACCGAGCCTTATACACAGGTTCATCGGGAGACAGACCAGCCGCGTCAACAATTGATTTTGCACGCAGACCGTCAAACTCTATCCATATATATTCCCACGGCATATCTTTATCGGCAATATAGGTAGTGATCTGGTCGGGAAAAATCATAAAACCCTGCATACTTTTTATGGAATATTCCTTTGTTTCACCGTCGCTGCCGTCAGCCATAAGCCGTCCGGTACCCGAAATGACATAATGAAAAAGGTAATGGTTTCTTGCGGCGGGACCGAATGAATGGGCAGGCTTGCACTGTTCGCGTCCGAACTGATACAAGCTGAGATCAATAAAATTTTCATTTGGAAATACCGAAAAAAGCAAATCGTTCATAAAGTACCTCCTGTAAAATTCTACAATTCCCCTTGAAAAAATCAAGAGTTTTTATAAGTATATCATAAAATATACCAAAATGCAATATAGTTTATATATGTTTATAAAAAATCGTAAATTGGTATAAAACTTGCTGAATTATGAAATTTACAGAACGCATTATGGTATGCTATACTAATTACAAAGATAAATATTATCTTATGAGGAGGAATTGCACATGAAAAAAGGCAAGTCTCTGAAAGCGCTGCTTATGACTGCGGCGGTTTCATCAACGCTGCTTTTGCAAGGGTGCTCGGCAAACGGCAGCGACGGCAAGATACAGGTCACCATGCTCCAGTACAAACCCGAAGCGGTAAAAGCCTTTGAGGAGATCGAAAGGAAATTCAACGAGACCCATGACAATATCATGCTGAAGATTGAATCTCCCAACGAGGCAATGACCGTACTTAAAACAAGACTGATAAGAGAGGATTACCCCGACATTGTTGGAATAGGCGGAGATATTAACTACTCGAATTTTTTGGACGCTGAGCTTTTTGAGGATATTTCCGACCTTGACATAATTGACAGCATAAAGCCCGCATACCTCAAAATGGAAAAGGAGCTTGAGTTTATCGAACAGGACGGCGTATACGCTCTGCCATATGCTGCAAACTGCGCAGGAATTCTATACAACAAGGATATGTTCGATGAAAACGGCTGGGGAATCCCGGAAACATGGAGCGAATTTATCGCTTTGTGCGAGGAAATAAAATCCGCAGGAACAACTCCGCTGTATTTCGGATACAAGGACACATGGACTTGTCTTGCACCGTGGAATGCTCTTGCTGTGGGGCTTGCGCCGTCGGACGTTTGCAGCAGCGTCAATGCCGGAAAAACAACCTTTAAAGCGGAGTACGGCGAAGTTGCGGACAAAATAAAAGTCATGCTTGATTACGCCGAGCCTAATCCCTACGCGTACAGTTATAACGACGCCTGCACAGCCTTTGCAAGAGGCGAGTCGGCAATGTACCCCATAGGAAGCTACGCGGTGCCGCAGATATTATCCACAAATCCCGATATGAACATTGATTCATTTACGTTCCCCGCAAATGAAAATGAAGCGGATAATGTACTCAATTCGGGAATAGATCTGCAATTCTGCGTGATGAAAGGAACCAAAAACAAAGAAGCCGCTTACGAGGTCCTGCGCTTTTTGAACGAGGACGAGACCGTGCAGATATACCTTGACGATCAGGGCGGTATACCCTGCAAGGAGGGAGATTTTGCGATACCCTCAATGCTTAGCGGCATGACGGATTATATAAACGACGGAAGAATGTCAGATTTCCACGACCACCATTATCCCAGCGAAATGAGCGTTGACGCTCTTATACAAACCTATCTTATGGACGAAAGCGAAAATTCTGCGGAGATATTCCTTGACAGGTTTGATACGGAATGGGTACGGTACAACAGAGACCTTATCGCAAAAATAAAGAAACACGAGGAGGCAGGAAACAATGAATAAAAAGAAAATGTCCGAAAGGCAGAAAACCTATATTGTAATGGTTATCCCTGCTCTTATCCTTTTTGTAATGTTCAATACTATCCCGCTTATAACGGGAGCTATGTACAGCTTCACAAACTACCGCGGCTACGGAAGCTACGATTTTGTTGGACTTCGCAACTATATCGATCTTTTCACCGATTCAAGAGTTGGAAATTCCTATCTTTTCACATTTAAGTATGCCATTGCGGGAACGATTCTCGTCAACCTTTTAAGTCTTATCCTGGCGTTGGGACTTAACAGCAAAATAAAGTGCAAGAGCCTGCTCCGCGGAGTGTATTTCCTGCCGAACATTTTGGGCGGACTTATCATCGGCTATATTTTCAGCTTTATTTTCACATACATAATTCCCGCAGTCGGAACATCTCTCAACATCGGATTTCTGAAAAACAGTATCCTTGCAAGTGAAAAATACGCTTGGATAGGCGTTCTGATAGTTGGCGTATGGCAGGCTGTGGCAATGAATACTATCATCTACATTTCGGGCTTGCAGACTATCCCCGCGGAAATTCACGAGGCGGGAATGATAGACGGAGCGAGCCGCTGGCAGGAATTCAAAGACCTTACTCTCCCTATGCTTATGCCGTTTGTATCAACAAACCTTGTTTTAAGCACCAAAAATATGCTTATGGTATTCGACCAGATAATGGCTCTTACAAAGGGCGGACCTGCTCAAAGCACAGAGTCTATCTCCTACCTTATTTACAGGAACGGTATGGACGGCGGACAGTTCGGCTTCCAAAGTGCAAACGCTGTTGTATTCTTCGTAGTAATTGTCACTATCTCCATTGTCCAAATGGTCATTACCAATAAAAAGGAGGAGCAGTTATGAGTGAGAAAAAAAGGTATTTTGTCCCCGAACCTATCAAGGTGAATATAAAATCGGCAGATGAGATAAAAGACGATAAGGACGGAAAGTCCAGTATAGTTCTTACAGTTCTGCTTATTCTCGGCTGCGTAACTATTTTATTCCCGCTTTATATGACTATTATAATCGCGTTCAAGTCCCCGTCGGAAATGACAAACGATATTTCTGGCGCGCTTGCTCTGCCCAAAAGCTTCGGCTTCGGAAATTTTGCGGAGGCAATGCGTGTGACTGATTTCTGGCACTCTCTCGGAAACAGCGTTGTTATTACGGGCGCGACTATCATTCTTTCGCTTGTTATCCATTCCATGACAGGCTACGCTATCGGCAGAAATATGAACCGCAAAAAAGGATTTAAGCTGATATATTTCTACATTGTCAGCGGTATGTTCGTTCCGTTTGCAATACTTATGATGCCCCTTGTAAAGCAGACCGCAAACCTCGGCATTGACAATATGCTCGGCGTAATAATTCTCTACACCGTTTTCTATATGCCTATGAACGTTATGCTGTACAGCGGCTACATGAAGAACGTACCCTTTGCAATGGAGGAGGCTGCCGACATGGACGGAGCTTCCGCATGGAGGACGTACTGGACTATTATATTTCCCATGATGAAGCCCATGCACGCAACTGTAGCGGTACTGACCGCCCTCGGAACGTGGAACGACGTTATGACTCCGCTGGTAATTATGTCGGGTACGGAAAATACGACCCTGCCTTTGGCACAGCTTAATTTCCAGACCCAGTTCGGCACTAACTATAATCTTGCCTTTGCATCATATCTGCTTGCTTTGCTGCCTATCGTGATATTCTATATCGTATGTCAGAAGCAGATAATCGGCGGCGTTGCCAACGGCGCAGTCAAGGGTTGATCGGGCGATAACAAGGGAGAAAAATCATGAAGCTTGATAATAAAATTATGCTTATAACCTATGCTGACAGCATGGGAAAAAATCTGAAAGAGCTGCGCGAGATCCTTGACAAGCACTATAAAAAAGCCGTCGGCGGAGTACATATACTTCCCTTTTTCCCATCCTCCGCCGACCGCGGCTTCGCGCCTATGCGTTATGACATGGTAGACGAACAATTCGGCACATTTGAGGACATAGAAGCCCTCGGAAAAGAATATTACCTGATGTTTGATTTTATGGTGAACCATATTTCCGCAAGCTCGGAATATTTCAAGGATTTTCTTGAAAAAAAGGATAATTCCGAATACAAGGACTATTTCATCAGATACAAGGATTTCTGGGAAAACGGTGAACCGACCGCAGAGCAGACGGATATTATCTACAAGCGCAAGCCACGCGCGCCGTACATTGAAGCGAAATTCTCCGACGGCACAACGGAAAAAGTTTGGTGTACGTTCTGCGAGGAACAGATAGACCTTGACATCACAAAGGAAAAGACGAAAAAATTCATTGCCGACACGCTTCGGGAAATGTGCCACAGGGGCGCGGCGGTGATACGTCTTGACGCTTTTGCATATGCGGTTAAAAAAGCGGGAACAAGCTGCTTTTTCATAGAACCCGACATTTGGGAACTGCTTTACGACATTGAAAAAATTGCCGCAGAGGGCGGCGCGGAGATACTCCCTGAAATTCACGAGCATTATACTATACCTATGAAAATCGCGGAAAAGGGCTTTTGGATATATGATTTTGCGCTGCCTGTTTTAACTCTCCATGCGCTGTACAATCACACGGGAGAGTATCTGAAAAAATGGCTTGAAAAATGTCCAATGAAGCAGTTTACCACTCTCGATACTCACGACGGTATAGGCATTGTGGACGTAAAAGACCTGCTCCCCGACGAGGAGATAGCAAAGGTCAAGGATCAGATGTATTCAAACGGTGCAAATCTAAAAATGAAGTACAGCTCTGCAGCGTACAACAATCTTGACATTTATCAGGTAAATACAACATATTATTCCGCTCTCGGAGACAATGACGACGCATATCTTCTTGCAAGGGCGATACATTTTTTCGCTCCCGGAATACCGCAGGTTTATTATGTTGGAATGCTTGCCGGAACAAACGATATAGAGCTTATGGAAAAAACCAAAAACGGACGTGACATAAACCGTCATTACTATACCGACCGGGACATAGAAGCGGAGCAGTCCCGACCTGTTGTAAAAAAGCTGAAAGAGCTTATGGAGCTTAGAAATTCCCACCCTGCGTTCGGACTTGAAGGAAGTATCGACGTTAAAGCCAATGACGACAAAATCACAATAAAAAGAAGCTGCAACGGACATACAATTACTCTTGAAGCCGATCTGACTTCTTACAAATTTGAGATACTGCAATAAGCAATGAGGTGAAATTATGCCGATAACCGTTAATGAAAAATCAAGGATTTTCAGTATAGAGACCGACAATTCCGAATATCAGCTTATGGCTGACGGCTTCGGCGTACTGCGGCATTTGTGGTACGGCGAAAAAGTCGGCATGAGCATGGAATATTTGCAGGAATACCCCGATGTCGGCTTTTCGGGAAACATCTATGATGCGGAAAATCTTCGCAGCTATTCGCTGGATACTCTTCCTTTGGAATACTCCTGCGGCGGAATTGGGGATTTCAGGATAAATGCGGTATCGGCGGTTCACTCAGACGGCAGCTTTGCTCTCGACCTGCGATATAAAGGGTATAAAATATCAAACGGCAAATACGGCATTGAGGGACTTCCCGCCGTTTACGCAAACGATACCGAAGCGGAAACTCTTGAAATATTTTTAAAAGATACCGCCTCGGATATTTCGGTAACGTTAAAATACGGCGTACTTCCAAAGCTTGATATTATCACAAGAAGTGCAGTTATCGAAAACTGCGGAGAAAACAGCGTATTCCTTACAAATGCTTCGAGCCTGTGTCTTGATATTCCGAACGAGTACAGAGAATGGATACATTTTCACGGCAGACATACCTGTGAAAGGCTTTTTGAGAGGCTGCCGCTTTTACACGGGATACAGGAAAGCGCGAGCCGCAGAGGGACATCAAGTCATCAGCAAAATCCTTCGGTAATTCTTTGCGGCAGCGACTGCACCGAAACAAGCGGTAACTGTATCGGCGCAATGCTTATGTACAGCGGCAGCTTCAGCGCAAAAATTGAATACGATCAGCTTGAACAGGTGCGTCTTGTAATGGGTATTGATCCCGAGCTTTTCCGTTGGGAGCTTAAAAAGGGAGAACGCTTTTGTACTCCCGAAGCGGTTATGTCGTACAGCGGCGCAGGCTTTGAAAAACTTTCTCATAATTTCCACAATGTCGTGCGGGAACACATCTGCCGCGGCAAATACAAGCTTTCGGAACGTCCCGTTCTTATCAACAGCTGGGAAGCGGTATATATGGATTTTGACGATGAAAAGATACTCAAAACCGCAGAGGAAGCGGCGAAGCTTGGAATTGATATGTTTGTTCTGGACGACGGCTGGTTCGGTAAAAGAAACGATGATATTTCAGGTTTGGGTGACTGGTTTGTCAATACCGATAAAATAAAATGCGGACTTGGGGAGCTTGCCAAAAAAATAAAGGCTTTAGGTATGGATTTCGGGTTGTGGTTTGAACCCGAAATGGTTTCCGAAGACAGCGAGCTTTACCGCAGCCACCCGGATTGGGCAATACAAATTCCCGACCGCAAGCCTACAAGAGGACGTTATCAGCTTGTTCTGGATATGACAAGGGCTGATGTGAGGGACTATCTTTACAAATCAATTTCCGACATTCTTAAAAGTGCGGAAATTTCCTACATAAAATGGGATATGAACCGAAGTATATGTGATTGGTATTCGTCTTGCCTCGAAAGCAAAAATATGGGAGAAATGCCGCATAGATATGTTCTTGGTCTGTACGAACTTCTTGAACGTCTTACGCAGGATTTTCCCGACGTTCTGTTTGAGGGGTGCAGCGGAGGCGGCGGACGTTTTGACGCCGGTATGCTTTATTACTGCCCGCAGATATGGTGCAGCGATAATACCGACGCTTTTGAACGGACTAAAATCCAGTACGGAACATCATTCTTTTATCCGATTTCCGCGGTAGGTTCTCACGTTTCGGCTGTACCGAACCACCAGACAGGCAGGATAACTTCACTCAACACACGAGCTGTCACAGCAATGCCGGGCAGCTTCGGGTATGAGCTTGACCCTGCCACGCTTACGGAAGAAGAAAAATCCGAAATACCCGCGCAAATAAAGCGTTTTAAGGAATACCGCAAGCTTATTCACAACGGAAAATATTATCGTCTTACAAATCCTTTGAAAGAAAATTTTGCTTTATGGGAATTTGTTTCAAATGATAATACCGAAATACTTTTGCAGGGAATGCAGTTTCGTGCAGAGCCAAATTTTCTGCGGCACAGAATAAAACTGCGGGGACTTGATGAAAATAAAAAATATGTAATTTCTGAAGAAGAGCGTATCTATACGGGAAAGGCTCTTCTGAACGGAGGAATACTGCTCCCTGCCGCAAAGGGCGATAACTTTGCCTATGAAATTTTTATTACGGAGGCAAAATAATATGATTTCAAAAAAATATAATGTTGCCGCTTTGGGCGAGCTGCTTATAGATTTTACCGAAAACGGATCGTCGGAAAACGGCAATCCGCTGCTTGAAGCAAATCCCGGAGGCGCGCCGTGCAACGTTCTTGCAATGCTTGAAAAGCTTGGTAAAAAAACAGCGTTTATCGGTAAAGTTGGTAACGACAGCTTTGGAAAAATGCTTTGCGATACGATCAAAAACTGCGGTATTGAAACAGGTGGACTTGTGTTCGACAAAAGCGTGCCGACTACACTCGCATTTGTACACAATAATCCTGACGGAGACAGAGAATTTAGCTTTTACAGAAATCCGGGAGCCGACATGATGCTCAGCCGCAGCGAGGTAAACGCCGATATTATTTGTAATTCGGAAATATTCCATTTTGGAACGCTTTCAATGACGCATAAATCAAACAAAGATGCGACCGTGTATGCGGTTAACATTGCGAAAGGAAATGGGTTGCTGATCTCATTTGACCCAAATCTCAGAAAACCGCTTTGGGGAAATTTTGATGAAGCAAAAGCAGCAATGGAATATGGATTTTCAGTATGTGATATTCTGAAAATATCAGATGACGAAATAGAATTTATAACTGGAGAAACGGATATAGACAAAGGGATCGAAACAATACGAAAAAAATATGCCATTCCGCTGATATTTGCAACAAAGGGACGTTTGGGCAGTAATGCATACTGCGGAAATATTACAGTTAAACGTCCCGCATATGAGAATAAAAATGTACTGGATACCACAGGTGCAGGTGATACTTTTATGGGCTGTGCTCTCAGCTTTGTATGCGAAAACGGAGTGCATATGAATGAAAATCAGCTAAACACTCTGTTGAATTTTTCTAATGCTGCGGCTTCAATTATAACAGGGAGAAAAGGAGCGCTGAAGGTAATGCCTGCACTTGATGAAATTGTCAATATTATTTGACCCATTTTTATGAAAAAATAAAAACAATGCCGCATTTGTTCAGTTCATCTCTGTATACGGAGCTTGTGTATTTGCTCCCTCTGTCTGAATGAATAATTGCTCCGCACGCATATTATCTGCCATTGCAAGACCGTTCGGCAGCAAGTCATAACAGTCAAAAATCGCGGAACCATAGAGTTTCCCGTCCCTTGCTTTAATTTCCGTAATATCGGTAACGCACTTTTTCAGCATTTTTCAAGCTTGAAAATTTAACACTTTACAAGACATGTACTGTAATTATCTCACTATTTCTCAAAAGCTAAAAAGAACTATCAAAAAAAGAGCGTAAATATGCCGCGCCGCCAAATTAAATTCGGCGGCGCAGTTTTTAAGGAGAAATAAGAAAAACTCAAAGAGCAAAAAAATCGTCAATGCTCGGCAGCTTCTTCCGAAACCGACATTCTGTATTCGGACGGAGTCATATTCATGCGTGATTTAAATTGCCGCATAAAATGAAGCTCACATTTATATCCGCACATCTGCGCGATTTTTGTTATGGAAATATCCGTTGTTGACAAAAGAAATTTTGCGTGTTCAACACGGCTTAAAATAACGTCGTTCATTACGCTTATTCCAAAGGTTTCTTTGTACAAACGCTGAAAATATGACTTGCTCATTGCAAGCTGATGTGAAAGTCCCTCAATATTCCATTCGCCATACGGCATATTATAAATCTGAGACCGCAAAATTGCCATTTTATCGTAATGTGTGCTGGATTTGCTGCTGCCTGCCGAATGAATTTCCTCGCTTAGTTTTATAAAAAATAATTTCATATAAAGCTCTACCGAATCGGTTTTGAACATATTGGACGAATATCTTTCATACGACATATTTTTTATAATTAGCGAAAGTCCGTTTATATCTTCAAGCTTCATAACTTTATCAAACGGTATGTCAAGAGCTTCAAAAAAATCAAAATCACCGTTAGAAAGTCCGAAATGAAACCAGTCGTTGGAAAAATGCGAACCGCAGGCTTTGTAAAATTGAGGAGTCCCCTCTTTGTAAACAATAAAAGAATTAGGCTCGGTAACTGCATCTTTACCGGAAAATGTGAAAATTGCAGGCGTTTTTAATAACAGCATAAGATAATCTCCCGAACCGTCGGGACGCTGAATTTGAAAATCCGCGTCGTGACGGTGATTATATCCGATATTGTTGATATGCAATTTTCACACCTCCGTTTCAAAGATCATTTCCGTTGCTTTCTATCACCTTTTTGTACCAAAATGCCGAATCCTTTGCAATTCTTTTTCCCGTCCCGTAATCTGTATAGATCATTCCGAAACGCGCTGTGTAGCCTATTGCCCATTCAAAATTATCCATAAGCGACCATTGAAAATATCCGCGGCAGTCAATTCCGTCCTCGGCAGCTTTTTTAAATTCACGCAGATAGCGGTGCAGAAAATCAATTCTGTTCGGATCGTGGACCTCGCCGTCAACAGATATGACATCATGAGCAGCCATTCCGTTTTCAGTAATAAAGATCGGCAGCTTATACCGTTCATACATAAACCTCGGTCCCCAGTAAAGAGCTTCGGGAATAATATTCCACTTTATTGCATTAAGAGGACTTCCGTCGGCGAAAGGAACATTTTCCGCATAACCGTTTTCACCGTTCTTTACATATCTGCCCTGATAAATATTCAGTCCAAGAAAATCTATCGGTGAACTGATTATTTTCATATCCTCACCTGTAATATCGGGAAGAATATCGGCACACTCGTTTAAAATGCTGTCGGGATATTTTCCGAAAACAATAGGGTCGATCCAGTATGCGTCCGCAAATAGGAAATGCTCTCTGCCGCTTGCAAAATATGATTTTGCGGCAGCTTCCGCGTCGTTTTCCGAAATCGGACAGGGCGGCGCTGTTGCTGTAACAAATCCTATTCTTACATCCGGGATTTTTTCTCTTAAAACCCTGACAGCTTTTCCGTGTGATTTAAGAACATTATGCCCTATATGAAGCAGCTCCTCCTTGCCGAGAACAAGTCCCGGAGCGTGAACTCCCTCAAAATATCCGCAGCCGACAAAAACCTCGGGCTCGTTAAATGTAATGATATTTTTTACTCTGCCTCCGAAAAGCTCCGCGCACACAGCGGCATATTCGGCAAACCAATCGGAAATTTTGTCATTGAGCCAGCCGCCCTGCAAATGCAGGGCATACGGCAAGTCCCAATGATAAAGCGTGACATACGGCTCTATCCCGTATTTAAGAAGCTCGTCGATAAGCTCGCTGTAAAATTTTACTCCCGCCTGATTTATTTTCCCGGTACCGTCCGGAATAATTCTGCTCCAGGAAATTGAGAACCGATAAGCCTTTAGACCAAGCTCGGACATAAGCTTTACATCAGCTTTAAATTTGTGGCAGTGGTCGCAGGCAACGTCGCCGTTGGAATTATCGCTTATTTTTCCATCGGTATGGGAAAAAACGTCCCATATGCTTTTACCCTTACCGTCTTCGTCTGCCGCGCCCTCGATTTGATATGCGGCGGTTGCTGCGCCCCATACAAAATTATCAGAAAAACTCATTGATGATCACCTCATATTTTATTATACAACAAGTTTCTTTTAAAATCAAGACATGGCTTTAAGCTTTTCGTTCAGTTCATCAATATACGCCTGAACGGCTCCGTTACGTTCGTCTCTTGTCTGATACCAATCGGTTCCGTTATAGCTCGCGTCCTTGATAGGATTGTGCAGCAGCTCATAAACATCGGCATTTACCGCAGCATAGAAATCAACTACGGGATGTGCGTTTGTCAGATCGTTGGTGTAATTGTACATTTCGATCATTTCGTCTGTCCAGCCGTAGTCGCCGCGGAGCTTCTTATCGTTTACGTCCTTTACGCTTTCATCGGTATTTGCGGTAAGCTTACATTTGATAAAAGCCGCAACAGCTTCAGGATTTGGCGCGCCCTTGCACATTGCGTATGCGTCAAGACCGCCTGCGGCGCTGAGATACCATTCGTCGGCATTTTCGTCTCTCGGCATTGGCGCGAACATTATCTCGCCCGGCTTGCCGAATGCGGATATATCAGGTTCAAAAAGCTGCCATGAACCTACGGGATAGAATAAAGTAGTACCCTCTCCTATCTTTTCCGGGTGCTCCTTCCAGTTATATTCTGCACGCGGGAAATTTACACCTGCATTGTGCATTTCACGGAAGAGCTCCTGCACTCTTGCAAGATTCGGATCCATAACATTGTTCACTACTTCTCCGTTTTCCATACCAACAACGGGAACTCCTGTACTGAGCATCATAGCGAGCTCGTACCACCAGCCGTCAATAGCATACTTGCCTTGTTCGGTATTTGTAAAGTCATAGCACATCTGCTTGAAAGCGTTCCATGTCCATTCATTGTTATAAGCAAGCTCCGCCGGATCGTCAAAGCCGTTTTCTTCTATAGTGTTCTTATTGTATATTATGATAGTTCCCGCGTCTGCGGATACACATGCCATATAATGCTTTCCGCCGATAGTGTGCATATCGTTTATTCTTCTTGCACCCTCCGGGAACAACTCCGAGTCGTAGTCTATGTAGTCATCCATTGGCTGGAACATTCCCGCCGACGCCTTTCCGGGAAAAGTATCCAGATCTGCTGCGGGAAACATATCGGGAGAATTTCCACCCAAAACAAGAGTAGCAAGATCGTCGTACTTAGTTGAATCAGTCGTTGGTATATGCTCTATCTCTCCGCCGTATTTTGTTTTGAAAAGCTGGAGGAATACGTCTACGGTTTCGCCCTCTTCAGGTTCGAGAGACCAGAAGGAAAGCCATCTCAGCTTGCCGTTCTCAAGCTTTTCGGCGTCCACCTCTACCTGCTCGACTACCTCGGCATCCTCCGCAGCCATTGTTGCCGTAGTAGTTTCCTTAGGAGCAGAATATGTGTCAGCAGTCTGTCCTCCGTCATTTGTGCCGCAGCCCGGCAGCATTGCCGCCGCTATCGCAGCCGCTGTTATCAAAGATAATTTTTTTGTTGTTTCTTTTTTCATAGATCATCACCTCATAAATAATTTTAACAATATTGCTTTCTGTCAAAACCTTATGCTTTAATAATAACCTTACCGAAGTATATTTTCAATGACTTATTATACTAAAACACTGACTTATTCTGCTGTACACCAAAACAAACAGAATAAGTCAGCGTTTTAGCATAATATGTCATTGAAAAAAGCGGAAGAATACAGTATACTTTGTATGCAAAAGTTTATTATAGAATAATATCATGGAGGGAAAATTATGAATGCAAAAATTACCATAAACAAAAACAAACAAATAAGCAAAATTGATGACAGGATATACGGTTCATTTATAGAGCACCTCGGCAGAGCGGTATACGGCGGTATATATGAACCAAACCATAAAACCGCGGACGATATGGGTTTCCGCGGTGATGTTATGGATATGGTAAAATCGCTGAATGTTCCGATTGTGCGTTATCCGGGAGGGAATTTTGTTTCGGGTTACAACTGGGAGGACGGCACAGGAGATAAAGCGAAGCGTCCCCAAAAAATGGAGCTTGCATGGCAGTCCATAGAAACAAACGAGGTCGGCATAGACGAATTTCAGGAATGGGCAAAACGCGCAGGAAGCGAAATCCTCATGGCGGTAAATTTAGGTACGCGGGGAGCGGACGACGCTCGAAATTTAGTTGAATACTGCAATGGCGAAGCAGATACATACTATGCCGAAATGCGGCGGAAAAATGGCTTTGATAATCCTTTCGGGATAAAAACATGGTGTCTCGGCAACGAAATGGACGGCGATTGGCAGATATGTCACAAAACGCCTTATGAATACGGCAGGACAGCCTGCGAAACCGCAAAGCTAATGAAATGGACGGACTCATCTATCGAGCTTGTAGCCTGCGGAAGCTCACATATAAATATGCCGACTTTCGGCGAATGGGAACGCACTGTTTTAAGGGAATGCTACGAGTACGTAGATTACATTTCCCTGCACAATTATTACGGCAACCCGAACAATGACACTGCGGCATACCTTGCTTCGGCAGAAGATATGGATAGCTTTATAAAACAAGTGGCGGCTATATGTGACGAAATAAAGGAGGAGAAAAACTCTGACAAAACTGTAAATCTTTCCTTTGACGAATGGAACATCTGGTTCCACAGCAGCGAGCAGGATAAGAAAATTCCCAAATGGCAAATCGCGCCGCCGCTGCTTGAGGATATTTACAATCTTGAGGACGCGGTCGTTCTCGGAAATTTGCTTATTACACTTATCAACAACAGCGACAGAGTGAAAATTGCCTGCCTTGCACAGCTTGTGAATGTTATTGCACCGATCATGACGGAAACCGGCGGCAGGATATGGGCGCAGACTATTTTCTATCCCTTTATGTACACCTCGCGGCACGGCAGGGGGACTGCTCTTAATGCGGCTTGCGATTGCGGAGCTTATTCTGCGGGAAATAAGAAAAACGTCCCATACATTGATTCGGCGGCAGTTATTTCGGCGGACGAAAGCGAGCTTGCGATATTTGCGGTAAACCGTTCTCTTGATGAAAGCTGCTCTGTTGAGATTGATATTTCGGGGTACGAAAATTACCGTCCCGTTCGGCATATCGCCATGGAGGGAAACGATTTAAAAGCCGTTAATACTGTTGACGAACCGAATAAGGTTACACCAACTGAAAAGGAAATTTCGGGTAAGATCACTCTTTCTCCTCATTCATGGAACATGATAATTTTAAAGGAGGTTCAGCAATGAAAAAAATTATTTCGGCAATATCAGCGGCGGCTTTAGTACTGTCACTTTCCGCCTGTGAAAAAAAGAATGAAGATACCCGTCCGCTTGGAGAAATGCGGAATATTTCGTCAGCAGAGCTTGTTGCGGAAATGGGTGCAGGCTGGAATTTAGGCAACACAATGGACGCCGAAGGCGGTGAGACAGCATGGGGAAATCCCGTCACAACAAAGGAAATGATAGACGAGGTTTGCAGTGCAGGCTTCAACACGCTAAGAATACCTACTACATGGAACGGTCATATGGGCGAAGCTCCCGAATATACCGTTGACAGCCAATGGCTGAACCGTGTGGAAGAGATTGCGGGCTATGCTCTTGAAAATAATATGTACGTAATAATCAATACTCACCACGAAACGGACTGGATAAAGCCGCAATATGACGGACTTGACGGTGTAAAAGTACAATTTGCCGCTTTATGGACGCAGATAGCCGAGCATTTTAAGGATTACGGCGACCACATTATTTTTGAGGGACTTAACGAACCCCGCATTGTTGGCGGTGAAAATGAGTGGAGCGGCGGTACAGAGGAGGGCAGGGATTGTCTGAACCAGCTCAACGATGTATTTGTTGAAACAGTCCGCAAAACAGGCGGGAACAACGAAACAAGGACGCTTCTTATTACAACGTTTGCGGCGCAGCCTGTTGCTTCTGCAATAAACGCCATAACTATACCTGACGACGAGTATATCGGTGTTTCTATCCACGCATATACGCCATACCGTTTCACCTATGATTCCGTGGGAGAAAGCTGGAATACAGCCATGTTTGACGACTCCTGCTCTACAGAGATAGATTATCTGTTTGATAGCCTTAACAATACCTTTGTCAGCAAGGGAATACCCGTGATAATTACCGAGTACGGCAGCGTATCCAAAATGATCGACAAGGATTGGTACATCAGCAACACCGACGAGGTTGTAAAGTGGGTATCGCATTATATCGGTACTGCCGAAAAATACGATATTCCCTGCATATGGTGGGATAATGGATACCACGAATCGGGCAATGAACTTTTTGGGATTTTCAACCGTCAGGAGCTTAACTGGTATGAGCCGGAAGTTGTGGACGCGATTATTAATTCGCTAAGCGTTTTAGATTAAGAAAAAAGCTTCCGTATTTCTACGGAAGCTTTTTTCGCTGCAGGGCATTCTGCCTGGTGCGGGTAACAGGACTTGAACCTGCACGTCGGGGACACCAGATCCTAAGTCTGGCGCGTCTGCCAATTCCGCCATACCCGCGTATTAAATTTTCTGTCGATTTTTTATTTGCTCAACAGCCGCAAGAAAAAACTGAAGCTCTACAGTAATAACCCTGTCCAAATCCAATATATTTGTAAGTTTCACCATAGGTGTTATATTTTTAATTTATTTTATCGACAAATGGAAATGTACCGCATAATAAAAATAGTATTCTTTTCAAAAATGCCAAAAGCGAACCCAAATTTCAGAAATAACGGCATTTTGTCGTATGCTTCGAAGCTTGTTCTGTTTAGGAACTTCTCGACAGTTAATTCTTCATAGTAATCTGCCCAAATCTATCGCGTATGCCAATTTCGCCAATTCGTCGAGCTAACCTGATAAAATAATTATACCATGACCAAAACGAAAAGTCAATACCGATTTTCAGATACGAACCGCAAGTAACGCTGTCAAACTTAAATTGTCGATAAAAGACAGAAAAATTATATGTTTCTACAAACATTCCCGATTAAAGACTAATATACAAGAAATTTATAGAAGCTTAACCATTCTGCACCTTCCCCACATTTCATCTTTGAACATAAAGGCATTTCGTTCTTCATTTTCAAGAACAAACCCAGCTTTTTCATAGCATTTTCGTGCTGGTTTATTGGCGTCAAATACAACAAGCTTTAGCAACGATACTTTCTTATCAGATGAAAGATAATCGGAAATGTATTTCACCATACTTGTACCAATGCCATTTCCTCGCAGTTTATTATTGAGTAGAATAAATTTTAAAAATCCGCTGTTATCAAGCTTATTTACAGAACATACAAAAAAACCTAACGGGCAATCATCATTATCTGTCACCATATAGGCAGTGTCATTATAATCTCTGTTATGTGTATTAAGTACACTATTAAAATTTTCGTATTTCAATGGGTACTCAAACCTTCCGGCACACCACAAATAATGTGTTTTTTCATTTTGTATCCAATTGCTGATAAAATAGTAGTCCTTGTCTATTATATATTTTCTGATTTTCATGTTTTATCTCCGTTAAATCATAATTAATCTTTGTCGCTGATAAACCGAAAACCCTCACTATAGTATCACTATCCAAATCCGGCGCATCTGCCAATTCTGCCATACCAATATAAATACAATTATATTATATCAGAAAACACATATTTTGTCAAGATTTTGCTGCAAATCCCCAATAATCGTTGTTCCTAATACATTTTATGCACAAAACTTGACATTTTTTATGCCTTGGGTTATAATGATACTATAAATTTTATTGAAAAGGGGTAGTTACCATGCAGTATGAGATCAAAGGCACACCATTTCCCGTTGTGATTTGCAGGCTTGAAGCAAACGAGACTGTTTGCTGTCAAAAGGGCGGAATGTCCTGGATGTCCCCCAATATGCAGATGTCCACCAACGCAGGCGGAGGTATCGGTAAGATGTTTTCCCGCGCGGTTTCGGGCGAGTCAATGTTCCAGAACAAGTACACCGCTGTAGGCGGCGTTGGCGAGATAGCGTTCGCTTCCTCCGTTCCGGGACACATTCTCCCCGTTGATATCTCGGCTTCAAGGACTATTGTTGCACAGAAATCCGCATACCTTGCTTCCAGTCCCTCAGTTGAGCTTAGCATTTTCTTCCAGAAGAAACTGGGCGCAGGCTTTTTCGGCGGCGAGGGCTTTATTATGCAGAAGCTTAGCGGCAACGGTATAGCTTTCCTTGAAATCGACGGAAGCATTGTTGAGTACGACCTTGCGGGAAACGAATCCATACTTGTTGACACAGGCTATCTTGCGGCTATGGACGCCACCTGCTCCATTGACATTGAGACCGTAAAGGGTATCGGCAACGCACTGTTCGGCGGCGAGGGATTTTTCAATACAAGAGTTAGCGGTCCGGGACACGTTTGGCTGCAAACCATGCCTATACTGTCTCTTGCAGGCTCTATCAGACCTTACATACCTACGGGAAATTGATTTGCATAATAAAAAAGTCCGAGAATTTAGGCAGGTAACGATACAGAAGTATTGTTATCCATGGGAGATTTTACCCCTTACAGGCATGGTATGCCTAAACGGGTAAAGGCTCAGCCTTTTTCTCGGACTTTTTATTTTTACAGCAATTTTTTGCTCACGTCCGCCCTAAAGTCCCCCTCAAAATCGGAGTACTCCGCCGCAAGGGTGTAGGTGTCGTCAACCTCCAAATTCACAAAACCTTGATACGCCTTTGCCGCACCGAAATTTTCAACAACACCGCCTTTTGAATTGTACAGCACGAAATTTACCGTACCGCTTTTAACATTGGTACTCAAAGAAATTCTTACTCTGCTGCCGCTGTTTCCACTAAAAGAAATTTCGGAGCTTGCTGTTTTCGGTTCTCCCACGGGGACGCTTATGCTGATATTTCCCAGCGTCTTGCTCCTCATAAGGACGACCGTTGTCAGAACTGCTCCCAACAGCGCCGCAGACGATAATGATATTATAATTTTTCTTTTCATATTTTTTGCACCTCCAACCGCTTTTTATCGGGTACGTACTTTATAAAAATAATTACGGCTATAACGGTAAAGCCAATACCGCCTATAATTCCCACCGCGTTAGGACCGATAAACGGATCAGGCTTCGTCTGCATAAAAAGTACCGACGGAGAAAATTTATCCATTGCGTTGAGCGCGGCATGGAATACAACGGGACACCACACAGACCATGTTTTTGAAAACAAAAATGCCTCAATAATACCCAAAATAACACAGTGCAAGGTCATTGCAAAAATTCCCCATACCGGGTGTTCGCTGCCGTAGTTAAAGCCCATAGCAATTATGGGAGCGTGCCAAAGTCCCCAGATAACCCCGTCGATTATTACTGCAGTCCTGTAACTGAATTTTCGGGTCAGCTTCGGCAGCAGATAACCTCTCCATGCAAATTCTTCTCCGAGACACTGCAAAAGTCCCATGATAGGATTTATCAGTATCGCCAGCGGTACCATTACCGCAAGCTGTTTGAAATATTCCGTACCTGTTTCGCAGCCAATTTCCAAAGCGTATTTGGACATAAGCGGCTCAAAATCATTTCTGAAAATTAAAAAATACACGGCTGCGCCGACATATGCGGCAACGGGAGTCCCAAAATACGCCAAAAAGTACCATTTAAAATTACCCTTAAAATGCGGTTTCAAGTACAGCTCCGCAAAGCCCTCCTTTGTGACAAGCCTTGTTATTATCACGCTTGCCGCAGGGGTAAACATCAAAATTGTCAAGAAAATATTATTCTTATAAATATAGTACAAACCGCTGAAAATCGTCAGCAGTATCAGTACCGATACTCCAAAACAGGCAAATCTTTTTTTCTCGATATTCATGCTGCCGCCTCCCTTGATTTTCTTTTAAGCAAAATCGCCGCGACAACCGTAAAAATAAGGTACGCCCCGATAGAGATAACGGAAGCCTCCGCGCCGAACTCTCCGCCGGTAATAAGGGTGGATTTGCTTTCAAGAACGTAGTTGAAAATGCAGCTATCCATAGGCTCGGTGTAAATGTTGAGTATGCCGCTTGCCATGCACATGTTCCATATACTGTGCATGAACGCCGCCGACCAGATACTGCCGCTTTCATATGTCACAAGGGAAAAGAGTATACCTACAATGCTGCCTGCAACCAAAAGCTGGATAAAGCTCACAAGGGACAGCTTTCCGTTCAGAGCGTGAGCCGCACCGAAAGCCACGGAGGGTACAATTACCGCCGCAGCCTTGTTCCACCGCATTTCAAGGGCTTTCATCACAACGCCTCGGAACACGGCTTCTTCCACTGCTCCCACCGCAAGACCTGCTACAAATATTGAAGTTGTAAGGGAGTCCGCAAGCTGAAATCCGTCCATTTTGGCATTATCCCAATGTCCCGCAGTAAGCAGAAGGCCCCCAACAGCAATGGCAGGCATTATAAATGCGGCGACTGCCCAAATAGGCTTGATCTTGTAACGTGTTATACGGCAGTCTGCAAGGGTCGCGCCGAGAAGTTTTCCGCAAAGAAGCTTCAACGCCAAAAGTGCAAACAACAGATACAAAATCGCTGAAAGGACGTTTCCCGCAGCTTTTGGAAGTCCGAGAGCAATAACTCCGCTGCCCGCCAGCATTGCCAAAAGCTGGGTCACTATCAAGACTGCTATTGCAGATAATGCTCCGACTATAGCTTTCCATGCTTTGCACGCGGGAATTTTTTCTGTTTTGTTCATATTAACACTCCTAATAGTTATTGTATAATAATATTATATATCATATAGTATAGGAGTACAAGCACTTTTAGTTTGCATTTGCAAAAAAATAAGCGCAACCAATAGTTGCGCGATAAATCAATTTGCAATAGACAGCGTAATTTCTCTAAAAAACTCCCCGGTGTCCGCATTGAAGCAGTAAAGCACTTCTCTTTCAGCCGCGTAATAATTCCCGTCCCGAACGTTTTCCTGCACCTTGACAGCAACGCAGCGAGCAAGTATCGGCTCTAAGGTTTCGAGGTCGCGAACAATGTAAAGATCCATACTCCCGGCAGCGGTAACGCCCATGCCCTTTAAAGCTTCATAGGCAATATCCGCGCTCGCTTTCGGTTTGACATCAATGTCAATATTTGGAATACAACTTGACCGCAGCTCCCTTACGCCGCCCTCGTTATCAAGCGTAAGCGAGACCCGCCCCTCATAAACGGGCACTCCCTTGTACACCTGCCGAAACTCGTTTCCGCCCGCGCCTTCAAACTCATCATAGGCGGACTTGCAGCCCACAAAATTCTTGACCTGCTCTACCGTCCGCAGTTTGCTGTCATTGACGGAAATTTTAAAGGTGCTGAAATTTCCCTCAATTCGGCTGACAATATCGGGATAATCCTTTGAGTAGTAAATTTCCGTCACGCCCGCGTCGTAAAGCTCCTGTTCATCGGTGTAAATTTTAAATTCCGCGCCGTAGTCGCCGCGTGAAAAATGCTCCAGAAGCCATGTCCACTCTCGGTAAAGGTCGCTTTTTCCTACCAAACGCAAAAATTCCGCCGCATTGTCATCAAGTATATGTCTGCCGTCCGCTTCTGCAAATACAGCCGTTTTCTCGCCGTCCCTCAAAGGGTACAGATAAAATGTTATATCATATACATGGTCTACTGCGGGTACTGCTTCATCATCAGGTCTTACATAATAATCGCTGTCCCAATCAATTTGGGAAAATTCCTCCATAAGCATTTCACGGTTCATCTGCGAAAAAATATTTCCCACAGTCTTAACATTTTCCGCCAAGTCCCAAACCGAATTATCGCAGGAATAAAGCTTGTCGGTAAACGCGTTTACGCCTGCAGTATCGCCCTCCGAAGCCTTGTACTTCATGGTGTACACCGTTCCGTCCTCAAGAATACAGAAAAAATAACAGGCGGACTCGTCCCTTATACCCTCGTTATAGACCCACCCCCCTATTGTTACCAATAGATTATCGGTACACAATTCCATAGCATTTTCAGGGTCAAACGCCGTCGTCTCGACAGTTGTTGTACTTTCCACAGCAGCTTCTTCCACGGTTGCTGCAAAGCTTGTCTCAACGCTTTTTTCCGTAACAATTTCGGTAGCTGTAGCTGTTGTAACACTTATATCCGACGTTTCAGCAACAATGTCCGCCGAGTTTCCGCAGGAGGAAAACATTGCCGCGGAAATTAACGCTGTCAAAAATTTGAGGTTTTTCATTTTATCACGTCCGTTTTTCTATAAATACAATTCAAAAGAGCGAAATTTTTCAACTTGCTTGTGAATTTTCAGTCCGCAACAATAACCCCATAGCTTTTGCATATCTCAGGCAGATTCATTGCCACGCCCTTGCCCGAGGGAACAAGCTCCCAAACGCCGTCCAAGCGTTCAAAATCGCAGGCAAGTATAGTCCTGCAACTGATATTTTTTTCAAGCTTCATACGCATATGGACGCCGTTTTCGCAGAGGAAGCTTATCTCGCCGTCTATAAGCTTGTTGAACTGCTGCCAATATTTGTCGCCGTAAATCGAAAACAGCAGGGTCATATGGTTTACTTTCGCAGGGATATTTCGGAAGTCGATAAACATTGCTCTCTCGCCGCTTTCACTGTCGCTCATGTAGCGGACGCTGCCGCAGGACGACTGCATATTGCCAAAAAACACCATGCCGCCGTCATCATCGACCTTTCCGCGGTCGTTCAGCATAAACAGATACGCGTCGATGTCCAGATTTATCTGCATTCCCCTGCAAAGCAGCTCTATGCGGTATTCTCTCGGCGCAAGGGGTATTCTCCTGCCGCTGAAAATTTCCGTCTCGTCATAATTCACCGCTTCGCTTTGCTTGGGGGAACGTTCCTCATCGGTCAGCACTACCCTTTCCCTTTCCGGCTTAGGCATTGCCGCAAGGTGCGCCATATCAAGCTCCTCAAGCATTTTTTGATAGGCGTAGGGAGCTTCTCTGTCCACAGAAAACAAAAGATAATTCTGCGGAGCAGGATCGTCAGCGCCGCCTATTTCGCCGCTTATGAAAATTTTTCTTATAATGCCCGTATGCAATGAGGTCACATAAATATTTCCGTAAATAATAGATCCGCTGCGTATCTTCTCAACAGTTAGCGTAATGCTGTTGTAACCCTTTGAAAGAGTATCCTGTGAAAGCTTTATATCATATACACCGCAGCGTATTTCCGCTTCTGCGGGAGCATACATCTCAACTGAAAATGACTCCTGACGATCTGCGGGAAGCTTGCCCATATCCAGCATTTTCGGTATGCCCCAGTACTGTTCCTCGCCCTGTATCCCAAGCACCGAGCCATTTACCTCCACCTCCGAAAAGCGTGGATTTTTACCGTGACAATAAACTGAGATATGCTGCTTCTCTGAAATATTGTCGGCGGTAAGCTCCACCTTTAAATTATTTATCGTAACGCCGTCCGCGTCAATAACAAGCACGGGACCCGACGAACTCCACAAAAGCGCACCTCCGCCGTTGACCGTGCAGCTTTTTCGTATGAAAAATCTTCCCTCGAACTCTCCGCAGGGCAGGTTTACAACGCCGCCCTTGGGTTCGTCCAGAAGCTTTTGAATATCTATATCCGACAATATTTCACCGCCTTTTACAGTTTATATCCCATAATTAAACTATCGGTTTAATTATAATACTATCAGTATCGCAATTATTAAACCATCGGTTTAATAATCACACTCAAGGTTATAACGATAAACCAAACGCTGTCAGAAGCGCGGCTGCCGCCGCTGTAAAAATTATTCTGAATATCAGCCACGCTTTGTAATCCGCAGCAAACCGTCCCGAAATAAGTATGAAATCCGCAAGACATTTTATTCCGCATTTTTCCGCAGAAGCGGCGCAGACCGACCGCACCGATGAAGCCGCCGATGAAGCTGCGAACGCCGTATCCACCTCGGTAAGGACTTTTATGTCACGCATTATCGCACCTGCAAAGCATATCTTAACACCCGTATTTCTCGCCGCTTTTACAAGCCGCATTTTGTCACGCTCCACGGCGCATGCTACCGCCTTAATGTCTCCGAACTTGTCCGCAAGCTCTTTGTCGCTCATGCTTTTAAGCTGCTTCGAGGTAAGTATCACCCCGCCGCTTTTTTTTATTCCGGAGTATTTTGCTGTAAAAACGGCGTTCTCACGGCTGCTGCCGGTAACGAGTACTACCTTGACTCCAGCCTTTGAAAGACGCTCAACGCATTGCTTGGACTCCTCATAATAGCTGTCCTGCAAGGCAATAAGCCCGATAAGCGTAAAGCTGCCCTCCGGAAAACGTCCGCCCTTTATTCCTCTATTTGTAAAAGCTATTGCTTCCACGTCCTTACCCGACAGGGAAATAGCGTCCGCAAGCTTTTGAATGGCTTTTTTATTGGTAATTTTGTGTCTCTTGCCGTCTGCGCCGTGATAATCGCTGCACCGCTCCAGAAGCTTCTCCGACTCGCCCCTTACTATTGTTACAAGCTCGCCGCCGAGTGAGACGGTTGCCCCCTGCAAGCCGTTGTCCCCTGCTTCGGACTGCTTTTTCAGAACGTCCCTGCGCTTCATGCCGTCCTTGACAAATTCAAGCATGGCGTTGTCAAACGGGTTCCTGCCCCTGACCGTACCGTCGGGAAGAAGCTGTGCGCTGAAAATACTTAAAACAGCGGTTTTCAGCAGCTTGCCCAAGCTGCCGCCGACGTCGCTGAATTTGGAGTATTCCTTGCCGTCGCCGTCTATAAAGCCGCTGACGGAGTATTCGCCCTTTGTAAAGATACCGGTTTTTCCTGTCAGCAGAACTGTGGTCTTTGCCGCATTTTCAAGGGCTTCGGGCTTCGAGACGGACACTCCCGCCTTTGCAAGCCGCTTCACCGCCTTTGCCGCAAATGCTTCACAGGCTAACGCCTTGCCGCCAATGCAGGAGACCGCCAATACAGCCGCGCCCAAGGAAAGTCCCTTTAAAAGTCCGCCGAGGACGCTGCCGCCTGATGCGCCTATTATCAGAAAAATTATCGTGACAATAACTGCCAGCGCGCCGCCCGCGATACCAGCAGAATTTGCCAGATCGGAAAAATTCTGCTCCGGAATGCGTATTGGCTTGTCCTCAAGACGCTTTGCAAGCTGGGTATTGTCGCCAATAGCTGTAATTCTTATTATTCCTCCGCCCGAACAAACAACCGAGCCGCCATACACACAGTACGGATTATCAGGATTTAGCATTCCGTTGTCGCGATAACCTTCAGGAGCGGTACCCTTCTGCATTTTACCGATAACGCCGAAAACGGACTGATCCACAGTGACCGTTCCGTCCTCCATTATTCCGTCGGCAGGGATAACGTCCTCTGCGGAAATATATACCAGATCGCCAACGGTGATCTCATCGGCGTGAAGATCGACAGTCCTGTCCACTCCTCTGAAAACAGCGTACACTCCATTTTCGGAGGAACGCGCAGCCCTGTACAGCATATTGTTTGAACGGTGCCGTATTATCGCGTTCACCAATGCTGACAAGACTGCTGCCGCCGCAGGTATTACGATCATTTTCGGTTCGATTTCGGGGACCGAGCCAAGCAAGCCCAGCATAAAGGCAATCGCGCCTATCAGCGCGGAAATTACAAAAAGCTTTGCCGTAAGGGAAGAAAATCCCATTACGAGGCTGTGACCCAAAAATTGGTTATATGAACGGACATTACGCCCGTATTTTTGTTTTGACGCTTCTGCTTCTCTTTCTGTCAGTCCCGAAAAAGCCATAGGTGCACTCCTTTGTTAGAAATTGGAAAAATAATATCAGTAAATTTTTACTCTGATGAGCATTCCACGCTCGCTGCGGCAGGCTCTGAACATTGTGCCGTCCGCAATGCGTATAGCCTGACCTGCTGGAACGGGGTTGCCGCTTGGTGATAAAAGTCCCTCGGCGTGCTGATTTACGAGAAACCACTCGCCGCTGTGACAGCACACATATGCCTGCAGGCTTTTGTCCGCCTTTTCGTCGGCAAAAACATTGCTCTGCAAGTGCCACTTGAACAGCGGGGTATTATGTACCACGTCAAGCTCGGAATATTTCCGCCATTCCCCCGAATGTCCCCTGACCTCCGAGTTCATTTCAAAACGGACAATATTCCGCTCCGCGATCCTTGTGCCGCAGAACGGACAAACTGGGTTGTTTACATCGTGGAGCACAAACCATTTTTTGTCACACTGGGGATTTGCACACTTGTGGAGCAGATCCCAGGTTTTGACAAGTCCCCGCTCCCACTCCATTGCCGAGGGGCGTAGCGGCGGATTGTGTAGACCGTCCACAAACGCCCGTATAAAAAGATTTTCAAGTATAGGTCCCAAATCTTTTATTGTAGTTTTCAGATTTTGAGGACGGTTTGAGCTATCGTTTGGATTTTCGATAAACAAAGCCATTTCGCCAAGTCCTAAAAAATCGTCCTTTTCGGCGGACTCGGAAGAGAATATTTTCGGTCCCATAAGCGGGTGGCGGCAGAAAAGGTACTCATAGATAAGCACAGCCAATGCGTGCAGGTCGGTTGAGGAGCTTGGTATCATTCGCCTCGGATCGCTGCGGTCAAGCTCCATTGTTGAAAGAACTTCGGGGGCGATGTACCCTCTTGTTCCCGCAACCTCTGGCGGGAACAGACCAGGCACAACCAGAGAATCAATATCTATAACAACGCAGTTTCCCGTTTTCGGGTCGATAAGAACGTTATTGTTTGACAGGTCTGAATGAGCAAGTCCCGCCTGATGAAGCCGCCTTATTGAGCGGGACAAAAGCAAAGACATCTGAATCATGGAACGGAAGTCCCCCAATTCGCTCTTATTCAGAAAACGCCTGTTGCCCGATGTAAACCAGTTGCTCTTTTTGTCCTTGCCCTTCAAGTCCAGGAACTGCGAGGCTTCCTTTTCAAAGAAAAAGCTTTTGGGGTACGCAGGAGAAACGATGCCAAACTCCGGCGAAACGACCAGATCTGTAGGCCAGCAAAACCGTGCCGAAAAATATTTTGCAAGCTTTTCGTCGTTGCCTATAGCCCCTCCCTTAGATTCGGGAATGGTTGGATTGTATCGTCCTATAATGGCTTCAAGACGGGCAGTCATATTTCGGTCTATCTTGTTCGGCTCATTGAAAAATTGCACCACATAGGATTTATCGGGAGCAAAATATGTGTATTTCATACCCCCGCGGGGAGGGTTGTCGGTTATTACGTAGGGTATTTTTCTGCCGTCCGCAAGGGTCGCTTCAACGGTCTTTTCCATGATCTTCCTCCCAATTTACTTTACGTTTATAAGCACCAACGTCCTGTCGTCGAATGAGCCGCGCTCAACATAATTGTCAAGCCAAAGCTTCAGCATTTCCTGCCGTTCCTTTTCGTGCACTATATCAAATGCTCCCAAGGAGGCTCTTCGCTGGACGTCGGGTCTCTGCCAAAGTCCTTTCAGGTCGAAACGTCCCTCGGCAATGATATTTTTCGCGTACTGGAGAGCGTATTTAACGTCCCCGTCGTTTACCCAAGGGTACGCTACGGGATCGGGAATTTTCACCTCGTCCATAAAGGAAATGCCGTTATCGTTTATGTCCATTATGCCGTTAAGCTTCAAATCAAGGACAAGCTTCAAAAGCTGCGGGTTGTTGGGGTAATAGTCGTCCGCAACTCCGTCCGTCATAAGCATAAGAGAGGTCATTTTCCCCCTGCGTATCTTCGTTCTGCTTTTGAGGCTGTCGGCGGTACGCATCTGCTCGGAGGTGATAAATTCGGTCTCCCCCGCAAAGCTGCCGCTGTCCGCCCCTCCCATGATTATAAGCGCATTTTCAAATTCCGCATTTTCGTCCACAGCGGCTATCATGCCGTCACCAAGCTGTATGGCGGCTGTAAAATACTCCCTGCCGTTTTCCGTCTCAACGGGAATAGCAACGGTCATGAGAAGCGTGCTGGAAAAGTCCTTTAATTCGGGCTTTCTGCCGATAGCTTCCTCAAATTCGGCAATATCTTTCCGCTTTTCAAAGGCTGCGTCAACTGCGGCAAAGGCTTCTGTAAAGCTGTCCCTAAGCAAGCCCGCAAGCTCCGAGCAGACCGCGGAAAATTCCCCGTCGTCAAAAGGCTTGCCCAATGCTTCTCTGTAATTCGGGGTACTCCGCTCAATGGCGGCAAGCCTTGCCTTTGCGTACTTTATAACAGCGTCGCAAGCGGTGCGCGCGCCTATTCTCGAAAAAGGCTTCGACCCTGCACCGTCGGCAGCGGCGGCGATAAGGACTCCGTTTTCAAAATCGAAAGCAAAGCTGTCGTCGCAGTTTGTACCGTCGTGCTTGTGCTTCTTGCCCCTGACGGCTGCGGCGATAACGTCAAAATTCTCGTCGCTTTTCGCTTCGCAGGAAAATTCGGGGTACGGCTCGGGACTGTCGGGCACGGGGTTATATTTCCACATTGCGGCGGTATGTGCTGTAACGTCCCGATCGGTCAAAGTTTCGTCAGCGTTTTCCAAAGTATTTTCAGAAGCTTCTGTGTTATTGTTGTTATTTTCCATTTACCGACCGTTCCTTTCACAATGTTTTCGTATCTTCATATGGCGAGTAGCTTTCAATAATATCCAAAATATGGCTTTTGTACAAATTGCCGTTCAAAACGTCCCCGTTGGGACAGACGCTTAAAGCGCGTATATCCTCGGGGTTTTCCTCGTACGGGTTTGACTGTTCCACGCCGTCGGGAAAATATTCGCTCAAATATTTCAGAGCGTTTCCGCTTGGGAAGATAATGTTTCCCTCGGCGCGTTCTATACCCATTTTGTCAAACTTTTCAATAATTTCCTGCGTTTTGGCATTGTACGGGTTATTGTCCTCTTTGCTCACAAGCCATGCGGGATTTGTACGTATACATACGCCCTCGGACTTTACTGCCTCCGCAAAGAGCCTGACCGTATCAAGCGGGATAGTTTCCTGATGAAAAGCGTCCGCGGACAGCAGTACAGCGTTTACACCGCTTTGGGCAAGAGCCTTGGCGGTACGGCGTATCTTGTCGTTATCCTCAGTAAAAAAACCGTTTGTAATAATTTGCCTTTCGGGAATACCCATATCTCTTGCGGCGGCGTGGATCTTACAGACCGCTTCTGGGTACAGCAAAGGCTCGCCGCCAAAGGTCATCAGGGAAGTTATCTCAAAGTCTCCGCAAAGCTCCCGTACCGCGTTTGCCGCAATATCGCCGTCGATATGCTCGCCGCCGCCCGTATGCTCACCCTCGGAGCAATGTCTGCACCGTCCCGTACAGGCGAAAGTTACAACAAATTCCAGCCTGTTCAGGTTTTTCAGATATTTGTTCAAAGCATTTCCCCCTTACGGAACTATCACGAAGCCCTGCGGAGGAGGCGGAAGCTCGATATTTGCCCCCGGCTTTGCGTCAAGGCTTTTTGAGGACATTTTAACGGAGCTTGATACCCACGCAAAGAACTGCGCCAAGTCCCCCGCTGAAAGGGTGTTCATAAGTAGCACGCACTCGGTAATTTCTTTAAGCACCTTTGTGTCGGCGTATGCTCCCGCCGCGCAGGCGATAATGTTGGCAGGGTGAGTGCTTTTCAGCTCTGCGGCAGCTTCACGCCACTCGTCTGTAGGCGCGCCGTCGGTGAGGATAAATACCAACGGTTTCCAGTCGCCCTTTTGAGTCTCGGTGGATTTCCGCACCTCTGAGCGTATACACTCGGTCAACAGCCTTAACGCCGCGCCGAGAGCCGTTGCTCCGCCCGCGCTGAGCTGTGGTTCCTTGAAAAGCATAAGCTCGGTAAGGGGCGAAACCTGACGCGCGCTGGAATTAAATGTAATTACCGAAAGATAAGCGGTCTCCAAAGCCTGCGGGTCTCCCCGAAGCTCGGAGGTAAGCGCACGGACGCCGTGCTTTACTGCTTCAATGGGATCTCCCGCCATTGAGCCTGAAACGTCCAAAAGAAGATAAACGGGAAGCCGTCTTGAAAATTCTGACATATTTTTTACCTGCTTTCTATAATAAAATCAAGTCAAATCGCAAAAACCATATACAATAAAATTATACAACTTTTCGGTAATAATGTCAATTATTTTTAAGAAAATCACAGAAATCAATTTGCGGCAGGGAAAATATGTCTATATCGCATAAAAAGTTAAAGATCCATGCGGCTTTTGTGCAACTGTTATTACATTTCACAAAAAATCCTCCGAAGCCTTGATATGCCGTCCAAACCCCGCTATACTGAAATTATGGGAACAATTCTAAACGAAAGGAAAATTTTATGGAATTAAAGGTTATAGGAAAAAGACTTTTTACCGAGCGTATTGATAAGGTCATTACCGAGGGCGAATACAACGCAGACATTATCGGAATAACCTTGGAACGCTTCCATGACGGCGCAGATCTGTCGGAATACAGCTTTCGCATAACTGCCTACTCCGAGGGCGGCAGTACAATTGCGGAGCAGCTCCTTGACAAAGACCCTGCGGGTGAAAAAACGATGCGGCTGGTATGGAGGGTCTCTCCGACATTTGCCGCGGAAAGCGGAACGTTCACACTTACTCTTGCAGGAGTTGCAGCTGACAATTCCGCGCAGATCAAATTCACCTCCTCCCCTGTTAGGATAAACGCTGACGGAAGGGCTGAATTTATTCCGGACAAGACGGTTACGGAGCAGTACTTAAATCAAGTCCAGCTTGAGGCACAAAAAGCTGCGGACGCTGCAAAACGTGCCGAAACAGCGGCAGCGCAGGGTTTTAAAATATCTGCGGCGACGGAAAACATTATAGGCGGAATACTGTCGGGCGGCGACGTTTCCGTTGCAGAAAGCGGCAAGGTAACGGTAAACTCAGTAGGCGGAAAAAAGGTTGAGGCGGACGTTCCCGCCGACGCAAAATTCACCGACACCGTATATACCCTGCCTACTGCTTCGGCAAGCATTCTCGGAGGCGTTAAGGTTGACGGCAAGACAATTACTGCCAAAGACGGAGTCATCTCGGCAGTCGCAGGCAGCGGCGGCGGAAATCTCTCCTCGGGCGGAGATTACGTTCTTCCTCCCGCAACCGAAAGCTCTCTCGGCGGAGTTATTGTTGACGGAACAACTATAATAGTCAGCGAAAACGGCGTTATTTCGGCAATCGCAGGCGGTGGAAATCCCCCCTCCGGCGGAGATTACGTTCTTCCTCCTGCCACCGACAGTTCTCTCGGCGGAGTTATTGTTGACGGGACAACTATAACCGTCAGTGAAAACGGAGTTATTTCGGCTCACTTGACCGAGGACGTTTCAAGCGGAGCGTCCGCGGACGGCGTAACGCTGACCGAAAGCGGCGGCGTTATTTCCGTAAAGGACAATTCCCACAAGCATACCGTTGAAAATATCACCGGCTTAAACGAAATTCTGGACAGCAAGGCTGAGCTTTCACACAGTCACGCTGCCGAAGATATTTCCGGCTTACAGGGACTTCTCGACAGCAAGGCTGATATTTCGGCGATCCCCTCCTCGCTCCCCGCGAACGGAGGAAACGCTGCCACTGTAGGCGGCTTCACGGTGGGGACAAACGTACCCTCCAACGCAAAATTCACGGACACGGTATATACTCTGCCCAAAGCCTCGGCAAGCGTGTTGGGCGGCGTTAGGGTTGACGGTACAACAATTACCGCAAATGCATCGGGAATTATTTCGGCAGCAGCCTCCGGCGGAAGCGGCATTACCATTGACAAGATATTTGAGGACAATATTTACTGGACAAAAATACCGACAACAGAGGGTTCTGATGTTGCAAACATACTGCTTCCAAATGACGTGACATATTGGGATTATCTTTTCGCAACGATCATCTACTGCGAATCCGCAAAGCCTTGGTTCGGATACGGCGGCTCCGCGCTTATCAAGACCTCAGATATTGTTTACGCTTCAAAGGATCCGTCTACATATCAAGCAACCAAAGCAAATTTGCAGTACCTTATATCAAAAACAGACATCACCAACGCAGGCTGTCTGCAATTTTTTGATTCAAAGCACGTCAAAGTCAAGCATTATGAACAAGTAATAATATGGGGCATAAAAGCTCCCTCTGTTACTTCACAGAAAATGAAGGGAACTCTTATCAACCGCTTAGATACATATATGCCATAACAAAAAAACCGTCCGAAGGAATGACCCTCGGACGGTTTTTATATGCAGTTTTGCACAGATTTTTTATCTACATTTTTAATTAAAGGTCCTTACTCTCCTTTAAGCTCGGAGATAACGCTTATAAAGCTTTCAACATCGCTGAAATCCTTATAGACCGAAGCGAAGCGCACATATGCCACTTGGTCTATCTTCTTTAAATTTTGCAGAACTATATCGCCTATCTCGCTGTAGGTTATCTGGTTCTGCATACTGTTTGCGTAATAGCTCTCAACGCTTTCAACTATCCTGTCAATATCCTCGACAGAAACGGGACGTTTTTTCACCGCCGTTGAAAGCCCCTTTATAAGCTTGTTCCTGTCGAAAAGCTCAATGGTGTTGTCCCTTTTAAGCACAAGCTGAACGGGCATTTCCACCGACTCATATGTAGTAAATCTTTTTCCGCAGCGCGTACACTCCCTGCGGCGGCGTTTTTTTCCGTCCACGGGACGGGAATCCACTACCTTTGTATCTTCAAAGCCGCAAAACGGACATTTCATAAAAATGCTCCTCTCTTTTTGGGGAACCTGCTCAAATTTATTGTTATATTATACACACTTTTTTCGTATTTGTCAAGGCTTTTCACTATTGTTTTCCGCTTTTTTATGCCTTTTTTTATAGAAGTAATAAACCGCAGCAGACCCGACGGCAAACACTACCTCCACGACCGCAGCTATCCAAAATCCAGGGGACGTAGGGTGCTCTACGTTTGCGCCCATTAAGGTAGTTGTGACAAGTCCGGGAAATACCCCCAAAAAGGAGCCTGCAAGATACTTTAAGGGTGAAAAGTCAGTTGAACCGAGAAATATGCTTACCACATCACAGGGCAGAATATTTATCACCCTCATAAAATAAGCGATAAAGAACTCATTGTCCGATTTAAATTCACGGAGCTTATCCGCATTTTTCTGTCTGCTTATTATTTTTTCCACAAATTCTCTTTCCGCAAATCTGCCTATCAGATACGGTATCGTCAGCATTAACAGTACTCCGATGCAGTTCACAAGCAGCGCAGCAAAATAGTTCGGAAAAATACTGCCGGACGCCGCTATAAGTATAAGCATAGGAAAAAACATAGACAGCGATTTCATGCCGAAAAGTCCTATCATCACCAAAGCCGCAAGCCAAAGGTTGTCGGGAGTGAACTCAAGTATATGCTGAATAGTCACCCCTCTGAAAAATCTGAAATAAATAAATATGCAGACAATTATCATTATTATCGGGGCAAACTGCATGACTGCCTTTATTGCCGCCGTACCCTTGAATTTCCGCATAAAAACTGCTCCTTTTTTAGAAAAAATGCCGTATCTGCGTAACGGGTGGATACGTCCCATGCAGACGCGTTATTTGTTTTTGGGCTGCTGCGGTATAGCCTTTTTAAAAAATAGCTTTTGCACACGCGCGCTTTTTTGTTTCAGACGGTCAACTATAAACTCCCTGAAAAGCGCGTAGATCACCGACGAAGCGGGTATCATTACCAACATTCCGAATACTCCCATAAGCTTGCCGCCTATGGTAACTACGAACAGCACCCATATTGCGGGAAGTCCAACGCTTTCACCAACAACCTTGGGGTAGATGAGATTGCCCTCTATCTGCTGGATTATAAGGAACATTATTATGAACCACAAAGCCTGGGCAGGATCGTGCATAAAAATCAGGAACGCTCCGACAGCGCAGCCTATAAACGCTCCCACAATGGGAATAAGCGCCATAAACGCGATAAGTATGCTTATCAGCGCAACATACTCCATTCGGAACATAAGCATTGCCGCAGCAAACATACAGCCGAGTATGACCGCTTCAAGGCACTGTCCCGAAAGGAAGCTTGAAAATGTCTTTTCGGAACGGCTGCAAATATCAAAAAGCTTGTCCGCAGCCTTTTCGGGCAGCAGCGCATACGCTATCATACGCACCTGATTTCCAAGACGCTCCTTCTGCAAAAGGATATACATTGAAAAAACAAAGCCTATGGCAGCCGATACCACGCCGCTTACCGCGCTTGCCGCAATATTTATAGTTGAAGAAAGTCCGCTTGTGACCCACCCCGATACCGAGGACAGAACGCTTTGCCAGTCTATACGAAATTCGGATATCCATTTCTGTATATCGGGATAATCCTTAAATATGCCCTCAATATAGATCTGCGCCTTAGACATATAGTCGGGTATTTGTTTACCAAGCTCGGAAGCCGTTGTGACTACCTGAGGTATAACAAGAACCATTACGGCTGCTATAACAAGGATTATTGCCAGCAGGGTAATTAAAAGCGCAAGAGGTCTTCTGAGCCTTTTCAGCTTTTGATTTTTCGGGAACAGCCGCTTCTCCACCGCTCTCATGGGCACATTTATCACAAACGCTATCACCGCTCCGATAATAAACGGCATGAACAGAGAAAATATCTTTCCCAAAAATTCTATGACCGCCGAGAAAGTAAAGTCCTTAAATACGGCAAAAAGGAGAGCAGCTGCCGCGATCAGACCGATTATTTTTAATGTTGACTTTTTGTCCAAGTTCATACAGAAATCCTTTCATAACGGAAAATAAAGTTCAATAACATCTCACTCGCCAATATCTCACCTGCCCCCTTGAGGGGGCTTAAGCTATGTCAAAATCTGCTGTTTTTTTCATTGGGGGTGACTCTCGCAGCGGGGCGTTCCCCGCGGGGTGACTCTCGCGGCGGGGCGTTCCCCGCGTGTTCCCCGCTACATCAGCGGCGCGATTATCCTTAAAATGTGTCCGGCAATACGCTTGAAAATATTGTATTTTTTGCAGTCAGCAAGCGTTATTTCTACGCACTTTTCAAGAGTTTTCCGCACGTCCGTCTCAACCTGACTTACCACGGAATTCATATAGAAATAGCAGGCACACTCAAAATGCAGGAACAAGCTCCTGTAATCAAGATTTATACTTCCCACCACCGCGCGTATACCGTCGCTTACAAAGCATTTTGCGTGGACAAAGCCCGGAGTGTACTCATAAATTTTCACGCCTGCCGAAATAAGCTCCTTATAGTATGACCTTGCCAGAATATAGGCATACTGCTTGTCGGGAATGTGGGGCATGATTATAACGACCTCAACTCCCCGTTTCGCCGCATAGGTCAGCGCACCTGTCATCTCATTGTCGAGAATAAGGTACGGCGTCATTATGTGGACGTACCTCTCCGCACGGTTGAGAATATCAAGATAGACGTTCTGACCAACATTTTCGTTATCAAGAGGGCTGTCTCCGTATGGCATCACAAAGCCGCCTGTGGGAAGATTCTTTTCGGCAAGCTCTGGGAAGTCCGTTTTTATAAATTTTCCGTATTTATCCTCGCAGCCGTATTCTGTAATATTCCAGTTTTGCAGGAACATCATGGTAAAGCCCGCAACAGCCTCGCCCTTTATCATAACTGCGGTATCCTTCCAATGCCCGAATCTTGAGCACTTGTTTATATACTCGTCCGCAAGGTTTACTCCGCCGGTAAAGGCTGTGTGTCCGTCTATAACCAAAATTTTCCTATGGTCACGGTTGTTCTGCACCGTTGAAAGGATCGGCTTTATGGGTGAAAACATTTTACACTTTATCCCCTTTGCAATAAGCTTTTTGGGATAGCTGTAGGGTACCAGCACAAGGCTGCACATTCCGTCGTACATGAAGCGGACGTCTACTCCCTCACCCGCCTTGCGGACAAGTATCTCAAGAATAGTATCCCACATTTCGCCGCGTTCAACGATAAAGTACTCCATAAAAATAAACTCTTTTGCGTTTTCAAGCTCACGCACCATTGACTCGAAAGCGTCCTCGCCCAAGGGATAGTATTCCGCATAGGTATTTTTCCAGACAGGATATCCTGCGTATTTACGCATATAGACCGCAAGATTTTTCTCCCTTGTGCTGATCTCGGAAAGCTCCTCCAAGGTCTCCTCATTCTGCTCAATATACGGAGCTGTTTCGTCAATGAGCTTCAGTATACGGTTGTTCATCACATGAGTGCCCCACTCCATTTTGACGAAAACATATAAAATAGTGCCGAACACAGGTATCAGCGTGACAGGTATTATCCACGCAAGCTTATAGTACGGGTTGGTGTTGTCGTTTATTATCCATATAATTACAATTATCGAAAGCACCGCCGAGGCTATGCTGACATACACATAATTATCATAAAAGAAGCTGAACGCCGAAATGAGAAAAAAGACCTGCAAAGCAAGACCAAGCACCACTACCATGGTTCTGCCGAATACGATCCGCACAAGACTTTTCAGCTTCCTTTTCCATTCTTTCATATGACAAAAAATTCCTTTCATTTTTTAAGCTTTCGATAAAGCGTTATCTGACGGTTTGTTCCGAAACAGAATACAGCCTTATTTCAACATACCCTTAATGATGCTTCGGCAAGACAGATACTTGCATCGTTCAGCATTACGGGCTGAGTCCTTCGCTAAGAATATTTTAACTCTCTTGCCGAAAATTGTCAAGATTATTTGTTTATAATTTTGTGATAATATCATGAAACATTTAAATAATGCTTGTTATTTGGATAAATTTGTGCTATAATGTATTTGTATATTCAAGAATCTTTCTTCAAAAGCCGCGCACGCATTTGCTTTAAGGCGATTTTGCCGCAAATCCGCACAAATCTTGTGAAAAAAGGTTCTAAGAAACATATAAATGCAGAGGATAGACAGCGATGGCGCAATTCCCTATCCTTTGAAATACAGCGTTTTCAGAACGAAGGAGCAAATAAAATGGCAGGTTATATTGGCACAAGATGCATGGTTTGCAGCGAAAAATTTACCTCGGAGGACGATATTGTAGTCTGCCCCGAATGCGGCACTCCATACCATAAAGAATGTTACAAAAAAGAGGGAAAATGCGTGAACGCCGTTCTTCACGAAAGCGGCGGCGAATGGAAACCCTCATATGATATCGGCAGCGACGGCTCGGAGGCGGAAAGCGTAGTCTGCCGCTTCTGCGGATACACTAACCCTCCGCTTACGCTTTTTTGCAGAAAATGCGGAATGCCCGCACAGAGCTTACAAGATATAAACGCCGAAAATATAAAGAACGAACAGCACTACA
The DNA here is from genome assembly GCA_947383835.1 of uncultured Clostridia bacterium. Lineage (GTDB taxonomy): Bacteria > Bacillota > Clostridia > Oscillospirales > Ruminococcaceae > RGIG8773. Next base: position 91,158 of record CANDEV010000001.1, read on the forward strand.
ACGGCGTAAACATCAACAGCGATCCCAACGCATACAACGGCAACGCAAACGGCGGTATGCCGTTCAATCCGTTCCTGATAAATTTTTCAGACCCGTTGTGCGGCTTTAATCCGGACGAGGACTTCGACGGAGTTAAAATGTCCGAGCTTGGGGATTTTGTGGGCACGAACACCCACTATTATCTCCCCATATTCAAACGCTTCAAGGAGGGGGGACGCCTGCTGACATGGAATTTCAGCGCGATGCTTGTCCCGGAGCTGTATTTTTCCTACAGAAAAATGCCGCTGTACGCTCTTGCTGCGCTTATTATGCGTTTTATTTCGCTTATACCGCAGCTTATAATGTTCTGCGCGCAGTTTCCTCAATACGGCGCGCTGTATGAATTTGCTTCCAAATTTGATTTTACCGGCACTGCCTTTCGCGGGGTGCTTATGCTGTGTTCGCTGACCGTTTACGCTCTTATGTTTTCTGCCGGACTTTTGGGCAACAAGCTTTATTACAGCCATACTCTTAAAAAAATCAGAAAAATAAAAAATAATTCCGACGGTATGGCCATAGTTAATAACATCAGTCAAAAGGGCGGTACGTCGGGGCTTTGGCTGACGCTTTTCATCTGCCTTATGGCTGTTCCGTATGTGTTTTTGTCAATTGCCCAGTTTTCTTCTATGATCAGCGGCACTTTAAAATAACTTAAAAGGAGCCTGCGATATGAAAATAAAAAAAGCAGTCATCACAGCAGCGGGATACGGCACAAGAATGCTGCCCGCCACAAAATCAATGCCTAAGGAAATGCTTCCCATTCTGGACAAGCCCGCCATTCAGTACATTGTTGAGGAATGCGTAAACGCGGGGATCACTGACATTCTCATAATCCTGTCAAGAGGCAAGCACGTTGTTGAGGATCATTTTGACCGTTCCCCCGATTTGGAGCTCCAGCTTCAAAAAAGCGGCAAGGACGAGCTTTATAACGAGCTTGTCAGGATCGCTTCTATGGCAAATATCGTATACGTCCGTCAGGCGGAGCAGCTTGGGCTGGGACACGCAGTCCTTTGTGCAAAAAGCTTTGCGGGAGGCGAACCCTTTGCGGTGCTTTACGGAGACGACGTTATTATCGGCGAAGATCCCGCCATTGCCCAGCTTTGCAGGGCTTACGACAAGTACGGCAAAGGCACGGTCGGAATTAAGGAAGTACCCACGGAGGACGTTATGAAGTACTCCTCAATGAAGCTGAACGTCCTTGAAGACGGCAGCTTCAGCATTACGGACATGATCGAAAAGCCTGCTCCGGAGCAGATATTTTCCAACTACTCCATTTTGGGAAGATGTATTCTTCCGCCGGAGATTTTCGATATTCTGGAGCATACCCCCTGCGGAAAGGGCGGAGAGCTTCAGCTTACCGACGCCATGAAAACTCTTGCCAACCGCGAGGGCATGATAGGCGTAGACTTTACAGGAATACGATACGATATGGGAAACAAGCTTAGTGCGCTCAAAGCAAGTATTGAGACAGGGCTGAACCGTGCAGAAATTGCCGACGGTCTTAAAGAATACATAAAACAGCTTGCCGAAAAGCTTTAAGGAGCATAAAAATGCCAATTCTTACCGTTAAAAACATAACCTGCGGCTATGGCGGGGAGGATATTATAAAAAACGTTTCCTTCACTCTTGAAAGAGGCGAGATACTTTCACTTGCGGGAGAAAACGGCTGCGGAAAGACCACCCTGCTGCGGGCTGTCTGCGGACTTATCCCTGTGAGATCGGGGGGAGCGTACATTGACGGAAAGCTGATCTCCCAAATACCGTTAAAGGAGAGAGCCTGCCGAATTGCCCTGCTTTCCCAGACGGGAGCGGGGGGCGATTACTCCGAATATACAGTTTTGGACACGGTACTTATGGGACGGTATGCACGTCAAAGGAGCGGGATATTTTCAGAGGCTTCCCCCGAGGACAGAGCTGCCGCGGAAAAATACATAGCCGAAACGGGCTTGCAGGGTCTTGAAGACCGTTTTATAACCGAGCTTTCAGGAGGACAGCTCCAGCGTGTTTTCCTTGCGAGAGCATTTGCGCAAGAGCCTGACATAATTTTTTTGGACGAACCGGCAAATCATCTTGATTTAAAGAGGCAGACTGACCTTGCAGAACATCTTAGAAAATGGGTATCAAAGGGTAAATCTGTGGTTGGGGTCTTCCACGACTTGGGCTTTGCGGCTACGGTCTCCGACAGGATAATGCTGATAAAGGACGGAAAAAACGTACTCTGCGGAAAGACAAGCGAGGTTATTCGTTCCGCTGAGCTTAATGATATCTTCGGTACTGACGTAAGAACCTACATGAAAAAAATTGCCGAGATATGGCAATAAGTGCAAAAGTGCTGATAAGTAAAATGGTGAACACCAAAAAATCAAACAAAATTTATCGGCTAAAGCAGCTCCTGCCATATTAAAGGCAAGAGCTGCTTTTTTGGATAAAACTTTCATAATCAAAAAGTTACAAAATATCAACAAATATTTTGATCGAATTTTTAATTATATGTGATATAATTCGGTTATATTAACAAGGATACGTAAACTATGCTTTGAAAGGGTGATTTAACAATGAATTGCAAACAAAAAACAATATTTGCTGCATTGTGCATTGCTGCTGTTTCACTTGCGGGCTGCTCGGACGAAAGCAAGCCGGCTGATCTGACAAATCCCGTAACCTCCGCAATGCAAAACGCGGCGGCGGACTCGGAGGAGCTTATAGGTCTTAAGGACGCGGAAAATGCGGCTCTTGCCCATGCGGGAGTTTCCGAAACTGAGGCGAAGATAACAAAAGCCGAGCTTGACCGCGACAACGGAAATTATGAATATGAAATAGAATTTACTGCCCAAAATTACAAATACGAATATGACATTAATGCGGCGGACGGCAGCGTTCTGAAATTTACAAAGGAAGCTGTGTCCGCGGCTATTGCAGAGACATCTGCACGTAATGAAGAGACCTCTGCGGCAGCTCAGAAGCCTGCGGAAACACTGTCCCCTGCTGTTACTGCAAAGGCTGATGAGACGCCCCCTCCCGCAGTTACAACAAAACAGGCGGTCACAACTGACGCTCCGACGTCTCCTGATGCGGGCACGGACATTATCACAGCGGAGGAAGCTAAATCGGCGGCTTTGAAACACGCGGGTCTGAACGCGTCCGAAGTGACGTTTACCAAGGCGGAGCTTGATCATGACGACGGGATCACGGAATACGAGATCGAATTTTATTCCTCCGAAAACGAGTACGAATATGACATAAACGCCGCCACGGGCATGGTCATAAAATACTCTAAGGAAGCGTTAAAGCTCCCCGCAATGAAAAATTCAAGCAGCACTATTACTTTGGATGAAGCTAAGGCTGCGGCTTTGGAGTACGCGGGACTTACCGATTCCGAGGTAAAATTTACAAAGACGGAGCTTGATTATGACGACGGACGCGCCGAATATGAAATTGAATTTAATTACGGCAGAAAGGAATATGAATTTAAAATAGACGCTTATTCCGGTGATATTCTTGAAGCCGAGATCGACTGATAGATCGTAAGGTCTGCAAAATGATTGCAGACCTTATTTTTTTGCCCAAAAACATTTTATGACGAAAAAAATCGATACTGTGACAAATAGGATATTTTAACGCGTACACATGATATGATAATTGCAGAGCTTAAGCTTTTTAAAATATATAAACATAAGCCCGATCATCAGGCTGCAAAAAAAATTTTACCGCTGCGGCGAAACGTCCCGATCAGGCGTTTCGATACGCAGCAGAACAAGGAGGAAAAATTATGTTTAATCCCGCAAGTGAATTATCGTCCATTAACTTCGGTTCTATTATCGGCGGTGCGCTGAACGCTGTTGTAAACGCCCAGAAGGAATCGGCTGAAACCACGGTAAGCTTTGTAAAAAGAGTGGGCTTTATGCCCGGCAAGATCGATCCGAAAACAGGTCGTGAGGTCGGCGTCGGAGAGCCTATAAACGTTGCGTTCGCTTACGATAAGGAGGTTTCCCCCGCGCATATTTCAACTACAAGAGAATATCAGGTCAATGTTAAAGAAGGCGGTTCGGGTTTTACAGATCCAAGCAATATCGTACTGAAAATCAATGACACCGAAATAAGCGGAAACGTCACTCTTAAAGACGGCGCTATCGAAAGCGTTACGCTTAACGCAAATCCGCCTGAAAATGTGGAAAACGACACTAAAATTACTGTTGAAGGTGACGAATCAGGAGCTGATCTGAGGCTTAAGATTATCGAGGCAGGCAGAGCTGTTCCAGCGCTTTATCAGAAGATGAAGATCGAAGTACCTATCCTGACGATGATGCCCATTCCGTTTATCAAGATCGACTACACGGATATCGAGTTCAACGTCAAGATAAATTCCGTAGCAAACACAAGCAGCTCGGAAAACTCAAATACCGACATCAAGAGCGATACTACGGTAGGCTATAAGGGCTGGGGCATTAACGCGAGCACCACTCTCAACGCTTCGTTCTCAAATCAGAAAGCCTCCTCCAGCAGCGAAGAGGTAAAAAAGGATTACTCCCTTAACATCAAGGTACACGCTGTACAGGACGATATGCCCGCAGGTATGGCAAAGATACTTGATATTCTTGAGGAAAACATCTCTATGAAAGCCATTTCGGGACCTGCTGCAAAGACTGAAAATTCCGGCGGAGGATCCGAAAAAAAAGATGATAACCAGTCCTAATAAAAAACAAAGGAGCAGATAAAGCATCATGGTTAAATTAAGTGAATTTATAGGGGAAATGGTGTCCGACATTTCCGACGCGAGAAGAATAGCGGATTCCAACTCGATAGCTCTTAGCCAGAGCTATCACGCCGACCCGTTTTTAAAGGGAATGCCCGTTCCGCACTACACTATCCAGGAGGCGGAGATAAAGGTCCCCGTTTCGGTAAATAAGGTCACGTCAAATATTCAGGACAACGAATTATTGCAGCCTATAATCTTAAGCACGATAAAGCTCAAGCTTCCTCAGCTTTTGATAAACAAGTTTTTAAACTTTTATATCAAAAAAAAGGAAAAGGAGCAGCAGAAGAAAAAAGAAGAGCAGGAAATGCAGGAAGCCGTCAACGAATCAATGGGTTTGAATACCGCTGAAAAAAACAGGGCTGAAAAGCCCGCTGTTCAAAACATCAGCAGCGATCTTCGCATCAGCTACGGCACGGCTTCAAACAATATTACAAAAAAGCTTGCCCAATATATGAAAGAATATCTTAACGCTGCCAATTTTGAATTTATCAAGCTTCTTGATGTAAAGGACAAGATCGTTGAAATGCTGATGTATTTTATAACCGATGAGTTTTCAAAGCATAATTCAGGCTACACGGAAGCGCCATACAACGATGACGATCTGCCTGTGCTTGCAGAGGAGACCGGACGGGAGATGTTCTTTGAATTCAAGCAGAAATCCGAAAACGAAAAGGGCTTGTTTATCGAACCCAATACGGGCAAGATAAACGAATATGTTCAAAAGGACAACCTTTTGTTCATGACCATTAAGATCAAGGAGCAAGACCTTGACATGGTGGTCGAAAACGGCGGTGACGGCGAGCAAAGGTTCCTGTCGCTTAATTAACCTAAATAAGGCCTCGCTTGAGGGTGCGGCCGATCAATGAAAGGATTGCTTTAAAATGATACTTATCCCGATCATGGAGGCTATGGACGGCATATTGGGCGAAATGCATATAATGGTTGACAAGCTTGAAAACGGTTCTATACAGCTTCAGGAGGACTGCGCGGATTATGTGCAGCGGCTTGAAAGCAGCGCGTCAAAATACAGAATGCCCATTGCGGGACAGCTTTCCGTGATCAGGGGTAAGATATTATGCGGCGCACCCGAAAGCGAATGCTCCACACGAAAAGAAAAAAAAGCCGCTGAAAAAAGATATTTGCTCACCCAGCTTGAAAGCGCATACAACTGCGTAAGCGAATATTTTGAAGGGGAAAGAAAAATTATCGGAGAATGCGAAAGACTTGTCTGTCAGATAACTTCGAGACTGGTTTTTGAGAACGCTTTCAAAGGCGAGGTCTCGGGAGGCGACCTTATAAAGCTTGCTTCAAAAAATAACGAGCTTGCCCCGATACTTGTACATATAACAGGACTTATCGGCGTACCCAACACTAATATTTTGTTTGAAAAAACAATGCACTTGGCGGGAGTGTACGGCGAGTCCGCAAATTAAAAAGGAGGAAAAACATGAAATTGATCGACGTATCCAAGCACAACGGCGATATTAACTGGACAAAGGTCAAAAATGACACAAAAAACAATATAGAGGGCGTAATTATCCGCGCGGGATTCGGAAAATCCACAAATCAAAAGGATATTAAATTTGAAGAAAATTATAAGGGTGCGGTTGACGCAGGGCTTCATGTGGGCGCGTACTGGTACAGCTATGCGCTCAGCGCCGAGGAAGCTAAGCTGGAAGCAAAGACGTTTTTGGAGTGCATAAAGGGCAAGCATTTCGACCTGCCGGTATTCTTCGATATTGAGGACAAAACTCAAACCGGTCTCGGCAAGTCGGTATGCACCGATATCGTCAACGCTTTTATGAATATTCTTGAAGGGGCAGGGTACTTCGCCGGCGTTTACAGCTTTGACAGCTTTTTTCAATCCAATCTGGACGAAAGCATACGCAAAAAATATGTGATATGGACTGCAAGGGTCGAAAACGTTCAGCCGCAGTTTGCACCCGAATGGGGTATACATCAGTATAGCTGGAAAGGCTGCATCGACGGTATAAACGGCGAAACAGACCTTAACGAGTGCAGAAAAAATTACCCTGAGATCATAAAAGCCGCAGGGCTTAACGGTTATCCCCGAAAAAGCCCTGCGTAAAATAAATAAATTATTTTAACGGAATATCAATATCCCCTTTTGTCCATTGTTCTTACCAGATAGACAAATTCATTTTTGTATTCGTCGTCACGGTAATTGTAATTTTCCAGCATATCCAAAATCTGCCCGCAGTCCGCATTGCCCTTGTAGACGCTGTTTCTGAGTACCATTCCGAACTCCGCAGCGGCAGCCGCAAAGGTCATGTTTGCGGGCATTTTTTCTGTATAAAGCTCTTTTGTGACCGGTACGGCAAGCAGCTTGCTGTTATCGCCGTCCGGCTGCTTATAGCGGAGGGAAACCGTCAGAAGCTCACTGCCGTACTCGTTTTCATTGTAGGGAACAGGCTGTTCCTCCTGCGGCTGATATTTTAAGTTTGGAGTGTAAGAACTTCCGTCGTTAAGAACAAGCTCATACAGCGCGGTAACAGTGTGACCTGCTCCTATCTCCCCCGCGTCCTTGGTATCGTCCTCAAAGTCCCTGTCGGCGAGAGCGCGGTTTTCATAGCCCACAAGACGGTAGCCCATAACGTTTGCGGGGTTGAATTCCACCTGTATCTTAACGTCCTTTGCCACGGTGTAAAGCGTACCCGCAATTTCCTCCACAAGGACTTTTTTCGCTTCAAGCTCGCTGTCGATATAGGAGTAATTTCCGTTGCCCTTGTCGGCAAGAGCCTCCATGCGGTTGTCCTTTATGTTGCCCGTGCCGAAGCCCAGTACCGAAAGGAATACTCCCGACTCACGCTTTTCCTCGATAAGCTTTGTCAGTTCCTCCTCGGTGGAAAGTCCCACATTTAAGTCGCCGTCTGTGGCAAGAAGAACGCGGTTGTTTCCGCCCTTGATAAAATATTTTTCCGCAAGCTCATAGGCGCGGTTTATTCCCGCTTCGCCGTATGTCGAGCCGCTTGCTTCAAGTCCGTTTATGGCTTCGATTATCTTATCCTTGTCTGCGCCGCTTGCGCCTTTCAGCACTACCTTATCCTCCCCTGCGTAGGTAACTATGGAGATACGGTCGTCCTCACCAAGGCTTTCGGTAAGCATTGTAAAGGACTTCTGCACCAGCGGCAGCTTATCCTCGGAAAACATCGACCCGCTCACGTCTATAAGGAACACTAAATTCAACGGTTCACGCTTGCTCATGTCGATGTCCTTAGCTTTAAGTCCCACCAGCAGGAGCTTTGCCTCGTCATTCCAAGGGCAGTCTGAAAGCTCCGTTGTAACGGAAAAGGGATCGGCAGTGGACGGTTCGGGATAATCATAGCTGAAATAGTTGATAAATTCCTCGATACGGACTGCGTCCGGCTTAACGTCCATGCCGTACTCTATCATTCGGCGGACGTTTGCGTATGAAGCCGTGTCAACATCTATTGAGAACGTGGAAAGAGGATTTGCCGCCGTTGACATATAGCCGTTTTCCGCAATTTTGTTGTATTCCTCGGTATTGTAATTAACGCTGCTGTCCCAAGGAAACCAACCGTTTGAAAATGCTTCCTCGCTTTCTCTTCTGCTCTCCTCAATTGCAAACGACTCTCCACCCGTCGGGTATGTATCGTCTGCGGTCTCTTCAACGCCCACGATGCCGCCGTCAACCGTCACTCCGCCTGTTGGGGAATTTCCGTCGGCGTGTGACAAAAAGCCCGCATTGCCTTCCTGACCGTAAGCTCCCGTTGTCACAGGATACATATCGTCCGCATTGCCTTCACCGCCTCCCGAATTTACCGCAAAAGTGTCATATGTCTCCTGCCTCGCAGTAGTTTCAGCGCCGCCCGAGTCGCTTTTAGAGCTGCTACACCCCGCAATTCCCGTGCACATCATTACCGCCACCGCCGCAGCGATCATTTTTTTGATATTTTTCATAATAACACAACCTTTCTCGTCAATATTTTAAAATCCGCAAATAGTACCGATAAAAAGCGTTTCGCCGCTTGGTGATTTTAACTCATAAATAAATGGTCTGTCAACAATAAAAATAATTGGTGGGTTTTCAATAGCAGCGCCGTCTCCCTCAACAGCAACAGTTGCTGCCGCCGCTTCCGTACCCTTTTCATTGCACAGTATTTTCGCGGCATGGATAACGTCCGAAATATAAAGCTGTTCCTCCGCGTTCTCCGTAACCATGCCGCCGAAGTCCGCAAAGCCGTTTTCGCTAAAGGTATAAAACAATCCCATTTTTTGCAGGATCTCTTTCAGAGAACTTCCGTAATCGCACTCAAACCTTGGCATGGTGATATAAACCTTTTCCTCTCGGTACTCCATATCCATAGCTGCGGCAAGCTCTGTCGGAGACTGCTTTTCAATAATGTCAAGGACGCTTTCGTCCACCATTTCGGGAAGATAAATGTTCATATAAGAGCCGTCCTTATAGTCAAGGCTGACGGAGCGGAAAAAATCGTTTTCGGCGTATTTTATACTGTCCCGTTTAAGGTACATTCCGATAGCTTCGCAGTCCCCGTTTGCCCCGTGGAACGTCATTGTGTTGCCCTCGTAATGCGGGTCGAACTCGTACACCCACTCGTTTTTGAAGTACAGCGCGTTGACAAGGAGCATTTTTGTGTCCTCCTTAAACGGTTCGCCTATCATATTTGGAATAAGTCCCTTGGTTTTTTTGTCTATCCAGCCGTTGAGCTTTTTCACGATTTTTTTGTCCGCAAGCTTTTCGCGGAACGTCTCGGCATTGAACACGTCCCCAAGACCGTTTGTGTAGCTTTCGGCAACGTCCTCAAATCCGCTGTCTATCCACACGGAGTTGTTCACGGTGATACTGCCGTCTGCGCGGTCAAGCTCAGACATTATGGACTTGCTTTCCTCCCGCATCTGCTCGGAGCTTTCATATCCGAACAAGGTAAGCAGCTCGTTTTCCGTTTCATTTTCCGCGCCGAGAGCAGCCATATTCATTGCAAGCTTCACGCTCAGCGGAGAAGCCACTGTGTTCCTGCCGTCGGTAATTTCCTTTAAAAGCGCGTATTCAAAGTACCCCGAAATTTCCTCCGCCGTGTAATCGGGCTGAACGGTTTCCGAGACTGCCGGTTCTGTTTCGGCAAGGCAGGTGACAGTCTGCACGTCGCCGCCGTTTTTGGTGCAGCCTGCCGCCGAAGTGCAGACAAGCAATGTGAGAACCCCGCATAAAAATTTTTTCATAAAATCATTCCTCTTTCGTATTGTTTTTGACATCTTTCCACTTATCGGCAAGGGCAGTCATTACGTCGGTGTAGGAAAACCTCATTCTGTCGTAGAAAAAGTCGTCAACGGTATTTCGGGGGTAGCTTACCCAGCAGGAATTTTCGTCAAGGCTTCTCCAGCCGTTGTGGAAGATAACGCCGCCGTCCAAGGTACACTCTATCTGGGGAGCGTTTTCAAAAACAAGGCTATAACCGTCCTCCGTTTCTTTCAGCGGAAGAATGTACTCCCTGCTCATTTTTAGGACATAGGGCGTTGCGCTTTCAACTGTGATACTTCCCATGTCGTTTCGGTCGGAGTCCTCCGCCGACAGTACGTAGCAGACCGTTCCCCCCTCGCTGCTGTAAACGTTCTGCACCACAGCGTCCACAATAATGTCAGTCTCCGCAAGGACGTTTTCTTCCACAAAGAATTCGTCCCCCGAGGTCGAGGCTGTCGGGAACGGCAGAGCATCGTCGGAAACAGGAGTCTCCGCGAAAGCCAATTCCTCATAAAAAACCATTTCGGGAAGTGAAGAGGTTGAAGCGGTTTCCTCGTCGGCAATTTCCTCAGACAGCTCATTATTTTCCGCGGCAGCAGCGGTCTCATTGACCATGTCCCCTGCAACGGCTTCATTCGCGGTAAAATCAGCTGTTTTGCTTGAAAGACTCGTGCCGATAATAAATGCAGGCACAGCGATAAGAACCGCAGCGCAAGCCGTACACCAAGCCGCAGCCCTGCGGAAGTTAAAGTTCTTTGCAGGCTTTGAGGTAACTCGGCTTTCGGGCTTTTCCTCCAAACCGCTTTCAATTTTTTCCCAAAGCTTTTCCATGTCGGGAGCGGTATTCTCGCAATGGGCAATATATTGCTTTTTCAGTTCACTTTTTTTCATGCGGAATACACCTCCCCGATAAATTCTCTCAGCTTCGCTATGGCGTTTCGGTACTTCCAAGTCACCGTGCCTATCGGCTTTTCAAGCACTGCGGCAATGTCCTTAAAGGTCATGTCCGCAAAAATTTTCATGTTGACTATCTCCCGTTCGCTTTCGTCAAGCTTTTCGAGAGCCTCCGCCACAGCCATTTTTCCCGCAACGGTTTCCTCCGTTGAAACGGTATCCGCAGGCTCGTCACGAAAGTCCTCATCATCGTTATTTATTGTAAGCTGTTCATGACTTCGCTTTTTAATCAAATCCAAAGCCATATTCCTTGCAATGGTGACAAGCCAGCGCTTATGCTTGCCTCCGAAGCAGTATGTATCGGCAATTTTCCACAGCTTCAGGAAAAAATCCGAAGTAACGTCCTCAGCGTCGTGAGAACTGTGCAGGACTTGAAAGACGCATTGATATATCATTTTTCCGTATTCATCGTAAATTTCCTTAAGACCCTGCTTGTCTCCCTGCTGTATAAGCTTTATTCGGCGTTCAAACTGCCTGTCGGTCATACCGTTTCACCCCCGTCGTTTAATATACGATTTTGTGCACCCATTTTTATGGCGTAATATTGCACAAATTTCCAATGAAAATATTGTGTAAAAAGTAAAAGTGCACCCGTTAAAGTATTTCAGCTAACGGGTGCACAAAAAATATTCTGCAAAAATTATACAATTTTATTAAGCTCGTCAAGAAGATTTTTCTTAGCCTCGCGGCTCTTCATGCCCTTGGCGAAAATACAGTCCATGCGATATCTGATGTAATCCTCATAAAGCTTAGTGCCGAAAACATTTTCGTCAAGCAGCTTTTTGTAGGACACCGTGTCCATGTTGCCGGAAATTACATAAAGGAGCTTTTCGAGAGCCATCATCTTCTTATCATCGTCCGAAAGATTTTTGGAGGCAGGCAGAGCGTTTATCTCGACCAGCACGTTCCTCTTGTCGGAGCGTATGGTGTAGCCCTCCGACTCTATGCTGCCAAGTACGCGGATAATATTTGTCTCCAGCGCGGGACCCGCAAACGGGAACATTTTAATTGGCAGGTCGTCCTCCTTGACGCTGATGTACATAGCTCTGTCGCAGGCAGGAGCGAGGATAAGCTTGTATATGTCAGTGAACCAGTAAAATTCCTCCTGCTTATAGGTGAGGGGGTATTTGTAGCCCTTCATGTCTGCGCTCAAAGCGTACTCCAAAACAGGCTCTCTGCCCGATGAATAGTACTTGTCATGATTTGCGGCGCACTTGTCGGAAACTATGCGCGTTACCTTTTCGGGAGTAAATTCTCCCATATCGTTCTTATCGGCGTCAAGGAAAGTCCTCTCGCCGTCAAAGGTGTTCTTGTGAAGATCCTCCGAGAAATCCTTAGCGCAGATGTAGTCCTTGTTAAACTTGCTCATAACGCTGACCATAACGTCGTCGGCAATAAGGTCGTCAGCTTCGTTATAATAGTACGCGTCAATAACGCAGTTCTTCAGACCCTCGCGAATAATCGCGTCCTCCTCCTTGGTAAGCTCGGTAAAGCTGAAACGGTCGTAGACCTGCTCCATCATAACGTCAACGGGTATCTCTCCGCTTATGTACTTAAATCTGTCGTTATTGAGCAGCGTTGCCATTTTCGGCAGTATCTTCTGCTTTCCGCTTTCGCTTGTTGTAACCTTGTTGGACATTATTCCCAGGCACACCAAAAATTCGGCGTAGTCCTTCATCACCGTCTGCTCGGTAAGATAGTTGAAGAAATAGCCGTAAACGTAACCGGCGAAAAATTCCTTAAGGCTGTTGAAAAGGTCCGGATTTTTGCCTATCTCGGCAATGTACTTATCCTTGACGTCGGCGGCTTCGGCAGCGTCAATTGTTTTCCTGCCGTCGTTTGCGGCAATTATGTACTTTTCCTGACCCTTGAAAAAGAGCTTCAGAAATGTGTTGTACTGCGGATTTTTCGCGCCGCTTGTCATATCCTCGTGGAAAGTCCAGATAAGATATGCCCTGTGCATATTTTTTACCGCGTCGGAGGAAGCCTCCACCAGATTTTTCACGTCGATCTCAACATTCTGACCAAACTTCGAGGTCTTGTTGAAATCGGCGAGAATTTTCTCGATCTCCTCCTTGAACGCTGCATACGCGGGAGATTTCTCCATAAATATGACCGCGTCCAAAAGTTCGGGACCTATCACCGTCAAATCGAAAACTACACTCATTTCCTGCTCCGTTTCTCAGCGGCAAAAAATTTAATATCACTAAACAATATCCCCGTCCGCCGCTGTGGGCGGGATTGTTTAAATTCTTAATTAACTCCGTAGACCTTGCGGTACTCGATCATTTTTTCAAGATACTCCTTGCCGGGAACTGCCTCCTGCTCGATAGCCTCGATAATGTCGTTCATATTAACTATGGAATATATCTTTATGCCAAATTCGCCGCTGACCTCTTGGACTGCGGACTTATCGCTTGTGAGACCCTTTTCCATGCGGTCGGCTTGTATTACCATTGCAGCGGGAACAACGTCCGCCTCCGCTTTAAGCTTAGGCATTACCTCGCGCAGAGCCTTGCCCGAAGTCATAACGTCCTCGATGATGACCACGCGTTCGCCGTCGGTAAGCTGCTTGCCTACGATAAGACCGCCCTCGCCGTGGTCTTTAGCCTCCTTGCGGTCAAAGCAGTAATTCACGTCAATGCCGAATTTGCTGTACAAAGCCACCGCAGTTGACACCGCAAGAGGAATACCCTTATAAGCGGGACCGAACAGCGTATCAAACTCAATGCCGTTGTCGTGAATGCACTCGGCGTAAAATTCTCCCAGCTTCGCAAGCTGCGCGCCTGTTTTATAGTTTCCCGAATTCATGAAGTATGGCGAAATACGTCCGCTTTTGAGTGTGAACTCCCCAAAGGTAAGTACGCCGCTTTCAACCATAAATTTTATAAAATCGTGCTTGTAGCTCATAAAATAAACTCCTTAATACAAATTTCATAGATACAATTAAATTATATCACAATTAATTACTAAAATCAACACATTAATTCATATAAAAAATTTGCAATTTTTATGGTAATATGCTACAAGAAGCAAGAGATTAAGAGACAATAAACAAGAAATTTCCTGTTAGATTATTCCATTTGTAAAATAGTGGAAACAGCTTATTGAAAGCCGTTCTGCAAAATTTACCGAAACCGATTGCAATTTAAGTAAAAATGTGGTACAATAATAGAAAACTGCAAAAATGCAGTAAAAATATATTAAGGAGAATTTTATCATGTCCGATTTCAACAGCTATGAATCACCGTTCTGCACCAGATATGCAAGCAAGGAAATGCAGTATGTCTTTTCAGCAGATAAGAAGTTTACCACCTGGAGAAAGCTTTGGGTCGCTCTCGCAAGGGCGGAAATGAAGCTGGGTCTGCCGGTTACACAGGCACAGGTAAACGAGCTTGAGGCTCATATCGACGATATTGACTATGAAGCCGCGGCGGAGCGGGAAAAGCTTGTCCGCCACGATGTTATGTCCCACGTTTACGCTTACGGACTGGCTTGCCCCAAAGCCAAGGGTATCATACATCTTGGAGCGACCTCCTGCTACGTCGGCGACAACACCGATATAATCATCATGCGGGACGCTCTTAAAATTGTCAGAAGAAAGCTTCTCAACGTTATTTCCCAGCTTTCGGATTTCGCAATGAAATACAAGGCAATGCCCTGTCTTGCCTACACACATTTGCAGCCCGCACAGCTTACCACCGTGGGAAAACGTGCCACACTTTGGATAAACGAGCTGCTGACCGACCTTGACGAGGTGGAGTACAGAATAAATACCATGCAGCTTTTAGGCTCAAAGGGCACTACAGGTACACAGGCTTCCTTTATGGAGCTTTTCGAGGGGGACACCGACAAGGTCAAGGAGCTTGAAAAAATGATAGTCGAGGAAATGGGCTTCGACTCGGCAGTACCTGTGTCGGGGCAGACATACTCCAGAAAGGTGGATTCGCAGATAGTTGCCACCCTCAGCGGAATTGCTCAGTCGGCAATGAAGTTTGCAAACGATTTGAGAATTTTGCAGAACTTTAAGGAAATGGAAGAGCCTTTTGAGAAAAATCAGATAGGTTCCTCCGCGATGCCGTACAAGAGAAATCCCATGCGCTGCGAGAGAATTACGGCTCTTGCAAGATATGTTATGATAGACAGCCTTAACCCTGCTTTTACTGCGGGTACGCAATGGTTCGAGCGTACACTGGACGATTCCGCAAACAAGAGAATTTCCGTTGCGGAGGGCTTTTTGGGCGTGGACGCTATACTCAATATCTTGCTGAACGTTACGGCTGATTTGGTTGTTTACCCGGAAGTCATCAGACAGCGTGTCATGAGAGAGCTTCCCTTTATGGCTTCAGAAAATATCATGATGGACGCCGTTAAAAAGGGCGGAGACAGACAGGTCCTCCACGAAAAGCTCCGCACATACGCAATGGAGGCGGGCAAGCAGGTCAAAGAAAAGGGTCTTGAAAACGACTTGATAGAGCGGGTTCTTGCCGACCCCGATTTCGGTCTGAACGAGGAGGACGTTAAGGCTATCCTCAAGCCCGAAAACTTCACAGGCAGAAGCGAACAGCAGGTTGAGGAATTTGTTGCAAACTGCGTAAGACCCGTACTGGATAACAGCGGCGAAAAGCTTGGCGAGACGGCTGAATTAAGCGTGTGATAAACAATTTATACTAATTTCCGTCTAAAAAGTGTTTAAAAAATCAAGCAAAAATTTGCGTATATGATTTTTGCGCAGATTTTTTAACTACACTTTTAGACAGAAATTAGTATTATAAATAAAAATGTCTGCCGAAAAACGACAGACATTTTTTATTTTGGAAAAATTATACTAATTTGCGACTAAAAAGCGTGTAAAAAATCAAGCAAAAATTTGCGCGTGTGATTTTTGTGCAGATTTTTTACCTACGCTTTTAGGAGCAAATTAGTATTACTCCTCCGTGTAAACCCTCACGTAATCAATTTTCATAAAATCGGGCAAATTCTTTGGGTCAGGCGTGCCTGTCCAAGAGCCTGTTTCGGAGGTTATCTTCAGGAAAAGCGGGACTTCGCACGTCCCCTGCGCGGAGGAGGCATTTGTTCGCCATGTTTCTTTTCCGTCGGTATAGAAAACATACTCGTTTTTAGTCCACAGCAAAGAAAATGTGTGATACTCGCCGTCGTAAATACCTACCTTGCTGATATTGCCGAGGGACTTATGATTTGCACCGTAGCCGTCCCAGTTAAGTGTGTTCTGAACCTCTCCCCTTTCAAGATACGGCGTCTCCATTATGTCTATCTCCGTTCCGTTTTTTCCGCCCATTGTCTCGTCAACAACGCTGTCGCCCATGAGCCAAAAGGCAGTCCAGTAGCCCGGGACTGTATTTACAGTGCAGCGTATCTCAAAATAACCGTAAGCCTGCTCAAATTTTCCCTTTGAGCGTATTCCGCCGCTTAAAAAGCGGTCGGAGCTTTCATCGTAGGACATTCCTATAATAAGATTACCCTCTCCGTCAAGATAGGACATACTGTTATCCCAATAGTTGTTCAGATCCTGACGTTTTTGTTCGGGGCACTGTTCCCATTTTGTCTCGTCAATTGCGTCCCCCTCAAAATTGTCCTCGAATGAAAGAGTGTAATTTTTGCCCTCTATCTCAATATTTTTGTAACTGTCCTCGGCAGGTATCTCCTGCTGCGCGGTCAGCATTGCAATTATTGCAGCAAAAACCGCGGAGAATTTTTTTAACATAAAAACACCTCTTTACTCAACTGTTGTGGTCAAGCCGTTTACCGAAATGCTTGGGTCGTCAAGGTCTATCACAAGACAGCGTCTGCCTCCGATAACGCTTGTCCGCACCTTTTCGGCTGCATCGCGGCTGATGTTTATGGTGATTTCGGGAGTAGAAAGCACAACCTTATTTTCCACAAGATTTTCGGCGGTAAGACCGTCCGCCTCGCCAACCTTTTCCTTGAATACGGCGGGGAGAGCGTCCAGCTTTTCGCTGCTTACCCCTGCGTCGAAAAGAATGTTGTGGAGCTTATTGTCGTCGATAAGGGGAAGCTCCGTTTCATTTTTGGAATTGTTCACAATATCCCGTATCGCCTCGTTGACTTGGGTAATGACCGTGTAGCTGAGCTCGTCCGCAACGACGTCCGTAAGCACCTGCTGAAACGTCTCCTTTTCACGCTGAAAGGACATAACGAAATCGCAGCCGAGGACGTCCTCCACCACGGATATATTTGGCTTTTTCGGTGTTTTTGTATAGTACATAACATTGTTCACATCGGGAGCGCGGTCGCTGAAAACGGGGTACAGAAAGCCGTCAGTGGGAACTCTGCTGATAATAAGATCGGTGTTGGCTTTTTTTACGATAGCGTTTGCCTCGCCGTCAAACATCAGACCGTCGTCCCCAGTACAGACAGGACAGACCGCCGCAACGATAAAATTGTATTCGTCCGCCGCGTCGTCATAGCTTTCATCGTTTTTATCCTTTGTCATAATGCTGTAGGAGCAGTACCCTATTATCAAGGTGTACCCCATTTCGTATTCCATGTTGTTGATGATCCTTGTCAGCAGCTTGTCGTTGGCAGCTTCGTCCTCAAGCTTGCCTTTCATTGCGGCGTACAAAATATTCTGCGCGCCGTCCTCGTCGTATTCCTCCCGTGGAAATCCGTATTCGGTAAGGTTTTTCCCCACTCTGCCGCTCAGTACTTTTTTAAGGGACTCCAGCATGACTGCGCCCTCGTCCTCTGGGATAAGAGCGTACAGCTTGTTGTCCTTGCAGCGGACGTTTTTCTGCGGGTCAACGTATACTGAAAGAATGTGGTTAAGAGTGAAAAAACCGCTTGAATCTGTGAAATTCTTTTTGATCTCGGCAACTTCCTTTTTGTTCATATGTATTTTTCCTTTCTTTTTGAAATTTTGACATTTATGAAAAATCAAGATCGTAAATGCAAAACAAATTTTTGGTTGGGATATCCAAATTCTTCTATCAATTCATCTTCTGCAAAACCAAACTTCTTGTACAAGGCTCTCGGCGCGGCTCCCTTTGGATCGTTTTCACGAAATGTTGAAACGGTAATATCCTTATTCCGATCCAATTCGTTTACGGCTTTTTCCAAAAGGAGCGAACCGATCCCGCGTTTTCTGTACCGGGGTGAAACCGCTAAACAGCAGATCATATTACGTCCCCTTGAAAAAAGTATAACGCCTATGATCTTTTCTTTATCTTTAATACACAATGCCTGCTTCTTATTCATAAAGCGCAAAACCGTTTCTTTATGCTCTTCTATTTTTTCTTGCGTCTCCAATCCGGGGAAATTCCAACTTACATCATTTACTAAATCCATCCATAAATCTATATCGGACGGTATTCCATATACGGCTGTCATAAAAATATTCCTCCAAATTTTTACCTGTAAAAACTCAATTTTGAACAGCTTCCCCGCCCGCCTACCATTTCCAGTCGGACATGAAGCGGGTCAGCTTTGTGTCCTCTCCGCTCTTTTTCTGCTGTTTTTTCAGCTCGTTCACAACGCCCAAAGCGATAAGCGCAGCCCCTGCGACCGCAAGGTACACAAGCCATGCTATACTGTCAAGACGGGTTATGCTAAGCAGCACAGCAGATACCACCATTGAAGCGACCGAAAGGACAAACCAGCGTTTTTTCTTTATCACAAATGACGCCGCAAGCATAATGAGCAGTACCGCTCCAATAAAAATGGAATCAAAATTGTTCTCCGAAAAAAGCGCGTCCATGAACAGCACGATAAGCGAAATTATTGCCGATATAAAGGCAAAGTTGTATACAGCAGGCAGAGAGTCATGCCATATAAAACGTAAAATCACGCAGAAAATTACCACAGGCAGCAGTTTAAACTGCAGCGATATAAGGTCTGGGACGGTGAAAAACGGCACAGTCCACCAAAGAGGAAACAGGAACGCCGCCGATACGGTCAGTATTATCCTGTTGGTTTTTGAGAACTGTCCGCGGCGCATAAGATTTGCCGCAAGCAGGGCAAGAAGCAGCAGGCTCACCCAACGCCAATTGCTGTCAGAAGATCGGCTCAACGCTGTTATTGCGTACAAAAACGAGGAAAAGCCGAAAACGTCGGCGTAATATTTTTCCCAAAGCCGCTGTCTGAACATCATTCTTCCTGCCGCCGCAAAAAATATTGCCGCAAGTATCATGACAGGGACAGATCCCGAGCAGTCCCCGATAACGTACCAACCTGCCAATACCGGGAAAATAAGCGTCATTGTGTTCCTGCGGAAAACCGACAGTAACAGCGCGCATATTGCTAAAATAATACCGAATATCAGAAGCGGGATAATGTTCTCCTCTCCGGAGATAAAAAGCAATATTCCCGAAAACGCGGGGAGCGCATACCAAAGGAAATGTTCGGTATGCTTTGAGGTGTTTTCAAAGCTTCCAAAGGTCGTCCCTATAACGTTTACCGCAAATGTCAGCAGAGCCGCGGCGGCAGGGAAACACATAATATATTCGGGTTCTGCAAAGCGTACTCCGGCGAAAATCATAGTCAGCAGTATCATGCCGTGGAGAAAATATACTTGCACGTATTTACCCCTCGGAAATGCATACTTAAAAAGGTAAAAAACGGTATATACCGTTACTGCCAAAGGCGGTACAAAATCCGCGCTGCCGTCCGAAAGGCAGGCAATGACAAACATCGGAAGAGAGGCGGCTACAGCAATCCCATAGGCCTTTGCGTAGCTTTCCGCCTTTTTTACAAACAGAAGCGCAGTACCTATCAGACATATCAGAACCGTTATTACCGCAAGCGCACCGACGGCGGGATCATCGGCAAAGGGGTAGAAGCTGTACTCGTCCAAAATGTCCGAAAGGGGGAAAAACGCCGCAAACGTAAGAGCGGGACATATAACGGGTGAGAATTTCCTGTGATTTGAAACGGCTGCGCTGGTCGCTCCCAAGGCGAGAATAACAAGGCTCAAAGCCAAATTTTGAATGGTATACATATTGTTAAGCGGTAATATCATTGCACACCAAAGCGCATATACCGCCGAAATAATGTCGTTTGCAGGTACGTAAAGCCTGTCCCGAAGCTTTGTAAAGCGTGTGACAAGAAAGTACGCAAGAACAATTAAATAGGAGAAAAACGGCGTGTAAACGCCCAAATAAACGTCCCCGAAAATAAGCTGTAAGGCTGTAGAGGACAGGAGCAGCATTGCCCCGAAGGACATAGCCTTGAAGTATGCCGTTTTGTACCGCAGAGCAAATATAAGAAGCTCCGCAAACACCGCCGCAACGGCAATAATAAGGGTCGGAGAGGGCGTTTCGGCATTGCCGAACAGTACGGCGTTTTCAACAAATGCGGACAGTCCCGTAACTCCTGCGGCAATTATTCCCAATATGTTCAGAGCCTTTTTCAGCTTTTCGGGGAAGATGCCCATTACCGAAAGTACCCCGCAGATCAAGGCTGTTGCGGCGATTATGCAGATGAAGTCGGACGCCTCCTGAGGATCAAAGCCCTTAAACATTGCAGCCGAAATGAAAAACGCAAAGGCTATGGCTCCCGCCGTGCTGCTTTTGTCGGTGAGCGTTTTGGTGAGAAAGCATACGGAAAATACTGCAAACGCCGCTGCCGAAACAAATCCGCTTTCTGCCGCGAAAAGAGAAACAACACTCAAAGCCCATGCGTTTACAACTGAAAAGCGGTTCCATTCGGCAGAAAAAACATTGTCTTCACCGAAAAGACGGTTCAAAAACCTTTGAACGCTGGGCTCAAAAATTACTGTCGCAAGGGCGAAAACTGCCATAAGCAGGACGGTAATACCGTCATCCGGTGAAATCTGCCAGATAATAGACGTTACAGCCGCGGAAAAAGTATAGAACGATACCGCAGAGAAAAAGCGGTTTTTGTAATCGTACGCTCCCTTGAAAAACGGCACGGACACCGTGAGGAAGAGTACTGCAAGGACAGCCGCTCTGCCGTCCCCTGTAAAGGAAAAATATTCGCCGAAAACCTTTAGTACACCTGCGGCGACAACGGCGGAGGGCAGAAAGATACTTCCTAAAATATAGAAAATTCTTCCTGTCTGCGGCAGCTTCAGCTTTCTCTCCGAAAGAGAGTGAATTGCAAAAAATACTGCCGAAAAGGAAATAAGTACCACAGATTTAAAAAATGTATTAAGCGCGCCCCAATTTGCAACCGCAAAAATGAAGCCTGAAAGCGAGATGAGCAGCGCGCCCAAAATCAGAATTATATTTATGGTGCTGACGCTTTTTTTTGATATTTCCCCTGTGGAACGCGGGGTATTCGGCTTATCATCGGAAGCTGCCCTTTCAAGGACAGGCGAAGGGGTTTTCACGCCTTTCGGAGGCATGTTGTATCGGTATTGCGGCATATCATATTGCAGACTTTCCGCAAAAGGGTTTTTCGGCTGCGCCTGCGTTTTAGCCGGAGCTTCGGATATATTTTCAGCATCGCTTTCCGAGCCTTGCTTTTGCAGACTTTTAAGCTGCTCGGAAAGCTCCCAATTCTGCCGCATAAGCTTGTTGCATTCGCTGCGTTTTGAAAAGTAAAGCGGCAGCAGTACTATTGGCAATATAAGCCATGCCATTAAAAAAATTAAAAAAGTCATAAAATCCCCCAATTTATTCTTATTGTACTAATTATACTTTAAATATTTTCAAAAGTCAACAAGTTAAAAAGCAGAAAAAATATTGCAAAACGGTTACAATTTCAAATTAGGTATTGACAAGTATATTATATGTGGTATAATATATAATGCTTGACAAATTAAATTATTGGAGGAATTTTATGGAGACGATACCGTTTCTTGAATACAGTCTTTATCAGATGTTCCATATGTTTATTTTCTGGTCGTTTATCGGCTGGTGTATTGAGGTATGCGACATGACGCTGGAAACAGGCGAATATCAGAACCGCGGCTTTCTTAATATGCCGATATGCCCTATTTACGGCTTCGGCGTTCTTATGGTGGTGATTTTTTTCAGACCTATCGAGCACACTTTTTTCCCGCTGTTTTTCGCGTCGATGGTATTATGCACCACCTTTGAGCTGCTTATAGGTCTCGGTATGGAGAAAATGTTCGGCGCACGATGGTGGGATTATTCCAATAAAAAATTTAATTATAAAGGGTACATATGTCCCGAAATTTCCATTCTCTGGGGACTGGGCTGCGTGCTTGTGGTAAGGATCGTCCACCCAACCGTAGAAAAGGTGGTAGACCTTATACCTCTAAAAATGGGGCTGTTTCTCATACTTCTGTGGTCGGTGCTTATTGTGATAGACCTTATTTCCTCGATATGTGCTGTAAATAAGCTTAACAACCGTCTTAGGCAAATAGACGAGATATCAAAGGTAATGCTGCTGAGCGCGGTCAAGATAGGAGAGAACCTTGCGGAAAAAACCTTGGAGACCAAGGAACGCTATGATAAAATAGTGGAGTCCGCGGACGCTAAAACGCAGGAATGGAAAGAAAAACATTACTATGAGTGGAAGGAAAAATATTACAAATATTTTCCCCACCGCAAGGACAAGCTGAAAATTGACGAGATAGAGCAGGAGTACGGAAAAATCGTTGAGGCGGAGGACTTCAAGATAAGCGACTGGCGGGAGCGTTTTGAAAACCTTGTGGAAACAAAGGACAGTTCAATTGAAAGACTTTTGAAGGCTTTCCCGCAGCTTAGGTCTATTTCCTATTCCGAGGCTATGGACGCTTTGAAAATGCGTTGGGCGGAGATATCCCGCAGACATAAAAACAAAGACCCGGAGAACAGCGGCGCTTCCGAAACTGACGAAGAGGATATACTCTGAGACGGACAGCAGCAGAAATTGTAATTATTCTGTTAAAACGGCAAAAATCGGTTGACATAACGCATAAAATGTGCTATACTGTTTTTATTGGACAACCTTTAAGTTGATCCCGTGAGATCGGCAAGGCAGTCGCTTATACAGAGTACATAATTACAGTGCTGATTATTAATAGTATAGCTGTAAGTGTGTATTTACACGGAATTTTTGCAATTGCGCAATCAATATAATAGTATAAGCCTAATACCTGTCTGCTTCTTGCGGACAGGTATTTTTGTTGGGAGGTGACGGTCGTGGGCGACGGTCAGAGCCAAAAAGCTGTTATTATGGACGAAAACTCCGTATCAAGGGCGATCGCCAGAATTTCTTACGAAATAATAGAGCGGAACAAGGGTACGGAAAATATTTGCTTTGTTGGAATACTTTCACGCGGCGTATGTATTGCGGAAAGGATCGCAGGAAAGCTAATGGAGCTTGAGGGAGTCCCCACAGAGGTGGGAAGCCTTGATATCACCGCTTATCGGGACGATGAAAAATACTCCGAAAATGTGGACAGGACGGACATTCCCTTTGACGTTCGGGACAAGCGGGTCATCATAGTTGACGATGTTATTTTTACGGGAAGAAGCGCACGGGCTGCCATTGACGCTGTTATGCAGAGGGGCAGACCGAAAAGCATACAGCTTGCGGTTTTGGTGGACAGAGGACATCGCGAACTGCCGATACGTCCTGATTATGTGGGAAAAAACGTCCCCACGTCCCTTGACGAGGCGGTCAAGGTGATGATGAAAGAGGTAGACGGCGGCGACATGGTGGTAATTCTTGAATAAGGAGAAAAAATGTGGAAAAAATTTTGCTGAAAAACGTTAGGCTTGCGGAGGCTGAAACGGACAGGATATGCGATATTTTTATTGCGGACGGCGTTATAAAGGACATCGGCACAGGTCTTGATTATGCTGCCGAAAGGGTCATTGAGGGCGGCGGAAAAATCGCGGCGATACCGACTTTGTTTGATATGCACGTCCACCTCCGCGATCCGGGGCAGACACATAAGGAGGACGTGCTCACGGGCTGCACGGCGGCTCTTGCGGGAGGCGTTGGGGGCGTGGTTTGTATGCCGAATACAAATCCTCCAATTGACAGCTTGGAAACGGTGGAGTACATAATGAAAAAAGCCGAAAGCACGGGCGTTGAGGTGTACCCTGCGGCTTGCATAACAAAGGGCATGAAGGGTACAGAGCTTTACGATTGGAGCAAGCTTGGCGTGAAGATAATCTCCGACGACGGCAGACCCGTTGAAAATGCCGAGCTTATGCGGCAGGCTTTGGAAATGAGCACAGAAAACGGACTGCTGGTTGCTTCACACTGTGAGGATTTGCACATCATAAACGGCGGTATCATGAACAAGGGTGCGGTTTCCGAAAAGCTTGGCGTTAATGGAATGGACAGAGCCTCCGAGGACAGCATTACGGCGCGTGAAATTGCTCTTGCGGACTCATGCGGGGCGCGTATCCACATCTGCCACGTTTCCACAAAGGGCAGCATTGAAATTATTCGGGACGCTAAGAAGCGGGGCATAAAGGTGACTTGTGAGACTTGTCCCCATTATTTTACATACACCGAGGAAAAACTGCTTGCGCGGGACGCGGACTACAGAATGAACCCTCCCCTGCGTACCGAGGAGGACAGACTTGCTGTTTTGGACGGTGTTCTTGACGGTACGGTGGACTGTATCGTTACCGACCACGCTCCCCACGCGGCGGTGGAAAAGGCGGACTTTGAAAAGGCTCCCAACGGTGTTGTTGGTTTGGAGACTTCCCTTGCGGTAACTCTTACGCAGCTTTACCATACAGGGAAAATTTCTCTTAATAAGATTGTGAAGCTTATGGCGGTAAATCCGAGGAAGCTTTTGGGTATTGACGTTCCGAAAATCGAGGTGGGCGCAAAGGCGAATATTGCGGTTGTTGACCTTGACAGGGAATGGGTTGTAAATCCCGAAGAGCTGCACTCAAAGTCCCATAACACGGTGTTCAAGGGCGAGAAGCTGAAAGGCAGAAATATTATGACAATTACGGACGGAGTTGTTCGTTATGAAATTATAGATTGAAAAGGAGTTGCTCTGAAATGTCATTCGACAGACTTATCAAAAAAATTATCGAAACGGGAAACCCCACGGTGGTGGGACTTGACCCAAAACTCGACTATGTCCCCGAATTTTTGAGGGAGGAAGCCTTTGCGGAAAAGGGCAGAAACCTGAACGGCGCGGCGGAGGCTTTGCTCCGTTTCAACAAGGCTATTATTGACGCGGTTTGCGATATTGTCCCCGCAGTAAAGCCGCAGGCGGCGTACTACGAAATGTACGGCTGGCAGGGCGTTAGGGCTTTGCACGAAACGATTGAGTACGCTCAAAAAAAGGGTATGTTCGTAATTGTTGACGGCAAGCGCAACGATATCGGCGCGACTATGGAGGCGTACACAAACGCTTATCTCGGCTCTGCCGATGTGGACGGCGCGTCATTTGAAGGCTTCGGCGCGGACGCTCTCACAGTAAACGGCTATCTCGGCACGGACGGTATCGATCCCCTTACGGAGGCTTGCAAAAAGAATGACAAGGGTATCTTTGTGCTTGTAAAGACCTCCAACAAGTCCAGCGGCGAATTACAGGACAGAAAGCTTGACGACGGCAAGACCATTTACGAGACTATGGGCGATATGTGCGAAAAGTGGGGAGAAGAAACGGTCGGCGAGTACGGCTACTCCGCAGTGGGCGCAGTTGTGGGCGCGACCTATCCCGAACAGCTTGCGGAAATGAGAGAAAAACTTCCCCATACATTTTTCCTTGTCCCCGGCTACGGAGCGCAGGGCGGCGGCGCGGAGGGCGTTGCTAAGGCTTTCGACCAAAAGGGTCTTGGCGCGATAGTAAATTCCTCACGTGCGGTAATGTGCGCTTATCAAAAGGAGAAAGGCTGTGATCCACACGATTTCGCGGGCGCGGCGCGGCGTGAGTGTATACGCATGAGAGAGGATATTACGGGATTTGTAACTGCTCTCAAAAAATAGCGGGCTGATAAATCGGAAGTTGAGGAGGACAAGTATGATAATCGAAGGGAATCCTAAGGAATTAGCTGCTATGAATCAGTTTCATAACGGAAATCGGCAAGAAGGGCTCAAATTGCAGGAGGAGTTTGCGTCAGAATTTAGAGAGGAATATAAAGATAAAGACCATTGTTCATGTAAAAAGGCTTGTAGGTACCATGGGAATTGTAAAGAATGTGTAGCAATACATCGTGCACACCAAGAACACGTACCCAACTGTATGCGTCCAATTATAAATGCAAAAATCAAAATACTATCTGAATTGACTGAGCATACAATTGCAAATGAAATAGATGCACCAAAAGAGATATTGAGAAAGGAATTTCAATAAATTCCCGTTTATCAGGCAGTTAAATTCGCGTTAAAATAAAATTACTCTTAGAAAATAGTTTCGCGGAGCTTTTGTCCTCTACCCTCTATTTTCTATCCTCTAAAAGAAAGGATTGTTAAAATGTCTTTATTTAATTTAGGCGACAAGGCGTATCTTATGCTTGCGGACGGCAGGGTGTTCGAGGGGTACTCCTTCGGCGCAAAGGGTACGTCCTTCGGCGAGATCGTTTTCGCAACGAGTATGACGGGCTATGAGGAAACCCTCTCCGACCCCAGCTACTATGGTCAGATCGTCACCCAGACGTTCCCCCTTATAGGAAACTACGGCGTGAACGACACGGACTATGAGTCCAAGACCTCGGTGGTGAGCGGCTATGTGGTGCGCGAGTGGTGCAATGCGCCCTCAAATTTCCGCTGCGAGGGGAACGTGGACGAGTTCCTGAAAAAGCACAACATTATTGGCATACACTCGATAGACACGCGCTGTCTGACGAGAATTATCCGCGAACACGGCGTTATGAACGGCGTTATCACCACGGAGAATGTGTACGAGAAAAAGGACGAGTTCCTGAAAAAAATAAACGAGTTCAAAATCGTGAACGCGGTGAAGTCCGTCACCGTCAAGGAGCAGGAGTTTTTCAAGGCGGACGAGCCGAAGTACCACGTTGCGCTGTTCGATTTCGGATACAAATTCAACATCAGACGTGAGCTTCTGAAGCGAGGCTGCAACGTTACGGTTGTCCCTGCGGACACCACTGCGGAGCAGGTCAAGGCGCTTAACCCCGACGGAATAATGCTTTCCAACGGACCCGGCGACCCCGCCGAGAATACCGATATTATCGAAAATCTGAAAGAGATAAACAAGCTTGGTATTCCCACATTCGGTATTTGTTTGGGACATCAGCTTACTGCTCTTGCTAACGGTGCGCGTACCGAAAAGCTGAAATACGGTCACCGCGGCGCAAATCAGCCTGTGGACGACATCAAGCTTGACAAGACGTTTGTAACGTCCCAAAATCACGGTTACGCCGTTGTGAGCGACAGTATTTCTCCCGATGTGGGAGAGGTCTCCCATAAAAATTCAAACGATCAGACCTGCGAGGGTGTGCGGTATAAAAATTTCCCCTGCTTTACGGTGCAGTTCCACCCAGAGGCTTGCGGAGGTCCGCATGATACGGCGTACCTTTTTGACGAGTTTATTGAGATGATAAAGACGCACAAGGGGGAATAATATGCTGAACGAGCTTAAAGCCGTAAACGACAGTTTTATTTCTCTTATAAGGGAAATTGACGGCGTTCGGGCAGCATGGTATTTCGGTTCAAATATGCGCGGCTTGTCTGACGAATATTCCGACGTGGATATAGTTATTTTGGCGGATAAGTCGGCTTACGGCGAAACGGACAAGCGGCTTACGGAAATGCTTGCGAACGTTTGCGATGAGGTTGTTTTGTGCTGGGGTGAAGATTTTAACGGCGAGGCTATGAAAAATTATGATTATATCCTAAGCCTTAACGGTAAAATTTTTCAGTACGATGTTTTTCTGCTGAACGGCGGTCATATTGACGACTATATGTGCAGGCTTCACTACACGGGTCTTGCCGAGGAAAATATAATTTTTTCCAAGGATAACGCTGCGGAAGAGCTTATTAAAAACGCTCCCAAGGGAGAACCGTGGCGGGCAGACGTTGCAAGGCTTGCAGAAACGTACTGGCTGCACGTCCAAATGTCAGTGAAGTACTTTTTGCGGAAAGATTTTTTCAAACTGAACAATGTGTTAAGGACGTTAATGGACGTTCACACATCGCTGCTGCTGACAAGGTACGACGAGACAAATTGGGGCGGCGCGGAAAACAAGCTGAAATTTATTCCCGCCGAAAAGCAAACGCACTTGATGAGATACGGCTGCACAACGGATTTTGAGCTTATGAAAAAAAATCTTGAATGGTCTATAGACCGCTTTGAAAATGATGTAGAGGAATTTATGCCGAATTGCTGCGGCAGTGCGGCTAAAACAATAAAAAAATATTTTAAGGAAAATTTGTTAGAGGAGGACAAATAAATGCCGTTAAGAAAAGATATAAAGAAAGTCCTCGTTATCGGCTCGGGACCTATTATCATCGGACAGGCTGCCGAGTTTGACTACGCGGGAACACAGGCTTGCCGCGCGCTGAAGCAGGAGGGGCTGGAGGTAGTACTCATCAACTCAAACCCTGCTACGATAATGACCGACAAGGCTATGGCGGACAAGGTGTACATAGAACCGCTTACCCTTGACGTGGTGAAAAAAATTATTGAAATCGAAAAGCCGGACAGCGTTTTGTCCACCCTTGGCGGACAAACAGGTCTGACACTTTCCATGCAGCTTGCGGAGTGCGGTTTTTTGGACGAGCATAATGTGAAGCTTTTGGGCGCAAATCCCGAAACTATCCACAAAGCCGAGGACAGACAGGCTTTCAAGGACACTATGGAAAAAATCGGCGAACCCTGCATACCCTCAAAAGTCGTTGAGACAGTTGAGGACGCTGTGGACTTTGCCGAGGTAATAGATTACCCTGTCATTGTCCGCCCCGCCTTTACCCTCGGCGGCACAGGAGGCGGTATCGCTTACAACGAGGACGAGCTTCGGGACATTTCCACAAACGGCTTGCGGCTCTCCCCCATTACGCAGGTTCTTATTGAAAAGTGCATAAGCGGCTGGAAAGAAATAGAATTTGAGGTTATCCGCGACAGCAAGGGCAACGTTATAACCGTCTGCTCCATGGAGAATTTCGACCCTGTTGGCGTTCACACGGGCGACTCTATTGTTATCGCTCCTGCGGTAACGCTGACGGATAAGGAGTACCAGATGCTCCGTACCGCTGCGCTGAACATTATCTCCGAGCTAAAGGTGGAGGGCGGCTGCAACTGTCAGTTCGCGCTGCACCCCACAAGCTTTGAGTACGCTGTAATCGAGGTAAATCCAAGGGTTTCACGTTCCTCCGCGCTTGCTTCAAAGGCAACGGGGTACCCCATTGCTAAGGTTGCCACAAAGATAGCTATTGGCTATAGCTTGGACGAAATTATCAATCAGGTAACGGGCAAGACCTACGCTTGCTTCGAGCCTGCTTTGGACTATGTTGTGGTAAAATTCCCCAAATGGGCGTTTGATAAATTTGTTTACGCAAAGCGGACTTTGGGTACGCAGATGATGGCAACGGGCGAGGTAATGGCGATTGGAACGTCCTTTGAACAGGCTATGATGAAAGCGGTACGCTCAATCGAACTGGGACTTGACACCATGAACCTGAAAAAGCTTGAAAAGCTTGAAGACAACGAAGTCAAGAACCTTTTGTACTCGGTGGACGACGAGCGTTCCTTTGCGGTATTCGAGGCTCTGAAAAGAAATATACCTATCGAAACTATACACGAAATTACCAAAATTGACTGCTGGTTTTTGTCCAAGCTCAACAATCTTGTGGAGCTTGAAAGACTGCTGGGTGACGGCGACCTTACCGAGGAAAAATACGACCTTGCAAAGCGTTACGGCTATTTGGACAGCACTATCGAGCGGCTTAGCGGACAGAAGTGCCCCAAACGCACAAGAGCGGTGTTCAAAATGGTT
Organism: uncultured Clostridia bacterium; assembly: GCA_947383835.1. Lineage (GTDB taxonomy): Bacteria > Bacillota > Clostridia > Oscillospirales > Ruminococcaceae > RGIG8773. The sequence goes on from CANDEV010000001.1 coordinate 120,973, forward strand.
GACACTTGCGCTGGAGAATTTAAGGCGGAGACTCCGTATTTTTACTCTACATTTGACGAGGAGAACGAGGCTAAGCAGTTTATCGAGCGTAAAAATTCGGGCAAGAAAAAGGTCATTGTTTTCGGTTCGGGACCTATCCGTATCGGTCAGGGTATCGAGTTCGACTACTGCTCCGTACACTGCGTTTGGGCTTTGAAAGAAATGGGTTACGAAGCGGTAATCTGCAACAACAACCCCGAAACGGTTTCCACCGACTTTGACACGGGCGACAGGCTTTATTTCGACCCCCTCACAAAGGAGGACGTTGAAGCAATTATCGAAACGGAACAGCCATACGGCGTTGTGGTACAGTTCGGCGGTCAGACCGCTATCAAGCTTACCAAGCACCTTTCCGACATGGGCGTGAATATTTTGGGTACGTCCGCGGACAGCATTGACGCTGCCGAGGACAGAGAGCGTTTCGACGAGCTTCTGAACAAGTGCGGAATACCCCGTCCCGCAGGTCATACGGTAATGAATACCGAGGAGGCTCTGAAAGCGGCGGAGGAATTGGGTTACCCCGTTCTTATGCGTCCCTCATACGTTTTGGGCGGTCAGAACATGATCATCGCTCACTCAAATCAGGATATCATTGAGTACATGGAAATTATCATGCGCGGCGGACTGGAAAACCCCGTCCTCATCGACAAATACATGATGGGCAAGGAGGTCGAGGTTGACGCTATCTGCGACGGCACTGACTTCGTTATCCCCGGAATTATGGAACATATCGAGCGTGCGGGTATCCACTCAGGCGACTCTATATCGGTGTACCCTGCACTCACTCTCACAAAGAAAATTCGCGAGACTATTATTGAGTACACCCGCCGTCTTGCTATGGAGCTGCACGTTATCGGTCTGGTCAATATCCAGTACGTTGTTTACAACGACGAGGTTTACGTTATCGAGGTGAATCCGCGCTCGTCAAGAACCGTGCCATATATTTCCAAAGTAACTGGCGTTCCTATGGTAGATATTGCAACAAAAATAATGCTTGGCGAAACACTTAAAGAGCAGGGCTACACAAGCGGTCTGTACAAAGAGGCGGACTTTATCGCGGTTAAAGTACCTGTATTCAGCTTTGAAAAGCTCCACGATGTTGACACTGCTCTCGGACCTGAAATGAAGTCCACAGGCGAGTGCTTAGGTATTGCGAGAAGCTTCGAGGACGCTCTCTACAAGGGACTTGTTGCCGCAGGCTATAACCTTGAAAAGAAGCAGGGCGGCGGAGTGCTGATAACCGTCCGCGACACCGACAAGCAGGAAATTCTGTACGTTGCGGAAAAGTTTGAGCATCTCGGCTTTGACATTTACGCCACAAGCGGCACTGCTTCAATGCTGAACAGAAACATGGTTGCCGCAAACGTTGTAAAGCGTGTTTCCGAGGAAAAGCCAAACGTTATGACTCTGCTCGACAGCGGCAAGGTGGACTATGTTATTTCCACATCGGCAAAGGGACGTATTCCCGCGTTTGACAGCGTAAAGATACGCCGCAAGACGGTTGAGCGTTCTATCTGCTGTCTGACCGCCATAGACACGGCGAACGCTGTTGCTGACATACTTATGATGGGCAAGAATATTGACGAAATGGAAATGATAGATATTACTAAAATCTAAGCAGGCTGAGCCTGCACCCTTGTCTCCCCCTAAGATAAATGTTAAAATATGTTACTTTATAAAGCCCCCTCAAGGGGGCGGGTGTGATAAACTATATTTATTTGGGTATATAAGTAAAATTTCGGCGTAAATTAAATAGTATGCTGACAATTATGAAAGTGTGAAAAAATGACGGAAACAAAACGCGAAAAAATTCTGCAAAGAATAATGCAGGTAATTTTTGCCGTTTATATCCTGCTCCTGCTTAGGTTTATACTTTTTAAGTACGCACCTCTTACAAGCTTTTGGGACGCTTTTTTCCTGCGCAAGCGTGAGTATAACATCATTCCGCTGAAAGCAACATTTGAAATGGTGAGGGGACTTTCCCCTATCAGGCTGATCGAAAATATTGCAGGAAATATTATACTTTTTGTACCGTTTGGAGTACTGCTCCCCCTTGCTTTCAAGGTCGAACGATCAACGATCGTTTACGGCTGCGCCGCAAGTGTTTTGGCGGAAATTATACAGCTTGCCTTTGCCATGGGTGCAGCCGATATTGACGACGTTATTTTAAACACGCTTGGCGCAGTAATTGGGTACGTCGCTTACCGAATAATAAACCACTGCATAAAAAACCGTGAAAAAATGCTGACGATAATGGCAGTTCTGCTTTCGGTCGGACTTATTGCGGGAGTAATTATTCTTTATTTCGCAGGCTATCTTATGGACGGTTTTCCGAATATAATTTTTTGATTTGAAAGGAGACGCTTGAATGAAATACAAACAGGGCAATTACCTGATATTGTCAAAAAAGACTTTGGCAAAGGAAATATACGACCTGACGATACTCTGCCCCGAGGTGGCTGAAGTCGCTAAGGCGGGACAGTTCGTAAACGTCAAGGCGGACGGCTTTATGCTCCGCAGACCTATTTCCATATGCTCTATCGACAAGGAAAAGGGCACTATCCGCATTATTTTCGAGGTTCGGGGCGAGGGAACAAAGGTCATGTCACAGCTTGCGGAGGGCGGCATGATAGACATTGTTGCGCCTCTCGGCGGCAGGGCTTTCAAGCTTGAACAGTACGAAACTGCTGTGATAATCGGCGGAGGTATCGGCAATCCTCCAATGCTTGCGGTCGCTGAAAAATTCGGCGAAAATGGTACTGTTATAAGCGGCTACAGAAACGCTGCGGCAGTTATTTTGCAGGAGGACTTTGCCGCCACGGGCGCGGAAACGATACTCTGTACCGATGACGGTTCGGCGGGCAAAAAGGGCTTTGTGACGGACGCTTTGAAAGAAGTCCTGCAAAGTAAAAAGCCCGACGTTATCTATGCTTGCGGACCTAACGTTATGCTCCGCAGGATAGTTGAAATTGCCAAGGAAAACGGTATTCCCTGCCAAGTATCCCTTGAAGAGAGAATGGGCTGCGGCGTGGGCGCGTGTCTTGTGTGCGCCTGTCGGACTATCCGCAACGGCGAGGAATATTACGCTCACGTCTGCAAGGACGGTCCCGTTTTCAGCGCAGAGGAGGTGCTTTTTGATGAGTAAGCTTTCGGTGAATTTTGCGGGTGTGGACTTCAAAAACCCTCTTATCCCCGCTTCGGGAGCGTTCGGATACGGACGTGAATTTGAGCATTTTTACCCTCTTTCAACTCTGGGTGGAATTTCCGTCAAGGGCACGACGGGTACAAAGCGTAACGGAAATCTGCCGCCCAGAATTGCGGAAACTCCAAGCGGTATGCTCAACAGCGTTGGTTTGCAAAATCCCGGCGTTGACCATTTTATAAAAATCGAACTGCCGAACCTTAAAACCAAAGACACGGTAATTATTGCCAATATTGCAGGCTCTACTGCGGACGAGTACCGCGAAATTGCGGAAAAACTGGACAAAACCGACGTTGACATGATTGAGGTAAATATTTCCTGTCCCAACGTCAAGGCGGGGGGAGCGGCTTTCGGCGTGACCTGCGAGGGTGCGGCACAAATTACAAAAATTGTCAGAGCGGCTACCTCAAAGCCTGTGATGATGAAGCTTTCGCCAAATGTTACCAACATTGCGGACATCGCAAAGGCAGTGGAAGCCGAGGGCGCGGACGCTGTTTCGCTGATAAACACCCTTTTGGGCATGAGAATTGACATAAAAACACGCCGTCCCATTCTGCACAACAATGTGGGCGGACTTTCGGGTCCCGCTGTTTTCCCCGTGGCGGTGAGAATGGTTTGGCAGGTTGCAAACGCGGTAAAAATTCCCGTCTGCGGCATGGGAGGAATTTCCACATGGCAGGACGCGGTCGAAATGATGATGGCGGGCGCAAGCACGTTCCAGATAGGCGCGGCTCTGTTTGCCGACCCAATGACCCCCGTTAAAATTATCGAGGGACTGGAAAAATATGTACAGGACAACGGTCTGAACAATTTGCAGGAAATCGTCGGCACGGTCAAGCCATATTAGAGAGTAGAAGTTAGAGCAAGGGGACTTCCCTTGCTCTAAAAATCTAAAAAAAGCCTTACCGCCGTGTGAAATCCCTGCGCGAACCCTGCTGCTTTGGACACGTCGCTGAGTTCCTCGGCAAGTTCGCCTATGCGCTCCGCTTTTTTGTCGGACAGCTTTTTATTTTTAACAAGCCTATTCAGATAACTGTTCATAGTGCTGGAAATTTCTGCAATATCCGTATCGCGTTCCTGTCTCAAGTCATTTTCCCAAAAAATGTCTTTTAATGTGGGGTAATTCATATTTATTGCTCCTTTTGCATAATTTGACAAATGATTTTTGTAGGTGACGAAAATGCGTTCCATAAAAAATTGTCTGTCGTTAATTATATTATATCATACATACTCATGTATGACTATTGGCATTTTTACTAAAAATACATGAGTATGTATGTATATTATGGTAGGGCGGGGGCTTGCTCCCGCCTTGTAAAAATAATAATGCATGACAGGCGGGAGCAAGCCCCCGCCCTACGAATATACGATTTACAGAGGGTGATATTATGGGAAAAACATCGGCTGCCGTTAAAAACAGATATGCGGCAAAAGCATATGACAGATTGCAGATAATTGTGAAAAAAGGCAAAAAATCCGAACTGCAAGACATTGCCGACAAGCAGGGCGAAAGTCTGAACGGCTACATAAAAAAAGCCGTTCGCGAGCAGTACAAAAAGGACACGGGAAACGATATTGAACTGTAAAAATATTACAAAATTTAACAGGAGGAAATCATTATGGCACTACCCGAATTTAACAAAATCGAGCAAAACAAAACAGCAGTCCCCGAATGGGCAAAATTCATGAAAGACGGCGAATTTATCAGCTACTCCGTTACATACAAAACCAAAATTTACTTTGACCTTTTTGACGAGTACGTCTCCGGCGAGGGCATGACTTACTACGTTTTCGACCCTGTGAAGCACGGCGCTGACCCTGCCAAAAAGTACCCTGTATTGATGTGGCTCCACGGCATGAGCAACGCTCTGGACGGGGTCAAGTGCATAATGTGCTGCGGCGCGGAGCAGTACGCTTCACCGAAATATCAGCAGAAAATGGGCGGCGCGTATCTGATAGTCCCCCTCGCCTTTGAAAAACGTCTCGAGGACGGAAATATCATCGGCTCATGGGGTGACGACAATTACAATTACTCCCCCATGCTAAAGGAAATTTTCGATACAGTCTGCGAAAAAAGCAGCAAAAATATCGGCAAAAAATTTGTTATGGGAGCTTCCGCGGGAGGCTTTATGACATGGAAAATGTTAGAAGATTATGGCAATTACTTTGACGGCGCAATGCCTATCGCTTCGGGGTACGTACCCGATGACAAGTCCCTCGAAAAAATTTCGGAAAGCGGCGTAAACCTGCTTATCGCCCACGGCAGACGTGACGAAATGGCGGTCTTTGACAAGTGCATTTTACCCCGAGAGGAAAAATTACTGAACGTGAAAAATACCCTTTGCTTCTTCCCCGAATGGGTCTACAACGGGGACGGCGGCATTGCTTCGGTGAATTACGGCATTGAAATGGGTCAGCATTGCATGATAAATTGGGTGCAGCACGATTTGATGTTCGACGACGGCAAGCCTGCGGACGAAAGACTGAAAAACGGCGTTACAGGCTGGGTCAGAGATATTTCCGAAAAATAATTGCCGAGGAGAATTGTGAAATGGAAAAAATAGTTGTTTCGCAGAAAAAGTCAACCTTATTGCTGTCCATAATTTGCATGGTTTTTGCCTGTGTTGTTATGATCTGTTTGGTGTTCAGCAAAAAATTCAGCGAAAGCGGGTTTGTGTCAACGTCCGTCGGCGTTGCGGCTGCAAAGGTTTTTTTTGCGGTCTGCGCTGTACTTTGCGCGTACTGCGCGGTAGTTTTCATAAAACGGCTTGCAAATCCCAAGCCGCTTATAATCGTGGACGAAAACGGTTTCACCGACAGCAGCAACGCAAATTCCGTGGGTTTTGTCCCGTGGAGCGACGTGAAACGTATCTACATGGTGACAATGAAGCACAACAAGCTTATTCAGGTGGAGCTTACCTATCCCGATGAGTACCTTAGCCGCATGAGCGGACTTGCGCGCAAAGCCGCCGAATTGAACATAAAAATGGGGTATCAGCCGATCAGCTTTTCACTGAACGGCACGGGGAAAAATCCCGATAAATTTATGGCGGACATGATCTCGCTTTGGGAAAGGAACAGATAAAATGCGAACCGAAAATGAAATGTACGACCTTATAATCGGCACGGCGCAAGCCGATGAGCGTATCCGCGCGGTGTATATGAACGGCTCGCGGACTAACCCCAACGTCCCCCGCGATATTTTTCAGGACTACGATATTGTATACGTTGTCACCGCTAATAATCCTTTTTACGAGGATAAAAATTGGATAGACATTTTCGGCGAACGGCTTTATATGCAGTGTCCCGACGAATTGGACAAGTCCGTGGGCATGGATGTGGACTTCGACAAATGCTATAGCTGGCTAATTCAGCTTGCGGACGGCAACCGTCTCGATCTCCACGTTGAACCGACTTGGAACTGCGGCATTGCAAACGACAAGCTGTGCAAAATTTTACTTGACAAGGACGGTATCTTACCGAAAATCCACGAGTCCACCGATGAGGATTACCGCGTGAAAAAGCCAACTGCGGCAGAATTTTTGGCGGCTTGCAATGAATTCTGGTGGTGCATGAACAACGCTGCAAAGGGACTTTGGCGGGAGGAAGTCACATACGTGCAGGATATGCTGAACGAGTGTGTACGTCCGCAGCTTATGAAAATTTTATCTTGGAAAATCGGCTTTGACACGGATTTTACCGTCAGCGTGGGAAAATCCGCAAAGTATATGTACAAATGGTTGGAACCGTCTGTATGGCAGCGTTTTTTGCGTACATACGCAGGTTCCGAGATCTCGGAAATTTGGGCTGCCGTTTTTGATATGTGCGCTCTCATGGACGAATTTGCCCCGAAAATTGCGGAAAAATTAAGTGCGGAGTACGACTATACAATGGCGAAAAACAGCAGGCTATGGCTTGAAAAGGTACAAAATCTGCCAAAAAATGCAAAGGAAATTTAGGAGTGTTTTTATGACAAAAATTTATCTGGTACGCCACGCTGAGGCAATGGGCAATGTTGAGGAATTTTTCCAAGGACGAACCGACTGCGAGGTCAGCGAAAATGGCAAAAAACAGCTTGCGCTTATTGCGGAACACTTTAAGGATATCCCTATTGAGGCAATTTATTCCAGTCCGTTAAAGCGCACGGTTGATACCGCAGAGGCTGTAAACAAACACCATGATTTGCCAATAATTCGGGACGAGGGTCTTATCGAAATAAGCGGCGGAGTATGGGAGGGCAAGCCATGGGCAGAGCTGCCGCTGCTGTACCCTGTGGAGTACGATCTATGGAAAAACCACATGGAGAATTTCTATATTGCTGACGGTGAAAAAATGACCGAGGTTTTTGAGCGCATGAAAAATACTGTGAACAAAATTGCCGCAGAAAATGACGGCAGGACTATTGCGGTTGTCTCCCACGGCTGCGCTCTGCGGAATTTTTTGTGCTATGCAATGGGCAGACCGATCTCCGCCCTTAAGGACGTGGGCTGGTCGGACAATACCGCGGTGTCCCTTGTTGAATACGAAAACGGCGTGCCGAAAATTATTTTTAAAAACAACAACGACCATTTGACAGAGGAACTTTCCACACTTTCAAAATCAAAGTGGAGCAGTCTTGAAAATATTGATTACGGCAGCTTTGGAAAAGTGCATATCCGCAATCTGCGAAGCTATGACCCTGAGATATTTGCCCGCGAGGAGGTCGCGCAGGGGTGGCTGGACGCAAGTCCCGAAAAGCTTGAAATGCGGCTGCGGGACAATGTGACCGGCAAAGCCGTCTCAATAGCGGCGGACTATGAGGGCGAGCCTGCGGGATACGTCAGCGTTTATCCGTACTGTATGTGGGGTGCGCTGGGCGGCAAAGGCTATCCTGAGATAGTGGATTTTAACGTGCTGGAAAAATTCCGCAGAAAGGGCGTTGGTACCGCTCTTATGGATATGGCGGAAAAAATCGCGGTGGAATACTCTGACACGGTATATTTGGGCGTAGGTCTGCACAGTGGCTACGGAGCTGCTCAACGGCTTTATGTAAAGCGTGGGTACGTTCCCGACGGTTCGGGAGTTTGGTACGGGGACAAGGTATCTGCGCCGTATTCAGCCTGTGTGAATGACGACGAGCTTAATTTGTACCTATACAAGAAGCTTAAATAATATGACTGTACTACCATATAAACAAGCAATAAATTACAAATGAATTACAAAATAATTACAAAGATTACAATATGATTACATTGCGGTTACAAATATCCCGAAATTATTGACGGCAAATTTAATCGGTGTTATAATTTGCTTATAAAAAATTTGGGAGGTATTTTTATGAAAAGGGTACGGTCTATATTTATTGCATCGGTCATTGCGGTTTTGATCTGCACGGGCTGTTCAGGCGGCGATACTTCCGTTGAAGACGGTACAGAGCAGCTTTCGGAAGCTTCCGTGACCGAGACCGAAGCTGAAACAAAAATGCAGACAGAAAGTGAAACAGAGACGGAAACGCATACTCAAATTGAAACGGAAACGCAAACGGAGACGGAAGCAGAATTACAAACCGAGGAAACAACGTCAATTGATGCGGAGGCAGATAGTTCTGCCGCAGAATACGGAAACGACATAACGGGATACATATATCTGCCAGCAGGCTGGGACTATTCCGAAAATGATGCGGGAGAATTCACCGCAGTTTCTCCTGACGGCTTGTCACGTGCGGAAAGCCTGCTGTTTACAGGCTTTGCAGGGGGAGATGAAAGCACGGAACAAGGGTACAACATTACAGTTTCGGCTTCGGGACAAACAGCAATGATGTTTTGTCATACTGTTGCGCTCAACTCCGAAACAGAGGGCTATGACAGCTATGATGTTATAGAACTGCAATGCGGAGAAGTAAGCGGATTCTGTGCAGTAATGCTTGATACCGACACTGATTTAGGCTTCAGATTATATGCGGCTTTTCCCGATGAAAAGGTCGGGAAAATCTACGCCGTAAAGATAGAAAGCAGTGATTGCACGGTCGAAAATATGACTGTTCTAAGCGCGGCTGTAGACGGTTATCACAGGGTATCTGCGGAGTAATACTAATTTGCTCCTAAAAGCGTTGGTAAAAAATCTGCGCAAAAATCATACTCGCAAATTTTTGCTTGATTTTTTACACGCTTTTTAGTCGCAAATCAGTATAAAACGCCGCTGTTAAAAATGCAAAACGGAGGAAAAATATGAAAATAATGTCTGTGGATTTCGGCGACAGCAGGACCGGCATTGCCATATGCGGCGAAAGCGAAATGCTTGCCTCGCCGCTGACTGTTATAACCGAGTACAATTTTGAACGCTGCGCGGAAAAGGTGGCGGAGCTTGCCAAAAAAGAAAAAGCCGAGCTTATAGTAGTCGGCTATCCGAAAAATATGAACAATACCGTCGGTGAGCGAGCGGAAAAATGCGCGGAATTTTCCCGACTTGTAAGCGAGCTGTCGGGCATTCCCTCCGAGCTTTGGGACGAGCGCAGCACCACGGTGACGGCGCACAATTATCTTAACGAGACAAACGTCCGCGGGAAAAAACGGAAAACCGTTGTGGACGCGGTTGCCGCAACGATTATTTTGGAGACTTACCTTGCGTATCGGAAGAACCGACAGCTTTAGGCTTGTACAAAAGCTCTTTAATTCCTATTAAAAGTATAAATATCGCGAATATTTTTTTCAAGGCAGGAGAGCCGATATGCTCCGCGGCGTAAGTTCCAGCCGCTGCAAAAGCAATTCCGATAATAATTGAGGGGACTATTTTTCTCCACTCGATAAGCTTGTTTTTGCTGTGTATTATCACCGACAACGCGGCTATCGGTATAAAATAAATAAGATTTATCCCCTGTGCGGCAAGCTGATCGAAGCCTCCGAAAACCGTCAGGTAGATTATCAGTATCATGCCGCCGCCCACGCCGAGGGAAGCGAAAATACCCGTGAAAAACGCCGCGGTAAACGACCATATCATTTAAGCAGTATCCTCCCTCCGGAAATTATAAGAATTATTCCGAATATCCTTTTTAACAGGGTGTTCGGGATTTTTTTCATAAGCAGTCCGCCGATCACCGCGCCGACAAGTCCAAATGGAATAAGAGGCAGAGCGTCCCCCCAGCGGAAGCTGCTTTTATATGCGTAAAAAAATGCGGACACTATGGACAGCGGCAACGTCAGAGCAAGTGATGTTGCGTGGGACTTTTTCACGTCCACCCCGCCCTTTTGCAGCATGGGGACGGCGGCTATGCCTCCACCAGAGCCGAACAGACCGTTGCACAGACCTGTTACCGCTCCCAAAATATAAAAATAGAGTTTTTTGTGTTTTTCGATAAAATTTTTCATAATAGTATTATTTGCGCCAAAATAAAAAATATCCGAAAAATAAAAAAGCTCCCAAAAAGGGAGAATTAAAAATATAGCCATAAAATAGAATAGTCCGCCTTGCCGCCATGTGAAGCATAAAACCCGCACTCGGCAGGTGGGCAACAGCCCGACAGGTTCACGCTCCCTGCGTCCGTTGGTCCGCACATCTAATGCGGCGGGAGGTCTGCAATCCGCTGACGGAGACTGAATCCCTTATATAATGTGTTGGATTATAAAATCACACTTCATCGAACAAGGCAGAAATCTAATCTATAAGTATTATAACACAATCAAATCAAAAAATCAATAGTAAATTTTGTGCAAAATTACATACAAAATTTTATATACTTTTTCGGAATATGCGTTTTTGCTTGACAAGCAGCGGAAAAAGGTGTTATAATAATTAAAATTAATTGGCTGAAATTGCGGGATTTTGGTCTGTACGTTTCGACTTCTGACGGTGACGAGGTTGAGGATTTCCATTTATCTGCATACATAAATGTTATGTATGAAAAAGGAGAACAAATATAATGAATTACTATGAAAAATGGGATACCCTTTCAAAGGAGCGTTGGCAATTCAGAAATGATATGTTAAACAAGTATGTGGGAGAACTTGAAAATGCACATGATAAATGCATCAAAAAAGTTATCTCAACATTTGGCAGAGGACTTGGAATAGCTTCACCAAGTAAGTTTACAAAATATATAATAGGAAAACATAGACCCGGAAGAATTATAAAAACAATAAAACCGCATACTCCGTACCAGATATGTTATTATGACAAGAATAATCTTCCAGTTTATATGGAGAGTTATAGTTTCCCCTCGCAAGATGATCCAAATGTGATGAAAAGAACCGACATAACATATTTTATTTCATATAATAATGATATTTGGACAGCATATTTTAATGCTTATAAGACAGACAAGATTAACGTGAAATCTATGTTAAGCGGTAATTATAAAATAGTAAGAGATGAACGAGGCAGGTTGCGTGGACTATATTATATATGTGGACATGATACGGCAAGTATTGAGGCGGAGGAATATGATTATTCGGAATATGATAATGGCATTATTAACTGCACATTCAGCTATTATGTAGAGGGGCGGAGCGGAGCGTCAAAGGATATACCAACAGGCTTTAAGAATTCACCGTTAGAGCAATGGAAATATATATTTTATGTTAATGAAAAAGGGAAATTTATTTGCTATGACAGCTATAAAAATACCAATGGTGAATTTGTACTGATAAAGAAAAATGCCAAAAAATAACACCTATGTAACATAGTGTATTGAGGACATTCAGGTTGGCGATGAGGTTTGGGCTTACAACCCCGAAACAGGAAAAACCGAGCTTAAAGAGGTTCTTAATGTTTGGGTAAAAGAAACCGATGAAATCCTCCATGTTTAAACTTCTGACGGTGAAACGATAAACAACATTTTCTATTAAGGCGCTTTTTGAGGACGGCAGAAGCGAAAAAGCTCTTGAACTTATCAACGAGGTTATTACCGAAGCTAAGCAAAAAGACTGACACGCAAGGCTGCGTTAAAAAAACACGGGAAAAATTCTCCCGTGTTTTTTTATGCAAAATGAAACATTTCGCCCCGCTGATGTATGTTACAAGTGAAAGGGCAAACAAAAAGAAATAATCGAAACAAAAGACGTAACAGCAATTTCAATAAACGGTACAGTTTACGAATTAAAATAAACAAATTGCCGACGGTGGAAAGAGCCGTCGGCAATTTTTATTTATTGATAATATGTTTATCTGCTTAATGCACGCTTACCGATATCTGTGCGGTAATGCGCGTTCTCAAAATTAATTTTCTTTACCGCCGCGTAGGATTTATCCAAAGCTGCTTGAAGAGTCTCCCCCGTTGCGGTAACGCCGAGAACTCGTCCGCCGTTGGTATAGAATTTACCGTCAGCGTACTTTGTTCCTGCATGGTAAACGAATACGCCGTCTACCTGACCGTTTTCGTCCATTCCCTGCATTTCCAGCCCCTTGGGGTAGCTTTTGGGGTACCCGCCGCTTGCCATTACTACGCAGGAACAGCACTCGTTCTTCCACTTTATGTCAATATCCGCAAGAGTACCGTTATAAACCGCCTCGAAAATGTCCGCAAGGTCGGTATCGAGAAGCGGCAGTACTACCTGTGTTTCGGGATCGCCGAAACGGCAGTTGTACTCGATAACCTTAACACCCTTGGGGGTAGCCATTAATCCGAAGTACAGACAGCCCTTGAACGTCCTGCCCTCGGCTTTCATTGCTTTTATTGTTGGCAGGAAGATATTTTCCATGCACTCCTTTGCTACGTCCTCGGTATAGAATGGATTGGGAGCAATAGTGCCCATGCCGCCCGTGTTAAGACCCTGATCGCCGTCCAGCGCGCGCTTGTGATCCATTGAGGATATCATGGGGACTACCACATTTCCGTCCGTAAAAGAAAGCACAGAAATTTCGGGACCCGTCAAAAATTCCTCCACTACAAGCTTTGAGCCGCTTTCGCCGAAAATCTTGTCCTCCATAATGGAGTGTACCGCGTCAACAGCCTCCTGCTCGTTCTGTGCGATTATAACGCCCTTGCCGAGAGCAAGACCGTCCGCCTTTACCACCGTGGGGTAGGAATTCTGCTCCTTGATATAAGCTATCGCCTTGTCCGCCTCGGTAAAGACCTCGTAAGCCGCGGTAGGTATGCCGTACTTTTTCATCAAGTCCTTTGAGAAAACCTTGCTGCCCTCGATAATAGCAGCCGCCTTGTCGGGACCGAAAGTCATGATACCCTCTGCGTTAAGAGCGTCCACCATGCCCAGCACCAGCGGATCGTCGGGTGCTACCACAACCATATCCACCGCAAGCTTTTTTGCGAGAGCAACAACTCCGTCAATGTCCGTCGCGCTTACGTCAAAGCACTCCGCGTATCGGGAAATACCGCCGTTTCCAGGAGTGCAGTAAAGCTTCGGGGCGCGCTTGCTTTCCGCAAGCTTCATGATAATGGCGTGTTCGCGTCCGCCGCCGCCTACTACCAGAATTTTCATATTATCAATCCTTTCAAAAATTATTCCGTAAATTCAAAGCTGTCAAAAATTTCTTCAAAATCCTTCAAACCTTTATCATATACGTCAGGTTCGGCAACAAACGACAAGCTGCAAGCATACCACGGAGAACTGTTGTCATAATGAAAATAAACGGCGGATTTAATATCTTCATACCGAAATTCTTCTCTGCCCCATTCAACGCCGTCTATTTCAATGATCTCTCCGCTCCATAGCCGACCGTTGCTTTCACAGATTTCTCTTGACCTTTCAAGCCGTTCGTTCATAGATATACCGCTTTCATCTACCACACCGCGGTTATAACGATAATATCCAACAGCTTGAAAAGTCGTTCCGTCAAGCTTGATATGACTGAACGAGACACTGCCGTCTTTCGCTTCAAAAGTTATTTTCCACTTATTCGGGTCATAGCTTATTTCCCAGCCGTCGCCGCTGTAAACCTCTTTCCCTCCGCTGCACCCCGTCAGCATAAGAGCAATCAAAGCAAGGAATACGCATAAAAATTTTTTCATAGGATACTCCTTTTTCTGTCTCTAATACGGCAATTCCTCAAAAACCGCCCTGTATACCTTGGATTTAAACTCGCAGCTCCCGTCGATTTTTTGATACGAACCGTACCCCGAAAAGGTCAAGCCGCATTTTTCCATTACCCTGCCCGAGGCGGGATTTTGGACGGCGTGCTGTGCCATAAATCTTCTTGCCCCCTGCTCGTAGGCGTACTTTATCATGGCCTTGGTCGCTTCGGTACAGTAGCCTTTGTTCCAGCAGTCGAAACGGAAACAGTAGCCGAATTCCCAAAAGCCGTCAGCCGCTTCATCGGGCGACTTACAGAGATGTATGTCCCCGCTGCCCATAAGCAGACCGTCCGACTTCCTTACAAAGCCCCAAATGCTGCTGACGGTTTCCAACCACCGGCGCACCTGTTCAACAGAGGAATATGTACTGTAGTTCATATACTTTGTGACCCTCTCGTCTCCCGTCCATGCAAAGACCGCCTCCGCGTCGTTGGCAGTCAGCGGACGGAGTATCAGCCGCTCCGTCTCAATAGTCGGTATCATGGAAGCACACTCTCCTTGTGAATTTATTTTGACAGCTTAAAGCTATTCAGCACATCTTCAAAATCGGATATAGCGCTGTCGTATTTATCTGTATCGGCGGTATAGGTGATAACGTACTGATTACCGTCGGAAAGAGCCATGCACTGGAGCATTTTCATATCCGTGCCCTGCATATTTGAGGTAACGTCGATCTTCAGCCATTCAATACCGTTTATCTCCACAACCTCATGAGAGACCCAGTTTATGCCCATGGCTTCGTACTGCGCTTTAAGCTCGTCGGCAGCGTCGGCAATTTTTACTCCGTCAGTATTTCCTATAGGGTTGCTGACAATGTTGAAATTAGTGCCGTCATTGCTTGTATGATAGAACATTCCGTCGTTCATGCCCTGAATTTCCTCGGCTGTGAGGTTTTCGCTCAAACCGTTTTCCTCGGCATATTCGCTTATCATCTTAATGTACTCGGAAGCGTCCACCCACTTCTCGCTGTCTACATTAACGGTATAGCCGCTGCCTGTGTAAATATCCGAATTGTCGGAGGCTTCCTCCGTTTCTGTTTCGGACTCTGCCTCTGTCTCGGCATCAGTCTCGGCTTCGGTCTCCTCCTGTGTTTCGGCCGGAGCTTCGCTTTGTACAGCTGCGGAGGTTGTCTCGTCCATAACCTCCGCCGTGCCTCCGTCATTTCCGCAGGCTGTAAGCGCCGACAGCATAAGTATTGCGGTAACCGCCGCTAAAAGTTTTTTCATAATTCATTACTCCTTTGTAATTTTACATTTTATGTAAATCCCTGCCATATGAGCAAGAAAATTTACTCTCAAAAAATGACTGTTATTTATTATACCACAATAATGAAAAAAAGTCCAGTATTCACTGAACCTTTTTCGACAAAATTGAAATTTTCATCTTATATCGGGGACATTAAAGGGTTCCCGCAAAACGTGCGGGAACCGCATAAATAAGAGTATCGGCAGCAAAAAAGGCTGCGCGGTTTTCACGCAGCCCCCAATGATCGTTACTTTTTTACCGTACTTGCTTTTGCCGTCAAGAGCGTTATTCAAGAAGGTCTCCCCGCAGCTTCATAAGCAGTTTTTTCTCGCGGCGTGAGACCTGAACCTGGGTCATTCCCAAGGCTTCAGCAGTTCCTGTCTGGGTCATGTCCTTAAAATAGCGCAGGTATAAAAGCTGCCTGTCCTCCTCGTCAAGAGCTGACAGAGCCTGACGGAGTGAAATGATATCCACAAGGTCGGAATCGGGAGCGGGCTCGGCAACGTCGATCTGCGCCCCTTCGTCGTCCTCGGAGCTGCACGTCAGCGAAATTGGAGGCAAATTTACTTCAAGAGCCTCGGCAACGTCCTCGGGATCGGAATTTGCCAGCTCCGCAAGCTCGCTTACCGTTGGCTCGCGTCCGTGCAGGAGGGTAAACTGTTCGCGGATCCTTGTAAGCTTCATTCCAAGCTCGCGTACAGAACGGCTGACCTTTATCATTCCGCCGTCGCGGAAAAGCCGTTTTATCTCTCCAAGTATAACGGGTACGGCATATGTTGAAAATTTCACCCCGCGTTCCGTGTCAAATGCGGAGGCTGCTTTTACAAGTCCAACGCAGCCCGCGCCGTAGAGATCGTCGTATTCTATTCCCCGACCCCTGAAACGGTTTGCACAAAGATGTACAAGACCAAGATTATCCTCCGCAAGGCTTGCTCCGTTTTTAAGTACATTCACAGCAGGCAGTCCTTTCCGTTTTTTTATGTACGCTCCTGCTCATACTATTCCTGACGTTCGGAAGCGGGCGGGATCTTTCTTGTCATGATAACGCTTGTGCCTTTGTTGAGAGAGCTTTTTACCGATACCCTGTCCATAAAGCTTTCCATTACAGCAAAGCCCAGCCCCGCGCGTTCCTCCTCGGGAGCGGAGGTGTAAAGAGGCTCCATTGCTTGCTTTACATCCGCAATGCCGCAGCCCTTGTCCCGAATTTTTATGTACAGCACATTATCCTCAAGAATACGTCCCACAAGCTCGATATTTCCGTTTGCACAGCCGCGGTAACCGTGAACGATACAATTTGTGACCGCCTCGGAAACGGCGGTCTTTATTTCGCCTATCTCGCCTGCGGTAGGGTCAAGCTGCGCCGAAAATGCGGACACCAGCGAACGCGCCAAGCCCTCGTTTCGACTGTTTGCAGGGAAGCTGCATTTTATTTCATTGATAACTTTCAAGTTAAACATTCCTTTCCGTTTCAGGCAATACATCGCAGCGACCGTGTTCGTAACGCACAGCCGTATATTTCATCATGCTGTATTGCCTTTGCTTTTTGTCATGCCGATCCCGGATAAAAAATTTTTGTCCGAGATTTTGAGCGGTTATCGGCAACGGCTGCTATTTAATAACGGCAAGCCTGTCCAGACCCGCAAGACGCATGACCTTTTTTATCTGACTTCCCGTATTTTCGATTATCACAACACCGCTGCACTCCTTTACAGCCTTGTACCGTCCCATAACAAGTCCTATTCCCGAGCTGTCCATAAAGGTAACGCCGTCAAAGTCAAGAATAAGCTTTTTGGGACGGTATCTGTCAATTGCCAGATCGATATCCGAACGTATATCCTTGGCATTATGATGGTCTATCTCTCCCGACAGGCGGGCGGTAACGGTGTCCTCCGACGTTTCAATAATTACAGGCATTTTTTCACTTCCTATTGAATTTGATGAGTATATTTTACAACTGTTGTGCTGTTATATTTTGTCATTTTGGGTAATCGCGGCAAAAATATCTTGTGTGCATAAATTTTGCGGAAAATTTTCGGGGCAGAGCAATGCTCAATCCTCAAATGAAGATAAGTAAAAAATTGACATAATAAAGTGTTTATGGTATACTATAATCATATGAAAGGGGCTTTTGCCATGAAAAAAACAGTTTTGATAACAGGCTCGTCGCGGGGCATAGGCAGGGCGGCTGCGGTCGCATTCGCAAAGGCAGGATACAACGTTGCGGTTAATTATAACAAGTCCGATGAATCCGCCGCCGCACTTTGCAAAGAGCTTGAAAGCTATTCGGTGCGGGCTTGCTGCTTCAAGGCGGACGTTGCCGACAAAAAAGCGGTGGACTGCATGGCTGCCGAAATTGAAAAAACTATGGGGAATGTAAGCGTACTTGTAAACAATGCGGGCATTGCCGAACAGGCTCTTTTTACCGACATCACCGAGGAAATGTGGGACATGATGTTCGCTGTGAATGTTAAGGGAACCTACAACTGCACGCAGGCTGTGCTGCCCCATATGATACACGAAAAATGCGGCAGGATAATAAATATTTCCTCAATGTGGGGTATTTCGGGGGCTTCCTGCGAGGTGCACTATTCTGCCTCAAAGGCGGCGCTGATAGGCTTTACAAAGGCTCTTGCCAAGGAGGTCGGACTTTCCGGCATAACTGTGAACTGCGTTGCTCCCGGAGTTATCGGCACCGATATGAACGGACACCTTTCCCCCGACATTATTTCCGAGCTTAAGGAGGAAACGCCGCTAAACAGGATTGGCACACCGCAGGACGTTGCGGAAGCGATTTTGTTTTTAGCTTCGGAAAAGGCGTCCTTTATCACGGGACAGGTGCTTTCGGTGGACGGAGGATTTATTTTATGACTGCAAAAGAAATTTTGAAGATCACATCAAGCATTGGAAGTATGCTTATCGAATACGGCGCGGAAATTTACCGCGTTGAGGACAGTATCAACCGCATTGCCGAAGCATACGGCTTTATGGGGGACGGCAAAAGCGTTGAGGTTTTTGCAATTCCCACAAGCCTCATCATAACCGTAAACGAGGGAGATAACCTGCCCCTGACCCAGACAAAGCGGATAACGAACCGTGTAACAAATCTTGACAGGGTGGACAAGCTTAATAATCTTTCGCGGTTCGTCTGCACCGAAAAGCCCGAGGTGGCTGTGATAATGCGGCATTTGGAGGAAATAAAGTCCCGCAGGATATATGGCTCTCCCGTCCGCGCGCTCAGCTTCGGGGTCGTTGGCGCGACCTTTGCCCTTTTTTTCGGCGGGTACGCTCCAGACGCGCTTTTCGCGGGACTTATTTCCGTGCTGATTTTCTATCTCTCCCGCCTTGTGGAAAAGGTAAAGCCAAGCGTATTTTTTCAAAGCGTGGTATGCTCCTTTGTCATATCGGCGATTGCCGTTATCGTCTCGCGCTGCGGACTGACCGACGGCTTTGATAAGGTAATCATAGGCTCGTCCATGAACCTTGTCCCCGGGATAATCCTCACAAACTGTATGCGCGATTTTATTGCGGGGGACTTTCTTGCTGGAATGTACACGCTTATAGAAGCCTTGCTTACAGCCGTGGGAATGGCGGTGGGAGCGGCTTCCGCTATCGCGCTGTTTACTTTGATTTAGGAGGCTGCTATGGAAAATTTAAATATACCCGAACAAATTATTCTGCCATGCTTTTACAGTCTTATTGCCTCGGCGGCATTCGGAGTCCAGTTCAACATAAAGCTCAGACACATGATAACCGCTGCCATAGGCGGGACTATTACCCAGCTTATTTTTATTTCTTACGAATTGAGCGGCACAAGCGAAATGCTCTGTTATTTTTTCTCGGCGGCGGCGGTTTCGGTGTACTCCGAGCTTATGGCGAGGCGGCTGCACGTCCCCGTTAATATGTATCTTGTTATCGGTGTCATTCCTCTTGTTCCGGGAGGATATATGTACAACACCATGATAACCCTTGTGGGAGGCGACGTAAACGCCTTTCTCCCCCAGTTTGCAAACGCGGTGGGGATAGCGGGGTCTATAGCAATGGGCGTGTTTGTCGTTTCGGCTTTTATACGGCTTGTAAGGGTAATTTATTTTACGGTACGCTACAAGGGCAGCAAGCTGTTTTTCAGATGATTGTTTTCAAGGGTAATTTTTTTACACCACAGCTTGACAAAATACTGAAAATACTGTATAATAAACGTAACAATAATTTACAGAGGGTCATATCACACCAAAATATTGCGCCAACAGTATTTTGAATTTTTTAATTATTTAAGAAAGGTGAGTAAATTATGACCTGCAATACAAATATCAACACAAACACTTATTACGGAAGCAATGCCAACAAAACTAAAAAAACCGTCAGCATAGACCCTAACCTGATCAAGCACGAGAATATACCGAAAGATGCTGTTGTAGTAGACTTTGCCGATTATTTGGTAGAACAAGGTTATTTTTCAAGCAAAGAGGAGTTTATGGAGTACATCAAAGGTACAGACGTTTTTCCCGGGGAGGAAAATTCCGCGGGCAATAAAAAAGGCGGGATAACCGAAGGCGAAACCTTTGAAATTGAAGTAAACGGTCAAAAGTATGATGCACAAATGGCTGTGTTCGAGTTCCCCAGATATAAATATTATACAGGGAATGAGGGTTATACAAGCTGTTCAGTTGGCGACGCGGAGAACGACCGTTACGTAAACCTCGGTATGCGGTATAAAAGTTCCTGTTTCGATTTTACCTATCAGGACGATTACTATACCACAAAGCTCAACCTTGAGGGAATGACGAACGAGGAAAAGTATCTTGAGATCTACGAGTTTTTCAAACATTGCTATGGTGAAAATTTTCTCGATGTGAGCGCAATAAACTATGTTGCGCCGATGCAGGACGACCCTTATATGGGGATTTGGGAGAAATTTAACAGTTTTGTGACCAAGGCTTGCGGACTAAGCGAGAAATACCCCGAAAATTCCCAGCAGCTTCGGCAGCTCCGCAGGGAAGCTTTGTACGGCGATATGAGCGATGAAAAGATACGCGCTGCCATAAGGGAAAAATATCCTCCCGCGGGGGAACTGACATTTCGTGACCTCTATAAGATGATAAACGAAATGGATCTCTGCGGCGTGGGCGGTTTTGCCAGTGACTGTGTTAATTGGGTGTTCAAAGACCGATATCATTTAGCGGGGATCGATACAAGAGAAGCAATGCTCGATTCGACCGTTAATTCAGACCATATAAAGAAAATGCTGAACGATTATGAGGCGAAGGTTTATCAAAACCTCCCGATGGATAAAAACCTCGGCACGGTAATAAAGGAGATTGCCGCTGAATTTGGAGCCGCCGGCGGCGTGTCGTTGTCTACGGTTTCCGCAAACAGCGTAAAAGACGATTTTGTGTGGATAAAACTATAAAAACACAAGCGTGGGAAAATTAGGCAGGTAGCGATATGGAAGTATTGCTACCCATGGGAGCATTTTATCCTTATTGGCACATTACGCCTGAAAGGGTAAAGGCTCAGCCTTTTGGCAGGTAACGGTACAGAAGCATTGTTACCCATGGGAGTATTTTACCCTTATTGACAAAGTAAGTCTAAAAGGGTAAAGGCTCAGCCTTTCCCACGCTTGCTTTTTATTAAAATTTACTCAAAATGCATATCTCCATTGAGGCGCTTAAGCAAAGAAAATATTGTCGTTATACTGCATAGCGGTAACTCTTGCCGCAGGACGTTCCCCTGCTTTGTGCAATATCACGAAAATAACTTGCCTGCCAGCCAAAAAAATGTAATAAAAATTATCCGAAAGGGCTTTTATTTTGCTCCGAAATATGGTATAATAGTAATACTGTGAAAAATCGTATGTATTTTTACTCTGTTTAAAATAGTTTACCGATATCCGTTTGCTCTGCAATAATTTTATCGGCGGATCACGCCGATTTGGGAGAGAATATACTTTGGAAAAGTTTATTATAAAAGGCGGCCGCAAGCTTCATGGGGAAGTTGAGATCAGCGGCGCAAAAAATGCGGTTGTGGCGATTATCCCTGCCGTTATCCTTTCGGACGAACCCTGCATACTTGAAAACGTACCTAACATCAGCGATGTTTCTATAAGCCTGCGTATCCTCTACGAAATGGGCGCAAGCGTTATTTTCCTTGACAAGCATACAGTAAGAATTGACGCAACCGGAATTACTGACCCTATAGTCCCCTACGAAATGGCTAAGCATATGCGAGCCTCCTATTATTTTTTGGGTACGCTTCTCGGCAAGTTCAAGCGCGCCCGTGTTTCTATGCCCGGCGGCTGCGATTTGGGAGACAGACCTATTGACCAGCATCTTAAAGCCTTTGCCGCTTTGGGTGCGACCTGTACTATTGACCGCGGCATGGTTGACATACAGTCCGAGGATCTTTACGGTACGCAAATATACTTCGACATGGTAACTGTAGGCGCAACGATCAACGCCATGCTTGCGGCGGTAAAAGCAACCGGCATGACAGTCATTGAAAATGCCGCCAAGGAGCCTCACATAGTAGACCTCGCCAATTTCCTCAACTCAATGGGAGCGGATATTATGGGCGCGGGTACGGACGTTATAAAAATAAAAGGCGTAAAACGTCTCAAGGGCGCTACCTACGCTATAATCCCAGACCAAATTGAAGCCGGCACTTTCATGGTCGCAGCTGCGGCAACGAGAGGAAATGTGCTGATAAAGAACGTTATTCCGAAGCACTTGGAAAGCATTACCGCGAAGCTTGCGAAAATAGGGGTAAATGTTGAGGAATTTGACGAGAGCGTAAGAATATCTGTGGACGGTCCTCTTGTAAAGACAAGCGTAAAGACAATGCCTCACCCGGGATTCCCAACGGATATGCAGCCGCAGATTTCAACCCTGCTTTGCCTTGCGGAGGGAACGAGTATTGTTACTGACGGGATTTTTGACAACAGATTCAGATATGTGAACGAGCTGCGGCGAATGGGCGCGGATATTTCCGTGGACGGCAAGGTCGCAGTTATAGAGGGCGTTGGACAGCTTATGGGAGCGCCCGTTACAGCTCCCGACCTAAGAGCCGGAGCGGCTCTTGTTATTGCGGGACTCGCCGCAAGAGGAGTTACTGAAATAGAAGATATTTACCACATTGAGCGCGGCTATGAAAACTTTGAGGAAAAGCTTAGAGATATCGGAGCGGATATTATAAAGAAAACTGTCCCCGGAGCTGCCGCAAGAAAAGCTGTGGTTTAATAATAAAAATTTTCAGCCGCAGGAAACTATCCTGCGGCTGTTTTTGTCATGGAAATGTAATAAAGAAATGATGTGATCAAAATAAAAATAAAAATTACAGCTTTTTTATTTGTATTTATTCTGACGACGTTGGCGTTTGAGTGCGCTTGCTGCGGAGGTACAAACGATAATCCGCCGAATGAAAAAATAAATTTTTCAGACAGGAGCGGCATATCCTTCTCGTTTCAAGTAACGCCCTGCTCCAACGGAAAAAGCAATGGAAAGATCGAATTGAGCATCGACAACGAAAGTCCGTATTTATACAGCACAGACCTTGGCAGTTCCTTTCACAGGGCACGAAATTCCACGGCTTCTTTGAACAGGCTTTCGGAGGGCAGCTTCTCGTTCTGCTTTATGGAAAGAGACAAGCAAGAAACAATTACCGACATTTACACGATATATGCGGATAGCTTATCACGTCCCTACCCTATTTCGGTAACTGCTGTCAGCGGCGCGGAAAAAATTATCGCGGACGGTGAAATAACCGTCCGCATAGAAAATTTTATTGACGGTACGGAATACGAAGCTACTATTGACGATTGGAAAACAAGCAAAGACTTTTCAGGTGAAACGGTAAGCTTTTCCTCTCTCGGTGAGGGTATTTACTATGCTGCTGTCAGAGACAAAAATAACCCCGACGATATTTCCTGCACTCTCCGAGTACCTGTTGTACACGCCGATATAGGTGCTTCCGCTTACATAGATGCCGCGCCTGTTCTGCAAAATCCCGAATTGCCTACAGGGTGCGAGATAACGTCCCTGACTATGCTTCTGAATTATATTGGATTTGATATTGACAAGCTTACTCTCGCGGACGAATATCTGCCAAAGGGAGAGTACCGAAAAGCCGATTTCAACAAGGTTTTTGTGGGAGACCCCAGAAGCAGGCAGGCTTACGGCTGTACTGCCGCGGTAATTGCGGAAACTGCCGAAAAATTTTTAAGCGATTATGATACCGAAAATAAATGGCAGGTAGTGAACGTAACGGGGTACTCTCCCGAAATGCTCTACTCTGCCGTCAAGTACGGAAATCCAGTGGTCGTATGGGGCAGCATAAACATGGGTGAAATTATTCGGGACTATGTATCATGGACGGACGAAGAAACGGGAGAAACCGTTTCGTGGTTCGGCGGCGAACACTGTATGCTGCTTACCGGATACGACATGAGAGAAAACCTTGTGTACGTCGACGACCCGCTGCGGGGGCAGGTCTCCTATGACATGAGGACGTTTGAAAAAAGGTTTGAAGAGCTTAACAGAAACGCTGTTATCATTATTGAAAATAAATGAGCCTTGCTTCAGGACAAATAATTAAAAAAAGACGGGAGTATGCCAATTCAAGCTGCTCCCGCCATACAAATACAGATTTAATGCACTGTTTAAATTATTTTATACCAATTCTCATTCTGTAACAAAATTCAATGTCAAAAGGCTCCTTGTCAAAACAGGAATTTATAGCCTCGTAAAATACGTCAAGCTCTTTTTTTATAAGCTCTGGATATTTTTTCAGAATAGCCTGAGTACTTCCCTGACTTAAAATAATATTGCAAAAGCGTTCCTTTGTACATTCTTCCGCACTGCTGAACAGTATCTCACGGACATATGTAAAATATCCGCTTTGTTTTATATTTTCCAAATGCTTGTCCTTGGAATAACGAATAAAGCTGTCCTTAATGTCGGGGACTTGGCTTTCGATTTCAAGCACCTTGCCGTAAAGCTGCATATACGCCTTTTCAGCTTCCCATTTTGCCGCAGGAGGCCAATCACAGTCTATAGCAGCAAATACGCCGCGGTCTTTCAGAATTCGGTTGACCTCTTTCAGAGTGGATGTTGGTTCCATCCAATGAAAGGATTGAGAACACACTACCGCGTCGGCGCAGCAGTCATCAAGCCCCGTGCTGTCCGAAAAAGCCTTTATAAAGCTCATTTTTGAATTTGCCTTTTTTTCAGCAATACCGCGCATTTCATCGTTTGGCTCGATACCTATTATCTTGCTGCTGACTTCCTGCCAAATTTCGGAGGAAAGACCCGTTCCGCACCCCATATCAACAACAAGCTGCGGATTTCCGCCCAAATAACGGCAAATAACATCAATAGGATATTTGGGCACTTTCGGGCGGGCGTTTTCATAAACGTCTGCAAAACCTAAAAAACGGTCTGAGTTGTTTTGCTTGCTGCTCATATACTTCCCTCCGCCAATTTTTATTTAAAAGGTCTCGCCGGCACATCAGTTCACGTTATGCTTAACTCTGTCCCTTACCTCTGCAAGCTTTGCGTCGTTAAAGCGGTCGAGAGTACCTACAAGATATCCTGTAATTCTTCTGATACGCTCGAAGCCTATGCCGTCGTCTCCCTCGTGACGTCCGCAGCAGGGGCAGGTATCGCCGATTATTCCCGTATATCCGCAAACAGGGTCACGGTCAACAGGGTGGTTGATAGAGCCGTAGCCTATACCGGACTCTTTCATGCAGCGGACTATCTTCTCAAATGCGGAAAGATTGTTCATGGGGTCGCCGTCAAGCTCTACATAGCTGATGTGTCCGGCATTTGTAAGCTCATGGTATGGAGCTTCTATCTTTATCTTTTCAAATGCGCTTATAGGATAGTAAACAGGCACATGGAAGGAATTGGTGTAATATTCCTTATCTGTAATTCCCTCAAGCTCTCCGAAAAGCTTCTTGTCCATACGGATAAATCTGCCGGAAAGTCCCTCTGCCGGAGTTGCCAGCAATGTGTAATTCATGCCAGTACGCTTAGTTTCCTCGTCCATTCTTTCTCTCATGCGGGATACAATTTCATAGCCAAGCTTTCTTGCTTCTTCGTCTTCACCGTGGTGCTTGCCCACAAGAGCCTTTAAGCACTCCGCAAGTCCTATAAATCCCATAGAAAGCGTACCCTGCTTCAAGACTTCGCCAACAGTATCGTTGGGACCAAGCTTGTCGGAGTCTATCCAAATGCCCTGACCCATAAGGAACGGGAAGTTCTTAACCCTCTTCTGCGCCTGAATTTTATAACGAGCCATAAGCTGTTCGCATACTAAGTCCATAAGCTCTTCGAGACTTTCAAAAAATGCGCCCACGTTGTGATTTGCATTTATTGCAAGTCTGGGGAGATTTACCGAAGTAAAGCTAAGGTTTCCCCTGCCTGTAACTATCTCGTTTGAGGGGTCGAACGCGTTGCCGATAACTCTTGTGCGGCAGCCCATGTATGCGACCTCTGTATTGTAATCCCCCGGCTTGTAATATTTAAGATTATATGGCGCGTCGATAAACGAGAAGTTGGGGAACAGTCTCTTTGCCGAAACGCGGCAGGCAAGCTTGAACAGGTCGTAGTTGGGGTCTTCGGGATTATAGTTGATACCCTCTTTTATCTTGAAAATGTGTATTGGGAAAATAGGAGTCTCACCGTTTCCGAGACCCGCCTCGTGAGCAAGGAGCACGTTCTTGATGACCATTCTGCCCTCAAGAGTTGTGTCCAGACCGTAGTTTATAGAGGAGAATGGAACCTGCGCGCCCGCACGGCTGTTCATTGTATTGAGGTTGTGGATAAGAGCCTCCATAGCCTGATATGTGGAGCGGTCGGTCTCTTTCATTGTATTCTTTGCAGTAAAGTCCTGAACGCGCTTTGCCGTGTCGGGGTCAACATATCTGCAAAGCTTTTCAAACTCGATCTCCTTGTAGCCGTTGTCATTGCCGAGAATCGGATAAATTCCCTTTTCATTGTAAATCTCGTCAGCAATGGTATCGCTTATCTCCTGACCGTTGTCAAGCTTTGCGATCATTTCAAGACATCTTGCGATGTTGTACACATATTTTTTACGGTAAGTCTTTTTAACGCCGTCAGCCATAGCGTACTCAAAATTGGGGACGCTCTGTCCGCCGTGCTGGTCGTTCTGATTGGACTGGATAGCGATACACGCCAAAGCAGAGTAGCTGCCTATATCGTTAGGTTCGCGGAGGAAGCCGTGACCTGTTGAAAATCCGTTCTTAAAAAGCTTTATCAGATCTATCTGGCAGCAGGTTGTCGTAAGGGTAAGATAGTCCAAATCGTGGATATGTATATCGCCCTTGTTATGCGCCTTTGCGTGTCTCGGATCAAGGACGTACATCTCATAGAACTGCTTTGCGCCCTCCGAGCCGTATTTAAGCATTGTACCCATAGCTGTGTCAGCGTTGATGTTTGCATTCTCACGCTTTATGTCGCTGTCCTTGGCAGCCTTGAAGGTCAAGTCCTCGTAGACCTTCATGAGCTTTGTGTTCATCTCACGGGCGCGAGTCCTGTCGGAACGGTACAAGATATAGGACTTTGCAGTCTTGGCGTGACCGTCCTCAACGAGAACCTTTTCCACCATATCCTGTACCTGCTCAACCGTGGGGACGCACTTGCCGTACTTATCCTCAACAGCGTCGCAAACCTTATCCGCAAGCTCCAAAGATGTATTATAATCGCTTCCTCCCACGGACTGGGCAGCTTTATATATAGCCTGGGCAATTTTTTCAATGTTAAAGGTAACTGTTCTGCCGTCTCTTTTTCTTATCTGTGTAATCATGTTAAATTCCTCCGTATCTCATAGACCACAACATATTGTATTTTCGTATTGACTATATACAAGTATATAGTATTAAAACGTTTTTGTCAAGCAGATTATTGTAAAAAATACGGAATAAAATTTGTGCATATTTACACGGAAGAATGTACCTTTACATTTCAAAGCACGGTAAAATCATACTTTTTTAGTATAAATTAAATTTTTATTTAACGCTGCATTGCAGCAGCGTTAAAAATGTTTGTACCAATTTTGCAGCGGACGTCCCTCCCGCCCTGCTGACATTGGCTTTATTGACCCATTTTTCTGTATTTCGAGGGTGAAATACCGATCCGCCTTTTAAATATCCTGCTGAAATAATTTACATCGTCAAAGCCGCACCTTTCCGCCGTTTCGGATATTGTAAGATCAGAGCCTTTCAAAAGCGCGCAGGCTCGGTTCACACGCAGATTTATTACATATTCTATCGGAGAGCAATTATATGCTTTTTTGAAAATACGCATAAAATGCCTCTCCGAATAATGAGAAAGCTCCGCAAGCTCGGCAACGGAAACACTCCCCTCAAAATTATTTTCCATATAGGAAACAGCCTTTGCAATATTTATAATATCCTGCTCTTCATCGCTGCCGCCAAAGCTGTAAAGCCGCGAAAGCATTGCCGCAAGCTGTGCAAAGCCCGCTGTCAGCATAGTTTTTCGGCAGTCCGAGCTGTTTTCGTATTCCTGTATCATATTGTCGATCATGGACTTTACAGCTTTGTAATTTTCATGTTTGAGCCTAAGCCTGCTTTTAAAGCTCTGCTCCTTTGTAATTCTCGGTTCAAGCACAAATAACGCTTGAAATCCTGCGCTTGCGGCAATATCGGGCAAGTCTGAGAACATTTCGTCATGACGGTACATTATATTGCATATGCGGAAATTTTCCGTATTCTTATACCCGTGGACAGTATCGTTGCCGACAACAAAAACATCTCCCTTTTTTATAGGGTATTCCTCGCTGTTTACTATATGGACTGCGCTTCCGTCTGTCACGATCACCAACTCGTTGAAGTCACAGTGCAGATGGATATAAAGGTCTGTATCGTGCTTGCCGTACTGAATAAAAAAAGGAAAATCCAAATCATTCGTAAACCAGTTCAGGTATACCTCTGAAGCATTTCTTTCCGTAACGATCCCTCCCTCTATCATTTTGATTATATCACATTCAATTAGCATTATCAAGACATTTTTCAGCACAAAACAGACATTATCCAATTATTGTCTTGAATAATTTATAATTGTAATGTATAATTATATAAAAATCATTGAAGGGGGAATTGATTTATATGCCTAACCCATACCTGCCCCTTTGGGAATATATTCCTGACGGCGAGCCGCGAGTTTTCGGCGAAAGGGTCTATGTGTACGGCTCTCACGACAATGCAGGGTCAACAAAATTTTGCGACTATGTGCTGAAATGCTGGAGCGCGCCGTTAAGCGACCTTAATAACTGGGTCTGTCACGGCGATATTTTCCGCACACAGGCTACTGCGGACTATCCAGCCGACACCGACTGGACGAACGGTACAAACTATTTGTACGCTCCCGACGTTGTTGAAAAGGACGGCAAATATTACCTTTACGCCTACATAATCAACTCTACAGGCTGCGTGGCGGTCAGCGACAAGCCTGAGGGACCGTTCAAGCTGCTGTCGAAATACAAGTACACTATCCCCGAAGAGATATGCTGCAACGGCTGGTTCATCGACCCCGGGGTACTTGTTGACGACGACGGCAGGACTTACATTTACTGCGGCTTTGAGCGTTCCTTTATGGCGGAAGTCAACAGCGACAATATGTACGAAATTCTTGACGGAACGTGCATAGAACACGTCATACCCATTGAAAAAAACGAAAGCTTTCCCGATGAGGACTGTTTGTTTTTTGAGGCTTGTTCTCCGCGAAAGGTCGGGGACACATACTATCTTATTTATTCACCAAAGCGCGGCAGCAGACTTGCTTATGCAACCTCGGACAAGCCAACCGGACCGTTCACCTACCGCGGACATATTGTTGACAACGGCGTGGATTACCCCGGAGGAAACGACCACGGCTCAATTGCGAATATCAACGGTCAGTGGTATATTTTCTACCACCGCATGACTAATGGCACGATAATGTCCCGCCGAGGCTGTGTGGAAAAAATTGAAATTCTTCCCGACGGCACTATACCGCCCGTGGAGATGACCTCGCTGGGATTTGAGGACTCCCTCAATCCGTACAAAATAACCCCTGCGGAAATTGCCTGCGTACTTAAAGGCGGAGCGATCGTTACCGAAAAAAATGTCTTTGAACGCGTGCTGACAAATATTTTCGAGGACTGCGTTATGGGATACAAATATTTTGACTTTGGCGACGACTTCGGCAGCAGGACTATGGAATTTTCCGCCGATATTATCGGAACGGGCTGCGACAGTACTCTGCACATTTTGATTGACGGAGAAAACGGCGAGGAGATAGGTACTCTGAAAATAGGCAGAAACGGCGGTGTTGTCAGCGAAAGAGTAAAAGCCGTTACGGGCAGACACAGCGTTTTCTTTAAGGTGACAACGGAATATCCCCGCGATTGGTCGGGAGAGTCCTTCCGACACAGGTGTCTTTTTGAAATGAGATCGTTTGTATTTATGAAATAAAGGAGAGGTTTATATGGCAAGATTTAAACTAATAAGAAAATTTGCGGCGGCGGCAATTTCGGTATGTACCCTTGCAACAGGTTTATGCGGCTGTAATGTTGAGGCAAAAGAAAATATGCGTGATATGACGACTATGGAGGTCATACAGGAAATGGGTCTGGGAATAAATCTCGGAAACACCTTTGAAAGCTGCGGAAGCTGGATATCGAACACGAGTGTGACAAATTACGAAACAGGCTGGGGAAGCCCCGTTGTTACAAAAGAAATGATCCAAGGGTACAAGGACTGCGGCTTTGGAGTACTGCGTGTCCCCGTGGCATGGTCGAATATGATGAAGGAGGATTACACTATTGCTCCCGAGTATCTTGCAAGGGTGAAAGAGGTCATTGACTGGGCTTTGGAAAGCGATCTGTATGTTATTATGAATATCCACTGGGACGGCGGCTGGTTCTCGGATTTTGCCGACGACAGCAAGCGATATGAATGCTTTAAAAAATATGAAAATATATGGACACAGCTTACTAAGGAATTTAAAAATTACAGCGACAAGCTTGTGTTTGAGTCCCTAAACGAGGAGGGCGGCTGGGAAGATATCTGGAACCGCTACAGCAATCAGGGCGATAAAGAAAAGTCCTATAATATACTTAACGATATGAATCAGAAATTTGTTGACATAGTGCGAAATTCAGGCGGAAACAACGGCAAACGCCATTTGCTTATAGCAGGATACAACACCGATATTGAGCTTACCTGCGACCCGCTGTTCAAAATGCCTAACGACCCTGCGGGAAGATGCGCGGTATCTGTACACTATTACACACCTGCAACCTTTGCACTGATCGATAAGGACGTGGAATGGGGCAAGGCACAGACAGAATGGGGCAGCGAAAGCGATATTGCCGAACTTACCAAATATATGGATATGATGAAAACAAATTTTGTGGACAAGGGTGTCCCGGTAATTATCGGCGAATACAGCACTGCAACGAAAAATAAGACTCCGGAAATGATAAGAAAATATCTTTCGAGCGTTTGCGAGGCGATATATACCCGCGGGATGTGTCCCGTGCTGTGGGATGTTACAGATGTTTTCTACAATAGAAGAAATGCGGAATTTCAAGACCCCGAGCTTCTGAAAGAGCTTATGGACGTTAAAAAGCTTGATAGGAAATAAAACAAATCCCGATCTCATCAAAGCTGTGAGATCGGGATTTATTTGCTTTATATTTTATGACCTGTACTCATAATACTGCGTACAGCTTGTGAATACATATCCTGATAAGTGCGTATGAAATAATACGCCGACCGCCTTTGGGATTATGTGTCGGAAACGCAGATTTAACCTTGCCGAAAATATCCTCGGCATACTATTTAATAAAGCCTTTTCTGACAAACGGAATAAACATACCGCCCAAAGCGTTGCCGAGAGACATCAGGAGCAAGTACCCGAAAGCCTTTGCGGACCATGCCCCGCCGATAGTAAAGTAAAACATATTAGCAACGCAATGCTCATATCCGCTCAAAATAAACACCATAACAGGCAGGAATATCATCAGCACCTTTCCAACGGGATTTTCCATCGTTTTAAAGCCGTCCGCAGCAATAAACATAAGCATTCCGCAGAAAAACGACAGTATAAGTATGCTTGTTATGCCGTCCGAAAGCTTTACGCCGCACAGCTCCGCCGCCTTGTCACCGATGCCTGATATCCTTGTAAACAGCAGCATTACCCCCATAGCGGACGTACCTATAAGATTGCCGAGCCATATGACAAGCAGGTCGATTATGTAGGCAGGCTTGTTTTCCACGGCGTAACCGACTTTGCCCGTGAAAAGGTTGAAGCCGAAGCATAGTATCACGAACAGACCCGTGCCGAACAGGAAAGAGCCTACATATTTGTTATCGCAGGACAGATACACCGCTCCGCCAATTCCAATGGCAAAGCCCGTTAGTATCGCCCGCAGGAGAATATCCAAAAATCTTTTCAAATAAACACTTCTTTCTCAAATTATATTGTCGTAAATTTGTCGTAAGTATAAAAAAGCGTTTACCCCTTTTATATGGAGTAAACGCTGCCTGCGCGGACACCCCTATGTTTGTATAGGAAAATAATTTTTACATTTCCGTGTAAAAAGAAGCCCTTTCCGAAAGAGTAACTAACGGAAATGGTAATGGCTCAGCCTTGTTTGTATAGAAAAAAGGAATTTTTTCGGAAAATAATAAAGTAAAAAGCTCTCGTATCTCTACAAGAGCCTTTTTGGCTGCGCGGACACCGCGCTGGCTGGGGTGCAGGGATTCGAACCCCGGAAATGCTTGAGTCAGAGTCAAGTGCCTTACCGCTTGGCGACACCCCAAAATACAGTTCGCCGATAAATCATAGCGAACGTTTTGACTGGCTGGGATA
Organism: uncultured Clostridia bacterium; assembly: GCA_947383835.1. GTDB lineage: Bacteria > Bacillota > Clostridia > Oscillospirales > Ruminococcaceae > RGIG8773. Next base: position 153,353 of record CANDEV010000001.1, read on the forward strand.
GGTGGATTCGAACCACCGAAATGACGGAGTCAAAGTCCGTTGCCTTACCGCTTGGCTATATCCCAATGCGGCTGATTCTCTTCAAGCGACTTATATAGTTTATCATATTTTGCACCGCTTGTCAATATTTACTGCGCATTTTCGTCAATTGCAACAATATTATATGCTACAATTGACATATTATGCACAATTTTATATAAAACCTATTTGCGGTAATTTTCACTGTAAACACGTTTTCCTCTAATTGCCTATATAAAATTCCGCCCAAAAGCTGTCCGTCACAATGCGGTACTTACCCTCGGGAAGCTCGCCGTAACAGCTTAAATCGTACTCATGCTCCAAAGTCTGCTGCGGCATAACAAAGTGCGCAAGAGCAATATAAATCCAATCCCCCGGCAGCCTCGGAACTTGATACCATTCCCCGTCAAGCTGCGCCTGAAGATCAAAAAATTCACCGAACCCCCACTCCCTCTCACCGCTGTTGGTAAATTGTACCGTCAGCACGTCCTCATCAAGTGTTGAAGCAACAGCAAGAGTTTCGGGCATTTCAGACAGATTTCCTGCTGGAGACAGATAATCCGCTATCCAGCCGTTTTCGTCTCTGAAAAGATAGTATGCGCAGGGCAGAATTGCCGCTGTTGACCATGTACTGTCCGTACCCTCCCGGTCATAGTCCTTCCAAAGCTCGGCAAAATCATAGTCAAAGCTGTACGCCTCACCCGTTCGTGTTATCCAATAACCGTTTGTCCACGCAGCTTCAAAGGCATTTTCTCCCATGCCGAACTTTACCCCGTAAACAGGTATCGTGACATCTTCGGGAGACCAATTTTCCGCACTTTTTGCCGAAACTGCCGAAAGTGAATTCAATATATCCGCCCGACTGTTACCATCGAAAATGTATCCCATGACTGTCTTTTCACCGTTATAATAGTACATTTCTAACGCACCCGAAAAATTTTCGGGAATTTTCACAAGGTCATTCTCCGCCGATCTCTCACACCCTGTCAGCAGGACAGCACACACTGCCATAAACATACATAAATATTTTTTCATGTTATCTCTCCTTAAAAAAGTCCTCTATAATAATAGACGTATTTTAGAGACAAATCTTATGGAGATTTTTTGTAAATTTTTTATGAACTTTCAAATCTCATTCCGATTTTCCAACGCCTTGAAAAGCGTTACCTCGTCGGCAAATTCAAGACTTCCCCCAATGGGCAGACCAAAAGCAAGCCGCGTCACCTTTACACCCAGCGGCTTCAAGAGCTTGGAAATATACATTGCCGTGGCTTCCCCCTCAACCGTGGGGTTTGTAGCCATAATGACCTCCTTGACATCATCAGCCGAAATTCTCGCCAGCAGCTCTTTAAGCCTGATTTTATCGGGAGTAATTCCGTCCAGCGGGGAAATAAGTCCGTGAAGGACGTGATAAACGCCCTTGTATTCGTTGGTGCGCTCAAATGCCGAAATATCCTTGGGAGTTTCCACCACGCAGATAACTCCGTGGTCTCTCATATCGTCAGAGCATATGGGACAAAGCTCGTTTTCCGTTAAATTCTGACATTCCTTGCAGCACTTCACCGTACTGTGTGCACATATGATTGCGTCCGCAAAGGACTGCGCCTCCTCGTCGGTCATGCTCATAACATGATAAGCAAGTCTCTGTGCGCTTTTCATTCCAATACCGGGGAGCCGTGCAAAATGCTCCGCAAGCAAAACAAGGGGCAAAGCCGTACTGTTAGCCATAGTAAATAGCAACCTCCAAAATAATCGGCATACACAAACATACGCCGAGGTATGTCAAGGTATGCCGCAAATAATTCATAAAAATTCTGCAAATAGTTCAGAGTTAGAACAAACCGGGGAAAGAAACACCGCCTGTGATAGCGCCCATTTCCTTTTCTGTTGTGTCCTCGATCTGCTTTACAGTGTCGTTGAACGCGCTTATTATTAAGTCTTGGAGCATTTCAACGTCCTCGGGGTCTACGACCTCGGGCTTTATGGTAAGGCTCTTTATCTCTTTTCTTCCCGAAAGAGTTACCTCAACAGCGCCGCCGCCGACAGTTGTGGAGAATTCTCTGTTCTCAATATCCTCCTGCAATTCGGTGATCTGCGCCTGCATTTTCTGAGCCTGCTTGATCATTCCGTTCATATTCTGAGCGCCGCCGCCCATTCCCTGTGGTAATCTTGCTTTCATTTTTTTCAACCTTTCTCCGCCGTGAAATTTCATTAGACCGTCATCGGCGGCTGACATTTTATAATCAAGCCCTGCGGCTGATTTTGCATTATTTTTTATTCTACGGGAATATTATTTTCCTTTGCCTTGTCGAGAATACCCTTCAGCTTATCGCCGCTTTCCGCAGGCTTTGCTGTACATTTTGCGCGTATCGCATAGGTCTTTCCCGTGATTATCCTTATCGCCTCCTGCAATTTTTCCGCGTTTTCCTTGTTTCGCAAAAGCTGCAAAAAGAAGCTGTTTTCCGTGTATATCAACATAAACCCGCCGCCTGTCATGGCGTAAGAACCGCTTAGCGCACCGTTTACCGACGGACATATCTCCGCAAACTTTTCAAGAATATCCGTCCATCTTTCCTCACGCACGAAGTCCTCGGGCTTCATTTTAGACAGATCTCCCCCGCCCTGATTTTGAGGAGCGGCAGGCTTTGAGTACGCCGTATGCTGCGGTGCTGTTTGGTAATTATTGTTATTCTGTACTGGCTGTATATTATTATAACTATTTTGCTGCACCGCCGCAAGCTTCTGCTCCAGCATATCAAGCTTTGCCGTAAGCTCCGTACCCGAAGCAGCTGCTTGAACGGACTGTCCCGCCGTCTGCGAACAAAGCTTCAGCAGACACATCTCTATCTCCACACGCTTTGAGCTGACCCGCGCAATACGCTCGTTGCCAGCCTGCAAAATTTCCAGTATGTGCATAATTTCGTCCAAAGACAGCCTGTCCGCAAGAGCCTTGATACGCTCCAGCTCGCTGGGCATACAAGCCAGCAGATTTATATTGTTCGGTACTGCCTTTGCTATCATAACATTGCGGAACTGCGAAATAAGCTCGTCACAAAGCTTCTGCATATCCTTTGACATTCCGTAAAGGCTGTCAATGACCTCCGCAGCCTTTCCCGCGTTTTTGTCCGCAACAGCCTCCATAATGTCGAAAACAGGCTCTCTGCCCGCAATTCCCGCCGCGCCCGAAACAATGTCGAGCGTTACGTTTTCGGAAAACGCTATACACTGGTCGAGAAGCGAAAGAGCGTCTCTCATGCCGCCGTCGGCAGTCTTGGCAATAAGCTCCGCAGCCTCACGGTCAAGGGAAATATTTTCCTTTTCCGCAACGTACAAAAGACGTTCCGTAATGTCTTTTGGCAGGATACGTCTGAAATCATATCGCTGACAACGTGATAATATCGTCGGCAAAACCTTGTGTATCTCGGTGGTCGCAAGAATAAACTTGACATGAGGAGGAGGCTCTTCCATAATTTTCAAAAGCGCGTTGAACGCTTCCTTTGAAAGCATATGAACCTCATCAATGATGTACACCTTATATCTGCACCGTTCGGCTGTGTACACAGCACCGTCACGCAGATCACGAATGTCGTCCACACCGTTATTTGAAGCGGCGTCTATCTCAATAATGTCGGAGAGAGCGTTTTCCTCCGCGTCGCGGCATATCTCACATTCGAGGCAAGGGTTGCCGTCCACGGGATCAAGACAGTTCAAAGCCTTTGCAAGAATTCTCGCGCAGGTGGTCTTGCCCGTACCGCGGGAACCTGTAAAAAGGTACGCATGAGCAGTCTTGCCGCTCATAAGCTGATTGCGGAGAGTCGTGGTGATATGCGGCTGTGAAACAACGTCATCAAAGGTCATGGGACGGTATTTTCTGTACAGCGCCTTATACATTTCACTCACTCCTTTTCCTGCTCACCTTATAATTTCATCATCGTCTGCGTCAATTCCCGAACGCCGCTTTATGTTGGGGTCTATCTCATCATAAAGCCCCACGGACTCCGCAATATTGCAGTAAAAAATTTTAAATCCGTTTATGTCGTCCATATTGCACATAAGGGCTTTTTTGTAGTACTTGTTGCTCTCTTCGAGATTTTTCATCTGTAAGTACGCAAGAGAACAGCCTCCCAGCGCAAAGGAGTAGTTTTTTCCCTCGTCAATGGACTTCTTGAAATACTCCAAAGCGTTTTCGCTTTCTCCCTTTTTCAGGTAAGCAATTCCAATATCTGTATAAATAAAATCGAAATAACATTCTCTCTCAAGCAGCACCTTGTAGCACTCCACCGCCTCGTCAAACCTGCCGTTCTGGGTAAGACACCTTGCTTTCAGCATATAGGTATCATTCAGCTTCAGACCTCTGTCAATAGCTTCACTGAAATATTTTGCGCCGTTGGCAGGATATCCCATAAGCTGGTAACATCTTCCCATATAAAAGTTCACCACGGAAAGCCTGCCCTCGTCCTCTTCTTCCTCCTCTATCTCCTTCAGGGAGTCCAAAGCGCAGTTAAAATTGCAGAGATGCATCTCAATAACAGACTCTTTAAGCTTTTTGGAATTTCTGCCGCCGCCAAACCTGCCGTACACCATCATCCTGTCAAATTCACCAAGCTCGATGTTCCTTTCGGGGTCACGCCTGCCCAAAAACAACCACGAGACCAAAGCCGCTGCCATAGAGACCGCAGCCGCCGCAGCCAAAGGCTCGTAATAAATTTCCACAGCCTCAGCGCCGTGCTCATCTGCAATGAAATACGCGCATAAAACAACGCCTATAACCACATGGACCGCAAGCCACGGCAAAAAGCGGCTTATCTCGGAAGCCAAATTAAAAACACGCCTGCCGCCGTATCTGCGCATAGGCATAGAATTATCACCTCAAAATAAAATAAATCCGATACATAGGCGTGCAGGCTTGCTGCGGCACACGAAACGTTCCGCTTAATGCTGCTCGGTTCCCCGCCTGACATGGTTCACGGTGTTCCGTTGCACAGGGCCCGCACACCTATATATCGGATAAATCCGTTAAGTAACTATTATTATACCACATCTTTTCCCCTTTTGCAAGTATTTTTTCAAATTTTTTACGTAAACGCTTTCCAATCTGTAATTTCCGAAAAAAGCCTTGACAAATAGCATAAAATGATGTACAATACAAACATAAAGAGCAATTGCCGGCATAACACTCACGTCCGTGTCAGCTTGGCTTGCTCCCCTCAGAATTGGATAAAAATAACCGCAACTTTGTGAGAGTTTGGGCGGTTATTTTTATTTATGTAACTAAATAAAACGGCTGCGCTTAGGAATTACTTTTTCTTGTGAAACACAAGATAACACAGCGTGACTACCTCCACAATGAGGGACAACAGTTGTAACACGTCCGAAATCACCATGTTAGTATCACCTCCCTTGCGGGAGCAAACCGCCGCTGAACATTCGCTCGTGCCTGTTTCAGCAACTACTCTATCGAAATTTTACCACATTTTTTGACATTTGTCAACAAAAACCAAAATTCAAGAAGCAATAAAAAAGTCCCACGACAGCAGCCGAGGGACTTTATTCTGCTAAAAATTATTTAACGCCTTGAGTAAAAATTTTTTCGGCTTCTGCAGCCAGTCTGTCGTACTCTTCCGCTTTAGCGTCAATCTCCGCAGCCTTTCGGTCGTACCAGCTTTCATCGTCGTCATCGCCGCCGAGTACAGCGCCGCTTAAGTTAACGTAGCTGCCCTTTTCGGCTAAGTCCATGAATTTTTTGACCATGCTGCCGCTGTTTATCACTGCGCCGCTCAAATCAAGGTGACCGCCGTTTCCGTTGCCGAAGAAATTATTTCCGTTTCCGCGCCGCTTCTGAATTTCCTGCCATACCTGCGCGTATGTCCAATCCTCCAGCTCGGCGTAGGCTTCAAGCTCCTTTGCGGGCATAATGGCTTCCACAAAATGGAGAGCATTGAAAATAAACCGCACATTGCCGCTTCCGCTGTTAAACGGTATCTCGTATACCCGCAGCAGACCGTCCACTGTTTTCTTGCTCAAAGTCGGCTTGAAACGGCTTCTTTCAAGCGGGTACTCCAACCTGTTGTCGTAGTCCTTATCTCGAATCACTATAAAGCGGGACTGCCCGTCCCCCGTGTCGTTCACGCCGCCCTGCACCGCAAAGCGGAACACATAGTCGGTGTTGGATTCAAGCTGCTTGTCACAAATTATCTGCGACCAAGTCCAGTGCCAGTCGCCAATCTCGAATACCTCGGCGTTCTCACCGCTGAAATCGGAAATAAACATTCTGCTTCCCGCGTTGACGGGATTGTCGTCCATTGACGGACAATTTTCATCAAATTTAAACTCTCTGGCGTTGAAATTAATAATATTACTCATTTTAAAATCCTCCGTATCGTTATTCGCGGACGGAGCATGAGCGCCTTTGAGCAACCTTATACGGTCGTCCGAGACGTACTCCGCCCGACCGTGTTTTATCAGTCCCCGCGCCCTTTTTGGGTACGTCAGACCGATCCGGTTATCAAATTCGTCTGTAACAATAACGTTTTTTGCCATGGGTGCCTCCCCCTTTGTTACTCTGTTACACAAGGTAACTATTCGGTTTTTAGTATATGTCCTGCTGTTTTTTGTTATGGGTGCCGTCCCCGATTATCATTATAGCACATTATTTTTCACTTTTCAAGACTTTTCCGAACATTTTGCATAATGTGATTTTAGACAAACTTACAAGACATTTTTGTGCAAACAGCAGAAAAATTTTGGCAAATGAAAAATTTCGGACTTTTGAATTGTATTATATACAGAAGCGCAAATTATACTAATTCACGACCTAAATGTGTGCAAAAAATTCAAGCAAAAATTTTCGTATATGATTTTTGCGCCGAATTTTTTTGTCTACACATTGGGAATGAATTAGTATTACGCCGAAAAATTTGAAAGGAATGGTAAAAATGAAAAAAATCTTGTGTACCCTGTTTGCCACCGCTGTGGTTGCCGCAATGTCCGCGGTAACAGCTTTTGCGGAGGATAACCTCATCTTTGTCAAAACAGTCCCCACACCGAAAGAAGTTGTGGAATATGCCGAGGATATGTTTGACAAAAAAAGTTCCTTGCTTACCGACATTGGTCTCACTAAAAACGAAGCGAAAAAAGCAAAGCTTGCCGCGCCCTTTGTCATGAAAGAAATTTACCCTGATGAAGACGAATACACAACTTATTATTTCCCGATTATGTGCGGTGAAAATATCGCTGCTTTTTGTATCATAAACAGCCGTACCGACGGTGAGCTTGGCTGGCAAATGGGCAATCAGGGTATTGAGGAACGCTTTAACGGAATAAACAGTTCCCCTGCCGACCCTGCCGAGATATACATTGAAAATAACAGTATGTTCGGAAGTACGTTTGCGGTCACAAACACTGAAATAACCGTACTTCGCGACACTTTGGAAAATGCTTCCGCCGAACAGACCGCGACGATTGAAAAGCTCCGCGAGGAGGATAAGTCCGCCGATTACGTTATAAACGTATACGGTTACTCTAAAATGGGCTGGATAACCCTTGACGGCGAAAAATATTTCATAAAGCAGAACGGCACACTTGCTACCAAAAACACCACCATAGGCGGCAAGCGTTACAAATTCGCAGCTGACGGCAAGTGCCTCGGCACTTACACGGGCTTTGCACGTTCGGGCAAAAACCGTTGCCACTACAAGGACGGTGTAAAGCAGACAGGTGATTTTACGGTAAACGGAAAAACTTACCGCGCCGATAAAAACGGTATTATAGAGAGTATAAGTGATTAAATATTTATGTACTATTTAAATACTATTTCCTAACAATTTATTATATTTCTCATTTTGCCGCATTTCATTTGCGGCGATTTTTTTGCTTAGATCCTTTTGACAGCGGCGTTTTGGTACTTTGACCACAGGTTGACGTTTACGCTCCAAAGCAAATTTTTTTGTCAAAATAATTGAAATACAGAAAAAAGTGTGATATAATAAATAGGTATCGAAAATTTCCGCAAAAATTTTAATCGGAGGGCTTTTTGAATGGAAAATATCGTCAGATTTGCCGTTAAAGACAACAACAACTTTTATAAGATCGAGCTTTCAAAAACCCTGCTTCATTTTATAGAGTTTGATTTTACATATTTTTGGGAGCAGTGCATTGAAGCGGGTCGTACCGCGCGGAAATCGGGCAGGCTTCCCCAAAACGTCATTGCCAATGCAAAGGCGGTCATAAGCAAGGCGCACCCGTATATCGAGGCGTGCATCAACACCGATTATTCCGAGATAGCCACGGATTGTATCATCGAGTACATCTGCCACAGCGAGCGTATCGGTCTGGAGGAGCTTTGGGCGAGGTGCATCTCCCCGAAAAATCTTTACGAAACTGCGATTTTTCGCCGTATTTCGGAGTACAAGACCAACCGCGCCGCAAACCGCTGGACGAGCATTGTCCGCTTGCAGGAATACGCAAGAAACAAGGTGGATTTCATTTTCAGCCCCGACGAAAATCAGGGCGTTATCGAGAACGAGACGTTCCGCGTCCGCAAGGAATACTTTGACCTTGCGGTGTCGGTTGCGGCGAACGAGCTTGGCTGTCCAAATGATTCTTTACCGACGGTAAAAATTTACAGTCCCGCAAATCTTCCCAATGCAGCGTTTGCTATCGGCAAGGTGGCAAAGGGGATCTACAGGCGTTTTTCCGAGGTTCTCGCTCAGGCGCAGGATATGTCAAAGCTGAAGAATACCGACCAGTTGGGAGACCAGCTTGCTATGGAGGCGTATGGATATATAAAAAATATGCCCCGTCCCGGCGAACTTGACATGAAATTTGCTCTCGAAACAATACGCAACAACCCGCCTCTGCTTTATATGCCTGACAGCCTCAAAGCCGCAATTGATCTGGAATTTGAGCTTATGTACCAATGCGATGTTGTTTTCCGCAAATGCGAAAACTGCGGAAGATATTTTACCGCAAAGGACGACAACACCCGCTGCGACAGGGTGAACAGTTCGGGCAAGACCTGCCGCCGCCAGTATGAGGAGCTTTGCGAGGCAATTGCGCTGGAAACGGCAAAAGCAAACGAGGAGGAGCTGAAAAAACAGCAGGAGCAGCAGGCTCTATTAGCGGCTGCCGCCGCTTCGGAGGTGCAGACTACGCTCATTCCCGATATTCCGGAGCCGCCGAAGCCTATCCCCGTGGAGATACCAAAGGAAACGGAAAAACGCGGGCAGAAGCTGTACAATGCTCTTTACAAGCGCGTCGGAAGAGGTATTGACGAAAATGAGTTCAAGGAATGGTCACAGTACCTTTCAAATATGAAGCGAAATCTTAAGATCGGTGAGGCAACGCTCTCCCAGTTTGAGGAATTTCTGGATTATTCCGACAAGCTGTATGAGGAGGTAAAGATCGCAAGCAAGAACAAGACAACCTATGAGCCTGTTGAAAAGCCCTACGGCAAAGGCGGTAAAAAGAGTGCTTCAAAAAAGGACAAGGACGAAAGCGAAAAGATATCCTCTGTTATTTCCGCCGAAAATGCGGACGTAAAGCCGTTTACGCCGCAGACTTTCGACTCGCTTATGGACGCAGTTGCCGCATTTGAGGAAGAAGAAGAAAGTACGCCGAAAAAGAAGCCTGTTGAAGTAAAAGCGCCAAAATGGGAACGTCTTACCCGTGAGGACGCTTACGGAAAGAACAACGATAAAGGAGATAACTGATGGATTTTATTAACGAAACAACCGCTATAACAGGTCTTGCCGACACTATTATAAAGGGCGGCGTGAGCCTTTACAATGCTATAAAATACATCTATTCCCTGTCGGAAAGCGATTTTTACAATGTCAACATCAAGGACGCTTTCAAGGTAGTGCTGAACAACATCACCGACACCGACAGCTTACAGGCATTGGGCTTGCGGATAAATGACGTCACCTGCGGCGAAATGCAGAATGACGAGTATAACCGCGTTCTGCCGCTTATAGTTTATTCCTTTGCGGTACGCATACCCACCCTTAAAACTGTTCGCGTCAACGACGACTGTATGTCCGATGACCAGCTTTACAGGCTTTACAACGCGGTCATGGAAAAGGGTGCGGAAAACTACAACGACCTTATTGCAGAAACGTTTCTGGAGACCAAATACCTTGTCCGAAAGGGCAAAAAACTCCCGCCGTTTACGGCGGATTGGTACAAGACTTACATCTATACCTGTGTGCCGTCTTTGGCGGAAATTACCAATAAGAATATGTTTTTGCTGGGATTTTCCGATGTGCTTTTTGCAATGTTTTACTCCTGCCTTGAGGAAGAGCTGAAAAACAAAATGCTGGAGTACACCGCTGACCTCCCGGAGGAAACAAAATAAAGCAATATCAAGAAAGAAGCATGGTTATGAAAACAATTTATCTTTGCGGATTTATGGGCTGCGGAAAAACTACTGTGGGAACTCTCCTTGCACAAAAGCTTGGCTGCGAATTTTATGACATGGACGAGTATATAGTCCGGAGAGAAAAAATGAAAATTCCGGAAATATTTGCGGAAAAGGGAGAAAAATATTTCCGTGAAACGGAAACGGCAGTAATAAAAGAACTTGCCGAAAAGCACGGCGTTATAGCCTGCGGAGGCGGCGCAATGCTCAAAAGAGAAAATGCGGAAATCGCCTCTGCGAAAGGGATCGTGGTCTATATCGACGTCCCGTTTGAAAAGTGTTATTCCAGAATTTCCGGTGATAAAAACCGTCCCATTGTTATGAGCAACACCAAGGAGGAGCTGGAATTTATCTACGAAAGCCGTGTGCCGCTTTACAAGGAAAACTCTAATATGAGCGTTTCGGGAGACGGTTCGATAATTGAGATCGTTGAGAAGATTATTAAAAATTTATGATGCATTTGCAGATTTATTGCCGAACTCATATGAAATATTTATTAAATTGTGGGGATTATTATTTCCCGCAATTTCTTTTTTCTATGTAAGCAATTACTGCGCCCGCTGTATATAAACCGAAATAGGCAAAAATAGGGAACATTATCGGTTCAAAGCTGCCGTATAAAAGGCTTCTTGCAATTGTCAATGCGGTGAAAAGTGCGGGAATCCCTCCCATAATTAGGCACCCAAGGGAAAATTTTCCGTTTTGACGGGCGCAAATCATTCCAAATATGCCCAGTATTACGGTTATAACAGCCGCGCCGATCGCAATTGCCAATATTAAGAACATCCCTATCATAAGAAAAACCGCGCCGACTTGAATGATTCCATCTATATCCGATAATTCTGCTTCTGTAAATTCTGAAAGCTTATTACTGAAAACAAACGCGGCAATTGCCCCGAAAGAGCATAATACCGCCAATATGAACGATATTATGCTCATAATGAAAATTAACAGGCAGCTTTTTCCTATTTTCATACGCCGTAAACCTTTCGCGCAACATCAACCGTGTCCTTTGCGTCTTTTGCATAGAAATCAGCACCAATTTTTTCCGCATATTCTGGAGTGAGTACCGCTCCTCCCACCACAATTTTACAGGGAACGTTATTGTCATGCAGCAGCTTTACAGTTTCTTCCATCGAAGCGAGGGTTGTCGTCATAAGCGCGGAAAGTCCCACAAGCTTCACATCATGCTTGACAGCGGCTTCAAGGACGTTTTCGGGGGGAACGTCCCTGCCAAGGTCGATCACGTCAAAGCCGTAATTTTCCAAAAGTACCTTTACAATATTCTTGCCGATGTCGTGAATGTCCCCCTTGACCGTGGCAAGCACCACTTTTCCCTTGCTGACGGACTCGCCGCCGCTTTGCGCCATGTGGGTTTTTATCACGTCAAACGCCGCCTGCGCCACGCTTGCCGCCATAATAAGCTGAGGCAGGAAGATTTTTCCGCTTTCAAATTCCGCGCCCGCTTTGTCAAGCGCGGGAATAAGCATATTGTCAACAATTTCCATGCTGTCATGAGTTTTAAGCAGCTCCGCGGTAATTCTCGCGCCCTCCTCTTTCAGACCGTTTGCAATCGCCGACGGCAGGTCGTTGCCCTCGGATTTTGGCGCAGCAGCCGCGGCTGTACTGCTTACTGACGTTGTAAAACTGCTGCCCGAATATGCGGCAATAAATTCCGCAGAATTTTTGTCAATATTTGTAAGCAATTTATACGCCCGCACCGCGCCTGTCATAAGTGCGGCATTCGGATTTATTATCGGCAGGTCGAGACCGCTCGTCAGCGCCATTTGCAGGAAATTACAATTCACAAGCTCGCGGTTTGGAAGTCCAAAGGAAATATTTGAAACACCAAGAACGGTTTTAAGTCCAAGCTCGGTTTTAACGCGGTGCAAAGCCTTTACCGTCTCCATGACCGCAGCCTGCTCCGCGGAGGCGGTGAGGGTCAAGCAGTCAATGAAAACGTCCCGCTTCGGTATGCCTGTTTTTTCAGCGTTTGCAAGAATTTTTTCCGCAATTTCAAACCGTCCCTCGGCAGTTTTGGGTATACCTCCCTCGTCCAAAGCAAGTCCCACAACAGCCGCGCCGTACTTTTTCACAAGGGGCAAAATCGCCTCCATGGAAGCCTTTTCGCCGTTTACCGAGTTGACGATAGGCTTGCCGTTGTAAACACGCAAAGCCGCTTCCAAAACGTCGGGACGGGTCGAGTCAAGCTGCAAAGGCAGATCGGTCACGCCCTGCAAAGCCTTGACAACCTTTACCATCATTTCCTTTTCATCAATGTCGGGCAGACCCACATTTACGTCCAAAATGTCTGCACCCGCGTTTATCTGCTCGATAGCCTGACCCAAGATGTAGCCAATGTCCTCCGACTTCAAAGCCTCCTTGAAACGCTTTTTTCCCGTGGGATTTATACGCTCGCCGATAATTCTCGGCTGGTCGATAACGACTGTTTTTGCGGGACTGCACACCGCCGCTTCAAGCTTCGGCTGCTGTTTAACGTACTTCATTTCTTTAAGACGGCTCACCGCGGCACGTATAAATTCGGGGTTTGTTCCGCAGCAGCCGCCCGCAATTTTTACGCCGTATTTTACAAGATTTGCCATACTCTCGGCAAATTCATCGGGAGAAACATCATACTTATTTGTTATCGGGTCGGGAAGTCCCGCGTTGGGCTTTACAACAATTGGCAGATTTGTCCATTGGGACAGCTCCGCTACAACAGGCTCAAGCTCCTTTGGTCCGAGAGAACAGTTCACGCCTATGGCGTCAACGCCAAGACCCTCCATGGTCAAAGCCATTGCGGATACAGAGCAGCCTGTGAAAGTCCGCATATTCTGCTCAAAGGTCATGGTGCATATTATGGGCAGATCGCTGTTTTCCTTTGCGGCAAGCACGCCCGCTTTCAGTTCGTACAAATCAGTCATAGTCTCAAAAATAATAAGGTCAGCTCCCGCCTGTACGCCTGCAACGACCTGCTCCTTGAAAATGTCGTAAGCCTCCTCAAAAGTCAGTCCCCCCGTGGGTTCAAGAAGCTGCCCTATAGGTCCGATATCAAGAGCCGCAAGAGCCTTTTCGCCGCAGGATTTTTTTGCAATTTCCACAGCCGCCGCAATTATTTCCTCAACGCTTTTCCCTGTTCCTGACATTTTATGGCGGTTGCAGCCAAATGTATTGGCGTACACAATATTCGACCCTGCGGAAATGTACGCGTTGTGAATATCCTCTATCCAATCGGGCTTGTCAAAATTTAACATTTCGGGAATTCCACCCATTTCCATGCCCTTGGCTTGCAGCATTGTACCCATTGCGCCGTCCAGAAAAACGAACTCGTTATCCTTTATAAGCTTGTAAAAATTTTCCTTTTTATTCATAGCACTTTCCTCCTGCTTTTCTAAATGTACATTTTTCACGCATATTGCATGTCCCGCAGCCGCGGCGTTTTTGAGGTATCGGATTTTCCGAAATGCCGATTACCGCCGTTACCGATTTTGTTGGGGTAAGCAGACCGCCGTCCGTAACACATACGCCCACGGTACGCATGGCGTTTACCGCCGTAAGGAAGTCACCCTGACATTCCAACGGGAAATCACCGTACCCCGGAGAGAACCGCCATGTGGTAAACTTTCCCTCGAACCGCTCCCCTATCTCTTTTTCGGCAATGTCGCAAACCTGCTCAACCGCCGCAGAAGCAAGAGCGTCCGCAGTAAGAGCCTTTGCCATGTCCTCCGCCTGTACCGTTCGGAGAAGCTTGTCAACACCGTCGCCGATAGTCGCGCACAAAAGAGCCGTCCCTAAACAGCCGTTAAGGTGGGCGGAAATATCCCTGCCCCGCAGGACAAGCTTGTGTCCCGACAGCGTGACGGTATCGTCGAAAATGTCCGCAATATCTGCGTACACCCAATGATACTTTGGACTTGCCGCGGTAATAAGGCGGCTCTCGCATTCGTCCGCCAAAGTCATAATATTTTCGGGGACTTCACCCCGCATACCCATATACCGAAATGCTTCGACACGGTTTATATCTGTTAGTTTCATAATAAATTTTCCTTTAATAAAATCAATTACAGCAGCTTTTTTATCCTGTCTATTACATATTCCGCCCTGCTTTCCAGTTCGGGAAGTGCGTTGACGGAAAAATATTTCAGGCAGCGGCTTTCATCATCGTTTATACGAGGTACTCCCGACACGCCCACCGCTTTGTACAAAACAATAACAGTATACGTCTCGTCGCCGTTGGGATAACGGAAAAACAGTTCCTCGCCCGACAATACGTCAAGCAGCTCAAAACGTTCGGCTTTCAGTCCCGCTTCTTCCCATAATTCGCGGACGGCGGTTTCCTCAAGACTTTCACCAAGCTCCATGCCTCCGCCGATAATGCCCCATGTGCCGGTGTCGCTGCGCAAATTCAGTAGTATTTCATTTTTATCATTCAGCACAATAATTGTCGCGCCGATATTTATTATCGGCTGATGTCCGATATATTTCCGCAGTTCCGATATATAGCTCATACTGTCCTCCTTTATACGCCGTTTTTTTGTTTTACGACCGCAAACATCAAGCTGTCAAAATCGGGCAGCGCGGCGGTAATTCCCTTTTCAAGCAGTACAAGACCGTTTGAGGTTATTTCATTTTCAAATGTTTCAAAGGATACCGTCCTGCATGATGTTGCCGCAACCGTCATCTTTCCCGATTTGTGCTCCCTCTCGCGGAGTTCAAATGCGGCATTGGGATCTGTACGCATTTCCGAAACGCCGTCTCCCATTGAACAAATAAGCGCCGCACCGTTTTCCGAAAGATGTTCTCTTATAAATCCGTAAAAACGGTTTCTGTCCTCGTCCGAAACAAGCATATGAATGACCGCCACGGAGTAAATAAAATCGTATTTGTTTTGGTGCTTGCCGTTTAAGCAGTCCAGAACAGCAAAATGCTCCTTGAATAAAGGCAGCGTTTTTTTGCAGTACTCTATCGCTTCCTGTGAAATATCGGCGGCAAAAAGCTTATATCCGCTTTCAAACACCGCCTTGGAATCCCGTCCCTCGCCGCAGCCTATCTCAAGTATAGTATCAGATTTTCCGACATTATATTTTCGGATAATATCCAATACTATGGGCGTGCTTTTATCGCTTAGCCAGCTCACTCCCTTGGAATGAGCCGTTTTGTAACGTTCGTCATATGCTTCGTAATATTTTCTCATTTTAGTGACCTCGCAATACTCAATGTCTAAAGGCATCGGCACGGTTTATTTTTCTAACTTTACAATATTTTACCTATTTCTTTTTTGCAAGCAGATAGCTGCCCTCTATCATGTCAAGTATTTCCTCCGTGGGGACGGAACCGTCAAGAATGATCGTGTACCAATGCTTTTTATTCATATGATACCCAGCAAAATATTTCTTGTTGTCGATAAGCCTTTCAAGCACTTCGGGGACTGCCCGCAGGTCTATAATTTCAACCTTATCGCTCGATTTTATCCCCAGCTTTCGTTTAGATACCGTAAGCAGCGCGCCGTACCATTTGCCTGTGTCCTTTCGCCTCCAAACGGCATTTTCCGGGAACTTCTCCCATAAAAATTCCAATTCGTCGCCGTAAACCTCGCGGACATAAGCAATCAACTCCTTTGCCTGTTCCGATTTAAAAACGTCGATTTCAAAGCATTTGGCGGCAATGTCCTCCAGTATGCTTTCATAGTCAAACCGCACGCCGCCCACAAAACCGCCTGCCGCTGCTTCCGCAAGATGCAAAATGTACGGCTCGTCAGCCGCGGGGTCAATAACCTCTGCGGAAACCTCTCCCACAGGTGTGACCGTAACGTTCATTACAAAACCGCTTTGGGGCAATTTTTGTGAAAAAACAAAATCAGAGCCGTTTTTCATAAATCCGTAATCAGCCAACTTTTGGATATTGACTTTTTTATCTTTGTATATTTCCGCGATAACGTTCATTTTACCACCTCAATTTTCTATAATGCTTATGCAGCTTTGAGCATAAAAAATTAATTTTATTTTCTGAATATGTCAAGAGAATGGCTTGTAATACCCACCATATCCTGCCGTTCGCAGGTTGCAAAATGGTACTTCAAAAACCATTCAAAAGTATCGTTATCCATTTTGTCTACCTCATAGCGCAAAAGCCGCGAACAGCCGTCAGAAGCGACATAGTGCAGACGAGTCGTGGTAAATGCCGACATCAGATTGTCAATATCCTCTTTGCGGACAAGCTCGAACAAGTCCTTCGGCTCGGATATTGCGGCAAATGTTATCGGGTCAAGCAAACCGTCTTTGATGTACTGTGCAACACTGAAATTACCGAGTTTAAAGCCCTCGTCAATTAAACTGCCGTCCGATATTACATATGCGGCAAAAATGATACCGCCCTGCTTTGTCACGCGGATAGCTTCGCTCAAAGCCTGCCGCTTGTCCTCGTCATTGTAAAGATGATAAAGCGGACCCAACAGCAGCGTGATGTCATATGTGTTGTCGGGAAAAGCCGACAAGTCCAAAGCGTTGCCCTGTGTAACGGTTATTTTTTCGTCGGACAGAGTGTTTTGGCGGAAAATCTCAATGTTATGCTCTACCAGCTCCACCGCGTCAACGGTATAGCCCTGCCGCGCCAGCGTGTGGGAATAACGTCCCGTTGCCGCGCCTATTTCAAGCACACGGTCGCCCTCGCGTATGTACTTCTCAATATACCGCATAGTGGTGAGGAACTCAACCGTTCCGTGCTTTAAAGCCGCCAGACGACCGTCCTCGTCATAAGAATTATAGTAATCGATCAGATACTGATTTTCTTTCATATTGCACCTCTTAAAATTTTTTTGTAATAAAAGATATTATCTATTTTTCAAGTCCTTTGCAAACGCTACTGTACTTTCAGCCACGCAGAAGCCGTTTTTTAGGTAAAACTTATAGGCGGGCGCGTCCTTACCCGTCAGCAAATATAAATGGGTCATGCCCAGCTCCCTGCAAGCCTTTTCTATCCTGCCCACAAAAAGAGTACCTATTCCACGCCCTTGCTTTTCGGTACTTATACAAAGCTCGTCGATAAAATATTCCGTTCCTGTGTACCAATGCTTGATATGTCCCATAGAAACGCCTATCAGCTCGTTTCCCTCGTACAGCCCGAAAGTCAGGGAATTATCCTGCCCTATCAAATCATGAATATATAACCTTAACTGGTTTTCGTCCGACCAATCATCGTTCCACGGCTCTTTTGTAAAGACGTTTACAAACAGTTTTCTTATTACGTCTGAATCGCTTTCGTCCAACCGTTTGAAAATATTTTTTTGCATATCCGTAATTTCTCCTCGATTATTTTATTTCCGTCCAAGCCGAGCGGTCAAGCATTTTATCGTCAACATTCTCTTTCAGTCCCAACCTAAAATCCTCCAAAGTGACCTCTTTGCCGTCAATTTCGTAGTACGGACAAGGCTCTTTGCTGTCCTCGGGGATAAGCTGTGTACGTGCAAAAAGATTGGCAAATTCAGTAATATTCCCGTTGGCGTCATACCGAAAAACGGTGTAGGACTGCGTACCGTTAAACACGTATAGCCGCACCATAGAGCCGTCGTTTAGGGGAAAATCAAAGCTGCTGCCCTCGCCGGTATCATACTGACGGCAGATAATATTTTCGCCGTCACAGTCAAACACCCCGTTGAACACGGCAGGGACACCTCTGTACTGCACAAGAAGCTCCTCACCGCCGTCGCCGTCAATGTCGAGACATATATACTCCAGACCGCCCAAACGAAGCACGCTCTGCCAACTGTCAAGACCCCACATAGATACGTCCTCCTCCGTAAAAAGAGAAACGTCTCCCGATAAAAATTTATCATATGCTTCTTTTGCTGAAATACGTTCCGTTTCTGCTTGCGCCGACGTTTCGCCGCTTTCGTAACGTTCCGCCGTTTCCTTACCGCTTGCTGCGCAGCCCGTAAGCAGCGCAAGGCATATGCAAAAACACGTACACAGTTTAAAAAATTTCATAATATGATCTCCTAATTTTTTGATATGCTTATATCAAAATCTTCTCTGATATAACCGTAAATATTATAGGAAAAGCCTCTCCGTTTCAAGCGTTGGTATCCACAAGCATTCTTTTACCATAAAGCTTTCCTCCAAATTTTATTTTACTTTTGAATTTTGTTATATTCCGCAAAGAAAAACAATGGCAAATCGCTGTTTTTATTTTTTCCGTCATATGAAGCAGGTTCGCAGACTTCCTTTAGCATAAATCCGTTTTTTACCGCAGTGTTCAGATAATAAGATAACGGACGGTGAAAATGGTTTGTCTCGCCCCAAAACTCATTTGTAAACTGATACGGTTCAATATATTTCTCTATTGCCTTAGCATATTTATAGCCGTTTTCATCATTAAGCCAATGACCGTCGTAAAATGCAGGGTGGACTATCGAATAATATAAAATACCGCCTGTTTTGAGTAGTCTGCTGCATTCCGAAAAAACAAAATCAATATTTTCAATATCCATAAAGACCTGATTTGAAAATACAATATCAAACTGCTCGTTTTCAAAGTCTAACGGCTTGGTGATGTCCATAACGAAAAAATCCGCCATAGGATAACGTTCCTTAGCAATTTCAATCATTTTTTCGGAACCGTCAATTCCGATTGCATCTGCACCGATGCTTCTGAAATAATCGGTGAAAAAGCCGTATCCGCAGCCGAGGTCTAATATTTTCTCGCCGTTGAAATGCTCAAATCTTTTCATAACTATTTTTTTATTGACTTCAACATATTCGGAGCTTTCCTGATCCTCCGTATATTTTAATGCGGCGTTATTCCATTGAGCTATTGTATCTTTCATTTTATTGACCTCAATTCCCGATAGTACGGACAAATATCCTCATAAGTCCCGTCCTTCATGCGGAAGCCATTGGGGATAGTTCCAAGCTGCTTAAATCCCAGCCGCTCGTAAAGATTTCTTGCGTGTGTGTTGGTCGCAACCACGGCGTTGAACTGGAGTATCCTAAACCCGCACCGTTTGCCCTGCACAAGGCAGTCCTCCACAAGCTTTCTGCCGATATGATATCCGCGAAAAGCCTTTTTCACCGCAAAGCTGGCATTGCAGATGTGTCCGCACCGTCCCACATTGTTTGGGTGGAGAATATACAGACCCATGACCTCCTGCCTGTCAATGTCGAACGCAACCCCGCAGTAGCTCTGCTCTCTGAAAAAGTTCGCCCCCGTGACCTCGTTCAGCCGCTCCTCCTGCGGGAAAGCTATGCCCTCCTCCACAACCTCGTTCCATATTTCTATCATTTCGGGAAGACATTTTCCTATGTAGCTTCTTATTTCAATGTTCATGATTTTTCCTCCAAATATTTTTTTATCTCGTCCGAAGTTAGCTTTCTGACCTCGGTATCAGGGTACTCTATGTACTCCCCGACCTCAAACAGCGGGGACATTTTTTCGCAGAACTTGTCTTTATTCTTTTTCAGAAAAGCGTTCAATTCGGAAATATCCGAAAAAATCTTGTAGGACTTCCTGCCGCCCTTGCCTGTTATCTCGTATATCCCACAGGACTTTTTCACCGTAAAGTCTGCCGTCCGCAGGTAAAGCATTGCAATTTCAAGGGACTTGAACGGGAAATTCCACCTCTGCAAGCCGCGGACTTTGTCCCTCTCAATGCAGATACACCTGCCGCAAGTGCCGCATATGTACTGGGCGTGGTTTTTCAGGCAGTCCTCCGCTTTCAGCAGCGGGGTTATCCTGCTTTTCTCGGAATAACATTCGGGACACATTTTCATATACTGCTCCTATCACACATTTTTCTTAAAAACATTATCATTGCTTTCAATTCTTTTTTGCGCGGACTTTAAAATATTTTCGCACCATAACTGGGTTTTTTCTACGTCCGAGCATAGCTCCGAAACAATGTCGTTACCCTCTTTTACCGCCCTTTGGTACTGCTCCTCGGAAAGCTCACCCGACTTGTAAGCCGCGTCCAGCTCGTCTCGGTCGTCTATGGAAACATCACCCTCAACATCAAATACCACGTCCAGATACTGATCCGTAAAATAAGCGACCCCGTCCTCGTCATATCCCCAACCGTCGATAACGTCAACATACCATACCGAAACCGATTTTGAATACTTTACGCCTTGGACAGTCCGAGATTGGGGGAGAAATTTTGCCGTTATTGCGCGGTACCGGTCGTCGGGTATCAACTGAAGCCACAGCATTCCCTCGCCGCATACGGGGATTTTCCCCGCTTTAGGCTTTTCCCAAAAGAAATAGTCCCCCGCCTTTAATTCTATTATGCTGACAAGTCCGTGAAAATCCTCCGTGTCCATTCGCATTTGATAGTAAGGGAAACCTTGGAACCCCCATTTTTTATCTCTGTCCAGACGTTTTTGGGTCATGTTGCAACGCTCCTTCTAAGCTTTTTCATTTTATCCTTTTACCTCCGAAAGCGTGTATCGTCCTCGTCCCTTTTGTCACACGACCGTGGTGCGGGACGCCCTTGGGTATAAACAACTCGTCCCCCGAATGTAAAATATGCTCCTCGCCTTCAAAAATCTCCGTGTACTCACCCGACACACAAAAAACGTATTCGTCAAATTCGTGGACGTTTTCATTTGACTCCCTGTCTGCATAATAAGTCCAGAAAGCAATCTGACCGCCATCCGCGCCCTCGTAATAATATCCGTCAATATCCTTCGTGTTCTGCTGACTTTTGTCAATATGATTTAATTTATTTTTCATAAATTCGGGAAAATCCTTCATATATTTCTCCTATCACACATTTTTTTTAACATTATCATTGATTTCAATTATTTTTACGCGGACTTTAAAATATTTTCGCATCATAGCTGCGTTTTATCTATGTCCAGACGTTTTTGGTCATGTTGTATCGCTCCTTTATTTATCAATAGCCAAATAAAAAATCCCTTTTACCTTTCATGTTGATAAATGCCTAAAATAAAAATTCTTCGACTAAATGACGAAGGATCCAGTTACCCAATACGGATAACTGCCTACTAAATTTCAATGTTTAGTTTTTTTCTTATGAAGTCTTAATTCTACATTTCTTCTGTCCGCAATTTTTTGGAACTCATTAGCAACATAGGAACATCTTTCTTTTTCTGTCATTACAGATAGGTTGTCATTGGACTTGATTTGGTTCAAGGCTTCTTGAAGTTCGGAAAGTTCCAACAAATTAACTGCCACACAAAAGAAAGTTTTTTTACGACCATCATTGAAATTTAAAAGTAGATAGTCGAGGATTCTCATTTTTTCTTTCTGTTCAAAATTATAGGCATCAATGCCTATTTCCCGCGCTTTCTCCAAATCTGACTTTTGCCGCTGATGTGTTATAAAAGAATCGAACTGGTCAATAAATTGATATTTTTCACATGGATATTGTTTACATTTGAAGCAATATTCGATATTCCCCTGCTCTATGCTACATCGTGCAATTTTACAGGATTGATTACCATTGCCACAACCACCACAATATTTCCATAAAAATAAGGGACACAAGCCACAATTTAATCCGCAAAGGGATAACAGTATGTTTTTCCGTGTAAATCCTTTCAAAATAAGCTCTCCTACAAATTCCAATATCTTTGTTATCAAATTTTCTCAGTATAAGTCTCTCTGTTTCAAGTATTGAAACCGACATTATATTTCCTCCGCAACTTTCGATTTATAGCAGCGTTTTCACGCTCTCGCTTATCTTCCTCGCAACATAGGGATTATTCATAGTGTACAGATGTATGCCGTCCACGCCGCTTGAAATAAGGTCAACAATTTGGTCAACGGCATATGCAATTCCCGCGTCGCGCAGCGCTTCGGGATTATTTTCATATTTCTGCATCATTTTGGCAAATTTTGCAGGGAGACTTGCTCCGCACATTGAAACCATGCGCTCTATCTGCTTTTTGTTTGTGACAGGCATAATTCCCGCCTCCACGGGGACGGTCACCCCTGCAATATCCAGCATTTCACGGTACTTATGGAACGCCGCGTTGTCAAAGAAAAGCTGGGACATAAGGTGCTCCGCGCCCGCCTCTATCTTGATTTTCAGATTGTTGATGTCCTCGGAGAAGCTTTTCGCCTCAAGGTGACACTCGGGATAGCAAGCACCCGAAACGTGAAAATCCCCGTTTTCCTTGATAAAGCGGGTCAGATCGCTTGCATACTCAAATTCATGGAGACGGGGCACATCGGGATTCACGTCCCCACGCAGGGCAAGGATATTTTCAATGCCCCTTTCGCGGAACTGCCCCAAAATGGTGCGGACGCTTTCCTTGGTGCTGTAAACGCAGGTAAGGTGCGCCGCAGAGGGTATGCCCAGCTCGTTCTGAATATAGGCGGCAATGTCGCAAGTCTTTGTGTCCGAGGCGTTTCCGCCCGCGCCGTAGGTAACGCTGATAAAATCGGGGGAAAGATCTTTCATTTCCGCAAGAGTGTTATAGACAGTCTCGATAGAGCTTGTCTTTTTCGGCGGAAAAACCTCGAATGACAGGACAGTTCTGCCCTTATTAAAAAGTGATGACAGTTTCATATGTTTTCTCCTTTATTTGTTTAATTTTTCTATATTTTGGCGCAGAACGTCAATTTCCTTTTGCAGTTTTAAAATTTCCGACATAACATTTTGCTCGGTTTTTATGCGTAACTCCTCGGCAAGCTTTTTTTCTGCCAGATAAAGGTACTTATCCATAACGGCAATAACCTCCGCAGCGGTCATGTCGGAGGTTATTTCTGCGTTATCCGTTTTCATAAGAGCCGCCGCGCGGTATTTCAGGGACTCAATTTCATCGATTATCTCCGCCGTTTTGGACGGAATTTTTGCGTGTTCTTTTTTCTTTCCGCCCATAGCGTTTCCTTTCAAAATAACTTTTCGGGGGACAGTTACACGTCCCCGCCAAAAGCAAACTAGAGTTGCAATTTGTCTCCCGCCCCTTGATAGGGGCTGCATAAAGTTACTGCACATTGTATTTCACTTTGGGGTAGAACAGGGGTCAAGGCTCAGCCTTGGCAGCAAAAAGTCGATAATTTCCTCCGCTGCGCCGCAGCAGTCCTCGGAAAAAAGCTTCTCAAACCAGTTTTCACATGGTACTGTCTGTAATTCTCCTCTTTTGCGGTACGCCGTACTTGCAGGCGGCATTGGCTTGTTGTTGACCGCCCACACCGCTTCGAGAATTTTCCACGCATTTATATGAGCAAGGTATCTCCTTTTCAACGCGTCAGACGTTTCAAGCTTTATTTTCGCCGTCATAAGCCAGTGATACAGACCGTCCCTGACCTTTTGCGGAGTGCGGTAACTCTCGTACTTTTGCTTGGCAAGAGCCATTATTTCGGATAGCCGACCGTCTCTGTCGAATGCAATTTCCGCGTCAAGATAGTGATAAACGTCCATAGGTTCGGCGTTCAGTTTTTCCACGGCGTGTTCGTAAGTCAAAAATGAAGTTTCCACAAGAATACCGTCGGTAAAATGGGTTTCAAAGCAATGCCTGCCGCACAGCGCAATAATGTCCACGTCTGAATTTTCCGAAGCACAGCTGCAAGCAGCAGAGCCTGTAAGCAGTACACCGCTTACAGCTCTGTCTTTGGTAAGATTTTCAAGCTCACGGTTGAATATATCACGCTGTTTTGTGCTGTTTTCAACTTTTCCGCCCATAACGGTTCCTTTCAAAAATAATTTTGCTGGGGACAGCTACCCGTCCCCGCAAAAAACAAATCAGAGTTGTAATTTGTACCCTGCCCCTTTATAGGGGCTTGATAAAGTTCAGTGTACTCGTTTCCAACGTTGGGGTATAACAGGGGTCAAGGCTCAGCCTTGTCGTTACGTGAGGTGCGGAATGGCGCAAGAGGAATACCGTTCTTGCCGAACACAGTCACCTCGCCGTAGTTAGTCCAATTATAACGCAGATAAACAGGCTCGGCAACCTCTGCGGAACGTACGAATATCTTGTCCCCCTTGAACCATGCGTCCGCAGGGTGATACTTTTTATCCTTGCCCGCAATTTCAAATCCGAGAGCCTTTTCGCCTTTAAGCTCGAAGCCGTCCCCCGCATGGTCAAATGTCAGCATAATACCGCCGTCGGTGTACTCGTGGGACTTATAAATTGCCCCGTAAGCCTCGTCCGCGGAAATTTTGCCGTACACATGATACAAAGCCTGCAACGCAAGACGTTCGCCAACAGGTTCTTTGTCGATAGGGTGAATGTTGTTAAACTCACCCCTGTCAAGAATTACCGCAATGCCTGTGTTTGCCGTGGTTTGGTGTACCCTCATCTGCGCCTCGCGGATCTTGCACCAGTGCTTGAAATCCTCGTCACCCTCGTTCATGAACATGGGAAGCTGAACGAAAATAAACGGCAGACGGTCGTCCTCCCAATCGGTGCGCCACTGCTCGATAAGCGCCTTGAAAAGCTTGTAGTATGTGTCCGGCTTGTGGTCGTCGCTTTCGCCCTGATAGTATATAAATCCCGCCAGCGTATAGGGACATATCCTGCTTATCATAGTCTCATAAAGCCCGCCGGGACGGAACTGCGATCTGGGTCCCATTGGCTCTGGCCAACGGCATGGACCCGCATACTCCTGCGCGCCCTCCCATGTTGGATTTGGCGTATTCGCGTAATATTCGTTTATCTTGGGCTGCCACTCATTGTGCCATTCCTCGTATTCCGCAAGCTCCTTTAAGTAGCCCTCCATGGTTTTTTCTTCCATTGCTTTATCGTACTCGTCAACATATGTTTTGGTGTCAGCGTCCTGCTCCAGAGCCTTGCGGCTTATCCAGTTGGAGGCGGAAGTCCCTCCCCAGTTACAGCCGATAACTCCCACGGTTACGCCAAGTGCAGCAGCAAGCTTCCGTGCAAAGTAATACCCCACAGCGGAGTAATTCGCAGCGGTATCGGGAGCGGCAACACTCCAACTGCCGTTCCGTTCCGCAAAATGGAAATAATCATCAATATATGCAATTTTTTGAGTGTAGTAGAACCGCACGTTCACGTCCTTGATATTTGCAAGAACTTCCTTTCCGTTAAGGGCGTTCTGCAATTCAAGCTCCATGTTGGACTGTCCTCCCGCAAGCCAAACCTCGCCGATCATAACGTCATGGAGTACTGTCTCCCCGCCACTGTTGTCGGTAACTTTAAGCTCGTAAGGACCTCCCGCCTCCATTGGCGGCAGAACAGCTTTCCACTTTCCGCTTTCGGCGCGGACGGTGACGGACTTCCCGCAAAGCTCCACGGTAACATCGGTTGCGGTGTAAGCGCAGCCCCATATGTTGATATTTTTGTTTCTCTGCAAAACCATGTGGTCTGTAAAAACAGCAGCCAAATTAAAGCAAGCCATAGAAAAAACCTCCAAAAAATATAATAATACTAAAGGATAATATATCTATTATTTTACAGCAAAATTCCCATAAAATCAATAGGTTTCGGAAATTTTACGCGAAAGTCATCGCAGCTCGGCAATGGAAACCATACAAAAGCAAATAAAATGACAGCGTGAAATGGTTTGCTCATACATATATTTACAAAAAATCGTTGAGACGGCGGTGTGAAATCCATTGCGGAGCAGTACAAATATGTGTTTTATCATGAAAACCATGGCGAGAATTTCTAAAACGGTGATTAGCTTTGCGTTTTACTATGTTTTAATATATGGCTGCTGCTTCAATTATTTTTTACAATATTACCGCCGCTGTTTACTATCATATTTTTTAGAAACTCAAAAGTATTTGATATACAAAATATTCGGTTAAATTTAAAAGGACTGCATAGAAAATCTACGCAGTCCTTTTATTTTTCTCACTACAGCCGAAATTTTCGGCACTGTTCAAGCAATTATATCAATTCCCGTAAAGCTGAAATGCAACAACACCGATAACGCAAATTATACTGCCGATCAAATTCAGCCTTGAATATGTTTCTTTTCGTATCAGACCTATCGCGAACAGCGTTACAAGGATCATCGGCTGTACAAACGCGTAATCCGAAAAACTTATTGAAATTACCGCATTTTCGGCAAGCATACCTATAGTATTTGGTATTCTCGCAAGAATGACCTTTACCGCGCCCTTAGAATTTTTTTGGAATATGTTTTTTGGCGCCGCTTTGGGAATTGTTATTACCGAAATAATTATAAGCGCGGGCAAAAGCTGCATTGTGGAGGAAGCGTATTCCGAAAAGCTTTTTATTACCAGTCCGTAGCTGAATTTTGAGGCAAGATACAGTACCAGCGGAACAATGATTTGGCGGTAATTTATCTTTTTGTCAGCTCCCGACCTTGCTATAAAAACAAGCCCACATACCGTAACTGCAATAAAAATAAATTTCGGAATGCTTGCATTTGCGCCGCACAAAATATCGGTCAAATAGGAAACGAACAGATTTACTCCCAACCACGCTTTAAGCTCAAATGCCGAAAGCTGTTTAAGCACCAATACGCTTGTCTGGAATTCAATCATTTTACACGCGGCAATAAACAGCACCGCCGCAAAAGCCTGCGGAGAAAAATCAAAGTAAATTTCCTGAAAAGGCAGGCTCAGAGCAAGAAAAACCGACATTGACGAACACATCAAAAAGGTAAATTCATTTCCCGAAAGCTTTGCGGTCGATGCGGCATATTTATCGCTTAGGGACGATATTGTGTAACAGCAGGTCACGGTGAGCATAAGTGCAAAAACGTTCATTTTTTACCATCTTACCTTCCAGCGTTCGTTCAGAGCATTTTCCGTGTCGGAATTCTGAGGGGTATTCTTTTCAATATTTTCATTTTTGCAAAGCTCCGCAAGGTGCTGCTCAAACAGCTTTTCATCTGTGGGGATCTCCGCCCAATCATCAGTCCACGAGGACAAATATGCAGCATTTGAAATTGACAGGGAATTAAGTCCCTCGCGACCGTCGGCAATAAGCTCCGTACCGTCGAGAATAGCTTCGGCAAAGGCTTCAAGGACGGTTGAATGTCCGTCGGGAGCGTCCTCGGAATATTCCTCATACTCTGTTTCGGGACACAAAAATCCCTCCTTTGATGTGAAGCAAAATTCACGTTCGGGTACCTTAAGCTTCCACCATTTCAGCTTTCCGTTTTCAAGAACAAGCTTGCCAAGGTCGCCCGAAATTTCAAGACGGTTAGTGCCGGGGGCTTCTCCCGTGGTGGAAATAAACGTTGCAGTTGCGCCGTTTTCGTACTCCCCGTAAATCGTAACATCGTCCTCAACGTCAATATTGTGGTACTTTCCCGCAGCGCAGAATGCCCGTATCCTTTTGGGCATACCGAATATCCATTGCCACAGATCAAGATTGTGGGGTGCTTGATTTAACAGCACACCGCCGCCCTCGCCGTTCCATGTGGCGCGCCAGCTTCCCGAATTGTAATAAGCCTGTGTGCGATACCAGTTTGTGACGATCCAAACCAGTCTTTTTGGCTTTCCGAGAGCGCCGCTCTGCACTATTTCGCGAGCCTTTTTGTAAATGGGGTCTGTCCGCTGATTGAACATTATACCGAATTTTACTCCCGCCTTTTCAGCTGCCTCGTTCATTTCCCGAACCTGCCGCGCGTACACGCCTGCGGGCTTTTCGGTAAGAACGTGAATACCTCTTTTGAAGCACTCTATCGCGTAGGTGGGGTGGTCGTAATGGGGTACGGCAATAAGCGCGGCGTCAATAAGACCGCTGTCAAGCATTTTTTCCGCACTGTCAAAACAAGCCAAAGACGGCAGCTTTTTCTGCGCATTTTCAAGTCTTTGAGGGTCAATGTCGGCAACAGCCGTGACCTCAACTTTAGGACATTTTCCGTCGATCACGTTCTGCAAATGTCCGCTGCCCATATTTCCGACACCGATTATTCCGAGACGAATTTTTTTCATAATAAACACTCCTATCAAAGTAATTCTTTTAATGCCGAAACTGCCGCGTCAAATGCTTCTCTCGAAGATGAGTAGCAGTATTTTCTAGGCGCATTTTCACTGCCCCGTTCAAGCTTTTCAAAGCCTGAAAATACCGATAAATGCGGTTCAAGCGTCAGCACCTCTCCCGCATAATTTTCAAGCAGGAACGGTATATTTCCCTCTCCTTTTCCCGCAGGGACAACCGAACCGTCCGACAAGGCGTCCTTGATGTGCATATACTCAACGTACGGAGCAAGAATTTCCCAAGCGGATTTTGTTTCCTGACCGCACTGAATGAAATTTGCGGGATCGAAAACCGCCTTCATTTCAGGGAAATTTTTATGTATTTCCCCGCACCGAGCGGCAATATCTCCGTAAATTCCCTTTTCGTTTTCATGGCACAAAAGAATGCCGCTGCCACGCGCCGCTTCAAGGAATTTTTCCAGACGGGACATTACCTCATCGGAATATTTTTCGGCATTTTCATGCAGTACGTAAAAGCTGAATATCCTCATATGCTTTGCGCCTAAAATATTTGCGGTTTCGATCTGCCTCTTGAATTTTTCAAGGTGAGGAGCAAAATCGTCCCCTATACCTATCTTTCCGAACGGAGAGCCGACAGACCACACAGCTAAGCCGTTCGCTTCCAGCCGTTGGCGTATCTCCCGCGCTTTTTCCATAGTAATATCGGAAACGTTTTCACCGTCCACGCCGCGGATCTCAAGGTAATCTATTCCGTTTTCAATCATTGCGGAAATTTGTTTGTCAAGATTTCCGTCCACCTCATCGGCAAACGCCGCAAGCTTGAATTTCATAAAAAATCCTCCTTTAAAATTTATGTTACAATCAGTATACATCAAAATAATTTGCATTTCAATTGTTAATTTAAGCATTATATATTGCAAATTCGCGCATAATATGGTATACTGAAATTAAAACTGCCAAAGGAGTAATTTTTATGGATATCGTGCATGAATTTAACTCAGGAGATTTATACATACGATACGCTGTAAACGAAGCGCCGGACGATAAGGATTTTACTATGCACGTTCATGAACGCTGCGAGATTTTTTATTTTGTTTCGGGAAACGCGGAATATCTTGTGGAGGGCGCGAGATATCCTCTTGAACCGGGGAGTATTTTAATAATGCGTCCCGCCGAGTCCCACCGAGCGCGTATTCTCGGCAGCGGAAGATACGAGCGTTACGCCCTGAATTTTTCCGTTTCGGCAGTTGACTGTATCGACCCCGAACACAGACTTCTGAAAGCGTTTTTGGACCGTCCCCTCGGCAGAGGAAATTTTTATATGCTTGACAAAATACGTCTTGAAAATATTTTTAATGATATCTGCCGCGGAGAAGACAATTACGAAAAAGGACTGAAAGTCCGAGTAAATTTTTTTGCGCTGCTTGACCTTATAAACAGCGCATATATAAAAAGGGACTCGGTGGAATATACCGAGCCGCAAAATCTTTCGGAAAAAATCGTTGCATATGTGAACGCCAATCTGTTTGAAGAAATTTCAGTACCCTTGCTTGCGGAAAAATTTTTTCTGAGTACATCCCAGTTCAGCAGGATATTCAAGCAAGCCACAGGAGCCGCGCCTTGGGAATACATAATAATAAAACGGCTCACGGCGGCAAAAGAAAAAATCCGCAGGGGAGCTTCGGCGCAGTATGCGGCTGAAAGCTGCGGATTTGGAGATTATTCGACATTTTACCGTTCATATGTGAAATATTTCGGCTGCTCGCCCGCAAACGACAACTGATAATTTACAGGCAAGAGGTTATGCTTAATGGTGGTCAGTATGAGTACACATTAATCATATACCCATGCATTTTATGTTTTTATCAAGCGTTCAGCTAAGCTACATTAACAAATACCCAATATTTCTTTTATCTGAATTTTGTCGGATTTATTGACATAATAAAAGAGTAAGCGGCTATGGAATAAAATCCACAGCCGCTTAACATAATACCACTATATTTGTAATTGAGCAATCATATTATATCGCTATAATCGCAAGTAATATGGAAATTCTTTCAAAATGTTTTATGAAAGAACAACGATGTATTCGCCGCCCTGCTTAACGCCGTCAAAATTGCACTGACCGTTGTTCTGAACAGCAGAACGTGAAACCAACGAAAGAGTGTTTGCTGAAGCATTATAGCGATAAAGCTTAGCACTGCATCCTGAACGCTTTGAATTAAACTTAACTGTTACAGAAGCTTCTGCTCCGAAAGAACCGCCATTAATAGTAAACTGTGAGGAGCTTACGCCACTGTTAGCCTTTACAGCTTTGTTTTTAAGAGATGTAGGAATACTTGTTGAACCGTACCTTATAACAGGACTTATAGCAGTCGTACTGGTTATATCGTTACCATTAAGTGTAAATACGGCACCATTGCTGAACTTAAAGTTTATGCTGACATTCTTTCCTTTGAGAGCCTTAAGCACAGACTCAGGAATTTCGGTCTCTGTCTGCATACTTACAGTATAAGCAGTTCCGGCTTTTGCGGAATTGATCGTTCTTGTAACAGATGTCCAACCTTTTAATCTGCCGATAGTAACAGTACTATTGTCCTTAGTTGTGGTTGCAATACCGTTATTTCCAAGGAGGTAATAATAGTAGTAATATGGATCATCATAACCATATATTCCATTGTAATAATTGCTGTTGCTTGATATAGTTCTTACATATGAAGCAACGCCTCCGGAAGCAGTAAGCGCTTCATTATACGTATTGTAATACTTACCTGTAACAATTGAATAATAACGATAGTACGTTGTTGCAGAACCCGACGTAACAGATACCCTATTACCGCCTGAAGTAGAATAATATAAACCATCCTCAGGGTTAAAATAGTGATTTGCAGAACTATAAGCCTGATTATAGCTTGCAGGAGTTTTGGTAGAATAGTTCGTTGTGTTATATCCTACAGCAGCACGAAGGGCTTCAAGATTAGGATACCATGTTCCAGTTTCGGGAGAATAGTAAGATGTATTGGAAGCATATGTATAACCAGAAGGAATCACATATTGATTATAATAACCATCGCCTACATAATGTGACATATATTCAGTATTACCAGACTCTACATTAGTATAATAACCTCCCATATAATTAAAGTAACGATGAGAAGAATCGTACTTAACACCTTTTACATCTGAAATTGTTGGTGTTGTACCACTATTTCTAGAATCAGCATAGTATGCCTGTCGATTAGGGTAATACCTATTAGTAGACGCTGAATAAAAAACTTTATCAGTAGCATAATTATATCCATAATAATTTGTATTTGATGACCCTGATGTAGTACCATTATATGTATACCGACCAGTTGAAGTCACAATAATTTGTCCATTTACGTCAATATCAAATTTAACACCTGTTTTATTGTCAAATGCATTTGAAGTTGATGTTGATGAAGCCTGTGTAATAAAATAGTTATTTCCTGAATCATCTGTACCAGATGAATTTGCAACTCTATCAGCACTAGCTTTATCCTTATAATAACGAGTTCCCAAAAGAGCACCCGTTGTAGGATTATATACTTCAACTTTCCAAACAGTACTCTCAATTTTTATAGTATTGCCCTCAATGATGTCTGCACTTGCAACCATGCTGAATGTTGGTACAGCCGTAACAGCTGCAATACTCAAGGCAGCAATTCTGCCCAGTGTTTTCTTTTTCATTTTAAATATCTCCTTTTCATATTAAACTTAATGATTTACGTAATGCTAAATCATGTTACTTAAATTATACCATATAAATTTCTAATATGCAATAGGCATTTTGCGAAAAATTATTACAACTTTATGACAGATAGTTAAAAAACGCCCCAAAAAGTTACAAATCGGCTACAAAACGGTTACAGACTGTAACCGTTTTGCGTTTTCTCGAAAAATTTACTGAATTTCTATCTTCGCTGTAAATTCCTCGGCGCAGGGACGTATCTCCCTTGAAGCAAGTCCGTAAAGATTTGTCGCCCTGTTGGAAATATCTGCAAATCTCAAGATCGGCGGCTTCTGCTCCTTGATAATATCGCTTAAAGAAGTGCTGAACGGTATAGCAAGCTTGTTTTCCTCTTCCTTTTCCTTGGCAGCTTTGAGTATCTCCGCACCCTTTTCGTTAAGAGCAAGTACTCTGCCATAGGGCGGCATTATCATAAGATCGGTATTTTTCGTGCCGATATAAAGGTTCAGCAATATTCTCCTTAAACGCGCAGCGGTAAGGTGCTTTCCGCTTGCTTTTTCAATGAACTCGTCGATTGAATTGCTGTCTATACCCGTTTTAAAAATAAGATTTGCCAGATTTTGGTCCACATCGGAGCATTCCGCGATCATAGGCGGTATCGTTGAACGGAGCACATAGAGTAGCTCTCTTTCAAGATTGTCAAAATATGCCAACTCATTTTTATCGTCATAATCCTTAACAACTTCTTCCATATCCTTTGGAACATATGCGCCGATTTCCTCGCCGTCCTCGATCATTTCACGAAGCAGAGTACCGCTTGCAATACCATCCGAAGCCTCGGAACTGTCGTGAGCCGCACCCTTGCGCTTAACGGTAAAGGTCTCAAAATCAAGTCCCATAAGCTTCATCGCTTTAAGGTACTCTACCGCCAAAACATTGTTTGGTGAATCGAAAACGTCCGCAAGGATAGGACCGTTTTCAAGCGCTATAGCCTGCTGCAATGCGGCTGGGAAAGACATTCCTCCGTTCATGTGAGGTCTGACCTTGGCTTCCATATTTTCCTTTGTGGACATAGCAAGAGAAGCCATTGCGGCATTTTTCAGAAGCTCAATGTCTCCGCACTCGCTTCCGAAAGAGATACCGTCCACACAACCCAAAGCGCCCAGCATCATAACGCCTGCGCGGGCGAAAAAGTTTGCGCTTGAAAGCGAGTACACCACAGGCATTTCTATAACAAGGTCAACGCCGTTGTTTACAGCGACCTTTGCACGGGCGTACTTATCTATCATAGCCACGTCACCCCGCTGAACGTAGTTTCCGCTCATAATTGCAACGATATGTGTCGCGCCCTGCTTGCGGGTCTCCTCAATTTGGTAAATATGACCGTTGTGGAACGGGTTGTATTCACAAATAATTCCGTAAGTTTTCATCAGTTTAAATTCCTCCGCTTTTGTTAATTCATAATATTATACCATATTTATTTCCATTTGGCAAGGGTTTTATTTTCTATGGTACATTATTTCGGTAAATTTATAT
This sequence comes from uncultured Clostridia bacterium, assembly GCA_947383835.1. Lineage (GTDB taxonomy): Bacteria > Bacillota > Clostridia > Oscillospirales > Ruminococcaceae > RGIG8773. The sequence goes on from CANDEV010000001.1 coordinate 186,881, forward strand.
TAATTTTGCCGAAAAATACAATTGCCCCTTGATTTTTCTTGTGAAAAGTGGTATAATGTTTTCGGAATTTTTTTGAATAAAAAAGAAAGGTCTGAATTTTTATGTTAATTCTTGTAGTAAACGCAGGAAGCTCCTCACTTAAGTATCAGCTCCTGAACATGGACGACGAAAGCGTTATCGCTAAGGGTAACTGCGACAGGATCGGTATTGGCGGTCACATTGCCCACAAAACCTTTGACGGCAGAACTGTTGATGCGGACTGCGATTTTCCCACTCACACCGAGGCTTTTGAGAAGCTTGTGGAAGTCCTCACAACGGGGGACGCCTCCGTTATCAAGTCAATGGACGAGATTTCTGCGGTAGGTCACAGGATAGTACAGGGAGCGGAAGTTTTCGACAAGACTACTCTTGTTACCGACGAGGTCATTCAGCAGATCGACGATTTGCAGGATCTTGCTCCCGTACATAACCACCCTCACGCTCTTGCGCTTTGGGCTTGCAAAAAGGTACTCCCCGAAAACGTTCCGCAGGTTGTTGTTTTCGACACCGCTTTCCACCAGACAATGCCCGAAAAGGCTTATATGTACGGTCTCCCCTACGAGGATTACGAGAAGTACCATGTAAGAAAATACGGTTTCCACGGCACTTCCCACAGATTTGTTTCAGCGGCTCTTGCAGAAGCTATGGGCAAGGATATAAAGGACTTGAAGATAGTTTCCTGTCACTTGGGCAACGGTTCTTCCATTACCGCTATCGAGGGCGGCAAATCTATTGACACATCAATGGGCTTCACTCCTCTTGACGGCGTTGTAATGGGTACAAGAACGGGAAGCGTTGACCCATCCGCAGTAACCTTTGTCGCTGAAAAGCACGGCTTTACTACTAAGGAAATGAGCGACTACATGAACAAGAAATCCGGTTTCCTCGGCGTGTCCGGCGTTTCCTCCGATAACAGGGACATTTCAGGCGCGGCTGCTCACGGTGACAAGAGAGCGAAACTGGTTTCCGAAATGCTCCAGTATGAGATCAAGAAGTATATCGGCTCTTACGCTGCCGCAATGAACGGTCTGGACGCTGTTCTGTTCACAGGCGGTATCGGCGAGAACGCCTCCGAGGTACGTGAGGGCGTTTGTGCGGATATGGATTTCCTTGGAATTAAAATTGACAATGAGCTTAATAAGACAATCCACGGCGAGCTGAAAAAAATCTCCACGGCGGACTCCAAGGTGGAGGTTTGGGTAGTTCCTACCAATGAGGAGCTGCTTATTGCAAGGGATACTCTTGCACTTATTTCTAAGTAAGCGCAAGCAGCAAATATTGAAATTCAGGGCGGGACAGGCATCACGGCGATGTTTTGCTCCCGCCTTTGTTTTTTCGGGGAGGTTGACGGTTATGTTTCAAAAAATTATTGTGATAGGCAGTCCCGGTTCAGGTAAAAGCACCTTTTCTCGGCAATTACGGGACATAACTGATTTGCCGCTTTATTATCTTGATATGATAAATCATAAGCCCGATAAGACGACCGTTTCCCGTGAGGAGTTTGACGGGCGGTTGTCCGAAATTTTAAGTACAGACAAATGGATAATAGACGGCAACTATCAGCGCACAATTGAATTTCGGTTGGAAAAGTGCGACACGGTGTTTCTTTTGGACTTCCCGTTGGACGTTTGTCTGTCGGGTGCTGCGGCGAGGGTCGGCAAAAAGCGTGAGGATATGCCTTGGGTCGAGGAGGAATTGGACGAGGAATTCCGCCAATGGATAGTGGATTTCCCCAATGAAAAGCTGCCTGAAATATACCAAATGCTGGATAAGTACAGCGGGAAAAATATTATAATTTTTAAAACAAGACAAGAGGCGGACGAGTATTTACAAAAATTAGAAAAGGAGTACCGAAATGACTAAGGAAAAAATTGACAGGATAAACGAGCTGGCGAGAAAGTCCCGCACCGCGGAGGGACTTACCGAGGCGGAAAAAGCCGAGCAGGCGGCTCTTCGGCAGGAGTACCGCGACGGTGTAAAAGCCAATTTAGAGGGTCAGCTAAAAAATATTGAGATCGTTGACAAGGAGTAATTTATGGAAATTATTGACTATTTTAAATCTGACAAGCCCGACCACTGGCTTGCGGAGATCAAAAAAAGCGACTGGCGCGCTTCGGAAACCCTTGCGCGGTTTATCGAGGAAAAATCCTTTCACGATAACCTCGGCGAGGGTACGCTGCTGCTCCTTACCGATGGGGACAAGCTTGTTTCCTTTGTGACGCTCACCGAGCGGGACAGCTTTGATAACTGCGAGTTTACGCCTTGGATAGGCTTTGTCTATACTTTTCCCGAATATCGGGGACACAGGCACGTGGGTAAGCTGATACGCCGCTGTGAGGAGATTGCCGCAGAGAACGGTATTTCCCCAATTTTTGTTTGCACAGATCATGTCGGACTGTACGAAAAATACGGTTTTTCCTACATCGAAAGCCGTGACGATATTTACGGCGGTGTCAGCCGAATTTACCGTAAAAATATTTCTAAGGAGAACTGAAATGCTGAATTTTGACATATCAACCTTGCCCACGCCCTGCTACGTTGTGGACGAGGCTTTGCTGAAAAAAAATCTGGAAATCCTGAAATCGGTGCAGGACAGAACAGGCTGCAAAATACTGCTTGCACAAAAGGCTTTTTCTATGTACAGCGTATATCCGCTCATAGGCGAGTATCTGTCGGGAACTACTGCAAGCGGCTTGTTTGAGGCTCGTCTCGGTCGTGAGGAAATGCCCGACAGGGAGGTACATGTTTATTCCCCCGCTTACAAAAAAAGTGAATTTGAGGAAATTGTTACCGTTGCCGACCACATTGTTTTTAACAGCTTTGCACAGTATGAAAAGTTTTATCCCGACATTCTGAAAAGCGGTCGGGACATTGAAGTCGGTATCAGAATGAACCCCGAATACTCGGAAATTGAGACGGATATTTACAATCCATGTTTCAAAAATTCTCGTTTGGGGACGGTTTTGGCGGAGTTCCCCGACACGCTCCCCAAAGGTATAAGCGGTTTGCATTTCCACACAATGTGCGAGCAGGGCGCGGACGTTTTGGAGCGTACTATTGCTGTTGTTGAGGAAAAATTCAGCAAGTATTTCCACAATTTAAAGTGGCTGAATTTCGGCGGCGGACACCACATTACCCGCGACGGTTACGACATAGAAAAGCTTGTGGGAATTATTGACAGGGTGAAAAAAAAGTACGGCGTACAGGTCTATCTCGAACCGGGGGAGGCGGTGGCGCTTAACGCAGGATTTTTGGTGACGGAAGTTCTTGACACCCTCAAAAACGGCATGAATCTTGCAATTGTGGACACCTCGGCTGCCTGCCATATGCCCGACGTGCTGGAAATGCCCTACCGTCCCAACATTATCGGCGCGGGTATGCCGGACGAGAAGCCTTATACCTACCGTTTGGGCGGCCCCACCTGCCTTGCGGGAGACATTATCGGTGACTACTCATTTGACGAGCCGCTGAATGTCGGGGACAGGCTTGTTTTTTGCGACATGGCAATATACTCCATGGTAAAAAACAACACGTTCAACGGTATGCCGCTGCCCGCTATCGTTTGGTGCAAATCGGACGGAACGTGCAAGACCGTCAAAAGCTTCGGGTATGAGGATTTTAAGTGCAGATTATAATACTAATTTGCTCCTAAAAGCGTAGGTAAAAAATCTGCACAAAAATCACACACGCAAATTTTTGCATGATTTTTTACACGCTTTTTAGTCGCAAATTAGTATAATATTCAAAACATAAAAATAAGCTCGGAGACTTGCCGTAAGCAGCAAGTTTCCGAGCTTTTTTCGCTTAAATAATTACATATTTTTGATATAATTAACAATTTCTGTCTCTGCTGTTGAAGCATTGTCGCCCATAAGGAAGTAAGCGTAATCCCCCTCTGTGCCAACGATCGACGCGCCTGCGCGCTCAACATCGTCGGGATAGAAAGCGTCCTGATCCTGTGCTTTTTTCTGACGGGCTTCAAGGTCTGCCTTGGCGGCAGAAACGTCATCGGCTTGAATGAGAATGATCTCCGTCATGTTTGCGCTCATGGGACATTGAAGTATCAGCAAATTTTGATAATTTTCATTTGAAGCGTCCAGCAAAAAATAGTCGGAAATAAGCATTGGATCGGCAACCTCCCAAAGCGCAGGCCATTCACCCACAGCAAGAGCGGCGTCGGCAATGGGCTGCAAAGCGTTCGGGGCAGTCTCACCGTCCGTAACATCCTCGTCTACGGCGTCATCGTTTGCGGGAACATCTTCGGGAGTATCCTCCGGAATATCTTCCGTTGTTGTTTCGGTATTTTCAGACGTTGTTGTCTCTGCGGGGGTCTCTGAAGAGGTCTCCGTTTCGGAATCGGGCGCGGAAGTTGTCTCCTCGGTGCTGTCCTTTCCGCAGGCGGTCAGTATAAGTGCGCAAGCCGTAAGTACGGCTGCTGCTGTAATAATTTTTCTGAACTTCATAAATATAACGATCCTTTCTTAGTTTTTTGCAATCCCCAAAATTATTTTATTCGTGAGGGACTGATATATTCAATTGGCAAAATCAGTCAGCAATTACCTCCTTATCAGTACCCGACGTATTTGTGGGAACAGTTGTCTCCGCAGGCTTTTTTGCCGTTGTTTCGGGTTTAGCCGACGCTTCCGTCTTTGGCTTTGATTTGGAAGAAGCTGTAGTTTCCGTTTTAGGCTTAGTCGTTGTTTTTGAAGAAGCCGTAGTCTCCGTCTTAGGCTTTGACGTTGTTTTTGAAGAAGCCGTGGTCTCCGTCTTAGGCTTTGACGCAGTAGTCTGCGCTGATGTCGCAGCGGCTGGCGCTGCAGTCGTTGTGGGGACAGTCGTTGTTACCGTTGTCGGTGCAGAAGGAACTGTAGTCACGACAGGGGCAGTTGTTGTAACAGGTGCGGCAGTTACAGGCGGAACGCTCACGGTCGGACTTGTTGCGGGAACGTTCGTTATCGGCGCAATTCCCTGAACAGGAGGAGATGTTGTTGTAACCGACGTTTCAGTCTCCGCCGCTCTGCCTTGCGTCAAAAAGCTTTCGTAATGCGTTACCGTGGACTTTGTTGTTGCATGGAACGCATTGTTTGCAAAAAGCAGGTCGGTTATGCCGTTTTCCTTGATGTAATCAATGGCATTGTATGTGAAAAACCTCATGTCGAATACAAAAATTTCCTCAAATGAGCCGAACAGGAACTGAGGCAGTGCATTGCCGTAGCTGTCTTTAAAAATGGCAAGCTTTCTGCCGTTTTTCGTAGACGTTTTTACATGGGTGATTTTGGCGTCGCCGCCCATAAACGTACCGTACAGCATGGATTTATTCTTTGAAAAATCAATGAAAAAGCTTGCGTCATACGGTTCCTGCATACCTGTTATAATGTTGTTCTCACCGAGAATATAATTATGGTAGGTTGTGGTATACTCAATGTTTTTCGGCACGTAGTACACAAAATCCTCAGGGTTGTTCCTGATAACGATATCGCCTGAATAGCCGTACATTGTTCCCACATAGCCGTCAACCACCTTTTCATCGTACTCGGACAGGTCTGCAAATGGCACCTCCGCTGTATCGGCAAACTGCTTTGCGGCATAGTATGCGCCCAAGGACGACCAGTGGTGATCCGTCCTGAAATAAATAGGCTCGTTGACGTGCAGACTAAGTGGAGTATACGCGTCAACTGCTTTAACGCCGTTTTTAAGATTGGAATAAATATTGTTGATGTTGCCAAGCTGTGAGGACGTAAGCTCCTTTATGCTTTCCGGACAGTAAAACTCAACGGAGGTTGGAATTACCATGCAGTATACATTTACATTATTTCCAAGCTGTTTTTTATATTCGCTGACAACCTTTGCATAATTTTCACCAACGGTATAGCTGCCGCCGTAAAGCATGAGCGCGCGTGTTCCAACAACGGCAATTCCGTTATTGGTTATATTTACTGTATCGTCCATATCAATGCCCTCTGCGTTTTCGGAAGTTGTTATTTCAGAAAACGGCTCCTGGGTCATATTGTCTTTTTCGGTAACTGTTGTCTGAGCGTTAAATGAGAATTCCTCAACGTCCTGCATTGGCGTTTCGTTAAAGTCTTCGGTTACAGCAGGGATCGTCGCGGGAGGCTCTGTTTGGATATTTTCGGCAACGGTAACATTATGGAGCTTTATATCGTTCATGCGAAAGCCTGTCATATTCCTTATCATGGAGGAAATTACCATAAGATCGTCCCTATACGGCACTGTGTCGCTGAAATACGTATTCAAAGAATGTGTAAACTCTCCGCTTGCAAAGCTTTGCAGAGAAAACTTAGGGAACTTTGCAAGCTCCCGCTTTTCAAGCTCCGACTCGGTGCTTCTTGGAAAAATAAGCATGGAAACTCCTACGGCTGCAAAAAGCGTCATGGTTATCACCACATATATCACGTCGGAGACCTTGCGGCGTTTTTCCTTTTTGGTATCATAGCGGTTTATTTTCAAATTCATTGACATGACAGATATTTTATTCTCCCTTCGCGGTTTTATGTTTACAAGCAAAATGTTCCAATCGGGAAATTCCTATATCAAAATCTGAAATATAAAAACGGATTGTTTGTATCACCGATAAGCAGCAGGGTGCTTACCGCAAGAAGCACAACGGCGCACAGCGATTTGCAGACTGTAAGAGCCGCCGCACCGCCCTTTGCCATTGAGCGGTTGTAAAAATCCTCGATAAGCTCGCCGAGCGGCAGTGAGCATATCACCGCAAGTATAAGCAAATAAAGGTTTCCCGTAAGCTCGCCGCGGGTTATTATATCCCACTTTGGAGCTGTGCCCGCGCCGAAAAGTACCTTTATAAAGCCGCCAAGTCTGCCGAAATCCTCAAAATAGAATATCACCCAGCCGAACACGATTATAAACATACTGTAAATGTGCAGAAACAAACGCGGTATTTTCTCCTGCGCTTTTATAATGGTATATTTTTCAATTATGAGAATAACTCCGAAATAAAGTCCCCATATAACAAAATTCCAGCTTGCACCGTGCCAAAGACCTGTCAGCAGCCACACAACAATTATGTTAATGGGTTGATGACGGCGGTTTCCGCCAAGGGGAATATAAACATAGTCCCTGAAAAACGACCCCATGGAAATATGCCACCTGCGCCAGAAGTCGGTTATCGTTGCGCTGATATATGGATAACGGAAGTTTTCGTCAAACTCAAAGCCGAAGCAGCGTCCCAAACCTATCGCCATATCGGAATATCCCGAAAAATCGAAATATATTTGGAAGGTATAGGCAATTATTCCTATCCATGCGCCCGCCATAGACAGTCCGCTGAAATCACTGTCCAAAAAATGGGAACTAAGTACCGAGAGTTGATTGGCAAGAATAACCTTTTTGCCAAGACCTACCAAAAAGCGGAAAGACCCCTCCGAAACATCGGAAAGAGATATGCTCCTGGTATTTATTTCCTCGGAAATTGTGGTATAGCGGACGATAGGTCCCGCAATGAGCTGAGGAAACATGGAAATATATAGCAGAAGCCCCGACATACTCCGCTGTCCGGATACCTTGCCGTAGTAAACGTCCGCAAGATAAGAAAGCGATTGGAATGTATAAAAGCTTATTCCAATGGGGAGATTTATTTCCGGCACATCAATATTCAGACCTAACGCGTTAAGATTTGCGGCAATAAATCCCGAATATTTGAACACGCAGATTATTGCGATATTCAGAATTACACCCACCGCCAACGCCGCTTTGGAACGGGTACTGCCGCGGTCTATCATAAGTCCGACAACGTAATTTATCATCACGCTGACAAGCATGAGGACGATATACATAGGCTCGCCCCATGCATAAAATATAAGCGAAAAAATAATCAGCACGGCGTTTGCAAAAGGGTTTTCGTTGACCTCTGCGCCGAATGAGTACAGCAAAATAAGGGCAAGCATGACCGCCGACACAGCCGGCTTACCCAAAACATAAAATATCAGTAAAATAGCCATCAAGCCGATATTCATAACAGGGTTTTCATTGAACATAATACCCAGCTTGCGGTTTCTGCGGCGCTGTTTGGCGAGAATTGCGTCACAGCCTCTTGCGATAAGATAAAAAATTATGACCGCGGGAAGAAACACATATATGAAAAGCAGATCGGCAAATACCATTTTGTCATTTTGCGCTCCCCAAAAATGCGAAACGCTTCTCCTTTCATTGCTTTTGTACAAAAATTTTGCAGGAATTTATGGCAACGTTTTCCAAACCAATTTTTCAAGTCCGAATTTAATTATATCATTTCCGAAAATTTTCGTCAATAGACAACAAAATGAAAAATGGCAAAAAATTTGCATTATTAAAGGCAATATGCACAAAGGCGGGGAAGCCCCCGCGGGCGGTGTCACCCCCAATGTTAAAAGGTTATATACCTTACACAAAAAGCCCCCTCAAGGGGGCGGGAAAATTATTACATAATTATATATTTATTGATTATTTTCTGTGTACACAATGCCGTTTTCCTTAAACTTTTTTATAAGCTCCTCATAAGCGTACTGTGTGGCGGTGTCGCTGAATGATATTCTTACTTCCAAAGTATTCCCGTTTTTGGTGATTTCGGCAATAAGCTCGTCAAGATCAAAAATTTTACCGCTGTATAAATATGTATCGCCGTCTATAATTACCTCAACAAAACTTGAATTTTGAACGGTAGTTGTCATTTCGGTCGTAGTTTCTGTAGTAGTTTCCGTAATTTCTTCGGTAACTGTTGCGTCAGCCTGAACAGCCTCGTTATCGCCGATATTTCCGCCGCGTCCGCTCAGCCATATTCCGACTCCGACGCCGCCTGCAAATCCAACTGCGGCAGCCAGCACGACCACTACCACAGTACCGACCAGACCCTTTAATTTTTTTCTCACAACATCACCTCATAACACATCTGCGGTGTATGCAGCCTCCGCCAGATATAGGTTTGTAAAATTATACTCCGCTTCTTTCAGTTCCTTAAAAATAATATTTTTTGCATATCTGGAGCCGTAGCTTTTTTTATTGTACTTGAAAACGCCGATTATAACGTCGTCCTTTTTAAATTTTTCACGGTTTAATATGGTAACAAACTCGTCGGTAATATCCGTACTGTTTGCCGAGGAAATCGTTCCTATCTCGGTCTCTCCCCTGTATACAGTCATTTTCCAGATATTTTCCCTGTTTATTTCCAGTTCGGCGCTTATAAAATGACCGTTTTTAAAATCAAGCAAAGCCTGCATATTATCCGCGGCTTTTTCGTCTGTTTCGCGTATTTTTTCCAGCTCTGCGATCGCTTGCTTTTGCCAGTCCTCTTTTTCATCCTCTAATTTTTGCCTGTCGGATTCAAGCTGCTCGGACTGTGCGGCAGCGGCTTCCATTTGCTCGGAGGCCTCTTCCTTGATATCGTCCACGGAAAATTTAAAATTTATCAGAAAGAAAAAAAGGATTATCATTGTAATATCAAGCAGCGAGGTAAAGTCCAAAGATATTTTACGCTTCATCACATTCACCATTTTCTTCCGTTTCATCAAGATTTTTACGCTGGATACCTATATTATATTTTTCGTTTGCCATTTCAATTTTGGTACTTACAGAGCTGTCTGCAAGCTTAAATACCACGCCGAAAACAGCTCCCCAGAATGTGGACGTCAATGCTCCGAAAAAATTATTTGTTATGCTGCCGTTATCTGCGGACAGGTCTAAGCTAAGTAGGGCAAGAACAGTACCTATCATTCCCAAAAGAGGGAAAATCGAAACAATATTTACAAAAAATCCGTAAAATTTATCCTGCTTAAAGTGAATTTCCATAAGTTCAGCCTCGGAAATTTTTTCAGGCTTTTTCAATGTCTCGGGTTTTCGGTCATTTTCCTTTCTTTTTACCGTAAGCTCGTCGAAATAGCTTAACAGCTTTTTATTTTCAATTTCAGTTTTTATGTACACCCAAAAGGTAATAACGGCAAAAATAAAAATTATTCCGTCATAGCCTATTATATTTTTTGCTATAGTATTTAATACGCTCACATTTTCCATATATCATTCCTCCCGTTTTTATTATACCACACATTCCGGCTGTTTTCAACAAAATCCCGCAAAAAAATAAGCCGCCGTGCAAAATGCACAGCGGCTGAATTACTTTATTTAATTTAGTTCTGTCCTGCAAGCTCGCGGTAAAGACCCATATAAAGCTCTGCGGAAACTGCCCAGCTATAGTCGTTCTTCATTGCAGCTATAACCAACTTTTTCCACTCGTCCTTATTATCATAAAGCTCCTTTGCACGGCGTGTTGCGTCCAGCATATCGTGAGCGTTGTAGGTCTTGAATGTGAAGCCGTTTCCGTTTTCGCCGCCTGCGTCTCGGATACTGTCGCGGAGACCGCCTGTTTCACGGACTATAGGTATTGTTCCGTATCTAAGCGATATCATCTGCGCAAGTCCGCAAGGCTCGCTCTGTGACGGCATAAGGAACATATCCGCAGAGGAGTATATCCTTCTTGCAAGGTCGGGGAGAAAACCGATCGTCGCGCTTACTCTGTCGGGGTGTCTCCATGCCATTTCCTTGAAGAAGTCCTCGTAAATCTTTTCGCCGGAACCGAGAATTGCAAACTTATAGCCGAGGTTCAGCATATCCTCAAAGACATATTTGATAAGGTCGATACCCTTGTGGGAAACGAAACGGGTGATTATACCGATAACAGGCTCGTCGCCCTCCTGCAAGTGCAGCTCTTCAAGCAGCGCCTTTTTGCACTCCGCCTTGCCCTTAAGGTTTTTAACGGAGAAATTCTTTGTGAGCAGCGGATCCTTTTCGGGGTCGAAGGTATCAACGTCGATACCGTTCAGGAAGCCGCAAAGCTTATACTGCTTGTTGACCAAGGCTCTGTCCAGACCGTGGGAGTACCATGGGTCAAGGATTTCCCAAGCATAGCTGGGTGAAACCGTTGTTATCTTATCGGCGCACTCAAACGCACCCTTCATAAGGTTTACACAGCCATCGTATTCAAGCAGCTTTGTGTGGTACATAGGTATGCCCAGAACCTCGTTCAGCACCTCCATGCCGTACTTGCCCTGATACTGAATATTGTGTATCGTGAACACGGTCTTGATGTTGTCGTAGCCGTACTGATACTTATAGAAAACATTATAGTACACGGGAACGAGGGCTGTCTGCCAGTCGTTACAGTTGATGACGTCGGGTTTCCAGCCGATATGCTTCAGCATTTCCATAACGGCTCTGGAGAGGAACACGAAACGCTCGCAATCATCATAAAAGCCGTACAGACCGTCTCTGCCGAAATAGTATTCATTATCGAGAAGATAATAAGTAACTCCGTTTGCAACGCCCTTGAAAACTCCGCAGTACTGTTTTCTCCAGCCTACGTCAACTGTGAAGTTGGTTATAAATTCAAGTCCTGCGCGAAGCTCGGGCTTTGTGTTTTTGTAAAGGGGAAGAACTACGCGGCAATCCTGTCCGGCAGCGTTAAGAGCGCGTGGCAGCGAGCCTGCTACATCGGCGAGTCCGCCGGAAGCAGCATAGGGAACAGCTTCGGAAGCAGCATATAAAATATTCATAATAATATACCTTTTACCTTTCTATTTTTAGTAGTTCATAGGACGAGACCGGAAGCCTGTCTCCGAAATTCCGGCGGACGTTCCCGATCTCTCCTTAAAATTCAGTTCAGCTTTAAATCACTGCGCCTTTGCCCAAAAACAGCGGGTAATTCTGTGAGCCTGTGAGAAGTCTCATGTCGCTGATCTTTACATTCTTGTCGGTAATGACATAGTTGATGTCGCACTTGCTGCCGATATTGGTATCCTGCATAAGGATAGCGTTCTTGACAACAGCGCCCTTGCCTATCTTTACGCCGCGGAAGAGTACGCAGTTTTCAACCGTACCCTCGATAATACAGCCGTCGCCGATAAGAGAATTCTTAACGCTTGCGCCGATGCCGAATTTAGCGGGAGGATTATCACGAACCTTTGTGTAAATAGGTCTGTTCTCCTTGAACAGTTTGGACTTGTTCTCGCTGTTCAGCAGGGACATATTTGCTTTATAGAACGTCTCCATAGAGGTTATCTTGCTGAAGTAGCCGTCGTGACGGTACGCCATTATCTTGTACTCGTGAGTTCTGCCCTGAAGTATAGCCTGCTCAAAGCTGAAAAGGCTTCTTGAAGCGGACTCCAAAACGATATTTTTAAGGAATTCCTTAGACAGCACGAACATATTCAGAGAGATGTTGCAGGCGCCGCTGATAACCGGATTAAGAAGCACGTCCACAACTCTGTTGTCATCGTTGATGCTGAACACCGTAGCGTGCTGAGCCTGCTCTGTGGAAACAACGTCCTTTGCGTAAACTGCTGTAATATCCGCGCCTGTTTCAACGTGGGACTCAACAACCTTTGCAAAGTCGATATTTGCAACAACGTCGCAGTCGGAAAGCACAACGTAATCTGCGTCGGAGGTCTTTATAAAGTCCCAAACGCCGTAGAGAGCCTCAAGTCTGCCTCTGTACATACCGCTCTGAACATGGCTGAAAGGAGGCAGCAGGTGAAGTCCGCCGATCTTTCTTGCCAGATCCCACTCGCGTCCGCTTCCCAAATGGTCAAGCAGGGACTGATAGTTGGACTTTGTGATAACGCCGACCTCGTCAACGCCGCTGTTCACCATATTGGAGAGAGGGAAGTCGATAAGGCGGTAGCGTCCGCCGAAAAGGACGGAACCCATGGTTCTTTCTTTGGTAAGGTCGGGGATAGTGCCGTCGTGCATATTTGAAAAAATCAAACCTAATACTTTTCTGTTACTGCTCATAAATCAGTTCCTCCTTACATATTTTCCGAAATGATCTGCTTCGGAAGAACCTTTGCATTTTCGGATATGGTAATGTTGTGTCCCACAACAGCTATTCCCCAGTCGTCTCTGTTCTCGACGGTCTCGGGACGTGCGCCTATCTGTGCGCCCGCTTCAACTGTGCAGTTTTCGCCGACTATGGCATATTCAACTATAGCTCCCGATTTGATAACGGAGCCGGGCATGATTATAGAGTCGGTAACGGTAGCTCCCGCCTCAACTGTAACGCCCTCGTACAGTATAGAGAAATCAACTGTACCGTCCACGGTGCAGCCGTCAGTAACCATAGAGTTCTCGATAACAGCGTCAGAACCGATATACTGGGGCGGCATAATGGGATTTCTGGAGTACATTTTCCAGTCGGGGTCGTAAAGGTCTATAGGGATATTGGGATTGAGCAAGTCCATATTGGCTTCCCAAAGGGAGTCGAGAGTACCAACGTCCTTCCAGTAGCCGTCGAATGTGTAGGCAACCATTTTCTCCTTTGCTTTAAGCATATTGGGAATGATCGCCTTACCGAAGTCCTTGTCCTCATCGGGGTTATTCTCGTTGTCGATAAGGTACTGCTTCAGCTTCTTCCATGTGAAGATGTAGATACCCATTGAAGCCAGTGTGGAACGAGGGTTCTTCGGCTTTTCCTCAAAGTCAACGATATTGTCGTTTTCGTCTGTTATCATAATGCCGAAACGGGAAGCCTCCTCCTTGGGAACGTCCAGCACCGCGATAGTTGCATCGGCATTTGTCTTTTTATGGAAGTCAAGCATATCGTTGTAGTCCATTTTATAGATATGGTCGCCCGAAAGAATTACAACATATTCGGGGTCGTAGCGGTCAACGAATGCTATATTCTGATAAATAGCGTTGGCAGTGCCCTTATACCACTCTGCGCCGAGAGCAGTCTGATACGGAGGCAGGCAGTGTGCGCCGCCGTACTGCTTGTCAAGGTCCCATGGCTGTCCGTTGCCTATATAGTCGTGGAGCACCAGGGGCTGATACTGTGTAAGAACGCCTACTGTGTCAATACCTGAATTGACGCAGTTTGAAAGAGGGAAGTCAATAATTCTGTATTTGCCGCCGTAAGGAACAGCAGGCTTTGCCATATCATGGGTCAGAGCGTACAGACGGCTTCCCTGACCGCCTGCAAGCAGCATTGCAACGCATTCTTTCTTGGTTGTATACATTCTGATTATCCTCCTAAATATTGGGATTGTTTTGCTGAATTATTCGGACTGTCAATTACTTATCCGAAGCTTTTTTTCTGCCTCGCTTTTTGGGGGCAGAGGTGTTTGCAGATGTTTTGGGATTCGCCTCCTTTGATCCACCTTTGGCTGCGGTTTGGGGTCTGCCTTTTGAAGCAGCCGTTTTGGAAGTCTTTGCCGCCGTCTTTGATGTTGATTTTTTATCAGCGGACGCATTTGCGTCGGGCTTTGCTTTTGGTGTGCGCTTCTTCTTGGGAGTGCACTTGAAATACATAACGCTCATTGCGGGAATATCAAGTGTAATGGACTGCTCATAGCCGTGCATTGAATAATCCTCGGATTTGAGCTTGCCGTTCTGTACAACTCCCGTACCGCCGTATTTTTCGTCGTCGGTAGAGAATACCTGCTCGTAAGTACCCTCATAGGGTACGCCTATCTTGTAATTGTCTCTCGCGACGGGTACGAAGTTGCAGACAACGATTATTTCGTTTCCGTCGGTATCTATCCTGCGGAACGAGATTATGCTCTGCATATAGTCGTCATGACATATCCATGAGAAGCCCTCCCATGATTCGTCATTTGCCCACAGCGGTGAATTGTTCAGATAGAATTTATTCAAGTCTCTGCTGAAATCAAGAGTTTTCTTGTGGTTGTCGTAATCAAGCAGAAGCCAGTCCAGACCCTGTTTGAAGTTCCACTCGATGACCTGACCGAATTCGCTTCCCATAAAGTTCAGCTTTTTGCCGGGGTGTGCAAACATATATCCGAGGAAAGCTCGGAGAGACGCGAATTTCTCCTCCATGCTCCTGCCGCTCATTTTATTGAACAGCGAAGCCTTGCCGTGCACCACCTCGTCGTGGGAGATAGGCAGAATATAGTTTTCGCTGAAGCTGTAGAAGAACGAGAACGTCAGCTTGCCGTGGTTGTTTGCGCGGAAAATTGGATCCATTTTCATGTAGTCCATCATATCGTTCATCCAACCCATGTTCCACTTGAAGTTGAAGCCAAGACCGCCGATATCAGCGGGCTTTGTAACAAGTGGCCATGCGGTGGATTCCTCGGCGATCATAAGTATATTGCCGTTTCTTCCGAAAACAGCGGTGTTCAAGGCTCTTAAAAAGTCGATAGCCTCATAGTTTTCGTTGCCGCCGTCCTTGTTGGGACGCCACTCTCTTCTGTCATAGTCAAGATATAGCATTGATGCTACCGCGTCCACGCGCAAGCCGTCAAGGTGGAATTTTTCTATCCAGTAAACAGCGTTGGAGATAAGGAACGACTTGACCTCGGGTCTGCCGAAATCAAACACTCTCGTACCCCAGGAAGCGTGCTCCTTTTTAAGGGGATCGGAGTATTCATAGCAGCAGTCGCCGTCAAACTCAAACAAGCCTGCGGCGTCCTTGGGAAAGTGGGCTGGTACCCAGTCAAGGATAACGCCTATTCCCGCTTGGTGGAACATATCTATCATCTTCATCATGTCCTCGGGAGTTCCGTAACGTGACGTAGGCGCGTAATATCCGATTATCTGGTATCCCCATGAGCCGTCAAAGGGGTACTCTGCAAGAGGCATAAGCTCAAGGTGAGTGTACCCCATATCCTTAAGATACGGAATCATCTCCTCCGCAAACTTAACGTAGCTGAAAGGCTCGCCGTTTTCGTATGTGCGCCATGAGCCGAGATGCGCCTCGTATATATTCATGGGATTTTTATAGATATTTTTGGAATCTCTTTCCTTGAACCACTTTGAGTCGCCCCATTTATACTCGTCGATGTCAAAATATTTGGTAGCAGTATTGGGGCGCGTCTCCATATGAGTGCCGTAGGGATCGGCTTTCATAACAACGCTCATATGGGAAGTTTCGATGCTGTATTTGTATGTGAAATAACGGTCAACACCGGTGAGAAAAATTTCCCAAACGGACTCGTCCTCCAGTCTTTCCATGGGGTTTTTATCTCTGTTCCAGTCATTGAAATCTCCGACTATTGAAACGGATTTTGCGTGGGGCGCCCATACGCGGAAGAAGACGCCGTCCTTGCCGTCTTTTTTGCCTTTATGCGCGCCGAAGAATTCAAATGCCGTGTAATTTGTTCCCTCATGAAAAACGTGAAGCGGAAACTTATAGCTTTCGGGGAAATTTTTTTCTGATCTTGCCATATTGAATACTCCTTAATATTATCTTTGATTATATTTTAACAGACTATGTATCAAATTGCAAGTGTTTTTAGTAAAGTTTTACAATCTCGACGTATTACACATAGTATATTTGTGCAACATTTACATAAAAAATGTCTACTAAAATTCCACAAAACGTCAATTCTGTTATAAAACGGCATATTTTACATTATTTGTCACAAAATATGTGCAGTTACAACAATATTTACTAAAACGTTTAGGGTGAAATTTTGTGAAATTAAACAACAATTACAGCAAAAAATAAACCGCTGTATCCTCGTAAGCATTCAGCCGATTTTGTGTATTTTTACAACGTACACGGTCTTATCGTCCTGTCGGTACAGATCTCCGTCCCTGTCCTTTTCGGCGGCGGCAATTATCCTTTCCGCGCAGTCCTGAGCGGTAACTCCCACGCTGAGCATAAGCTCTCGAACACGCGGAAAAACGTCCTCGCATATACCGTCTGTAATCATTACAGCCTCATCACCGTCCGAAAGCTGTGCAAAACGACGGCTTATCTCTACTGAACTCACGATCCCCACAGGCGTTGACCAGCCCTCTACATTTTTGACCGTGCCGTTGGTTTTGAGGAACGTCTGCGCCGCACCAAGCTTGACTATTTCAGATTTGCCCGTGAAAAGATTTACCGTCAGCAGATCAATGGTTGATAAGCATTCGTCCGACGACTTTGTAAGCAGAAGCAGATTTATCAGCCGTACTGCGTACTCCGAGCCGAGACCCGCCCGTATTAGCTTCGTCATCAGCGACACGGTCATGCAGCTTTCTACAGCGGCTCTTGCTCCGCTTCCCATACCGTCGGAAAGCAGTATGCTGACGCTGCCGAAGCCGTCTCGGAAAACCGTGCCGAAATCGCCGCTTGTGCCCTCTCTGCCGTTTACCCTCGCCTGCCCTATCTCCGCTTCAAAAACCGTCGGCTCGTGGAAGCACAGCCTTGTAAGTTCACCCATTGAAACAGCTTCGGGAATGTCCATATCCCTGTCCGCAGCGGCTGAAACCTTTTCGGCAAGCTCTTCCATACCGATATTTAACATTCCCCCGTAAAAGCACTCGGCGAATATTCTCCCGCCGCTGTCAAAGAATACGTTTGACGCGGGCTTTTCCGCCCCCGCTTCGGCAAGAAGCTCACGTATGCGGCAGGACAGCTCCTCGTCGCAGGAAGGATAAATTTCAGACGGACGGCTTAAAAATTCAAGCATCTTTTCCGTACCCAGAAGCTGCTCGGAGGTTATCTCACGCATACCCGCGGCAGCAAGGTTCAGACGCTTTTCTATCTGCGTTTTTCGGTATATGTCGGTAAAGGCCTCAGCCAGCAGGTTTTTATGCGGGCAGCATTCAAGTCCCTTATGCAGCTCCTTTTCAGTAATATAACCCTTTTTTTCAAGAAAATCCTCCGCAGGACGGAAATAAGCTTCGGCTCTGTGCTGCGGACTTTCGCCGCAAAACGCCCCGCTTTTGCAGCGGGAACAGATCTTTTCGCAAACCTCGAAAGATATGTCATGCTCCTTTTCACTCCTGTCCAGAACTTTTGCCGCCTTGTCAAAGCTTTCCCTGACCTCCGATACGGCAGCCGCAGCAAACTTCATTCGTCTGCCCGAACATCGCGTAGTCTCGGAAGCTGCCGCCGGGGTTTTCGGCATGGAGCTCCTGTAAATATTGTCGGGCAGAAAACAGAAAGCCGCCGCCGCCGCCGTCATGTCTCCGAGAAGTCTTATTCCGTCCTTAGGCATACCGAGAATAAGCGCGCCGCCCAGACCCATTGCGATAAAGGACACAGATATGGCAAGTCTCCCCTTTTTACGGAACATTCCCGCCCCTGCCGCAGAGCATATCAATATCGGCGACGACGTAAGCATTGACGGTACGGCAACACCTGCCGCAAGGGAAGATACTGCCGCAAATACGCCGCCTGCGCCGCTGCCGAAACGGTACGCCGCAGCAGCCGCGAAAAAAGCGCCTGCAATGCGCCCGATATTGAACGTGCCGAAGCTTACTCCGCAGAGCATACAGACTGCAAAAGCATACACCGCAGCCGCTGAAATTTTTACCTCGTCGGTCATTGCACGGTCTTTTTTGAAGGCTGACAAAAAGCTTGCGGAAAAAAATGCAGCGCCGCCGCAGAGTATGCTTCTGAAAATTATTGCAAGGAACAAACCGCCTGTAAGCTTGTACGCAGCGGCGGCTATGACCCCGCATATAAGATATGCGGCGGCGGCGTGTATCCCCGAAAATGCGGGGGACAGGCGTTTTTCTCCGCCGAAAAATTTTCGCAGGAACGCCCCCGACAGAATGATCGCGGGCATGGCTATGACCTCCGTGAGATTTTTTCCCACGCCTCCGCTTATGAGAAACTGCACCATTGCTCCCGCAAACGCCGCCGCTGCCTTTGGAGGAGAAAGCACAGCCGCAGCAGCCGACGCAAGAGGAGCTCCGCTTCCTCCCAGCTTTGTACCTGCGGCGAGGAAGCCCAGCATTGCCGAAATAAAAAACCCTGCCGCCGAATTGGCTCCTGCTATCTTTTCGGCAGCGGAAACTGCGGGAGACTCTTTTACAACCTTTTCCTTTAACTTCATAATTATTCCAGCTTTCTTAATTAGTATTACAAATAGTCAAAT
The DNA here is from genome assembly GCA_947383835.1 of uncultured Clostridia bacterium. GTDB lineage: Bacteria > Bacillota > Clostridia > Oscillospirales > Ruminococcaceae > RGIG8773. The sequence goes on from CANDEV010000001.1 coordinate 205,756, forward strand.
AGCAGGATAATTATACCATTTATTTCCAACGTTTTATGTCAAAAACAGAAATTTCCAAAAATTAAAAGAGTACGCCGAAACGTACTCTTAAAAACTGCGTATTTTTAATTCTTGGAATTTTTTATAGTATCCGAAAGCTTGTCGATCACAATATTCATGACCTTTATACGGGCATAAAGCTTGTCGTTTGCTTCAATAACGTGCCAAGGAGCAGCTTCGGTGGAGGTTCGCATAAGCATTTCGTCCACCGCTGTCTCGTAAGCGTCCCACTTTTCGCGGTTGCGCCAGTCCTCGTCGGTTATCTTCCATTGCTTTTCGGGAGTGTTGAGCCTGTCGTTGAAGCGTTTGAGCTGTTCGTCCTTATCTATCTGCATCCAGAATTTAAGTACTACCGCACCCTCGCCCACAAGCTCCTCCTCGAACTCGTTTATTTCTCTGTACGCCATTGCACAGCGTTCGGGAGAGGTGAAGCCCTCGATTTTTTCCACCATTACCCTGCCGTACCACGAACGGTCGAAGATCGTGATATGACCGCTTTTGGGCAAATTGTTCCAGAACCGCCACAGATAATGGTGATTAAGTTCCCTCTTATCGGGAGCTGCAACAGGTACAGCCTCGTAACCGCGGGGGTCGAGAGCGTAGGAGACGCGCTTTATCGCGCCGCCCTTGCCTGCAGCGTCCCAGCCCTCAAAAAGCAGTATTACAGGGATCTTTTTCTTGTATATCTTGCCGTGGAGCTTTGAAAGCTCCTTTTGGTTTTTCTTTAATTCGTCGTAATATTTTGACGGCTGCAAAACCTTGTTTTCCAGCTTAACGTCCGCAAGCTTTTGACAGGGCGACAGCGGGAAACGGTGAGCCGTTTCCTCCAAAAATACCGCGGGGGCAGGCTCGGTATTTACCGCATTGGTTATCTGACTTACCAGAATATTGAACATCTGGAAACGGGTGAAGCTCCTGTCGGTGGTGTCGATAATACGCCACGGACAATAAGGAGTATTTGTTTTTGTGAGCATATCGTCAAATTGCTTATAATATTCGGCATAATTCTTGTGACGCTTTTTGTCAAGCTCGGTAACGCGCCATTTTGTGGAGCTGTCCTCCCTAAGCTTCAGGAAACGCTTTTTCTGCTCCTTTTGGGAGATGTGCAGGAAAAATTTTATTATAAGGTATCCGTCGTCGGAAAGCTGACGCTCAAAGGTGTTCACGGAATTAACTCTGCGGGCGTACTCCTCGTCGGTTATACCGTCCTCCATTTTTGCAATGGCAAGCTCCTGATACCAGCTTCTGTCAAGAACGGACATCATTCCGTACTCGGGTATGCGTTCCCAAAAGCGTTTCATAAGCGGGTAGCGGCGTTCCGCCTCGGTTGCGGGCATAGTGGAGTACACCTTGAAAAAACGCGGGTCAAGCATTTTTATCATGTCGGCAATAAGCGTACCCTTTCCCGAAGCTCCCCAGCCTTCTAAAAGTATAATAACAGGAAGCTTGCGGTCGCGGATCTTCTGTTGGAGCGCGGAGAGGTTTTTCTCCAAGGCCTTTGTCATATCTTTCCAATCAAAGGATTTATTTTTGTTGGCAATAGCGTTTTCCAGCATAATACAAACATCCTTCCGTTATATATTTTGAATACATACACCCCGGGGCGGCTTGCTCCCGCCACGCGCCGCGTCGGCACAGGTGCATTATTATTGTAATTATAGCATACATCAGTAAAATTTTCAACCGACTTTATTCATAAATATATTGGGCAAATTTACTCAAAATTGCCGTAATTGGGGCATTTTAGTATTTTTCTATTGCATTTTAAAATATTATGTGGTATAATAGTAATAATTGTTTTTGCCCTCGTCCCGATATACATCTAATGATCGGGATCATGTTACGGCGGAGCGGAGGGCTTTCATGTTCGACTTTTAAATTTTCCCTGTACCGCCGAGAATGGAGTTTTTTATGGGTTTTCCTGTTATATCACCCGTTATCGTAAAGGAGCTTGCTGAACAGCTCAAGCCTCTTACACCCGATGAATTCTGCGACGTTGTGGTATCGCCGTATGCTGTGGAGTATGCTCCCATGCTCAGCAATGCCGACGTTGTCAAAAAGCTTATGGACGCCAAAGAACCTCTTGCTTACAGCATGGTAACTCTTGACGATGAACACAGCAAGCAGTTTGTTGCTCAGAGCAAGGCTATTACCGACGCTCACCCTGTTACTCAGTATTACTGGCAGATGCGTACACTTTTTATGGGCGTGCTCCAGAACAGAGAGGTAAATCTTGAAAAGCGCTTCCTGCTTCTGAACTATGCGGTAAAGACTGTTCAGGGCATGATCGACAAGGGTCAGCCAAACCTTATACCGCAGTTTATTGAGGAATTCCTCAATCCCGAAAACACTTACGAGCCTGTGCTGAAATACTTCAAGGACGTTCGTCCTGTTCCCGCATACTCACTTGCGGACGGCATTTCGCTGTTAAAATCCCTTGTGAAACCGAACGCAGAGTACAAGGACGTTCTGAACACGGTGTACAAAAATCTTGGCGTATCCGGTCCCGAAACGCTGAAAATGGTGGAAATAAAGAATTATATCGGCAAAAGAAAGCTGTTCTCCGATCTTGCTGCGGGAGAAAAGTCTCACTATATCGAAAATGTGGCTATCAGCTATGTATGGAATTTTACTCTGCCTTTCGCAGACCCGGATTTCAATCTCTGGGATCATTTCGTATTTTTCGGTGCGCTTTACAATGCCATTAAGGTAATGATAACCTGTTATACCCCCGAAGCCGACGACGAGAAGTTTATCAAGGCTGTAACAGCGTTTGACGCAGCAGTCCGCGCAACAGGCGGAAAGCTCATGCGGACGGTCATCAACACAGCCAAAAACGCAGGTCAGAACAACAACGGCGACCTTGCGATCCTTACCCTAAGCTAAGCAGGAAATGCCCTGCGGCAAGCGTCCCCCTATGTCAGATACAAAATATTTTTACTGTGTTGAACCCCCTCAAGGGGGTAGTACAATATTAGAATTAGAGCAATCAAAAAGGTTGTGAATTTATGGAAAACAATGATAAAAGATATAATAAAAAACCTTCCCGCGACAACCGTCCCTCGTTCCCGAAAAGGGCAGTAATTACGGGGGGAATGCCCTATGGAAACAAGCAGCTCCACTTCGGTCATGTGGGGGGCGTTTTCGTTTTTGCGGACGTTTACGCAAGGTTTCTCCGTGACAGGATAGGCTCGGAAAACGTTATTTTTGTTTCGGGTACGGACTGCTACGGCTCCCCTATTGCCGAAAGCTACAGAAAGCTTATCGAGGAGCAGGGCGGCAGCGGTACTATCGAGGATTTCGTCCGCGGCAACCATGAGGCGCAGAAGAAAACCCTTGACGATTACGGGATCAGTTTGAACCTTTTCGGAGCTTCGGGACTTGGCAAGACCGCTGAGATACACAACAAGGTCTCAGATTGGTTTATCAGAAAGCTTTACGAAAACGGTCATCTGCAAAAGATAACTTCGGCACAGTTTTACGATGAAAAGGCGGGTACTTACCTCAACGGCAGGCAGGTCGTGGGAAAATGCCCCGTGCAGGGCTGCCAGTCTGAAAAGGGTTATGCGGACGAGTGCGATCTGGGACACCAGTATATGCCAAAGGATTTGATAGACCCTAAGAGTACGCTTACCGGGGAAACTCCCGTTATGCGGGACGCCGCAAACTGGTATTTCAAGCTTACCGACCACTATGATATCCTGCGGGAATATGCCGCCGATCTTAGGCAGCGTGAGAATGTGCGGCAGGTAGTACACAAGACTGTTTCGGAATTTTTAGAGCCGCCCGTGATATATATTATGAATGACTTCCGCGAAAAATACGAAGAAGTCAAGCCCCAACTTGAAAAGCATGAGTTGATTGAGGAAGCGAAAAAAACTTCCTTTACAATAGTTTTTAAAGACCTTACGGACAGGGAAAAATCCTGCGAGGTACTTTCCGCAGCTGGAATACGTTTCCGCACGGGAAAGACCCTTGTGCCTTTCCGTCTAACGGGCAACATAGATTGGGGCGTACCCGCTCCCGTACTTGAAGACGAAGACCCGCTGACGGTATGGGTGTGGCCGGAGTCGCTGTGGGCGCCTATTTCATTTACACAGGCGTACCTGGAATCTATCGGTAAAAATACCGACGAGTGGAAAAAATACTGGTGCTCCAAGGACGCGCAGGTCTACCAGTTTATAGGTCAGGACAATATTTATTTTTACGGAGTTGCGGAAATGGCTATGTTTATGGCTCTGCAGGGCAAGAATGATCTTTCCTGCGACCCTGCCGAGGGTGAACTGCAATTGCCGATACTGGTTGCAAATCATCACATTCTGTTTTTGGACAAAAAGGCTTCCAGCAGCGGCGCGGTAAAGCCTCCCATGGCTGCGGAATTACTGGATTATTATACTGCGGAGCAGCTTCGTATGCACTTCCTCAGCCTCGGTTTGGGAATGAGGAGTGTGAGCTTCCAGCCAAAGCCCCTTAACCCTGCCGCAAAGGAAGACGAGGGCGACCCCGTTGTAAAGGAAGGTTTCCTGCTTTCCAACGTGTTTAACAGAATAATACGTACCTGCTTTTATGACGCGCAGAAGTACCTTGACGGCAAAATGCCTGTGGGTACTGTTGACGCTGAAATCATTGCCGAATCGGAAAAAGCTGTACTGGAGTACGAGCGGTTCATGTACAAATTTGAGTTTCATCAGGTCACCTACGTTTTGGACTCCTATATACGCAAGGCGAGCAAGTACATGGCAAAGGCAAAGGCAGAGGCTGACAAGGCGGACGACAACGAACTGCGGAAAAAGTGGATGACAAATGTTTTCCACATGATAAAGACTGCGGCGGTATTGCTGCACCCTATCGCTCCTGTTGGAACTGAAATGGTTCGGGATTACCTCAATATCGGCGATGAGCTTTGGAACTGGGACTACATTTTTGACAGTCTTGCAGACAATATCCTCAAGGGCGAGACAGAACACGAGATAAAATTCCTTGAACCTCGTGTGGACTTCTTCAAACGGCATGAAAGCCAATTTGCAGACTGAGGCAGGCTGTCTTGTTCTATCCCAAAGTTAGATATAAGTACAACAAAATTTACCAATCCCCTATCAAGGGGCAGGTTAGATACGAAAACACCTCCGAGAAACGCTCGGAGGTGTTTTTCATTATTTATTATTAATTTTTCAGTACGCCAATCCGTCCAACTCTTCAAGGTCATAGGGCGTTTTTTGGTACACACAATAATTCACCCAGTTTGAAAACAGCAGATTAGCGTGCGCCCGCCAGTTAAAATGGGGCGGCTGAGAGGGGTCATCGTATGGAAAATAATGCTTGGGGACTTGTATATCCAAGCCCTTATCCTTGTCGCGGAAATACTCGTTTGCAAGCGTAAAACGGTCGTACTCAAAATGCCCCATGAGAAAGAACCGCCGCTCCTCCCTGTCGGCAATAATATTCACTCCCGACTCGTTTGAGAATGCGAGTATTTTCAGGTCGCGGACTTTCTCCACGTCCATGCGGCGTATCTCGGTATGCCGCGAATGGGGGACGCTGAAAGCCTCATCGAAGCCCCTTAACAGCGGGTGATTTGCCACCTCCGCCTTATGGGGGAAAATGCCGAACATTTTCTGCGGCAGGTCGTATTTAGGTATGCCGTAATGGTAATAAAGTCCCGCCTGCGCTCCCCAGCAGATATGTAAAACCGAGTAAACATTGTGCCGCGACCACTCCATTATTTGGCAAAGCTCCTGCCAGTAATCCACTTCTTCAAAGGGTATCTGCTCTACTGGTGCACCCGTTATTATCAAGCCGTCGAATTTTTCCGACTTAACGTCCTCAAAGGTTTTGTAAAATTTCGTCAAATGCTCGGCGGAGGTGTTTTTTGTAACGTGGCTTGCCATTTGGATAAGCTCGATGTCCACCTGTATAGGGGTATTGGAAAGCAATCTTAAAAGCTGGGTCTCGGTCTCGATTTTTTTCGGCATAAGATTTACTATTGCAATCCTAAGGGGACGTATATCCTGATGCATTGCGTCCGCGTCGGTCATAACGAAAATATTTTCGTTGTTAAGCACCGTATAGGCAGGCAAATTATTAGGTATATTAATTGGCATTGCTTGTTCCTCCGTTTGTTGTATTGGAATATACTGTGTCTGCTGATATGGCAGGCGAAAATACCGTATCCCTTTGAGGGTGACCTCCCAACGCGGTATCTCTTGTCACGTTCGGCACGCTCACGGTAATGACTGTACTGTTCTCGGTTTCCGCGGTTGTTTCTGCGACAGAGGTTGAGGTGCTTTCGGTTTCAGACTCAGGAACCTCCGTTACCGCAGTGGTTTGAGTTTCTTCCCCAAAGGAGGACACCTCCTCCGTCATAACATGAGTAAACACAGCGGCAGTATCGCGGGAGACCTGCTCCGCCCCGCCGCCGCGGAAAGCCGTATCCGGAGCAGCTCCGGGCAGGTGCGTAAAGGAAGTCCCCCTGCCGCTTTCGGAGGTTGCTTCACTTTCCGAATAAGTAGCCATATACTCGCTGAACGTGTCCACAAAAGATGTGGTGGTCATAGTCATGGTGGTAAGGTTCGGAGGATTCTCCGTAAACATAACTACCCTTGTTCCGTTGTCGTTACTGCAGCCGCTTAGCAGGGCTGCCGCAAAAATAAAAATCAAAGCAAATAATAATTTTTTCATAATATAATATTGTAGCACAATCCGACCGAATTTTCAAGTACATAATATGAATTATTGCTCCACCGATTTTCTCACAACAAAATTTGCTTTGTCGCAGTCTCTTCACAGAACCGCTTGTCATGCTCCACAAACAGCATGGTCGCCTCGGATGCTTTAAGCAGCTCCTCAATTTGTATCCTCGACAGCACGTCGATATAGTTAAGCGGCTCGTCCCAGATGTAAAGATGAGCCTGCTCCGACAAGCTTCGGGCAAGCATTACCTTTTTCTTCTGCCCCTGACTGTAGCTTTCAATGGGACGTGAAAAAAGCTCCCTTGAAAAATCAAGCTTACGCAGAATTGCCTTGAACAAGGTCTCGTCAATTCGGTACTCCTCAATATAGTCATCAAGAGTACCCCGCAGGCTGTCCGACGACTGACGGACGCAGGATATTTTAAGTCCGCTTGCTTTGGTAATTACTCCTCTGTAACCGTCTGTCTCTCCCAATATCAGATTTATGATACTTGTTTTGCCGCTGCCGTTCCTGCCGCACAGTGCAATTCGGTCTCCCCTGCAAACCGTAAAGCTCAATCCGCTGAAAACCGTTTCGCCGTCATAGCAAAGCGAAACGTCCCGAAAATCTATCAATTGGGAGCTGTGATATTTCAAGGGGGACAATTTCAGCGCGGAAGCCTCCTCCGTATTTTGCAGAAGCTTGCTTTTTTCCGAAATATTTTTCTCGATACGGTTCTCCATGGACTTTGCGCGGTTCATAAGCTTAGCGGACTTTTTAGATATGAAATCCCTCCTGCCCTTAGTTTTTTCGGTCTTTGTCGGATCAAAACCTATTTTCTCGGCAGCAAGCTTGTCGGAATGTGCCGCAGCCTTTTTTGCCGCCTGCTCCAACTGTCGTATCTCCCTTTTCAGGCGTTCGTTTTGAGTTTGTTCAAACTGCTCCTGACGTTCACGGTTTTCATTCCATGTGCTGTAATTTCCTTTCTGCACCTCGATATTCATTTTGTTTATTACCAAAATATGGTCAACACAGGCGTCGAGAAAAGCTCTGTCATGGGAAACAAGGATAAATCCCGACTTTCTTTTCAGATAAGCGGCAAGAACTTCCCTCGCGTGAATGTCAAGATGATTTGTGGGCTCGTCGATAAGCAGAAAGCTGTTTTCCCGCAGGAACATTCCTATAATAAGAATTTTCGTCTGCTCGCCGTTGGAAAGCAGTTCAAAGGGACGGTACATAAGCGCCTCGTCCGCTTCAAGAAGATTAAGCTCCCGCCGTATCTGCCATTCCTCCGCCTGCGGAGCAATTTCACGAATAACGTCCGCCGCAAAATACGCGTCCGCGGGAGCGTAGGGAAAATACTCAAAATCCGCCGAGGATATTATTTCACCGGTGTATTCAAGTTCCCCCATAAGCAGCTTCAGCAGGGTAGTCTTTCCCCGACCGTTGCGCCCCGTGAAACCGAGCCTCCAAGCTGTGTCAAGCTGCAAGCTGACATTTTCAAATACTTTTTCAAAGCTTCCGTCATATTCAAAAGAAAGATTTTTAATATTGATAATTGACATACGTATCCCTCCGCGTTCGATAAAAATAAAAGACCGCAGAAAATATCCGCAGTCTTTCAAACGCAAAAGGATACGCCCGTAACAGGACGCGCCGCCCCCAAAAGGACGGTTATGCTTAAAGAAAGTGCGAACATTTCCTGCCCGCATATCATCGCACGGCAAAGCAACACGGAGAATACCCTGTGCCAAAGTCGTATTGATATGCAAAATTCAGCAAGAAACTGTACGCATCTTTCCACCTCAAATCGTATTGTTTTCATCATTATAGCACAGGACGGTTTTTTTGTCAAGTAATTTTTTAATTTACCTATTTAAAAATTGACATAACCGTGTATTTATGGTATAATTATACATAGCTTATTTCAGAACCTGTCCACATAGGAATGGCGCACGTCTTTTTGGTAAATCTTGCCGCTGACTGCGTTAAAAATCCTCGAAATACCCGCGTATTCCTGCGGATTTTTGCCTTGTCAGCGACAAAATTCTACTCAAAAATCCGCACACCCTTCCTATGCGGACAGGTTCTCAAAATTTTATTTTTCGGGAGGAATTTTTTATGTATCCAATGCTTTTAAAACCTGCTTTTAAGGACTATCTCTGGGGCGGCACACGTCTCCGCGACGATTTCGGAAAGGACTGCGATTTTGAAAAGATCGCCGAAAGCTGGGAACTTTCCTGCCACAAGGACGGCAACTCCGTTATTTCCAACGGCGAATATGCGGGAAAAACTCTTGCGGAATATATCGAAACGGCGGGAAAAACCGTTCTCGGCAGCAACTGTCAGCGGTTTGAACAGTTCCCCATACTCATAAAGCTTATCGACGCCAAGGACAATCTTTCCGTTCAAGTACACCCCAACAACGAGTACGCACAGCGGGTCGAGGGCGAATACGGCAAGACGGAAATGTGGTACATCGTTGACTGCGACGAGGGAGCGGAGCTTTTGTACGGCTTTAAAAAAGAAGTTACTAAAGAGGAATTCCGCGAGAGGATAGAGAACAATACACTTCTTGAGATCACGCAGTCCGTACCTGTTAAAAAGGGCGACGTTTTCTTTATCGAGGCGGGAACTCTCCACGCTATCGGCAAGGGTATCCTTATCGCGGAGATACAGCAGAATTCCAACACCACTTACCGTATTTACGATTACGGAAGAGTGGGCGCGGACGGCAAGCCGAGACAGCTCCACATTGACAAGGCTGTTGAGGTTACCAACCTTTGCCCCGCAAAGCCGTACCCCAAAACGGAAAGCTTTGAGGAAAACGGCGCAGTAAAGCGTTTGCTGTCGAAATGCGAATATTTTACGGTCTACTCCGTTGACGCGGAAAAAGAGGCAACCTTTAACGCGGACGCAACATCATTCCACAACATATTGATACTGGAGGGAGAAGCCGTGCTGAAGTGCGGAAATGAAACTCTCTCATTGAAGAAAGGAGACAGCGTTTTCGTTCCTGCGGGCTGCGGGGAGTATACTCTGACGGGAGCGTTCAGGTCGGTATTTACAAAAATCGACGGGTAAAACGTCATACACTATATGAATTTCAAAAAGTTTATCGGAGACAGAAATTTTTACAGAACAGTATTTGCTATTGCCGTTCCTATCATGATTCAGAACGGCATAACAAATTTTGTAGCCCTGCTTGACAACATTATGGTGGGGCAGTTAGGCACGGAACAGATGTCGGGTACTGCTGTGGCAAACCAGCTTATGTTCGTGTTCAATCTTTGCATATTCGGACTGCTTGCGGGTCCCGGAATATTCGGGGCGCAGTTTTACGGTCAAGGCAGCAATGAGGGCGTGCGGAACGTTTTCCGCTTCAAGGTGCTTATCGGCGTTATCGCTTTCGCCGCGGGAACGCTGATACTTTCCTTTTTCGGGGACGGTCTTATAAATTCCTACCTGACGGGCGAGGGGCAGAGCGGCGACAGGGAGCTTATTTTCAAATCAGGTAAGGAATATCTGAGCATAATGCTTGTGGGACTTATCCCCTTTACCGCCACTCAGATATACGCTTCGACCTTACGTGAAACAAACTGCACGATCCCCCCTATGTTTGCGGGACTTGCGGCTGTACTGGTAAATCTTGTCCTTGACTGGGCGCTTATTTTCGGAAAGCTGGGACTTCCCCAAATGGGCGTTCGCGGCGCGGCTCTCGCTACGGTAATCGCGCGGTTTGCGGAGTGCGCCATAGTTATCGCCTACACCCATGCGAAAAGCGGCAGAAATCTGTTTATCAAGGGCGCGTTCCGCAGTATGAAAATCCCAAAGGAGCTTGTGATAAAAATAGCTGTAAGCGGTCTGCCGCTGGCAGTGAACGAATTTTTCTGGTCGTCGGGAATGGCGAAGCTGAACCAGTGCTACTCACAAAGGGGACTGGATATTGTTGCAGCGACGAATATTTCCTCAACTATACTCAATCTTTTCAACGTGGTCTATATCGCCCTCGGTTCGGCTGTCGGCATTATTGTGGGACAGATACTCGGCTCGGGAGACATGAAAAGAGCAAGGGAGACCGACACAAAGCTCATCGCTTTCAGCATTACGGCGGGAGCGCTTACAGGCGGCATAATGGCGGCTTTGTCGGGAGTTTTCCCAATGTTCTACGATACAACGGAGCAGGTTCGTGGACTTGCTTCAACGTTTATAATAATTCTCGGAATTTTTACTCCCGTTCAGGCGTTTATAAACGCGGCGTATTTCACGCTCCGTTCGGGCGGTCAGACCTATATCACGCTGATTTTCGACAGCGTATTTATGTGGGTAATTTCAGTGCCGACGGCTTTGCTGCTGGTAAAATTCACGAATTTTGACATAACGCTGATTTATTTTATCTGTCAGGCTGTGGATATAATAAAGGTTGTGATCGGACTTGTACTTCTTAAAAAGGGCGTATGGATACGTAATATTGTTAGTGAGGAAAAATAAAAATGTGCATAGTATGCGATAGGATAGAAATGATAAAAAACGGCATTAATCCCTATTTTGTAAAGGAGCTTGAAACGGGTTACGTTGTTATCGGCGACAATCAGCATTTTTACGGCTACACGCTTTTCCTGTACAAAGAACACGGAAACAAGACCGAGCTGTTTCATCTTGATACTGCCGAGCGGCTGAAATTCCTTGAGGAAATGTCTATCGATGCGGAGGCTGTCTCAAAGGCTTTCGGAGCGGATAAGATGAACTATGAATTGCTTGGAATGGGGGACGCGCATCTCCACTGGCACTTATATCCCCGTGTGGACGGCGATATTGAGAATTACGGAAACAATGGCAGGGGTCCCGTTTGGTGGTATCCTATGGAAAAGATGTACAGCGATGATAACCGTCCCACCGATGAGGAATTGTCCGAAATGAAGCGGAAGCTGCTTGCCGAGCTGTATAAGCTGCTGTAAAAAGTTTACAACTAAATTTAATTCAAGGAGCAATTCTTATGGAGCTGAAAAGAGCGTCCGTAAATGACGCCGAAACAATATGGCGTATGCAGAAAGAAGCTTTCTCCGACCTGCTGGACAAGTATCGGGACTATGACATAAGTCCCGCCAACGAACCCTTAGAACGGGTAGAAGCAAGGCTTTTGCAGCCGTATACATATTTCTACTATATCATTGAGGATAATAATACAGTCGGCGCGGTAAGGATCGTGGATATGAAAGACGGCAGTCCAAAGCGTATCTCTCCAATTTTTATTATGAAAGAGTACAGAAACAGAGGTTACGCTCAGCAGGCAATTACTGAAGCCGAAAATATTCACGGATGCGGCGGCTGGGAATTGGACACTATTCTTCAAGAGTACGGCAACTGCTATCTGTACGAAAAAATGGGGTATCGGCAAACAGGACAAACAAAAGTCATAAATGAAAGAATGACTATTGTATACTATGAAAAAAATTAATTTTAAAGGAGAAATTTTTATGCCGTTTATCAATGTTAAAGCAAATGTAAACGTTACAAAAGAAAAAGCAGAAAGTATCAAGTCCGCTTTGGGAAATGCAATTACCGCTATCCCCGGAAAGTCCGAGGGCTGGCTTATGGTGGGCGTTGAGGGTGACTATACGCTCTATTTCAAGGGTACTGACGAGCCTGCCGCTATGGTTGAGGTGCAGCTTTACGGCGGCGCACCGTCAAGCGCTATGTCCGACCTTACGGGAAAGGTCACTGGCATACTGACCGATAATCTGGGAATACCTGCTGACAGGGTCTACGTCAGCTATATGTGTACCGAAAACTGGGGCTGGAACGGGTCTAACTTCTAAGCATACTGCACCAATACTTTAAAAGGAGGCGGTCATATTGAAAATACCGATAAGCGACAATCTTATCAAGTATTATCTTCGCAATGTGTATTTTATCAACGGACACAGCTATGCTGGGAAATCGACTATGGTAAAAATGCTTTCCGAACGTTACGATATGATACATTGCGGCGAGAACTATCATGACGCTTTTCCTCGGGAAAATTTGTCGCGTTGGAAGCAGCCGGGTCTGTGCTATTTCGATACCATGACAGGCTGGGAGGAATGGCTCGGTATGACCCCAAAGGAGCATTTTGACTGGACGTATAATGTTGCTCAGGAATGTATTGAAATAGAGATACTTGAATTGCTGAAGCTTTCCGCAGGCGGGAAGAAAATTATTGTTGATACTAATATCCCTCCCGACGTGCTGCGTGAAATTTCCGATTATAACAATGTTGCGATCATGCTTTGCGACCCGCCCGATATTTGCAAAACGAAATTTTTTGACCGCGACGATCCCGACAAAAAATTTATGATGGATCAGATCAAGCAGTGCAAAGACCCTGACGCTGCTCTTAAAAACTTCAATTCATGGGCGTTGTACCACTCTCCTGTTGAAATTGATTGGGCTAATACGGGATTTTTTACCTATACGCGTTCTGATTTTGAAAGCGACACACGGGAGGAAGTACTTAAAATTTTAGCGGAACATTTCGGACTGTAAGTAAATTATAACAAGGAGAAATTATCATGCCGATTGACTGCGGATTTACAAAAGAGGACAAGTGGTTTCGGTACAGAGCCGCCGCAATAATTGTGGAGAACGGCTGCGTACTGTTTGCGGGTAATGCGAACGAAAATTATTTTTACTCTATCGGCGGCGGAGTACATATGGGGGAGACTGCCGAGGACGCCGTTATTCGCGAGGTATACGAGGAAACAGGGGTGCGGTATGACATTGACCGTTTGGCGGTCATTCACGAAAATTTTTTCCGTGAAGACGCAGGAATGCTGAAAGGTCTTGACTGCCACGAAATAAGCTTTTATTTTTTGATGAAACCGAGAGGAACGCAGGAACTGAACAGCAACAGCTACACCTGCGGCGTAAAGGAAACTATGCACTGGATACCTGTTGAGGATTTGGGAAAATACAGGGCGTACCCGAGTTTCCTTAAAGATTATTTGAGCCGTGAGCATTCGGGCATGGAGCATATTGTTACTGATGAAAGGCAAGGATAAATCTAAATTTGTGGAGGCTAATAATGAAAAAATTATGCGTTGTTTCTCAAATATTGCTTTTGATGTGGTTTTTTCTTGATATGACAGGCGCTTATTTTGGAGATAATTGCTTAGTTACAAGGTCATTTAAAGATGACGGTATATATTTTATCATTTACTTAATTGCAGTATTACTGTTTATTACAAAAGAAAAGATCGGAAAATGGTTTGTTGCAATTTGGTCTGCAATGTGGCTTATAACACAGTTTCTCTGTCACGAGTGGTACACTATTTTTAACAGCGGATTTATGGGGAGCTTGGAAGGAAAATTCAAAAATTTTTCCGGAACGATCCGGTGGTTGGAAATAGAAGGTAAATATATACCTGATGTTTATCATACTGTTTTACATATTCTTATATTGCTTGTGTTAGTTAATATGATTATATATATCCAAAAGACAAAGCGACACAAAATTAAATGAAAAAATTTTGGAGGATAATATGCATTTACAAAGTGACAAAATAGAAATCAGGAATACTGAAATCAGCGACGCCCCTCAATTAGCCGCGTGGTGGAACGACGGAAAGATTATGGCTCACGCAGGCTTTCCAAACGGCTTGGGGACTTGCGAGGAAGAAATTATCGGACAGATAAAACAGGAAACCGATGAAACCACACGCAGGCATATAATATTATATGAGGGCGTTCCTATCGGAGAAATGAATTACCGCAATCTCGGCGATAATCAATGTGAAATGGGTATCAAAATCTGCAATGAAAAAATGCAGAACAGAGGTATCGGAAAGAAAGTCCTAAGCTTATTTATTCAGGGACTTTTCAATGATTTGGGGTATGATCTTATAAAGCTTGATACAAATTTAAACAACGAACGGGCGCAGCACGTGTATGAAAAGCTCGGCTTTAAGAAAATCAGAGTAAATCTTAACGCATGGAAAGACCAGTTGGGCAATGATTGTTCTTCAGTTGATTATGAATTGACAAAAAACTTGTTCAACTCTTATCTATAATTTGCATAACAATAAAAAACTAAATTTTTGTAAAATAAAAAATTATATAAAGGAGAAATTTTTATGAAGTACTACATTGGCATTGACCTGGGCGGAACAAATATTAAGGCGGGCGTTGTAAACGAAAGCTTTGAAATTATCGGCAAGGCGAAAACAAAGACACTTTGCCCCCGTCCCGCAAAGGAGATCGCGGACGATATGGCTAAGGTCAGCATTGAAGCCTGCAAGGACGCTGGTATCGACATTAGCGACGTTGAGTGGATAGGTATCGGCACTCCCGGAATTGCGGACAACATCAACGGCACTATCCCATACTCCAACAATCTGGGTTTTAAGGACGTCCCCATAAGAAAGTACATTCAGGAGCATATTGACAAGCCTGTTTATGTTGCCAACGACGCTAACGCCGCGGCTTACGGCGAATTCCTTGCAGGCTCGGCAAAGGGCGCGTCCGACGCGGTTTGTATCACTCTCGGCACAGGCGTTGGCGCGGGAGTTGTAATCGACGGCAAAATTTTCACGGGACGTAACCTTGCGGGAACAGAGATCGGACACATGGTAATCGAGGTGGACGGTCCTCAATGTACCTGCGGAAGAAAGGGCTGCTTTGAGGTATTTTCTTCCGCTACGGGACTTATCAACATGACCAAAGAAGCTATTGCAAAGCACCCCGAAACCCTTATGGCGGAGTACGCCGAGAGAGACGGACATTCCTCCGCGCGGCACGCTTTCGAGGCAATGCGGGCAGGCGACCCTGTTGGCAAGGAGACTGTTGACAAGTATATCAAGTACCTTGCTGCGGGAATTACCAACGTTATCAATATCTTCCAGCCTGACATTCTGTGCATAGGCGGCGGAGTTTGCAACGAGGGCGACCCGCTTATGAAGCCAATGATCGAGCTTGTTAAAAAGGAAGTTTACACAAGAATGCTGGACAATAACACGGAAATTACCGTTGCAAGTCTGGGCAACGACGCGGGAATTATCGGCGCGGCGTTCCTCGGCAAACAAGGCTGAGCCTTGACCCGTGTCGCCTCCAATGTAAAGTACGGCATACCGTTATACTAATTTGCGACTAAAAAGAGTGAAAAAAATCAAGCAAAAATTTGCATATATGATTTTTGTGCAGATTTTTTACCTTTGCTTTTAGGAACAAATTAGTATTACTATGAAAAAGCCCCCTCAAGGGGGCGGGAAAATAAAACATTAAAATTTTTGTTAAGGACTTATTTTAAATGGAAAAAGAACTGATTTCGATAATAGTACCCTGCTACAATGAGCAGGAAGTCCTGCCGCTTTTTAGGGAGGAAATTCTCCGCGTTACCGACGGCATGACGGAAAAATATCCTCACCTTGAATTTGAATTTCTGTTCATAAACGACGGTTCACGGGACGCGACATTGGACATTCTCCGCGATTATTCCCAAGATGACAGCCGTTTCCGCTATATTTCTTTCAGCCGCAACTTCGGCAAGGAGGCCGGTATGCTTGCGGGCTTGGAACATTTAAGGGGGGACTATGCTGTCATTCTGGACGCAGACTTACAGCACCCTCCCGAATTTATACCACAGATGTATGAGTACGTTTCAAGCGGCGCATACGACTGTGCCACAACAAAGCGCACCTCCCGAAAGGGAGAGCCAAAGCTGCTGTCGTTTTTTTCCAAAAGCTTCTACAGGGTGATAAACAAAATTTCCCAGACGCGTATTGAGGAAAGCACCTCCGACTTTCGCTTTATGACCCGCCAAATGGTGGACGCTATCCTGTCAATGCAGGAATACAACAGATTTTCAAAGGGAATTTTCAGTTGGGTGGGCTTCCGCACATACTATATTGAGTACGAAAACGTGGAGCGCGCAGCAGGCAAGACCACTTGGAATTTTTGGAAACTGCTGAAATACGCTTTTGACGGAATAATGGCGTTTTCCACCGCTCCGCTTTATCTTTCGATTATAATGGGAATTATTTTTCTCATTCTCGCGATCGCCATGGCGATATCGACTCTTATCAGCGGCGAGGCGATGTGGGGTACTCCCCTTATCGTCACCCTTGTCTGCCTTATCGGCGGGGTACAGCTTTTCTGCACGGGCGTTTTGGGGCAGTACCTTGCAAAGACTTACATGGAAGTTAAAAAACGTCCAAAATATATTATTGCAGAAGATGAAAAAATTTACCAACAAATAATAAAAAAATACAAGAAGTAAATTAAGGTCTTGCATTTGAAAGGAAGATTTTTATGAACATTTGGCATGATATTTCCCCAAACCGCATTACTAAGGAAAATTTTTACGCGGTGATCGAAATCGAAAAGGGCAGCAAAATGAAATACGAGCTTGACAAAAAAACAGGCTTCCTGCTGTTGGACAGGGTGCTGTACACCTCCACCCACTACCCCGCAAACTACGGCTTTATCCCCCGCACCTATGCCGAGGACGGCGACCCGCTGGACGTGCTGGTGCTTTGCTCCGAGTCCATATGCTCACTTGCGCTTGTGAAGTGCTATCCTATCGGAGTTATCTCCATGCTTGACAACGGCGCGCGGGACGACAAGATAATCGCCATACCGTTCAACGACCCCACCTACAACGGTTACACCGACATCAGCGAACTGCCGAAGCACGTTTTTGACGAGATGTCTCACTTCTTTACAGTTTATAAATCGTTGGAGGGCAAGGAAACGGTCATTGACGAAATGAAAGGCAAGGACGAAGCCGTGGCGATCATAGAGCGGTGTATAGACCGTTATATTGACAGCTTCTGCAAGGGCAAAATAAAAGAATAGTACCGATCGTATAATTATTAAACTATAAGTTTGTGTTTTATACCTGTCATATAAATTTGATACTATCAATATAATTTATGTACTATTGATTCCTTTCGAAACTGGCAGTATAATTTTTGCACCAGCAATACAGATATTGAACTGTATAAAAAGGGACGAATACCATGTTCGTCCCTTATTTTATATATTCACGTATCGCACTTTCGATACGCTTTACCTCGTCGTGAAATTCCGAAGCGGAAACACGGTACGCGCCGTTTCCCAAAATAATTATCTGCTCAGTACCGTCTGAGGTAGCCACGCGGACGCGGTGATTTTTCCCTGACTCGTTTTTAAGCTCATGAGTGACCTTTTCGATGTACATATCGGCTGTCTCCGCCTCTTTTGTGTACACCACGCTGATGTTGTGGATCTGCTCCACCTCACGGTTATTTCCCTTGACCTTATATGCGTCGAACACCAAAATCAAGTGACATTGCCTGAAGCCCTGATAATTGCAGAGAGTATTTATCAGCATACTTCTCGCCAAATCAAGGTTGTCCTTTGCAGCTTCGCTAAGCTCGTCCCATGAAAAAATTATATTGTAGCCGTCCACCAAAAGGTACTCGTCCCCTGTTTGTATCGGCACGGCTTTTTGCTTTTTTTCCGGAATATGCTTTTCGGTGTGCATGGCGTGACGCTCGTCCCGTTTTATCTTACCATAGGTACGCTCGAAAATTTCCATAAGCTCCTTGTCCTCTGCAAGCCTTGCACGGTAATTTGCAGCCTGCCTTTGTATGACCTGCAAATCGGTATCTTCCTCTTTCACCGAATTACCGAAGCTTATACCGCTTGAAACGTGCATATGCTCCCGTACCTCATTCCATGGGACAACGTACCCCGCCCCGTGTGAGCAGAACACGCTGTCGGCGGTATTTTCAAGGTCTACGTCACAGTCGTACCCAATTTTGTCAATTACTTCCTCTGCATTATGACAGGGGTAATAACCGTCTAAAGCAAATGTCAGCCGTCCTCTGCCGCTTGTGTAGCTCATCACGTCAGAGGTGTAGTCGGAAAATTCCGAAGCGGGGACTTTTCCCGTTACGACCGCATTTGTACCGTTTTGCAGCGGCGCTTCAAATTCCGCAGACATTCTTTGCAGGTCGGACATTGCCCTGCCAACATTTTCCTGCGGTACTTCAATCCGAAAGCTGTACCAAGGCTCCAAAAGGACGCTTTTCGCCGACCGCAGACCATGCCGCACCGCCCGATATGTCGCCTGTCGGAAGTCTCCCCCCTCGGTGTGTTTAAGGTGAGCTTTTCCCGCAACAACGGTTATTTTCATATCGGTTATAGGCGAGCCTGTCAGCGCACCGACGTGCTGCTTTTCTTCAAGATGTGTAAGTACCAATCGCTGGAAATTCTTGTCCAAAACCTCCTCGCGGCAGTCGGCGGCGAACTGCAAACCGCTGCCCTGCTCGGCAGGTTCTAGGAGCAAGTGCACCTCAGCGTAATGCCGCAGCGGTTCATAGTGTCCAACCCCCTCAACAGGCTCGGAAATCGTTTCCTTGTACAAAATGCTGCCCTCGGCAAATTCTGCCTGCAAGCCGAAACGTTCCGCCATAACAGTTTGCAGTATCTCAAGCTGTATCTTGCCCATAAGACGGACGTGTATTTCCTGCAAGCTTTCGCTCCAGACAACGTGGAGCTGGGGGTCTTCCTCTTCAAGCAGCCGCATTTGAGTAAGTACTGTGTGCTTGTCCTCCCCCTCTGGAAGTATTAGACGATAGGTCATGACAGGCTCTAACAGAGGAGAAAACGGCTGCTCCCCCGCTGCCTCAAAGCCGAGACGCTGACCCGAAAAGGTTTTTGAAAGTCCCTCCACGGCGCAAACCGAACCTGCGAAAACCTCATCGGCGGCTTTGAATTTTGCCCCCGAATAAATTCGTATTCGGCTGACCTTTTCCTCACCGATCTGGGTACGGACTTTAAGGCTTCCCCCTGTGATTTTTATGTGGGTAAGCCTTGTTCCTTTGTCGTCGGTGATTTTGTAGACCACTGCCCCGAATTCGGGACTATCGTATTTATTTTCGGTGTACCGCTCTATCCCTGTCAGCAGGTCGTCCACGCCGCTAAGCTTTAAAGCAGAGCCGAAAAAGCAAGGGAAAAGCTTTCGTTCCGCAACTGCTTTTGAAATTTCACGGTCGGAAAGCTCCCCTGTTTCAAGAAAGCTGTTCATTAAGTTTTCATCGGTGAGAGCGGCTTCCTCGAAAAAATCGGGTTGAGAAAAATTCACACAGCCGCTCGAAAGACTTGAAGAAAGTCCGCCCATAAGTACGCTTCTGTCAAAGGCGGAAATATCCATTTTGTTCACAAAAATAAAAGTCGGAACGCCATATCTCGCAAGAAGCCGCCAAAGAGTTTCGGTATGGCTCTGTACCCCGTCAGTGCCGCTTATGACAAGAACGGCATAGTCGAGAGCCTGCAAAGCGCGTTCCGTTTCTGCGGAAAAGTCCGCGTGTCCCGGTGTGTCGAGAATGGTCAGCTCACAGTCCCCGAACCGCAGGACGGCTTGCTTTGAAAACACGGTTATGCCCCTGCTCCGCTCGATAGAATGGGTGTCAAGGAAAGCGTCCCCGTTGTCCACCCGACCGAGACGGCGGGTCTCCCCCGCGCGGTAAAGCATAGCCTCCGACAAAGTGGTCTTGCCCGAGTCAACGTGGGCTATCATGCCTATTACAAGACGTTTCATCGGGCTGAACCTCCTTTGCAGCAATCATTTTACTCTATTATTACCCATTTACCGTTTTCTCTTGTAAGAGAAAGGTCACAATCAACAATTTTAACGCTTTCGCTGTCATTATAAATCGTCAGGTCATAGAGAACATAATACCTTTCACGTCCGACAAACTCTGCTTTTGCACGAACTTCTTCGTTATCCTGCAAAATCAAAATTTCATTCTTAGCATCGGCAAACCATTCTTCGGTAACATTTTCCTGCAAATATTCTGCAAGACAAGCCTTGTACCCGTCAAAATCGTCACGCTCCAAAGCGGTGTAGTACTTGTCGATAAGCTTCATCTGTCCGCCGAAATAGATATTCGCCCAAAGCAGAACCACCGTAGCCGCCGCCGCAAGGATACAGAAAATTATGCCAAAAAGCTTGCCGATTGTAATTTTTTTACTCATAAAATCAATCCTTCAAAATAGCCCCCGTCGAACCCGACGTAACCATTTTCGCGTAGCGTTTCAGATAGCCGTGAAGCTCCTTGGTCTTTGGCGTGAACGCCGCAAGCCTGCGGTCGATCTCCTCCTGCGGCACGTCCAAAGTAATGGTGTTTTCGGGAATGTTTATGGAGATAGTGTCCCCCTCCTCAACAACGCCGATAACGCCGCCAACAGCCGCTTCGGGGGAAACGTGTCCTATCGCCGCGCCGCGTGTTGCACCGCTGAAACGTCCGTCGGTGATAAGCGCGACCTTGCTGCCAAGACCCATGCCCATTATCGCGGAGGTTGGGTTCAGCATTTCACGCATACCTGGTCCGCCCTTTGGTCCTTCATAGCGGATAACAACAACATCGCCCTCCTTTATCTTGCCGCCTGTGATAGCCGCCATGGCGTCCTCCTCGCAGTCGAAAACTCTTGCGGGACCGCTGTGTACGAGCATTTCCTCACAAACCGCGCTGCGTTTTACCACACAGCTGTCGGGAGCAAGATTACCGCGAAGTACCGCAATTCCGCCTGTCTGACTGTATGGGTTCTCAATGGGACGGATAACGTCAGTGTCCTTATTCACGCAGCCCGAGATGTTCTCGCCTACGGTTTTGCCCGTTGCGGTCATGCAGTCGAGGTTCAGCAGGTTCTTCTTGGAAAGCTCGTTCATTACCGCGTAAACGCCGCCTGCTTCGTCCAACTCCTCGATATAGGTGTGTCCTGCAGGCGCAAGGTGGCAAAGATTGGGAGTTTTTGAACTTATATCGTTTGCAATGTCAAGATTGATGTTTATTCCGCACTCGTGGGCGATAGCGGGCAGGTGGAGCATACTGTTTGTTGAGCAGCCAAGAGCCATGTCCACGGTAAGAGCGTTCATGAAAGCCTTTTCGGTCATGATATCAAGAGGTTTTATGTCTTTTTCAAGCAATTCCATAATTTTCATGCCTGCGTGCTTTGCAAGCTCAATACGCTGCGAGTATACTGCGGGAATTGTGCCGTTGCCGCGAAGAGCCATACCAAGGACTTCTGTAAGACAGTTCATAGAGTTTGCTGTGTACATACCCGAACAAGAGCCGCAGGTTGGGCAACCCTTTTTCTCAAACTCTTCAAGCTTCTCGGCATTGATAGTACCTGCCGCAAACTGTCCCACAGCCTCGGAAATGCTGGAGAAGCTTGTTTTTTTGCCGTCAACACGTCCCGCAAGCATAGGTCCGCCGCTGACAAAAATTGTAGGGATATTCAATCTTGCCGCCGCCATAAGCAGTCCGGGAACGTTCTTGTCACAGTTCGGCACCATTACAAGTGCGTCAAAGCCGTGCGCCAAAGCCATAGCCTCGGTACTGTCTGCAATAAGGTCGCGTGTTACAAGTGAATACTTCATGCCCCTGTGACCCATTGCAATGCCATCACAGACAGCGATCGCGGGGAACACAACGGGAGTTCCCCCCGCCATTGCAACGCCAAGCTTTACAGCGTCAACTATTTTGTCGATGTTCATGTGTCCGGGGACTATCTCGTTGTAGGAGCTTACAATTCCTACCATTGGACGGGAAATTTCCTCGTTTGTAAGACCAAGCGCATGGAAAAGCGCACGGTGGGGAGCGTTGTTTGCTCCGTTTTTGATTGAATCACTGTACATATTAATCTATCCTTTCATTTTATAATTATTTCAGAAGTATGTCCACATTGTAACCGTATTTTTTCAATTTCGGCAGCTCTTTCTCGACCTGCTCGGGAAAGTTGTCACGTATATACGCCGCTATGTCGGGAGAATATTGAACAGCAAGCTCCAGCGGTGTACTCACTCCGTGTCCTATACCCTTGCCAATATCCGCGCCGCTTTCCACAACGGCTTTGAAGCCTGCAAGATTATCGTTTAACGCGCAAAATCCCAATGGGGTCTTAAAAGCGTAATCCATAACCGTGTTAAGCTGCGTTTTTGAAGCCTTTGCGGCGCGCTCGACAATAAGCTGCGTATCGTTGATATAGCAGGCATACACAAGACTATTCGCTAATTTTTCCGAATTCTTTAAATTTCGCTGAAGCGCGGCCTTCGCCTTTTCATCGGCAGGAACCAAGCCGTATTCTTTAAAGAGAGCGGCAAACATAAGAAAACCGTTGTACAAAGCCGGCTCGTAAGACGTCAGACATTCATGTCCGACAAATCGGTTATTCTCATAACGGTATATGTGAACGCCCGATGGCTTTACCATGGTTCTGAATATATCGCCGTACTTTTGCTGCACCGTCTGTCCGTTTATCGGAATATTAAAACCGCTGTAACTTGTATACTCATTGTTTTCCACCGTATATACCATTGAACTGACGCTGCCCGACATTGGGCTTCTAAAATATGTTTGAACAACCAGCATACAGCTTTCGGTATCCAAATCGTTTATGAAAGTTTCGTACCATTCACTGCTCATTTTGCTTCTCCTCTCAGCTTCCGAAATATTTTTTGTACTTCAAAATATACTCTCTCGCCAATCTGCATAATTTTCCCTCGTCAAAAATCCTGCAAAAATCCTTGTCAACGGTTTTGTAATCGTTGCTTGCGGCAAATTCCAAAAAGTCCTCAATGCTCCTGCCCGACGCCTTTTTGCCGCTGTCGTAATTTATTTTCAGAGCCTGCTCGATAACGTCCCCAAGCTTCGCGTACCCTATTGCGCGGAAGCCCTCGGCGGCAACGCCTATAAAGTCCCGCGAGGTATTGAAAAAGGCTTGTCCGAAGCCGCCGTCCAAAATCTCTTTTGACACATGATCAGCACAGTAGACGTTTATACAGGGCGTGGGCAGGGAGTTTATCACCCTGCCCATATCCTGCCAGTCCTCCGAAAACTTGCTCTCTATCCATGACGTTACCGCGTGGACAATTTCTCTTTCGGGGATCATTTCCAACTCCGAGCTTTTCAATTCCGCATAGCGTTTCTGTTTTTCGAGAAATTCCTCTGCACCCTGAAAATTCCCCGAGGAAAGAAAATCAAATTTGCCCATATTTTTTCTCCGTAATTTTATTTTTCACGTCCGCACAGGCGGGAGCAAGCCCCCGCCCTACAGTATATACCATTCACTCCACGGTGACAGATTTTGCCAAATTTCTCGGCTTGTCAACGTCGCAGCCCCTCTGAACAGCCGTGTAGTACGCTATAAGCTGCATTGCAACAACCGATATAAGCGGCAGGAACATATCCTCCGCAGGAGGCAGTCCTATCTTGAAATCGGCACACTGGCTGTCAAGCTCCTCGCTTGCCTTGCAAATCATTACCACCTTTGCGCCGCGGCTTTTCACCGTCCGAACGTTTGACAAAGTCTTTTCAAAAAGCGAGGACTGTGTGGCAACGGCTATAACCGGAGTACCCTCCTCGATAAGTGAGATCGTGCCGTGCTTCAATTCCCCCGCCGCGTAGGCTTCGCTGTGAATGTAGGAAATTTCCTTTAACTTCAAAGAACCCTCCATACTAAGAGCGTTGTCAAGTCCCCTGCCTATGTACATAAGGCTGGAGGCGTTGAAAATTTTTGATGCAACGTACTGATACGGTGAAACATCCTCCAAACAATCCTTTATTTTTTCCGGTACTTCTTCAAGTCCCGCAACAAGCCGTTTGCACTCGTTTTCGTCTATTTTTCCCATTGCAAAGGCTACCTCAAAGGCAAACAGGTACATAAATGCCACCTGCACCGCATACGCCTTGGTAGAGCACACCGATATCTCAGGACCAGCATTGGTATAAATTACCATATCAGCCTCACGCGCAATGGACGAACCCACAACGTTTACCACGGCGAGAGTATCCGCCCCTTTGCGTTTGGAAAGCTTCAAAGCCTCTAAAGTGTCGGCAGTCTCTCCTGACTGGGAAATTATTACAACTAAATCACCCTCGGAAACAAGGGGATTTCTGTAACGAAATTCGGAGGCAATGTCCACAATAACCGGAGTTCTTGCCAAATCCTCAATAAGATATTTTCCAACCATTCCAGAATGCATAGCAGAGCCGCAGCCAACAATAAATATCTGACGGTAGCTGCGTATTTTTTCTGCGGTAAGTCCGCACTCGCTCAAATTAGGCATACCGTCCTTAATTCTCGGCGAAATGGTGTTCCGCAAAGCGTCAGGCTGCTCGTGTATCTCTTTCAGCATAAAATGCTCATAACCGCCCTTTTGAGCGGAAGCCACGTCCCAGGTTGCAGTAAGAAGCTCCTTTTCTATAGGTTCGCCGTGCATATCGGTAAAATGTATGCCGCCTTCATCAAGCACAGCGATCTCGCCCCGTTCAAGACAGTAATAATCACGAGTATGCTCCAAAATCGCGGTAACGTCAGAAGCAATATAGCTTGCGCTTTCACCCTTGCCAACGATAAGGGGACTGTCCTTTCTGACCGCATATATCACATTTTTATGCTCGCGGAAAATAATTCCAAGCGAGTACGCGCCCTCAATGTCCTCAACAGCCTTTGTAATGGCTTCGATAGGGTCGCCGTTGTAGTAATAATCCAAAAGCTTTGCAACAGTCTCCGTGTCGGTCTCGCTTTCAAAGCCGTAGCCCTTGCCCGACAGAAAAGCCTTTATTTCGCGGTAATTCTCAATAATTCCGTTGTGGACGATACAAACTCTGCCGTTGCCTATGGGGTGAGCGTTTACGTCCGAGGGTTCTCCGTGGGTAGCCCAGCGGGTGTGACCGATACCGCAGGTAGCATTCAGCTTCTGCTCCGTTTTAAGCTTTGGAGCAAGCCCCTCCGCTATCTTTCCCTTAGCCTTGACAGTCTTTATCCTGTCTCCCTCAAAAACGGCGATACCCGCCGAATCGTAACCTCTGTACTCCAGCTTTTTCAGAGCATCCACCAAAACGTCGGCGCACGCCTCTTTGCCGACAAATCCAACTATTCCACACATAAAAATACTCCTTTATATTCAGAAATAAGAAATTAGAGAATAGAGGATAGAAAATTTTCTCTATCCTCTGTCCGTTAAATAATATGAAATTTTTCTTTCAATAATGCAATTTGATTGCCTACCCGCCCCTTGATAGGGGCTTGACAAAGTTAAGTATACTTATTTTTAAATTTGGGGTAGAACATGGGTGCAGGCTCAGCCTGCTACTTAGTACCGAAAATTCTGTCCCCCGCATCGCCCAAACCGGGGACAATATACAGATTTTCGTCCAGCCTTTCGTCCACCGCGCCGCAGTATATCTCCACCTCGGGGTGCTGCTTGTGGACGTTTTCTATACCTTCGGGGCAAGCCAAAATGCACATGATCTTAACGCTCTTTGCTCCTGCCTTTTTGATTATATCAACAGTTTTCGCCGCCGTGCCGCCTGTAGCAAGCATTACATCAGTAACAATAACGTCTCTCTCTGCAATATCAAAGGGGAGCTTTGTGTAGTACTCAACCGCGTTCTTCGTTTCGGGATCGCGGAAAATTCCCACATGACCTATCTTCGCCGCGGGAACAAGCTTTACCGCGCCGTCCACCATGCTAAGACCCGCGCGGAGCACCGGTACAAAGGCAAGCTTTCTGCCCGAAATGACCTTTGTTTTGGCGATTGCAACAGGAGTCTGTACCTCAACCGTTTTAAGGGGCAGATCTCTTGTCGCCTCATAACACATAAGCATTGCCGTCTCGGAAACAAGCTCGCGGAATTCCTTAGAGCCTGTGTTGATGTCCCTCAAAAGGGAAATTTTATGCTGTACGAGAGGGTGTTCGATAATGGTAACGTTATTCATAGCAATGTTCCTTTCAGTTGTTTTCAATATTGGTTATCTGATCGACGCGCCGTTGATGTCTGCCGCCCTCAAAGGACGTGTTCAAAAACGTTTCAACTATCTCCGCGGCAACGCCTGCGCCTATTACCCTACCGCCCATACAGAGGACGTTAGCGTCGTTATGTAATCTGGTGTATTTTGCCATATAACTGTCTGTGCAGAGAGCGGCGCGAATACCCTTGACCTTGTTGGCAGCCATGGAAATGCCGATACCCGTGCCGCAGATCAAAATTCCCAGCTCTGCTTCGCCGTTTTGTATACGGCTACAAACCTCCTCTGCAACAAGTGGATAATCACAGCTTTCGCCGTCCATACAGCCGAACTCCACAAATGGTATATTATTTTCACTGAGCCACGCGGTAACTTCCTTTTTAAGTGAATGACCTGCGTGGTCGCTTCCTATTGCGATCATAAGCTTCCTCCAAAATAAATTCATACAAACATTATACCATAAAAAAGACTTTTAATCAAGTAATTTATTTAATTAACAGAGCATTTTATCTGTACTTTGACACATTGTTAAAAACTGGCTCTGTATCGTCTGTAAATCTCCTTAAAAAACCACCCACCGTGTCCGACAGATCGCCACCGCTTGCAGTATTTACAAAAATGCTCTGAACGGTTTTTATAGAACCCCAGGGAAATCCCCACCAGCCCACAAAAAGAGTGCTGAAAATACACATGATGCGAACGTTCAAAGCCTGTCGGCTGCCCAAAATATAAAATCCCGAACTGTTGGTGGAGGTTGCAATTATGTAGGAATAACTGTAACGGTACCGCACCAAACGGGTAGCAGTGTTTATCGGCGAACCGAGATAATCGAGAGTCTCTCCGTTCTGAAGTCTTTCGCCGTTTTCCAAAATAAAACCAATAAGCGCCTTGCTTGCGGAATCACCCTTTGTGCCGATAACAGCCACCAAAATGTACCCCGAAATTATCAAAGCAATAATTAAATACGGCAACAAAATAGTTACCGTGATCTCAAAATCGCTCATAATATAACCTCCCAATAACAATAATTTACAGTTTGTCTTTCTCTGCTTTTGTGATCTCCAAATAAGCCGCCTCCAGCTTGTCGGGACTGTACATTTCTTTCCCGAACGCCGCCATGCAAAGGCTTGTCCCAAGCTGCAATCTTAACGGAGCAGGGGCAGCTTGAAACCTTTCCCCCGTTAATATCTCGGCGTTGTCTCCGACTGTGACAATGTCCCCGTCCAACGCTTCAAGCCCCCTTTTCAAATCGTCGATAGGCATTATCCTGTCGGGAGCAAGACGCTCCAATTTCTTTCCGTCGGAACGGAATATACCGCAGTACACCAAGTCCAAACGTGCAGCCATTACCGCGCATATAACGCCCTTGTGCAGCAAAACGTTGTACGCAAGGGACTCTAAAGTCGAAATCCCGATACAAGGCTTGTCCAGCGCAAAGCACATCGCCTTTACCGCCGCAATGCCGATACGCAGTCCCGTATACGACCCGGGACCCGCCGCTGCCGCAATTCCGTCAACATCAGAAAGCTCCAGTCCCGCGTTTTTCAGCACGTCCTTGCAAATGGGCAATATCACCTGCGAATGAGTAAGCTTTGTGTACACCGTGGTTTGCGCCAAAACTCTATCTTCGGTTGAAACAGCCACAGAGGCGATCTTACCCGAAGTGTCGATACCTAAAATTGTCAAAAACGCTCATCTCCCTCCACGGTAATTTCCCGCTTATCCTCCCCTAAATGCTTAATGGTAATATTTACCGCATTTTTCGGCAGACAGCCCTCGATATTTTCAGTCCACTCGCAGACAATGACACTGTCCTCGGACATATAGTCGTAAAAGCCCGTTGTTTCAAGGGCTTCGGCGTTCATTATCCTATACATATCAAAGTGATACATAGTAACGTTTTTTCCCCGATATTCGTTCACAAGGGCGAACGTTGGGGACGACACCTCGTCGGGAAGCCCCATTCCAACCGCAAGACCGCGGGTAAATGTAGTCTTGCCCGCGCCAAGACCGCCTTGATACGCAACCACATCTCCGCCGTGAAGAAGTCCGCCGATTTTTTTTGCAAATTCAATTGTCTCCTCCGGGGAATTTGTCCGCACCTTGATCATTGGCGACCCTCCCCATGGTATTCATGGACATCGATTATCCTAAAGCTTTCGCAGAAAAAGCTTATATCATCGTCCTCCAATGAGCAGATGCGGTATTTCATGTTCGGCGCGGGAGCTGTCGAGACCCTCATTATATCAAATCCCGTCAGCGGCGTAACGTTATCGGTGCAGCCTATCTCAAAGCGGCGGACGTTCTCAAATATAATATCAGCGGAAAAACCGCCGCCGTCCTCGCTGTAAAAGGTCATAAACACATGGGGCACCATTTCTCCCCTGCTGTTCAGCCCGCTGTAGTACTTGAAATCGCCGAAAGCGTCAAAGTTGTACCAATAAAAATCAAAGGAAATGTCGCTTATCTGCTCAATACCGTATATATCCTTGAAGTTTCGCCTAAGGCGGCAGTTATCCTCAGGCAGCACCATTTTTTTCCACATCCCCCTGTTATGGGGTTCAAAGCCCTGCTTTGTGTACCAAGGTATAAGGCTGTCCTCGCAGAAAAGCTGGACGTTCAGCTTGTTGTCCCCCGACTGGCAATAGTATACCAAGCGGGTAACTATCTGCTCGCCGATCCCCCTCCTGCGGTAATCGGGACGAACGCATATACCGCTCATCACCGCCGCCGTAAGTCCGTCGGAGGCGACTCTGCCCAAGCCCACCAGATTGTAACCGTCGTAGGCGTACACCGAGTAAAAGCTGTTTTTGTTGGCACGGTCGATATCCTCGTCCGTATAGCCCATTAAGCCGTACCATTCAAGGGCGCGGTACAGCCTGATTATATCGTCCTCTTCGCGAGGTTCGGAAAAGTAATCTATCTCCACTAAAATTCTCTCCCCAAACAGACGCAAGGATTTCCTGCACTGTTGCGGCAAAGCTTGCTCTGTTCAAATATTTTATAATATTTGGTAATTTTATTCATTCAAAAGCCTTGTACCGATGTTGTCAATATGCAGCTCATGGACTTCCCAAGCTGTAAGTCCCATTCTGTCAAGAGAAAAACGAAGCTTTCCGCAGAAATACTCGTTGTCCGCGTCCACAATCGACATTATGGACGGTCCCGCGCCGCTTAGATACGCCGCATACGCTCCCAAGCTGTAAGCGGTATCGAAAACATCTTTGCCATGGTCGATAAGCTCCATTCGGTAAGGCTGGTGCAGACGGTCGTTGACTGCGGTTTTCAGATTTTCGTACTTCCCCGTAAGCAGAGAAGCGGAGAACAACGCCGCTCTCGAAAGGTTGTAAACGGCGTCCCTGTGAGCAATTTCCGCAGGAAGGCAAGCCCGCGCCATTTCGGTTTTCAGCTCAAAATCGGGTATTGCAACCACGAATTTAAGCGTAGTGAAAACCTCCTGCTTCACCCAATGAACTCGCTTTCCGTCAAAAACTGCGGTGACAATTCCCCCTAACAGAGCAGGAGCGGTGTTGTCGGGGTGACCCTCTATCTGCGCCGCCAAGTCCACCAGATCGTCCAGACCCATAGGCTCGCCTATAAGATGATTTGCACCCACAAGTCCCGCGATAATGCAGGCGGAAGAGCTTCCCAAGCCTCTTGCCATGGGAATATTGTTCACCTGCCGAATTTTCAGACCGGGGAGCTTTCTGCCGCATATGTCGTACAAAATGTGCGCCGAATCGTACACCAAATTTGAAGCGTCGGTTGGGACAGCCGTACCGTCAAGACTTTCGATGAAAATCCCGTCGGCTTCTTCCATATCAACATAGTTGTAGTAATTCAGCGCAAGCCCCAGCGCGTCGAAGCCTGCTCCGAGGTTTGCGCTGGTGGCGGGTATCTGTATTTTTATCATTTGCGGATTTCCTTTCAGTCAAGCTCCAGAACACGGATATTTCCCAAAACCTCGCCGCCGATAGCAGGCAGCTTGCTGTCAAAATCCTTTTCGGGCATTGCAGTTACAATAAATGCCAATTCGTCATCAGGCTGACACTCGCGGCTAAGGTACTCCACATCTCCAAAAGCGGAGGAAATTTTTCCCTTATCACTGCCCTTAACGCGGACATACATCGGCACAACATCGTCCTTGTAATCAGCAATAAAGCTGTTGTCGGAGCTGTCCTCCCATGTTTGAGAAATGGAAGTGCCGCTCATTTTAGCCGCGTCAACAATGTCTGCAACTATCGCGCTTGCGGTGGGGAGCTTACCCGCGCCCCTGCCGTAAAACATTACCTCGTCAACCGCATCGCCGTACACCATAATTCCGTTGAAAACGTCGGAAATATGTGAAAGCTGATTGCCGCCGCAGACAAAAGCGGGACGAACCATAGGAAGAATTTTACCGTCCTCGGTACGCTTCACGGAGCCTATAAGCTTTATGGCGCCGCCCCAGTTTTCGGCGTAGCAGGAGTCCTCCAAGGTCAGCTTTGTAATGCCCTCGCAGTGTACCCATTCGGGGTATACGTGTTTGCCGAACGCCAGCGAGGACAGTATGCATATCTTGCGGCAAGCGTCGTGTCCCTCAATGTCAGCAGTAGGATCTTTTTCCGCATAACCAAGCTTCTGCGCCATAGCAAGAGCGTCCGAAAAACTCATCTGCTCATTTATCATTTTTGTAAGGATAAAATTGGTAGTGCCGTTCAAAATGCCTGCAATTGCTGTAATATCGTTACCTGCAAGGCACTGGTGAAGCGGACGTATAATTGGTATCGCGCCGCCCGTCGAAGCCTCAAAAAGGAAATTGCAGCCATGCTCCGAAGCGATTTTCAACAGCTCAGCGCCTTTTTTGGCAACCAATTCCTTATTTGAAGTCACAACACTTTTTCCCATTTCAAGACATTTTTTGGTATAATTATATGCGTCCCCAACGCCGCCCATAACTTCGGCAACAATAGTTACCTCGGGATCGTTGACGATATTTTCGATATTTTTTGTAAATTTTTCCTTGTACGGGCTGTCAGGAAAATCCCTGATGTCAAGGATATATTTTATATCAAGCTCCTTGCCCATTTTTTTTACGATTTTTTCCTTATTTTTGTAGAACAGTTCCACCGTTCCGGAGCCAACTACGCCGTATCCTAAAACTGCAACCTTTGACATTGTAAAATCTCCTTTTTCAAATACTGATACTAATTTGCTCCTAAAAGCGTATGCAAAAATCTACGAAAAAACCATATACGCAAATTCTTGCCTAAATTTTTGCAAACTTTTTGGTCGCAAATTAGTATAAATCATTCTCCCGAAATAAACTTCACGTCCACCACGCCGTTCATCGCCGCAATATCATTCTTAAGACTATATGCGCCTGCGGCGTCCCCAAAAAGCCGAACTGTAATATTTACTGCCGCCACACCGTCGATAGGCATATTCTGATTAACGGTAATAATATTTGCGCCCTGCCGATGAAATTCCGACAAAATTGAGGACAGAACACCCGGTTCGTCCTTTAACAGGGCATAGTAGGAAATAATTTTCTGTGTAAGCTTTTCCTCATAGGCAAAAACACATTCCCTGTATTTGTAAAAAGCACTTCGGGAAATTCCCACTCTTTTGCACGCAGAGGCGGAGCTTTTCTCCTCTCCGCAGGCAAGAAGCCTTTTTACCTCCAGAACCTTTGGGAAAATTTCGGGCAGCACATCGGTGCTGATAACGACAAAAGACGAAGTATCCATATATCCTCCAGTCCTTGTGATGAAAACAAGTGTAGTCACTATAAATACAATTATACCATATTATATTATCTCTTGTCAAGACGCACAACAAGCGCAGATAATGCCGCCAATAAAAAATTTACAATATATACATAAAAACAGTACCCCACCCAAGGCTGAGCATTTACCCTTTTAGGCGTAATATGCCAATAAGGGTAAATTGCTCTCATGGGTAACAATACTTCCGTACAGTTACCTGCCTAAAGTGAGATACCATAAAAATCTGTGATATATAACCTTACATCAGCCCTTAACAGAACCGAGGGTTACGCCGCCGATTATGTACTTGGAAAGAATGAGGTATACAACAACAACCGGGAGGATAGAAATTGCAACCGCCATATACTTTGCACCAAAGTCAGCGATCTTGTCGTTTCCGAGTACTGAAGCAACCATCATAGGCATTGTTCTCTGCTCGATCTTGTTGGAAAGGAGAAGCATTGAAGGTGTGTAGTAGTTGTTCCAGTTAGTTACGAATGCGAATATCGCCTGTACCGCAAATGCGGGCTTCAAAATCGGCAATCCTATTTGCAGGAAAGTTCTGAACTCGCCGCAGCCGTCAATTCGCGCCGCTTCAACAATGTCCAGCGGGAAAACTGATTTCATGTACTGGAGCATGAAGAATACAACTTGTGGAGCTGCGATCGCAGGAAGAATGATCGGCAGGTAGTTATCGTACAGCTTGATGCTTACCATGAACTGCAAAAAACCTGTGGATATAACCTGTGTAGGGATCATCATAACCATAAGGATAAAGGTAGTTGCGCCCTTTTTGAACCTAAAATCGTAAACTGTAAGACCGTAAGCTGTCAGACCCGAAAAGAAAACCGACAGTGCAGCGGAGCATACTGCGATAATAAGGCTGTTTCTGAAGCCGTAGAAAACATTGAACGCTCTTGTAAATTCTGCGTTACCGCCGTTTTCAACACTTGCAACAAGGGACTTTATGTTTGTGATCATGTTTGTTCCCGGGATAAAACGAGACAGCGCATTGGAAGCACTTCCGGTAATTTCCGCAGTTGACTTGGTTGCATTTACAAGAAGCAGCCAGATCGGAAGCAGACAAACAATTGAAATAAGTATACAGATAGCCATTAAAATTCCTGATTTGATTTTAAGGTTTCTGGTGTAATTGGCGTTATACTCGCCCGCCGCTCTACTTACATTTGCACTAGCCATTATCAAAGACCTCCCAGAAGCTTAGAATTCTTCGACCTCTTGCGGTCACGCTTTGCAGCAGCTCTGTCCTCTCCGGTGGTATTGAATCTGTAGATAATGATACCAAGCACACCGGTGATAATGAACAATACAACAGAAGCAGCAGCAGAATAACCGTAGTTCGGATTCTGAAGATGGAAATGCGAGTAAACAAATACCGCAGCAGTTTCAAGCTGTTTTGAAACTGTAGTACCCTCATGGAAGAGGTACGGAATATCAAACATCTGCAAACCGCCTATCATAGATGTGATCAAAACATAAATGAATATTGGCTTAAGCAGTGGGAGAGTTATTCTGAAAAATACCTGACCGCTGCTTGCGCCGTCGATTGAAGCAGCTTCAAACAACGACAGATCAATACCCATGATACCCGACATAAGCAAGATCATAGTATTTCCGAACCACATCCAGGTCTGAATAAACATGACAAGAACTCTTGACGAGGTAATGCCGTTTACAAATCTGATAGGTTCCGCAATGCTTCCCATATCAAGGAGCATAGCGTTTACAGCGCCGTATTTATTATTTGCGAAAAGGATAAAGAACAATGCACAGACAGAGGTCGCTGTAATGATGTTAGGCATATACATAATAACCTTGAAAGCGCCTGTGCCCTTGATTTTCACCTTTGTATCGGTGAACCATACTGCAAGAAGCAGTGAAAGAATAAGCTGAGGAATAAAGTTTCCGAACCAAAGAATGATCGTATTCTTGAAAGAACGGACAAACTCCTCGTGGATGGCTTGTGCAGGACGCGAACCGCCAACCAACAAGTACTGGTAATTCTGGAAACCTACAGAAGCGTCTGCATTTGTACCGTTACCCTTAAAACTAAGCAGGAAAGTATTGATCAAAGGGTAAAGCATAAAAAACGCATATATAACAAAAAATGGCAGAATAAAAAAGTAGCCGTATTTAGCATAACTTATCGATTTTCTGCGCTGGGGTTTAAGCGACTGCATAAAACACACCCTTTTCATTTAGTTTTAACAAATTTGTGGTAGCAATGTGTAATCTTTTCATTGAAAATACACATTCGCAAGGTATAATATACGCTTACGGGGAAATCCCCGTAAGCAGTATACCATATTTAATTTAATTCCGAATAATATTTACAGAATTAGTCCCAGTTGAGATCAGGGAACTTAGCAGCAACGTCATTCTGGAATGCGTCGAGAGCCTCATCCTTTGTAGCGTATGTGCCGTCAACGTAAGCCTGTACAGCGTTGTTAAAGCTGTTCTTGATATCGGAGTCATATCTTGTGATCTTGCCGTCCATGTCGATACCAGCTGCAGCGTCCATAAGAACTGCGAACTGATCCTGACCGCCGAGTGCAGCGTTCTGGTTTGTACCAGCGTCAACAACAGCCTGCATAGCAACCTTGTTGTTTACGAAGTCGCCGCTTGTTTCAGCATACTTCTGCATTGTTGTTGCATCAGTTGTGAAGAAGTTGATAAAGTCAGCAGCCATTGTCTTGTTGTCGCACTTAACGGAAGGTGCGAGCCAAGAACCGCCCCAGAAGTAGTTGGAAGGACCAACACAGAGGTTGTACTTGCCGTATGTTGCACCTGATGTGCCGCCGGAAGCCTGCTCAAGCTGTGCACCGTTTACGAGGCACCATGTGGAGAAGAAGTAACCCATTGTAGAGTCATCCTGACCGAGAGCAAACCAAGCGTCAGACCACTGACCAACGTTTGTTACGTAATTGTTGTCACGGAAGTTCTTAGCGATATCCATGTAATCAGCAGCATTGTCAAGCTCAAGCTTGTTGTCCTTTACCCAAGGCTGTGTTCTGTTAGCCTGGTAAACCTGCCACATACCGCCAAGAGTGGCAGCCATAGAAGTCTTTCCGCCGGAAGCTTCCTGAACTGTCTTAGCAGCTTCTTCAAACTTTGTCCAGTCACCGATCTTAGCCTGCATCTCATCGGGAGTTGTAACTCCGAGATACTGCTCAGCAAGGTCAGATCTGTAAGCGTAACCGCCTGCTGCAGCCTGCCATGAAGCACCTCTGAGAACGCCGTTCTCGTCAGTACCGATAGCTACTGTGTAGGGGTAAGCGTTAGAATAAGCGCCTGCATCAATTCCGAGAGCGGAAAGAGGAGCTGTGTACTGATCGTTGAGGTACTTGAGGATCCAGTCAGCCTCGAGGATAAGGATATCTGCGTCCTCATCACCCTTGAGGTACTGCTCGTACTGATCTCTTGCGCCCTCACCGTTTTCACCAACCTGTACCCATGTAACCTGATCGGTTGTGTATCCCTTTTCCTGGCAGAAGAGGGGGATCATGTTATCAAGGTCAGCGCCTGTCCAGCAAAGGATTGTGAGCTTGTCGCCGTCGTCTGAAAGCTCAGAAGCAGGTGTTGCCTCACCGCCGTCAGCGGGAGCGTCTGTTGCGTCTCCGCCGTCGTTAGCAGGAGCTGCTGTTGTTTCGCCGCCATCATTAACGGGAGCTGTTGTTTCGTCGCCGGTTCCGGAATTACAGCCTGCAAGCATGGTTCCAGCACATGCAAGAGCTGCAAGAAGAGCGATGTTTTTCTTAAAATTCTTCATTTGGTTTTTCCTCCTTAAAATAATATTATATTAATAACTTAATATAATAAACCAAGTTTTTTCATCGGTTAATATCCCTAACCGACGAGCCTTCTATGAAACAACCGTCAACGATCACCGTAGGTGCGTCATCGGAAATTTCCTTTCTTATGAGGGCAATAAGCTGTCTTGCAGCTTCTGCGCCTATTCTGTTTGTGTCCTGCTCAAAAGTGGTAAGCCTGGGGTGCAGAACCTTTGAAAGAAGTATGCCGTCATACCCAACTATCGATATATCATCGGGAACGCTCATTCCAAGCTTTTCAAAAGCCGTCATCGCACCCACCGCCGAAAAATCATCCGGCAGGATAATACAGGTAGGCGGGTCGTCAAGCTTTACAAGCTTTGTTGCAAGCTTCTCTGTGGTCTCGGCGTCATGATAGATGCCGTGAAGCAGATAATCGCTTCTGAACTCTATATTCAGGCTTTTCAAGGTGTCTCGGTAGCTGTTTACCCTTTCCGTGGTCACCCTTGACTCTTCGCCGTAAATATATGCAATCTTTCTGTGCCCCATTCCGTAAACATACTCAACAATAGTCTTCATGCCCAAAGCATTGTTTGAGATAACGGCGGGCTTTCCCTTGAATTTATAATCTATTGTAACGGCAGGAACAGTGCTGTTAAGAAGCTCTGCAATACTGTCGTCCTCAAAATCGTCAACACAGACAACAACTGCCCCGTCAACATTTCTGCATACGCAGTGTTCGTAATATGTCATTTTATTATCGCCAATTCTATGACTGATAAAAGTAATATCATAACCGTTAGCCTCGGCCTCGTTCTTGAAACCGTTCAGAACCGCCGCAAAGTGACTGTGAGTAAGACCGCTTTGGGCACGTTCCGCAAAAAGGACGCCGAGATTGTATGTACGATTCGTTTTAAGCGCTCTTGCCTGCGAATTGGGCAGATAGCCCATTTTCTTGGCAGTCTCCCGAATCATGGCTTTTGTAGACTCGCTGACATCCTTATGGTTATTCAGCGCCTTGCTGACCGTGGCAATTGAAACACCGCAGGCAGAAGCTATGTCCTTTATTGAAACCATAACAATTCTCCCGCTAAAAAAGTTTCAGCTAAACATCCGGAATACCTTTAAACGTTTTCGCCGTTCGTTACTTAAATATACAACTGTTTTTCAATTCTGTCAATGGTTTTCGCAAATTACGGGTGAAAAATAGTCTTTTTGCATAACATACCCTAAAATTTTTAGTCTTTTTGCCCAATTAAATCTGACTAAAATATGAACGAAAAGCCACAATTTCCCACCTATACGTCAAATTACTACAAACCTTTCGTCTTTTCATATGTTTTTTTGTTTATTGTGCAAAAATTTCCTATTTTACGTCAACAAAGCCCACTTTATGGTAAGCCTTTGAGACCACTCTTCCGCTTATAGAAAGTGCAGCCTTTGCACCGTTTGTGTAACATTCTTTCAGATACGCCTTGTCAGCCATAAGCCGCGCAAACTCCTCCCTGACAGGCTTTAACCAGTCAGCAACTGTCTCGCCGACAGCAAGCTTGAAGTCACCGTAGCCCTTGCCTTCAAACTCCCTTTCAATAGCGGCATTGTCCTTGCCCGTCGCGCAGGAATATATCGTCATAAGGTTGCTGACGCCGGGTTTATCCTCTCCATAGCGCACCTCCGCGCCGCTGTCTGTGACAGCTCTTTTGAACTTGCGGATTATAACGTCGGGTTCGTCCAAAATAAGTATGCAGGCGTTGGGATTTTCGTCAGATTTCGACATCTTTTTCGTTGGCTCCTGGAGGGACATGACCTTTGCCCCAGTCTCGGAGATAAACGGCTCGGGTACGGTGAAAAACTCGCCGTACTTGCCATTGAAACGCTGTGCAATATTCCGCGCAAGCTCAACGTGCTGCTTCTGATCCACTCCGACAGGCACAAGATCGGCGTTGTACGCCAAAATATCCGCAGCCATGAGCACAGGATATGTGAACAGTCCTGCGTTTATGTCGTCCGGGTGCTTGGCAGATTTATCCTTAAACTGGGTCATTCTGGTAAGCTCACCGTACTGGGTCGAACACGCCAATATCCAGTTCAGCTCCGCATGAGTACCCGCATGGCTCTGGATAAACGCCACCGAACGTTCGGGGTCGATACCGCAGGCAAGCAGAAGCGCATAGGATTCAAGCGTCCTTTTACGGAGCTGCGCGGGGTCTTGAAATACTGTGATCGCGTGCATATCCACGATCGAGTATATGCAGTTATATTCGTCCTGAAGCTTTCCCCAGCGTGAGACCGCTCCGATATAATTGCCCAAGGTAAACGTACCCGTAGGCTGTATCCCGCTGAAGATCACCTTTTTGTCTTTGTCGAACATAAAATAATTCCTCCTGAATAAAAATTCATAATAAGTTTTCAAAGAATTTACAAATCAATCAAACAGTGTTTTGGATAATTCCCCCAATATTTCGCAGCCTCTTACAAGCTGCTCGTCGGTTGGAGTGGAAAAATTCATTCTGAAGCAGCTTACAGGATCGTCCTCATGAACGGTAAAGGCGTTTCCCGGCACTACCGCCACCTTTGCTTCAACAGCCTTTTTGCAGAACTCGGTCATGCTGCATTCCTGCGGCAGAGTTGCCCAAATAAACAGTCCGCCTTGAGGACGGGTAACGGTGATCTTGTCTGAAAAATTCCTGTCGATCTCCGAAAGCA
This sequence comes from uncultured Clostridia bacterium, assembly GCA_947383835.1. Taxonomy (GTDB): domain Bacteria; phylum Bacillota; class Clostridia; order Oscillospirales; family Ruminococcaceae; genus RGIG8773. Next base: position 244,484 of record CANDEV010000001.1, read on the forward strand.
TAAGTCCGCACTTTTTGCGGTAAATTTCGCGGATTTTTTTCAAATGCTGCTCAAAATTGTAATTATTTACAAATTCATCAGCTATCATCTGCGCAAGGATATTTGTGTGAACGTCCGCCACCTGTTTGCAGACCACGATTTTTTGCGCCGCCTCTTTCGGCGCGGAAACAAAGCCCACGCGTATACCGGGTGCGAGAACCTTTGAAAAGCTGCCGCAATAGATCACTCTGCCGTCTGTATCAAGAGACTTTACAGAGGGTATATTTTCTCCCTCGAAGCGAATTTCGCCGTATGGGTTGTCCTCCAATATCATGACGTTGTATTTTTTTGCCAGCTCATAGACCGTCTTTCGCCGCTCATATGACATACAGTTCCCCGTAGGGTTCTGAAAATTCGGTATAAGGTAGATAATTTTTGTGTTTTTGTTAGCTTTGAGAGCATCCTCAAGCTTTTCTGCGTTTATTCCCTCGCTGTCCATTTCAACGCCCACAAGGTTGACGTTATAGGACTTGAACGAATTGATACTTCCGATAAATGACGGCGACTCGCAGATAAGCGTGTCCCCCTCGTTGAGGAATATCTTGCAGGACAGCTCGTTGCCCTGCTGACCGCCCGAGGTGATTATCACGTCGTCGATATCTGGATCATAGCAATTCTGCGCGCCGAGACGCTTTTTAAGGGTCTCCCGCAAAGGCGTGTACCCCTCTGTAATGCTGTACTGCAAGGCAGCCACAGGGTTTTCGGTAAGTATTTTCCGAGTTATCTCCTCCACAGTCTCAACAGGGAAAGCTTCGGGAGCAGGGTTTCCCGCCGCAAACGAAATAACGTCGGGGAACGCCGTAAATTTAAGTATTTCACGGATCGCGGAGGCTTTCAGCCCCGTGACCTTGTTTGAAAATGAATATTCCATAAAATTCCTCCGATATAGTTTCCAAATCTATTTCATATTATAGCACATTTTTTTCTTTCTGGCAACATAAAATTTATAAAAAAAAGAAAGGCAGGAAAAATTTTGAAAAAACAAGGTTTTTTACTAAGCTCGGCAATACTGATATTTTCCGCAGTACTGGCGAAGCTGGCGGGAGCGCTGTTCCGAATACCTCTGGCAAATATGCTGGGCGGCACGGGCATGGGTTATTTTTCAAGCGCTTACGGCATTTTTATGACGGTTTACGCCGTATCGGTAACCGGTCTCCCTGCCGCCGTTGCTAAGCTTACGGCTGAAAATTCCGCTCTTGAAAGATACGGCAATCTCCGCAGGGTCAAGTCCTCGGCTCTTTTATTTTTTTCTCTGACGGGACTTGCCTTTACTGCGGCAATGCTGCTTTTGGCGTACCCTTTCTGCGTTTATGTCAGCGGCAGTCCCGAGACTGTTCCGTCGGTGCTGGCGATCGCGCCCTCTGTCCTTTTCGGCTGCATGACCTCTGTGTACCGCGGTTACTACGAGGGGTTGCGGAATATGTTCCCCACCGCCGTTTCCCAGATTTTAGAGGGTATCGTCAAGCTTTGCGCGGGACTTGCCCTGTGCATTTGGGTACTTAAAAATCCCGATACTGTTCGGCACATCTGCACATTTTTCAATTGTTCCGTTACAGCTATTGCCGCAGCAGCCGCTGTTTTCGGCATTTCAATTTCTTCGGCTGCGGGTACTTTTTATCTTATCCTGCGTGACAAGCTTAAGGGGGACGGGCTTTCTGATGAGGAAATCATTTCCACAAGCAATCCCAATCATACCGACAGCAGAAAAACGATCGTTGCCGCTTTGCTTAAAACCGCCGTTCCTATCGCTTTGGGGGCGTTGGTAACAAATCTTACTTCTCTTATCGACCTTGTTACTATCATGCGCTCGCTTCGGTCGGCTGCGGAAAAAGCCCCCGAATTTTTTTCAAGGCTTTCGGCAAACGTCCCTGCCTCAGAGCTTCCAAACTTTCTTTTCGGCAGCTTTACGGGACTTGCCGTTACGGTTTTCAACTTAGTGCCGTCCTTTACAAATATGTTCGGCAAAGGCATTCTCCCTGCGCTTTCCGAGTCCTTTGCGGCAGGAGACAAATTACGGGTAAAGCTTTCCGCGGAAAATGCCTTTTTCGTTACAGCTTTGCTTTCCTTTCCCTCAGCGGCGGGGATTTCCGTGCTTTCGGGAGAAATTTTGCGGACATTGTTCCCCACAAAACCTGTTGAAACAGCAGCCTGCACCGCTTCTCTTACAATTCTTGGGATTGCTGTTGCATTTCTATGTATATCCTCAACGGCATTTGCAATTCTTCAAGCTGCGGGACGACCCGATCTGCCCGTTAAGCTGATGATACCCGGCGTATTGGTAAAATTTGTCGGCAACATATTGTTAGTACCGCTACCCGAACTTAATATTTCCGGTGCAGCCATTTCCACTCTGCTTTGCTATGTTGTAATATGTGTACCCGCTGTGTCAATGGCGACTAAGTGTACAAAAATGGATAAATCATACATAAAAGGAGTTTTTTTGAAGATAATATACTGTTCGGCAATGTGCGGCGGAGGTGCATTATTGGCAAAAAATTCATTTTCTCAAGCCTTTGACGGCATAATCTTGTTATTTATTTCCATAATTTCAGGTGTAATTTTTTACATAATAAGTACGATTTTATTGGGCATAATTACAAAAAGTACGTTAAAATCGCTGATTTCCTAAAAATTTTGAAAAAACCCTTGAAATTATTTGATTTATAGGTTAATATATTAAGGTAGCGTTTTTTCAGCGGTCTTTCCTATATAGGAATATTTCGGAGGTTTTTATGGATTTTACTTTCAAAAACAGATACGATATCAACGATATGCTTGAAATTATGCGTATCCTGCGCTCCGAAAACGGCTGCCCATGGGACAGAGAGCAGACCCACAAATCTATCCGCAAGGATTTTTTGGAAGAGGTCTACGAGGCTGTGGAGGCTATCGACCTTGAAGATACCGCTCTGCTGCGGGAAGAATTGGGCGACGTGCTGCTGCAGGTGGTTTTCCACTCAAGAATTGAGGAGGAGAAGGAAAGTTTTGATTTCGGCGATGTTGTAAACGAGGTGTGCCAAAAGCTGGTTATACGTCATCCCCACGTTTTCGGTAACGTTACCGCCGAGACAAGCGACGAGGTGCTGAAAAACTGGAACAATATCAAGCAGGAAACCAAGGGACAGGAGACATACTCCGAGACCTTGGAAAGCGTATGTACTGCTTTGCCTGCGTTAATGCGTGCACAGAAAATCGGGCAGCGCGCCAAAAGGGCAGGCATGGATTTCGCAAACGTGAACGATGTGCTGCAATGCCTTGAAAGCGAAATTGCCGAGCTTAAAGCGGCTGTAAACGATGGAAATTCAGACTGTATCAAGGAGGAGCTTGGCGACGTGCTGTTCTCATGCACAAATCTTGCAAGGCACCTTGACTGTGACGCGGAGGAAGCGTTGACAATGTCGGCAGTAAAATTCACCAAACGGTTCAAAGCTGCCGAGGAAATGATCAGATGCGACGGGATCGACATGAGATCCCTGAACATAGACGAGCTTGACGCCTATTGGCAGAAAGCAAAAACAAAATAAAAAATGGGGATTTTTAATTACCCATTAAAATTATGGAGGTAGTCAAAATGACAAAGGCAGAATTAATCACAGCAATCTCAGATAACAGCGGTCTCACAAAGAAGGATGCGGAGAAGGCTCTCAATGCTGTAACAACTTCTATCCAGGACGCACTTATCAACGGCGACAAGGTTCAGATCGTAGGATTCGGTACATTTGAAGTACGTGAGAGAAGCGCAAGAGAAGCTATCAACCCCAGAACTAAGGAAAAGACAAAGGTTCCCGCAAAGAAAGTTCCTGCTTTCAAAGCCGGCAAGTCTCTCAAGGACGCTGTTGACGCTAAGTAATTAGTATAGAATTTTCGGACGGAACGGATTTTGCCGCTTCCGTCCGATTTTTTTGGAAATTTTTGAAAGGGTGAAATTTATGCGTCTTGACAAATATTTGAAAATAACACGCCTTATCAAGCGGCGCACCGTTGCAAACGAAGCCTGCGACGCGGGTAAAGTTTCGGTAAACGGTACTGTGGCAAGAGCCTCCTACGACGTCAAGGTCGGGGACGTTATCGAAATAAATCTCGGCACAAAGCCCCTTAAAGTTAAGGTTTTGAACGTCACGGAGTACGCCACAAAGGAAAACGCGGCTGATAACTACACCGTTTTAGACGGCTGAGCGGGAAAGCCACCGCGGACAGTTTCTACCCCCAAAATGCACAAATTTATCAACCTCCCTTTCAATGGAGAGGGAGTGTTATAATCGGAGGTAAATATGGGTCCTTACGAATATATTGTGGAAAAAATTGACGGTGACTATGCGGTGCTCCGCCGCACAGATATTACTGCCGACGATACAGTTTTAGTTGCGCGCGCCCTGCTTCCCGAGGAGACGGACGAGGGTACACGGCTTCTGTGGGAAAATTTGGAGTATTCGATAATATAAAAAACTCCCCAAAAGGCTGAGCCTTTTGGGGAGCTTTTCCATTTTTGAAAATTATTCCTCGTTGTTATCCGGAGCTTCATTTATCTCCTCAAGTACCTCGATAACTTCCTCCTCCGAGGGAGTTTCCTCATCAACGGGAGGTTCGGGCTTTTCAAGCTTTGCGCCGCACTTGCCGCAGAAGGTATCCTCAAATGGGCACTCCGCGCCGCAGTCCTGACACTTTACCATGCCCTTGATAGCCAATATCTGACTTTTCATGTCGGCAATTGTTTCCAACGAAGCGGTAATAGAGTTTACAGTTTCTGCCACTTCGTCGGCAGGGTTATCCTTGTAAGTATCGTAGTAATACTTTCCAAGAATTGTATAATTGTCGCTGACAGAATGCTCGGACGAGATGATTTTTGCATTGAACTTAGCAACGCTGCTTACCTGCTTTGTCTTTTCACCGACGGTTTTACCCGTTTCGGAAATTGTGTCGCCGATCTTTTTAAAAATATCGCTCATAAATTATTCCTCCTATAAAAAATTGTAGGTTTTTGCTTGACAATAATATTATACTACATATAATATTAAATGTCAATACCCTTTTATGATTTTTATTATATTTTTTTTCGGAGGACATTCCCTTTCACTTCCATATCGAAAGACATTGGAAAATTCTTCAGCAATTTTATCAATATCACAGTCCGTTGATGTGTGGAGTACCGCTATCAGCTCACCTTTTTGCACCCGCTCTCCAACTGTCTTGTGGAAAACAATTCCTGCTGTCGGGTCAATATCCGATTCCTTTGTCTCACGTCCCGCCCCCAGTTTAAGGGAGGTCATACCGGTCTCCTCGCAGGATATACCGCAAATATATCCGTCTTCCGCGGCAAAAATTTCCTTTTGTCTTTTGGACTTTTCAAACAAATCATAGTCATCGGTGACGTTCGGATCCCCGCCCTGCAATTCTATCATCTGCCGCAGCTTTTTAAGGGCAGTACCGCTTGTTACGGCTTTCTCCGCCATTTTTCGGCAGACGGACTCGTCCCCCAACCCTGCCGTGAAAATCATTTCCGCCGCCAAAGTCAAGGACACCTCCATTAAATCCTGCGGAGCTTTTCCTTTTAACGCGTCAATTGCCTCCATGACTTCGAGGGAATTTCCAACAGTACGCCCTAACGGCTTATCCATATCGGTCAGGACTGCCGTGACCTTTCTTCCCGCAAGTTTTCCAACCCTTACCATTTGTTCGGCAAGCTTTTCCGCGTCGCTGACATTTTTCATAAACGCGCCGCTGCCGACTTTTACATCGAGTATAATTCCGTCCGCGCCCGTAGCAAGCTTTTTGCTCATTATAGAGGAACAGATAAGCGGTATACTGTCCACCGTGGCAGTAGCGTTTCGCAGTGCGTAAATTTTCTTATCCGCGGGGACGAGAGAACCTGTCTGCCCTGCAACCGCAAGTCCTGCCGTACGTACAATTTCAAGGAATTTTTCGTACGGTAAAGCCGTGTTAAATCCGGGAATAGACTCCAGCTTATCAATAGTGCCGCCTGTGTGCCCCAAACCGCGTCCTGACATTTTGGGTACAAAAACGCCGCATGCTGCTGCGATAGGTGCAACAATAAGAGTTGTCTTGTCGCCAACGCCGCCCGTGCTGTGCTTATCGACATTAAAGCCTCCCGTATCGGGCTTCAGCATATCCCCCGAACGAGCCATAGCCATAGTCAAGTCCACAGTTTCCCTGTCGGACAAAGAATTAAAGCATACCGCCATAAGGAGCGCAGACATCTGATAGTCGGGTATTCTGCCGAGGGTATAACCCTCGACGACCCAATTTATCTCTGCCGTGCTCAATGTGACGTTATGCTTTTTTTTGGTAATTATTTCATAAATTGTCATAAAACTTCAATTCCCGTAAAGTAAAATTTCAGTATATCAACATAAGAGTAACCTTGTTTTCCGAGAATATTCGCACCGTTCTGGCTCATGCCAACGCCGTGACCGTAGCCGTATGTAGTAAAGACGAAGTTTTCACCGTCAAAGTACACGTCAAAAGCCGCGCTTTTCAGCTTGTAACCGAGTACAGACTCGCGGAGTTTTCTTCCCGAAATTGTTTTCTGACCGTCTACGCTTATGTCGGATACGTAGTTACCGTCAACATAACCTGTTACCGTCAGCCAGTTGTACGGGTTGCTTGAAAGGGATATTCCCAAGCAGCTTTCAAGATTTGAACGCATACTGCTTTCGCTTACTTTCATAGTAGAGCCGTAATTGGGATCGTATTCCGCGTCCAGCGGACAGCGAACGCTCACAAGATACGGCACGTAACCGCCCCATACGTTCCTTGCGTCGGCGGTATAGCCTGATGAAGACGCCATATAAACGGTCTGCGCCACCTCTCCGTTGTAGTAGCAGCATACTCCCCAAACCGAAGAGACCATGTTCATAATACGCTGTGAGGGATTTCTTTTTATCAGCACCGTGGGGGTCAATCCGTTTACGTTGTGATACTTTACGTATGAGTACGCCGCCACAGCCTGTGCCTTTATAGCTTCATCGCTGAAGCTTTCGGAAATTTCGTTATTTACTATCCAGCAAATAAGGTCGTAAGCGTTCACGGTATGTACAGAGCCTTCAAATTTCGCGGTAAAAGTCTCGTTTGAGGTCACGCTTCCCGCCGCTTCGGGAGTTACAGTAACTCCTGTGTCCTCGGGAGTCTGCTCCTCCGGAAAAATGGTCTGGACAAAATTATCCTCAACCGTCTCGGGAGGGGCTTCCGTTTCAAGAGGAGGCTCAGTCTCAACAGGAGGTTCTGTTTCTGTATACAATTCGGTCTCAGCAAAATCATCGTCCTCCGAATAGAGAGTATCGTTTTCCTCGCTGTCCTTTGCAAATATCTCCGGCTGCTGTGCCTCGGTACCGTTTTCAGAAAGCTCATCAACATCAAAGTCCTCGGGCAGGTTTTCGTCAAACTCGTCCACAGACTTATCCTCTTCCGACGGCGCTTCGGTGCTTTCCTCGTTTTTATCGGTTTCCGTCACCGTCCCCATTACTGGGACAGCCTCAATATGCTCGGTATCTTCCTCCGCATCGACTGTCTCATCGGGAACCGTTTTTTCGGGGACTTCCTCATTTTTTACGGCTTCAGCCTCTTCTTCGGCAGGGACAATATCCTGCTCAAAAGCCTGCGTTTCAGTACTGTAATAATATTCTATCGGGATAGTTTTTTCCTCAACGTTGTCCACCATACAGAATGCAAACATATAGAACACGCCGATGAATAAAATTCCCGCTGCACCGCCGAGTTTAGTTCTTAAGTTCATCAGAACCCCTCTTCCTGTTTTTAACATCTTGTTTTAACGTACTATACTAATATCCATTTAAAAAGTGTCTAAAAAGTCAAGCAAAAGCTTTGATATGTGGTTTTGCACAGATTTTTTTCTACACCTTATAATTGGAGATTGGTATTAATGCCTTACTGAACGACCTTATGCGGAAGGCTCCACATACGCACCGCCGTTATACTTATAGTATACCGCAGGCCATTTCGGGTTGGAATTTACTTCAAAGCCCGACAAGTCAATATTTTCCGTAGTCTCACCGCTGCGAAGCTTCCTGCCTATGATAACATGGCGGGAAGGCTCCCACTCATACGAACAAGTGGAAAGCGTCAGGAACTTGTCGTTTTCATTTACGTCTATACCTGTATGGAAATGACTTCTATCATCTATCTCCTTGATAAACGTTTCAAATGGATAGCTGTCGCTGAATTTTATGTAATTCTGATAATCGAACACATAGCCATTATCGTGCTCAGGCTCTGTATTGATAACAAAGGACGCGATTATAACGTACACACTCTGCTCATACCTGTTGTCAAAGTAAATAAACGGGTTTTGCAGCCAGTATTTGTAATCCCACTTGTAGTAGTCCAGCTCGCCGAACATCGTTCCGTCCTTTTGGTTGTGACCGTAAAGGATAATATTGTCCGACTGGAGATCGGCGTAATCGCTGACAACATTTCTGTAATCGGCAAAAACCGTACCGCAGGAACGAGTCTGATCGTAAATGTTCTTTTTGAGGTAGTAATCGTTGTCCTGTCCCTGTACCACCGCCTCATTTACACGTCCCGGAATGGAAACATATCCCACATAATCAGGATTTATCGCCAGCATTTCCTCCGCAAAAGGCAGGTCTACCAACGGACTTCTAACGATCTCCCCGCCGTTTTCTTCGGGAAGTATCACCACAGGATCAGACGACGTACCCGTACTGCTCTGACCTATACGATTGTAAATATTTTTAATGTCGCTGTGAGTTTGTTTTGCTTCAAAAATATGGTAAAAATATACGCCTAATACTGCCACGCAAATAATTATCACCAGCACAAAAAACAGTCCGATGACCTTGCTTAAAACCTCCTTTGGGGAATCTCCCCTCAGAGGGATAAAACTCTCGGCAAAGCTCTTTTTCTTTTTTTGAGGCTTCTTATACCGAGGGGCTGCATGGACTTCGTCCGACATTGCCATAAAAATCTCCCTTTCCTTTAAATTATTCTACACTTTATTTGTTGCTCTTGCTGCTTTTTTTCTTTTTTGATGTAACAGCTTCTTCGCTTGCGCTTGTTTCTGTTTTCTTTTTCTTTTTTGCAGTTGTCTCGCTTTCACTTGCCTCGCTTGATTCACTGTCGGATTCCTCTGTAACAAGACTGCCGTTTTCGTCTGTCTGAACCGTCGTTTCATCGCCGTCAGCGCTTGTCTCGGCTTCGGTATCTTCACTGCTGCCTGCTGTTTCGGTCTCCGTCTCACTTTCCTCGCTGACAGGGACTGTCGTTGACACAATTTCAGCAGTTGTTTCCGCAGCCATTTCCGTGACTGTAGTTTCCTCCTCGGAAGCAGTCGTATATGTCTTTTCATTCCGCTTATTAAGAGATTTTCTGTGAGTTGTTGATTCGTCAAGTATCTCCTCGCCCTCGGGAGCTGTTGTGGCTGAGGTCTCACCTGACATGATAGCCTCCCAGTCAACGCCCCGTGCGTTTGGATTAAGCCGCGTCTCGGAAAAATCGTAATCGCTTACGCTTTCGCCCTCGCGGAGCTTTCTTGCAAACACCACAAAGCGGGAATTTGTAAACTCATTTGAACATGTGGACAGCACCAGTAATTTGTCGCCGTACTTAACGTCAACAGGTGAAATTATCTGATTGCGCTTCTGCACCTCGCCCTGATACCAGTTAAAGGTACGCTCATCACTCATTGTCTCTATATAATCGTGATAATGGAAAACCTCGCCGTTGCTGTCCTGATTTTCAAGAGCATTAGTAACAAAAAATCCGTATATTAAGTACTCGCCGTTCTCAAATTCAGGGTTGAATTTCAGCGTGGGATTGTGTATATAAAAACTTGGGCTAGGGTTTTCCTTGGTGTAGTCTATTTTGTAGTACTTCAAATGCCCAAACATCGTTCCGTCCTCTTGATTATGTCCGTAAAGAACGATATTCGGAGAGGTATACTCCTCTGTAACTGTACAGCGGTAGTCCATAAAGATAGCCCCCGCCTTGTTAGGTTCGCCGTAGATATTGTTTCGGAGGTAATAATCGTTATCCTCACCCTTTACCACAGGCTCGAAAATTTCGCAGCCCGCAATTTCAAGAAATCCGATATAGTCATCGTTTATTTCCTTGACATTTTCTACTACCTGCTTGTTATGCTCGGCAATTTCCTCGGGAGTGGGCGGGATCGTTACCACGCTTCCGTCAGTGTCAATGTACGTTGCAACCGTAGTCTCAATAAGGTCACGCATGGAGCTTTGAATTTCCACTGCCTTTTTGGACTGGATAAGTGTGCTTGCAAGCATTATCCCCGCTCCGATAAACACAATTATCGCCGCAAGAAAAATTATCTTCCTTATGACCTCGAAAATGCTGTCTCCTTTGAACGGAAAAATCCCTTTTGCAGCCCTTACCAGCCATTTATCGTTTATATCTTCATTTTCGGTAATTTTTGTAATTTCTTCCTTTTCGGCGTCATCTTCCTCCGAGACCTCGGACATATTCTCTGCTTCGGGAGCGGTTTCCGTCTCATCATCTGCCTCTGACGCTGTTGCCTCCGCAGTATCTTTGCCGTCAAAGGACGCGTTAGCCGCTATTGTCTCATCAGCCCAGTCCGACCATTGGGAAAGTGTCGAAAGCTCCGCGCTGTCAGACTTCACAGCTTCGTCCTCATCAGCCTCGGGAATTTCAAAAGGCTCGTCGGGGACGTCCGGAGTATTGTCCTCAACTCCGTCATCAGTAATTATTTCCGCAGGCTCCTCCTCGGGAACCTCTTTCTCCGCAGTTTCGGAAAGCTGCCCGCCGAACATATCATTAAGGACCTGCTCCGCCTGCTGCCCTGCGCCGGGAAAATATTCCTCCAAAAGGTCTGCTAAATTCTTTTTATCTTTGGACATATCAATTCCGCGGCATTTCCCGCCGCTTGCTCCTTAAAAAATATCCCCTTTTTTAGTTGCCGTAAATATACGCGTAATCGGGTTCAAGCATATCCTCGTTGATCTCCGCCTTTGAGGTGTCCACCTCGGGACTTTCACCCGGTCTGACCCTCCTGCCTATTACAACAAGGCGCGAGGGATCAAACTCGTTTGAACAGGTAGAAAGCGTCATGAACTTGTCATTCTCGTCAAAATCAACGCCCGTGTTCACAGCCGTCCTTTTAAGAATATTCTCCTTGAACTTGTCGAAATTACGCTCGCCCGCAAATTTAACGTAATTGTGATAATCAAAGATAACGCCGTCCCTCGTTTGCTCGGGCTTTACCTCGATAACAAAAATTGCGATTATCTTATATGTATACTCCTCGTATAGGTTGCTGAACTTGAATGTGGGATTTTGCTGATAAAAGCTGAAATTGCCGGTACTCTGCTTCTTAATCTTATATTTTTTCAGCGTGCCGAACATAGAGCCGTCCGCCTGATTGTGACCGTAAACAATGATGTTGTCGGACTGCTTATCGTTGTAATCATTGATATTGCAGCGGTAATCCACAAAAATCTGCCCCGCAATATTCCAGTTGCCGTTAAAATCCTTATCCATGTAGTAATCGTTGTCGGTAGTCTGTAAAACTACGTTGTCAATGTTTGTGTTGGCAACAGTTATCCAGCCCGCAACGTTGGGATTTTGGTCAACAAGGCTCTGCATATTTTCAAGCACCACCAACGGGGGCGGCTCTGTTTCGGTAACCGTCGTCTCGGTTTCGGGAGCGGTTGTGGTTGTTTGGGAAATTATAGAAATTTCCGTATGCTGATTACGCAGATCCTCAATCTGCCTGCGGTTTTTTGCCTGCTGAATAAAATAACCGGCAAGCACTATCACGGCGATAATCAGTACCGCAAATGCAGCTATAGTTGCAATTTTACGGGCAAGCACCGATTTGGAGTCGCCCTTTTGGGGAATATACTGTTCTGCAAAGCTTTTTTTGGAATTTTTATATCCTGCCATAAAATAAAACCTCGCTTATCCGCAAATTATATGCAAATTACCTGTAAATAACGTCCCAGTCAGGCTCAACAGCGTTGGGATTAAGGTACGCTTGGGACACGTCCACAAAAGTGTCCTCGCCATCTCTTACCTTTCTTGCGAACACAGCAAACCGCGAGTTTGAAAACTCGTTTGAGCAAGTCGAAAGAGTAAGAAATTCATCGCCGTAGCGCACATCAACAGGTGTGATTATCTGCGATCTCATCATAACGTTGCTTATAAAATCGTCATACTCCGCCTCGTTTTTGAAGTCAAGACGGTTGTGGTAGTCGAAAATCACGCCGTCCCGAGTCTGCTCCGAAAGCGTTGGGACAACGAAATACGCGAAAATTTTATAGTGATCCGTCCGGTAGTTGGAGCTGAACAGCACCAAGGGGTGTTGGGAATAATACCCAACGTCCTTTTTGTAGTACGCCAGATCGCCGAACATGGTTTTGTCCTTTTGGTTGTGACCGTAAACTATCAAATTGTCGGAACGCTCATATGCGGTAAGGACGTTTCTCATGTCAAGGAAAATCGTACCCGCCTTGTTTGAGCTGCCGTCAAAAGCGGTTTTAAGGTAAGCCTCATTGCCGTCAGCGGTACGCTTCTGCACCACAGGCATGGCAATATTCGTGCCGTCTATCTGTATCCAGCCAACTGTATCGGGATTTATTTCCAACAGCGACTTTGCACCGTCAAGGACCTCCCCGCCGTTGTCCCCCGGGTGGATATAGGTATGATACAAGTCTTTAAGCGAGCTGTTGAGATTTTTTGCGCTGAGGGACTGCCACAGCTCGTTCGCCAAAATAAGCCCGCAGGCGATCAGCACAAGCACCGCAAACTGGGTAAATATCTTGCTTGCGACCTCCTTTGCGCTGTCCCCCTTTTGAATAAGAAGCCAATGTCCCCGCCTTTGTTTTTTCTTCGCCTTGACCGCCTTTTTATAGGCTTTCTTAGCGCTTCCCGAAAGTGCCATGAACCGAAACTGCCTCCATTCAAAAAACTGCAAATAGTTATAGACATAGCTATGAACATAACTATTGATAATATAATAATACTACTTTTTTGTCAATTCGTCAAGTAAATAAACAAATTTTTTCGGCAAAAAACAATTTTTTTCACATACTTTACACATTTTCAACGCAAAAATACGGGGGACGTATGAACCGTCCCCCATAATTTTTTTATAAATTGCAATAAGTGCCAAATTTCGTCAATCAAGCCGAAACTTATTTACCATTGTGTTCATAAGATGCGCTCTGTTAGAAAGGTCTTCTGCGGAGGCAGCGCTTTCCTCCGATGTGGAAGAAGTCGTTCTGACAACGTCGGATATCTGCTCCACGCCGTTGCTTATCTGTGTAATTGATTCAGACTGCTGCCTTGAAGCCTCCGATATCTGCTCCAGCATTTCCATAACGCCGTTTACGCTTTCAACAGTACGCACAAGGGAATTCGCCGTATCGTCCACAAGACGCATTCCTCTGCTTACCGCAGTTCTGGACTCCTCTATAAGCTCCGTGGTATTTTGAGACGCCTCCGCAGATTTTGAAGCCAGATTACGCACCTCGTCCGCAACAACGGCAAAGCCCTTGCCTGCCTCGCCTGCCCTTGAAGCCTCAACCGCGGCGTTAAGAGCAAGGATATTCGTCTGAAAAGCTATATCCTCAATAGTCTTTATGATCTCGCTGATTTTTTCTGACGTTCTGTCAATATCGTTTATCGCGCCGATAAGCTCCTGCATTTTAACGTTGCTTTCTTCCATATCCTTGCTTGCCTTTCCCGCATTTTCATTTGCATTGCGGGCTTTTTCGGCATTTTGACGTACATTATCAGAAACGCTTACGATAGTGTCCGCAAGCTCCTGTATCGAGCTTGCCTGCTCGGAAGCGCCCTGACTAAGGGATTGGGAACCTATCGCTACCTGCTCCGCGCTTGCTGTGACCATTTCAACGGACTGATTTATCTGCGTCAAGGTGTCTTTCAGCGAGTCGTGGATAGAAGTCATGGACTCTGCAATATTTACAAAATCCCCTTTATATGAGCTTGTGATCTCCTCGGTAAAATCGCCGTCAGCCATTTTTCCGAGGTTATATGATACATCGTTTACGATTTCCGACAGTTCCTTGACGGTAGTACTCAAAGCATTTGTGAGGCTTGATGTTTCGTCCTTAAAATTAAAGGTCGGGACATTTGACTTCAGATCGCCCTCCGCAAGCAGTTCCAGACGCTTTACACAGGCTCTGATCGGGTTTGAAATAGACTTCGCAAGCCGTACCGTGATAATAAATGCAAATGCAACAACAACAAGAATTACAATAAATGTAAATATTATACTTGTGTCAAGAGAAGATTTAAACTCGTGCTGACTGACCTCAATGCAGATGCTCCAGTCCTGCTCACCGCCAATGGGAGCATACCCAACCATTTTATTGTCGCCGAAGAAATTATACGCACCGAAGCCTGTTTCGCCGTTTATCATATGCTTGTGGACGTCCGCAATATCGGAAAGGCTTGCGTCCTGCTCTGCGGCGGTTATCATGTTCGAGCCTTCCTCAACATAAGTGCTGTCCTCGTGACCGATAACGCTGCCATGCTTGTCGAGGACATATGCAAAGCCGTCCTCTCCCATGCCCAAATCAGCCATGATATCGGTAAGGAAATCAGCATTTACCGCGCCATACGCGATACCGTCAAACTGTCCGTCCGTTATAATAGGCACTTCAAGAATGAATACCATTTGAGCGCCGTCGTTCATTATGTCGGTAATATACGGCTCCTTGCTGTCGCGGCAGGCGGTAAAATAATCCATGCTGCCGTAATTATCGCCTGTTGAAGCAGTACCGTTCACGTCCATTTTTCCTATGTAAATAAAGCCGTTTCTCGCCGCCATGTCGGAAGTTACCGCAGCAAGAGCCTCGGAAGTAGGCTCTTCCTCACGAAACACGTCCATAGCCGCCGCTTCCTTAAGGGGAGCCCAGTAATTATCCATTTTCCATTTGACCGCGCTTGCCGCCATTGAAGTGGCAGGTCCTACAGTTTTTTCCAGCAGACTGTCAATTCCTTTTGCGTTCATAAGTGCAGTAACAAGACCTATAGTAATAGAGCCTATCAGCACAACAGAAAGCATACGCAGCAGAATTTTTGATTTGATAGATTTCATACGAATTTTCCTCCTAAACTGAAATACCATTTATTAGCAAAACAATCCGTCAAAAAATACCTTTGCTTGGTAATTATATCATATAATATCCCCCTGTGTCAATTAATAATTTATAATTAACCATTAAAAAATTATGGTGTCTGCTACAACCGCAAATTTAAAATTCATTTGCGAGGCAAACACCTTATAATCTTTAACATTTTTTGTAAATTATTCATCGTACGGTATCACATCAAGCTTGGAAATATCAATGTCATAGTCAATCTCCTCTGTAAGCTCTCTGTCTTGAAATTTAGAGGGCATAGCCGTTTTTACAGCATTTCCGTTCTCGTCAATATAAAAAACAAAAAAATCATCATCAAAATTGATCTGATAACGACAGTACCCCATTGTGTAAATACTTGTCACGTTTTTCTCGGATTTAAGGCAGTCAAGATATTCACGTCCATTTTCAAGGTGGGCGGCAAAATCATCTTCCGTTATTTCCTTTATCCCAAGCTGTCGGAATTTGCCGTCCTCACAGAAAACTATCGGATATTGCGCAAAATCATATTTGATTGTGTAATAAAACACCCCGTCAAGGTAATCGACCCAGCCTGTTCCGCCGGAATATGCTACAGGTTCAAGCGTTCCGTTGTCGGTGCAGTAAATTACGCTTACCATAGTTGTCGCGCCCGCGTATGTATCTATCTCAATAAAGGTCTTTGCGCCGAAATCAAAGGCGCGAACGCTGCAACGTGTGGAAGCGCCATATCCTGCGGTGACGCAGAAAATATTATCGCCGTCTATATAATATATCGCACCGTCACCCCAAAACCATGTCGGAGCGGGAGACAGGTCAAGAGACACCACGCTTTCATTTTCACCGTCGCCGTCAAAATCGTAGCTTGCTCCCATTTCAAAGGGCAGATCTTCCTCCGCTTCAACGCGAACAAAATCCCTTTCGTCCGCTGCTTCTTCATTATATCTTGCTATGTCTTCCCTGCATTTTTCATCGGCAAATGCCGTCTTACGCGCAAGTGCGATATGTTCTGGTGAGGGAAAATCCGCTTCGTCCTCGCACATAATATCTTCAATTATCTTACATTCGGGCGTGAAATACAGCTTTTCTCCGTATATGGCTTTAAGGTCACTTAGCTCAACCTTTGGCACAGCGGCGGTTCGGACTGTTTCCGACGTTTCCGAAACGGTGGTATCCTCGATTTCGGCGGTTGTTCTAACTGTTGCCGCGGAGGTTGTTTCGGTTGTCTCCAAGGTTTCGGAAATTTCCGAAAGAGAAGCTGCCGCGGTTGTTTCTATAACAGGCTCGCTCTGATTTTCGGTACAGCCGGTCAGCGCGGTACATACCGCAATTGCGGCTGCTATGGCAATGATTTTTACTTTCATTTTATCAACCCCTACATATTTATGACCTTAAGCTCTGTACCCTCCACTGCCTTTGCTATAAGCGGCTCGAAATCAAATCCGTTCTGCGCCGCCTCGACCTCGGCAACCGTAGGTCGGGTCTTTGGGTGCTTGGGAGTAAACACGGTGCAGCAGTCCTCATACGGCTCGATTGAAATGTCGAAGGTGTCGATTTTTCGGGCAATTTCAATAATTTCCGTCTTGTCCATGCCTATCACAGGGCGGAACACAGGCATTCTGCACGCCGCGTCGGTGCAGACTATCGCGCCCATTGTCTGACTTGCGACCTGACCAACGCTTTCCCCCGTAACAAGAGCTTGAATGTCCTTTTCCTCGGAAATACGCTGGGCAATTTCCATCATCAGCCGCCGCATTATTATGGTAAATAATTCCTCGGGGCAGTTGTCACGCAGTGCTTCCTGAATTTCCGTAAAGGGTACGCAGTAAAACGCGATATCGCCGCACCAAGGCGCAAGCTTTTCGCAAAGCCTTTCCACCTTCAGCCGCGCTCTTTCGGAGGTGTACGGCGGAGAAACATAGTGTATCGCCGAAAGCTTTACTCCCCTTTTTGCCATCATATACGCCGCCACGGGACTGTCAATTCCTCCCGAAAGCAGAAGCATTGCGCTGCCCGACGTGCCAACTGGAATACCGCCTGCGGCAGGGAGATTTCCCGCGTGAATGTACGCCGCCGTGTCGCGTATCTCCACAGTTACCGTCATTTGAGGATTTTTCACGTCCACAGTCAGATGAGGGTACGCCTCTAAAATACGTCCGCCCAATTCGGTGCAGATTTCGGGAGACTTCATGGGAAAAGCCTTGTCGGAGCGTTTCGCCGTGACCTTAAAGGTGCGGGAAAGCTGTGCCGTCTCCTCAATATATTCAATTGCTTTTTGGCAAATTGTGTCAAAGTCCTTTTCAACAACAGCAGCCCTGCACAGAGCCGCCGCGCCGAAAACCTTTGAGCCGACCTCCACAGCCTCGTCCAGGTCGATGTCCTCGGACTGTGGTATAGCGTAGATCGTGGACTGTGATTTGACGTACTCAAACTTACCGAGACGTTTAAAGCGGCGTTTGAGGTTGTGGATAAAAGCATCCTCAAAGCTGCGTTTATTCAAACCTTTCAGGGCAATTTCGCCCTCCTTGAAGATTATCAGTTCTTTCATTTTTTACCATTCCTTTTTATTTTTTAGCACATTTGGCAAGTACCGCCACTCCTGCTGCCGCAAGCATTACGGCGAAAAAATTACCGCCGCTGCCTGTTTTTGGAGAGACTGTCGCGCCGTCCGACCAATCGCTGTCGGGAGACGGTTCAAAATCCGAGTACATATCAACCGCATTGTATGAACAGCCTGCGTAGCGCACCGTACTGTCCATACCGTCAATAGTTATTACATAATATTTTTTTATGTTCAAAACAGCCGCGAGCCGTCCGGATTCATCTTCAACGTACTGCTCAACATCTATCGACGCAAGCACCTCGTTATCCGCAATCGGTATCATATCCGGGTCGGAATAAAGAGTATACCCCGTGTCAACCTCACCAACGACAATTGAAGAAATAATTATACGGGAATTTTCGTCCACCGAGTAAGCATAGTCCACATTAGAAACGTTCTCCTCCGACTCACAGCCCACATACTCCAAACCGCCGTTTTCCGTAAGTATAAAAAGCAGATCAAACTTTGTTCCGTCCTCGGCAACATATTCGCAGTACCTCATTTCGCTTTCGGGATATTCAGCGTCCTCCTCCATTTCTTCCCATGCACAATAATATCCTGCCAGCCACGCCGACATTTCGTCAAGGTCAATTATGTAGCACTTTCCGCCGTCCATTTGTGTGATAATTCCATTAAAATCAAGCGGCGGATCGAAGCTTACATAAAATTCTGCAATTGCAGATGTGTAATGTCTGCCGATATGTTCCGTCTCAAATTTATCCATATAATCGTAAAAATCCTGACTGCTCAAGAAGATTTCGTAATCCCCCTCCGGGAAGTCCCAAGGATTTTTCGGCTGAGGTGCTTCAACGATTGAGGAGGCACACCAAAGCGCTCCGTTTTCGTCCTCTTGCAAACAAAGCTCGATTTTCGCACCGTCATCGGCTGTAATTTCGCGGTAGACAAACTCGCTCGTAGATTCCTCTGCAAAAACATTTGCGGACATTGCAAAAATCGCCGCCGCTGCCGCTGTTATTGATGCAAGCTTTTTTAAAATTTTCATGGAAAATTCCTCCTAAATAAGTTTTCACTTATAATACAATTCAGAACGTCGAAAATTTTCATAAAACAAAAAAATTTACAAAAAGTTTTTATTTTGACTTTGCAAGCTTTTGGTATCCCTCCTGCAAGGCAGTTACAAGGACGTCTATCTCGCCCATTGTGGTAGTTCGGCATATGGAGACTCTTATCGCCGAGTCCGCAAGCTTGTCGGGTACGCCCATTGCTGTCAGTACGGAGCTGTGCGCGCCCTTTGAGCAGGCAGAACCGCTGGAGACGTAAATATCACGTCCCTCAAGATAGTGGAGCATAATTTCGGAACGTATACCGTCAACGGAAAAATTTGTTATGTAGGGAGAAGTATTTTCCGCAGTGGAATTTACTGTGATGTACTCCAGTTTCGCAAGCTTTTTCAGCAGATATGCTGAAATCTGCTCCGCGTTTTCGTGAGCAACTCCAACCGTTGGCATCAACGCTCTTATTGCCGCGCCGAAGCCTGCAATAAGTGGGACGGACTCCGTTCCCGAGCGGAGATTTTTCTCCTGACCGCCGCCCAAGAGCAAGGGCGCAACACGTATTCCCTTGCGGATATACATTGCACCAACGCCCTTGACGGCATGGACTTTGTGTCCCGATACAACAATAACGTCCGCAAAAATTTCCGCGGACTTGATGGGCATTTTCATAAATCCCTGCACCGCGTCACAATGGGTCACACATTCGGGAAAACTGCGTTTTATTTGAGAAAAAATCCTGCGGACAGGCTGTATTGCTCCCGTTTCGTTATTCACAAGCATACAGGAGACAAGGCACGTGTTTTCGTCCACTGCTTCAATAAAGTCCTCTGCTGAAATCTCACCGCCGCGGGAGGGCTTTATTCTGACGACCTCGAAGCCCTCCTTTTCCTCCAAATATTTAATGGGTTCCGCAACGGAGGGGTGCTCCACAGCGGAAACAACTATTTTTTTCTTTCTTTTTCCGTAATTTTTCGCAACGCCGAAAATTGCCGTGTTGTTGCACTCAGTTGCGCCGGATGTGAACGTTATGCACTGGGGGTCGCAGACGAGGGCGGCTGCCACGGCTTTCCGCGCTTCGGTAATGCTCTGCTCAGCGGTAAGTCCAAATTTATGGAGGGAAGAGGGATTACCGTAGTCCTCAACCATATTTTGGAATACTGCTGAGACAGCCGGTTCGCATGGACGTGTAGTAGCGGCGTTGTCAAGATATATTGGCATTTATTGTCAATCCTTTCAAATAATCTGTAAGCATAATTATACCACAAATTTTCGCATATAGCAAGTACAAAAACGGCTTGCACCGAAGTACAAGCCGTTAAAATATCATTTACCAAATATTACTTGGAAAGACGTTTTTTGAGAACGATAGCGGAAGTACCGAACGCAGCAATAGCAACAGTTAATGCAACGTAAGGAACTGCGCTTGTTTCTGTTGTCTCGGTCATGCCTGCCGCGGAGGAAACGTCCTCGCCGTAAGCGTAATCGTCGATAACGATAAGGTAATTGGAGGCGTGTGAGAATGCAAACTTAGCTCTGCCGTCAACAATTGCGGAACTGCCCACAAAGTCGAACTGACCGCCGTGATAGTAGTAGAGGTTTGCAAACTTGCCGTTGTTAGCCTTGTTTATCGGCACGTTAAGTACGCCTGTGAAACCGAAGTCGCCGTTGTGCTTAAGAGTGAGCTGAACCGTAGTCTTATCGCCTGCAAACTCTTCAACCTTGCTTTTGGGAATAAGTGTACCGTTTACTTTAACGCCGAGGTCAACTGCCTTTGCTTTTGTAACATTTTCACCGTTGATCTCCCAGTATGCGCCGCCGGAAACAGTAAATTTTACTGTAACATTGCCCTTTGTTGCAAGAGCTTCCATAGCAACCTTGTCAAGCTTTGTGTTTGAACCGAGACTTACAGAACCGCTGCCGCCGTCAGGAGTTGCGAGAATTGTATCAACAACTGTTGTTGAGGTTACAGGTGAGGAATTACTTGATGTTGACGGAACTGTAGGCGCAGACGGAACTGACGGAACAGAAGGTTCGGACGGCGTATCTGTCGAAGCTTTTACAGTAACATTGAAAGACTTTTCTATATATCCATTTGGGAAATTAACATCTTCATATCTGACTTTTCCGCGTGTTGTTCCCGGAGCAACAGCTGTAAAAAGACCGCTTTCGCTAACTGTTGCAATAGATGTATCTTCAACGCTCCATTTAAAAGTGCCGGGATTTAAAGATTTATTCACACCTGTCTCAGGATCATAATAGCTTCCCGAAGCGGAACCCTGTACCGTTTCGCCAACAGTAAGGTTTACATCATTAACAGCAATTACATAGCTAAATTCATTTACGTCACCGAGATCGGGAGGAGTAGGCTCTTCTCCACTCTGTGAAGCGGAAGTAATTGTAAGTGTATATGTAATGCTGTCACCGGCTGCACCACCAATATATTGAGCAAGAAAGCCTTGGAATGTTGAAGTAGTAGCACCAATAGCGTCCATAAGGTCTTGAACCGTTGCTGTTATAGTCATAACACCCTCTTCACTCCAAGCACCTTGCCAACCGCCCCAATCCATATTGAACGCATTGAGACCAACTTTAGTAACACTGCCCGAAATAACTGTTAATTCAATTATATCTGTAGGCACAAGATTTTTTTCAGAAGCGATTATTGTAACAAAATTTCTGTCTCCCTCACTGGGAACTTCAACAGTTTTAGTTTCTTTAAACTTGTCGCCCTTGTCAACAGGGGGAGTAGGTTCTTCATTGCCGCCCTCTTCTGAAACTGTTACAACAGCAAAGCTTGTGCTGCTTTCAATCCTTTCGCCGTCAATAAGAGGCCATATTTCAACTCCGCCCTCGGAAACACCTGTTACGAGACCGGTATTGTCAACCGTTGCAATAGCTTCGTCATTGCTTTCCCAAGTAACAACCGCGTCGTCCTTGCCGGTTACTATGCAGGTGAGCTGAACGGTTTCTCTTGGCTTAACTGTTGCTGTATGAGGGTCAACTACTGCCGTTACTTGTTCTAGGTCGCCACCTTGTGTAGCAGGAGTATAAAGTTCATCTCCGCTACCATTATAAATTTTCATTCCTGTAGGCACAGAACCATTCCAACCATTTACCATAATCTTAAGTGGAGAACCAAACCCAGCCGCTTGAATTTCACTAACCTTGAATGATGTTTTGCTTGCGCTACCTTGTAAAAGCTGCTTTGTCCAGTATTCTTCAACAGAAGCATCACAAACGGCAAACCCACCAGAAGCGTCGTCGTTTTTAAATGTAAATTCAACTCTTGCATTTGAACCTACAGCTTTTGTCAAATCCCAAGTTCCATCAAAGAAAATATCAGCTTCGTTAGTCCTTTCGGGGGAATATGTTTTAACTGTGTACACAGTTGTATCAGTAGGGTCGGTAAAAGCTACCTTTTTTACTGTAACACCTTTGATCCAACCTGTTTTAAAAATTATTGCATTACTCATTGTTAAGTAATCGAACCCAGAAGTTTTCGAAAGTGCTTCCTTTATATCGGATGTAGCAACTTTTGTAACATAATCAGTATCCACCGTATCAAACTTACCTGCATATGCATTGTCCTTTTCATTGGCTTTTACGGTTGAAATCCAATCCCACGGCGTTGAATAAGAGTCGTTTGCCTTAATTATAATTTCTAAAAATTCCTCAGCTTTCCATTGATTATTATTATTCAAATCAGATAAGTCATCAGCAGTAAATGAAAAAGTAATCGAAAGATTTTCGTAATCATCTAATTCAGAGCCATCTATCAACATATTACCATCAAATTGACTTTCATCAGCATTGTCATTATAATTTAACATATGTTGTGTTCCTGTGAATAAAACTTTCTCACTAGCCGCACTCGCCGTAAAGCTCGTCACAGCCATAGTCGTTACTGCCAGCGCAGCCGCCGTGACCGCAGCCAGCAATTTTTTTAACTTCATAAACATTTCTCCTTTCAATTTAACCCATAATAAAACAGGCATTTTAAATTAACTTAATTATAACAAATTCACAAAAAAATTACAATTGAGGATTTGCACAGCTTTCAACAGGTTTTTATATTTATTTTTGTGCAATTTATCTAAAAAAAAAAAAAAAACTCTCGGTGTAAATTTGTGCAGTATCAACATAGACATATTTTACCGCAATTTTGAATAGAATGGTTAGGAAAATCCACGCTTTTGCCAATTTTTATCACGGAGGTTTTTTTATGCAGGACAAATCACTTGACGCCATGGCGCAAAAATACAAGGAGGAAATGATGAAATTATACGCGAAGCACCCCGCGGAACAACACGCCGCTCCTGCGGCGCGGGAGACGACCGCAAAGCCTTGTGAGGAAACGGTCAGCGGGACTTCCCAACAGCCGCGGGAACAGACAGAGAAGCGGGACGTTGACAGGCTTATGCACCCGCCTATGCCGACTATACCGAGTGTTTCTCCAAAAAGTGAGGAAAAAGTTGTTGAAAATACACAAAAGGGTAAGTTCCCGCCCCCGGAGGAACTTTTGGCTTCCGAATCGGAACAGAGCGATATGCGGAATTCTTCTCAAAATGAGGCTATGCCAAGGTTCGACAACGCTAACGAACAGGCGCGAAGTCAGGAGCATGAGCAGGGAAATTACGACTTTACCGCGGCTGAACGGGAGCAGATGTTTGCTGACGGCGAGGGGTACCTTAAACTGGAAGTCAGCGGCGGCGGTCAGCCTTTGGACTGCGCTCTGGCGGCGGTCTTTCGCATGACCGACTGCGGGGACGTGCTTACGGCGACCTTTTTCACCGACGCAAAGGGCGAGACGGAGGTCATTACTCTGCCTGTTTTGGGACTTGACGAACGTTACACCGTAACTGTGGCGAAAGAGCATTTTTACACGGTACGGGGATTGGAGATCCCGATTTTCGACAGCATAAAATCAATTCAGCCTGTGGAACTTAAAAGTGAATAAACGAAAAATGCCGCCCATTCGGACGGCATTTTTCTTGTATAACACAAAATTATTAAGAATTAGACCCATGGGGAGACTTTGCCGCATTTGGCAAAGTTACCCAATAAATCCCCGCGCTTAACGGCTTTCCGCAATGTAGTTGGCAACTCTGTTCTGGATTATCTCCGCTGCCTGTTCGGCGGTTTTCTGTCCGCTGAAATAGGAGGCGGATTCCTCGATTATGATGTCCAGTATCTTGTCTTCATAACCGCTGGTCGTCGTTATCGACTTGAGGAAATTCATCATGCGCTCGTTGTCCTCGTCAGTGTTTACGCCGATAGTTATGGACTCGGAACCGTTCCAGTAAGTGTTGTCGTAGTACTCTTTTTCGCCTGTTTCGCTGTCCTCCCAGTAGGGGCGCTCCTTGGCGGCTTCCGCTTTCTTTTCAAGTGCAGAAAGCTTGGCGGGGAATCTGTAGGTGTTTGTGTCTATATACATATCCTGATATTCGTCCGTAAGGAAATATCTTACAAACTGCCATGCACCCTCGGCGTTGGGGGATTTCGCTGTTATCGCCAGCATTGTGCTGCTGCCGTTGAACACCGCGCCGTTGCCCTTTACGCCCGGCATACCCTTAAAGGTTACGGGTTCGCCGAACTTGCCCTGCTCAAGCTCTCTTATTACCTGAAATCTTCCGATATAATCGCTTGAAAGTATGGTTTTGCCGTTTCTGTACTGCATTTCCTGTTCCTGCCAGTAGTTCTCGCTGTAGTCGTAATCCTCGTCCTTTATCTCGCTTGGGAATTGACTGCAAAATTCCATCATCTTAATGAAAGCGTCGGAATTAATGCTGCACTCCCCGGTTTCGCGGTTGATAAAGGTGTCATAGCTGTAGGAGAACATTTGGGAAAGCATACCCGTGTTGGTTGTGTAACTCGCGTCCACAATATTCTTGTCGGGGTTTGCCTCGGCAAGAGCCATAAACTCGTCCATTGTCCAGCCTTCGGTTTCGCCAACTATGGAAGTTTTTCCTACCATTGTGTTTACCGTAAAGTCGGGTACTGTGTAGTACAGCGCGCCGTTTACCTCATAGGCTTTGAACAGGTTGGGGAGGTAGTCCTCCTTGTTTATGTCGGGGTCGGTCTCCATAAAGTCATACAGGTTGGCGAAAAGTCCCTTTGCAATATAGCTGTCCACAGGCAGGTTGCTGTTTATAAGCAGAATATCGGGGAGGTTGCCTGCGATCATGTCGTTGTTCATCTTTGAGATAGCTTCGCTCCATTCCATGTCATCGCCGTAGCAGGTAAGCTCTATCTCATATCCAAGGTTGTTCTTATTAAATTCAAGCACCTGACGCTTTACGCCGATATCAAGCCACAGCGCATAAAGCTTTATAAGCTTCTTGTCGGGGAGAGTTGCGGGATCTACTTCGGTAAGGATAGATATAACCATATCATTGTTGCTCCAGCTGTAACCGCCGCCTCCGTTGTACTCATAATTGTAGGTTGCACAGAGTATCCTGCCGTCCGGAAGCGCTGTAGTACAGTCGCTGTTCATGGCAGTGGTGTCAAAGCCCGATTTCAGCCAGTCGATAATAGTCTCGGTATTGCCCGTCTCAATATCATATCCCACAAGACCCGACTCTTTATTGAGAAGCAGATCGTATTTTTCCGTACCGTTCATAAAGCCGTTTCCGCCGCCCGAAAACTCATACTCGTCTCCGAATTTGTTATTCGCCGTATCAACAACAACTATCTTGCTTTCGCTTTTCCATTCGTCTCCGACCTGCTTGCTGATGTTGACGCTTGTCACGATCCTGCCGTCGCCTGTTTTGTACAGACCGCTCATATAGGTATTATCGTCCGCAGCTCCGTACTCTATCGTGTTCAGCAGCGCGCCGCTGTCGTCTGTAATAAATACCTTGCTGTCATAAAGAAGAAGATATTTTCCGTCGTCTGTGGGCATAAAGCTGTTTATGTAGAAATAATCCTCTTCGCCAACTGTGTCCTGTATTTTTTTAAGGCTTATCTCGCTTGTGCGGTTTCCGTCTCCGTCATACTTGACAATAAAGTATTCGTCCGTATTTTCGGAGGTAGTCTCGTTCCAAGTGTTGACATTTTCAAGAGACACAAGGTTTCCGTCGCTGCCTATGTCCATATTGCGTATGTTTTTCCAAGTGCTTATGCCCTCCAGAGCGTTCTGATCGTCGGAGGACGATATAACAGTCTCTTTTTCAAGAGTTCCGTCAAGACTCATGACCTGTAATTTTGTCTCGCTTT
This sequence comes from uncultured Clostridia bacterium, assembly GCA_947383835.1. Classification (GTDB taxonomy): domain Bacteria; phylum Bacillota; class Clostridia; order Oscillospirales; family Ruminococcaceae; genus RGIG8773. The sequence continues at coordinate 270,475 of CANDEV010000001.1, forward strand.
TGTATTGGGTATCTTCACCCTCGCCCTCTTCCCAGTAGTAGTCGCCGATAATGTAAAGCTTGTCGTTAGCATAGCGTATCGTGTTTACGCCGCTTATACCCTCGGGGAGAGCGATCTGCTCCGATGAAAATACGTGCTCCTTGGAAGCAATAACGTCTCCCTTTTTTCCGCAGCCCGCAAGCGGAAGCAGCATTGCGGCAGCCATTACCGCCGCTGTTATCCTTTTTGTGATTTTATTCATTGTGATATTCCTTTCTTCCTTAATTTGCCGTAACCTTTTCGGGTTCGCTTGTTTTGCGCTTTGATCTCCTCCTTGTATTTATTTTATGCAGAACGTCCTTCAGGGCGTCTTTAGCTTTTTGAGCAAGCTTTTTGCGGTTTCTTACAAGCTTGCATAGATAGTATACGACCGTGCATAACGGCGCCGCAAGTCCCAGAACCTGCATGACCAAAAGCAGGGCAGCCTTATCGTCGGTTATCCTCGCGGCGTTTTCCCAGTACTGATAGAACACGGGACTGTCCGCAACGGATCGCATACCAAAATTCCTGATAATGTCAAAACGGCTTTTAAGACTGTACCGCTGTGAATTTTCCATTACCCTGTCTGTATTGTCCTCAAGGCTCATTGCTTCGGTAAGTATTTTTTTCCCGAAGCCGCTTACCGCATTCGGCAGGCAGGCTTCATAGCAGATAAAGTCCGCCTCTTTGTCCGGACTGATAAGGTCGTATCCGCTGTAGGACATAAATATTCTCGGCTTTTCGCCGTAGACCCTTTCGACGTTTTTATCTTCGCTCCTGCGGAAAACACCGCTTACAAAGTAATATTTTCCGTTTATCATTACGGGTTTTCCGACAATATTTGATGAACCGTATAAACGCCACGCCAGTATCTCGTCTATAACAACGCAGTCCTGCATGATCATATCCTCGCTGTAAAAGCTGCCGAAGATAAAGTCCATTGGGTGGAACAGGGCGAAATCCCCGCCCGTTACGATAAGATGCGCCTCCGACGAAGAGCTTCCCGCGTCCACTGTAATAAGCTCCTGTACGGAGGAAAACGCGTCAGCCCATACGCGGGAGTTTTCCTTTTCTGCGGCAATGGAATTCTCCACAAGCTTTTTTTCAACGTTTACCCTTGCGGTAAAAATATCGTTCAGGGTCATGGGCTTGCTGATATCCGCGTAAACGCTTACCAAGGAGTATGCCTTTTCGTCAGACCACCGTGAAGCCGTCTGCTGGTCGGGAAGCGAACTGCTTAGCCGTACAAAGAAGATTGTCATTATCATGAAAAACAACAGCGACCCGACGTTTGCGGCAATTAAATATATATGTTTTCTTTTCATAGCATCACCCGATTCAATTCTCGGCAAAGCGCACCTGCATACCCGCTTCTATTGGCTTTGAAGATGTGGATATTATCATCTCTCCGCCTGTGAAGCCGCCCGAAACAGCCGATTTCGTATCGTCGGCGGCAAGCACCTCAACGGCTACTCTTTCCGCGGTATAACGGTTGCCGAGAGGACTGCTCTTTGCCACCACCGCAAGAACGAACTTGCCGTTGTTATCCTCACGAATAGAGCTGTTGGGGACTATGTAATCATATCTCTGTCCCTTTGAACCCATTGATATCTGCAAGCTCTGACCCGGTGCAACGTCTCCCGTTACCGAAAATCTTAATATTTTGCTTTTTGAAGGGTTCTTTTCATCCGCTGTTATGGACTGCAATACAACGTTTGCTTCTCCGCCGAAGAAATACTGTACCTCGGCTGTGTCTCCCGCCTTTACCTTTCTCGCCTGCTCAGAGGTAACGGTTATGGACATGGTGTAGCCTTTTTCGCTCATCTCAATAGTCGCCGCAACAGACTCCTTAGCAGCCTCTTCGCCTGCCACAAAGCCAAGACTTGTTATCTTGCCGCCCACGGGAGCCGTTATCTCCGCCCCCACGGAATTTTTCTTCAGCTTTTCTATTTTTTCCCGGGCGTCCGCAACTTCCTTTTCGGCATCGGTTATACTGTCCTGCAAAGCCTGTATTGAAAGAGCGTCCTTGCCGCTTGTTACAGCGTCCTCCTTCTGCTTTTGGGAAAGAGATATCTTTGCCTTTTCAAGAGCGGTCTCCGCCTCGCGTATCTTATTTTCCTGCTCGTCCTCACTTACGGAAGCCTTTTCCTTTGCTTCTGCCTCGGCAGCCTGTGCGTCCTCCAGACGGAGCTTTGCATCGGCGAGACGTTCTTCCGCGTCGTCAGCCTTTTCGTTAGCGCCCCTCTTTATCTCGGCAATAAGATCCTCATACGCCTTTTTTGCGTTGTCGTAGGAGGTCTCGTTACGCTTCAAGGTCTGCTGTTCGCCTGTTAAAAGCTGCTTATTACGTGCGTATTCGCTGGATTTTGACATAAGATCGTTATAGTCCTCCTGCAAATATTTAAGATCAAGCTCAGCCTGGCTTATCTGCTGGTTAAGATCATTTATTACAGTCATATCAGGATTTTCCCCTGTAAAAGCGTCGTTGAGTTTTGTACGAAGATTGCTCAGTTCGTTCTGTTTCTGCTCAACAGCCTTTTTGGCGGCGTTTATTGCACTCTGATCCCCTCCCGACGCGATCTCGCTTTCGTATTTCTTGATAGTTTCCTCAGTCTTGGTTTTAGCCTTTTCAGCCTTTTCAAGCTTTTCCTTTGCTGCTGTAAGGCTTTTGTAATCCTCCTCACCCAGTTCGGAGTATCTGTTCTCGTCCGATATAGCGGCGACCGTGTCCTGATATTCCTTGCTTTCCTTTTCAATATCCCTTACCTCGGCTTGGACAGACCTTACCTCCTCTTTAGCTTTATCGTAAGCCTTCTGGTAATCGGCAATCTTTGACAAATCCTCTTTTAAGCCTGCAAGAGCCTCCTCCTGATTTTCAATGTCAAGCTCCTCTGTGCGGTAATCCGCGCCAACGGAAAGCAGAGCCTCCGCATAGCTTTTCTTGGCTTCTCTCAAAGCCTTTTCCGCAGTGTCAAGCTCCTTTTCAGCAGTTGTCAGCTCTTCGCTGTCGCTGTCCTCAAGCTTCATAAGGGTCTGACCCTTTTCGATCTCGTCCCCAACTTTTACCTCCACCGAAGCAATTTTACGTGTCTCCCCCATTTTTACCTCATAGCTTTGGTTAGCCTCAACAGTACCGCTGCCCCTTATCTGTTCGGAGAGAGTACCGCCCTGCTCTATTTGCTGCGCTGAAATCTCGGGCAGCGAATAATTCATAATAGTATTGGAAAAAAACGTCAGCAGCAGCATAATTACCAAAAAAATGATTATGGCGTTTTTTACCCATTCACGTCGTTTTGTTTCTTTATTTTCATTCATAACATTGCACCTCGATTAGAAATTATAAGTTAAAGGTCAGAAATTCCAACTCTAACAATATTTTTAAACCGCCCCTCGGGGGCTTTGTATTTTAAAGCGCTCCCGCATTTAATATTGGGGGGACTCTGCCTGCGGGGGCTTCCCCGCCGCTATCCCTTTATACCGCCCGAATATGCAATTCCCTCTACAAGATAGTCCTCACCGTAAAGGAACATCAGCAGGGTCGGTATCATATATATCGTTGCCACAGCAAACGCCAAGCCGATCTCTCCCGTGTTTATCTGCGAAAGGAATACAGACAATGGGTACAAATTCGTGTCGGACAGCAGTATCAGCGGCTGCTCCACCATGTTCCAGTAATCTATGAACACCAGTATCGCCACGGAGAACAGCGCGCTCTTGCAAAGCGGCATACATATGTACGCAAATATCTGCATCTCCCCCGCACCGTCAAGCTTTGCCGCCTCTATCAGCGAGTGCGGTATACGCCGCATTATTTTCGACAGAATAAACACCGCAAAGGGCGTAAATATTCCCGGCAGGATTATCGCCGACCGCGTATTCAGTATGTTCAGCCACTCCGATACCAAATAGTTCGGCACCAGCGTTACCTGATAGGGCATGAGCATTACTATTATGTATACGAAAAATATTATTTCCTTCAGCCTGCCCCTGAGCCGTGCAAAGGCGTACGCCGCAAGAGAAGCCGTAACAAGCTGAAATATCACTATCGGCACAACGAGTATCACCGAGTTCCAGAACTTGAAAAGATAGTCGGGACTTTTAAAAAGCACCGTATAGTACTGATTGAAGCTGACCATATCCGGAATAAACTTAAGATTTATTTTTTCCGAAATATATACCTTTCCGCCGCTTTCCGTGGTGGCAAATATCGCGCCGTAGTTTGCGTTTATTTCCGACGCGCTCATGAACGAGTTTGCAATGGTAAGCACCGTCGGCAGCAGGAAAATTACAGCAGCCGCAGCCGCAAACACCGTCAGCACCGCCATTAAAAGCTTCTGACGTTTTTTGGACATACGGTGTATCTTCTTTTTCTTTACGGACATTTCCGACGTGCCCTTCGGCAAAGCCCGTGTATTTGTACTAATCACTCTCAACGTCCTCTCCGAATTTATTCTCGGCAATGAACAGTCCTCCGATTATGATTATCATAACTACTGCCATAAGTATAGCCGCCGAGGAAAGCTTCTGATAATCTATGTTGCGGAAAGTGTTGTTCATAAAATGCTGGAGCATATACAGGCTGTCATATGGGTAGTCGCCTGTAAGCAGGTAGACCTCTCGGAAAACCTTAAAGGAATTTATCAGCGAAAGTATAGTCACAAACAATATCGTAGGCGACAGATACCGGAGCTTTATCTTGAAAAATTTGTAGAACGGACCTGCTCCCTCCAGCGTGGCGACCTCCATAAGATCGGTCGGTATATTGTTTATCGCCGACAGGAACAGTATCATGTTGTACCCTAAATTTTTCCATAGAAACAGCGCAACAATAACGATCTGCCCCGCCGTGGACTTGAGCCAGTCCACCTTTTCCACACCGAAATTGGCGAGAAAATCATTCATAACTCCGTTGTAGTGGAATATGACCTGCCATATAAGCACTACCGAAGCGACAGGTACCATCATCGGACAGAGAAAGCTCGTCCTGAACTGGCTTACAAAGGGTATCTTGCAGTCCAAAAGCATTGCCAGCATAAGGGACAGCACCACCGCCAGCGGCACGGAAATTGCCGAAAATGTCAGCGTATTCACCGCCGCACGCTGAAATGCGGTATTTTTCACTATAGCTATGTAGTTGTCAAGAAAAACGAAGTCCTTGTTAATGGGATTATCAACCATTGAATAGAAAATTATTACAAAAAATGGGATAATAAAGAAGATCAGTACGCCTATAAGACTCGGCGCAAGGCACAGATACGGGAAAGCTCCGTCGCTTTTAAGCTTTTTAACGCCCTTTTTCACGGCAAGCTTAATATTCTTTTCGGAGTTTTCCGAAGACTTTACGGGCTTAACCTGCTTCACAGCTTTTACTTTTTGTTTACTCATAGCATTACCTCTTTTTGCCATATCACCTATAGGAGAGCTGCAAGACCGTTTGACGCCCGCATGATCTTCTTTTGGTGACAGGCTTACTAAAAATTTTCCTAACCTTCCTACCTATTATAACACATATAATTTATTTTTTCTATCCCAATAGCAGAACTGTAACCAAATTTTAATTATTATGGGCTTTTGCTGTAACCTTTGTAACCATATTGAAATAATTTTACAACAATTACATATTTTGTATTTATTTTTTGTAAAATATGTGTAAAATATTATTTAAAAAATTTATTGTACCTTTCAAAAGTTACAGCATAATTTGCATAAAAAAGCGGAGTACTGCTAACAGTACTCCGAATTGACTTTACTCAACTAAAACCTTTGAGCTGTCCTCCTCTCGAAGCGCTATCACCGCTCCTCTGATAAGATAGGCGATAGGGTCTCCGGAGGGGCTTCTCTGCAAGCACAGCACGGGTGTACCCTCAATAAGTCCTATGTCCTGAAGTCTTCGGCGCATACTTCCCTCGTTCAGAAGCCCCGTTACCCTTGCGGAGGTCCCCTCGTGCATACTGTGCAGGGTCTTTGATGTATTCATAAATTTATATCATTTCCTTTCTATGTTAAGACGGAATGCAGGTGCAGAACGCCTTATACTTATTTGCGACTGAAAAACGTGCAAAAAATCAAGCAAAAGCTTGAAAAGTTTTAACTTTTTTATATAGGTTTTGCGCGGATTTTTTGCATACGTTTTTAGGAGCAAATCAGTATTATACCAATTCACGACCTAATTATGTACAAAAATTTCAAACAAAATTTTGCCTATAAGAATTTTGCGCAGAAATTTTTGTCCGCATAATGTGGGTGAATTAGTATTACTAACAAAATATGCCGTCGGGAAATTTTTGATACTCTGCGCGAGGCTGACAATTTCAATTTCGGAGCGGGGGTCTATTTGTGGACTTGCCTGCATATTATATAGAAAATCGTTTTGTATTCTTAAAGGAGTTGTTTTTTATGAGCAAAGGTTCTTCAAAAAAAGGAATAAAAATTTTCCTGTTTCTGGCGCTTATAATCGTAGCGATAGCTGCAATAGCATTTTGGGGCAAAGCAAAATCAGAAACGGAAGCCGACAATATCCTCGCAATGTCCTCGAATGCCCAGCGTGTGGAATTTCTTAACAAGCAGGGCTGGATAGTTAAGCCCGACCCTCTTTCAAGGGAAGAAATAACCGTCCCCTCGGATTTTGACGGGGTCTATGCCGAATATGCCGCATTGCAGGAAAGTCAGGGCTTTGACCTTGAAAAATACAAGGGCAAGCCCGCAACCCTCTTTACTTATCAGGTGCTGAATTACCCCGACTATCCGGAAAATGTTGTTGCAACATTGGTTGTCAGCAGCGACAAGCTTATAGGCGGGGATATATCTCTCACAGGCGAGAACGGCTTTACCGAGCCGCTCATAGCGCCCTCCACTCAAACCTACTTGGTTATTGAGTAAATACAATACATCGCAAAAAGTCCGCATACCGTTTTATCGATATGCGGACTTTTTTATTTTACGCAATTCTTACAGTACCCGACGTCAGCGCCTTTTCCTCGCCGCTTTCAAGCCGTACTATAAGTCTGCCTATCTCGTCTATTCCAAGGCAGTCCATAATCTCCGTCTTATCGTTGTGAGTGACCTCGATACGCTTGCCTATAACGTTGGAACGGTTCCTGTACTCGTCAAGGAAGCTTCTGTCGCAGATATTTTCAAGCCTTGACTCAAGGCAGTTAAGTACCTCCGCAGCAAGCTTGCTGCGGGAAATGTTCTGCCCCGTCTCCATTCGGACGGACGTTGCCACATCAGCGATATTTTTCGGGAAGGACGTGTTCTGAACATTTATTCCCATACCCACAATTGCATATTCAAGACCGCCCTGCTCCACGTTTACCGAAGCTTCGGTCAGTATGCCGCAGAGCTTTTTGTTTGACTGCGCCGAATATATATCGTTGACCCATTTGATCTTGCACTCCATGCCCGCGACCTTTTCAACAGCGTCCGCCACAGCCACAGCCGCGCAGGACGTGATCAGCAGCGAGTGCTCCACCGAAAGCTTGGGACGCAGTATAACGCTCATATAAATACCCATACCGTTTGGAGCGTAAAAGCTTCTGCCCATTCTTCCCCTGCCGCTGGTCTGCACCTCGGAAATAACCGTTGTTCCATGCTCCGCACCAAGCTGGGCAAGGCTTTTGGCAAAATCATTTGTCGATCCGATCGTTTTGAACACGTCCATTCTCCTGCCCAAAGCCTTTGTTTTAAGGTTCGGGACGATAGACTGTTCACTTAAAAAATCATTTTCCTCCGAGAGACAGTACCCCCTGTTTGTGACAGCGCAAATAAAGTACCCTTCTTCACGAAGCGTTTTGACAGCTTTCCAAACCGCGCTTCTGGTCATACCTACGCTCTTGGCGATATCGCTGCCTGAAACGCTTTTGCCCTTATTTTTCTCTAAAACCTCCAGAACTCTGTCTTTTAAAGGCATAACTTAACACCTCCGTATTTTACTCAACAAAATTTAAAAACGATTGCATGCCGCTAAATAACTGCGTGTTCTACTTTCAAATAGTATTAAATATAGCGGATAGAAACCCCTGATCAACGCTATCGTTTCAAGCTCTCAAAGCTCTGTGACCGAAAGTGCTCGGAAACGGCTTGACCGGCAATTTCTAAGTAATGCACAATAATTGTCCGCCAAATTTTCGGCAAACAAAATACCTATGGTAAGTCAATCACCTTTTCCCTTTTCTAACATAAAATATCATGGAACCGCCATATCATACGCGGATCCCTGCGGAACACATTTCCGCCGCACAAGGACAATCGACAAATTTTGCTAAAGGAGTAAACCAAAGTGGAAAGCTGTGTTTGTATATGGTAAAATCTTTTCTATTAACAATAGCTGTGTGTACCGACAGCTTTGCCGCCGCTGCCGGGATCGGAGGAGCAGGGATAAGGATACCATTTCGTTCGGCTGCTGTTATCAGCTTTGTTGGTACCTTTTTCCTGACAGCCTCCGCCGCCGCATCGGAAATTTTAAAGCTCTGCATAAACAGTGAGCTTTTCGGCATTCTGTCATTTGGGCTGCTTCTGGGACTTGGAATTTTTAACCTTTTTCAAAACTTTTTCAAAGATATTATCTTAAAAAGCCCGCGTTTTGACAGGGATAAAAATTCCCCCGCAAAGCTTTTTTTCGACGGAACTGCCGCCGACACGGATAATTCCAAAAGCATTTCCGTAAAGGAGGCTCTTGCATTATCCGTCGCGCTCTCGGCAGATTCTGTTGTTACAGGAATAAGCTCAGGCTCTCTTGAACTGAACCTCCCGCTTTTGTCTGCAATATGCTTTCTCACGGGAATACCGGCTGTCCTTCTTGGAGTGCTGCTTGGAAAAAAGCTGCATTCTGCCCTGAAGATCAATCTCGGATGGCTCAGCGGAGCAGTGTTAATTGTCCTCGCATTTTTACATTAAGGCAAGACCGCGCAAAAAGCTTTGCGGCTATACCTAAAAACTCCGCAGGGAATATCCTGCGGAGTCCCGTTTATGTCGCTCTAATTATCAGTTAAACTCCGCAACCTTATTTTGGAGATTTGTATCGACGTCGCCTACCAGCATTTCGATCGCGTCTGCGATAGACTCTCTGTTAGAAGCCCATTCTACACCGTGGAACGCAGCTCTGATACCTATTTCAGCACCGCCGTCGGTGGTATAGCTTGCAATATCAGCGGAGCAGCCGGGTGCAAGATCGATAACCGGATACTGTTTAGCAAGGCTGTTGATCTCATCAAGTCTGTCGACAAGCTCTTCCGACCACTGAGCGTCATCCATTCTCTTCTGGCGGGAAATTGCGCGAGCGTTCTCATCGTTTGATGCAACAATGGTACACTCTGCCAAAAGCGCAGCGCCTACAGGATTAGCCGCGCCCTTACAAAGAACGTAGCCCTCCAAAGCGGCAGCCTGATAAGGATCGGAGCCCGCAGGAGACGGTGTGGGAACTATTCCCAAATTTTCGGGAGGTATTTTCATAGACCATGTTTCGGGATCTCCCTCTGCTTCCCAAGAACCGCCTATGCAGAACAGCTCTCTCTTTTCGCCCATCATCTGAGGCTGGATAGCCCAGTTGAACTGCTCCAAAGGAAGAACAAGACCTGAATTGTACAGATCGTACTGGAAGTTCATAGCTTTTTCAAGAGTAGCGTCTTTAAGATTGCATACGAGACGTCCGTCAACCGACTGTACCGTGGGTACGCCCGCGGAATAAGTGAGAGCAAGCTCATTATACCAGTTGTCAAGACCCCACTGGTCATTGTCTTCGTCAACAAATTCCATAAGCATACTCTTAAAGGTATCCCAGTTCCATTCGCCGGACTTGTAAAGCTCCCATGGATCGTCCAAACCGTTTTCCTCAATTGTTTCGGTGTTGTAGTATACGAAATAGTTAGCGATAACGTTGGTAACAAACATAAAGTGCTTGTCGCCGAATCTGTAGCTTTCCATAGCTTCCTTTGTATTTGACCAAATATCATCGTTAATATCGATATACTGATCGACAGGCTCAAACATACCGTTTATGATGCCCTTAGGAAGATTTCCGGTATCGCTTGCATAGAGGTCAACGCCGGTACCGCCCAGAACGTTTGTTGAAAGATCGTTGTAGCGGTTTTCCCATGTAGTTGGTATCCATGTTACATATCCGCCGTATTTTCTCTCAAGAAGCTCCAGCTCGACCTTTTTGGAAGCTCCGTTTGTGGAGGGGTTGATGTCATAGTGAGCAAGCCACTTGATCTCCTTATTTTCAAGCTCAACGTCCTTAAGCTTTGACATTGCATCGCTGAGAGCGTCCACCTGCTCATCACTAAGCTCAGTGTCTTTTATTGCGACCGTTGCCGCTGTGGTTGTGGTTGCTTCGGTAGTAGTGGTTGCTTCAGCACCTCCGTCACCATTTCCGCTGCTTGTGCCGCTGTCGTCGCTGCACGCTGCAAGACCTGCTGTCATAGCAAGCGCCATTGCGCCCGCAAGTACTTTTTTCAGATTTTTCATCTCATAACTCCTATAAATAATTATTTATTAAAAACTCCGCAGGAACAATATCCTGCGGAGTTTATTAACCACTGAATATTATTCAAATTCAGCAATCTTGCTCTGGAGGTTAGCGTCAACGTCGTTTACCAGCATTTCAATTGCGTCTGCAATAGATTCTCTGTTTGAAGCCCAGTCTGTGCCGTGAAGTGCGGCTCTTGTACCGATGTTGTCGCCGCCCTGTGTGGTGTAGCTTGCAATATCTGTGGAAGCTCCGGAAGCAAGGTCAACAACAGGATACTGCTCAGCAAGAGTATTGATCTCCTTGAGATTTGCAATGATCTCATCGGAAAGCTGAGAATCGTCCTTCTTCTTTCTGTCGGAAATTGCTACTGCACCCTCGTCAATGCCGCCGATAATGTTGCACTCTGCGAAAAGAACTGCGCCCTCGGGGTTAGCAGCGCCCTTACAAAGAGCAAAGCCGTTTATCTTAGCCGCCTGATAAGGATCGGAGCCTGCCGGTGACGGAACGGGAACAACTCCTACGTTTTCGGGGTCGATCTTATGTGTCCATGTCTCGGGCTTTCCGTCAAGAGCGTATGGTCCAATGATATAGAAGAGCTGTCTGCCCTCGCCCATCATTGCGGGCTGTTCGGACCAGTTGAACTGCTCTCTGTTAAATACAAGACCTGCGTTAAAGAGGTCGTACTGATAGTTCATAGCCTTTTCAAGAGTAGCGTCCTTAAGATTGGAAATAAGATGACCGTCATCTGTTGTGCCTACAGAAGGAACGCCTGCGGACAGAAGGAGAGCGTTTTCGGACCAGAAGCCGTCGATGCCGTACTGGTCATTGTCCTCGTCAACAAATTCCTGGAGCATTGATTTAAATGTATCCCAGTTCCAGTTGCCCTCTTTGTAAAGCTCCCACGGATCGTCAAGACCGTTAGCTTCGATCGTAGCCTTGTTATAAATAACGATCTCCTCGGCTGTAACGCTTGTTACAAGGTTGAAGTGCTTGCCGCCGAAGCTGTAAGCGTTCATACCTGCCTTAACGTTCTGCCAAATAGTATCGTTGATGTCAACATAGTTATCAATAGGCTGGAACATTCCGCTGATAATGCCCTTGGGGAAGTTGAAAACATCATCGCCGGGGAAGATGTCAACGCCGACGCCGCCGAGAACATTTGTAGAAAGCGCGTCGTAACGGCTGTTCCAGTCGGTGGGGATCCATTCGATTTTTCCGCCGTATTTAGTCTCAAACATTTCAAGCGCAACAGACTTTGAAGCACCGTTTGTGGAAGGGTTGATATCGTAGTGAGCAAGCCATTTAACTGTTTTGTTTTCCAGTTCGGCGTCGCGAAGCTGGCTCATAGCGTTTTCGAGGACTTCCTCCTCGCCCTCCTTAAGTGCCTCTGTATTTACCTCAACGGTAAGCGCGGTAGTCGTAGTGGTTTCCTGAGTAGTGGTAGCGTCGGCATTTCCTGCATTTCCGCTGTCGCCCTGTGCGTCGTCGTTGCCGCATGCAGCAAGACTTGCAGCCATTGACAGTGCAAGAATACCTGTAAGAATTTTCTTGGTATTATTCATAAATAACCTCCTAAAATTATTTGAGCTAAAAAGATAACATTTGCATTATTATTATACCAAAATTATATTAAACCGTCAAGAGATATTTTGATATAAAAATTAACCGTTGGTTGTGCATTTTCTACAAAAAGCTACAACGAAAACATTTAAGCTGTATATATTTTTTTAACCGTTTTTATAAATACCAAATTATTTATAAAAAATGTTTTCCGCATTTACAGATATATCCATATTATCGGCGCTATACGCAAGCTCCGAACAGGATCAGTCCTGCTTAACAAAATGAACTACCTTTGATGCAAAATCGCCGTCAAGCTTTACAAATATTCCCATATTCATAAGCACGCTTCCGCTGTGTATCTCACCTGTTTCCATATTTTTGTATGACGCGTCCTGATCGAGACCTTTCAGCTTGATACGTCTGCTGCGGTAATTGGGTCTGCCCAACACCTGAACATAGGTGAACACCGCTTCGGACTTGTCCTTTGCAACAAATATCCATGCGTCCCACATATTGTCCTCAAAAACGTTGCCAATGCGGTACTGGTCGCCTGTGCGGATAATGGGATTGTACTTGTTGAACTCCGCGATCTGTGCAGGAATGGCGTCTCTGTCCTCCTGAGGTATGCGCGTAACGTCAAGCTCGTAGCCGAAAGTACCCACCATTGCCACGTTTCCTCTTGTTGCGAACGGCGTGGAACGTCCCACCGTATGGTTGGGACAGTCGGAAACGTGAGCGCCCATTGCAGAAGCGGGGTAGCATATGGACGTGCCGTGCTGAATCTTCAAACGCTCGATAGCGTCAGTATCGTCGCTGCACCAGATCTGCGGAGAGTAGTAAAGCATACCCGCGTCAAATCTTGCGCCGCCTCCGGAGCAGTTCTCCAAAAGAATATGTGGGTAATCTGTGGTAAGCCTGTTCATCAGGTCGTAAACGCCAAGGACATACCTATGCCACAATTCCCGCTGACGGTTTTTCGGCAGTGATGTCGAACCCACCTCGGTAAGCTGACGGTTCATATCCCACTTGATATACTCGATATTCGCGCTGTCAAGGACGGCTTTCATCATGCCGTAAACATAGTCTCGGACTTCTTTATTTGAATAGTCCAATACATACTGCTCGCGGGACATTGTCATCTCACGTCCGCGCACCTGAATAGCCCATTCGGGGTGCTTTTTGTAAAGCTCGCTGTCGGGGGAGATCATCTCCGGCTCGAACCAAATGCCGAATTTCATGCCAAGCTTGTTCACCTCGTCCACAAGGTACTTCAAGCCGCCTTTCAGTTTCTTTTCATATACAAACCAGTCGCCGAGGGAGGAGTTGTCCGAGTCCCTGTGACCGAACCAGCCGTCGTCCATAACAAGCATTTCAATGCCAAGCTTTGAAGCTTCCTTTGCAATGTCGATAAGCTTGTCCGTGTCAAAATTGAAATAGGTCGCCTCCCAGTTGTTAATGAGTATTGGACGGCGTTTGTCCTTGTACTCGCCGCGGATAAGGTGCTGACGGTAAAGGTCGTGGAAGGTACGTGACATCTTGCCGATACCCTCATCGGAGTATACCATAACAACCTCGGGAGCGACAAATTCCTCTCCCGCTTCAAGAAGCCAGTTGAAATCGAAGTGGTTGATTCCCATGACCGCCCTTGTGCACTTGTTTTGAGTGACCTCAGCCTGCGCAAAGAAGTTGCCGCTGTAGACAAAGTTAAAGCCGTAAGCCTCGCCCATATCCTCATCAGCGTTGTGGGAAACGAGAGCCATAAAGGGGTTGTTCTGATGTGAGGACTCACCCTTTACCGAGTCAACTCCCTGCTTGCCGTGGTGGAGCTTTGAACGCTCAATTACACGCTCTCTCGCCCAGCTTCCGTTAAGAGTGATAAGGTCGTAGCCGTCATTGTCGAAGTCCACGCACATGGACAGAACACGCTTTACGTTAAGAGGAGCTTTTCCCGTATTTTTCAGGCGGACGCTGCGTGTGATAACATCTAAATCGTTGAACACGGTATACAGAAGCACAGCTTCAAGTCCCGTGTGCTTGTCAATGCAAGTAATTTCAAGAGTTTCCGCCTCGTCCTCCTTTGCAAAGGTGGCAGGAAGTCCCTCTAAAGCAGGCTTGCCCTTATAGACTTTGTGGGACTGATACCGCAGGTCTGTAGTAGTCATGCCCTCGTCGTCCATGACCATAAGGCATGGCTCGCGGTAGTCTCCCCTGCCGTGACAAGGGTACTCAAACGCCGTCATATCCATAAACGTACCCATGTCGCGCATATTCGTCTTGGGTACCCATGGGTTCTCCTCCAAACGGAGCAGATAGGTAAGGTCGCTGTCCTCAATTTTCTTTCCGAAGTAGCCGTGGACAAGAAAGCCCTCGTCGATAACTCCAAAAACGTAGCTTGTGTCCTTAGCGTCAAGCTTGAACATTGTGATGTCCTCGGGGAACGTCACGTTGTCGTTTATCTGCCACGCCCACCTTTTGTAGTCCTTGTGATAGTCCTGAATTTTGATACTCATTGTAATCAAATCCTTTCAGTAAATTATTTTTTTAATAAAGCTTGTTAAAAATGTCAATTATGGACTTTTTAACGCTATGGTAATAATTTATGTCCGCAATGGTATTTTCTGTCTCCGAAACGCCGACAGCCTGTTCCTCCTCCGCGCAGTCAATGCCGAGAACGCGCTTTAAGCTGTACTCCAGCCACTCCAGTCTGCCGATGTTAGCGTCGTAAAGCGTTTCCGGATCGGACGGAAGCTCACCGCCGGCTTCGGAGTATGAGCGCATAAACGCAGCAAAGCGTTTCGGGGCGAAATCCCTGCCGTAAAGTCCCGACCAGCTGAGAGCGGTCTCGTAAAGTTCCGTAAACGGATTAGAGCGGGACAGACATTCAAGGTCAATAATACGGAAATCGCATCCGCTCCACAGTACGTTTTTGCAGTCCATATCGTTATGGCATATCGCCGTCACCGGCGGAAGCCTTTTAATTGCCGCGTTTCCCCTATCCTGCATTTTGTAAAGTAAAGAGGCGTTTTCTCCGATCAAGCCGTAAAGCCCGCTGTTTTTCTCCGCAAGCAGACCGAGATAAAAATCCCAGTCAATACGCGTTTCATCGCGGTTTTGAAACTCCTCCCGCCTATCCAAAGCGTGAATTTGCGCAAGAACGCCGCCCATAGCAGCGCAGTGATTTTCCGTTACCTCGCCGCTTTCCAAGGCTTTTCCTCCGTACCATCCATAAAGATAGAAAAATTGTCCGTCAATGTCCTGCATTTTTCTGCTGTTTACGGTCAAAGCGGGTATTATGGGAATACCGCTTTGTTCCAATACAGTCTCAAGCTCCTCGGCGGTACGGTAGTTTGCGGCGGCGGTCTCACGCTGCATAATAAACGGATTCAGCAGCTTGACAGCATATTTTCCCTTATCCGTGAACAGAGAATACATCTTGTGAAGAAATCCGCCTTTAAGCGGGGCTGGGGCGCTTTCGGGCTTGCCGAGACCGTACCGCGTACATATTTTTAAAAGTATTTCCATGGGGCAGTCCCGAATTTCAAGGCTAATTGCAAACAGATCCTTTCTGTAAAAAATTATTTCAAATATTCCTTCAGAAGCTTTAAAGCGTGGTATTCTCTTTCATTCCACGCGCGCTCGCAGTTCTTTTCGTACGCCTCGTCCAATGTGTACCACACAGGCTTGAAGCCGTGGGCTTTTTCATTTTCGGAATAATCGCACGCCGACTGCCTGTCATTGATCTCACAAAAATAATATCTGTTTATTTGATGCCAAATTTTATTTTCGTAAAGCGCAAGACGTTTTTCCTCTATTTCGCCGAACTCCCTTACGGTTTCGGGGACGACCGAAAACCCTGTTTCCTCCAAGGTCTCCCTTATAAGGGTCTGAATGTCGTCCTCGCCCTCTTCCATGCCGCCTCCGGGAAATTTCAGCTCTCCGCCGCCGCTTTCTATCATCAGCAGCTTACCGTCCCTGAAAATAATGCTGCGGACAGCAATTCTGTATATTTCTTCAAGGCTTTCACTGTAATTTTTTTCGTCCATGACCAATAGCTTTTTCATATATTGTATCACTCCTTAGTCATGCCGCTGTTGGCAGGAGCGTCCTGCCGTCTCACCAAAACCTTTTTAACAGTACTCAAGACCGCCGCGAAATTAAATGCCGTAACAAGAATAAAAATCAGTATGAGCCACAAATATGCATAACTTACTTCGGCTATGGTTATAGCCGCCATTGCAGACACAAGCACGGTATTTATCAGCATACGGACGTGTCCCGCATTAAACCGGATCATTCGCCGCACATCAACTATCCTTACCGCAAAGCAAGCCGCGTAAGCCGCAGCGGTAGCTATAGCAGCTCCGTATGCCCCGTATTTCGGTATAAGCTTAAAGTTAAGGATAATATTTACCGCTGCCGCTATGAAGCTTGTTACCATGGAATTTACCGATTTTTTCTTTACATTATAAACGCTTGACAAAAACTGGCAAAGGCATTGGAATACCATTGCTATAACAAGTACCGGAGTATAATGATAAGAAAAAAGAAAATTTGTCGCAGGGTCGAAATCAACAAGAGTATAGCAGAACTGCTTGCCGTGAACGATAAGATATGTAAGAGGTCTGACAAAAAGTATCACCCCTGCCGCCGCTATCGACAGCATAGAGCTGTACGCTCCGTAAATTTTGCTGTAAAACTTTGCCAGACCTCTGTCATCTCTGTTTTCTATAGCCGACATCTGCCAAGCCTGAAAAAACACTGTTGTGAACATCATAAGCAGCGTAGGTATCTTGTTTGCAACGCTGTACACACCGTTTATGCCCTTTCCGCAGACAGACGTGACGATCCACCTGTCCGATGAAGAGGTTATCCACCATAAAACATAAGTAGGTATCAGCGGAGCGGAATATTTCAGCATATCCTTAAAAAGCCGTTTGCTGAAATACTTGAAATCAAGGTATTTGTGCAGTCCCGCCACAAAGCAGAGTCCTGCAAAGGAAAGAAAATCAGACACTATAAACGACAGCACGTAGCCCGTTACGCCCATATCGAAAACCAAGAGAAAAATAACGTTGGATATGACCATGGTAAGTATTGCCAAGATCCCGTCCAAAGCAAAAAGCTTGACATAACCCTTAGCTCTGACAAAGTTTGAGGCTATCTGTCGGAAACAGGAGAAAAAGCAGTAAATATAAAGCAAAAACGAATATTCGCTGTAAATATCCGTTAAATTAAACAGCGGCGAAAGCAAAGCGAGAAATCCCAGACCCATGACCGTCGCCGACATTGCCACGGTGAAAACGCTACGCATATCGTTTTTTTTCTCCATGCCGAAGCGTATAACGGCGTCCGCCATGCTAAACGTAACGATAGGGTACAGCACGTTTACCGCTTGATACAGCAGATCGCCCGAACCGAACTCCTCCGCGGAAAGACAGCCCGTATAAAGCCGCGTAAGGAAAAAGCTAAGTATTTTTGCACCAAAGCTGCCTATGGCAAAAATAATAGTGTTCCCCGCTAATTTTTGGTACTTATTCATAAAATGCAGTTATCCTTTTGCAATATTTTCACACATCAATGTATTTTCTGTTGTTTTCTCTGTTAAGGATTTCCAGACCGATGCGTACAAGAGCAACACCGCCGCAGGCAACCGCCGCAAGCCAAAGAGCGCGCCAAAAAGTTTTCATAATTGTATCCTCCAAATCAAATAATTTACAGTTATTTTTAGTATACCACATTTTTTTCCGAAATGGAATAGAATTTGAAAATTTTTTCTTTTATTTTTTGAACACTTGAACATAAAAAGCCGTTGGAAGGGCTGAGCCTTTACCCTTATAGGCTTGCTTTACCAACATCTGTAGGGCGGGGGCTTGCTCCCGCCTTTCCGCATTATGACAAAATAACAGGCGGGAGCAAGCCCCCGCCCTACATTGCTATGATCAATACCAAGACTGCTCAAAACCTGGTCTGTCAAATTTTTCTCCGTTCAGCATATCGCTGATTCCCGCAAGCAGCATTATCACGCCTTGAACATGGTACGGAACAACGATATAAGTACCCTTATTGTCGTTGTACACGTCCTCCTCAACAAGGTCGGCGGCAATAAGCGCGTTAAGGTGATGATAGACCTGCCCTGTGGAATTGAAGCCGCCCTCGCTGACTATCTGCGCCACCGTCATAGGCTTGCGAAGCAGTGCGAGCAAAATGTTCAGCTTGTCGCCGCTGCCTATGCAATTCAGCACCTTTTCCGCCGTCCTGTCCTCAATAAGCTTCAGCAGGTTATCGGTGTTGTACATTCCAATCCAGTTGGACTGCCGTCCCCCCGAAGCAAAAACCCCTGTGTAGACTACTCTGCCCGTACTGCCGTCCGCAGCGCATTCGTTCTGAATTCTTGCCATAAGCGAAGCAAGCACCACATCGTCCGTCATATCTTGGATTTTTTCAACCAGCTTGCTGTCAGCAGGTTTGTCCTCGGATGACTCCTCCTCGGTTTTACCGCCTTTCAGCAGCTCCTTTATTTCGTTTATGTCCTGTCTCAAAGCGTCTATCTCTGCGCCGTAATTTCTTTCTGACATACTTTTTCCTCCTTTGTTTTATGTTTTCGGAATTCCGTAATTGCATAATATCACAAAAGCCCAATCTTGTCAATATGTTTTTACGGAATTACGTAATTATCTAATGTAAATTTTTTGTGAATATGTTGGAAAATAATTCATAGTAAAATTTGCATTACCCATTGACTTTACCGTAAAAAAGAGATATAATATTAAGATACAATTATTTGGGCAAAAGTTAGGGCAACTCAAATACCTGCCTTTTGCCGCTGAAAAGGAGCGATTAGTTATGATCAAAGCCGCCGAAGCTATGGTAAAATGTCTTGAAAAGGAGGGTGTCAAGGTCGTCTTTGGCTACCCGGGCGCTGCGATCTGCCCGTTTTATGACGAGCTTACGCGCTCCGATATACGGCACATTCTTGTCCGCCACGAGGCTAACGCGGGGCACTCAGCAAACGGTTATGCCCGCATAACAGGCAAGCCTGCGGTATGTATAGCCACATCGGGACCGGGTGCAATGAACCTTATGACCGCTATCGCAACGGCGTACGCCGACAGCGTGCCCCTTGTGTGCATCACGGGACAGGTCTCTACCGACCAGATAGGCTGCGACGTTTTTCAGGAGGTGGACACTACAGGTGCGGCAGAACCGTTTGTAAAATACAGCTATCTTATCAAAAATGCTGCCGACCTTCCAAGGATTTTCAAGGAAGCTTTCTACCTTGCTGGTTCGGGACGGAACGGTCCTGTTCTTATCGACGTTCCCGTGGACGTTCAGCAGACAATGATAGATTTTGAGTACCCCGAAAGCGTTGAACTGCGGACTTACAAGCCCACCTTAAAAGGAAACGGCTTTCAGATAAAAAAGGTCTGCGAGGCATTGAAAAATTCGGAGCGTCCCCTTATATGTGCGGGCGGCGGCGTTATTTCCGCGAATGCCTGCAATGAACTCCGTGAATTTGCGGAAAAGACGAAAATTCCCGTTGTTTCCACCATGATGGGACTGGGTATCTTCCCCTCGGCGCACCCCCTCTACATGGGTATGCTCGGTATGCACGGCGTCCGCACCGCTAACGAGGCGGTTTCTAAGTGCGACACCATGCTCCTTATCGGCGCGCGGGTTGGAGACAGAGCTGTCCGCTCACCCAAGTTTTTGGCAAAAACAACTAAAATTATCCACATAGATGTTGACCCTGCGGAGATCGGTAAAAATATCCACGTTGACATTCCCCTTGTTGGCGACTGCAAAAATATACTTGCGGAGCTTACCGCAGGACTTGACAGCGCAGAACGCGCCGAGTGGCTCGCGGAGCTTTCCGAGGTAAAGAACACTATCCCCAAGGAGGACGAGACCGAGGGCTACGTGAACCCGAAAATGTTTATACGAAAGCTTTCGGCGAAGCTCCCCGAAAACACGGTATGCGTTGCGGACGTTGGACAAAATCAGATTTGGACCTGCAATAATTTCCAGTTTAAGGAAGGACGTTTCCTTACAAGCGGCGGCATGGGTACTATGGGCTACTCTATCCCTGCGGCTGTGGGAGCGAAGTTCGCCTCCCCCGACTCGGAGGTAATTGCGATTTGCGGCGACGGTTCTTTCCAGATGCAGATGATGGAGCTTGCAACGATTGTGCAGGAAAAAATTCCCGTAAAAATTATTATTATGCGTAACAACCGATTGGGTATGGTTAGGGAATTACAGACAAATCTTTACAAGGACAATCAGACGGCAGTCCACATTGCAGACGGAAACCCTGATTTTGTTGCGCTTGCAAAGGCTTACGGCATAAATGCGGAACGCGTCTGCACCATGGCGGAAGCGGAGGCTGCAATTGAGCATTTGTGTACCTCAAAGGAAGCATATCTGTTGGAGTGCAATGTTTGGAGAAATGAGTCAACGCTTTAAGTGAGCTAAGAAACTTTGCATAACTTTCAGTTATGCTGCACATGAAAAATATATATTTTACGCATAGCAAAAAATGTGGTAAAATTATCTTAAAGATACGCTATAAAGGAGTTTAGTGCAATGAAGCATACTATATCTATTCTGGTGGAAAACCATGCGGGTGTGCTGTCGAGAATTTCGGGACTTTTCTCCCGACGCGGCTTCAACATTGACAGCCTTGCGGTAGGCGAAACGGACGACCCCAAGGTATCGAGAATTACCATTGTTGCCGAGGGTGACGAGCACACCGTTGAGCAGCTTGAAAAGCAGCTTAACAAGCTTATTGACACTCTTAAGGTCAAGGCTCTTGCCGAAACGGAGCTGCTCTCCCGCGAACTTCAGCTTATCAAAATAAACGCCGCTCCGCAGCAGAGAAGTGAAATACTCACTATCTGTGAAATTATGGGAGCGAAAATTATTGATATTTCCCCAAACACCCTTACTATGGAAATTTCCGACACAACGGCGCACCTTGCCCGCTTTGAGGAGCTTATAAGACCATACGGCGTAAAGGAGATAGTCCGCACAGGCGTTATCGCAATTCAAAAGGGTGCGGAAACAATTAAAAAGTAATTGAACGGGAAACCGTTTAATGATAGTACACAAAAAAATTAATATAAAATGGAGGACTAAAAAATGGCAAACAAAATTTATTATCAGCAGGACTGCGATCTCGGCAGACTGGACGGCAAGACCGTTGCTATCATCGGCTACGGCTCACAGGGTCACGCTCACGCTCTTAACCTTAAGGACAGCGGCGTAAACGTTGTTGTAGGACTTTACGAGGGTTCTAAGTCAAAGGCTAAGGCTGAATCACAGGGTCTCAAGGTTCTTTCCGTTTCCGAGGCAACAAAGGCTGCGGACGTTATCATGATACTTATTCCCGACGAGAAGCAGGCTAAGCTTTACAAGGAGGACATCGCTCCTTATCTTACAGAGGGCAAGACAATTGCTTTCGCACACGGCTTCAACATTCACTTCGGCTGTATCGTTCCTCCAAAGAACGTTAATGTTATCATGATCGCTCCAAAGGGAC
Organism: uncultured Clostridia bacterium; assembly: GCA_947383835.1. Classification (GTDB taxonomy): domain Bacteria; phylum Bacillota; class Clostridia; order Oscillospirales; family Ruminococcaceae; genus RGIG8773. Next base: position 292,059 of record CANDEV010000001.1, read on the forward strand.
CCGGTCACACTGTAAGAAGCGAATATCAGGCGGGCAAGGGTGTTCCCTGTCTTATCGCTGTTGAGCAGGACGCTACAGGCGACGCTACAGACATCGGTCTTGCATATGCTCTCGGTATCGGCGGCGCAAGAGCGGGCGTACTTGAAACCACCTTCCGTACAGAGACAGAGACAGACCTTTTCGGCGAGCAGGCTGTACTTTGCGGCGGCGTATGCGCTCTCATGCAGGCTGGCTTTGAGACTCTCTGCGAGGCAGGCTACGATCCCAGAAACGCTTACTTTGAGTGTATCCACGAGATGAAGCTCATCGTTGACCTTATTTACCAGTCGGGCTTTGCGGGAATGAGATACTCCATTTCCAACACTGCCGAGTACGGCGACTATATCACAGGTCCCAAGATCATCACCGAGGAGACCAAAAAGGCAATGAAGAAAGTTCTTTCCGACATTCAGGACGGTTCTTTCGCCAAGGAATTCCTTTTGGATATGTCGGACGCAGGTTCACAGGTACACTTCAAGGCTATGAGAAAGCTTGCTTCCGAGCACCCCGCAGAGGTTGTGGGCGAGGAGATCAGAAAGCTTTACAGCTGGAGCGACGAGGACAAGCTTATCAATAACTAAGCTGACAGGTCGGATCGAAAATAAATATACTCATAGGCATTTCAGAGATACGTTGTTTGAAGCGATTCAGGCAGCGTATCTCTTTTTTGTAAACGTGAATTTATAATTTTTTTCCGGCATATGCTTTTTTCGGAAGTTTATTTATAGCGGTATATAAAAATATCCTGACAAAATTTGTAGGGGACGGGTTTCCCGTCCCGTGGTTCAGTATATTTTTGTATCGCGGGCGGGGAGACCCCGCCCCTACAGTATGGCTATTTTTATGAATTGCTATAAATCATAACTGCTGTTTTCGTCAAAAAGTATGTTATTTTCGCTGAACAATGTTATGAAATTATATTTATGATATAATAAAATATATTTGTTAAAGAAAAGGACGGGTCACAAGATGAAAATTAAAAAAGGTAGATCTTTACAGTGGAAAATTCTTTTTTGCATAAGCTGTCTTGTTATAGCCATGTTTTTCGTTATGACCGCCATTACCTGTGTTATGGTCAGCAAAGAATACCAAGCGCAGGCGAAAACAGCGGCTTTGTCTAAGCTCGGCGACGGCGTATCCACCCTTGACGGCTGGCTTACAAACAAACAGTCCCTTGTTGGTTTTATGGGTCAGGACGTACTTGTAAACAAATACGCAAGCGACCGCGAGACCTGCCGTTCATTTTTGTCGGACTGTACTACCCGTGACCCTGATATCTATGAAACATATATTGGCTTTGCAGAAGATAAGACTATCATTTTCGGCAGCGGATATGAACCTCCCGCTGATTATGACCCTACGACAAGAAGCTGGTATAAGGCGGCTTTAGAGTCCTCAGATCCGATAATTACCGAGCCTTACACCGATGTTCAGACAAACCGTCAGGTAATAACCTGCGCTGTAAAGGTTCAGGAAAACGGTGAGACGATAGGCGTTCTGGGTGCGGATATTTTTATCGACTATCTCGGCGAGGTAGTAGATTCCATAAAAGCCGATGAAAACGGCTACTCCGCGCTTCTTACGGGAGACGGCAGGATTGTGTGCCACCAAAACCATGCCTTTCTGCCTGTGGTAGACGATAACGGCAATGACGTAATGACCGGCTTTTCAGACACTTCCGCGGACTTCGTGCAGCCGGTTGACGGCGGGTTCGTTTCCTTTACAGACTATGACGGTCAAAAAGTAAGATACTGCCAACAGACTATCCCGTCAACAGGCTGGAAGCTGGGATATTTGCTCAACAGCAAGGAGTTCAACGAGCCGACAGTCAGTCTGATAGTTACAATGATCGTAATGGCGGCTGTTTTTAACGGACTTATCGCCGTATGCATAGCTCTGCTGCTGAAGAAAATGTTTGCTCCTATGAAGGACATTGCCGATAATTCAAGCCTCGTTGCAAGCGGCAAGCTGGACGTTTCCTTTGACTACTCATATGATGACGAGATCGGAAGCGTGTGCCGTGCCATAGAAAACAACAACCGTGTTGTAAAAATGTACATAGGCGATATTGAAAAACGGCTTGAAGCAATTTCACATGGTGACTTTTCATTAAGCTCGGACGTGGAGTACATAGGCGATTATGCGTCCATAAAGGTATCGCTGGACAGAATATCCGATTCTCTGAATACCGTTTTCAGCGGTATAGAAAGGGCGTCCGCGGCAGTTTTCAGCGGCGCTGAGGGCGTTTCTGCCGAATCGGGTCAGCTTTCGGAATCGGTGTCTCGTCAGAACGCTCTTATTGACGAGATAGCTTCGGGAATGAAGTTCCTTTCGGATAAGATCGATAACAATGTATCACGTACCGACAGTGCCAAAAACACGGCGCACCGTGCTGCGGGAGCTGTTGAAGAGGGCAGCGAAAGAATGAAGCATCTCCTTGAGGCAATGGAGGAGATATCCGACGCTTCAGCCAAGATACAGAATATTATCGGCACTATCGAGGATATAGCGTTCCAGACCAATATTCTTGCCCTCAACGCTTCAGTTGAGGCGGCAAGAGCGGGAGCGGCGGGCAAGGGCTTTGCCGTAGTTGCGGACGAGGTAAGAAATCTTGCGGGGAAAAGCGCGGAAGCCTCCGACAAGACGGCAAACCTTATAGAGCTTTCCGTATCGGCTGCAAAGCGCGGTATGGAAATAGCCAAGGGGACTTCTGAATCTCTCGATGAGGTCGTGTCCTGTACGGAGGAGATAGATAATATTATAATTGAGATCAACAGCGAATCCCATGAGCAGAGGACCTGTGTTGACGATGTAAACGAAAAGATCGGTCATGTTTCAGATTTCGTAAATTCTTCCGCGGCAAATGCAGAGGAATGTGCGGCAGCGTCACGGGAGCTTAACAGTCAGGCATCCGAGCTTAAAAATATGCTCGATAATTTCAGAGCATAAATATTTTTAAATACATAAAGGATATGGGTATATGGCGCTTAATAATTTTAACGAATTAAACGATATGCACAAGTCTTTTCTTCAGGAAATAGGCAATATGGGTGCGGCAAACGCAGCAACTGAGGTCTCCAATATGTTTTCCTCGCCTACGGATATATCCACGCCGCAGGTAAGGATAACCCCTGCCGTTATAGCGGGAAAAGCAGCGGATATGCTGTGTGCAAATACGGAAGCGTTCCATATAACTCTCAGCGGAGATGTTAAAGGCTCGCTGCTGTTCGTGTTCCCGTATCAGTCTGTAGAAAGGCTTGCTGCGCCGTTTTTCCCCGATGTAAGCGTAAAAAGCAAGGACGACATAAATGATATGACTATCTCTGTGGTACGGGAGACTGTAAATATCGCCGCCGCTTCTTTTGCGAACTGTATGGCTCTTATGACAGGCTTTACGGTGGATATTTCCGTACCCGATCATGTTGCAATTCCCTCAAAGGAGCTGAGCGAGCTTAGCGGCGGAGGTCAGGTCTGCTATGTAAAGATCACAATGGAATTTACCGATCACCCGCGGTTGTTCGATGTGATATTTTATCCCGAGATCACCACAATTGCTTCGTTTATGAAAAAAATGGGGCTGGAGTGTTGAATACAAAGATTTCCCAAAGAAAAATGCCGAGACTTTTTACGGTCTCGGCATTTTTTATAGGGAAATCATTTTGTAGGTGATTGGCGTATAAAATATATTGCTGCCGCTGCCGAAATAATGAGGACAGCTGTAGCAGAAATCGCGCTCCGCCCGTCAAGGTCTTTGGTGTCGGCGTAAGCTGCTGCACCGACGGAAACGTCCTCCTCATCGGTAACAGTTGTAAAATATTTTGCACCTAATTATAGCTCAAAAAAAGCAATATTTCAATCTGTTCGACGAAAACGGCGTTTCGTTCGGCGAAAATAACGTATAAATTTGTTGAAAAATTTTAATTTTTTTGTTATAATTATAATGGTATATTATTGCAAGGGAGATGATGTTTACGGTAAGCATTGCTGTTTGCGAGGATAATAAAACAGATATGGAACATATACGAAGCATACTTTATAACGCCAATTTATGCGGCAGCCTGACTGTAACGGAATATCAATGCGCCGAGGAGCTCCTCTGGGACGTTGAAAACGAACACAGGCAGTTTGACATATACCTTTTTGATATTTACCTAAAGGAAATAAGCGGGATCGAAGCTGCCCGCCGAATACGCGTCGAAAATGAAAATGCCCTGCTTATATTCATTTCCTCCAGCGAGGAATTTTACAGAGAAGCGTTTGACGTTTACGCCTTTCACTACCTTGTCAAGCCTGTGAACACAAAAGCTGCCGCAGATGTTATCGAAAAAGCAGTCCGCAGCATAGAAAGGGACAGAGAGGAAATACTTAAAATTACTTACAAGGGGAAGTGCAGTCTGCTGAAGTATTCGGAGATCACATATATTTCAAGCATGAATCACAATCTGCAATACCATATGCGGGACGGCAGCGAATATGTTTCATACGGAAAGCTGGACGAGCTTGCTTCACGCATAACGTCCGATCTGTTCGTCCGATGTCACAAAAGCTTTATTGTAAACCTTGCCTGCGTAAAGGAGCTTACCGCAGACGGTTTCTGCACTGAAAGGGGCATAGTACCTATTTCCAGAACCTATTCCGCGGCCGCTCGTGAACGCTACCGCAAGCGTTTGTTCGGTATATTTCAGGATAATTGATCAAGGGTGGCTCTTATGAAAAAGTTTTCTTTATATCTAAAATGGGGACTTATCCCGCTGTTTATCGCGGCAGCGGCTGCGATCTTTGCGCTTTTCGGAAGCTATGCCCATACCGAATACGAAAAGATATATCTTACTCCTGGCTTAGATGATCCCAACGGCTGGGAAATTTATACCGTTGAAGATGATCGGCGGATTTTTCTGACTCCCCGCGAACTGGTTGAGCTGGAGCTTAACAAGACTTTTTATATTTCAAGGACGCTTACTGACGACATACGTGACAGGGGCTGCACTCTGCTTAATCTTGACCGTCCCTCGGCTGTTTTTCTGGACGGTGAGCTGATATACACCAACTGCACGAACGGCAGCCTTGGATTTGACAGCGTGATATTTCCCGATGATTTCAAAAATTATGATATGCGCAGTGAGCACTTTTACTGTACCCTGCCTGAAAATTATGTCGGCAAACAGCTTACGATAGCTTCAAAGCATTTCGATCATCAAGGTATGCCGTCGGTAATTATGTCGTCGCTCATGATCGGGACGGCTGTCAATTCAGCCGAGGTCAGCGGCGTAATGATCCCCGCCGTCGGCTTTGCGGTAACGGCTCTGCTGCTGCTTGGGATTTGGATCTTCGGGATATTTCATGGCATACGCAGCTATGCGCCGCTGCTTGTTATAGCCGCGGCAATGAGCCGTTCATTATCCTGTCTTCGCAGGTACGAATACATTTCAAACTCGCCAACTGCCATGGATACGCCATTTACCGTATTTGTGCCTATAATCGCGCTTTTTCTTCCTCAGCTTTATTTTCTTTTCAAAATAGAAAAAAAGAGCGGCAGGATAATATACGGCTGTATTCTCGGAGTAACCACAGCCGCCGCTGCCGCGCTTCAGACCGCCGAATATTTCGGAGCGTCCGTAGGCATGATACGCAACGGGCTGCTGTATCTTTCGCTTGCCGCACTGACAGTATTTGCCGTCCTTGAAGCCAAAAACAGGAACAATTCGTTCAGACTTTTTCTCGGCGGAGCGGGGATCATTTTAGCCGGCATTATTGTCCTTTATACAGGCTCGGCTGCCGGCAGCGGGTATTACTCCGACAGTATCAGAACCGTTTTTACTCTTTCAACTGAGTACGGAAGCTATGGTCTGATAAACTTTTTAAGCGGGGCGCTGTTTATACTTTCGGCAGTTGTAAGCGTCTATTATCTGATAATCCGCACCTCCCGCATACAGACAGACCTTGCGGTGCAAAACGAGCGTCTCGAACAGCTTGACAGAGACCTTGAGGTGCAAAAGCAATTCTATGAATCAAAGCTTAGCAGCGAGAAAGAGATACGGTCTCTGCGCCACGATATGAACGGACATCTTGCCACACTTTCAGCTCTTATTCGGGACAACAGGACCGACGAAGCCGCAAACTATCTTGCAGAGATCACGGAGCTTCACAGAGAGGTAAAAAAAGAGCATTTCAGCAGCGACCCCTATATTGATACGGTGCTGAACGAGTACAGGGCAAGGTGCGAAAAAAATAACATTTCATTCGTCTGCCGTATCGGTACTGATAATCACAGTCTCCCTTGCGCAGAGCTTTGCCTTATCCTGAACAACGCTCTTGAGAACGCCTATGAGGCAAGCATGAAGCTTCCCGAAAAGGACAGATATATAAAAGTCCAGTCAGCAGTGCAGCAGAACCGTTTTCTGCTTCGTGTGAGCAACCGCTTTGAGGGAACGGTCAGTTTATCGGAAGGTCTGCCTGTTACGGAAAAACCGGGAAAGGAGCACGGCTACGGACTTTCAAACATTCTAAGAACGGTTCAGAGAAAAGGCGGCACAATGGATTTCCGCACCGAAAACGGAGTTTTTGTAATGGACGTTCAGTTTTCGCTGATGTGAGTTCAGAATGTGACAGACCGGTATACACGGATTGCAAATTAACAAAAAATTCACACAATTATACAAAAAATGTGGTAGAATATTATTAGTATTCGTGAATTTGCCAAAGTATAAAATTTCCAAGCAATTTTTTAGGAAAAATTACGAAAAACACTTGCAAAAATATCGAAAATTGTGTATAATTGTTTTATCGGACTTTTTCAGGGTTTTTTTCGCTGCGGCGAGATCGCCCCTTAAAGAGTTAAAATGAAAGGATGACCGGCTATATGTCAAACAGACTGTTTCAGGGATTGATTCACCAGATGAGAGACGCAATGGACTGCATTATCGGCGTTGTGGACTCTACCGCTACCATTATCGCTTGCAGCGAGCTTTCAAAGATAGGCACTACAAACGAATTTGTTTCTCTCGATCTCAGCGACTCTCACGATATTTTTGTACGGGACGGTTATACATACAAGCCGTTCGGTTCACACATCAAGCCCGATTACGCTGTTTTTGTGGAGGGTACTGACGAAAATGCGGCTAAGTATGCGAATATCATGTCCATCACCCTTTCCTCGATAAAGCAGTACTATGATGAAAAATATGACAGGACAAATTTTATCAAGAATGTTGTTCTGGACAACGTCCTGCCGGGCGATATTGTGGTCAAGGCTCGTGAGCTGCACTTCAACAGCGACGTCAGCAGGGTCGTTCTGCTTATAAGAATTATTTCTTCAAACGACGTTTCGGCATTTGATGTTATTCAGAACCTTTTCCCCGACAAGGCTAAGGATTTCGTGCTCAACATAACCGAGTCCGACATTGTGCTCGTCAAGGAGATAAAGAGCAATGTCGAGTCAAAGGATTTGGAAAAGCTTGCACGTTCTATTTCCGATACCCTTTCAAGCGAGTTCTACACCCGCGTGAATGTGGGCATAGGTACTGTAGTTACCGGTATCAAGGACTTGGCCCGTTCCTTTAAGGAAGCGCAGATCGCTCTTGAAGTCGGCAAGGTTTTCGACACCGACAAGGTCATCGTTTCATACGACAATCTCGGTATCGCAAGGCTTATTTACCACCTCCCCACAACTCTTTGCGAAACGTTTTTGCAGGAGGTTTTCAAAAAGGGTTCTATCGACTCACTCGATCATGAGACACTGTTTACTATCCAAAGGTTCTTTGAAAACAATCTCAACGTTTCCGAAACGTCCAGAAAGCTTTTTGTACACAGAAATACTCTTGTTTACAGACTTGAAAAGATAAAGAAGCTTACAGGTCTCGATCTGCGGGAATTTGACCACGCTATCGTATTCAAGATCGCGCTTATGGTCAAGAAATATCTTTCGGCTAATCCTGTTAAGTTCTAATGCAGGCTAAGCTTGCAGACTTGTTCTACCCCAAAGTAAGGGTGTACAGTAATACTTACGCTATCAAGCCCCTGTCAAGGGGCAAGTTAGTTATAACATCATATACGGGTTTTTGGGGGCAGATCATTCTGCCCCTTTAAATTTGTTTGCAGGAAAAAATTGGATACACAGCCGCCGTGCCGCGGATGTCACCCCAATGTAATACTAGATCACCCCAAGGTGTAGACAAAAAATTCTGCACAAAAACCATATATGCAAGTTTTTGTTTGAATTTTTTGTACACATTTAGGTCGTGAATCAGTATAAAATTATGTTGTCATACTTAATATTGCCCTATCAAGCGGGCAGGTAAATTATAATATATATGAGGTGTGTTTTTTGGTTGAACTTAGAAATGTCAGCGTTACATATTCAAACGGCGTAGACGCTCTCCACGATGTAAGCTTAAGAATAAATGACGGGGAATTTGCCTTTGTTGTGGGAAAATCGGGCGCAGGAAAAAGTACCCTTATCAAGCTGCTTTTAAAGGAGATCTCTCCGAACAGCGGCAGAATTACCGTGAACGGCTTTAATCTTGAAAAACTGAAAAAGAGCAAGGCACACAAGCTCCGCCGCACTATCGGCTTCGTTTTTCAGGACTTTAAGCTTATCAACACCATGAACGTCTACGACAACGTGGCTTTTGTCCTTAGAAGCATTGACGCTCCACTTAAATACATTCGGAACAGAGTGCCGTATGTTATCAGTCTTGTGGGACTTAAAGACAAGGCAAAGTGTTTCCCCAACGAGCTTTCGGGCGGCGAACAGCAGAGAGTTGCCCTTGCAAGAGCATTGGTGAACGATCCACAGCTTATTATTGCGGACGAGCCTACGGGAAATCTTGACCCGAACACATCTATTGAGATAATTGAATTGCTCAAAGGCATAAACGAGTGCGGAACGACGGTAATGATGGTCACACACGAGCATGAGCTGGTGCGTCAGTTCGGCGGTCGGACTATCAGCATTGAAAAGGGACGAATCACCTTTGACGATTACATAGGCTAAGCGGGCGGGTGGGGAACACGGGGAACGCCCCGCAGCGAGAGTACCCCCAATTTTAAATACGGCATACCGTTTGTTTACATAGCCCCCAAGGGGGCGGGTAAATAAATAATTTTCTTAACTAAATAAATGAGAAAATTTATGTGAAAGCAGTAAAAAATTACCTTTGGAAAGGATTTACATATAATGAAGATCAGCAGTATGAACTACCTGTTCAAGCAGGGCATGAAAAATATTTGGACGAACAGGATAATGTCCGTGGCAAGCTTTTGCATACTTCTTGTATCGCTTCTGCTCATCGGCTTCACAATTCTTTTTGTGGAGAATATCAACCAGTTTGTGGGCGGTATCGAGAACAAGAACGAGGTCGTAATATTCCTCACGGAGGACGCGGACGAGATTACAATAAATTCCATGGAAAACACTCTCAAAAACACGGAAAACGTTGGAAGCGTAACCTTTTATTCAAAAGAGGAGGCTCTCAAGGATATGCAGGCAAGCATGGAGAGCGCGGACGAGATCTTCAAATACGTTGACGGCGACCAGAACCCTCTGCCGGACGCGTTCAGAATACGCATTGACGACATTGAAGAAATAAGCAGCACTCTAATGCGGATAAACCGTTTGGACGGCATTGATTCTATCAAGTCCCCCACCGATTTTATTAACATTCTTACCGGCGTAAAACAGTTTATCGGCATTATTTTCGGCGTAATACTGCTGGCTTTAGTGCTGGTTTCCCTTGTAATTATTTCCAATGCAGCACGGGCAAGCGTTGATATCAGAAAACGGGAAATCGCCATTATGAAGTACGTTGGCGCAACGAACACCTTTATAAAAATACCGTTTTTCGTTGAGGGCATGGTTATTGGCGTCTTGGCAGGAATTATGGCTGCGCTTATAACAGGAGGCGGATATACCGAGCTTATCAAGCTGCTTTCCCAGGATATGACAATTTGGTCGATAATGTCGGTAAACGGGTTTATTCCCTTTGAAAGCGTTATCTGGAAACTTACTGTCGGCTACATACTCGCGGGTGCTGTCATCAGCGCGGTGGGTACTGTTATGAGTACGAGAAAATATCTTAGGGTTTAAGGCAAATTCGGGAGGAATTGCTTGTATGAACATCACAAAAATAACTAAAAATATTTGCACAATATCTATAGCAGCAATTTTGTCCGTATCCTGCGTTTTTGCGGGCGATACCGTCCGCGCGGACACTATGTCCGACCTTGAAGCAAAGCAGGCGAAGCTTGAAAAGGAGCGCAAGGACGTTGAAGCAATGCTGTCCCAGTACAAGGACGAGGCGGAAAAAGCTGCGGAATATCTTGAAGAATACGACAATAAAATGAAGCTTCAGGAGGAACAGGTTGAAGTCGTAGAGGAGCAGATAGCTCTTTATGAGGCGGAAATTGCCGAGCTGGAGGAAAAAATTGCCGAAAGCGAGGGCGAAGTTGACGAGGGCATTGAACAGTTCAAGCAAAGACTTCGTTCCCTTTATATGGCCGGCAGCGACAGCATGGCTTCGGTACTCACAGGCTCCACGGATTTTTATGATATGCTTGCACGAATGGAGTTTGTGGAACGCGTCTCAAAACACGATAACGACATGATAGACAGTCTGAACGAGCAGATCACGGAGCTTGAAGAAACCAAGGCGGAACGTCAGAAAACCCTCGAAGCAATGGAATTAAAAAAAGCTGAAGAGGAGAAGTACTACGAGGAGCTGCGGGAAACCTATAACAACCATGTCGAGACAAAGCAGATGCAGGAGGCTATGGCTGCCGACTACCGCGAACGCGCTGACGAGATAGAAGCGGAGCAGTCCCGAATAGAAGAGGAATTGCAGGCAGAGATACGCCGTTTGCAGGAAGAAGCAGAGAAAAAACGTCAGGAGGAGGAACGGAAACGCAAGGAGGAAGAGGAGCGGAAGCGCAAGGAGGCTGAAGCCAACAATACCGAATATGTTGATACCTATACTCCCCCTGCAACCTATTCCGACACAGGCTTTATCTGGCCTGTACCTACGGTCCGCAATATGGGCGACGGTTACGGCAACAGGTGGATCGTTGAGGAGCAGCGGAATAATTTCCATAAAGGCATTGACATAACAAAGCCCGGCTGTGCAGGCGAGCCTACGGTGGCGGCTGCGGGCGGCACGGTCATTCAGGCAAGCGACAAGTATAACGGTTACGGAAATTGCGTAATTATCGACCACGGCAACGGGATTTCAACGCTTTATGCTCATCATCAAAGTTTGGCAGTAAGCGTAGGCGATACTGTTGTACAGGGTCAGACCCTTGGCTATATCGGACAGACCGGAAACGCGTACGGAAATCATCTGCATTTTGAAGTGCGTCTCAACGGCGAACACACAAATCCATTAAATTACGTAAATATTAATAATTAATTTTAGGAGTACTTTATGAATAGGAAAATTCCTTTGGGTATTGCAATCGGACTTATGGCTCTTGCCGCTGCGGTAACTTTTATCATTACTTATAATTTTTCTCTTGACACCTTTAACTCAAAGGTGCGCAGCGTTTCTGAAAGAGAGAGCATTTATGCCCAGCTTTCAGAAATGGACAAATATGTCCGCGCAAATTTTTGGGGAACCATCGACGAGGATCTGCTTACTAACAGCATTATGACAGGTTATGTTACGGGACTTGATGACAGATTTGCAAAATATTACTCCGCAGATGAATATGTTCAGCAAACTCAAACCGAATCGGGCATTACTGTCGGACTTGGCTTTTCATGGGAAAAGGAAGAAAGCGGATACATAAAAGTCACCCAGGTCACGGCAGGATCATCTGCCGAACAGGCGGGACTTGTTGCGGGAGATGTCATCACCGCTGTAAACAATACAAACGTTATTGCATATGAAAACGGATACGACGAGGCGGTCTCGCTTTTCAACTGCGACGAGGGTACAAAAGTCAAGCTTCACATAAAACGCGTAAACGAGGAAGGTGCGACCGAATTCCCTGCCATAGAGGTGGTTTCGGAACGTATGGAAATAGTTTCCGTAACCGGACGGCTTATTGACAATATTGCGTACATAAAAATCACAACCTTCAATGAAAAAACTCCCAATCAGTTCAAAAATGAGCTTGATAAGCTTATCGGCGGCGGTGCTGAAATGTTGATTTTTGATATACGCAATAATTTGGGCGGACTTACAGAATCTCTCCAAGGCACTCTTGACGCAATTCTCGGTGACAGTGATGTTGTTACGGCATACTATAAAGACTCGTCTGAAGTAGTTGTCCACACAACTGAGGCAGAACAGGTAAGAATGCCGATGGCGATTATTGTAAATTCAAATACGGCTTCCTGTTCCGAGCTTTTCGCATTTGCGCTGCGTGACGAGGCAAACGCTCAAATAGTTGGTACGACCTCCTACGGCAAAGGTGTTATGCAGAAAACTCATAAGCTTACCGGCGGATCAGCGGTCAGGATAACGGTTGCAACTCTGCAAACAAAGAACAGCGGCGATTACAACGGTATTGGAATAAAACCCAATTTTGAAGTTGCACTCCCTGCCGAAATTGACCTTTCCGCACTTTCGGAAGATCAGCAGCTTGTTTATGATACGCAGCTTTTAAAGGCAATTGAGGTTGTTTCAACAATACACTAACAGCAAATTTGTGCATATCACACAAAAGAAAGGATCGTAAAAATGTTTCAGGAATTGGGTACTGCGGCGGGAATATTGATTTTAATGCTTTATTTATCAGTATTTATGGACGCATTTGTAATTTTTAACATAATGATAAGAAAAATTGCAAGTGCAAGCGAATACGCTGCGGCGGTTTTAAAATGGGCAAAAATCTCCATACTTTTCATAGCGGCTATAGTTATCTTCTTTTTTACGGTATTCGGCGGATATTCCATTTATGTAACTGTTATTATGGCAATTCTTGGAACACTTCTCGCTGCTGACGGCGTACTCAGCACAATTATCAAGAAGAAATACGGTAAGAAAAAATGAGTTTGTTTAAAAAGAAATGTAAATTCAGCAAAGCTTTGGGTATTCTTGCTAAGGAAGGGTTTACAGAAAATTATGCGATAATGCTTAAAACAGAGCTTGCGGAAGCGGAACGTCCCCGCGATATAGCCAAAGGCAAAAGCTTTCTTGCAAACGCTCTCATGATTTTAGGTGATCTGACTGAAGCATACGCGGTTTTTGAGGATATCAACATAAAAAAGTTAGAGCCTTACTTACTTGGAAATCTTGTGAGCAACATGATTTTCTGCAAATTTGTTCAGAATGATTTTGACGCCGCAGAGGAGCTTTACAAAAAATACAATTCAGAAGTCTTGGGTGAACACGGCGAAGTAATGAAGCGTAGTCTCGGCATTCACCAGCATATTCAGGGACGGTATGAAGTTGCTGTAGAAATATTTATAAAAATGATGGACGGCAATTGCCGATTTTTGGATATTTGCATGGTAAAAACCTTGCTGCGTTTAAATATGTATGAACGTGCAAAGGAGTTTACAGCAGGATTTGAACGATACAAGGATTGCGGAGAGCTTGGCGAAGAGGTTGAAAAATTACAGAAAAAGATTTCGGCGGGATTGAATCTGCCGAAAAAAAAGATCAAAAAAAATAACCGACAAGGAAATTAATCCTTGTCGGTTTTATTATTTAACCTTGAGCTTCCTCACGTTTTTTCTTGTTTGCATAAAGAATTGTAAGGAAGGCAGCCATTGCGGCAGCAGCCGAAACAGCAGGAACTGTCAAATCTTCACCGGTCTTGGGGTTATCTGTTGCCGAGTCGGCATCGCCGAAAGGATCGTCAGCAAGCGGCACCGGAGTATCGTCAAATGTTTCAAAGGTATCAAAGTCAACAACAGTATTTGTTTCATCAAAAGCATCGTCGTTTTCTTCAGCAAAAGGAGTATCACTGAGAGGTACTTCTGATTCTTCAAATTCAACGATTTCGGGAGTTGCTTCAACAACCTCTGTAACTTCAGGTTCTTCGTCGTCATCATCGAATGTCTCAATAGTCTCATAAGGATTATATGGAATTTCGGGTGTTTCAGGAGTCTCGGGTGTCACGGGAACATCCGGTGTATCGGGTGTTTCAGGAGTCTCGGGTGTAACAGGAACATCCGGTGTATCGGGTGTTTCAGGAGTCTCTGGTGTCACGGGAACATCCGGTGTATCGGGTGTTTCAGGAGTCTCGGGTGTAACAGGAACATCCGGTGTATCGGGTGTTTCAGGAGTCTCGGGTGTCACGGGAACATCCGGTGTATCGGGTGTTT
>CANDEV010000002.1 GCA_947383835.1 uncultured Clostridia bacterium
CGAGACCACAAAAGAGGGCAAGGTTATTGCTGCAATGGCTGATATTTTGCAGGATATGGCGCTGTCCGTTGAGGATATGCAGGATCAGATAGACGAAATTGTCGAGGTGGTAGACACTATCGACGAGGATCTTGGCATGGTAGAGCGCGATTTCTACGAGATAGATGATGATGACTGCTGCTGCGATGATGATGACTGCGACTGCTATGACGACGATGACGAGCTTTACGAGGTAGTATGTCCCAGCTGCGGCGATACGATATGCCTTAACGAGGGTATGCTGGAGGAGGGTTCAATGACCTGTCCCGGCTGCGGTGAGCTTCTCGAATTTGACTTTGAGGACGAGGACGAGATAGGGGAATAATTCCCGCTAAAATTAAATAAATGCAATCTGTTTCAGGGCGAGGTGCAATTCCTCACCGGCGGTAAAAAAATTGCCGATGCGATTTTGAGTCCGCGAGCAGGGCAAAGGCGTAAATCGCTCAGCCTTGTCGATTCGGTGAAATTCCGAAACCGACGGTATAGTCCGGATGAAAGAAACAAACGCTGCGCCAAATTTTGGCATAATGCGAGGTACGCCTGTGAAAATAATTTTCACAGGCGTTTTTTCTGTAGCAGACGGGGAACGCCCCGCGGCGAAAGTCACCCCCACTGTAAATTACCTAAGCTCTGAACATTGCAAGCCCCCTCAAAGGGGGCGGAGTAAATATGAATATTCTTAACCGAATATAATGTAATTCTTTAAAGGTGGTAATTTTATGGAAAAATTTGTAACACTCGAAAGCAAAAACAAATCAAGAATTGACACGAAAAAAATGGTCGTACTTGCGGTAATGGCAGCGCTGGCGTATATGGTAATGGTGCTGATCAAAGTTCCCGTGGTTTTGTTTTTGAAGTACGAGCCGAAGGACGTTATAATCACAATAAGCGGCTTCATGTTCGGACCTCTTGCGTCACTTGTCACCTCGGCGGTGGTGTCCCTTATCGAAATGGTAACGGTCAGCGACACCGGTCCGATCGGCGCGCTGATGAATTTTATCGGCACTTGCTCCTTTGCCTGCACTGCGTCGATTATTTACAAAAAACTCCATACAATTAAGGGCGCGTTTGCGGGACTTTGCATAGGCACCGTTTTCATGACGGTAATTATGCTTGCTTGGAATTATCTTATCACGCCTATATATATGGGAACTCCCCGAGAGGTGGTTGCGGGAATGCTGCTGCCCGCGTTTCTGCCGTTCAACCTGCTTAAAGGCGTGCTGAACAGCGCGTTGACAATGCTCGTCTACAAGCCCCTGTCCAACATTATGCGGAAAGCGCACATTTTGCCCGAAACACAGAGCAAACCGAGCGGCGAGGGTCGTATCAAAAAGTATGTCTTTGTGTATATAATTGCAGCATTTGTCATTGTAACCTGCGCTGCGGTAATTATTATGTGGCAGCGCTCATAAAGGAGTTATTATGAAAAAAATTTTTGCACCCGTTTTCTTTGCGGCAATTGCCTGTGTGATCTGCGGTTGTTCGGACGTTTCCGTCCAAAGCAGATTTACCGAAAATTATGCCGAAATGTGGTTTGACAACTTTACGGAGGACTACAGGGAGCAGAACAGCCTTGAATTGGAGGAATTCCCAGGTGTTGTTTTCCGCAGCGATGGCTTGAATCTCACCGTCGAGGCGGACGGCGAGGAAGCTGTCCTATACAGCGGTATGCCTCTGTGGAACGTTTTTCTGACCGACTTGACGGGGGACGGTCTCCCTGAGTTTTGCTCAACAATAAGCGTTGGTTCGGGATTAATCGACGACAGAATAGTTGTCTGCGATTTTTCGGCGGGTACGGTCTATGAACTTTCCGACAGAGGTTACAACGACTATATTTTGACGTTGGAGGACGGCGTACTGACGGTGCACAAAAAAAGGTATATTAGGATTTGGGAAAACGAAGAAAACGCTGAAGTTACAGGCAAGCTTGCCTTGTTTAACGGTGAACTTGTTATGGAGTAATTTTTTACATTTTGTGCATAAATATGCAACAAAGCCTATTGACAAACGCAGTGCAGCGTGGTATACTTAGATTACAATAAAATATGCCTTATCAAGAGCGGCTGAGGAACTGGTCCTGTGAAGCCCGGCAACCTAATCACATTGTGAGAAAGGTGCTAAATCCTGCGGAATATTCCGAGAGATGAGGAGCTTTTTTAAAAGATTCGCAGCGCTTGGAGTAAAGTCCGAAGCGCTGTTTTTTGTGTTAAATTTTTATAAGGAATGGTGATATTTATGTCAAAAATGCTTTTTACGTCCGAATCGGTAACAGAGGGTCATCCCGATAAAATATGCGATCAGATATCGGACGCAATACTTGACGCGATCCTTGCAAAAGACCCTATGGGACGCGTTGCCTGCGAGACCGTTACCACTACGGGTATGGTCATGTGTATGGGCGAAATATCCACACAATGCTATGTGGATATACCTAAAATTGTCCGTCAGGTTGTTATCGATATTGGCTATGACAGAGCTAAGTACGGCTTTGACGGTCATACTTGTTCTGTGCTCCAGTCTATAGACGAACAGTCCGCCGATATTGCAATGGGCGTTGACGACGCTTTGGAGCACAAAGCTGGTGAGGACGACAGCTCCACAGGCGCGGGAGATCAGGGAATGATGTTCGGCTATGCCTGCAATGAAACTCCCGAGCTTATGCCGCTGCCTATTTCTCTTGCTCACAAGCTTGCTAAAAAGCTTACCGAGGTGAGAAAAACCGGTGTTCTGCCTTATCTTCGTCCCGACGGAAAAACTCAGGTAACAGTTGAATATGAGGACGGCAAACCTGTCAGAGTGGATACTATCGTCGTTTCCTCTCAGCACGCAGCAGAGGTCTCACTTGAAAAGATCCGCGAAGATGTTATTGAAAAGGTGATCAAGCCAATTGTTCCCGCAGAAATGCTTGTTGATACAAAATATTTTGTAAACCCAACGGGACGTTTCGTTATCGGCGGACCGCAGGGCGACAGCGGTCTTACGGGACGTAAAATTATCGTAGATACATACGGCGGCTACGCCCGTCACGGCGGCGGAGCGTTCAGCGGAAAAGACCCCACAAAGGTTGACCGAAGCGCAGCATACGCTGCAAGATATGCAGCAAAGAATGTTGTGGCGGCAGGACTTGCTGATAAATGCGAGGTACAGCTTGCATACGCAATAGGCGTTGCAAAGCCAGTTTCTATCATGGTTGACACCTTCGGCACAGGCAAGGTTTCCGATGACGCTATCGCCGCGGCTTTGGACAAGGTTTTCGACTTCCGTCCCGCGGAAATAATCAAAGCTCTGGAGCTTCGCAAGCCCCAGTACCGTCAGCTTGCGGCATACGGTCACATGGGACGTGAAGATCTGGGCGTTGCATGGGAGCGCACAGACAAGGCGGAAGCGCTTAAAAATGCTGTAAAATAATAACTAAAGAGGATAGGAGCAAACGTTCCTATCCTCTTTTTGCGATTGTGGAGAATTATTGTGTTTCCGTCTCTTCCTCAGCGGTTTCCGCGGCAGAAGCACACATAAGCTCTTCCTTGTGAGCCGCAAATATCTCAATTGCCTTGCAGTTGTTTTTTACGGTAACATTGCGGCAGTTTCCGCCGAATTCACCGTCCAATGTCCATGGCAGGTCGTTGTCTGAATGAAACTCAACCGATGCAGCTTTAAAAGAGATAAAGTATTTTGCGTCAAGCTCCCGTTTCAGCAGAGCGTTAATAGTGAGCTGAAGCTCCGGCAAAGTTTTTGGCATTCTAATCATGAACACCTCAAACACACCGTCGTCAAGCTTGACCTCGGTACCGCCGAGACCCTTTATGCCGCCCACGGATGTGGAATTGGAAACCATTCCGAAAATAAAATCGTCCTCAATGGTCTCGCCGTCATGAGTAACGGAAACATGGTAGGATTTTGCAGTATTAAGCCTCTTCATGCCTTCCGCAATATAAGCAAGGCTCCCGAACATATTCTTCATCTGCTGGGACGTTTCATAGCTTACATCGGTAAACGCGCCGAATCCTGCAATATACGTAAAATACTCATTGTTGAAAGAACCGATGTCAACTACTACCGACTGTCCGCTGACAATAAGCTTTGCTGCTTCGGGCATATCCTTGGGAATACCGAGGCTTGAGGCAAAATCGTTCATAGTCCCCGAAGGAATGTAACCCAAAGGTTTTTTAATGCCCTTGGTCATCAGAGCCTTTATCGTCTCGTTAAGAGTACCGTCTCCTCCGCTGCACGCGATCACGTCAAAGTCCTCGCATCTTGACAGAATTTTTTCATAAGCGTCGTTTCTTGCCTGGGTGGGGTGTACCGTTACTTCATATCCGCTCTTGACAAATGTGTCCGTAATATCCATAAGGTGCTGATGTATCTGACCTTTTCCGGAATGGGGATTAAAAACAAAAAGCAATTTTTTCATAAAGAAGCTCCTTTCTCAAGAAATCAACTAACATAAATTATAGCAAATTTTTATTAATTTTTCAAGCGGAAAAAGAATTGTTTCACAAGATTTTCATTTGCAGGGCGGGAAACGCTCCGCAGCGTTCGGCGGGGAACGCCCCGCGGCGAGAGTCCTCCCGCGTATGATACGGTAGGGCGGAGGCTTGCTCCCGTCTTGCCGTATAAATAATTTTCATAATCAAATGTAAAAGGCGTTGATTTATTGGCTTGCTATATTAAAGGTATTTTTTAAAAGAATTTTACAAAAAGCAATTGCAATTGTGCAAAAAATATGGTAAAATTACTGTAATAAAATTTTGCAAAGGAGTAAAAACCTATGAAGCTGAAAAAAATAATATCGGTAATGCTTGCGTCATTGCTTATATTGACAATGCTGCCTATGAGCGCGGCAGCGGCGAAAAAGGGCATAAAGCTTGACAAAACCTCCGTTTCAATGGCGGTAAATGAAACCGTTACCCTTAAAAGAACGGTAACAGGATACAAAAAATACACCGTCCAGTGGAGCAGCTCCGACAAGACAGTAGCAACAGTCTCAAAGGGCAAGGTGACCGCCAAAAAGGAGGGCACAGCCACAATTACCGCTAAGATAAAGGGTACGGACTATAAGGCGACCTGTAAGGTGACGGTAAGCAAAAAATCCTCGGGAAAAACTGCGGGAACGTCCTCGGCAAAGAGTACATACAAAACTCCGCAGGATATAGTAGATCAAATGACTGTAGGCTGGAATTTGGGAAACACCCTTGACAGTTGGAATTGTACATGGCTTACAAATAAGCTCGATGTGAAACTGCATGGGGAAATCCCAAAACCACAAAGGCTATGATTGACGCAGTAAAAAAAGCGGGCTTCAATACGGTCAGAATACCCGTTTCATGGGTTGACCATATAGACAGCAGCGGCAAGATAGACAAGGCATGGCTTGACCGTGTTCAGACGGTGGTTGATTACGCATACGACAATAATATGTACATTATCCTCAATTCACATCACGATAACAGTTGGCTATCGCTTGACGAAAAAACCGAGGCGGCAGTTACAAAAAAATATAAATACCTTTGGCAGCAGATAGCGGAGCGTTTCAAAGATTATGACGAGAAACTCCTGTTTGAGGGCAGAAACGAACCGCGAACCGAAGGCTCGGCAAATGAATGGAACGGCGGTACAAAAGCCGAAAGAGATGTCCTCAACCGTATGAATGAAGCCTTTGTCAGCACCGTAAGGGCAGGGGAAGGATATAATAAAACACGATTCCTTATGTTAGCTCCCTACGCAGCTTCATCTTCATATACGGCAATGGCTGCGCTGAAAATTCCCGACGACGACAGGATTATCGTCTCGGTACACGCATACTCGCCTTATAATCTTGCTCTTAACGGCGATATGGCATATAAAACCTTTGACGAAAACGGAAAGCGTGAGATAGACGGTGTTTTTGAGAATATCAACAAAGTATTTTTAAGCAAGGGTATTCCGGTAATTATGGACGAATTTGGCGTAACCGATAAGGGCAACACCTCCGAAAGGATCAAGGCTGTAAAATATTATCTTTCTGTTGCTGAAAAATACGGCGTACCATGTGTTTGGTGGGATAACGGCGCAACCGGTACAGGTGCTGAAAAATTCGGACTTCTAAACAGAAATAAATTGGATTGGTATTCTTCGGAAATTGTCAAGGCTATTATGGACACAGTTAAATAGCAAATTAAAAATTGCCAAATTAATTTTTGGCAATTTTTGTTTAAAAAAAATTTTTGAAAAACTTCCAACCTTTTTTTAATTCCCTGCACTATATATACAGAACGTTCTAAATACAGATTTGCTCCTAAAAGCATAGGTAAAAAAACTGCACAAAAATCATATACGTAAATTTTTGCTTGATTTTTTACACGATTTTTAGTCGCAAATTAGCATAATGGAGTTGAAAACAATGAACAAGCGTGACGCTGATAAAATTATAGGAGAGTACGTCCAAAAGCTGTACGGCTTCGCGCTGAACAAGACCGGGAACCCCGACGAGGCGGAGGAGCTGTCCGCAAGAATTGTCGCCCAGGTTTACGAGGTACTTGTGAAGCGTGAGAACATCGTCAACCTGAACGGATATATCTACAAAATTGCTCAAAATGTCTGGGCAAGATATATCGGCAGGAAAAGCAAGTCCCGCAATTTTGAGTACGCGGACTTTGACGGCACATACGGCACGAACGGCATTGAACGTATCCCCGACGAAAGGGACTTTGCGGAGGAATTTCAGCAAACAGAGCAGTACGGGATAATCCGCCGCGAAATAGCTTACCTTTCCAAAATTCAGCGCGAGATCGTTGTTCGTCACTATTACCGCCGTGAAAAGGTGAAGACTATCGCCGCGGATATGGGACTTCCCGATGGCACGGTAAAGTGGCATCTGTCATGCACACGAAAGGAGTTAATGATCGGTATGGATAAAATCAGAACAATAGGTGAACTCGGAATAAACCCGATACGTTTTTCAAGTATGGGACACAGCGGTCACCCCGGCTCAAAGGGCGACACCGCCGACTTTCTGGCGAAAACCATTACCCAAAATATCGCTTACGCGGCATACCACAAGCCCCGTACGATAAACGAGATCGCCGAGGAGCTTGGTGTCAATCCTATCTTTGTTGAGGACGAGGTTGCAGTCCTCGAAGAATACGGCTATATGGATAAGCTTGAGAACGGCAAGTACCGCACGAATATTCATATATTTATTCCCGGCGACGAGGCAAATAAAATTTACAGTGATATTAACAAAAAATACACCGAGCTTTTGGCGGAAAAATTTGTTATTCCCTATCTTGAAAGCATTAAGGAGATACCTGATTTCCTCACGCTTCCCGACAACGACATAAATCTGCTTAAATGGAGCATGATCCCGTTTCTTGCGGATAAGCTTGCCACGGCGGACATCAGCGACCAAAAATTTTCCGTAAAGCGCAAGGACGGCGGCGATTTTGTCGCAAATGCCGTTCTGGACGTGCCGTTAAAAAGCAGTGAGGGCGAGAATATTTACTGGGCTTGCGGCAGTATGTGGCGCAATTCGCCTGACGAGCCATTTTCATGGGACAGACCTTTCTCCGTATGGAAAAGCTGGCGGCTTGACGTTTACTGGGGCAGCCGCGAAGGCTGGCGCGAAAACCGCGAAGATGACTATGAAAAGCTTTTCTACTTCATGAAAGGCGAACTTGCGGAAAACGAGGCTAATCTGTACGCCTATAAGCGTTTGCTTGACCGTGGCTATCTTGTTAAAACCGATAACGGCTACAAGGTAAATGTTATCCTGTCACAAAGCATGAGCAAGTGGTTCGGACTTTTCCCCGAAGCGAGCGACGAGGTAAAGGCTCTCTCCAAAGAGTACGCCGAAAAGGCTGCCGAGGCGGACACCCTTAACCAGCCCGAGCATATGCATGAGCTTATCCACTATTACGCACAGAATTCCGCCTGCATGCTGCACACCCACATTATGGAGTACCTGCTTGACAAGGGTGTGCTTAAGCTTCCTACAGAGGAACAGCGCAAGGGTCTCTGCACGGTAATGTTCCTCGGCGAATAATTATACTGATTTGCGACCTAATTGCGTACAAAAATTCAAGCATGGATCTTGCGCAGAAATTTTTGTCTGCACAATGGGAGCAAATTAGTATTAATAACCTCCTAACCGAAAATAACATTTGCTGAACTATCGGTACATAAATTGTGCCGATAGTTCATTTTGTGTGCTGTTCATGTGTTATCCGATAAATAAAAAGACAGCTCCCGTGAGAGCTGTCGGAATTAATTTTTCATAATCCTAAAATAGGCGTCAGCAATAGTAAAGCAGATGCGTTCTCACCGCCGCAAGCATTTCCTTATAAAGCTCGGCGGCGTTAAAAAGGTCTGCGGACATAAGCGGGTCGTTCAGGAACGCGTTGAATGCGATGTCAAGATCGCGTTCTCTTACGGCCTTGACAATAGTGCTTCGGTTTACAACGTGGCGTATTGTCAGACCGTATATCTCGTTATTTAAACTTCCCGCCGCAACCGGCTTAACTGAATTTTTACTGATAAGCGCGTTTGTATGTACTATAGCTCCGTCCGGGAGGTTTTCGACCTGTCCGCTATTTTTCATGCAAACATTGGTTATAAGATTTCCGAGACCCATAAGAGCCCGTATTTGCAAAGCACAGTCTGTTGTGCCGCTTCCGACGCGCAGATATTCGTCGCCGTTCATAAGCGGTTTTACTCTGCTGAGCTTGTCAAGACGGTGCTTTTTTAGATAATTTACCGTGACCTGACTGTATTTCCAGCTTGTGATGTTTTTCGGTGATTTCAGATACCATGAGGGACAGAAATCCGCGGCAACTCCGTCCGATACGGCGGGTATGCAGCCGTACCGCAGAAACAGGTCAAACTTGATCTTGTTTGCCGACTCATACGGGTTGCTCTTAAAAGCGTTGGGCTTGCTTTCATAGCCGCTTTCGTAATGCTCCTCGGCAAACTCTCTGAACATAGGCATTATGTCGCAGCCGTTGTACATTACCTCGTCAAACCAGCAAAAGCCGCTTATTCCCAAAAGGTTGTACTTTATATCCCTGCGGCGGATATTGTTTACGCCAAGCTTTTTGCGGCAGATATCCACAAGCAGATCGAGTGTGCTGTAAAGCTCGTTTGTTGAACCGAAAAGCTTTATTTCGGGAAAAACGCTGTACATCATCTGCATACATTCGGCCATGGGGTTTGTGAGGTTTATCACCCATGCGTCAGGGCAGATATTTTTTATCATTTCGGTATATTTTATATAGACCGGCAGAGTTTTCAGAGCCTTTATAACGCCGGACGGACCGGTATGTTCACCCGTTGACTGATATATTCCGTAAGTCTCGGGCAGATGCATTTCGGTGACCATTTCATCGATAGTGCCCTGTGTAAAGGACAAGATAACAATGTCCGCATTTTTAAAGGCTTCCTCCGGAGTATCAACGGCAAGATAGATTATATCGCTTTTGCAGTCAGGATTTTCCCTAAGCTTATTTCCTATCACTTCATTGGAAAGGGACATCTGCTTGTCCGAATCATAAAGCTGAACGGTGGCGTATATTTCCTCGGCGGCAAGCTCTGAAAAAAGCTTCCACCCGAAATTGAACGATCCGCCTCCTATGTATGCTATATTGGTTCGTTTATCTTTACTGAACATAAATTGCAATCCTTTCAGAAGTTACTATTACTATTATTGTACAAATTTCACGATTTGTCAAGAGGTTTTTCCAAAATTTATGATATTTTTCAGTCTTTTTCCAAATGTTTATTGATTTTGCACATAGCGGAGCGGGGAGCGGGGAACGCCCCGCGGCGATAGTCACCCCCAAGGTTAGATACAGCAGACGTTTAATTTATCGCAGCCCCCTCAAGGGGGGCTAGATAATTTTTCATATGATATATATTTTACAGGTTTGCAGTAAATAACGTACAATGTGCCGAAAAGTCGGCATTATATATGAATAAGAAGTATAAAATATTATCCAAATTGTAAAAGATATGCAAAACTTCTTGACATTCAATCTATAAATTGGTATGATGATATTGTATATAGTATTATCTTTTTGCCGTAATGGAGATAGTATTAAATGATCAAAGCTTCTGCGCTTTTGCGGAGCTGAATAAAAATAATACAGGGGGCTGTAATTGTGGATATTTTTAAGCAGTATGACCTATTCAAGGAAAAATGCAGCGAATTTCCCGAAAAATTTGAGAAAAAATATTTTTCGGAAAATAAGCTTGTTTGTCACCCGAAGGTGAAAAACCAACTTATTTCATTGTGCAGCGATGAAGAAGCGCACAGCAACGCCCTTTGTATCTGCCGTATGGGCGATATGCTCCTTATGTCGGACGACAATGAGGAATGGTCGGCTTTCAATCTTATGGAGGCGCGGGCTATTGCCGAACAGAACGGTTACATATACCTTACCAATCTTTTGGGAGAGGACGCTTTTCTTTCCGAGGACTGGATGATAAACGGAAAGAACGACACGGTAATTGTAAACGAAGAATATATGCGCGAAAAGGGTAAAAGATATGCTCCCGTTACTCCCCTTACAAATAAAGTTCTTCATTTTAAAAAATACAGCAACAGCTTTTTCTGGAGGTCTGCCGAGCCGGGAGAGGTATTTGCGGTCAACAAGGAGCATATAGAAAAATGCTATAAGGAATTTTTTGAGGAATGCTCCGCTGTGCTTCCCGATCTGTCGGGCAATAAAACCATTAGCTTCAAGCTTTTTGAGGACGAGGTCAACATAGACGCTCACACCACAAAGGCAAAGACTATCGAGGCATTTTTCTCGCACATAAACAGCATTGTAGGCATATTCTCGGAAAATTCCGAAGTGCTTAACATGGTCGAATACGAGTTTTCGGAGCTTGATTTTATCTTGGAGCTTACTGCCGCCGCTTTGAGAAAGAACGGTATTGAGCTTTCAAAGGATGAATTTAAGTCCAAATATTATTCCGCTGCCGTAAACGGCGGAAGCGAAAAGCTTGCGGCGCTCAGCGGCAGATGCGGAAATGACGATGTTGACTTTGCAAAGCTTGCGTTTATTGACGCTGTTACTGCCGAGTATGAGGAAAAGATCAGCTATACTGCAGAAGATTTCGGTTTTTACGAGAACAAAATACGTCAGCTTGAATTAGGCAATTATACTGCCGACGAGGAAAAATATCTTATCAAGGAGCTGCTTTCAAAAAGTCCCTCCGATTATCGTATTTTCTACTATGCTTTAAGAAAATACCCGGAGGAGTCGGAAAACCTTGATGTTATCAGGGATTTCTGGGAAATAGACACTGTCTCAGAGGAGGATATGGAAAATGTTATTCTCGGCACATATATCCTTGATGAGAGCTTTGACGAGCAGGGCCGCTTCTGTGCGGGCTACGACGAGTCCTGCATACTTAAGGAACAGCTTGAAAAGGTTATAGATGCATACGGTATCGCCAACCGCGACTGTATCGCAGAGCTTGACCAGCATATTGATATGCTTGACAAGGAGCGTCGTACATTTAACGGTATGCTGTTCGACACTCCCGAGGAAATGAAGCTTGCCGTTAAAAACGAGGCTTACGTTCAGGAGCTTTGCACCGATCTTTCCGCCCTTAACGAGAATGAACTGAAAGACCTTGACAAGCATATTGACGACACTACTCTTGACGACAACACCAAGTCCAAATACAAGCTTAAGATAAAGCTTGCAATGAACAATGTTCAGACCTCAATGCTGGAGCAGAAGTGTTTGAAGCTGCCTGTTATGAGCTTTGACGAAATTGCCGCGCTGAAGGACAAGATAGTTGACGAGGATTACCCCGAAGCGGTCATCAAGCAATTTATTGCTAAAATAAGGGACGCGTTTATCTCGGCGCAGAAAAACGAGATCGACGCAATGCTTGACAGCTCAGATTCCCTGACAGACGAGCAGCTTAACGGTATTTTCGGCAGGATAACAACTTCGGGACGGTATGAGTCCGCTATTGTAGATTTCTACAGGAACAAGATCGTCGAGATAAAGGAAAGCAATATCCGCGCAAGACTTCATAAGCTTACGGACGGATTGGAGAATTTCGGAAAAGAAAAGCTTATAGGACTTATCGAGATACTTTCCGGAGACGATTTCCCCAAGCACATGACTTACGGTATACTCAAAAAGGTCAACACGGCTATTGAAAATTATGAGATAAACGAGGCTGCAAAGGCGTTTGAGGGCGTTGAATTTGCTACTGCGGAACAACTTGACGAAATGAAGGAAATTATTGAAGAGAAATTTTTCAGCGATGAAATTCTTGCGCCCTATATTGTCAAGGTGGAAAACCGTGCAAAGGAGATCCTTAACGAAGAGCTTGCAGATATGTGCGCCGGTATCGACAATATGTCACAGGAGCAGCTTGACGAGCTGAAAGAAAATATTACAAATTCAGATAAGAAATTTGATGAAGCACTTGTGGGCAAGTATCTTGATAAAATTACTCAAAGAGGCTGCGAGCTTAAAAACTCCGAGCTTGCCGAGCTTTGCAAGTACATATTCTCAATGGAGCAGGCAGAGCTTGACGAGCTTAAGATCAAGCTTGCGGACGAAAAATACGATAAGGAATTTACAGAGGTCTATTACAGAAAAATCGACGAGAGAGAGAATGAGCTTATTCTTATCGAGCTTGACAAGCTTTGCGTGAATATCGGAGAAATGGATATCCCCGCTCTTGAAGACCTTAAAGGAAAAATTCTTGATGAGGAAAAATATGACAGTTTCTGTGACAAATATATTGTTGCGATAAACGAACAGATAGACCGCATTAAAATAGCCGATTACAGAAAGATAATCGACAGCGTTGCTGAAATGGACGCAGAGGCGGTCGAGCAGTTCCGCAAGACTACCGAGGAAAAACGGAACGAGATCGGCGAGGAGCTTTACAAGCAGAGCATTGAGGCTGCTGACGCCCGTGAGGACGTCCTTGAAACCGAGGAGCTTGAAGAGCTTTGTGCGGGAATTGATGATTACGACCTTGAAAAGGCGGAAAGCGTTAAGGGCACTCTTGCCGAGGGCGGATATTCCGTTGACAAGGCGACCGCTTATATCGCAAAGATAAACAAGCGGATAATTGATATCCACACCGCTAATCTTGACGCTATCATCAGCAACATTGAAAATATGGATAAGGAGAAGCTTATTCAGGCGCAGATCAACGTCCAGAACTATAACAACGGCTGCCCCGAGGAATTAAAGAGCAAATATATTTCCTCGCTGGAGTCCGCAGCTTCGGACATTGCCGAAAAGGAGATAAAGGAGCTTTGCGGAAACGTTTCGTCTCTTTCTGTCAAAAAGTCTCAGGATATTATCAGAAAGCTCAACACCATGTCTATCGACGAGGATATCAAAAACCGCTATGTTGACGTTATTGACGCTCACATTGCTTCTATCAAGGACAACGAAGCAAAGGATTACATCAGATATCTTTCTCTCAAAATGGACGATATGGGTGTAAACTCGGTGCATTTAAGCGTTCCCGGATTGTCAAATCTGTTCTTCAACAAGTATGAAGCTGTCAGCAAGGCATATATTTCCGCGGGAAGATATGAGCTGCCTATCCTGCTCCACGAGGGCAACGGAGGCGACGGCTTCACTATGACCACTGAGTATCTGTACACCTACGTACATGGTGTGCTTAACAGGATAAAGCTTGACGATATTGCTTCGTTCCAAGCGAAAAAGGGACTTATGTCCTCCTCGCTTATTGCTACGGAGAAAAACGGAAACAATAACGATCTGCCAAACGCTCTCAACAAGAACGTTATCGAGAACGTTGCGAAAATTCTTACTGCTTTAGTTTGCTACATAAATGACAAGCGTTCTGCGGAGCATATGAAAGAGCTGCTTGAAAATGCGGTTCAGCAGGAAAAGGCTATCCACGCCGAGCCTGTTGTTATTCCTGAACCTGTTCACGCTCCCGAGCCTGAGCCTGTTCCGGAGGTTACGGAGAAAATTCCGGAGCCTGTTCATGAGGAAGCTTCCGAGCCTGTTTCCGAGCAGGAAATTGCGGAGGAAGTTCCCGAAAGTCCCGTTGAGGATAATGTCAAAGAAGCTGCTCCGACAGAGGAAAAGCCGGCGGCGGAGGCTCCCAAGGAAGAGGTCAAGATACGTTTCTGCGATCAGTGCGGCGCTAAGATACCGAACCCGAACGCGAAATTCTGTATGGAGTGCGGCAATAAGCTTCAACAGGGCTAACAAGATTGAGCCTTGACCCGTATTGGCGTACTGCGTCAAAAAGAGTAAAATCTTTCCATGAAACATAATTGAAAAAAGGCTGTACGGTAAAACGTGCAGCCTTTTTGAATTATTAATTCATAAACTTCCTGTGTCAACCTGCGGGAGAATTTTACTCGGTTTGATACAGTTACCTAAT
This sequence comes from uncultured Clostridia bacterium, assembly GCA_947383835.1. Taxonomy (GTDB): domain Bacteria; phylum Bacillota; class Clostridia; order Oscillospirales; family Ruminococcaceae; genus RGIG8773. The sequence goes on from CANDEV010000002.1 coordinate 14,425, forward strand.
AAGGGTGCAGGCTCAGCCTTTTGGTAGGTAACGATATATAGGTATTGTTATCCATGGCGATTTTTTACATTTGTTGACAGAGTATATCTATAAGGGTGCAGGCTCAGCCTGCTTTACCCAAAACATCAAGAAAAAAATTTTTGGATATGTTAATATATAAGTACGATAACGTTATTGTGGTGATTTTATGAATAAATTTGAAATTCTGTCTCAGGCTCTCGACTATATTGAGGAAAATCTCACTGTGGGTATCACACCCGAAATGTGCGCGGAAAAATGCTGCTACTCGGTATCAAATTTGCAGAAGATGTTTCGCTGTACTTTTCATATCGGTATCGGCGACTATATTTCACGCCGAAAGCTCACCAATGCGGCGCGGGAGCTTATATCCACGGACTGTTCGATACTTGATATTGCGTTAAAGTACGGCTACAACTCACATGAGGTTTTTACGCGGGCTTTTGCGCGGCTATGGGGAGTTACTCCCTCGAAATTTCGTCAGCGGGGGACGCCCTGCGGTTTTTCAGAGATTTTTCCCAGACTTGACGAGCCGAGGACAGCTTTCGACGAAGGAGGAAATATTGTTATGACTTCAAAAAACAGATTTGACGTGTCCCATTTGTACGATTTTATCAGTGAACGCAGGGGCAAGTACGCCGTGTGCTTTGACATGGTGCATCTGATGTACATTAACGAGACCTATGGGCGTTCCGCAGGCGACATCGGTATTGCAGAATGCCTGAGGAGAATTGACGAAGCAGCGGGCGATGATATGCTTACCATTCGCATTGGCGGCGACGAGTTCGTACTGATAACGGATTTTGCCGATATTGAGAGCGCAAAGGCTGTTGCCGAAAAAATTACCTCTCAAAACGGAAATACCGTCAAGTGCGGCGACAATGATGTGGAAATCGCAATGCACGTTGGGTACACGGTCATTCCCGAGGGCAGAATAAATTATGACAAACTGTTTGACAGCTTTGTAATTGCTGCTGTTAAAAACCCTAACAAATAGTACTTATAAACGCACATTTCATAAAACGAAATGTGCGTTTGATTTTTAAACTTTCATTTCTCTTGACAAATTTTTGCGGACGTGGTACAATTACAGCAATGAAATTTACAGCAAATGGAGTGTTGAAAATGAGTACGGAAAAATTTATATATCTTTACGGACAGGTCATCACGTCCGAGAGCCTTTTGCTTTGCGGAGATTTTCCAAAGGCGGACAGCTACGCCGAGATCAAGGAGATACATCATCAGATAGGCGGCGAGACAGGTACTGCGGCAGTGATACTTGCTTCATTGGGCTGTAAGGTCAGGCTTGGCGGAACTCATATCGGCAATTCCAACCGCGGTATTATCCGCGGCTATCTTGACAGTCACGGCATTGACGGCAGCGAGCTTATTGACAAGGATTTCGACGGAGTTATGGATCGTATTATAATTGACAAAGATACACGGACAAGCTTCGGTGAATGGGGCAGTCTCTGGAATAAGGTTTACTATGAGCCTCCATGCGAGGAAAGCATAAAAAGCTGTTCTGTGGTGGGCTGGGACAATTTTTTCGGGGAAGAGACCGCAGAGCTTTGCCGCCGATATGGGAAAAAATTTGCGGCAATTGACTGTATGCACGATTCCGATACAAACCGTTTTTGTGCGGTGAACGCTGTGTCTCATGAATTCCTCAGCGGACATTATCCAGACAAATCCCCGGACGAGCTGTACCGTCTCTATACGGAAAATTCTGAGGGTCTTGTTATCTTTACTTTCGGCAGGGACGAGGTCATGTACGGTCGTAAGGGTCAGCCGCCGAAATTTTTCAAGCCATACGCTGTTGACGCTGTAAGTACTCTCGGCGCGGGGGACAGCTTTAAAGCGGGGACTATTTATGCCCTTTCCCTTGAACTTCCCGATGAGGATATTGTCCGTTATGGCTGCGCCGCTGCGGGGGCGGCTATAACACGTTTCCCTATTTCGGAAAATCCTCCCGCACTTGATGATGTAAAAAAGCTGCTTGCCGAAAGATAAACTAAACCGACGTTTTAGATATTAAAACGTCGGTTTAATTCAGCTTTAAATGCAATTTTACGAGCATAATTAAAAAACGTTCAAATAAAACGGGCATTTTACGTTTAGAAAGGACTAAAACGCAAAATACCCGTTTTTATTTGTGCTTATGATTTTATTGGTCATTCAAGGATTTTATCAAGCTTGTATCTGTCTACAGAATCCTGATTTACAATGACATTCTGACCCTCAGTCCAACTTTTGACCTCAGCGTTAAATTCCTCGTCTTTTAAAGTATGAAGTACCGATTCGCTGTTATTTTCAAGATAATCAGGGTCGTCGAAAAGTCCCATTACTTGAACTAAATAGTAGACCTCGTTATCGTCGTCCTCAACGATCGTATAAGCCGGAGCAGTCATGCCGAACGCTGTCTCAACGACCTTTGCGGACGGATAAGCGGAATCCTTTGCAATTACCGTGCCGTAATTCGGTTCGGCAACTGCGGTATCTTCCTCGGTCTCAGTCTGCTCTGTTTCGGAAGCTTCCGTACCTTCTTCAGTCTCGGCTGCCGCCTTTACAAGTTCAGCATAATAATTATTATACTCCTTTTGAATTTCCTCAAAAGTAACGGAAGAAGTGTTCAGTCTGTCAATATAACCTTCGATCATTGTTTTTAGTTCAGCCTTGCCCTCAGACTTGAGAAGATTACCCTCGCCGTCCTTGAGAGGCATTGAAATATACTTTATTCTCGTATTGTTTTCACTAAGGTAGGACACGATCTCGTCCTCGGGGACAGCCTTTTCTCCGCCCTCACCGTAGTAATAATTGAAAATAGCCGTCCGCTTTTCGCTGTTCAGACCCACATCGTAATAGGACTCTCTGCTTACGCCAAGTTCCTCGTAATATTCGCCGAAATACTCCCACATCTGATCAACAACGATATTCAGCCTGTCCTCCTCCTTGTTTTCAAAGGTGAGTCCAAGCTCGTCAAATTTTTTCTCCACAGCGGCGTATTCACGCATACTCTGTACAGCCTTTTCGTTTATCCATTCCCTTGCAGGCTTGTCCTCAATGGTAATTTCAAGAACGCTCTGTGTTTCGGCAGTGGCAGCAGTCTCGCCGTCAGCCGCGGGAACCGATTCTGTTTCGGGCATAAAAGCCATTGCCTCGGAAACCGCGCTTGACTGGAAGTATATCATTATTCCCGCGCGGAGCTGCTCTCCGTCAATTTCAGCTCCCCAAGTAGTGTCCTTGCCGCAGGAGGAAAGTGAGAGAGCCATAGCCGCCGCGGCAATAAAAGCTGTTGATTTTTTTAAGAAAGACATAGTCTTAAAACCTCCGTAAAAATAAATACATTTTATTATACCATATATTTTTAGGTTTGTCCAGTATTTTTGCAAAAAAGTATCGGGGCAAATTGTCATAATGCGTAAAAACGGCGAATAAAATATATTAGGAGTCAGTTCAGTATTTTTTTATGTGCGGATTTTTGGCAAGATTTTGTCGATGACAAGGCAAAAATCCGCAGGAATACGCGGGTATTTCAAGGATTTTTAACGCAGTCAACGGCAAAAGATTGACGAAAAGACGTGCGTAAAAAGATGCTGAACTGGCTCTTAAATCCTTTAAGGGGGGAACGTAATGGCATACTCCGACGTGGAGCTTCTGGCAAGGCTTGTAATGTGCGAGGCGGGAGGCGAGGGAGAAAACGGAATGAAAGCCGTGGCAAGCGTAGTGATGAACAGGGTGAACGTAACCTACGGAGAATACGGCAGAATACATACTCTGCGGGGGGTGGTCTATCAGAAAGGGCAGTTTCAGTGCGCAAGCGAAACTCTCGGAGGCAGAACAAATTTGCAGAATATTTATAATATGCGTCCCGAACAGGTGCAGTATGACATCGCAAACTGGGCTATAGCGGGGAACCGCCTTACAAACCTCGGCTTTGCACTTTGGTTTTTCAACCCCTACAGCACAAGCTGTCAGCAGTATTTTCCCACAAGAGTGGGGCAGTTTGCGATTCGTATAGGCAACCATTGTTTTTATAACCCCACCGATGCGTATGCGGAAACATAATTTTTTATGAAAGGAAGCTTTGCTTATGAACGGCAATTACGACAGACCGGGAATACCGCCAAGACGAAATATGAACAATATAATAAACACCAATAATGGGGGGACTGCCGGCAGCTCCTCCTCGGTCAATAATTCAAACAGCAATTCGGGTACGTCATCATCTGCGCCTGCCGATAATAACGGAAACAACGATAATATGAACTGGCTTGAAGAGCAGATCAAAGAGCACCCCGAGTTCCGTACACCGCCCCAGCAAGAATTTGACGAGGAGGAAATGATAGGGTCAATACAAAAGATACTTGCAGAAAATATCGGCAACTATGTTGTAGTGGAATTCCTTATAGGCACGGATAGGCTCAACCGCAAACAGGGTTATCTTTATCACGTCGGCACAAGCTACATAACTCTTTATGACGATGAAAACGAGAATTTTATCCTCTGCGATATATTCTCCGTAAAGTTTGTGTACTTTTACCTGCCCGGTCAGCGTCCCAACAGGAATTTCAATATCCTGCCGCACAGCAACGGCAACATTGGCTAAGCACGGTCGCCGTGCTGCGAGTGTCACCCCCGCCTCTAAATATGTCAGATTTTTACTTTGCCGCTGCCCCCTCAAAGGGGGCGGTGGTTTTTTACTATTGTGTACTTTTATTAATAAATATTTCATTGTGAGTTCGTTTTTTTTTTTTTTTTTTTGCTGTATAATGTTTGTATAATATTTTGTCAAAATAGGAGAATGAATATGAAAATTTGTCCAAAGTGCAGTGGAATTCATAATGATGAAACAGATTATTGTATAAAGTGCGGAACAATGCTTGAAGAAATGCAATTAGATGGAAATGAAACTTATGAAATTGAGGAAGATGAAGAAATAAAAATATCACAAAGTAACAATGATATTTTAATTGATATTGATGAGGAGATTTATGCAGAATTAGGAACAGGTTATATTAAAAACATTATAACAAGTGGAGATATTTCTGCCGTTAAAGCTATACTTACACAAAAGAGACTTTATTTAAGCGGCAAAACATATATTATTTCTAAAAATACATTGACAAAGCTTAAAGAGTCAAAGATTATCAACGTTGAAGATATTACAGGTACAGGGTTTGTTTATACAGAAAATAAACTGTTACTTATTATATCGATAATTATAGTTATGGCAACATTGATGGCTTCAGTTTCACAACAATCTTTAGAAGGCATAAAATACGGGTTATTAGGATTTTTAATTACAGCAATTTTTATGGCTATATATTTTTCTACTCGAAAAAGTTTATTTAAAATTGAATATGCAGGAGGAAGCATAAGTTTTGATGTCAAGTGGTTTGATATTAAAGAATCAGTAAAGTTTCAAAATATGATTTATTTGCTTAAAGACCAAAGAAAAAAAGAAATAATCCAAGAAAGTCTGAACGAAAAAGAAAATACATAAAAATCCAGCCTGTCGGAAACCCCGACAGGCTGTTCTTTTACCGTTTAATTAAAATCCCAAAATCTTCTGGAAATCATCAGCTATCTTAGTACCGAGAGCGTCCGCCTCTTTCTTGGTCTCGCCCGTGGTGGTATAATAAGCCTTTATCTTAGGCTCTGTACCAGAGGGACGGATAATTACCGAAGCGTCACCCTCAAGAGCAAATGTGAGGACGTCCGACTTAGGCAGAGTAAGCTTTGTCTTTGCACCTGTCTTACAGTCGGTGGAGGTGCTGTCAAGGTAATCGTCGAAACGAATAACCGAAAGTCCGCCGATCTCCTTGGGAGCGTCTGTGCGGAGCATTGTCATAAGCTCCTTCATCTTCTGCATACCGCTTGCGCCCTCGCAGGTAAAGGACTTCTGCGTGTGGGTGTAAACGCCGTACTTCTTGTACATATTTTCACGCGCCTGGAGCAGTGAAATGCCCTTAGTGCGGTAGAATGCTGCCATTTCGCATATGAGCATGGAAGCCACAACAGCGTCCTTGTCTCTTACATATGAGCCTGCAAGATAGCCGTAGCTTTCCTCAAAACCGAATACGTAGCGGTTTTCTTCGCCCTTGTCCTCCAAAAAGCCGATCTGCTCGCCGATAAATTTGAAGCCTGTGAGCACCTCGATAATTTTAACGCCGTACTCCTTGCCGATCGCCTTTGTGATGTCTGTTGTAACAATTGTTTTAACAGCAACAGGGTCTTCGGGCATAGTGCCGAGCTTTGTACGCTCCGAGCAGATGTATTCAAGGAGCATTGCGCCAACCTCGTTGCCCGTAAAGAGGACATAACCGCCGTTAGCGTCGGGAACGGCAATTCCCACACGGTCGCAGTCAGGGTCGGTAGCAAGGAGCAGGTCGGGCTTAATAGTTTCGCAAAGCTTCAAGCCAAGCTCCAGAGCTTCTTTTATCTCGGGATTCGGGAAAGGACAAGTCGTAAAGTTTCCGTTGGGGTACTCCTGCTCGGGAACAATTGTAACATCGCTGATACCGATTTTTTTCAGTATCATGCGTACAGGCTTGTTGCCCGTGCCGTTAAGGGGAGTGTACACTACTTTAAGACCGCTTGTGGCGCACAGGTCAGTGTGAATGCCCTGTTCCGCAACCTTGTCGATGTATGCGGTGATGACCTCCTGCTTGATATATTCGATAGTGCCGTCCTCAAGACCTTTTTCAAAAGGAATGACCTTTGCTCCGTCGAACATGGGGACTTTGTTGATGTTTTTCAGTACGATCTCCGCAGCGCCGAGAGTAAGCTGGCAGCCGTCCGAACCGTAAACCTTGTAGCCGTTGTATTTAGCAGGGTTGTGGCTTGCTGTAACAACGATACCCGCACTGCACTTCAGCTCGCGTACAGCAAAGGAAAGCATAGGTGTAGGCATAAGCTCGGGATAAATGTAAACCTTGATACCGTTTGCAGCCAGAACGGAAGCAGCCTCTTTGGCAAAAACGTCCGACTTGATACGGCTGTCGTAAGCGATAGCAACCGACGGATTTACTGAGAACGCCTCGTTTACGTAGTCCGCAAGACCCTGTGTAGCGCGTCTGATAGTGTAGATGTTCATGCGGTAGGAGCCTGCTCCGATAACACCTCTGAGACCGCCGGTGCCGAATTCAAGATCGCGGTAAAATCTGTCGGTGATAGCGTCCGCGTCGCCCTCGATAGATTTCAGTTCAGTCTGAAGATCGGGGTCGTCGGTGGCTTTTTCGCACCAAAGAGAATAAAGTTCGTTTTCGTTCATAATAAATACCTCCATGTCAGAATAAATTTGGATAGTAACATTTCCAGCAATTGCAAAATAATATTTATAATTAATAGTATACCACAAAATTTTGAAAAAGCAAATAGCTTTTATAAAATTTTTACAACAATTTTAATATTAGTAAATCAATGTCATATCATACAATATTTTACAAAAAACTTTGTTTAAAAATTTTACCGAATAAAATGTCGGAAAATCCTTGTTAAATGTACGTAACAATGTTATAATTATATTGTTCGTTTGTGCGGTGGTATTTGGAGGTGTGACGGTTTGACAGTGTTTTTGTACTGCGGTGTTATCTCATGGATATTATTTGCTGTAAATATTTTGCTGTTAGCTTTAAACGGTACAGACAGCGTTTATATGGACTATGCGTTCCTTTTGGGAATGTCCGTTTATGCCTTTACCCCTTTGGCAGTAATAGCTTTTACAGAACGCCGCAAGCAGAAAAAAATAATGAACGCCTTAAAAAAGCACTCGGCTATAGTTGAGGCTAAAATTTGCAGTTATAAGTATACTCTTATATTGAGCAGATACAACCGTTTTCATCATAAGTTTGATGTGGAATTTGAATATGAGGGCAGGCGGGCTTCGTATACGGTGCAGACAAACAATAGAAAGGCGGCGGAATACAAGGACGCCGAAACGCTTCCCATATGCTATCTTCCCGAATACTGCGAGTACTGCATAGGCAGACTTACGGATAAAGAGTTTTTTAAGGAGCTTGGCTTCAAGGTAAAGGCGGGAGATCAGGATACCTTTATGATGATAATTTTTGCGGACGACCTTAAAAAAAGAAATCTTCCCATTTTATTGAAATAAGCAGGTTTACATCTTGACAAATTCTTTAAAAACCTATATAATATAAGTAACAGCTATAGTGCATATTTCGTAAAAAGAGTTAAAATAATTACCGTAAAAAATGAAAGGAGAAAAATATATGTCAAGTGAAATGGAATTAAAATCAATGCTGATAGATGATTACGATATGCTGATGTATATTCGTAAAATAGCAGAAAAAGAGGGTGCAACAGAAACAATAAAAGCAATAGATTACAAAATCGGTATTATTAAGTTAAAGCTGCACCCTGTTGAGCTTCCCGACAGCCAGCCGTAACCCAATTTGAAAGTGGCGAGAAATATGTCATGCGATTTGGAAACAAAATCACGGCTTATCAGTGATTATCAGCGTTTTAAACGTATACGCAAAACCGCAGAAAAGGAAGGCGCGGTCGAAACGGTCAAAATGATCGACGAGGAACTTGAATATATCAAGTTAAAATTGCAGCCGCTGGAGCTTCCCGAGGACTGAACGAAAATAAAAGGTGTAAAGTCTATTTTAACGGCTTTGCGCCTTTTTTATTAAAAATCTCCCAAATTACTTGTTAAAATTTCTAAGTTGTGGTATAATAGTAAAAATATACTTTTAAAAGGGTGATATATTGTGAATTATTCTAAAATAAGCGGATATTTTGAAAGCTCAAACGGTACCGACCGTATCGCGTACTATGTGTATAAGCCGGAGGGCGAAATAAAGGCGGCGGTGCAGCTTGTGCACGGTATGTGCGAATACTGCGAACGCTACGAGGATTTTATAGACTTTTTGTGCGGACACGGCATAATGGTTTTCTGTCACGACCATTTGGGACACGGTAATTCCGCAAGGGACGCGGAGCACCTCGGTTATTTCGCTCCCGAAAGAGGCTGGCATTTCCTTGCCAAGGACGTTGTCAGGCTTACCCGCCTTGTGAGAGAAAAGTGCCGCAATGTCAAGCTTTTTATTTTGGGGCACAGCATGGGTTCTCTCGTTGTGCGCACAGTTCTTGCAAAGTACGGCTATATGTACGACGGCGCAGTTATTATGGGTACTGTAAACACAAAGATAGGCACAAACGCCGGTATTGCACTTACAAGAACGTTAGGCAAGCTCAAAGGCGATATGTACCGCTCCAAATTCCTTGACGAGCTTGTTTTCGGTCTTAACAATATCAAGATAGAAAACCCCATAAGCGAGTATTCATGGATATCCTGCGATGACGATATAGTTAAGAAGTACGAAAAAGACCCTCTCTGCAATTTCCATTTTACGGTAAGAGCTTACTCCGACCTTATGTTTTTGGTGAACTATGTCTCAAGAAGCGACTGGGCAGGGAAGATCGACAAGGACTTGCCAATATTTATTTGCAGCGGCGACGCCGACCCTGTGGGAATGTACGGCATTGCTCCTCAGAATGTGTTTAACGCCCTTAACAAAGCCGGTCTAAAGGATCTGGAGCTTAAAATTTACAGCAAAATGCGCCATGAAATTCTCAACGAGATAGGGCGGGGAGAGGTATATCACGACCTGCTTGATTGGTTCAACAATCGTATGTACGACATAACCGATACTGACGAGGAGTACGATTTTTCTGTGGAGCTTAGTGAAATTGACGAGGGATAAGCCCTCAAAATCGGAAGCAAAAATTGAAAGAGGGTCAAATTTATGTTTGCAAAGGTCAGAAGCCTTGGACTGTTCGGGCTTAACGCGTTTTCCGTGGACGTTGAGATAGAAACCAGCAAGGGCACTCCCGCATTTGAAATAGTAGGACTTGCGGATATAGTGGTAAAGGAAAGCCGTGAGAGGATACGTTCCGCCCTGCGGTCAAACGGTACGGCATTCCCGTTGGCAAAGGTCATAGTGAACCTTGCTCCTGCCGATACCAAAAAGTCGGGAAGCGTCCATGACCTTGCAATATTTGTTGCCCTGCTGTGTGTTACGGGGCAGATAAACGAGGATATTTCAAAGTCCGCTTTTATTGGTGAAGTCTCGCTTAACGGCGACGTAAGACATATAAACGGCGTCCTGCCAATGGTAATGCTTGCCAAAAATGAGGGCTTTGAAAGCGTTTTCGTCCCTGCGGACAACGCCTATGAGGCAAGCGTTGTGGACGGTATCACGGTATACGGCGTTGAAAATACAGCCGATATCGTGAAGCATTTCGGCAGGGAAGCGGTGCTGCTCCCTCAAAGACCATATGTGGTAAAGCCCGAGGAACGTTTTGATGTGATAGACTTCGCCGAGGTAAAGGGTCAGCACGCCGCCAAAAAAGCTTTGGAGTACGCAGCCGCAGGGGGGCACAACGTCCTTATGATAGGCAGTCCGGGATCGGGAAAATCCATGCTGGCAAAGCGTTTGACTACAATACTTCCTGCCATGACCTTTGAGGAGTCTATCGAGACCACAAACGTCCACTCTGTAAGCGGCATTGTGGACAAGAAAACCCCGCTTGTGACAAAGAGACCTTTCAGAAGTCCCCACCATACCATTTCTGCGGCAGGACTTGCGGGAGGCGGTACGATACCCCGTCCCGGAGAGATTTCTCTTGCTCATAACGGACTGTTGTTTCTTGATGAGCTTGCGGAGTTTGACAGGCGCACCCTTGAAATTCTCCGTCAGCCCCTTGAAGACCAGCAGGTAACCATTTCAAGGGCGGCGGGTACTATTACATATCCCTGCAGCTTTATGCTTGTGGCGGCAATGAACCCATGTCCCTGCGGCTATTACGGACACCCTGCAAGAAAGTGCATATGCGGTCAGGGGCAAGTCGCAAAGTATCTTTCAAAAATAAGCGGACCGCTGCTTGACAGGTTTGATATTCATGTGGAAGTCCCGCCCGTTGAGTTTGACAATATTTCTTCAACCGCAAAGGAGGAAAGCTCGGAGGCGATACGGGAGCGGGTTCAGGCGGCAAGAGAGGTGCAGAACAAGCGGTTCAAGGGAACGAACATCACCTGCAATGCGAAAATAACTCCAGAACTGCTGCCCGAAGTCTGCATAATGACCGACAGAGCGCGGGAGACTCTTAAAAATGTTTTTGAAAAAATGGGGCTTTCCGCCCGTGCTTATGACCGTATATTAAAGGTGGCGCGGACTATCGCGGACATGAACGGCTCGGAGGTAATAGATAAACCCCATATTGCACAGGCGGTACAGTTCAGGAGTCTTGACCGCAAATACTGGAGCGGCAAGGCTGAGCCTTGACCCTTTTAGGCGGACTGTTTCAAGATAAGTAAGATTTCCCCATGAAATATATTGAACCAAATACGGCTGTATATTACAGCAAGGCTGAGCCTTGACCCTTTTAGGCGGACTGTTTCAAGATAAGTAAGATTTCCCCATGAAATATATTGAACCCAATACGGCTATATATTACAGCAAGGCTGAGATTTGACCATAAATTTTACATTCCATTTGTAAATTTTTAAAATCTATTGACAAATTAAAAATATTCGGATATAATATAAGTGTAAGCTGATAGCTTCAAAGTATGCCGCTAATCAGTATGCGGATATAAATAACTGACTTGAAAGTATGCCGCTAACCCGTATGCGGATCAAATAACGGGCATGAAAGTGTCCTCCCGTAATAGGGGGGACTTTTTATTGCGGGAGAATTATGGTAAATTATGGCTGTTACAGAATTAAGGACAGTTTTTTTGAAAGATTTACAGATCCTTATTTAAAGGGTAATAAAAAAGAAAGCCGCCCACACTATTATTGTTTTGCCGATAAAGAAGTGCGGGGGCTGTATTGGGTTATTCCCATGAGTCACAAGATTAACAAAGTTCAAAGAATTATTGATGACAGAACAGCTAAACATAAGCCATGTGATATACTTCACATTATCAACATAAATGGTGATAAAAGCGCCTTTTTGATACAAGATATGTTTCCTATTACAGATGATTATATTGAACGTCCCTATACGATCAATGGAGTACACTTGATAATTAAAGACTTAACGGATATTGAAGCTATACGGCGTAAGGCGAATAATGTGTACAGATTGATACATAGCCATGTTAAGCTGAACCCTACACAGCCCAATGTGTTGTTTATCAAGAACAAGCTAATTGAGGATTTGAAAATCAATTTATAACTTTTGCGGCTAAAAAGCGTGTAATTGATTTCAATTTTAAAAGCGTTTATAAAAACAAAGCGGATAACCGTTCCGAAAGGTGTACGGCTGTCCGCTTTTTTATGTGCAAAAAAATTTTTTTCAAAAAAGTCAAAAAAATACTTGACAATTATTGCATATTGTAGTATAATAATATACTGTATCATAATGTAATCTTATGCCATTTTTACTATTTATATATAGTATACCACATAATTGATAAGATTGCAATATTTTCTGAAAAATTTTTTTCGGAATGAAGTTTATTATCCCCGCAAAATTATAAGGAGGGACCCGCCTATGGTAAATGTCAAGCCGGTGCAGCTCGGCAAAACGACCAGAATGAGCTTCGGAAAGATAAACGAGGCTTTGGAAATGCCGAATCTGATCGAGGTGCAGAAAAATTCCTATCAATGGTTTCTTGATGAGGGAATGAAAGAAGTTTTCCGCGATGTTGCGGCTATTACAGACTACAACGGTAATCTGGTGCTGAACTTTGTGGATTACTCTATCGACAATACCCCGAAATATTCGGTAGCCGAGTGTAAGGAGCGTGACGTAACATATGCTGCTCCGCTTAGAGTAAAAGCTACTCTGTGGAACAAGGAAACAGGTGTTGTAAAAGAAAATGAAGTGTTTATGGGCGAATTCCCGCTTATGACCGACAGCGGCACGTTTATCATCAACGGCGCCGAGCGTGTTATAGTATCGCAGTTGGTTCGTTCTCCGGGCGTTTACTACGCTTTTGAAAAGGATAAAACAGGTAAAGACCTTTTTAAGGCTACAGTTATCCCAAACAGAGGCGCGTGGCTGGAGTATGAAATGGACTCCAACGATGTTGCTTATGTGCGAATCGATAAAAACAGAAAGATCCCCCTTACAACGTTTATCCGCTCCCTCGGCTGCGGTACCGACGTTGAAATAGAAGATTATTTCGGTACGGACGAACGTATTACTCAAACTATACTTCAAAAGGATACTACCAAAAACAGAGAGGAAGCTCTCCTCGAAGTATATAAAAAGCTCCGTCCCGGCGAGCCTCCCACAGTTGAGAGCGCAGAGAATCACCTTAACGGGCTGTTTTTTGACGCAAAGAGGTATGACCTTGCCCGCTTCGGAAGATATAAGTACAACAAAAAACTCGGCGTTGCTTCGAGAATTGCGGGACACTATCTGTCGCGTCCCGTTGCAAACCCGTTCACAGGCGAAATTATCGCCGATGAGGGAGAGCTTATCAAATACGATAAGGCTATGGAGATCGAGCAGGCAGGTGTTGGCGAGGTCTGGCTCAGAGTTGAACACAGGGAGACCTTCACAACTCCCACAGGTGAAACATCTCACAGCATAGAGGAGCGCGAAGTAAAGGTCATAGGCAACCGCATGGTGGACATGGCTCCTTACGTTGATTTCGACCCCAAGAAGTACGGTATCAACGAAAAGGTCTACTTCGTTGTACTCAAGGAGATCCTTGAGACCGCTGCAGATAAGGAAGAGCTTGAGGAAATGGTCAAGAGCCGTGTTGACGACCTTGTGCCGAAGCATATCATTCTTGACGATATCTATGCAACTATAAGCTATTTTATTAACCTTTGCGAGGGCGTAGGTCAGGTGGACGATATCGACCACCTGGGCAACAGACGTATCCGTTCCGTGGGCGAGCTGCTCCAGAACCAGTTCAGGATAGGCTTTTCCCGTATGGAGCGCGTTATCCGCGAAAGAATGAATATTCAGGCGCAGGATATGGACGTTATCACCCCGCAGGCTCTTATAAATATACGTCCCATTACGGCGGCTATAAAGGAGTTTTTCGGTTCGTCACCGCTGTCCCAGTTTATGGATCAGACCAACCCGCTTGCGGAGCTTACTCATAAGAGACGTCTTTCCGCTTTGGGACCCGGCGGACTTTCCCGTGACCGCGCAGGCTTTGAGGTTCGTGACGTTCACTATTCCCACTACGGAAGAATGTGTCCTATCGAGACCCCTGAAGGTCCTAACATCGGTCTTATTTCTTATCTTGCTTCATTTGCGAGAATTAATGAGTACGGCTTTATCGAAGCGCCGTACAGAAGAGTGGACAAGACAACAGGCGTTGTTACGAACGAGGTAGTTTACATGACTGCCGACGTTGAGGACAACTATACCGTTGCTCAGGCTAACGAGCCTCTTACCGAGGACGGCAAGTTTGCCCGTCCCATAGTAAACGCAAGATGCAGGGATCAGATCCTTGAATGCGAGCGCGAGCGTATAGATTTTATGGACGTTTCTCCTAAAATGGTTGTTTCGATCGCTACGGCAATGATACCGTTCCTTGAAAACGACGACGCGAACCGTGCTCTCATGGGCGCTAACATGCAGCGTCAGGCTGTTCCTCTCCTTAAAACGGAAGCTCCTATCGTTGGTACCGGTATGGAGTACAAATCCGCTGTTGACTCTGGCGTATGCGTTATTTCAAAGCACGACGGCGTTGTGGACCGTGTTTCTGCCGACGAGGTAGTTATCAAGGAGGGCACGGGCGCAACTCACAGCTATAAGCTTATTAAGTTCAAGCGTTCCAACCAGGGCACCTGTGTGAACCAGCGTCCTATCGTAAGCAAGGGCGAGGAAGTCCATGTGGGACAGGTTCTTGCGGACGGTCCAGCTACAAGCAACGGTGAAATTTCTATCGGCAAAAACGCTCTTATCGGCTTTATGACCTGGGAGGGCTATAACTACGAGGACGCCGTTCTTCTTAACGAGAGGGTCGTTCGGGAGGATATTTACACCTCCGTCCATATCGAGGAGTATGAGATCGAATCCCGTGATACAAAGCTTGGACCAGAGGAGATCACAAGAGATATCCCCAATGTTGGCGAGGACGCTCTCAAAGACCTTGACGACCGCGGAATTATCCGCATAGGCGCAGAAGTCCGCGCAGGCGACATTCTTGTCGGCAAGGTAACGCCTAAGGGCGAAACAGAGCTTACTGCCGAGGAAAGACTCCTCCGCGCTATATTCGGCGAAAAGGCGAGAGAGGTAAGGGATAACTCCCTTAAAGTACCTCACGGCGAGTCAGGCGTAATTATTGATGTAAAAGTGTTTACAAGAGAAAATTCCGAGGAGCTTGCTCCCGGCGTAAATATGCTTGTAAGATGTTATATTGCACAGAAGCGCAAGATATCTGTAGGCGATAAAATGGCGGGTCGTCACGGAAACAAGGGTGTTGTTTCCAGAATCCTCAAATCCGAGGATATGCCTTTCCTGCCTGACGGTACTCCTCTTGATATCGTGCTCAATCCTTTGGGCGTACCTTCACGTATGAATATCGGTCAGGTACTTGAAGTACACCTCGGTATGGCTGCCAAAAAGCTTGGCTGGAAGATTATGACGCCTGTTTTTGACGGTGCACACGAGGACGATATCCGTGAGTGCTTCAAGGCGGCGGGCATCAGCGAGGACGGCAAGACCGTTCTTTATGACGGCAGAACGGGGGATAAGTTTGATAATCCCGTTACCGTAGGCTATATGTACTACCTTAAGCTCCACCACCTTGTTGACGATAAGATCCATGCGCGTTCTGTAGGACCTTATTCTCTCGTTACGCAGCAGCCTCTGGGCGGTAAAGCGCAGTTCGGCGGTCAGCGTTTCGGAGAAATGGAGGTTTGGGCTTTGGAGGCTTACGGCGCGGCCTATACCTTGCAGGAGATCCTTACCGTTAAGTCCGACGACACCGTTGGACGTGTCAAGACCTATGAGGCTATCGTTAAGGGACATAACGTTCCCAAGCCGGGAATACCCGAATCCTTTAAGGTACTTGTTAAGGAGCTTCAGTCACTCTGTCTCAACGTTAAGGTGCTCGATGAAAATGATGAAGAGATCGACCTCAAGCAAACCTTTGAGGACGACGATGATATTATCCCGCAGCCTGTTTCCGATGCCGAGGATATGGACTTGACTCTCGGCGACGGCGACCTTGACGACGGCTTTACCTTTGAGGACGGGGACGAAGACGATGATGATTTTGACAGCTTTGACAGTGATGAAGATGAAGATGATGAAGAGGACTTCTCCTTTGATGGCGAAGATGACCTGATCTAACGACCATACACTCGGTTCCTTCCGCCGCTAAGGCGGAGGGAGCATTCGCTGAACGCTGAAACAATTAGTTTAAAGGAGTGTTATATTTGGAATTCAATGCGTTTGAATCTATTAAAATAGGGCTTGCTTCCCCCGAACAGATAAGACTTTGGTCTCACGGCGAGGTAACAAGACCCGAAACTATCAACTACAGAACACAGAAGCCCGAGCGGGACGGTCTTTTCTGCGAAAGGATATTCGGACCGCAAAAGGACTGGGAATGTCACTGCGGTAAGTATAAAAAAATACGCTTTAAGGGCAAGGTATGCGACCGCTGCGGCGTTGAGGTAACGCGTTCAAAGGTTCGCCGTGAGCGTATGGGTCATATCGACCTTGCTGCTCCCGCGTCCCATATCTGGTATTTTAAGGGCACTCCCTCGAGAATAGGTCAGGTCATAGAAGTATCTCAGAAACGTCTTGAAGAGGTTCTGTATTTTACAAAATATATCGTAATCGACCCGGGCAGCACCGAGCTTATGAAAAAGCAGCTCCTTACCGAAAAGGAGTACGCGGATATGCGCGAGAAGTACGAGGACGATTTCTATGCCGATATGGGCGCGGAAGCTGTAAACGAGCTTCTTGAAGAGTACAGCCACGACAGATATGACAATTATATCAATCTGCATCTTGAGGAATTTTCCAAGGTAACCGGCATTGACGAGGGCAGGATAAAGGATTTCCTTGCAAAGCGTTATTATGTAATTGCCGAAAATGGAGAAAGCGAGATATATAATACAGGCGACGTTGTTTCAAGGACGACCTACAGAGAGGAGATACTCACATACAACAGAAAGCGTATAGATCCTCCGCGTCCTCTTATTACCGTTGAAACAGGTTCGGAGTATATCGAAAAGATATTCTTTGAGAAGATCGGCGATGCAAATATGACAGGAGAGTTTGATGAAATTGCCGATAAGGACAATTGGATAAACAACCTTGTTTGGACTGCCAACGAGCTTAAAGCCGAGCTTGCGGATCTGCCTCAGGGTCAGAAGAAGATAAAGCTCCTTAAAAGACTTGAAATTATCGAAGCGTTCCGTCTTTCGGGAAATAAGCCCGAGTGGATGGTCATAAACGTGCTTCCCGTTATACCTCCCGATATCCGTCCCATGATAATGCTGGACGGCGGCAGGTACGGTACTTCCGACCTTAACGACCTTTACAGGCGTGTTATCAACCGTAACAACCGTCTTAAAAAGATGCTGGAGCTTGAAGCCCCCGACATCATCATCAGAAACGAAAAGAGAATGCTTCAGGAGGCTGTTGACGCCCTTATTGACAACGGAAGACACGGCAGACCCGTTACCGGACCCAACAACCGTGCTCTCAAGTCTCTTTCCGATATGCTCAAGGGCAAGCAGGGACGTTTCCGTCAGAACCTTTTGGGTAAGCGTGTTGACTATTCGGGACGTTCCGTTATCGTAGTAGGTCCCGAGCTGAAAATGTTCCAGTGCGGTCTGCCTAAGGAAATGGCTTTGGAGCTTTTCAAGCCTTTCGTAATGAAGCGTCTTGTAGATACAGGCAAGGCTACAAATATCAAGTCCGCCCGCAAAAAGGTGGACAGAGCAGAAAACGACGTTTGGGACGCTCTTGAAAATGTTATCAAGGATCACCCCGTTCTTCTGAACCGTGCTCCTACCCTCCACAGACTGGGTATCCAGGCATTTGAGCCTATCCTTGTCGAGGGTCGTGCGCTGAAGCTTCACCCGCTTGTTTGTACGGCTTACAACGCCGACTTTGACGGCGACCAGATGGCTGTCCATCTGCCTCTTTCGGCGGAAGCTCAGGCTGAAGCAAGGTTCCTCATGCTTGCGGCAAACAACCTTTTGAAGCCCTCGGACGGACGTCCCGTGGCTGTTCCGTCACAGGATATGGTTCTCGGTTCGTACTATCTGACAATGAAGAAAGAGGATAAGGACGAAAACGGCAACTATATCGAAAAGGGCGCAGGAAAGGTGTTCCGCGATGTAAACGAGGCTCTTATGGCTTACAGCAGCGGAGTAATTTCCATACACGCGCCTATAAAGGTAAGAGTTTCAAAGGATATCGGCGGCAGGACTGTCTCCAAGCTTATAGAGTGTACTGTGGGAAGAATTATTTTCAATGAGAATATTCCGCAGAACTTGGGATATGTTGACAGAACAAATTCCGATAAACAGTTTGATCTTGAAGTTGACTTCCTTGTAAAGAGAGGACAGCTTTCCGATATTATCGAGCGTTGTATCCGTATTCACGGAACAGCTACCACTTCGGAGGTTCTTGATAAGGTAAAGGCTCTGGGCTTCAAGTTCTCAACAAAGGCGGCAATTACCGTTGCGGTATGCGACGCTGAAATACCCGGTGCAAAGAAAAATATTCTTGCCGACGCTGACGCGCAGGTAGAGAAGATAAACAAGCTTTTCAAGCGCGGCTTCATATCCGCTTCGGAAAAGTCCAAGAGGTTCATCGACATCTGGAACAAGGCTACCGACGAGGTAACAACTGCCCTTAAGGACGGACTTGACAAGTACAATCCTATCTTCATGATGGCTGACTCCGGTGCCCGTGGTTCTATCAACCAGATCCGTCAGCTTGCAGGTATGCGCGGACTTATCGCCAATACCTCCGGTTCGACTATTGAGATGCCTATTCGTGCGAACTACCGTGAAGGTCTTAATATCTTGGAGTACTTTATCTCCTCCCGTGGTGCGAGAAAGGGTCTTGCCGATACCGCTCTGCGTACAGCCGACTCGGGTTACCTGACAAGACGTCTTGTAGACGTTTCGCAGGACGTTATTATCCGTGAGGAGGACTGCGGAACAGACGAAGGTATCGAGGTTTACACTATCAAAAACGGCAACGAGATGATCGAGCCTCTCAAGGAGCGTCTTATCGGACGTTATCTTCTTGAAGACCTCCGCGACCCGAATACAGGCGATCTTATCATGAGCCGCAACAAGCTTATGACCGAGAGCGACGCTCAGAAGGTCGTAGACAGCGGCGTTGAAAGGGTAACTATCCGTTCCGTACTCAATTGTAAGGCTAAGCACGGCGTTTGTGCGAAGTGCTACGGCGCAAACCTTGCAAACAATAATCTTGTTGCAGTAGGCGAGGCAGTAGGCGTAATTTCCGCACAGTCTATCGGTGAGCCGGGTACACAGCTTACAATGAGAACGTTCCATACAGGCGGTATCGCTTCCGCGGAAGATATCACACAGGGTCTTCCCCGTGTTGAGGAGCTTTTTGAAAGCAGACGTCCCAAAAATGCGGCTATTATCGCAAGGATCGGCGGTACAGTTCGCATGGAGGAGATAAAGAAGATACGAAATGTTATCATTACAAATCCGGAAACGGGAGACGAGGAGTATTATCCCGTTCCTTACGGCTTCAAGATAAAAGTCCATGAGGGAGATACCGTAGAGGCGGGAGCTTCCCTGACGGAGGGCTCTATCAATCCCGGAGATATACTTGCAGTCAACGGTCAGCAGGCTGTTCAAAACTATATCATTACCGAGGTACAAAAGGTTTACCGCCTACAGGGTGTTGATATCAACGATAAGCACATCGAGGTTATTGTTCGTCAGATGCTTCGCAAGGTCAAGATCGATGACAGCGGTTCAAGCTATATGCTTCCCGGTTCACTTGTTGACAAGAGAGAGATCGACGCTATCAATGCAGAGATACAGAAGCGTATTGACAACGGCGAAGAGGGACTTACCCTTGCCACAACAATTCCTGTGCTTCAGGGTATTACTAAAGCGTCCTCCAATTCCGACAGCTTCCTTTCGGCAGCGTCATTCCAGGAGACAACAAGAGCGCTTACAGACGCCGCTATCAAGGGCAAGAGCGATTACCTGCAAGGTCTTAAGGAAAATGTTATCATTGGTAAGCTTATCCCCGCAGGTACAGGTATGGATGTTTACAATAATATCCAGATCGTTAAGAATGAAAGCTCTGCCGAGCATAACAGCATTGCAGCTCCATCAACTCTTTAAATAATTGAAAAGGGGGCTTATACTGATATCCAATTAAAAAGTGTATAAAAAATAAGAACCTGTCTTCACAAGATGTGTGTGCGGATTTTTGGCAAGATTTTGCTGAAATCAAGGCAAAAATCCGCAGGCATACTCGCGTATGGCAAGGATTTTTAACGCAGAGTTCGGCAAAAGATTGTCGAAAAGACGTGCATACAGCTTGTGAAGACAGGTTCTAAGCAAAGGCTTTGATATATGTGGTTTTGCTCAGATTTTTTATCTACACTTTTGATTGGGGATTAGTATTTTGCCCCTTTTTTCGTATTTTGTTCTAAAGACTGCTTTAATGCTTTGCTCAAAAGGAATGGATCATATGAATTACAAAAAAATAGGTTTGACTTTTGTTGTCATAGGTATTTTGGCAATTTCATCATTTTTGATTTATCCATTTCTAAATGAGAAAACAGAAAAAGCAATTCCCGTATTAAAAGGTTTTTCCGACAGCAATATATCGGGCAATGAAAATACAGAAAATTCATATTCTGATAATTCTGAAATATGGGAAAAGTCAGACGATAAACTGCCTGCGGAAGTATCAATGTCCACAGATACAATGCAGCCTGAAACGGTTTCCGCCATTATTTTTCCAATAGATATAAACGCCGCAAGCGCGGAGGAACTTATGCATATAAAAGGCATAGGAAAAGTACTCGCCGAAAACATTGTGTCATATAGGGAAAATTACGGATATTTCTATTCAGTGGAAGATTTGATGAATGTTGACGGAATAGGCGATAAAAAGCTTGAAGCGATCAAGGACTATGTCTATATAGACCGTGAGATATTTCCTGAAACGACAGCCGTGCAGGACGATGTCTTTACATCGGAATATACATCTGCCCCCGTCACTACTGTTCCGCAAAGCTATTCGTCGGTACATCCAAAACAAACATCGGTAAAAACCACAGTTACCGCAGCCGCTGAAACAGAGGATACGGACGACGGAATTATAATTGAGGAAATTACTGACTTTGAGGACTTTACTCAGACTGAAGATTACAGCATTACCGTTAATGACAAAACGACCGATTTTTCTTTTTCGGACGTTGAAACAACATCAGATGAGTATTACCCTAATTTTCCCCTTGAACTGAATACAGCTTCGGCAAAGGATCTGACGTATATAAACGGGATAGGGGAGGCTCTTGCCGAAAGAATAGTCGAGTACGCCCGCAGCCATGGCTTTTACGATGTAAACGATCTGCTGAACGTCAGCGGTATAGGGCAAAGCAAGCTTAACAGCATACTTCCCTATGTTTATGCTGATGCAAGCGGGCTTCCGCCAAAGACTGAAACTACTGTAACTGATTATTATGACGATCCTTGGGTCGGCAGCGATACTACCGCATATACTTTTCCGAGTGAAACAACGTCCGCAGCGCCGGAAATATACAGTGTAAATGTAAACACAGCGACAAAAGCGGACTTTATGCAGCTTCCGGGCATAGACGAAACGTTAGCTGACAATATAATTTTCCTAAGAGATCAGATAGGTTATTTTGCGACTATCGAAGAGCTTTCTCTTGCTGACGGCATGACAAACAGCAAGCTTTCCGCCATTTGGAATTATATCTATGTATAAGTATCCGTCCCGCGATTTTGCGTACAACGAAAGGAAGAAAAAATGTTTAAAAAATTTTTATCCGTTTTTTTGTGTGTTATAACAGTTTTCACGTTTACTTCTGCGTTTTTTATACGCTCCGGAGGAATAACCGCCGAAGCTGCTTCAAGCTTTACCCTGCCGTATTATTATTACCAGATGAGCGATGAAGCGCAGGATTTTTATCTGTATCTTAGAAAGGCTATTAAAGAATGCAGGACAAAGATCAAGCTTAATTACGATTTTGAGATCGAGGAATTTGGTATGATCGTCGAACTGTTGATCTATCACGACCCTATGACGTTCAATCTGGAGGATATGGATATTTTAAACGAAACCGAAACCTCGGTAACTTTCGGCTTTGAGTATAAGTACGATAAGGAAACCTACGACAAAATGGTAAAAGCGTACGATAAAGCCACCAACAAGATTTTAAGTAAGTTTACCGATGAAATGTCAACCTATAACAAAATAAAAACTATTCACGATGAGATAATAAATAACGCTGTCTATGACCTTAAAGCGGCGGACAATGATAATATTTACGGTACGCTTGTGGATAATAAGGCTAAGTGCGACGGTTATGCAAGAACCTTTACTTATGTCTGCGGCAAGGCGGGGATAAGGACAGTTACCGTTATCGGCAACGATCTTACTTCAAACAGCAAAGAAAACGGGCATATGTGGAATAAGGTTTATTATAATAAAAAGTGGTACAACGTAGATGTAACATGGGACGACCCCGTAAGCGACATGAAGGAGAACCTCCAGTATGATTATTTTATGGTAAGCGATAAGGCGCTGGAAAATACTCATGAGGAGGATAATCTCAGCTTTAAGGTGCCGAAGGCTTCTGATGACACAAGAGGATATTATGTTGTAAACAAAAAGTATGCGGAGACAAATCAGGACGCTGAAAAGCTTATTAAAAGCGGACTTAAATCTGCCGTTCAAAGCGGAAAAACAAGCTTCAGCGTGCAATTTGCGTCAAAAGATATAATGGACCATGTAAACAGCTATCTAAAAAACAGCGATGAAATATTCAATGTTTTTAAGGATGTTATCAACAGCACAGGCAAAAAGCTTGCAGGCGCGTATTATTATTCCTTTGATGAAAATCTGCTTACTGTAAGAGTTTATATTTTTTATGAAGATACGAAGCTTGAAGATTATTTTCTCGATCCCGAGAGCGTAGGAAGCGAAGATTTAGAAACTCTTGAATATTATGGAATATCTTAAATATTTCTAAAATGTTAAAAAAAGAATAAATTTCCTGTAGGGCTTGACACCGGAGCAATAATGTGATATAATTATTATTGTTGTTCGGGGTGTGGCGCAGATTGGTAGCGCGCTACCTTGGGGTGGTAGAGGCCGTGGGTTCAAGTCCCGTCACTCCGACCAGCGGGGAAGCCCCCGCAGGCAGAAAAGTTTCTGTAGAAATACAGAAACTTTTTTCTTTGTTATTTTCCGAAAAATCTTTTTTATACAAATACAAATAGAAATAGCCTGTAAATCATGTGATAATTTGGTTTGCAGGCTATTTGCTTTTATTCAAAGGAGGTCAAAACAATTATAAGTATGTCTGTAAAAGTGAGTTTATGACAATTAACTTGTCTTTTTCTCTATACTGCGGTAGGAGAGGAGAACTGATAATACGGATTGTACGTTTATCCTTGCAGCGTTCAATCGTAGTAGTTGACTGCTGAATTTCGGCATAGTCAGTAAATCTATTTATCCGCAAAGCATTTGAATATAACAAATCGATTCAAAGAACTTCTAACAAAATAATTGTGTTAGAAAAATGAAACATAAAAATAATACGTTGTTTGAAAAGGCTTAGCGTATTTAAGGGAATTGTTCTGTTTCTGTATAGGAAAAAGATTTTTTGGAAAATGACAAAGAAAAAGCTTCTGCATTTCTACAAAAGCTTTTTCTCGCTGCAGGACGTTTCCTGCTTGGTGAGTCATTGGGGATTTGAACCCCAGACCCTTTGATTAAAAGTCTTTAAAGACGCGTATTCTTTATAGAAGCTAAATAGTCGCAAATTACGTATTTAGACCGTTTGGCAAAATTTCAGAAATGAGCGTAAATTAGCAAAAATGAAGTTTTATTCGTCAAAAATTCGTCAGGATTTATATAATTCCTGCGGCGGCTCTTGTTGTTTCAATATCGTCATGGACGTACACCTGTGCAGTAACATTTACGTCCTTGTGACCTAACAATTTTTGGATAGTGTAAATATCCACTCCATTCCTGCGGAGTTGAGTACCGCGGGTATGCCGCAGTTCATGTGCTGTAAGTTCAATCATACAATGGCAGTTTTTTACCATAGTTTTCATGTGGCGTTCAAGCTTCCTGCTCCAGGAGCGGGGAGTTTGGACGTTTCCGTCTATGTTCGGGAGGACGTAAACACTGTCATGAGGAAGCTGCTGCAACGCTTCTGTAAGTTCCTGCGAAATCGGTATAGTTCGGTAACTATCCCATTTGGGCGGCATTGTAACTACTCCGCCGCCTTGCTTTTCGGCAATGGAACGTTCGATTTTCAGCGTCTTATTTTTAATGTCAACATCTTTCCACATCAATCCGAGCAGCTCGCCTCGTCTTATGCCTGTTTCAAGCATAAGGAAAACGTCAAAAAAGTCGGTTTTGAAATATTGCTTCGCCTTTATGATCTGACCGTCGGTATAGACGTGTTTTTCGTGCTTTTCAACTTGGCTGATATATGCGGCGTGTTTTGCAGGGTTTTTGTAAATTAAATCGTTCTCGATGGCCGCCTCAAAAATTCCGCAAAGGCACAATTTCATTTTATGAAGCAAGCTCTCGGAGCATGTTGAGGATTTAGTCGCATAAAAATTTTGTATATCAATTTGTTTTATGTCAATCAGTTGAGCATTACCGAAGTATGGCAAAAGGTGTTTTTCGACGGTATTAAGGTAAGTATTGCGGTATGTTTGAGGCGTAACGGTCGGCTTTTTGTAGGATTTAAGCCATTTTTGCGCCCATACGTCAAAGGTTATTTTATCGCCCGAAAATATGTCGCCTGTCCTTGCTGCAACCTCACGCTCCACCTTGTATTGTTCCGCTTTGGCGCGTGCGTCCTCCTTGCTGTCGTAGCTGTAGAAGCTTTTATATTGTATCTTTCCGTCAATGGTACGTCCGATCGCAGCTTTATATTCATATCTGCCGTCGGATCTGGTTGGTTTTTCTTTTTTGGGACGTGGCATATTGACACCTCGCTTTTTTCTTAAATTAGGTGGAGTTTAATTTTAATTCAAAATTAATAATAAATATAAATATTATTATAATTCATTAATTTGTATTGGTTAATATTTTAAGTAGTGCATCATTTAACTTTTCTTCCAATTCATCAAATGAATTATATAATACAATATATTGTCCTTGAATATCAAATGGAATAGATGATTCTACTTTTGATATCAATATTGTGGGTTTGTTTAATGCATGAGCAATTCCTAATTCATAAAACACATTCACATTTCTACCATCAATTACAGCTATAATAACTCTTGATTCAACAATGCATTTTATGATGTGGGTTAATATATTTGATTGGATAAATTCCTCATCACTTCTCAACGCTTTTATTTTCAAATCTTGGCATGTAGTTACTATGTGTGCAAAGGTTTCAATGTATTCTGAATTAAATGGCATTAACACAAACGCTGTACTATTTTTTATTGATACATTATTAACGTCAATTCCAAAACTTTTTAAAAAATTAGATGTTGATATTAACCCATTTATATCCATTTGTCTATTTTGTGATGCTAATAATAAGTGATATGCGGATTTCCATTTATCTTCTGATGCGACTAATCTCTCACTTAATCTTAAAATTTCACTTTCTAAATATTCTTGCTTGTCGGAAGTTGTCATACGTATGGGTAAGCTAATGTTCATATCTTTTAATATTTTTTTCTGATTAAAATGTAATTTAATAGCACTAATAATAGTGGTAATTGTTGTAATTATAATAATAGTAACAATAATGTAAATAAAAAATAGACTATATTTTTCAAAAAAAGCGTTCAAATATTCATTTGTATCTAATGACGCCGCAAAAATGGAAATGAATACAGCTAACACAATGGATATTGATATTTCACTAATAAAATTTTTATTACGCATAAATTTTCCTCCTATTTATATAAAAATAAAGAATAAATAACGGCACCTATGGAGATAGCATAAAGGGAAATTGTTAATATAATTTGATTAAATCTTTTGTTTTCATCTCCTAATTTTATCGAGTATTTTGTAGATACTGTAATTATAGGCAATAATACTAACATTATAGTATCTCGTATGAAGTAATTGAAAAGGCATTTATTACATAACTCAATTTGCTCTATAATTTGTCTTATAGTTTCTTCAGAAATATCTAATTTAAGTTGTAATTTAAGATTTGTTAATTCATTAAGAACATCTATTGCTCTTGGTATAGTATAGCTAATCGCAATAAATAATATGTCAACTGGAAATTGAAGAAATTCTTCTATAATTTTTGTTTTAATTCCCTTCAAATTTTTTTCTGAAAAAACTTTTGTGCAAAAAAGTGGAAAAAAATTTTTAAGTAAAAATAAAAGAATTGGAAATAAAATCAGCAACAAATTGTTTAACATTTTATCACTTCCTTGTTGATAATAAAAATATGTATTGTTTTAAAACTATTATCTATCTTTTCATTATTTTTGCAATCTCAAGCAATTTTTCCCGTTCCTTGCTATCCATATCGGAGATAAGCTCATCAAGCTCTTGGGCTTCCGAGGCGGACTTATTTTCTGTTGCCCGATTTGCAAAAAACGTTGTTATCGTGCCTGTTAGCATGGATATAAAACCTATGCCGAAAATCATAAGTACAATTGCCATGACACGTCCTACACCGGTTGCAGGGGATATATCGCCATAGCCTACGGTCGTTACGGTCACAATAGACCACCATAATGCGTCAAAAAAACTCTTGCCCTCCGCGTACATCATTATAAACGACGAGGTTAAAACAAGTACGCCCGAAGTGTACAGCACGTAAATAAATCCGTTGGTATGGAGAAAATTTTTTGCCCGTGTTCCGAAACGTCCGAATACTGCCGTAAGTCGGGCAAGCTTTGTGAATTTTGAAAGCTTTGCAAGCTTGACTAATTTTGCAGCACGAAAGACTCTTGCAAATCTGAAAAAGCTGAAAATCGAATTGAACGGTATTATTGCGAGCAGGTCAAAAATATTCTGCTTGAAAAACTGCCATTTGCTTTTTGCTAAGGCAAATCTGACTATGTAATCAATTGCAAATATTATCAGTATGACCGTGTCCGCCCAAAAAAGCGCACCGCTTGCGAGGCTGATTTTGCCGCACAGGTCAAGAATGACAAGTACGATCGACAGCAAGGCAAGCAGTACTATAAATATTTGATATGCAGCGTTAAGTTTTTCGTGATTTTTCATTATATCTCAGCTTTTCAATATTTATTTTGATAATATTAATTTACACATTTATTGCATGGGGTAAGACCTTTTCGCTGTGCTTCTTCTAAAGTTGAAGGGAAATATGTACCGCCGTTGCAAGTATTGTTATAGTGGTATTTTTTGCCCGTTTTAGTTATATAAACAGTTTTTCCGTTTGTTTTTGGAGTAGTTTGCTGTGTTGTTTTTGCAGTCGTTGTAGTAGTTGTTTCTTTTGGTTGAGTGGTTGAAGTTGTTTGAGCCGCAGATGTTGATTTAGAAGATGAATTGTCGTTTTCTTTCGGTGTCTGACTGCTTTTAACAACCGTGTTTTCCTCGATAAGCAGTCCATCTTCATTAAATGTATAGGATTTTTTGTTAATAGTTAAAGTACAATTGACTGCTGCTTTTCCGTTTTTACGGAGATAATATTTATCACCCGATTTCATTGTCAGCCATGAGCTTGTTTTCATTACGCCATTTTTATCAAAATAATATTTCGCTCCTGATGAAGTTTTTAACCACCCGGTTTTCCGTGTGCCGTCTTTTTGAATGTAGTATTTTTGTCCGTCAATTTTAAGCCAACCTGTTTTTGCAGTTGTACCGTTATCGTATTCATATACATATCCTGCATCTGTTTTAACCCATTCATCTGCGCTTGCAGTTAGTGGCATAGATATTGCAGTTGTTAAAAATACCGCCATTACCGCTGAAATAATTTGTTTTTTCATTTTACATTCCTCCAAAGTAATTTTTATTTTAACCGCCTGCCATTGCAGACGGTCATTTTTATTTTCAAACGATTTTCTTTGCTTGTGCTTCCGAAATAGTGTAATCGACATCAAGCATTTTGCATATGGCTATTTGTACACTTTCGGGCTGTTCACGATAAGCTGTTATAATGTCTCTTTCATGTTGTGTTAGTTTATCTTCAAAATTATTTATATTGCTATTAAATTTAAAATTTGGTTGATATATGTCCTCAACACTTACATTAAGAACCTTACATATCTTTAATAAAATTTCGATATCAACTTTGGTATTGTCTCTTTTTATTATGCTGTAAATCGTCATTGGTGAAATATCAGTTTGTTTAGATATCTGATTTACGTTAGTGCCCCTATCATCAATTATTTCTTTCAGTCTTGCACCTATTCCCATAATAAAGCCTCCCTTAATTACAATTATTATAAATCATATAAATTGCATTGTCAAGACAAATTTACGCATTTGCATAAAAATATAGCAAGCAAACAAAAAACATATCAATTTTTTGTGCACATATACAAATATAAGCAAATGCGTAAATTTTATCTTGACAAACTAAGCGTTTGCTTATATAATAAAAGCATAAATTAAGCATTTGCTTATAAAAAGGGAGGTAAAGCTTTATGGAATACTCTGTACTTATAGGAGAAATCGCTAAAGCGCATATAAACTACACGGAAATCGCGAAAGCATTAGGTATAACGCGCGATACACTTCGGTATAAGCTTGGCGGCAAGCGTCCGTTTTCAATTGATGAGGCGTATAAAATTAGAGATTTGTTCTTTCCGTTCAAAACAATAGAGGAGCTTTTTTCTCGCGAACGGACAAAAACATCATGAGGAGGTGATTTTATGCTTGAAATTTTACAGTTTATTTTCAGCAGCTTTTGGATTTGGTTGGGATTTGCACTAATTTTTTTTATAGCTTTACATGCTATTTTGTATACTATTAGATAAATTGTTCGCAAAATTATAGCGTATTTAACATATAAAAACTGTGAGGAACTTTTATCTCTTGAACAGATAGAAACGCCATAAGGAGGTGAGTTGGTACGGAAACTACTTTCTTTAACAAGCTATCCGAGATTGTAGACACCGAATTTAACAATATTTTTGCAGGACTTTCGGGAAAACAAATCTCAAAACTGACAACGGAGGCTATAGACAAAAAATCAGACCGTATGAAAGCAGAGGCAGCCGCTTACATAGGTCTGAAAAGCGAAATGTGCAAGGAAATGATTAAGAAATTAAATGAGATTGAATGATTGATTTTGCCACAAGCATAATGGTTTCAATCGTCATTTCAATAGCTTTTTCTTTAAAAGTTTTCTTGGTTTCTTCCCATACGGCGGAAGTACGTACAGTATCAAGATATTTATGTCCCTCAAAAGTAATGCCTGTAACAAATATATCCAATATGCAATTATCTGCTGACTGAATATTAGCATGGATATAATTGGCTTCATCAAGCATTATAAGGGAATATGCAATATCTTCCGTGTTGTAATCCGGGAGTTTGTCACGTAAATCGGAAATGATAATAAAATTTGGTTCTAAATCTTCATTAAGTACAAGCATATCTTCGAGACTAAGCAGTACATCACGAATACAGTCATAATTTAAACGCATAAAAACACCTCCTTTCCTGCTTTAATTATACAGCGGAAAAATGAGGGTGTCAAGAAAAATGGAGGTGATAATGTATGACAAATACAGAAAATCGTTCCGAAACAGCAAAAAAGGTCAAGGCGTTTCTCGACGACGACCTTAATAAAATTGACACGCTTATAGACCAATACCCACAGCGTATACCTATCCCAATAATTGCGGATTTCCTGCATATGGACGAAAATAGTACTCGCGCGGCGGTCGAGGGCGGAGCGTTCGGTTTTGCATGGCGCAAGTCGGGCAAAGCGAATAAGGCGTATTGTGTGCCGACGGCGCAGTTTGTGCGTTGGTACCTTAACGTCGGGGTGCTGGAGGGCGTGTACTGCTAATCAAAAAATTACATAAATTCAAGCAGCGGTAAAGCTGCATAAAATACGGCGGGTGTGGACGCTGCCCATAAAAAACGTCCAATGCAGTAAAGCAAGTTTTTCATGGGTTTTTAGGGTGAAAATCCATGCACGGAGCAGGTTTATAAATTTGTTCCCGTCCGTGGGGTCAACATGGGAATAATCGTCCGTCAACAAGTTTCGGCGGTTTTAATGTGAAATCGTCAGCCGTATTTATGCACCTTTACCGCTGCTTGAATGGCAGAGGAAAACAGAATTTAAAAACATGAAAGGCGGTGCAGAATGAACGCAGGTCTGTTTACTGCTCCGAACAAAAAGTACAGCTATTATCAGCTTTCCTTTAACCACCCGACGCTTGGCGCATTTTATAATGATTTTTTTGAGCATTACGGTCTTTCGAGGATAATGGGTATGGGCGATAAGACACGTCCCCAATACGAGAAGCTTTTGTGGGAATATCTGCGCAAGGTATACCGCCGCTTTAATCCCAACTTGGGCAAGGTACTGCCGAAATACGAGGAGGGTCAGCATCTTTCGGAAAATCTTATGGGCTATCCCGAAGAGGCTTTTAACGACTTTTTGCTTTGTGCACTGAACTTGCCGAAAGCGTTTGCGCTGTTTTACAAGACTTACCCCAAGGAGCTGGAGGAGCTTGCTAACGCTTTGAAGCCCTCGGACACTTATATTAAATGGAAAAGAGGCGATTTATGACGAAAATTTTAAAAACCGTTGAATGCTGCGGACTTAAATTCCGCATTTGCGACGACGGATTTTTGGTAGACCTGCGGGACGGCAATACCCGAAAGCTTACCAATGGGCGACACGCGGTGATATTGTTTTCGGAGGAAATCGGATCTCTCGTAATGGACAAGCTTTTTACCCTCATTAAAGAATTTAGGTACGACAAGTACACAGGGGAAAGAGGTGATAAAACATGAAAAACAAGCATAAAGGAATTGACACTTTAAAAATGCGGGAGCTGCACACAGCCTGTATGACTGTGGACGAAATTGCCGAAAAAATGGGCATTGATGTCTCCAGAGTGATATATGAACTGGAGTATTTAGGCTACAAGCCTATTTATGAAAAGGACAAGCCTGAACCCTGGAGGAGTCCGCAGAAATAAAAAAGAGGTCTGAAAAGGCATAAACCCGAACAGACCAAAAGAAAAATATTTACATAATCAGTATACTGCATTTTTCCGATTTTGTCAAGTGGGATTTTGCAGTTGATAAAAAGGACTGGTATAAATGAAAGAAATTTACAAAAGTCGAGTATACACAGAAAGACCCGCATATGCGGACTTTGACGCGCCTGCAAAATTTGAGGCTATAAAGAGCATTATTGCCAAGCGGCTTGTGCAGCACCCGAAAGCGATATGCTCATATTCGGGCGGCGCGGACAGCGACATCATGATCGACGTTATCGAGCGGACGCGGACATTGTTTGACCTCCCGCCGATAAAGTATGTGTTTTTTAACACGGGACTTGAAATGCAGGCGACAAAAGACCATGTGAAAGCGACGGCGGAGAAGTACGGCGTTGAGATCGAGGAAGTCCGTCCGAAAATCAGCATCGTTACGGCGGCAAGGACATACGGTATTCCGTTTGTTTCAAAAATTATGTCGGGCGGCTTGTCGGAATGGCAGAAAAAAAGCGTCCCGTTGTCGATTGCCGAGGAATACGAGCAAGCGGCGGACAAGGCGGCAAAACGTGCGGAGCTGAAAGAGCGATACCCCAAATGCGAAAGTCTTATTAACTTTTTGTGCTGCTGCAATTCAGCAGGCGAGCCGCGCCCGAACATACAGCTTGTAATAAATTCGTCTAAGTATATGAGGGACTTTATCGGCGAGTACCCGCCCGATTTCAAGATATGCGCAAAGTGCTGTGATTACTGCAAAAAGCAGCCGGCGCACAAAGTCCAAAAGGATTATGAAATGATTATCACGGGCGAACGCAGAGCCGAGGGCGGAATGAGGTCAGTCCCCCGCAAGGACAGCTCGTCAATGTGCTTTACCGAAACAGGTGACGGACAATTCAGGCTGCGACCGCTGTACTATGTTACGGACGCGGACAAGGACTGGTACAAAAATTATTACGGAATAAAATATTCAGACGCTTACGAGGTGTACGGGCTTACGCGGACGGGGTGCTGCGGGTGTCCGATCTCTTACAAGGCGGTTGAGGACTTGGAGAAAATACGTCCCTATGAGCCGAACGTCGTCAAGGCGGCTTTGAATATTTTCGGCGCGAGCTATGAGTACCGTGCGAAATATAATGCTTATAAGGAAAAGCGGAAAAATCTAAATGAAAATACGAAAGGAAATGATTAAATGAACAGCAACATTACTTACATAGGCGTAAACGAGGTATTGCCGCACCCGCTCAACCCCCGCAAGGAGGTTGGCGACGTTTCCGAGCTTGCGGAAAGCATTAAGAAAAACGGCATAATGCAAAATCTTACGGTTATTATCCACGAGGGCAAGTACCGCTGCCTTATCGGTCACAGGCGGCTTGCGGCGGCTAAGCTTGCAGGCTTGGAACAGGTACCTTGTGTTATCGCGGAAAATATTCCGCTTGTGGATCAGATCGCGATAATGCTTTCGGAGAATATACAGCGGAACGACCTTACTAAAATTGAACAGATAGATGGAATGCAGATGATGTTGGACTTAGGTGATACCGCCGACGGCATTTCAGAAAAAACGGGCTTGTCCGAATCGACAGTGCGCCGCCGTCTTAAGCTTCTTGAATACGGTCGGGACAAAATTGAGCAGGCATTTGAGCGCGGCGCGACGTTCAGCGATTTTGAAAAGCTGAACGATATATCCGATCCAAAAGCCCGTGAAAAGGTTGCGGAAAGTATCGGTACTCCGAATTTTAATTATTACTATGAAAATGCGCGCCGTGATGAAAAGTCCGCCAAAGCTTATGCCGCAGCTTTGGAACTTCTCAAATCCTTTGCTTCTGAAATTACCGAGGAGGAAAAGCAAAATTACAGGTATGTTGACGGTATGAACAGATACAGTGCAGAGAGTTTTAAAAAGCCCGATGATACGGAAACTGTAAAATATTTTTATTTTATGTACCCGACCGGTGAAGTGAGTATTTACCGTGAATTAACTGCCGAGGAAACGCAAGTCCTCGAGAAAAACAAAAAAGAAAATGAAGCCGCCGAGAAAAAACGTGAACAGCAGCGTGAGGCTTGTTCCGAACTTTACAAGCTTACAGAAATTGCCGCCGAGCTTAGGCACAAATTTATTTTAGGCTGCGAGCCGCTTAAAGGCTGTAATTCTCAAAAGGATCAGCTTGCGGTTTATAAAAAGCTTTGCGGGTTTATGGTTCGGGCGTACATTGAATTTAATTTTGATAAGTGGGACGTTTACGATATATTTCTCGACAATAATGTCTATGTATTCAAATCAGGTGGACGTATCTGTTGAGACGACGGCAAGTGCGCTTAAAAAGCTTACCGTAAATATGGGAGACGCGGCGGAGGGTTCGTCCTCTGCTGTTGCAAAATTTGAGGCGTTGGGGCTTTCTGTTACTGACGCGAACGGAAATCTTCGTTCCAATGATGAGGTTTTTGCGGAGGCTATTGAAAAACTGGGTCAAATTGAAAACGAGACGGAGCGGGACGCTGCTGCAATGGATCTGTTCGGCAAGTCGGCAACAGAGCTTAATCCTCTTATTTTAGGCGGTGCGGACGCTCTGAAAGAGTTCGGCGAAAGTGCAAAGGAAAACGGCTTGATATTATCACAGAATGCACTTGACAGCTTAAATAATTTCAATGACAGCATTGATAATTTAAAAACAAACACTTCTGCGGCAGGAAATATTCTTGCGGGAGTATTTGCTCCACAGTTTCAAGTGTTTACTGACACTATCGGCGGAAATGCAGTCGGCATTATAACTTCCATTGCGGATATTTTCAGCGGTGAAGCTATTGACGGTACGGTACTGACGGAACAATTGAATGAGCTTGGTGCAGAAATTTCCGAGGGATTGGAGGAAATGCTCCCTACATTTTTAAATGGTTTCAATACAATAATTTTATCGGTTGTGCAGTCAATATCCGATTCGCTCTCGATAGCGGTAAATTCAATTCTGCCCACTATGATAAACGGCTGTACAAGCATTGTAAGCGGTCTTGTGGCAAAAATACCGTCCTTTGTGCCTACTATTTTAAAAGGCGCGGTAACGTTATTCAAGGGAATATTAGACGGTCTCAATCAGGTCATTGCACAAATTACACCAATGCTTACGCAGATAGTTTCCGATATTTCGGGTACGCTTGCAGAAAATATCCCGACATTGATTTCGGGAGCGGCACAATTTTTTGCGGGTATAGTTACAGCAATTGCAGAGGTCATTCCCTCGATTATTGCAGCGGTTGTGGAGATTGTCCCACTCATATGTAATTCTGTTATAGAAAATATTCCGCTGCTGATAGACGCGGGATTACAGCTTTTTGTATCGCTTACAGAGGCTTTACCCGACGCAATTGTGCAGATA
Organism: uncultured Clostridia bacterium; assembly: GCA_947383835.1. Classification (GTDB taxonomy): domain Bacteria; phylum Bacillota; class Clostridia; order Oscillospirales; family Ruminococcaceae; genus RGIG8773. The sequence goes on from CANDEV010000002.1 coordinate 49,156, forward strand.
GTGGCGGCTTTGCCCGAAATAATAAACGGAATTGTTTCCGCGCTGCTTGAAGCTGTTCCGCAGATAATTCAGGCGGGAATTGATCTGTTTGTCGCGCTTATAGATGAATTGCCAGAAATTATTACAACTATAGTTGAGGCTTTGCCGCAGATCATTACAGGTATTATTACCGCACTCATGGCTGCACTTCCGCAGCTGGTGCAGGCAGGGTATGATTTGTTTATTGGACTTATCGGCGCATTACCCGATATTATAATTGCTCTTGTAAATGCTATCCCGCAAATTATCGAGGGTCTGGTTACGGCTCTCATTGGAGCGACCCCCGAACTTGCAGCGGCGGGTGTGGAATTATTCGTTGCGACTATTAAAAATCTGCCGCAGATAATTATTGAGATAGTAAAAGCTGTACCCAAAATTGTAAGCGGTATTGTGGACGGCTTCAAGGAAAATATGAGCAATATTGTAAATATCGGCAAGGACATTATGGCGGGTATCGGGGACGGTATAATTTCGGGAGTTACGGCTGTAAAGGAGAAAATTTCAGCGGCGGGTGAAAAAATTATGAACTCGTTTAAGGAGTTTTTCGGTATCGCTTCCCCCTCAAAGCTTATGAAAAAAGTTGTGGGAATAAATCTTGCGGACGGCGTTGGTGTGGGCTTTACGGAGCAGATGTCGAAAATTTCCTCGGATATGCAGAAATCCGTACCTACAAGCTTTGACTTTGATGTTGAGGTGGACGCGGCGGCGACGGCTCGCAGACGTTACGGCGGCTCGGCTGGCGGCAATTCGGGCGGTATCAGCTTTGTTCAGAACAATTACAGTCCTGCGGCTCTTGACGCGGCTACTATAAACAGGCAGACGCGGCAGGGTTTACAGCTTGCCCATGTTATGAGATAGGAGGTCTGCAATGAAAAGGCAGCTTATTTTATCCGACGAATTTGGGAACAGCATTGATCTATATAACGATCAGGGGATAAGGCTTGTAAGTACTGATGGCATAGGCTTCAATTCAAACATCACTGCAACGGAATTATATATTCATGACGGCAGTATGTATCAAAGCAGCAGATTAAGTCAGCGGGGGATTTCTCTTGTAGTGCGGTATATCGGTGCAAAACACAAGCATGAGGACAGCAAGCTTAGACTTGACACACTTTTGAACTGCAAGGGTGTGACCCGTTTAAGATATGTTACAGACAATATTGATTGGTACATAGAATGCCGAACGGAGCAGGTCAATACTCCACCAAACACTTTTCCTATGTTGACGCAACTCTCTCTTTTATGTCCTGACCCGTATTGGAGGAAAAGTAAGACAGACGAGATAGTTTTTGCGGGGGTAATGCCGTTATGGGAATTTATTTGTGAAATTCCCGAAAGTGGAATGGAGTTCGGCGAGATCACAGCAGGTCAGATACGAACAATTTACAATGACGGTTCTGTTGACTGCGGGGCGGTATTTGAGTTTATTTGCAAAAACCAATGCTTACGTCCTAAGATAGAAAATGTTATTACCGGGGAATACATATTTGTTAATTGCTGGATGAATCCAGGAAGTATTTTAACCATATGCACAGAACGGGGGAAAAAGTCTGTGACGTATTCTTTAAACGGAGAAACACATAATTACCTTGACCAAACCAAAACCAACAATGGCTTTTTTCAAATACACAGAGGAAAGAACATTTTGAAATATTCGTTTGAAAAGGGCAGCGAACATTCAGCGGATATTACGTGCAGGTTCGATATTAAATACGGAGGGATTTAATTGGAACTGGAAATTTACGATGAAAATTTAGAAAGGCTGGGTATTGTTGACGAATTCATATCTCTGATATGGATACGACGTTTTTATGACACGGGCGCATTTGAGCTCCGCGCGCCGATAACAGAAAATAACATTAAACTGTTACAGAAATCAAGGTATATTTACCGCACCGATGCAGACGAGACCTCGTTTATAAAATCCATTGGCGAATTTGAGCAGGAGGGCGAAAAGTTCATTATCGTTTCCGGGGCAATGCTTGAAGGAATTCTGGACAAACGCACGATCAGCAATGGCGGGTATGATACGATTCTTAAAAATACGATTCATAATCATATTGCAAGCGGGACAGTATATGGATTTTATAATATGCGTGTAACCGAAGATACTTATGGTATTGTAAACGAAGGCAGTGACATAGAGGCAGTCGGGAGAAATCTTGGCGAATATTCGCGTGAACTGCTTATGGGATATAAGCGTGCAGTAAAAATTGATTTTTTTCCTGCTGAAAAAAATATGATATGCAGCTTTGTTTCAGGGGTAGATCGCTCAAAAGATATTATTTTTTCAAGCGAAAATCTGAATATTTACAATACTGAATATAACTATTCGGAAGAGGGGTGTTACAATCTGGTTGAGGCGGAGGCTGTATATCCTGAATATATCGGAAATCAACATGTTGTGACAAATCCTGAAAAAGAATGGATGCTGAAGTCATTTATCGGAGATAAAAGCAGCCGAAATCTGAACTTGACAAATCTTTTTGTTTTGATAGACGCAACTATTGGTGAAAAAGATGATTTTTGGACCGATGAAAACCACGAGATACACCATACGACATTGAAGGTACTTAACTATGAGGATACATACGAAAGGCTTTTAACTGTTTGCAGGCAGTATTATAAGCCGTTTACAGAAAATTTTTCCGGAACGGCAATAGGCGACGGATACCGTACTGAATGGAATGTTGGAGATTATGTGACATTCAGAGACGACAACAGAGAGACTTCATATGTAAAACAGATCGAAGAGGTAACGGAAGCTTTTGAAGCGGGCGGGAAGAGAGTAGATATTGTTTTGGGCGCAGCGTTAAGAACAATATTTGATTTAATAAAGGAGGCTAAATTAAAATGACAAGCAGTTTTTTTAACAGTTATCTGGGCGATAGGAGATATCGTGCAGAGGATTGGGCGAAATATTTTAAACAACTTATTGGCAATGGATATTTTGCAAAAGAGCCAACTTCAATGAAGGTACAAGCTGCGGACGGATTGAATGTAAAAATTGCGGCGGGCTGCTGTTTTATAAACGGATATATAGGTTATTCGGAGGGGACGGACATATTGACTATACAGCACGGAGGAATAAAAACGAGGATAGACAGGGTCGTTTTACGGCTTGATACATTGGAAAAGCGCTGCATTTATCCGCATATTATTCAAGGCGTAGTGCAAGATTCTCCGTTTTGCCCCAACGTTGTGCGCAGCGGTCAGATCTACGACCTGGGAATTGCGGAAATAACTGTTCCTGCAAACGCTTCAAGCATATCGCAGTGCAGCATTGTTGATACAAGAATTGACAATGATTTGTGCGGCGCGGTTGTCGGTATTATTAAACAATTTGACGCAGTTGATTTTATAAACAGGCTTAATGAGGCATACGATGATGCCTGGGAAAAATTTGTGGAATCGGTCATTTTATCAAACGGCAATATTATTTTAAATATCACCGACAAGAAAATGAAAAAGGATTTAAAAATGCTGAAACGTCGTCATACTGTGGCGGATCTGTTCAGCATTATGTAAGGAGGATTTTCAATGATAATAAGATTGCCGCGGGGAAACACTTTAAGGCTTAATGTGATTTTGATGGATATTAATAAAAATCCGTATATTATGGGTGAAAAAGACCGCGCTGTTTTTACAATAAAAACCACGGGAGACAGAAATGAAGTGCCTATTGCGCAGATAAATATATTTCCGTCAGACTGCGGAAAAAACGGCGAGCTGCAAATAAAGATCAATCCTGAGGATACAATTGCGCTTAAGGAGGGAACGTATTTATATGATCTTGCCGTTTGCATTGACGGGGAGGAGTTTTACACAACGATCGTTGCGGACACACTTCAAATTCTCCCGGCTTTGAGCGATATATACGAGGTGAAAAAATATGGCTGATTTTTTCGGTAAAATAAATTACGTTCAAAAGTTAAGCGGCACCATAGAAAAGGCACAGATCATTTATGAAAAGAATTATGAGCTTCTTGATAAAAAGCCAAAAATCAATGGAGAGGAACTTGTTGGCGACAAGTCATTTGAAGATTTGGGATTGATTTTTGACGGTGTAACGATTGCCGAAATTGATAGGAAAATCTCGGTTGTGCAGAACGGACACAGGCATACTATTTTAAATATTGACGGATTAGATGAAGAGCTTAATAAGTTTTCAGAAAAAATTACGGAGCATACTTCTGACAAAAACAACCCTCATAGTGTTACTGCGGATCAGTTGGGGCTTGGAAATGTGGAAAATAAATCCTCCGCTGATATACGCATGGAGTTGACAGAGGAAGACGTTATTAATGCTCTTGGTTTTCTACCTTCCAATAAAGATACTGTTTATGAATTGCCTGCTGCAACAACAGAAATCCTTGGAGGTGTTAAGCTTGACGGTGAAACAATTACTGTTGATGAAAATGGTGTTATAAGTGCAGTAAGAGGCGGAAATACTGATATTTCCGATATTATTAAAGACGTATCGTTATCGGGACGGACTTTAACCGTTACTAAAGGTGACGGCACAAGCAAAAATTATACTACACAGGATAACAACACAACTTATGGATTGGCAACTGCTTCTGCGAGTGGATTAATGAGTAATTCGGATAAAACTAAATTAGACGGTTTATCGACAAATACCGCTACCTCAAGCACTAACGGTTTAATGAGTTCCACGGACAAGAGCAGATTGGATAATTTGTATTTACAGTTATCTTATAAATTATTGTCGGGTTATGTGTCGTTCAATAGAAATTATGGTAGTTCCTCATATAATATTACTTTTAAATCTCCTTTTCAAAACATTACAGGTCTTACTATAACAAGTGTAAGAGATGAGAAACAGAATTCATCGGAAGGTAGTATGGAATTTTCATGTGTCGATGTGTCTAATTCAGGATTTACAATATCAGTCTATAATCCTAATTCAATACATCATATAGGTTGTTATTGGATTGCAGTCGGAACTTAATTTGTAAAGGAGAGAAAATAAACTGTGAAACAAATTGTAGTTGATAGGTATGGCGTTATCGTTGGATTTTGTACAGGGGATGGTTATATTGAGGGCGGCATTGATGTTGATGATATCCCTGTGGATTTTAAGTGTGCAAAATACAAATATGAGGGCGGGAAGATAGTTTCCAATCCAGAATATGCTTCGGCTGATATTGAGGGAAAATATTACGACTCGGAAACGGGAGGTTTTGTTTCGATTGAACCTCCTGAACCGACTTTTGAGGAAAAACAAGTTGAATTTAATTTAAATATAGATTATAGGACAACTTGCTTGGAATTGGGATTAACTTAAAGGAGGATGTTTAAAATTATGGATACTTATGAAATTTGCAAAAGCGTTATATTTAATCAAAAAAGTAAAGGTAGTTTAAATGCTGAAGATATGTTAAGCAAGCTTGATATTTTTTTGCTTGGCGGAAGATTAAGCGGAGAACAATACAATGAATTAGTTGCGATTGTTAATGAACAATTGCAGTAATTTTGAAAGGAGTTTTTTATGCAGCAGGTTTATTGGATCAAGTCGTCCGGAACATGGACATGTCCTATTTCGGGTACATGGAAGGTTATTTGCGTTGGCGGCGGCTCAAGCGGCGGAATATTTGACAGAACATCTAATAGCTATAAACAAAACATTGGAGGTACTACTTCATTTGGAAATGTTATTTCAGCAAGCGGCGGCGGTATATGTCAGTATTATGAAATTCATAAAAATATTGTATGCTGTGGCGGGTATGGAGGATATGATGGCATTAATTACGGTGGTTCTCCTGCTATTATGATTGAATATGGAAGCAATTCATACGCAATTGCAGGCGCTTCTTTAAATGGGGGAGTAGTTGGTTGTCAGGGCATAGGTTTTGGAGCTGGAGGCGGAAGTTCTTCAAAAGATTCGGGCGAACTGGCTCTTCCAGGATTATGTGGAGACCAGATAATGACAATTTTAGATTTAACTGAAAATCAACAAATCGTTTGTACTGTTGGTGACGGAGGCGCTGCTCCAGCTGCTTCAAATTACGATTCAGAAGGAACATCAGGCAAAAGAGGCGTTATTTATCTTGAATATTTAGGTTAGGAGGAAGTTTAAATGAGCAACGAAACAAAATCTGAAATCATCAAGTCTATTGCTTACGGAATGGCTTCAGAGGAAATTGCCGCTTTAGAGGACATCTCAATTGCGGAGGTCGAAAAAATTCGCCATGAATGCGTTGACGAAATTGCTGATATAAAATCATGGCTTGAAAGGAGAATATAACATGAGTCTGAAAATAATAGACGTATCAAAGCATAATGGTACAATTGACTGGATGAAAGTCAAAAATGACGGTATTGAGGGCGTTATCATTCGTGCAGGTTATGGTAAGCTTGCCGTTCAAAAGGACAAAACTTTTGAGGAATTTTATTCTGGTGCTGTCAAAGTGGGACTACACGTCGGTACATACTGGTACAGCTATGCGGTGACGTCGGCGGAGGCAGAGCAGGAGTCAAAGGCGTTTCTGGAGTGCATTAATGGCAAGCGATTTGACCTGCCTGTGTATCTTGATATCGAGGACAAAACACAAGTCCCACTTGGGAAAAGGGTCTGCACCGATATTGTCAACGCTTTTATGGGTATCCTCGAGGCGGCGGGGTACTTTGCAGGGGTGTACTCGTTTGACAGCTTTTTCAGTACAAACCTTGACGATAGCGTCCGAAAGAGGTATGCGGTATGGTCGGCGAGAGTTGAGAACGTCCTGCCGAAATGCGCTCCCGAGTGGGGAATGCACCAGTATAGCTGGAAAGGCAAGGTCAACGGTATAAAGGGAGACGTTGACATGGATAACTGCATTAAGGATTACCCCACGGTTATTAAGGGAGCTGGACTTAACGGGTATATTAAGCAGGCTGCCGATACATACAAGGTTACTGCCGAGATTGGCGGGGTTACTTCGGACAAGGCGGGGTATGTTTCTACTGCTTGTAAAAATTTAGGTATGACGGTGACTAAGAAAAAGGAGTGAGATTATGAATAATGTTGTAAAAAGTTTTCTTGCGGCGGTTTGTGCCTTGTGTGGTTTCCTTTTCGGAGACCGTGACGGGCTTATGATCGCTCTTATCGGGCTTATCGTTATGGACTACATATCGGGCGTAATTGCGGCGGTTGTGGAGAAAAAGCTCTCCTCGGAGGTCGGGGCGAAAGGCATTGCCAAAAAGATTTTTATGCTGCTGATCGTTGCGGTTGCTAACATTGTGGATATCAATGTCATTGGCGAGGGACACGTTCTTAAAAGTGTTACTGTGATTTTCTATCTTGCAAACGAGTGTATTTCGCTTATTGAAAATGCGGGACGGCTGGGTGTGCCTGTTCCGAACAAGCTACTTGATGTGTTGGAGCAGTTGAAGAATAAAGATAAGTAAAGTTAAATCCCCGTGGGCGGTTGCCTGTGGGGATTTCTATTCCTATAGTATATGTGAAAAATGAACTGGCGCATATTAAAGTGCATCTAACCCTTTTGTTTTTATATATTTTGCTATATTGTCGTAGTCGTTATATATAAATTTTAAGTTAATCCCTAACGAATCTAAACTTTTTAATATTTTTTCTTTGTTATTAATTTTTATAGTGAAATCTGGCAATATATTTTGTGTTGCTCGGTTTTCAATTTTATCTATGTACGGATCGGCGATATAATCGTCATAGAACAATTGATATATGAACAACGATGATTGATTTTCAATTCGAGATAAAATATTCGGTGGTGAATATATGAAATAAAAAGGTAAGTCAAAACTATTGAATGGTTTTTTAGAAAAAAGCGAAAAATCAAACAGTTCACCGAAAACCGTTCTTATCACCAGTAGCATTAATAATATGTCGTCGAGATAGTTGTATTGAGTAAATTCCTGTATTTTTTTTATTAAAGCATGATATTCTTCGATGTATTCTTCAAAAATAGTAAAATCGGTCAACATACCACAATCTTTTTGATTATCTTTAATAATCTCGTTTAATATCTTTTCTGTAAAATCAAATAAAGCAAAATAAGGATTTTCTTTTGTTTGGATTTTTAACTCTTTAACGATGGGGAAAACGCTTTTATATTTTTTCTTTGTATTATTGTCGTCCTTTAATTTATTAACCCATTCAATTATTATATCTATAATTTCGTAAACATGTGTATGCTCATATCTATATAACTGTAGAATTATTGGGTGTACAGAAGAATCCAAGTATATTAGATTGCGAAATATGTTATGTTGAGAATTAGGATACTTAAGCATCTCGGTAATATCTATTAATCTATTGCTATTAATAAAATGTACATATCCTGCATCATCAATTTTTTTATCTGATTCATGACAGGCAAAAAATAATGATACTAAAGGAGATTTTGAAAAATCAACCAAATTAGTTGGTATTCCATGATGTTGTGCAAATGCAGTAAAATTTTCTCTTTGCATATTGGTTATAGTATTACCGACCTCATTATAAAAAGTATCTGTCATATCTTGGAACTTAATAGGGGAAGAATACCTAAAAGCCGAAGAGGTAATATTATTATATTTTGCATTTTCTCCTCTTGATATGTATTTTCCAAGGTCGTTTTTCGTAACACAATTAATATATTCATTTAAATCCTTTATCTCAAAATACTTAGGTTTTTTTTTCATTTTTTGTTTGTACCCTCACTTTTTAACATAAAAATTATAAAAACTTACCTGATTTGAAACCCAAAACTTTGAATTAGTTTTTCTTGATTTATTCGTCAGAATTCGTCAATTATACAAATATGACAAAATATTCCTAGAATGCCATAAAATATAAAACCTCACAAACCCAATCTACAAAAGGATTTGTGAGGTTTTACTCTGGTGAGCCATTGGGGATTTGAACCCCAGACCCTTTGATTAAAAGTCAAATGCTCTGCCAACTGAGCTAATGGCTCGATTGAATGTTGTAATTACGATAATCGTATTTACAACGCTTAATTATTATACCAAAAATCGAGACAATTGTCAAGCAAATATGAAATATTCGTCATTTTTTACATAAATTTTCTTGGTGACACGTGCTAAATGTACATTTTAATGCAGAATAATCCTTACAGTCAGCGCACTTAGTATAAATCCTGTAAGATCTGCGGTGAGAGAGGACGCTATCGCGTGCCGCGTTTTTTTCACTTTTGTTATGCCATAATAAACCGCTATCGTGTAAAATGTCGTCTCCGTGGAGCCTATCACAACGCTCGCTACACGTCCTGCAAAGCTGTCGGGGGAGACCTCTGTAAGTATGGACTCATAAACAGCCAGCGCCCCGCTGCCGGATACGGGACGTATCAGCGCAAGAGGTATGCATTCCTTAGGAAATCCTAAAAAATCGGTTACAGGGGCTATTGCCGCCGAAATTATTTCAAGTCCTCCAGAGGCTTTGAACATTCCTATCGCAGTCATAAGTGCGATCAGCGCGGGGAGTACTTCAAATGCTGACTTTAAGTTTTCCTTTGCGCCGTCTGTGAACTCGCCGAACACATCTACTCGCTTGATAAGTCCGACTGTCATTATCAGCGCAATGAAAACAGGTATTACAAAGTCACTCATTTATCACGCTTCCTTCCAATATCAAGCCCGTCCAGAGCGGCAGCCGATATAAGCCCCGCCGCAAGGGCGCAAGCCGACGTGATAAGCACACATGGCAGTATCTCCATAGGCGCAGCCGAACCGTGCTTTATCCTAAGCGAAGCCGCCGTGGTGGGTATTAGGGTTATAGACGCTGTGTTCAGAACCACAAACATTATCATGTTCCTGCTTGTAGTATCTCCGGGGCGCTCTTCCTGTTCAATCCGCCGCATTGCTTCCAGTCCAAGAGGAGTTGCGGCATTGCCAAGTCCGAGCAGATTTGCGGTGATATTCATGCATATAGCATGAAAGGCTTTGCCGTTAAGGTCGAGACCGCGGAAAATATGCTTTAAAAACGGTTTGAACAGCTTTGACAGCATATCTGTTATTTTAGCCTTTTCAGCAATACGCATAAGCCCTCCCCACATACACATTCCGCCTAAAAGGTAAAGGAAAAGCTCAACAGCCTCTACGCAGGAATTAAGAGCGGCATTGCATACGTCACGGATATGTCCTGTCGCCGCGCCGCATATTACGGAAAGTATCAGCATTGCCGCAAAAATTTTGTTCATCATAAACCATATCTTCCTTCTTTTATGACATTATTTTACATGGAAATAATTGTCGAAAAATATTAATAAATTGGCAATTATTATTAACACAATGTTTTTTGACATTTATATACAAAATGAGTTATAATATGTTAAAAGAATTTTTAAAGGAGGCTTTTCTATGAAAGCTACAGGCATTACAAGAAAAATCGACGAACTTGGAAGAATAGTTCTTCCTATTGAACTCAGACGTGGTCTCGGCATCGGAGAAAAGGACGCTCTTGAAATCTATGTTGAGGATGACAAAATTATTCTTAAAAAATACAAGCAGGCGTGCGCTTTCTGCGGCAGCGATGAAAACATCATAGAGTTCAAGGATAAGTACGTTTGCGCTGACTGTATTACTCAACTCAAGAAGTAACTTGTCTGTACATAATATGCCGTTTTGATTTTTATTATGACATATATACGGCATATGGCTCACGATATTAAAAAGGGCAAGGGATATCTGCGTATTCTACCGCACTTATCCCTTGTCTCAATTGTGCGCTGTATTTTTTCGGTTAAATACTGTTTTCATTGCAGTATAAAATTTTACGGTGAATAACCGGAACGTGTCTTTGCAAGAATATGTGTATATTTTTCCGAAGGATTTTTCTGCGGACAGATATAAAAATCCTTGCCGCCTGCGGTTGTGACTGCGGATATTTGTCTTGCCGCAAGAAAAAAATTGTGGGACATATGCATATATTTTGTGAGAAACGATTCTAAAATAATATGCACAGCTTTTCAAGGACGGTGCATATAAAATTATATAAACATCATAGAGTTGTACAGCGTACAAAAGCGCAGGCAATTCACTTTAATAATTTACTCAGGCAAAATAGGGAGGGATTGATTTGGTATTTGTACGAACCGAGGAACTTCTTCCGGGAATGTGTCTTGCAAGAGATATTCATTTTTACACACCCGCCTCAACCTCGGCGATCGTTTTGACAAGGGGACAGAAAATTTCCGACGTCCAGATAACGCAGATGAACTCCGCAAAGCTTGACGGAGCGTACATAGATACTATCAGAAGCGAGGTAAGGGTGATCTCCTCTATAAATCAAGAAATACGCAGAGAAGCTATTACAAATATCCATAACCTTGCGGATAATTTTATAGACAGCAGCAAGGGCGTTCAGCAAAGCGACATAGAGGCTATAGACGGCACTACACAATCGCTGATAGACGGACTTTCCGCCAATAAGGATATTCTTGTAAATATCGCCGATATAAAAATGTACGACGACTATACGTTCCACCATAGCTTAAGCGTTGCGATAATGTCAATTGCCATAGGTATGGAGCTTGGCTTTAACAATACAATGCTTAAGGAATTGGGTCTGGCGGGGCTTTTGCACGACATCGGCAAGGTTGCCGTTCCAATTGAAATTATTACAAAGCCCGAACGCCTTACCAAAGAGGAATTTGATATCGTTAAAATGCACCCAGTTCATGCCGCAAATCATTTGGGCGAGCGTCACCTTGTAAACGACAATATTTTTAAAGGTATTGTCGCTCACCATGAAAAGCTGGACGGTTCCGGATATCCAAATCATTTTAAGGGAGACCAAATACACCCATACGCAAGGATACTTGCCGTTGCGGACGTTTACGACGCCCTTACGTCAAACCGTCCCTACCGTATACCAAACCCGCCCAACGAGGCGATAGAATTTGTTATGGGAGGCATGGGTACTCATTTTGACGAGAATGTTGTAAAAGCTTTTCTCAGAAAGGTAGCGCCGTTTCCCGCAGGTTCAAAGGTGCAGCTTTCAAACGGCGAGATTGCGTATGTAATGAAAAATTATCCGGATCAGCCCCTGCGTCCTCTCGTTGCGGTAGAGCGTTCGGAAAAGCTTTACGATCTGTCCTATGACGAAGCCTGTATGAACATTGTCATTACCAAGCTTCTCGAAGAAAGCAAGCACAATCAAAGCTTGATAAATATGTGAATATGTTTTAATGAAGTCAGAGACGTGCTGACGCATATTGTTATGCATAAGCTTAATAAGATCAAATGCAAATAAACCCTCGGTTTTTTAATTAAACCGAGGGTTTATTATATCTGCGCTTAATTTCAATAAATATACTTGCAGCTCAATTATTCCGTAATTGCCTTTTTCAGCGAGCTTATGAACTCGCCCACATGGGGAATTGAGTCCCTGCCATACTGTGCAATTATCTTCACAACCGCGCTTCCCACAATAACTCCGTCGCAGTAGCCGCTCATCTTTTTAGCTTGTTCGGGATCGGAAATCCCGAAGCCCACCATTGCGGGGACTTTGCAGCTTTTCTTTATCTCGCCGAAGAACTCGTCAAAGTCGGTGGTGAATTTGCTCCTCGTTCCTGTAACGCCGGTGGAGGATACGCTGTACAAAAATCCTTTCGCCTCATTTGCAATGTCTGCGATACGCTGATGAGAGGTCGGCGCAACAAGGCTTATGGAAATAATGCCGTTGTCCTCGGCGTAGGGCTGTAACTCGTCACGCTCCTCAAAGGGCAGATCGGGGACGATAACGCCGTCAATGCCTTTTTCTCGGCAAAGCTTGAAAAAACGCTCCGTGCCGAAACGAAAAATGGTGTTTACGTACATCATAAGTATAAGCGGCTTTTCCGTTTTTTTGCGGAGACTCTCAACCATGTCAAAAATTTGTGTAAGATTTGTGCCGTGTTCAAGGGAACGCAAACTTGCAAGCTGAATTGTTTTTCCCTCCGCAACAGGGTCGGAAAACGGCACTCCTATCTCAACAATGTCCGAACCCTTGTCGAACATCTCAAGTACCAGCTTTTCTGTGGTATCAAGGTCGGGATCGCCCGCCGTGATAAAAGTTATAAGCGCTTTTTCGCCTTTATTTTTAAGCTCCTCAAGAGCTGTTTCTATCCTGTTCATAATGCTCTCCTATCTTTATGAATTTTCGATTTCTCTTCCTCTGTACCGCGCAATTGAGTACACGTCCTTGTCGCCCCGACCCGAAAGATTTATGACCATAATTTGGTCTTTACTCATTTTCGGAGCAATTTTCAAAGCCGCCGCAACCGCGTGCGCCGATTCGATAGCGGGGATAATTCCCTCCGTTTTTGAAAGGTACTCAAACGCGCAGACCGCTTCTTCATCTGTTATGGGCAGATATTCCGCACGTCCCTTTTGGTGGAGCATTGCGTGTTCCGGACCTATTCCGGGGTAGTCAAGTCCCGCAGAAATGGAGTACACAGGGTCTATCTGACCGTAATCGTTTTGCAGGAACATTGACTTCATGCCGTGGAAAATTCCCATAGTGCCCTTTGCCGCGGTAGCAGCGTGTTTGCCTGTCTCAACACCGAGACCCGCAGCCTCCGCTCCCACAAGACGAACGCTTTCGTCCCCGATAAAATCATAGAACGCGCCAATGGCGTTTGAACCGCCGCCTACACAGGCAACAACACAGTCGGGGAGACGTCCCTCTTTTTCTGTTATCTGACGGCGTATCTCCTTGGAAATAATTTTCTGGAAATCACGAACCATGGTAGGGTAGGGGTGAGGTCCCATTACCGAGCCGATGCAGTAGAATGTGGTGTCGATATTCTCCGCCCAGTCCCTCATAGCCGCGTTTATCGCGTCCTTCAGAGTGGACGTGCCCTCGCTTATGGAGATAACGCTCGCGCCCAAAAGCTCCATTCTGTACACATTCAGGGATTGGCGGATAACGTCCTCAGAACCCATGTATATCTGACATTCCAAGCCGAAAAGCGCGCAGGCCGTTGCAGTTGCAACACCGTGCTGCCCCGCTCCTGTTTCCGCAATAACGCGGGTCTTGCCCATGCGCTTTGCAAGCAAGATCTGCCCCAGCACGTTGTTTATCTTGTGAGAACCCGTGTGATTTAAGTCCTCACGCTTGATGTAAATTTTTGCGCCGCCCAAGTCCTTGGTCATCTTGTCCGCATAGTAAAGCATTGAGGGTCTGCCGGCATAATCGCGGTAATACCTCTCCAGCTCCTCAATAAAATCAGGGTCTTTGCTGTATTTTTCGTAAGCCGCGTCAAGCTCGTTGACAGCGTTCATGACCGTCTCGGGGACATACTGTCCGCCGAAATCGCCGAAGCGTCCTTTTTTCTCACTCATCTTAAATTTTCCTCCCTTAAAATTCTTATAATATTTTTCATTTTCTGCAAATCCTTAACTCCGTCCGTCTCAATACCGCTGCTCACATCAACTCCGTAAGGCTTGGTATCTTTTATAATTTCCGCAATATTTTCCGCGGTAATTCCCCCTGCTATGAAAAACGGCTTTTCAATTTTTGCACTTTTAACAATTTCGGTGTTGACGCGTTTTCCCGTGCCGCCGTAAGCGTTTTCGCTGTAGCTGTCTATCAAAAGCCTGTCAGCGCCGTAATGTCCGAACCGCTCTATATCCTCTGGACTTTTCGCCCGAGCAGCTTTCCAAATCTCTCCCGAAAAAATTTTTCGGAGATTTTTTATATATTCCTCGTCCTCATCGCCGTGAAGCTGTATAACGTCCAGCGTTTCGTTATAGGCGCAGTGCAAAATATTTTCCATAGGCTCATTCACAAAAACGCCGGCTTTTTTGATATTCTTGTCAAGATATGTGTCCAACTCGTAAAATGTGCCGAAGTCCACCGACCGCTTGAACCCGTCTGACAGAATAAATCCGACATAATCAGGTCTGCACTCGTTTGCGTACTCGATATCACAAGCGCGCCGCATACCGCAGAATTTTACAGCGATCATATCAAGCTCCTCAATTCTTTCATGGAAGCCTCAACGCTGCCGCTTCGCATGAGGGTCTCGCCTATGAGAACCGCGTTTGCTCCGCAGTCCGCAAGGAATCTCATGTCCTCAGCGGTTTTTATACCGCTTTCCGCAACGATTATCCCGTCTTTGGGTACAAGCTCCGCAAGCCTTTTTGTTGTATCGAGAGTTACCGAAAAATCCTTTAAATTGCGGTTGTTTATGCCGAATATAGTGCAGCCCGCCTTTATTACCGAGTTCAGTTCCTCCTCGCTGTGGCTTTCGGCAAGAACGTCCATTTTAAGGCTTTCGGCAATTGTTCGGTACTCTTTCATCTGCCCAGCGTCAAGAATTGCCGCAATAAGCAGTATTGCGTCCGCTCCCATAGCTTTTGCCTCGTAAATCTGGTACGGGTCGATAATAAAATCCTTTCTTATCATCGGTATATCAATTGTTTTGCGTACAGCCTTAAAGTACTCCGCCGAGCCTTTGAAATAGTACTCCTCGGTAAGGCAGGAAACTGCTGCCGCCCCCGCCTTTTCATAAGCCGCCGCCTGCTCAGCGGGACGGAAATCCTCGCTTATTATCCCCTTTGAGGGGGAAGCCTTTTTCACTTCCGCAATAACAGCAGGGCAGGGGAGAGATGTCAAAGCATTTTTAAAGCTTCGCCCCGTATCACTTTTGGCAGCATTTTCCGCTATTTCTCTGACTTCTGTCAGGGGAGCTTTGGCAATGTCACGTTCAAGCTGTTCTTTGCGCCTTGCGGCAATATCGTCAAGTATCATAAGCTGCCTCCGTTTCAACGAACTCTGTTGGTAAATTCTTTCATTCTTTCAAATTTTTGAAGAGCATTGCCGCTGTCAATAGAATTTCTCGCCATTTCAATACCCTCCTCAATGGAAGCGGCAGAGCCTGTGCAATATATAGCGCAGCCTGCGTTAAGAAGCACAATGTCGCGCTTTGCACCCTGTTCCTTTCCCGTGAGAATATCCATTGTAATTTTAGCATTGTCCGCAGGCTTACCGCCAGCGATCTCCGATCTCGGGGAAATCTTAATGCCGTAATCTTCGGGGTTTATCTCATATTTTATAAGTTTTTTTCCTCTCAGCTCGCAAACCGTAGAAATTCCCGATACGGAAATTTCGTCCAGACCTCCGCCGTAAACTATCATCGCTCCCTTTACTCCAAGGTTCATAAGCACCTTTGCCATTACCTCAAGGAGCTTTTCGTCGTACACTCCCAAAAGAATGTAGTCGGAAAGCGCAGGGTTTGCAAGTGGTCCCAAGATGTTGAATACCGTCCGCACACCCATTTCCCGTCTTGCGGGACCTACAAACCGCATAGCCTTGTGAAAAGACTGTGCAAACAGGAACGCGATACCCGTCTCTTTCATGCAAGCCGCAGCCGTCGCAGGAGTAAGATCAAGCTTTACGCCCAAAGCTTCGAGAACGTCCGCCGCTCCGCTCTTACTGGAAACGCTTCTGTTTCCGTGCTTTGCAACGGTAAGTCCCGCCCCCGCGATCACAAATGAGGAGGTTGTGGAAATATTGAACGTGTTTGCAATATCGCCGCCTGTTCCCACAATATCCACCGCCGACTTAGCAGCGGGAACAACGCTTGCCTTTTTCCTCATAATGCGGGCAAAGCCCGTAATTTCTTCGGGAGTTTCTCCCTTGCACCGCAAAGCCGTGAGAAGAGCCGCTATCTGCGCGTCGGTAGCTCCGTCGGACATGATGATGTTCATGGCATTTTCCGCGTCCTCCACGGACAGGTCTTTTCCGTCGGCAGCCTGTGCAATATATTTTTTCAGTGCGGTACGCTTTTCGCGGGGCATGGAAACCACTTCTCTGTCCGCGCTTTTTATTCCCGCAACGTCGCACAAAAACGCCGAGAGCATAGCCGAGCCGTACTCCGTAAGAATTGACTCGGGGTGGAACTGTATGCCGTAGGTTGGGTGCTGCTTGTGGCGAATCGCCATTATCTGACCGTCGCCGTCTGTGGCAATAACATTAATGCAGGCGGGTATCGAAATAGAGTCCACTACTAAAGAATGGTACCGCGCCGCAGGTATTTTGTCGGGCATATCCTCAAAAATCGGGCAGCTTGTGTTTATTGAAATTTCCGTGCATTTTCCGTGCATAGGCTGCTTTGCGTGAATGATCTTTCCGCCGAAAGCTTCGGCGATAGCCTGATGTCCGAGACAAATTCCAAGAATAGGTATCTCGCCGCTGAACCGCTTTATCGCCTCCACGGAAATCCCCGCCGACACGGGATATCCGGGACCCGGAGAGATTATCAAAGCCTCGGGCTTCATTTTTTCAATTTCGCCAACGGTTATCTCGTCATTGCGAACTACCTTGATGTCAGGATATATAGTACCGATAAGCTGATATAAATTATACGTAAAGCTGTCGTAATTATCTATCATTAAAATCATTTTATTCACTCCCTTACAGATTTGCAGCTTCGGTAATTGCGTTTATGACCGCAAGAGCCTTGTTTTTGGTCTCCTCATATTCCTTTTCGGGGACGCTGTCATAAACTATGCCCGCGCCCGCCTGAACGTAGGCCTTTCCGTTCCTGAAAAGCACCGTCCGTATCGCTATGCAGGTGTCGATATTTCCGCTGAAAGCAAGGTATCCCACCGTTCCGCCGTAAAGCCCCCTTTTCTTATTTTCCAGCTCGTCGATTATCTCCATAGCGCGGACTTTCGGCGCTCCCGAAAGCGTACCCGCAGGCAGCACCGACATAAGTGCGTCAAGAGCGGTCTTGCCCTCTGCAAGCTGACCCTGAACGTCAGAAACAAGGTGCATTACCTTTGAGTAACGCTCGACACGCATAAAGTCGGTAACATTCACCGTGCCGAAGCTGCAAACCTTTCCTACGTCGTTTCTGCCCAAGTCTACCAGCATGGTGTGCTCGGCGCGTTCCTTGGGGTCGCCCAAAAGCTGCTGCTCGAAAGCCTTGTCCTCCGCTTCGTCCTTGCCCCTGCCGACAGTACCCGCAATGGGCTTTGTTACCACAGCCCCGTCTGTAACATTCACCAGCATTTCGGGAGACGCCCCTGCAATGCAGTAATTTTCGTGATCGAAATAATAAAGGTAAGGGGAGGGGTTTGTCGCCCTTAACATACGGTATACATCAAAGGGAGCAGGAGGATCGTCTATCTCAAACCGCTGTGAAAGCACCACCTGGCTTATGTCTCCGTCAATGATGTGCTCCTTTGCCTTTTCTACCATAGCCATGTATTCTTCCTTTGTAACGTTTGAACTGACCTTTATTTCCTTGCTGCCGCCGTCAGTCCGGGGAGCAGCTCCCGCCTTGGCAAGTATCTGCCCTATAATTGCGGACTTTTTGAGACAGCCATCATATGCCTTGTCAACGTCGTCTCCCTCGTTTATGTTAAGAATTATTATTGCTTTATTTGCAAGGTGGTCGTATGCGACTATCTCATCGTACAGAAACATATTAGCGTCGGGCATTCCAAGATCGTCTTCGGGGACGTTTACAAGCTTCTTTTCAAAATGGCGTACCGTATCATATCCGAAATAACCTATCAGTCCGCCCGTAAGCTTTGGTCTGTTCAGAAACACGGGAGAAGTTCGCTTGCTGAGTATACTGTTAAACAATTCAATTGGGTTCGGACACTTTTTAGTTTCACAGGTCGGACCGTCCTTGCCCATATTTATTATCTTAGCTTCATCGCCGTAGATCTGTATCTCCATTTTGGGATCTATGCCTATAAAGGAGTAACGTCCCCACTGGTCGGAATTGTCAACGCTTTCCAGAATAAAACAGTTGTCGAACCGTTCCTTCAAAGCTGCAAACAAGCCCACAGGAGTGCAGCTGTCAATAAGCGTCTCGTAAAACACAGGGACTGTTTTATAGCTTAAAAGCAAATTCTTAACTTCTTCCTTAGTTGGATACAACATATTAAAACTCCTTTCAAATAAAAAGAGGTCTATAGTCCGACACGCCGATAATTCGGCAGTCGGGACGATAGACCTCGTGGTGCCACCCGATTTTGCGGAATAAAAAAATCCGCCTCGTTGGATACAAAGCAGACGCAAATACTTAACAGAACGTTCAAGTACGCCGCACTTGCAGTTATACCCTATCCACTAACGCAGGAAATCGGCGCAGACTACTAAGCGCAAAAACGCCGTTTGCCGTTGCTTCTCACAAATCCATTCACAGATACCGTTATGACCCGAACTCACACCGCCGTCGGATTCTCTGATTCATCAGCATATCTGCTACTTACTTTTGCTCACAGAATTTATTATATTAAATTGATAATATGATTATACAACACACCGTAAAAAAAGTCAATAGTCGTATTGCACAATAATTAAACCGGAATTTGTGAAAAATATAAAATTACGTTAAACAAAAAATTACCCCGCCCCCTTGAGGGGGCATTGGTATGTAAGAAGATGTTATAATTAACATCGGGGGTGACAAGGGTCAAGGCTCAGCCTTGCGCTGTTTCCGATAATCAAAATTCTCGTCCTTTTTGAATTTTTGTTTTGCCTTGAACATCTTCTCGTCCGCTATAGCAATAGGCTTTTCAATAGTATCGTACTCATCGGGGCTGCCGAAGAACGACCCTATGCTTACGCTTATGGAATAAGGCTTGTCGGCGGTATCGTTCACTATTTTAAGGCACCGCATAATAGAAGAGGAAATTTTGTCAACTTCCTCTTCGGAGGAAGCAGTCCCGCCGATAAGAACGTATTCGTCGCCGCCTATCCTGAAGCAGGACATATTTTTTCCGCAGACGCTCTTGAAAGCCTCCGCCACAGACTTTATTGCAAAATCTCCCTCTATATGCCCGAAGGTATCGTTAATGTATTTAAGATTGTTCATGTCGCCGAGGATCACAATAAGGTTTTCACCCTTGTCTCTTATGCTTTTGAGGATATCCTCCGTGTAAAGATTAAAGCCGTTTCTGTTATAGATACCCGTGAGCAGATCGGTAACAGCGTTGTCCTCCATTTTTTTGTAAAGGTACATAAGATTTCTCTGCCGCCGCAGGCTTTCCAGCGATACGCAGACATATTTCACCCATTGAGAGTAGCAGCTCGGATAAGTTGAAGCTGTGCTGTCGCCGTAAGAAAATACCGAATATCCGAAGCAGCGCCTGTTAAAATGCACAGGGTTAAAGAAAAATGCCGTCGGCTTTGGACGCCGTTCATATAACATCGGCAGCATATCCGAAAGCTCAAATGTAAATTCAGGGTTTACCTTTGTATTTTCGACTGCATGTGCGCCGCCCATTTTTCGCAGCGGCAGGCTCATTATTTTTGAATAGCCGTCCTTTCTGTACTGCAAGTTCAAGTCAGTCTCGCCGAGATTATCCCAGTTATTGCAAAGTGCAAGACAGAACATAGTGTTATTTCCGATATAGTATGTATACCAAGCTAATGCGTGCATATATTTTTCAAGGTCTTTTTCGGAAATAAGCGATTCCAGCATAAAGTTATATGTAGAGTTGAAATCTCCTGAAGCGTCGTTGTCCTGCCAGGATCTTTGCCTTCTTCGCATTTCCTCTGCGGGATTTTTTGAACAGCCGCAGCTTTTGCCTATAATTATTTCCGCTCCGCAGGGATCATCAACAAATTTTGTTCCCGAGATCAGGCTGTGCATAAGCCGTGCAGCGCGCTTTCCAGTATCGTCCGCCGGAATATCCGACGAGGTTATGCCGGGAACGTAATTTATACCCGCTTCAATAGAGTCGTACCCCGTAACGGCAATATCTTCGGGGATTTTGTAGCCTCTCGCTTTCAAAGCCTCGCACACGCTTATCGCCATTGTGTCGCTTGCACACGCTATTGCCTGCGGCATAGGTCTGCTGTCGTTTATAAGAGCCTGAACGACTTCTTCGCCCTTGTTGTACCAGAAATCGCCGTAAAAAACACGGCTTCTGTCAATCGGAATGTTATGCTCTATCAATGCTTCATAATACCCAGTAAGTCTGTTTGTAGCATGAGGATGTCCCTTTATTCCGGTCATAAAAGCAATATCGGTGAGCCTATGCACTTCTATCAGATGCGAGATGATTTTTTTTATGTTCTGAATGTCGTCCGTAAAAATATTTGTGAATTGTCTGCTCTCGATGTCTACCGAAATAACAGGTTTTTTAAAGCTTTTTATAATGTCCGCCTCAATCTTTTTGTCAGCGTCGTCAATACGCAGCGTATCGGGTACGAAAAATATCCCGTCCAAAGCGGCATAGTTTATCATAGAGAAAATATTCAGTTCTCCGTCGTACCAGCTTTGAGAGTTTTTGTCCTTTGTAAACGTAGAAAAAACCGCAACATCATAATTAAGCGAAAACGCCTCCTCAAGTAAGCCTGATAAAAGCTTTGCCTGATAGGGTGCGTCCGGCTGCCCCATGATTACACCGAGAAGTTTGCGGAATTTTTTCAACGAAAACGACCTCCAAAAAGAAAATATAAACGATTACTATTTATTTTAACATATTTTTTTGAATTTGTCACTATATTTTTAAAAAATATTGTACAGTATTTTCACAATTTTATGTGCAATTTTTACGCCTTTTTATTCGGCGACCGTTATTTCAAAATTCCTCAGCACAGCTCCGTTGTCTTTTCTTGAAACGGAAATTTCAGCTTTTCCCTTTGAAGCTTCGCTGAGCGGGAAGCTTACGCTGAAAGAACCGCTGTTCCGCAGATCCTCATACTCTGCCGAGGATGCAGTTCCGTTTTTGTCCGTCATGGTGAGAACAAGCGATATAGGTCCCGACTGGGAATCGGTTCCTGCCGTGCAGTAGACCGTGAGCAGGTCGTTTCTGCGGAAAACCGTCGTGCAGTAATCGCCGACGGAGGTATAGCCGTCGGCATACCAGCTTTCGGTAATTTTCTTAGCCGCAGAGCTTTTGTGGGACGCGCTGTCACGGTAGTTGCCAAGCATGGAAAAAATTGACTTTGCCGAGGACGGGTCGTTGTTTTCAATGCTTTTAGCAAGTTCATATCTTGCAAGATAAAGCTGTCCGCCCGAATCCTTGTAACCCGCCGCGTTTCTGAACATAGCCGCCGCTGACGCGAAATCACCGTGTTCAAAGCATTTAGCCCCGTATTCGTAAGAGTTCTGAAGGTACATATCGTGAGAGTCCCTGAAATTTCCAAGGAAATAGAAGCCCCTTGCGGTTTCTTCCGAAGCGCCGTTTTCGGCATACTCCGAGCGATAGAACTCATACGTGCATTCCTCTGCAAGCTCTGCGGAATTTTTGTAATCTCCAAGCTGATAAAAGCTGTCCGCAGCCGTCTTGAAATCTCCGTCCTTTCGGGCTTTGTCAGCGCCGAGATAGAAATATTCCGCAGAAATACCGTTTCCGCAGTATTTTTCCGCAAGCTCCGCAGCGGCGAAATAATCGCCGTTTTCGGCATATTTTTCCGCTCTTTCGGCAGCGGCAGTCTCTGCAAGCTCGCCCTTTCCAGCCGCCTTATATACCGACATCGCCGCTTCGAATTCCTCGTTTTCCATGTAGTTTTCCGCGATTTTCAGCATACATTCCTGTACAAGCTCGTCGGAATTTTCATATCCGTCAAGCCTTGTGAAAGCGTCCGCCGCTTCGGGATATCGTCCGTTCGCCATTAATTCCGAAGCCTTTTCGTACCTGCATTTTATTATATAGTCGGCGCTTTGGGCATAATCACCAAGTTCAGCGAATATTTCCTCCGCAGCGATGTAATTCGCTTGAAAAAAAAGCTTTTCCGCATTTTTATATCTTATGGAGGGGATAACTTTGTCAGATACAAAATATACAGACGCGGAGAAAATACACACAATTAGAAAGGCGGCAATTGTTTTGAAAACGGGAAATTTCCTTTTCGGAAATGAGCAAATTTCCGCTTTTTCCTCGGCTGACTGTTCTGTTTCCGATGTTTCCGAAGCCTTTTCGGAAACAACGAAAAGACCGTCCTTTTCGTTGAATTTACTGGAAATTTCCGTCTTTTTCCCATTTGCGGGAGGCGTTTTCCGTGTTTCCTTTACAATTTCCGCAGTTTCCGTATTTTGAACGTTTTCGGCGGCTTCCTCCAAGCTTTCTTCCACACGGTCTTTCTCGTTCGGGCAAGCCTTTTCCTGTGTTTCTTCGGCAATTTCCGCATTTCCGGCTTTTTCTGCGGCTGTTTCCGCCTTTTCTCCGCAGTACGGGCAGAATTTGGCGTTTTCCCGCATTGTATTCCCGCATTTTGCACATATCATATCCTCCGCCTCCTTGCTGTGCCGAATTTGTATCCTCTTATGTAAAATTTTACTCCAATTTTTTCTTAAAGTCAAGACAAATTTTGCTCGGATACGCCGAAAATCCTTTTTTGAAGCTGTATTTTACGTGTTGTTAAAAAAAAGTTGACAAACTGCTCAATATCGGTTATAATAAATATGTATTTAAAAAAACGGAAAAACTTTTAATTTTTAAGGTGGAATATTTAATGGGAATTTTTGACGGACTTTTCGGAAGCTACAGCAAGAGAGAGCTTGCTAAAATAGAACCGATCAAGAACCGTGTCCTTGGTCTTGAGGACGAATATTCGGCTATGTCCGAAGAAACACTTAAATCACAAACGGGTATTTTAAAGGAAAGACTTGCCAAAGGCGAGACCCTTGACGATATTCTTCCCGAAGCGCTTGCCACAGTCCGTGAGGCTGCTTGGCGCGTTTTGGGCAAAAAACCTTTCCCTGTTCAGATCATAGGCGCGATCGTCCTCAATCAGGGACGTATCGCCGAGATGAGAACGGGCGAAGGTAAAACTTTGGTTGCCTGCTGTGCTTCCTATCTCTGCGCGCTGGAGGGTAAGGGTGTTCACGTTGTTACTGTAAACGACTATCTTGCGAAATTCCAGTCGGAGGAAATGGGCAAGGTGTACCGCTATCTGGGCTTGACTATCGGCTGTATCCTGCACGATCTGAACAACGATCAGAGGCGTGAGGCGTACAACTGCGATATTACTTACGGTACTAACAATGAGTTCGGTTTTGACTATCTTCGTGATAATATGGTAATATACAAAAGCGAAAAAGTCCAGAGAGAGCACCACTTTGCCATTGTGGACGAGGTGGACTCTATCCTCATAGACGAGGCAAGAACTCCGCTTATAATTTCGGGACGAGGCGATAAGTCCACAGAGCTTTATACCCTTGCGGATAAATTTGCCAAAACCTTGAAGCCCTATATTGTTGTGGAAATGGACAACAAGGTGGATCAGGAGGAAGCTTCGGAAAACTGCGACTACATTATTGATGAAAAGGCAAAAACTGCCACAATTACGCGTCAGGGCGTTAAAAAGGCAGAGAAGTACTTCAATGTCATCAACCTTTTCGACGCAGATAATTCAACTCTTCTGCACCATGTGAACCAGGCTCTTAAAGCCAACGGTATCATGAAAAGAGATATCGACTATGTTGTCAAGGACGGGGAAGTCGTTATCGTTGACGAGTTTACCGGTCGTCTTATGATGGGACGCCGTTTTAACGACGGTCTGCATCAGGCTATTGAGGCTAAGGAGGGCGTAAAGGTCGCTCATGAGTCGAAAACACTGGCGAGCATTACATTCCAGAACTATTTCCGTTTGTATAAGAGATTGTCCGGTATGACAGGTACGGCTATGACGGAGGAAGAGGAATTTAAGGAAATTTATAAGCTGGACGTTATCGAGATACCGACAAATAGACCCGTTCAGCGTATAGATCACCCCGATGTTGTGTTTAAAACGGAGCACGGCAAGTTTGTTGCGGCTATCCGTCAGATAGAGGAGTGTCATGAAAAGGGTCAGCCTGTGCTTGTGGGTACGGTTTCTATCGAAAAGTCGGAAACGCTTTCAAAAATGCTTTCCAAAAAGGGCATCAAGCATAATGTCCTCAACGCGAAGCAGCATGAAAAAGAAGCGGAGATCGTTGCACAGGCAGGAAAATACGGCGCGGTAACGATCGCCACAAACATGGCGGGACGCGGTACCGACATCATTCTCGGCGGTAACGCTGAGTTTATGGCGAAAGCTGAAATGAAAAAGCGGGGCATGGAGGACGGTCTCATAAATGAGGCTATCAGCTATGCGGAGACGGACAATGAGGAAATTCTTGAAGCGAGAAAGGTCTACCGCGAGCTTTACGATAAGTATAACAACGAGGTCAAGGAAAAGGCTGAAAAGGTCAAGGAAGCGGGCGGACTTTTCATTTTGGGTACGGAGCGGCATGAATCCCGCCGTATCGACAATCAGCTCCGCGGACGTTCGGGACGTCAGGGAGACGTGGGCGAGAGCCGTTTCTTCCTGTCCTTGGAGGACGATCTTATGCGTCTTTTCGGCGGCGACAGAATTACGGGCATGATGGAAGCCCTCCGCGTGGAGGAGGATATGCCTATTGAGGCGAAAATGCTCTCAAAGGTGATCGAGTCCTCCCAGAAAAAGGTAGAGGGCAGGAACTTTGCTATACGTAAAAACGTGCTTAACTACGACGACGTTATGTCAGCCCAAAGGCAGATCATTTACAGTCAGCGTGCAAAGGTGCTTAACGGAGAGGATATCCATGAGTATATCATAAAGATGATACAGGACATGATCTCCGAGACTGTCGATCAGTATCTTCTCGACGACGGCGTAAAGGACGACTGGAATCTGGCGGGCCTCCGCGACAGATTTATGGGTCTGTTTACGGTAAACGAGGATTTCCGATTTACTACGGAAGAATTGGAGAACACTTCCAAGCAGGATATTGTTGATAAGCTTGTGAACAGAGCGTTGGATTTCTATAAAAAGAAAGAAGAAAAGGTGGGTCCCGACGTGCTTCGGGAGCTTGAAAGAGTTATTCTGCTGAAAATTGTTGACATTAAATGGATGGCTCACATTGACGATATGGACGAACTCAAACGCGGTATCGGTCTGCGTTCTTACGGTCAGAAAAACCCCGTTGTTGAGTACCGCTTCGAGGGCTTCGAGATGTTCGACGCTATGGTTGAATCTATTCGCGAGGAAACTGTCCGCTTGCTGTTCACAATTCAAGTTCAGCAAAACGGCGCAGCTCCCCAGCGTGAGCGTGTCATGAAGCCTATGGACACCGGCAGCGACGGAACGGTTGCTTCTGCGCCGAGAAAGGTGGGAGCAAAGGTCGGAAGAAACGACCCATGCCCCTGCGGAAGCGGCAAGAAGTACAAGAAATGCTGCGGTATGGATCTTAAGTGAGGACAGTGTCCTCCTACGTTCCGTTGGTGACGTTTTGAAAATTTCACAAATGGTACATGGAAATTATAGATACTGCACATCGTAAATTGCATAAAAGGAGTAAACAAAATGGCTGAAATAAAGGCTTTCAAGGGTATGAGGTACACCCCGGCGGCAGGCGATCTGAATGAATTGGTGTGTCCGCCGTATGATATTATTTCCGACAGTCAGAGGGAAAAATATATTGAGGAAAATCCCTGCAACATTATCCGTCTTGAGCTGCCGAAGGGCGGCGACGAGCGGTACAAAGAGGCTGGGAAAACTCTTAAGGATTGGCTTGATAAGGAAATCCTTAGCTGCGACGGTGAAGACAGCATTTATGTATACGAAATGCTTTTCTCGGCAAACGGCATTAGAAACAGGCTCAAAGGCTTTGTGACCCTTGTGAAGCTGGTGGAGTTTTCGGAGGGGATCGTTCTGCCGCATGAGGAAACGCTGTCCAAAGCAAAGGAGGACAGATTTAACCTTATGAGTGAGACTTTCTGCAATTTCAGTCAGATATACTCGCTTTATATGGACGGGGACGGCTCTGTATACGGTATGATAGACGGCTGTTCAAAGGGCGCGCCGGACATGGAGGTAACTGACCCTGACGGCACAGTTCACAGAATGTGGAGGGTCTCGGACAGCGGAGTTATCAAAAGCGTTACGGAGGCGTTCCGTGATAAAAAGCTGTATATTGCGGACGGTCATCACCGATATGAGACGGCTTTGAATTTCCACAAAAAGCAGGGAACGGAAAGCAGCGGCTATATTGCCATGATGCTTGTAAATATGGAAAATAAGGGACTTGTGGTATTCCCGACCCATAGGATAGTCAAGAACCTTGAAAATTTTAATGCTGAAAAGGTAATAGAGGATTGCAAACCATACTTCACCATTGCGGAAGCTCCCGGTGAGGAGCGTATGCAGGCGGCTTTAAATCAGCTTTACGACGAGGGCAAAAAAGCATTTGCGATGTACACGGGTTACGGTAAGTGCTATGTAATGACATTAAAGGACGAGGGCGCAGTCAAAAGGCTCCTGCCGGATATGTCGGAGGCTTACTGCGGGCTTGATGTGACGGTGCTGCACAGTCTTGTGCTGGAGAGAATTTTGGGAATTGACAAAGAAAATATGGCAAATCAGAAAAATCTCACATACACACGCTCTCGCCAGGAAGCGCTTGAGGCGGTGGATATGGACGGCGCGGACTGCTCCTTTATCCTCAATCCCACAAAGGTTTCCGAAATTCGGGACGTTGCGGCGGCAGGGGAGAAAATGCCGCAGAAATCCACGTATTTCTATCCCAAGCTCATAACGGGGCTTGTTATGAATAAATTTTCCGATTAGGAGGAATTATTTTGGCAGTTTTGGTAAATGAATGCAAGAAAGAGCTTACCGAGCGTATTATCCCGTTCTGGAACAAGCTTCGGGACGATGAAAACGGCGGCTTTTACGGGCTTGTGAACAACGATTTGCAGGTGGACAAAAAAGCGGATAAGGGCGTTATCCTCACATCAAGGATCTTATGGTTTTATTCCGCGGCGTATATGACATTGGAGGACGAGGCTTTGCTTGACAACGCTAAGCACGCTTTTGAGTTTTTGAAAAAATGTGTTGATAAGGAAAACGGCGGCGTTTACTGGATGATGACATATGACGGCAAGCCTGCGGACACCATGAAGCATACCTATAATCAAGCTTTTGCGGTGTACGCTTTATCGCAGTACTACCTTGCTTCAAAGGAGCAGGCGGCTCTTGATCTGGCTCTTGAGCTTTTCCAAACAATTGAGGAAAAGTGCACCGATGATATTGCGTACCTTGAGGCAATGTCGGTTGACTGGAAGATAGTTCCCAATGACGCGCTTTCGGAAAACGGTCTTATGGCGGACAAAACTATGAATACCGTACTCCACCTTATCGAAGCCTATACAGTGCTGCTTAAAGCCTGCAATAATTCGGTAAGCGCAAAAATAGAGGAGCGGCTGATGTTCCTGCTGGAAATTGCCAAAATAAAGATTTTCAACAGCGAAAAGAATTGCTTAAGAGTATTTTTCGACCGCGAGCTTAACCAGATAGGAGATATCCATTCTTACGGTCACGATATTGAAGCGACATGGCTCATAGACCGCGCCTGCGAGGTTATAGGCGACAGACGTCTCATGGCGGACTGGCGTTTTATAAATCTTCGCATTGCGGAAAATATTCTTGATATAGCATTTGAAAACGGAGCGGTAAACAACGAGCGCGAAAATGATAAAATAGACAAAAAACGCGTTTGGTGGGTACAGGCGGAAAGCGTTGTGGGCTTTGTGAACGCTTTTCAGCAGGGCGGCGAAAAGAAGTTTATCGACGCTGCGGAGACCGTTTTTAAATGGATAGAGACTAAGCAGACAGACAGCAGAGAAAATTCAGAATGGTGGGGAGAGGTTTCATTCGAGGGAGAACCAATGCAGACGGTAGACATGGTAAACCCATGGAAGTGTCCGTATCATAACGGAAGAATGTGCATAGAAATAATTAACAGAAATGTGGATATCTAATCGTTCATGGTTGAAAGCAGAAATGTTTTGAATATATAAGATCAACAGGTCGATTCTGTCATCGCTTTCAAGTTTTTCGGAAAGGAATGTTGAATAATGTCAGATACCAACGCAGCGGAGTTTAATGTTGTAAATGTAATGGAGGAAGTTGTAAAGGAGCGTTTGGAGCTGTTCTTAAAAGACGTTGACTGCTGCAAGTGCGACACATGCAGAGGCGATATGATGGCTATGGCGCTGAATACGCTTAAGCCTAAGTATGTCAATTCCAGAAAGGGTGAGCTTTTCACAAAGCTTAATGCTACAAAAATTCAGAACACGGTTGATATAGACGTTGCAGTTGCAAAGGCTATAGCTGTAGTAAGCGCGTCCCCGCACAGAAAGTAAAATAAAAAGGAGGAAAGTTCTTGCAGAAAAATCTTATTGCAAAGATCAAGGAATCACTCAGCTCGGTGCTTCCTGTGACAGCGGTTGTTTTTCTTTTGACAGTAACCATAGTTCCCGTCAGCGGCGAGCTTTTCTTCATGTTTTTTGTGGGCACTGTTTTCCTTATTTTGGGGATAGGTATGTTCACTCTCGGCGCAGATACATCTATGATGATCATCGGCGAGAAGATAGGCGCACAGCTTACAAAATCAAGAAAGATGCTTTTTATCCTTCCGGTGTGCTTCATAATCGGAGTACTTGTTACAGTTGCCGAACCGGATCTAAAGGTACTTGCGGAGCAGACCCCGATAGTGGATTCAACGGTCATGGTATGGGCTGTGGGCGTAGGTGTGGGATTTTTTCTTGTTCTTGCTTTTCTGAGAATTTTTTTGCAGTTTAAAATATCCGTGCTGTTTATAATTTTTTACAGCATAGTGTTTATTTTCGCTTGCTCTCCGGTTATTTCGGCGGACTTTATCCCTGCCGCTTTCGATTCGGGAGGAGTTACCACAGGACCCATAACCGTGCCCTTTATCATGGCTCTGGGCTTGGGACTTTCCTCTATCCGCGGCGATAAGACCTCTGCGGAGGACAGTTTCGGCTTGGTTGCACTTTGCTCAATAGGACCGATACTTACCGTGCTTATTTTAGGCGCTTTGAACAACACCGAAACAGTTCAGCAGGAGCTTTCCCACCCGAACGACTATAACACTATTTCTGAGGCGTTTCGGGAGTTTATACAAAATTTTCCTCACTATATAAAGGACGTTGCTTCCGCGCTTTTGCCGATAGTTGTGTTCTTTCTGATATTTAACGTTGTGTTTTTGAAGCTTGACAAAAAAACCATGCTTAAGATATTTGTGGGCATAGGCTTTACATATATCGGTCTTGTGCTTTTTCTCACCGGGGCAAACGTTGGTTTTATGCCTTTGGGTCAGTATATCGGCGAAAGCCTTGCCGGCGGACGTTTTTCATGGCTTCTTGTGCCTATAGGTATGCTCATAGGCTACTTTATTGTTTCGGCAGAACCTGCTGTGCACGTCTTAAAGCAGCAGGTCGAAAACATAACAGAGGGAAGGATATCCGCGCGTTCGCTGGAAATAAGTCTTTCCTTGGGCGTGGCTGTTTCGGTGGGCATTTCCATGATACGTGTTTTGACGGGAGTTTCCATAATGTGGTTTCTTATTCCCGGTTATGCATTTTCACTGATAATAAGCTGCTTTGTTCCGCCGATATTTACTTCCGTGGCTTTTGACGCAGGAGGAGTTGCCTCGGGACCACTTACGGCAACGTTTCTGCTGCCCCTTGCAATGGGCGCGTGCAGCGCGGTATCGGGTGGAGATATCGCCGCGGATGCTTTCGGTATTGTTGCAATGGTAGCAATGACTCCGCTTTTGACGATTCAGATATTGGGTCTTGTCAGCAGGTTCAAAGCGTCTGCTCCTGCCGAAAGAGCGGTGCAGAGCGTTCAAATCGGGCAGGCTGCTTTCCCAATTGTTCTTGACGAAAGCTGCGATAAAGCTATGTTCCCCCAAGCGGCGGAAAGGAGCGCAGGCGTATGAAAGCAATGTTTTTGATCGCCGAATACGGCTGTATGCAGACCGTCAGGGATATTTTTGAAAAGGAAAATCTGCCCTGCCGTTTTATGCTCCACGGTCACGGTTCTGCGGACAGCGAAATGCTGGATTATCTGGGCTTGGGCGACAATAAAAAAATAATCGCTGTTACTTTTGCGGCAAACAGCGCAGTTTTGGATCTGTACAAGCTTTTTAACGACAGGCTTTCACTTAGCCGCGCAGGAAAGGGGATCGCCTTTGCAGTACCCGTTTCGGGGGCGTCGGGACTGGCGTTCGCCTTAAACGGAACAAACGCCGAAACGGAGGGAAACGCTGAAATGACCGAGCCAAAATACGAGCTTATAATTACCATAGTGAACAGGGGAGGCTTTGAAGCTGTAAAGGTTGCTTCCAAAGCCGCAGGAGCGCGCGGAGGAACGCTGCTCCACGGATTGGGTCTTGGCGGAGAGGAAGCCGCAAAGTTTTTGGGTATATCTATTCAGCCCGAGAAGGATATAGTCCTTATCGTTGTTGAACGTGAGGACAGAGAAAATGTTATGCAGGGCATTCTTGACAAGGCAGGCATACTTACGGAATACCGCGGTATCTGTTTTTCTCTTCCTGTTGACAGTGCGCTGGGTCTTGCAGGTAAAAATGACGATATTACGAAAATAATCAAGCAGTAGGAAGATGAAAATATGATAAACGATACTTTAAAGCTTGCCGGAACCGTCAACGATTCCATTGTG
Source organism: uncultured Clostridia bacterium (assembly GCA_947383835.1). Taxonomy (GTDB): domain Bacteria; phylum Bacillota; class Clostridia; order Oscillospirales; family Ruminococcaceae; genus RGIG8773. Next base: position 80,627 of record CANDEV010000002.1, read on the forward strand.
GACGGTCCGGGGATCAGGTTTACGATTTTTGTGCAGGGCTGTCCTCACCGCTGCAAGGGCTGTCATAATCCGCAGACCCATGATTTTAACGGCGGGGAGACGGTTACGCTTGAAAGCTTGCTTGAAAAGATCAAAGGCAACCCGCTTCTTGACGGTGTTACATTAAGCGGCGGCGAGCCGTTTTGTCAGGCAAAGCAGCTTTACGAGCTTGCGTCGGAGATTAAAAAGCTGGGCATGAACATTGTTGCCTATACGGGGTACACTTTTGAATACCTTACCGAAAATGCAGATCACGACAATTTCTACAGCGAGCTGCTGTCAGTTACAGATTATTTGGTGGACGGTCCTTTTCAGATTGACAAGCGGGATATTCTGCTTAAATTCCGCGGAAGCTCAAATCAGCGGATAATTGACGTGAAAAAAAGTCTTGCTGAAAAAAAAGTTGTGGAAACGGACATTTAACCCTTGCAAAATATTAAAAAAAATGCTATATTAGAATATGTAAAAAACGCAAAGGAGTATCGCTTTGAAACATATTCGACGTACAGCATTTATTTTTTTGTTTATTTTTTTGGCAGCGCTTATGCCGTCCTGCGCTGAGGACGACGGTTCCGGGCATATTTTTAAAATGAATATTGAAAACAATCCGCGAAATCTTGACCCGCAGCTTGCCGAGGACAAGGAGTCCCTGATGATAATACGGAATATGATGGAGGGACTTGTAAAAATTCTGCCGGAGGGGGGAATAGTCCCCGCGGCTGCGGAAAGCTTTGTTATGTCCGATGACGGATTGATATACACCTTTTATTTGAGAAGGGGGCAGGAATGGGAGAGCCTCGCGGAATTCTCCGAGCCTGTTACGGCAGACGATTTTGTGTACGCTTTCCACAGGCTTTTTGACCCCGAAATAAATTCGCCGTACGGCAAGGATTACGTCTGCATAAAAAACGGCGGCGCCGTACTGAACGGCGCTAAAGGTCTTGATGAATTGGGAGTAAGGGCGCTTGACGACTATACTGTTGAGTTTACTTTGGAGTACCCTTATTACGATTTTTTGCCGCTGCTTGCAAGAAGTCCGGCAATGCCCTGCTGCGAGAAGTTTTTTGTTTTTTCAAAGGGGCGTTATGGCATGGCGGCGGACGCGGTCGCTTCAAACGGAGCGTTCTACCTGAAAGAGTGGAATTTTGATCCATATTGGGATAACAATTACATCATAATGAGGCGGAACGTTTCCTATTCCGAAAATAATTATGTGTATCCGTACAGTATGAATTTTTTCATCACGGGGGACAGTACTTTAGATCGTGACAGATTTTTGACGGGTGACACGGATTGCTGTATTGTCGATAGATACGATGAAAAGCTTTTTGCGGAAACTGTTTCCTATCCGAGTGAAAACAGGACGGCAGGACTTGTGTTCAATCCAAATTCCGAATATTTTGGCGGAAAAGCTATTCGGGAGGCTTTGGCAAAGTCTATTGATAGGGAGGAGTATGCCCGTGATCTGCCCCAGGGGTTGACTGCCGCATACGGCGTTATTCCGTCGGGAATAACCGTTCAGGGCAGGAGTTATCGCGAGCTTGTGCCTGACAGAGCCCTTTCGATTTACGATGCAGGCTTTGCGGAGCTTTGGGAAAATGCTTTGAAGTCAATGCGGCTGGACGAGGTTGACAATGTGAAGATAACCGTCCCCGACAGCTTTTCGGGAATTGATACGGTTTACGAAATAACCGATTATTGGCGCAGCAATCTGCTTTTCGACTGCGGCGTTGAGGTGGTCTCGGAAAACGAGTACAACGAAAAATCGGAGAACGGCGATTATGAAATTTTGCTTGTTGAGCTTACGGCGGAGCAGGATTCCGCCTATGAACTTTTGGAGAATTTTGTAAGCTGCGGCTGCTTCAAAAGCGGTGAAGTTCCCGAACTTATGTCAATTTTAAACAGTTCAAAAACTGCCGTAAGCATATCCGAGGGTACTGAAAGGTTCAAGACGGCGGAGGAGCGTATTATTGACAATTACCTGTTTATACCAATTTGCTATGAGAGCAGCTATCTTGTCTGCGGTAAGGACGCTGCCGATTTGGACTACTATCCTTTCGACGGGACGGTTTGGTTTGGCGAGGCTAAATATTTTGACTGATCGGGGGTATGGCTTTGAACGACAATTCCTCCGCCTTTAACTCGGCGGAATATGATGAAAAAATACGGCAGACTTTGCCGTATTACGAAGATTTTTTTGCACAGATAATCAGTACGGTCAAGGCTTGCAGGCAACCGCCGAAGTCTTGGCTGGACGTTGGCTGCGGCACCGGAAAGGCTGCCGAGTACGTTTTGAAAAGCTTTGATTTGGAAAGATTTGTTTTCTGCGATAACTCCGAGGAAATGCTTAATATTGCAAGGGAACGCTTTGCGGCGGCAAACACGGAGTTTTGCCTTTCGGACGTTCGGGAATTGGACTTCCGAAACGAATTTGACGTTGTAACTGCTGTACAGGTCAACCATTACTTTAAGGGCGCGGAACGTGAGTGCGCAGTGCGGAAATGCTTTGAGGCGCTTAAACCGAACGGTATTTTTATAAGCTTTGAAAATTTTGCGCCGAACAGCGAATCGGTGCAGAAGCTTTACCTTGACAGGTGGAAAAGCTTCCAGCTGGAGCAGGGCAGGTCACCCGAACAATGCGGGGAGCATATCGGCAGATACGGCAGAGAATATTTCCCGATAACGCTTTCGGAGCAATTGCAGCTTATGAAGGACTGCGGCTTCAGGGCGGCGGAAATTTTGTGGCTTTCCTATATGCAGGCGGGATTTTTTGGAATAAAGTAAATTTGGTTAAATATGTCTAAATTGTAAATTTTAAAAAATAAAAGAAAAAATGAAAAATTTCCCCATTTTGAATTGTATTATATGCAGAGACCCAAAAAAATAAAGGAGAGGAAGCTATATGAAATTCCAAAAAATTATTTCGGCGGCATTGAGCGTGCTGCTGGCGGTGTCGTCTGTACCCTGCATTACCGCATTTTCGGAGGACGTTACGTCCGCTAAAACGGAGGAAAATGCCGAGACAACGGCGATGAGAGAGGCAATTCTCGATGTGAAAAAGCGTGCGGACATTTCCAAGGAGCTTGACAAGTTCGCCTATGACACCGAGACGAGGTACGATACAACGTACTATTGCTTTGTATGGTACCGCGTTGACAAGGAGGACGAGGAAAAATACAATTATGATTATGACGACATTGACTTTGAGCTGGCTATGGACATTTCCGCCGAATATGTTAAGGTGGAATATTACAAGGGCTTTATAAGCAGCTATTATCACTATTCTGCGGAACGCGGCGGCAGCAGCAAGCCAAGCTTTTCAAGGCTTACTTCGGGGCAGCAGGACGCGCTTGCGAAAAAGTATCTTTATCAGCTTAACCCCGATTTAAAGGGCAATCCTGTTATAAAACGAAATTCCTCCGAAAAAAGTCTTTTTGGCACAACGGTCAAGTACAGTATAAGCCGAAATGAAAACGGCGTGGATTTCCCCAACAATTACGGTTCGATAACTATTGACCGCGACACCGGGGAGCTGATCAATTATTCGCTGAAATGGTGGAGCGGCGCGGTGCTGCCGGACGCTTCAAAAAAGCTGACCGTGCAGAAGGTTTCGGACATTTATGCCTCCCGCAAGCCGTTAGAGGCGTACTACGACATATTCAGCAAATACGAATACGACGAGGAGACGGGTGAAAGTGTTTATACGCCTTATGTACTGGCGGTCTATGAGCCGACTGTAAGCGGCGAAAACGAGATAGACGCCATTACGGGAAAGTACACCTCGCTTTATGATGATAAGGAAAAGTTTTCCTATACGGACGCTTATAGTTGGGGCGGCGAAAGCGAGTCCGTAAGCGCCGGCGCTCCGGTTGAAGATTACGAGGACGAGGATTATTTAAGCGACTCGGAGCTTAACGCTCTGCAAAAGGAAAACGAGTTTTTAAGCTATGAGGAAGCTCTGAAAATAATCAAGGCGGACGAGTACATAGTTTTCAACAAGGAGCTTGTTTTGGAAAGCAATACCCTTTCCTCCTATACGGACGATTACGGCGTGAGCCGCCCCTCGCGGTATCTTCGGTTTGAATTTACCAGCGCAGATGAGAAAAAGGATGACATTTATCTTAACGTTACTTTGGACGCATACAGCGGTGAGATAATAAGCTACAGCAAGAGTTATTATTACGGCAAGAATAACAAGAACACAACTCAGCTCAATGAAAAATCCGCGTTAGAGCTTGCGGAAAAAGCCGCGGAGCATTTTATCGGCGGCAAGGCGGAGGAGTACCGCTATGACGAGAATGTTAAGATAGAAAAGGATACTACCAACGGTACTTTCAGGTATACAAGATATGTAAACGACCTGCCCGCTGTTTTTGACTATATGAATATTTCGATAAATTCAAGGGGAGAGGTGCTCAGCTTCGGTCACAGGTATCATGAGATAGAATTCCCCGAAGCAAACCTTGTCTCCGAAAAGGAAGCCTACAGCAAGCTTTTTGAGCACATGAAGCCCGACCTTTATTACACGGGCTTTACCGACTTGCAGCTTGCTCCTCATGTGTATCTTACCTATAAGTTTGAGTCCTCTTACTTAATTAATGCGGTAACGGGCGAGCGTATCACAAGCTACGGCGATTTGTATTACACCGCTGAAAAAGAAGCAGAGCCGACAAAAGAGGCGGTTTTGTACACCGACATAAAGGGTCACAAGTACGAAAAGGAAATAACCGAGTTGTTTGAGTACGGTGTACGCATTACCGACAGCGATACGTTAGACCCTGACGGCGCGATTACCATAGGCGAGTTTATGGAGCTTTGCAGCAAGGCTTACGGCAGCAGCTTTTCGGGACTTTATCCCAATGAAAGAAAGTACAGTGAGGAATTGGGTCGGTATGAATATTTTGACAATCCTATGCTGAAAGAGAAGCTTACCTACGGCGAGCTTGCCAAAATATATGTGTACGGTTACGAGGACGATTGCTTTGAAGCGGCGGGTATCGAGGGTATATTTGCTTCGCCGTACAAGAATATTTCGCGGGACAACCCCTACTGCGGATATATTGCCATTGCAAAGGCAAAGGGACTTATTGCCGAGGGTGAGGAGTTCGGTTATGACAAGACTATCTCACGGGGCAGGTGTCTGAAATTGTTCTATGACTATATCGCTGCCGACAAGGAAAAGGAAATTTATGAGATAGTGCACGTTTAAAAATCATGTGCATTGTAAGGTTTGTTTAAATAAACCAAAAAAGCTGTACAGAATTTGTACAGCTTTTTTATTGACAATAGAGGTTTGTTGTGATAAACTAATTACATAAGGTTTACTGAAACAAACCAATTTGAAGTACTTACAAATACTAATTTCAATTCAAAAGCGTAGTCAAAAAATCTGCGCAAAAACCATGTACGCAATTTTTTGCTTGATTTTTATGAACGCTTTTTAAATTGAAATTAGTATAAAAGGAGAATTTACAATGGAAGAATACAAGCTTTTTGACGCGGAATACAGATTTTTGTCCATAATATGGGAGGCGGAGCCGATAAATTCCACAGAGCTTTCACGGGTCTGTCTGGACAGGCTGGGCTGGAAAAAATCCACAACCTTTAACATGATACGCAAGCTTTCCGAAAGGGGCTTCGTGAAAAACGAGAATGCAACCGTTACTGCTCTTGTGAAGCGTGAGCAGGTTGCAAAGTATGAGAGCGAAAGCGTGGTGGAGAAAAATTTCGGCGGTTCACTCCCTGCGTTTATCGCGGCGTTTCTGGACGGCAGGAAAATAACCGCAGAGGAAGCCGCCGCCGTGAAAAGAATGATAGACGAGGCAAAGGAGGAATAGTCCGTGGAAAACTTTATAAAAATTATTCTTGAAGCAAGCGTTACCGCGGGTATTGCGGTTTTTGCGGTAATGCTGATACGGCTTGCAATGAAAAAAGCTCCCAAAAGGTGGGCTTACGCTTTGTGGGCTGTGGTATTTTTCCGCTGCCTGTGTCCCTTTTCGGTGGAAAGCGGTTTGAGCGTTTTTAACGCTGTGAACGCCGTCCCCGAACGTACCGCAGAGGTTGAGCAGCTTGAAACTCTGCCGCAAATGGCGGAAAATTCCGAGATAGAAAATATCCTGCCTGTGCATACGAATTTGAATACATACGGCTATCAGACTGCCGCTCCCGTCTATCCTGCGGTTTTGGAGGACGTCACCGCCGCAGAAGCCGTTCCGACAAAAAAGCCCGTGAACAAGTATGCAATAATGTTTGCGGTATGGGCTGCGGGAGCAGGCGCAATGGCTCTGTACGGTATCGTTTCATATGTACTTCTTATGGGTCGGCTTCGCACTGCGGTAAAGACCGAGGAGGGCGTTTATGAGTCCGACCGAATTTCAACGGCTTTCTCGGCAGGATTTTTTCCGCCGAAAATATACCTCCCATGCGGACTTTTCGAGGAGGAAAAAAAGCTTATCGTTGCCCATGAGCGGGTACACATCAGGCGGTTGGACTATATCGTCAAGCCCGTGGCTTTTCTTGCGCTGGCGGTGCACTGGTTCAACCCGCTGATATGGCTTTCTTTTGCACTTATGACAAGGGATATGGAGCTTTCCTGCGACGAGGCGGTGCTGAAAATTTTCGGCGCGGGGGAGAAAAAGGCGTACTCCGAGGCTTTGCTCCGTGTTTCCATGAAGCGCAGCGGGCTTGCGGACAATTACGGCTTCCTGCCCCTTGCCTTTGCGGAAACGGGTATAAAGGGCAGGGTGAGAAACGTCCTGAAATATAAAAAGCCTACGGTAATTGTGACGGTTATTGCGGCGGCTGTGGTGGTCGCGGCTTGCGTGGTTTTGGGTACTAATGCGAAAAGTGCAGATGATGCTACAGGTGGAGAGATAGAGTACACCGAGCTTTCAAACAGCGACGGTCTTACCGAAAAGCTTACCGATGTAAACGGCAATAATATTTACTTTGCAGTAACAAACAATTACAGCGATAAAAGCGGTGTATATTTATCGGACTATTATGATTTCGACAAAGCGTTTTTCGAGGCGCAGCCTGTTCCCGATTTTGACCCTGAAAACGCAGCGGATTTCGACATAAACGCGGTAAACAGGTTTGTTACGGATATTGACATTGACGAACTTAAAATAAACGCTTTGGAGATATACGAGGAGGGCGGCAAAAGATTCCTGAAAGCGGAATTTAACATAGTTACCGAGGAAAACCCGACGTTATTTATGCGTGACGACCTTATCAGGATTGACGGTGAATACGAGACTAAGCTGTTCTTTGTTGAGGGCGGCGGTGAAAAGGGTGTAAGCGTAAGAGCCGAGTATGAGCTTACTCAAAACTGGGAAAACGGCGACTATGTATTTGTGCTGAAAGGTTTTGGGGATATTCCCGTGTATGTCAACAAAGAGCTTTTGATGGAGGACGAGATAAAGTACGTTGATTACCAAAGCGGCAGAGCCAACCGCCTTAGAGACGATAACGGCAATAAAATTTATCTTTATGTAGACAAAAACTTTTACGACGACCCTCACGAAACGGACGGTGTTTACTATTCAAGAGCGCTTATCGAGGGGGAAGAGGTTCAAGGTATGGATTCTACGGCGTTCAGCTTCAGTGACGGTTCTTTAAAAAAGCTTATTATGGCTGTTGATATGACGGAGCTTAAAATAAATTCCTTGGAGGTTTTCAATGAGAACGGCAAAAGCTTCTTAAAAACACAGCTTGAATTTACTCTTGCGGAGGACGTTGTACAGCCTATAAAGGACGGTCTTATCAGATATGGCGGAGATGAAGAGCCGAGACTGCTTACGGTTGATGGCGGCGGAAAGGACAGAGTTTATACAGTAAGCGCGGAGTATGAGCTTACCCAAAACGGTGAAAACGGCTATGCGTTTATCCTCAAAGATTTTGAGGATATTCCCGTGTACGTAAATGCAGAGCTTGTCAAAGAAAAAGAGCAGAATTACGACACCCTTGAAGCGGGGGAAACAAGCTACAGCTTTGAAAGCGGCGAAAAGGTTGTTATAAACAATATTCCCGACAAGACAATGAAAGTAAACGACGATAACAACGGCAAGCTGCGTAATTCCATGACATTGAACTCCGACCCCGACGCAAGCGGAAAGGAGCGTTCCGTGTGGGTAGGTATGCAGGGAAAGAACAACGAGCTTGACAGGCAGTGCTGCGTTGATTTGAGCTATGTGGACATTATAGGCTTGTCGATAGAAGATATTGAAATATCCTCCGAGCAGTATACTGTTACAATGAAAATAACCTACGGTAACAGAGAGGACAGCGGATTTTATGTTAATCCGCAAGAGCTTAATGCACCTATGCGATTGATAAAGCACAGCGATACCGAAAGTATGCTGTATTTGACGGCGGAATATGACAGGGAGACTGTTAAGGAATACCAAATCGACCTGTACGGCTTTGACGATATTCCCGTGGAGACAGGCGACGGCTTTATGATAAGAAACAACGCGGCTATGACCTATCCCGAGGGGCATATATCCTATAATCAAGTGATTTCGGGAAACGAAAATCTTTCCCTTGACGGGCATATTCCCGCTTATTTTGTCTGCGGGTACTCACCGTCCTCAACGGGGGTAATATCGCACTCCGATAATGCGGACGGAAATTCGGGTGTTGTCAGCTATGAGTCCTTTAACAACGACTTTGAGTGGAGTTTTCAAAACGCCTATTTGGGCGGGGTAAGCCAAATCACGGTGAACTCTGCGGGGGACAACTGCGTACATATCCTCGGCATGAAAACCAAGTCGGACTTTACGGCTGCGGACAGCGTGTTGAATTTCGGGGACTTTACGATAAATGAAATTACCCTTGAAGATATGTACACCGAAAACAGCGGCGGCAGGGTAAAGCTTTACACTAAAATAAAGGTCGAAGCCCCCGACGAGGACGGACTTATGAACAACATGGCGGTAAACGACGGCAGTTACGAAATGGCTGTTGCAAAATCCGCGGACGGCGGGTATGTTTTTACCGTGATAACGGATTACAGCGCGAATGACGTTGACAGCTTCGGGGTAGTTTTGGAGGGCTTTACTTGGCAGAAAAAATACGTCCACCCCGACCTATTGCTTAACAAGGGCGGCTTTTACACCGCCGAGTATATGGCGGCTTACGAAAACGCGTCAGCAGAAGAGGTTTACATAAGCGATAATTTAATAAATATTGTGCTTTATGACAACGGACTTTTTCAGATAGAGGAATTTTTTAGCAGCTATATTCCAACTTTTTGCAGCCAAAAGCAGTACAGGCGCGAGGGCGGCAGCTTGATACTTACCTTTGACGATGGCAGCGAGCTTTGCTTTGACGAGACGTACAGCACAGGCGAACCCTCAAAGGCGGCGCTTACGTTCAACGAGAAAGCTTCGCGGCGGACGGACGCGCGGTCTCGTGATATACCTTGGTTCAATGACGGCGCTGTGTTTACCTTTGACGAGGAATGGCTGGAAGTCGAAAGAAAATCGGAGGAGGAACGCAAAGCCGAAGAAGCCGAGCGGAAGCTCCGCGAGCTTGATGAGCAGGAGCGTTTTAGGGCGGAGGAAGCCTTGAAGTCCTCATATCCTGCTTTGCAGTATCCTGTTTCCGCGAATATCAATGCTGCTTACAGCGAGGACAACGTTGATTTAGATTTTGCCGTACAAGAGGGTACGCCCGTTTACGCCGCAGGAAAAGGCACGGTCATAAATGCCGATGATGACCAAAACGGTTACGGACTTTGCGTTATTATCGACCACGGCGCGGGGAGTATGCACACCGTTTACGCCTATTTGAGCGAAATTTCCGTAAGCGAGGGCGACGAGGTAAACGCGGGAGACCTTATAGGCTATTCGGGAAAAACAGGCAATACCTACGGAGCGCAGCTTCATTTTGAGGTGCGTATAGACGGTCGGCACGTTGATCCTGCGGAGTATATAAGTCCCGTTTTAAGCTACCCTGCCCAAGGAGATATTTCGGAAAACTACGGCGACGGTCACAATGGCATAGATTTCACAGCAGCAAAGGGCGAGGAGATCTACGCCGCTTACGACGGTACTGTTACAGAGGTCGGCACGGGCTGGAACGGCGGTTACGGTCATTCCGTGACTATAGACCACGGCAGTGGAATGGAGACGGTTTACGCACATTTGAGTGAAATTTCCGTAAGCGAGGGCGACAAAGTTCATAAGCGTGACGTTATTGGTTACGCGGGGTCTACCGGTGACAGTGTAGGTACGCATCTGCATTTTGAGGTCAAAATCAACGGTCGGCAGGCTAACCCAATGAATTACCTTGGGCTTAGGCATTTTGACGGAGATGATACGGAAATGGAAACCATTGAATTAAAGGGAAAGACATATTACCTCGTTTTTACCGAGGCACAGCTAAGAGCAATAGGCAGCGGTGTTTACGGTTTGGACAAAAACTATATGCAGCAATGCGATATCGAACTTTCCTCCGATGAATGGCAGCCTATAGGAACGAGGGAAAATCCCTTTACAGGCAGCTATAACGGCAATGGCTTTGAAATAAAGGGTCTGACAATGACCGACCCTTATGCGAGCCTTGCGGGTATGTTCGGTTACGCGAAAAATGCCAAAATTTACAATATTACTCTGCGGGACATTGATATAGAAAAAGCGGGCAGCAGCGCAGAAAGTATGTCGTCGGGAGCTGTTGTTGCGATAAACTTAGGTTCGGAAGTATATGACAATACTGTTTATTAGAAAGAATAAAAATTACCGTTGCGCGTATCTCTATAGGTTCTGTGCAACGGTATTTTTTTGCAAAATATAACCAAAATTCTCTTGACAACAGTCCCAATTTATATTATAATTGCCTTAATAAATTTTTTGAAGGGAACGTTTACTTATGAGCATAAAAAATACGGAAAAGCTTTTTTGCAGCGGCTGGGAATTTTCCAAAAATCCCATTGGAACGGAGTATTCCGACGATCTTAATTGGAAAGCGGTGGACTTGCCTCACGACTGGCTTATCTATCAGACCGAGAACTTGTACGAGACCTCTACAGGCTGGTACAGAAAAACTATTGACGTCACCAAAAAAGAGGGTGTCCGCACAGCTCTGCGCTTCGGCGGCGTTTATATGGACAGCCGTCTGTATGTCAACGGCGAGCAGGCTTTTGAGTGGAAGTACGGCTACTCAACATTTGAGGCGGACATTACCGACCTTTTAAGAGACGGCGAAAACCTTATAGCGGTGCGGGTGGATCACAGAAATCCCAATTCCCGCTGGTATTCGGGAGCGGGTATATTCCGCAAGGTTTACATCAAGGAGTACCCCGACTGCCATATCACAAGCGACGGCGTTTACGTCAGCGCGGACATTGATGGAAACGTGACGGTTTCCGTTGAGGCAGTCCGTCCAGAAAATATTGGGGTTGGGGGACTTTCACTTGTGCAGGAAATTTTTGACGGGGACAGACTTGTTGCTTCAAAAGAAAATCCCTGCTGCGCCTGCGACATAAGCGTTATTCCCGAAGCTGTACGCAGGGAGGGCGTTAAGTATTCCGTAAATACATTCGCCCTTAAAATAGACGAACCTGTTTTGTGGGACATTGACGCTCCCCATTTGTACACGGCTGTGACCTCCCTCAAACAGGACGGCGAAATTATACAGACCGTTAAAACTCCTTTCGGAGTGCGGAAAATCGAATTTACTACAGATAATGGATTTTTCCTTAACAATAGGCATGTTAAGCTCCACGGTTGCTGCGAGCACCACGACCTCGGCGCGCTGGGCGCGGCTTTCAACAGGGCGGCTATGGAACGAAAGCTTGACAAGCTTAGGATTATGGGAATAAATGCCATAAGAACGAGCCACAATATGCCTGCCGAGGAGCTTATGGAGCTTGCTGATGAAAAGGGCTTCCTCATTCTTTCCGAGGGCTTTGATATGTGGGAACGTCCCAAGACCGATAACGATTATGCACGGTTCTTCCCTGAGTGGGTGGCGCGGGACGTTGCATCATGGGTGCGCCGTGACAGAAATCACCCCTCACTTATCGGCTGGAGCATAGGCAACGAAATTTACGACACTCACGCCGACGACAGGGGTCAGGAGGTCACTTCCATGCTTATGGGACTTGTCCGCAGGCACGACCCAAGGGCAAACGGCTATGTTACTATCGGCTCAAACTATATGGAGTGGGATAACGCAAAGAAGTGCGCCGATATCTTGAAAATTGCCGGTTATAACTATGCGGAAAGGCTTTACGACAAGCACCATAAAGCCCACCCGGATTGGTGCATTTACGGTTCGGAGACCTCCTCAGTGGTACAGAGCAGGGGAATATATCATTTTCCGCTTTCTCAGTCCGTACTCTCAGACGATGATGAGCAATGCTCCGCTTTGGGAAACAGCACCACAGGCTGGGCGGCGAAATGCACAGAAGCCTGTATAATCCCCGACAGAGACGCGGAATTTTGCGCGGGACAGTTTATCTGGACAGGCTTTGACTATATCGGAGAGCCGACCCCGTACTCCACAAAAAACAGCTATTTCGGTCAGATAGACACGGCGGGCTTCCCCAAGGACAGCGCGTATATTTTCCGCGCCGAGTGGACGGACTATAAAAAGTCTCCATTTGTTCATATTTATCCTTACTGGGATTTTATGGCGGGGCAGGAGGTGGACGTCCGAGTAACGTCCAACGCACCAAAGGTTGAGCTGTTTTTCAACGGTGAAAAGGTTGGTGAAATGGATATAGACCACGTTCACGGTCAGCAGCTTACCCTCGATACAAAATTGGAGTACCGTCAAGGCGAGCTTTTGGCGGTTGCATATGACGAGGACGGAAACGAGATAGCCCGCGATGTTCAGCGTTCCTTCGGCGATACCGCAGAGGTGCGGCTTATTCCCGAAAAGACGGAATTTCTTGCAAACGGTGAGGACTTGACTTTTGTGGAGATCTCCGCATTTGACAAGGACGGAAACTTTGTCGCCAACGCCAACAACCGCGTTTTCGTAAACGTGTCGGGAGCAGGTCGTCTTGTTGGTCTCGATAACGGCGACTCCACCGATTATGAGCAGTACAAGGGTACTTCCCGCCGCCTGTTTTCGGGCAAGCTTATTGCGATTATTGCAGCCAAGACAGAAGCGGGGGACGTTACCGTTACGGTCACATCTCCCACCGTAAAGGGTGACAGCATTACAATAAAGGCCCTGCCTGCGGAGGCGGCGGAGGGTATCTCCTGTACTGAGGAAAACTCCCATACAAAGGCGCTTTGTCCGGATGAGGAGAACGACATTCCCGTTAGAAAGATCGCCTTTGAAAGCGACAACAGAACATTTACTCCCGACAGGCGTGAGATCACCTTTAAAACCGTTGTGTACCCTGCAAACGCTTCATACGCAAAGGATATAGAGTACCGAATAACCACCGTTTTGGGAATTGATTCAAACCTTGCGGAAATTACCGATATAGGGGACGGAAGCGTTACAGTAAAATGCAAGGGAGACGGGGAATTTTACCTTCGCGGACTTTGCAAAAACGGCACGGACAAATACCATATCCTCTGCCCCTTGAAGCTTTGCGGAGAGGGCTTGGGTTCGGCGTCCTTTGACCCATATGAATTTGTTATGGGCGGCTTATTCACAGTCCAAAGCGGCAACATCAGCAACGGCATTGAAAGAGGAGCAGGTTTTGCATGGGGCGGAAGCTGGTTCGGCTTTGAGAATGTGGATTTCGGCAGCATTGGCAGCGATACGGTGACAGTGCCTATTTTTGCCAACTGTACCACCCCTGTGAAGCTTAGGTTTTACGACGGCATACCCGACAAGGGCGGGGAGCTTATCGGCGATTTTGTGTACCACGAGACCCCCGAATGGCTGACTTACAAGCCTAATACTTTCAAACTCAACAAGGTTTTGAAAGGTATACACACGCTGGTATTGGCTTCTTCGGACGGTTATAATGTCAAGGGCTTTGTGTTTGAAAAGTCCGCAAAGGAATTTTCGGAAATAAACGCCTCTCAAAACGAAAATATATACGGTGACAAGTTCACAAAGGAGACGGACGCTGTTACAGGTATCGGCAACAACGTTATGCTTGATTTCGGCGAGTTTGACTTTACGGAGAAGTCACCCTCAAAGGTAATTATTACGGGCAAGTCATCGCTTCCTGTGAACAGTATTCATGTTATCTTTGCAGGGGAGACCGAGACACGCGTCCTTGCGGAATTTTCGGGAGCTGATGAATACACGCCGAGAGAATTTCCAATTAACGGCATAAGCGGCAAGTGCAGAGTATCGTTTGCGTTCCTGCCCGGCAGCAATTTTGATTTCAAGTCATTCAGGTTTGAATAATAATTCAAGGCGAAGGATCGCAGTCCTTCGCCTTAATTAGTTAATAATTAAATAACGGAAAATTTATAATTAATAATTGTGTAAACTGTTTTTGTTGGTTTTTGTGCATAATGAAGCTTGAAATAAGTGTAAAAAAGTGCTAAAATAATAAGGTTAGTATTTTTGTTTTTGCGTATATTCCCACTGATTAAAATGAGGTGAGCGGCGTGATTAAGAAAATTTTGGCATTTCAGATTGTTTTTGTTCTTTTTTCGGTATTTTTTTCACAAACAGTTTTGGCGGAAGAACTTCCATATGTGAGAACTGTTTTCAACGAGCGCAGCGGTTTGCCCACAGGCGAGGCAAACGATGTGCTGCAAACCTCGGACGGATATGTCTGGGTCGGCAGCTACGGCGGACTTATCCGCTATGACGGAACTGAATTTCGTAATTTAAGCTCCGAGGGGATACTCCCCTCGTCCTCTGTAAGAATGTTGTTTGAGGACTCCTCCGACAGGCTTTGGATAGGCACTAACGACGCGGGAGTTTTTGTCTGTGAAAACGGTGTGATATCTCAGCCCGAGGGTCAGCCAAAGGACAATTTCCTTTGTGTAAGAGGCTTTGCCGAAGACGAAAGCGGTGTTATTTACGCCTGCTCAAACTCGGGTATTGCCGAGATAAAAGAGGGCGTTATGACGGTGTACAATATCGCCGAGCTTTCGGGACAGACGGTATACAGCGTTGCCGCGGATAAATTCGGAAGAGTATGGGGTGCGGAAAGCTCAGGCGGCTGTGCGGTTTTAAAGGACGGTAAGCTTGTTCAAATAATTTCCGGGGAGGCTCTGCTTGGAGCCGGGGAGTCAGTTTACAGTGTCGCTGCGGGCATGGACGGAGACGTTTGGCTTGGCAGTGCGAACAATAAAATCGCACGTCTTAGCTTTTCATCGGAGGATTTAGAGAACGGTATTGAGACGGAAATTTTTACCATGGAAAATGTTGTTACTCACAACAGCATGAGAATGATGAGCGACGGTGCGATGACTGTCAGCGGTCTTCACGGTTTCGGGATAATTTACCGGGACGGTACGGTGAAAGAATTTAGCGAAGCCGAGGGAGCAGTCTCTCTTAACAGCGCATACATTGACTATGAGGGTAACATTTGGCTTGCTTCCACAAGCGAGGGTATCGTAAGATATTCGGTGGGCTGCTACTCGTCTCCCAATTCAGAGGCGGGTTTGGAGGACGTTACTCTGAACGCCGTTGCGATAAGCGGCGGAATAAAATATATCGGTACGGACAGCGGCATCATAGTATGCGGCGAGGACTGGAAAAGACAGGACTGTATCCTTTGCGATATGCTTAAAGGAATACGTGTACGGCACATTATTGCCGACAGCAGCGGCAGGATATGGTCTGCCTCTTACTCCGATACGCCTGTTATAATGTACGATCCCAAAAGCGGCGAGGCGGTTTCCTACAGCAGCGCGGACGGCTTGGCGGGGGATCGGGCAAGAGTATTCCTTGAGCTTAAGGACGGTACTGTTGCTGTAGGTATGCAGAACGGACTTAGCTTTATAAAGGACGGCAATATCCAAAGCTTTACTGACTTTGAGTACCCCGCGATACTTTCTCTGCTTGAAACGGACAGCGGCTCGGTATTTGCCGGCAGCGACGGCGGAGGTATCTATGAGGTCATGACGGACGGCGAGGTGGTCTCCCACAGCTTTGATAAGGGTCTGAACGAGGGTGTGGTGCTCCGTATGCTCAAAGACGACGAGGGGGACGGCTATTTCATCAGCGCGGGCAGCAGCCTTTACTACATGGAAAACGGCTCTTTCAGAAAGCTGGAGAACCTTGAAAAAGGCGCGGGCAGCATATTTGACTTTTATCTTATGGACGGCACTTTATGGCTGCTCCAGAATAACGGCATACTTGCTGCGGACAGGGCAGACTTGCTTGGCGGCGGCACCGGAAATCCGGCAGCATACGGCTTTGAGTACGGTTTGTCAGGTTCTTTGAACGCCAACACATGGCATTGTCTTGACGGCGGAAAGCTTTATCTTGCTACCAGAAACGGCATAAGCGTGTTTGGCTTTACAGCGCCTGTCAATGAACTTCCCAAGGTGATAATCACAAGTATAGTTGTGGACGGAACGGTTTATGACAACCCGTCCGCAGATATAAAGGTGCCGAGCAATGCACAGCGTATTACAGTGAACTTTTCGGCGTTGTCCTATACCGATACAACAAGGTTCGGGATAGGCTATAAGCTGAACGGATTTGACAGCAGCGAGATCAAGGCGGGGGAAGTAAAAAGCGACTCTGTCAGCTACACAAATCTTTCGGGAGGAGGGTACAGATTTGATATAAGAGTCATAGATCCCGACGATCCGACGGCTGCTTCTGATAAATTTTGCAGCATTAATATAAAAAAGCAGAAAAAGCTTACGGAGCACCCCATTTTCTGGGTTGCCGCCGTATTTGTGATCGCGGCTGCCGCAATGGGTTCTATCACCCCTATTTCTGCGGCGAAGGTCAAAATAGCTCGGCGCAGACAGCGTGAGTATCAGGATATTCTTGAGCAGTCTCTGCTGACCTTTGCGGGTACTATAGATGCAAAAGATAAGTACACAAACGGACATTCCATACGAGTGGCAAGATATTCCAGAGAGCTTGCGAAGCGTATGGGTATGTCTCCCCAGGAGCAAGAACATATCTACTATGTCGCGCTTCTCCACGATATTGGAAAGATCGGTGTTCCCGACCATATCCTCAACAAGCCGGGCAAGCTTGATCCCGAAGAAAGGGAAGTCATTCAGACTCACCCGAAGATAGGCGCGGATATACTGAAAAACTTTACTGCACTGAAAGGTATCGCAGAGGGAGCGAAGTACCACCACGAACGTTTCGAGGGCGGAGGCTACTGCGAGGGCATAGCAGGGGAGGAAATTCCCCTTGTTGCAAGGATAATCGGCGTTGCGGACACATACGACGCAATGTCCAGCGAAAGGTGCTACAGAAAGCCTTTAAGCAATGATTACATCAGGTCGGAGCTTGAGGGCGGCAAGGGTACGCAGTTCGACCCGAATATCGTTCCACATATGCTTGAAATGATAAAGGACGGAACTGCTGACAGGCTGAAAGACATTACCGACGCGCCGGTTGTCTGATAAAATTTGGAAAGCGGAAATTTCCAAAAAATAAAGAGGGTACTGAAAAATGAACATAATCATAGTAGGCTGTGGCAAGGTCGGTCAGGCTCTTGCTGAACAGCTTAACGAGGAGGAAAACAACGTCACAGTCATTGACGTTGACAGAAAAACAGTGGAATCGGTCGCAAGCCGCTTCGACGTAATGGGCGTTGCGGGAAACGGTGCGACCCACGTTGTCCAGCAGGAGGCGGGGATAACCCGCGCCGACCTGCTGATAGCGGTAACAGGTTCGGACGAGCTGAATTTGCTGTGCTGCCTGATAGCGAAAAAGGCGGGTAACTGTCAGACCATAGCGAGAGTCCGCAGTCCCCAGTACAACATAGAAGCGCCGTTTTTAAAGGACGAGCTTGGACTGGCAATGGTAATAAATCCCGAATACGCGGCGGCGGCGGAAATCGCCCGTATATTGCGTTTCCCTTCGGCGATAAAGATCGACACATTTGCAAAGGGAAGACTGGAGATATTGAAATTCCGTCTCCCCGAAAGCAGTCCCCTTGCAGGCTGCGCGGTCAAGGACATAAACTCAAAGTTCAACAGCGATATTCTCGTTTGCACTGTCGAGCGTGGGGACGATGCGTACATTGCATACGGAGACTTTGTTTTTGAGGAAAAGGATGTTATTTCTATAGTTGCTTCACCGAGAAAGGCGAATGATTTCTTCCGAAAGATAAAGTACAAGACAAATTCCGTCAAGGACGTTATGATAGTTGGCGGCGGCGAAATAGGGCACTACCTTTGTGAAATTCTTCTGCGGTCGGGAATGATAAATGTTAAGCTTATTGAGAAAAACCCTGTCCGCTGCGAGGAACTTGCAGACCTTATGAACGACGTCGTTATAATTAACGGGGACGCCTCCGACCAGAATGTGCTTCTTGAAGCAGGGCTTGAAAATTCGGGAGCGTTTGTGGCTCTTACCAATCTTGATGAGGAGAATATCCTGCTGTCTCTTTATGCCAAAAGCGTTGCCAAGGTAAAGCTTATTACCAAGATCAACCGTATAGATTTCGGCGACGTTATAAATCATCTTGATTTGGACACTATAATTTACCCCAAAAATATTACCTCCGAGACCATAATCCGATACGTAAGAGCCATGAAAAACACCATGGGCAGCAACGTTGAGACACTTTACAACATTATAAAGGGCAAGGTCGAGGCTGCGGAATTTATTATAAAAGAGGACTCGCCAATCGTGAATATTCCCCTTATGGAGATGAAATTCAAGGAGGGCGTACTGGTTGCGGCGATACTGCGTGAGCGAAAGGTTATAATTCCTCACGGTCAGGACAGTATACAGGTGGGGGATGCTGTGGTGATCGTTTCCAATCATCTTGCGCTGCACGATATTACCGATATTCTCAAATGAACGGAAGTAATTTAACATGAATTTTAGAATGATAGCCTACATTTTGGGCTGGATATTGATATTTGAGGCGTTGTTTATGGCAGCGCCGCTTATTACGGCGGTTTGCTTCGGAGAAACGGAGTTTTGGTACTTTCTTTTTACCGCTGGGATATGTCTGCTGATAGGCTGGTTGATGATACGGAAAAAGCCCGACCGCAAGGAGCTTTACTCCCGAGAGGGAAACGTTATAGTCGCCTTTAGCTGGATATGGCTCAGTATTTTCGGAGCAGTCCCGTTCTACATTTCGGGAGCTATACCCTCATATCTGGACGCGCTTTTTGAGACGGTTTCAGGCTTTACCACCACGGGAGCAAGTATACTTGCCGAGGTTGAAAGTCTTCCTAAATCAATGCTGATGTGGCGAAGCTTCACCCATTGGGTTGGAGGAATGGGAGTGCTGGTGTTTATCATGGCGTTCCTGCCGCTTTCTGGCGCGCAGAATATGCACATAATGAAAGCCGAAAGCCCCGGTCCCTCCGTAAGCAAGCTTGTTCCGCGGGTAAAGAGTACGGCTTTGCTTCTGTATAAAATTTATTTCGTGCTGACTTTTTTGGAGTTTATAGTCCTGCTGATATGCGATATGTCGGCTTTTGAAGCGCTGAACACAGCCTTTGCAACTGCGGGTACAGGCGGATTCGGGGTTCGCAACGACAGCATGGGAGGCTTTTCTCCTGCGGTACAAATTGTGGTAACTGTGTTCATGATATTGTTTTCCATAAATTTCAATTCATACTTCCTGCTGATAAGCGGTAAGATAAAGGACGCTTTCAACTCGGAGGTATGCGCGTTTCTTGTAATTGTTGCCGCGGTAACGGGAATAATCACGTTCAATATAAAAGAGCTTTTCAGCACCACGGGAGAAGCTTTGCGGCACTCGGTTTTTGCTGTGTCCTCACTTATTTCTACTACGGGCTTCGGTACGGTGGACTTTAACGTATGGCCAGAATTGTCGAGGACGCTTCTTGTGCTTGTTATGTTTATAGGAGCCTGCGCGGGCAGCACCGGCGGCGGTATAAAGGTTTCCAGAATACTGATTCTATTCAAAAGTATGCATAAGGAACTGCTGGCGATAGTCCATCCGAAGCAGGTCAAAAAGATAAAGCTTAATTCTCACACTATTGAGCACGAGGTTGTTCGTGGGGTAAACGTCTTTATGGTGGCGTACCTGATGACGTTTATAATTTCTCTGGTACTTATTTCCTTTGACAACCACGATCTGATAACGAATTTCACCGCCGTTGCGGCAGCGATAAACAATATAGGTCCGGGCTTGGAGCTTGTTGGACCCACGGCAAATTTCGGATTTTTCTCCGCCCCCGCAAAGGCAGTGCTTATATTCGATATGCTTGCGGGCAGACTGGAGCTGTTCCCGATGCTATTGCTGTTCACACCATCAACATGGAAGCGGTGAGCAGGCTGAGTCTGCACCCTTGTTCTACCCCGATTTTAAATACGATAATTACTTTGCTGAGTCCCTATCAAGGGGCAAGTTACAAAAAATAATAAAGGAGCGCAACCGTTTTGCCAAAAAAAAGTAAAAAAACCGAAA
Source organism: uncultured Clostridia bacterium (assembly GCA_947383835.1). Taxonomy (GTDB): domain Bacteria; phylum Bacillota; class Clostridia; order Oscillospirales; family Ruminococcaceae; genus RGIG8773. The sequence goes on from CANDEV010000002.1 coordinate 101,139, forward strand.
AGAAAACCGTCGCCTCAATTCCCAACGCCTATATCGCAGGCAGCGGAATTGTCGTTGAGGAGCAGATAACAGACACGCTGGAAAAGAATTATATGCCTTACGCAATGAGCGTTATCGTGTCCCGTGCCCTGCCCGAGATAGACGGCTTTAAACCCTCCCACAGAAAGCTTTTGTACACTATGTACAAAATGGGCTTGCTTACGGGAGCAAAGACAAAGTCCGCAAACATCGTGGGTCAGACCATGAAGCTGAACCCCCACGGCGACGCCGCCATTTATGAAACAATGGTACGTCTTGCCAAGGGCAACGAGGCTTTGCTGCACCCCTACGTTGACAGCAAGGGCAACTTCGGAAAGGCATATTCCCGCGACATGGCTTATGCAGCTTCCCGTTACACAGAGGCAAAGCTTGACCCTATCTGCAACGAGCTTTTTCGCGATATCGACAAGGATACGGTGGACTTTGTCCCGAACTACGACAACACTATGACCGAGCCGACGCTGTTCCCTGCAACCTTTCCCTCGGTTCTGGTAAATTCAAATGTTGGTATAGCCGTTTCAATGGCGAGCGCGGTTTGCTCATTCAATCTTTCGGAAATCTGCGAGACCACTATCGCGCTGATAAGAAATCCCGAGCATAATATTTTAAGTACGCTGAAAGGTCCCGATTTTTCGGGAGGCGGCTTTATGCTCTACGATGAGGACGAGTTTGAAAAAATTTACCGCACAGGCCGCGGTTCGATAAAAGTTCGCAGCCGCTATCAGTATGATAAGGAGTCCAACTGTATAGAGGTGGTGCAGATACCGCCCACAACCACAATTGAAGCGATAATGGACAAAATTATCGAGCTTACCAAATCGGGAAAGATACGCGAGGTTTCCTACATCAGAGACGAGACTGACATCAACGGCTTGAAAATTGCTATAGACCTGAAACGCGGTACAGACCCCGACAAGCTTATGAAAAAGCTGTTTAAGATGACCCCGTTACAGGACAATTATTCCTGCAATTTCAATATCCTTATAAGCGGTTCGCCTAAAGTAATGGGCGTTTATGAAATTTTGAACGAGTGGATAGCTTTTCGCAAAGAGTGCATAAAACGCCGCACTTACTTTGAGCTTAACAAGAAAAAGGAAAAGCTGCACCTTTTAAAGGGCTTGCAGAAAATCTTGCTGGATATAGACAAGGCAATAAAAATCGTCCGCGAGACCGAGGAGGAAGCCGAGGTAGTACCCAACCTGATGATAGGCTTCGGTATCGACGAGATTCAGGCTGAATATGTTGCGGAAATAAAGCTCCGTCACCTTAACAAAGAGTACATTTTAAAGCGTACCGAAGATATCGCAGGTTTGGAAAAGGATATCGAGGAAATGGAGGGTATCCTCAAAAGCGACAAAAAGATAAGCAATATCATTGTGGACGAGCTTAAGGAGGTCAACGAAAAGTACAAGCAGCCAAGACGAACTATGTTTTATTACGAAAACGACGAGGACGAGGGTGAGGTTGAGGACGATACTCCCGATTACCCGGTAAATCTGTTTATGTCGTCCAGCGGATATTTCAAGAAGATAACTCAGCAATCCCTGCGCATGGCAAGCGAGCAGAAGCTGAAGGACGGCGACGTTATGTCCTTTGCGGCGGAATCCACAAACAAGGCGGACTTACTGTTCTTTACGGACAAGTGTCAGGTATACAAAACAAAGGCAAGCGCCTTTAAGGACACAAAGGCTTCCGAGCTGGGAGACTTTATTCCTGTCAAGCTTGAATTTGAGGAGTACGAAAATGTTGTATCCGTGGTCGCAACCACCGATTACAGCGGACATCTGCTGATGATATTTGAAAACGGTAAGGCGGCGAAAGTCCCCCTGTCGGCATATGAAACGAAAACCAACCGAAAGAAGCTTGCAAACGCATACACGTCCAAGTCTAAGCTTGTGAAGATGTTTGTTATTTCGGACAACACCGATATTCTTGTCCGTTCCACAAACGGCAGGGCGATAGTTTTCAACACGGGAATGATCCTGCCGAAAGCCGCAAGGGACACTATCGGTGTACAGGTCATGACCTTGAAAACAAAGGCTCTGGTGGACAATGCTTATGTTGTTACGGAGGATATGGCGGAGAACGTCCAAAAGTTTATTGTGAAAAATATCCCCGCCGCAGGAAGTCTTGCAAAGGACTTGGAAGACCCCGACCAATTGAAATTATAATTTTACGCAAAAAAACCGCCGTTCGTGGATTTCCCGAACGGCGGTTTTATCATAATATACAGTAAAAATATTTCAGCAGGAATTTCCCAAACCTGTTCTGTGTGCCGTAGTAACGTTTTGCAAGAGTATTTACTGCAAAGACTGCCTCTCGGGACTCGTTGTCGGTAAGCTGTCCGCCGCCGAATGAAGCTTTAAGAGCAGCGTCTATAACGACCTTTGCCGTGCCGTCCGAAAGGAGACTTGTTCTGTCGGATAGAGCCTTTTCATATTCGCTGTAATCAAGTCCTCCCTGTGCGGGAAGCTTCATAAGCTTAACAAGTCTTCCGAATTTTTTGTACGCCGCAAATACTGCCGCTTTTCTCCCCGAGCCGCATTTTTTTCTGTATAGTGTAACAATTGCTGCCCGCCTTAAAATTATTATCACCGGAATAAGCAGAATTATCATTGCTGCAACAAACAGCGGAGTAAGATCATAGTAGATATCTACGTGGTTTTCACCCTTTATGCCGAAAATTCCGAAGCCCACGGTTTTTTCCTGCGGGGCGGGGGACTCCGTTTGCGTATTTTCAGCGGCGGACGATATTACGGTAGTTTCAGTGCTGCTTATTTCCGAACCTGTGTCAAGAACAGCCGTTGTGGTGACTGCGGAGTCGCCGTTTTGATCGACATTATAGGCGGTAGTCTGTTCGGCGGAGTTTTCCTCCTGCGGATCGGGTGCGGTCTCTGTTTCCTCGGCAGAAAGCTCTGTTTCGGTCTCCTCAGAAACGGGGATAGTTTCCGTGGGGATAGCCGTTCGTATATTTCCGTAGCCGGATGTAAATTCAACGGGATACCAACCGAAGCCGTCGATGTAAATCTCTACCCATGCGTGACCTCTTGCGTCGGTAATATCAACTGTAGCGGACTGTCCAGTTTGAGTTCCGTACGGGAAATCCTTTGGCTTGATAATGTAGCCTTCAACATATCTTGCGGGGATCCCCGCATATCGGCACATTATTGCCGCCGTTGATGCAAAATGAGAGCAGCTGCCCTTTTTGTTTTCAATGAAGTAATTTACAAAATCCTCACCGAGGGGGAGCTTTCCCGCGCTTAGGCTGTATTCGCAGTTGTTTTTCAGCCAGTTTTTTATATAGTACAGCTTGCGGTTAAAAACTGTCATTTCATCAAGTGTGCTTTTACCTGTCATGCCCTCCTCGGCGGTAATATATTGGTAATAGCTTTCGCCGAAAATTTTCTCCGGTACAAAGCTGTTCGGCACTTCAGCATAGTTCTCGTATACAAATTGTCTGTACGCAGCCTCGTCTGCTGCAATTGCAGCGGGGATACTCCATTTTTTGCGGAACAAATTTTGATAGCTGTAATAATTCGCAGGGTCGTAGTATTGCCCTATATAGGAATTTTCACCGCCGCTGAAGCCGCTGTCGTTCAGGATCGTGTATCTTGAAACGCTTTCGGGAACAAGATTGTACGGCATATAAAGGTAATCCTTGCCTGCGGAAATATTTTTCACAGCAAAGCTGTACTGCGGAAGCGACGAGCTTGGGGAGGAAACGTCCCTGGAGTATTTCAGATTGTAGCTGTCCAAAAGCAGAGGAGAAAGTCCGTTCAGGGTGAAATTTTCCGTAATTGTGTTAAGCTCGCGCAGCTTGGAATTGGGGAGCTCCTCCCAGCTTTTTCCTGTGTAAACAGAGCCGACAAATCCCCTTAAATAAATAGTCTCGCTTGCTTTTGGGATAGTCGCTTGAAGGACAGTTTCACCGTCAAATGATATATCGCCGAATTCTCCAAGCTTGCCGTGATTTATTGCGCCGCTGCTGCCTGTCTTTTTTACGGTAACTTTGACAATCTCGCTTATTGCCTCTTGTATATCGCCGTTTTCAATATGCCCGGTAATATTGTTGTACATATTATCAATGCTTTTTGGACGTTCATATCCGAAGAATTTCACCGCAAATATAATTGCAGCGAAACATAAAGCCGCAATTACCGCTGCGGCAAAACCGCTGTAAAAAACCGCGGAGCCGCATTTTTCCACGGCAATTTTCTCAGAGGAGCTTATCTCAAAGGCAATAGACGCCGCGCAGACCGCAATTACCGCCGTAAACGCTGTATAATCAGGTTCAAGTCCGAACATCAGCGACGCGATAGGCAAAAGGAGTATGGGGAAGCTGACGCCCGCCGCAAAGCAGCGTCTTGACATAAGATAGGTTGTCAGCAGACAGATGAGTACCGTTAAAAATACAAAAAATACAGTGCTGTGATAATATGCAAGCTCAGGTTCAAGAACAGGTATAAACGGCTCAGAACGGAATGTATCCCTTACTCTTGCAAGGTAAATGCTGACGGAATTTGCAATACCTCCGCATATTTCGTCTCGGAAAATGTATGTCAGAAGCAGGAAAACCGCCGCCGCAAGGGTTGAGGCAATTCCCGAAAGCTTAGGCTTTAGATTAAGCGCAAGAGTGAAAACCGCGCAGGAAACTATTGCAGAAACCGCAATTGCAAAATTGCTGACGGCAATGTCAAAGCAGGTCAAAAACGAAAATACCGATCCCAGACAGCCCAGCAGCGGCAGCATATATTTAATTATAAGCGGCGCAAAGCTTTGCTCCGATCGTTTCGGCAGATTAAGGCTTGCGGAAAGCTTCACCGCCGGTTCGGCTTTTTTGTTCATAAAATTCTCCTTTTAAAGATCAAATCCCAAATTGCTTTCCTCAAGCTTCTCCGCCGAGGAAAAAATAACCTCTTCGCCAATGTCCTCCGCTGTGTTTTCGGCAGACGTGCAAAAAATGGTCAGCCTTGCCTCGCCGCAAAGCCTTGAAAGCTCTCCCGCCACAGCTTTGTTTATCGCAGCGGTAATTGCAAGAACGTGGGAAAAACCGTTCCTTATCATCATAATATTGTCGGCTATTGAAGCGATCTCAGCAATTCCGTGGCTGCTGTCGAGTCTGCCGATATTTGTGCATAGTCCTGTAAATGCCGAATAAAGTTCGTTGTCGTTTGATATTTCCGCATTAAAAAGCGTGCAGTCGTCAAAAGCAGCTGCAACGGTGTGAGCGGTCCCGTTCCTGATAAAAAACGAGGAAAGGGTCATTGCCATATCAAATATCATATCGGTTTGAGCAGCTCCGACGCATTCCGAAAAATCGCAAAGTATCAGTATTTTGCTGTTTACCGGCTGAGAAAGTTCTTTAACAATAAAGCTGTCGCTCCTGCTGCTAAGCTTCCAGTGGATACGGTTATGCCTGTCGCCGTCGCGGTACTCTCTAAGCTGAAAGATCTCGGAGGGGTCGTCTCCCGATTTTACCGCTGAAAAGGTATTGCTTTCCGAGCCGGACACGATACCGTTTTCAAGCGATCCGTTCATAGGGAAAGCGTTCGGCAGAACAATTATCTTATCCGCAAATCCGATCTTTCTGAATAAAAAAGAAAAGCCAAGAAAATCTGTGATCTTTATGCTCTTGATTTGAAATTCCACCACACCGCAATGGTCGGGTATAAGACTCAGCGAGACGGTTTCAACAGTTCGCTGCTTTACGGGAACGGTTATTGAATATCTTTCGTCTGTAGGCTTGCGGGATATGTCCGACATAAAAACGCTCCTGTATTTTACAGAAATTTTGCAGGCCGCTATAGGCAGTATGGAGCGGTTGCTGAGAATGACTCTTACCAAAGCCGCCTTTCCACGTTCTGAGACCGCGTTGTCCGATGAAACGGTTATTTTTAAAAGCTTGACTTGAATTGCAAGTATTATAAACATTACCGCAGGCAGTGAGATCAGAAAGGCAAGTATAATAAATGAAAGGTCGCCTTTATATAAAATATGGAAAATTCCGATAAAAAAAGTAAGAATTATATATGTGATAAACATATTTTAAAAGCAGCCTTTCTATATTCTCGGCGCGGGAGTACGTGCGCTGATATCCCTTATTACGTCGGATGGTTCTATGCCCGCAGCCTTGGCTTTTGCGGAAAGCAGTATGCGGTGCTCCGTAACGTCCCTAAGAATAAATTTTACGTCCTCCGGTATAACATAGGCTCGTCCGCGCATGAGAGCCGCCGCCCTTGACATTGAAGCAAGAGCAACTGTTCCTCTTGGGCTTAGTCCCAGCTTTATCTGCGGGTGCGAACGGGTCGCCGCCGCAATGGAAGCAATATATTTATAAACCTTGTCGTCCACAAAAACCTCGTCCGCGGCAGCCTGCATAAGGAGAATGTCGTTTGCTGTCGCCACAGGAGCTATCGCGCCGCTGTTTCCGCCGTTTTCCTTGGACTTTAATATAGCTATCTCGCTTTCAAGGTCGGGATAACCCATTGTGAGCCTTATTATAAATCTGTCAAGCTGAGAATCGGGAAGCATCTGAGTGCCCACAGAGCCGATAGGGTTCTGAGTGGCAATTACAGTAAAGGGCTTGGGCAGCTTGTGAGTAACGCCGTCCACGGTTACGGAGCCTTCCTCCATAGCTTCAAGGAGCGCGCTCTGGGTCTTGCTGGAGGTGCGGTTTATCTCGTCGGCAAGAAAAAGGCTGCACAGCACCGCTCCGGCTCTGTATTCAAAGCTGCCGGTCTGCTTGTTATAGACGGTGAAGCCTGTAACGTCCGCAGGAAGCACATCAGGAGTGAACTGCATACGCTTGTAATCCAGAGACATAGCCTTTGAGAACGCCACAGCCATAGTGGTTTTTCCAACTCCCGGGATATCGTCAAGAAGAATGTGCCCTCTTGAAATAATTGCTAAAAGACTTTTTATTATAATATCGTCCTTGCCGATAACAGCCTTGCTTACCTCTGTGATTATACTTTTTGCGATCGGCATGATTTTTGTTTGAATAGTCTGTTCGGTCATTTTTACAGCTCCTTGAAATTTTGATTTTAGGCAATACCTTGCAAAAGCGTTAGCCGTATACATTATCTCTTTTATTATAGCACATTTTAAGCGATAAGGCAAATTACAATTTGGTTAAATTTGTTGAAATGGTTTACAAATGAACGATTTGGCATATTGTGACAAAATTACACCATAAAATTCGTTGATTTGCATATAAATAATAATGCTTAACATACATATTATTATCAATTTAATCATTATATTTTAATTTTTTACAATCTTTTCAAATAATTACCATAAAAGATTATTTATTTGCAAAATATAATTTGCTATAATTAAACAAAATATGGCGGATTATGGCAAATATTAGTGCTAAGCGTTAGTATTTATTTCGATCCGTATATTCACATTTACACGGATCAGCGCAAGGGTCGGCAAAGCGTTCCGTTATTTTTCCGTGTCGTCCCTTTTGATGTCTTGATATTGCCATGTCCGAAAAGAAAGGACAGAGACTATGGAGATATTGATTTGTACCGGTTCAAAGTATTTATGGAAGAAGCTTTTTGCTCTTGCGGACAAATTTCTTTGCAGCAGAAGATCGCGTTATATGTCCGTATCATTCAATCTTTTTTCGACGGAAAAAGCGATCGCCGCTGCTGTGGAAAAGCGAAAAGCGGCGATCGTGATAATTGACGTTCAGTCCTTTGATAATTGGCAGGAAATTGTTCAAAATATCGAGAGAATTAGCAGGACAGCAAGAATATGCCTTGTTTCGTCAAGTCCGGACGCCGCAGTAAAGGCGGTAAACGGATTGAAAAGCGTTTGCGGATATATTCTCGGATGCAGGCTTGAAAAAATGTTTGCCGAAGTGTTTTCGGAAATTTACAGCAGATTGCGGACTGTTTGCGGAGGGATCGCATTGACCCGCTGCAGCAGTGTGGAAAAGATAATCCCCTTTGACGATGTGTTTTTTATTGAGACTGTTAAGCAGACCCATATGTGCAGAATATTACATAAAAACGGTTCCGACGAAATAAGGGCGGATATTTCAAAGCTGATATGGGAGCTGCCCGAAGCGTTTTGCATAACCCGTTCATCTGCAATAGCTAATCTTTCCAATGTAACGGCTTTTTCAGATGGCGGATTGATTTTCAGCGACGGCAGCTCATGTCCATGTGTGAAAAAATATTTTTCGGAAATTTTAGAGCTTTTAAAGCAAACGATTATAAAATAAAAAGTCTCCTTATAATTATAGCAATCCAACAAAATAATAACCGTATCTGTAGGGGACGGGTTTCCCGTCCCGCTGATTCATAATGCGGGCGGGGAGACCCCGCCACTACAAAAGGCATTATTTTATAGGATTGCTATAGGCAGATAAACGGTACGGAAGTATGTTACCCATAAAAGCAATTTACCCTTACCGGTAATGTGTGCCAATAAGGGTAAAGACTTTTTAATTATCATACAGGGGATTTTTCTTTGTTTTTTTCAGATTTTTTATTGGAAGCTTTTGGCGTATTTTTCTTTATCCTGATGATTATTATCAGAATAATAATTGCCGCCGCTGCCGCAGAAGCCGCAGCTATTATCAGCATGGCAGCGTCTCTTTCCGAAACCGTTATAAGCGCGCTGTTTCCTGAGATTTCCACAACGAGATATTTTCCGTCGATCTCAGCTTCGGCAGTTCTCTGAACACCGTTTTCTGTTACGGTCACAATCGCTTTCGACGGCTTTATATCGGGAAGAAATCTCACTCTGTGTACTGCCGCTCCGTCGTCGGGGACAGTTATGCTCCAGCTTTCGGAATTTTCTCCTAAGCTTCCCGCTTCGGCTATAAGCTTGTCGCTGCTTGTAAAATTGCCCTCCGCAATAAATATCGGCAGCCCGCCGTCACGCTTTTCGGTTGACTCAAGAGACGTTACGAATTTTGAGTAGACCGCGTTTATCTCCGCTCCAAAGGTTATATTTTCGTAGTCAAAATCCTCCCATTCACCGAAATTTCCGTCCTTTTGGGGAACGTCCGGTATCTGTTCCGCTGTGAGGCTTTCGCCGTATTCGATCGGAAGGACTTTTACGATCTCGTCCTCCGAAATAAATGTAAGCTCTATATTTTTAAACGCCTTGGGAGTAGTTTCCATAGATACCATTTGTTCGTAAGGAACAGGGCAGGCTATACCGCTGTAGCTTATTCCGTCAACAGCGCCTATGCCGCTGTCAATAAAGGTGTTGTTTTGAATTTCACCTTTAAAGTCGCTGTATCCTGCAACTGCTCCTATACGCTCGGTACCCTCTTCAATAATGACAAAGCTTTTGCAGTTCTTCATATCGTGTGCAGTGCCTGCAATTCCGCCAACGTAGTCCTTTCCGCTTACACGGCACTTTGCACTGCAGCCTTGTATGGCAGCGTCCGATTTTCCCGCAATTCCGCCTGTGCAGTCTCCGTCTGTGGACTTAACGTCTCCGAAGCCGCAGCAGTCTATAAGACAGCCTGTGGACATCTCTCCAGCAATTCCGCCCGCTCTTCCTTTCTTGGAAATTACTTCGCCGTAGTTTACGCTGTCGCGGATAACGGTTTTTGACTGGTATATAAAATTGAACGAACGAGTGCCTATTCTTTCAATGTCGCCTTCGGGGTCGAAATCGTACTCTACAGCCATAGAGCCCGCTATACCTCCCACGCAGAGGTCGCCGTTGATCTCACCGTAATTTTCGCACCGTTCCACCTTTCCGTCGGACTGTCCAGCGGAATCCTCCGAGGAAATATCGTCTGTGTAATCTTCAATATCTGCCGACGTCTCGCTTATCTCGTCCACAAGGTCAAGGATAGTGTCGGAAATTTCAGATGTCTTCCTGTTTATCTGACGGAAATTCTCAGCAATGCTGCTCATTGCCGAGCCCGTAATGTCACCGAATTCGTCTCCGAGACCTACAATATTTCCGAGCGCTGCAGAAAGTCTGTCTCTGACAGCGATAATATCATCGTCCGCTCCGACAAATTCAATTTTGTCCTTGCCCGAAAAATATTCGAGAATGTCAACTGTTTGAGAAAATGCGTCCTTTATCTGTTCTGAGGAGGTTCTTGCATTTTCTGTGCAGTCCTCTGCAAACCATACAGCGGCAACAAGCTGTGCGGAGGCCCTGTCAAAATAATCCCATGATTCGGTAATTCGGTCAATAATATTGTCGGCGGATACTGAAGCACCGTTCAGATCCTGATTTGCTTCCTTTAAATATTTTATAAAACCGAAGATACCCGATGTATTTGTCTGTGCCGTTACGTCGCCGATAGATGTTGAAAACATATTTCCCGAGCTTTGCAGATGTGTAAAGTTCTGTCCAAGATCGGAAGAAATGCTTTTGAGCTGACTGTCAAGATTTTTTACAGCTTCAGAGGATATTATATTTGTGACGGCTTCGGTAATTCCCGAAAGACTTTCAAACATATCCGCCAATGATTTATCGGAAAGAATGTTAGCGATTTCCTGAAGATAAGTACCTATAGTACCCTCGTCAAATCCGCCGACGATTCCCCATGAAATGGTGGAATTTCTTATACGCTGAGCAAATCTGTCAGCCGCTTCCGAAAGCTGTTCAAGCTGCTTTTTTATTTCTTCTTTTTCTTTTTCTATTTCGGGGTCGTTTGATACGCCGTTCAAAGCCTCAACAAGTCTCGCGGCAGTTCCCGAAAGATTTCCCGCAGCATTTGATATGCCTTGTATCGAGTACCCAAGATTTGTCAGAGCAGTATTCATGCTTTGTTCATCGCCTACAGAGCTTTGAAGCTCGCCGAATGAATTGTCCAAAGAAGCGGAAGCTTGCTTAAAGCTGTCCACAGCGTCGGATAAGCTTTGCAGAATGGGGAACAGGACTTTCATTCCCTCGTCCGCTGTCTGTAAAGAGTCGGATACTAACTGTACCGAATTTTTCAAGTTGGAAAACGCGTCCGACATAGAGTTTGAAGCGTCCTCAAGACTTTGAGCGGCAGGCGCAGCCATGTCGATAAAGTCGGAGATACGTGAGCTTAACTCGTTTACCGCGTCAATATCAGTATTTATGATATTGTCAGTCTTGTCAAGAAATTCATCGGATATCTGTCTTGCATTTTCAAGCTCGCCGCATATTTCGTCCCAGTTTGCGGAAAGCTCCGAGGAATCTGCGTCGGCATCGTTTATGGTGCGGTCGATAAGGACGTTCAGCTCGTCAAGCTGTTTGCGGAGCTTGCTCATGGTACGCTCCGAGAACAGCAGAGAAATATGAGGCTCCGCCTGACCCACAATGCCGCCTGTGTCCTTACGTCCGTTTATAACTCCGTAATTTTCGCAGCCGCTTATGTAGCCCTCCTGCCTGCCCGCAATTCCGCCGACGTTGTAGCCAACGTGTATATAGCCTACGTTTCCTCTGTTAATGCAGTTCTGTATATTTCCTGAGGAGTACCCCGCAATGCCGCCCTCGTCGGTTATCTCGGTGGCGTTTTCGGTGGAGTAAATGTCGTCTATACTGATATTATCCAGATCCATAGAATCGTCGAAAGCCATAACGTTTACCGAGGAGCTGTTTTCGCAGTTTACGATAATGCCGTGATTTTCTCCGGCAACGCCGCCTGTGTAGTGCCTTGCCTGAACAAGTCCCGACGTTTTGCAGCCCACTATCAGACCTGTTTTTTCGTTAGTACCTGCAATGCCTCCGCAGCGTTCCTTGCCGCTGACCATTCCGCTGAAGGAGCAGCTTAGAATTTTTCCTCTGTTTACTCCCACGATTCCACCGCACTCAGACGCGCTTCCGGTTGGAACAGTTCTTCCGTGTACGTTAAGATTTTTAACAGTACCCTCTTTTTCAATGTATCGGAAAAGACCCATGTCAGAGCCGCTTTCCGTTATGCTGAGTCCCGAAATTGTGTGACCGTTTCCCTCTAAAGTCCCGCAGAATGTGGGGATAGATTTGAAATCGGAGGAAAGCTCAATGTCACATTCCAAAGAGTACTTTTTTCCTCTTGTGCTGCTGTCAAGTACGCAGCTTTTTACAAATTCCGCAAAATCCTCCTGCGATACAATGGGTATCACGTCCGCAGCAGATTTTTCCGCAAATACTGCGGCAGGGGCGGCAAATGTCATTGTCATGGCTGCCGCCGTTAAAAACGAGAATATTTTGCCGAAAAGCTTTTTATTCATTTGTGACCGCCTCCTTGTCCTCAAAAAATTCCACTGTGTCGGGTGTTTCTCCCGCAAGGGTCTGTACCGCTTCTCCCCGCGGATTTTCAATTCTCGCGTCCACATCGCCCACAATAACAGCCTTGATGTAGCCCTCGACTCTGCCGTTGATGTTACCGTGTATAAGACCGCTTACAACCATGCGGTTGCCTGAAATTTGCGTGCGTTCTGCCTTTTTAATAGTAAAGGACGTGCGCTCAATAATAGTGTCGCCTAAAAGGAGTATCTGCGGCAGTACGCCCATAACAAGGATTATCGAGATTATAGTACCTCTGCCGAGACATACTCCGATAGATGAGATTGCGCCGTCGGAGGAAAGCTGACCGATAAGTACGCCCGCCGCCGCAAGAATAGTACCGGACGTAATAATTGTCGGAAAAGCCTGATTAAGGGTCTCAATAACAGCCTGCTTGATAGGCATTTCCTTTTTAAGCTCCATGTAGCGGCTTGAAATAACGATAGCATAGTCTATATTCGCGCCCATCTGAATTGAGTTTACAATAAGGTAGCTAAGGAAGTACAAGCTGTTCTGCTCCAGATATGGGAACGAGAAGTTCATCCAGATACTGCCTTGAATTACCGCTATAAGCAGAACGGGGAGTCCCGCCGAATTAAATGTGAACAGCAGCACGATGATTACGAACAGAGCTGACAGGATACTGATTATAAGGTTATCCGTTGAGAACGAGCTTGACAGGTCTCTGTCGCTGGTGGAGTTGCCTGCAAGGAAAACGCTGTCCGCCGGGTAATATTTCTCCGCCTCGGTGTGGACGGTGTTCAGAAACTCAAAGGTCTCGTCACTTTCTTCGGGCAGCGCAAGGTGCAGCAGAATACGGCTGTAATTGTCGCTTTTAAGCTGCAAAAGCGCGTCGCTAAGCTGATCGTGCAGATCCTCGAGAGTGTCCATAAGCTCGTCGTCAAGGGTAACATACCCTTTGTCAACCTCGTCATAGGTGAACATAAACATATCTATCAGCGGCACTCCGTATGCATCCAGACCGTTTACGACCTCGCCGTAATTCTCTTCGTTTATGGCATACGCCCCGTAAAGTACCTGTGCAACCTCATAATCAAGCTCCACAAGCTCGGAAAATTGCCTCGGAGTAAGCTTGTCGGTCAGCATATAACCGTCCATAGCCTCTGTGTTTGCAAGACCCTGAATGAAGTCTATCTCACTGTATTTTTCAAGGTTTGCTATAAGCTTGCTTTCCGATTCGTAATCACCCGAGGGTACCATAAGAGCGACAAGGTTTGTTGAACCGAAATTGTCCTTTATCTTCTGCTCGGCAATTTTCGTCTCGTTCTGCCGCGCAGTCTGTAAGTCGGAAGTACCGTAGCAATAAGGACATTTACTTGAGAAAAAGAACGCCGCAACGGTAACAAGCACAAAAATCGGAGGGATAACAAATCTTGAAATATATGCAAATTTACCCACCGCTGAAATTTTCGGTACGAAGTTTTTATGGACTGTTTTGTCGATAAGCTTTGAAAAAAGCATGATAAGTCCCGGCATAAGAGTAAATACCGACAAAAGACTGAAAAATATCGCCTTTATAAGCACAACGCCCAGGTCTGCGCCTATCTTGAATTTCATGAACATCAGCGCAACCAGTCCTGATATTGTGGTAAGACTGCTGGAGGATATTTCCGGTATAGCCTTGCTCAAAGCTGCAATACAGGCTTCTCTTGCGGGTAGAAGCTCATGCTCCTCGCTGTAGCGGTGAATAAGAATGATAGCGTAGTCTATAGCAAGAGCAAGCTGGAGGACTATCGTTACCGAGTCGGAGATAAAGGAAATAGTGCCGAACATGAAGTTTGTACCCATATTAAGCACCGCGGCAGCGCCGAATGTCATTACCAGTACCGGTATTTCCGCGTAGGCTTTGGAAGTGAAAAGCACCACCAAAAGAATAATGACCGCAGCGATAACGATAATGACCTGCATTTCCTCCGCAAGCTGCGCGCCGGGGTCAACGCCCACCGCCGTGGAGTAATATACATCATAGTCTGATAAAAGCTCCTTTATTTTGTTCATAGCGTCAACGCTTATTTCATCGGACTCCTCGCCGTCAAAGGTCACGGAGAACATAGCATAGGTGGTCTTGTAATGCTCCTCCGTGTCGTCAAAGTCAACGGAGGTCACGCCGCTTATGTTTTCGATCTGTTCCGCAAGCTTTTCGGCAGTGTCGTAAGTAACGTTGGCGACCATTACCGAAGCCGTCCCGTATGTAACAAATTCCTCGTCCATAATGGTAAGGCTCTGACGGGTCTCTGTGTCGTCCGCAAGATATTTTGTAATATCGTTTTCAACGTTTACCCAGTCCTTTGCAAAGACGCAGAAGATCAGTGCAAAAATGAAAAGCAGGAAAAATAAATTCCGCTTGTCAACAATAAATGTGGCAAGCTTATACATAAAGCTTTCATTCTGCTCCTCGCCTGTTGGAGAAGCAGAGGAAATTTTTTTGTCAGCCAATTTCGATAACACCCTTTCGATCTGATTTCTAAAAAAATTGTATAACATTTTGCAGGTGTTTTCAATATACAATTTTGCCCGTTTGTCTGATTTACAGGCAGTTGGGGTGTAAATGATTTTTACTTTCGCGGAAAGAATTTTGTGCATTTTTTACAATATTATAAATGGACGCAGAAAGACAACAGCCGTTATGACATATTACAACTGCACAAGGCGATTGCGGTAAAATATACTAAATATCATATATAAGACTTCCATGCTTTTTATTATGTGATAAATTTACAGCAAATTATGATAAATAAAGTTTTTTCTAAATAAATAATATATAATTAGCTTGATCCGATCGAATCAACAAAAATATATTATGAAAGGAAATTTTTTTATGGCACTTGTTACTCTTTATCGCGGATTAAGAAATAAAAATGAAAGGGAACGTATTATGGAATATCAGACAGCAGGAGGAAAGCCGGCCTCTGCTGCTCCTACCGCTCCCACCGAAGAGGAGATCAAAGGTTACAATGAAAAAGCAACGGCAGGAGAATGCTACCCGCCTCCTCCTGATAAAGTCATATTGACAGAATTTACGGAGTACACTTATTGTGAGAATATTGCAAGGCAATTTGGTTCTCGTTCCGGATATACAATTGCTATTCAAATTGATGAGCAATATATACGGGCTTTTGAAAACGATCCGCTTGAACACGGCGTTCTTATAAGGAGCGATACTCCGCTTCATTCGGTAGCTCTTATATGATTATAAGTATGCACAATTCGGTTTTTGCAAAATGTCTCATGTCCATGTTGCTTTAGTAAAAAAATCGTCCGCAGAACAAATCAGATCTGCGGACGATTTTTTATGACAAACGAATGCTGTCAACCTCTTTCCTTGCCGTTTCCGCATTGTCCTCCAGTACGTTCACGACGCTGCCGTCCGGGAGAGTCTTGTTGTCTGTGATAATGCTGGTGTAATATTTCCCGTTTATCTGCTGCGGATCTTTACGATCCACTCTTGCGGAATTGCCGTGCTTTATCAATCTTTTTTCCATAATATACCTCCGTTAAAGATAACTTTTTAAATCATCAATATATTTTTGTTCCTTGGAGAGCATAAGCTTTGCCTCCTGAACAAGCTTTGGAGAGGCTGTGACGGAGCTGTTAAGCGCCTTGTTTATCTTGATAACGCCCATGTTAGTCCCCTGAATAAGCATTTCCGCAATATGCTCCGTGGAGTTATCTTTTGCACAGTTCATGGCAATTCCCATTGAAGTCATGATTTTTGTCATCTTGGGGACAGGCTCAGGCTTTATGTTCTGCGAACGCATCTCTCCCATAAGCTGGTTTGTCTGGTTTTTGTAGTTTGAAAGCTGCATTCTCAGCTCACTTTTAAGCTTTGAGTCCTGTACCTTCGGGAAAACCTTCCGTATAGAGCTTGTTCCCATTTCAGCATTTTGGTATAAAGCATTGTAAAGCTTGTCTTGGCTGTACATGGCTATCATTCCTTTCATGATATTATCAATAATAGTATTCCGCCGCTTCGGCAAATATTTATAGGAATTATATTGAAAAAAAATTTGAAATGTTGTATAATAGTAATAATATTATTTTTTAAAAGGAGAAAAAAATGTCTGAACAAATTATATCAAGGAATAAGGAAAATTTTGCCGTAAGATGTCTTAAAGGTATAGGGTACTGGCTGTTGGGCAGCTTTATGTGTCTGTTTTTATGTATGTCAATGCTGGTGCTTATGCGAAGCTTGCTGATATTGAAATTTTTTGTGGCGTTCTGCACAACTGCAATAATGCTGGGGCTGCAATTCAACTGGGCTCACTACAGCGCAAAGCGCGACCGCAATGCTGTGAAGTATCACAATATGGAGTACGATAAATTTATGCCGCTGAAAATGTCACTTGCCGCACCGATAGTATCGTATGTAATGGTGGTGCTGATGTTTTTGAGCAAGCTGGACGTGATAGGCGATATTTTCAACTATTTTATGTACGTTGATATGTGGCTCGTCCCCTATGTAAAAATGTTCACCGAGGAAACAACTATAGGAGCAATTCCGTGGTGGGGAGTGTTCGGGCTTACTGTTCTTGTGCTGCTTCAGCCCGCAGTGATCTCCGTGACATATATTCTCACCTATAAAGATGTGGACGTGGCAAAGGAAGTTTTGTACAAAAAATAATCTGTTTTTTATTACAGAAAAAATATTGCCGTAAAATATTTTTTTTAATGAACCTTTCGGGCGGAATATCCGACTGTATATATGAAAGCGCTTTCATAAAAAACAGGAGGCAAGGATATGAGCGAATTTGAAATATTGCTTTCGGAATGTTTAGGCTCGCTTGAACGCTATGTGCGGTACCGTATTTCCGACCGCACCGATTCCGAGGACGTTTTTCAGGAGACGACTTTTGCCGCGTTCAGGCAGTTTGACAAGCTGAAAAACAAGGATAATTTCAAGGCGTGGCTTATAGGCATCGCAAGAAATAAGTGCGCCGACTATTATAGGAGCAAGCGGGGAGACTTGTATATTGACGAGCTTCCCGAGACGGAGCTGGTACAAAGCAGGTACGGTTTTACGGAATACACGCCTGTCAGCGAGACCATAGAGGAGCTTTCCGAAAAGGACAGACAGATGCTGAGGCTTTTTTATTATGAGGATATTCCGCAAAATGAAATTGCCGCAAAGCTGAATATTCCTTTAGGCACGGTAAAAAGCAGGATCAGCACCGCCAAAAAGAATTTCAGAAAGCTTTATCCTTACCCGCCGAAAGGAGAAGGTAATATGTTTAAATTTCCCGAAAAAATGCCCGATTACAAAATTATTTCCTCTGAGGAAAGCCCATTTACCGTTAAGTGGGAGGAACTTATGGGGTGGTTTATTGTTCCTAAGCTCGGAAACAGGCTTTGCTGGGCAATATATGATCAGCCCGATAAAAAACGTGGCGAACAGGTTGAAATGCTTGTGGAATGTCCCGCGGAGGTGCATGGCATACAGGGCGTGCAGATAAGCGCAAAGGAGTATTTTCCCAATGAGGCGAACCGTATTGACGGCGCAGAGCTTGCGGAGCGAATGTTCGTCGCGCAGCTTACCGATACGCACTGTCGTTTTCTTGCCGAAAGTCATGTCAGCGGAGGAGTCAGAAAAAATTATACCTTTCTTGACGGAGATGCCTTTCTGCAAAATTGGGGCTTTGGAGATG
Organism: uncultured Clostridia bacterium; assembly: GCA_947383835.1. Lineage (GTDB taxonomy): Bacteria > Bacillota > Clostridia > Oscillospirales > Ruminococcaceae > RGIG8773. Next base: position 119,066 of record CANDEV010000002.1, read on the forward strand.
ACAATTGCGGAAATTCCACTAATATTGTACAAAAGGGAGATATTTTAAGAAACGGCTCAGTCATTACGACTGCCAATAAGCCGTTCCTGCTTGATACCGTTGGAAGATATACGGTGGAGATAAATAAAAAGACGTATGATACTGTTTGCGTAATGGACATCGAGACCTATATCAGCGGTGTTGCAAGCGAACAGTTTATCGATAAAAACGGCAGAACTGTCCTTTGGCGCAGATTTAACCGTGACGATTGGGCAGCGGAACGTTACGGCAAGCCTTGGACGGAACTGCTGCCCGACAGCGAAACTATTGAAATTGACGGAAAAACCTACGTGCATTGGTACGATTGTGTAACCGACTATATTTTCTGAATATTATAAAATTACCGCACAGGCTGACAGACGGCTTGTGCGGTATTGTTTTATATTAATTTCAATTTAAAAAGTGTTCATAAAAATCAAGCAAAAACTTGCATATATGGTTTTGACGCAGATTTTTTGACTGCACTTTTAAATTGAAATTAGAATTAATATCTCCAATTAAAAATTTGACTTGAAGCTTAATTTGTGATATAATTTTTATGTAATTTTATGCAGCATTTGTAAATTCCGTGATCCCCGAAAATACCGTGAAAGCAACCTTCTGCTGATAGGACTTGTCGGTAAGCTTCGCCGCTTCGTCTGTATTGGAAAGAAAACCGCATTCCACCATAACAGCGGGGTTATTGCAGTAGTAGCAAAGGTACAATTCGCTGCCGCAAAGCTTTGTTTCACGCTGATTATCAGGTTGGAGGTTTTCAACAAATTTTCTCTGCATTATACCCGCAAGCTGCTCGCTGGCAGGATTTTTGTCGCTGTAAAACATCTGCGCTCCGTTGTATACCGGGTCGCTGAATGTATTTTGATGAATAGAAACGCATACCGCATTAGGATACTTGTTAAAAAGCTCCAGCCTGTTTTCCATGTCGGAGACCTTTTGATTTCGTATTCCCGTAACTCCCTTGTCATGTATGGAAACGTCCTTGTCGCGCGTCACGTCCACGTCGTAGCCGAAAAGCCTGCTCATGTCCCTAACTGAAAGCAGAATATTAAGGTTTATGCCCTTTTCGGTTTTTCCGTCTGCGGTGGAGCAGCCGCCGTCCATACCCCCGTGTGGTGCGTATGCGTTAAGTATAGCTGCTTAGACTACCATATAAAGTACAATTTAAATCGAATACACACAAGATGTAGAATGATATTCTTTTTAGTAATAATTATGTGCATAAGTATAAAATAATAATATATTTATGTATATAATTATTGCTAAAAAACGCTAATATAAATTGATCCCTTTCTAAAACATAAAAAAGTAAAGTAACGAGATATACAAAGTTAGTTGTGGTTTTTATTTAAAAAACGTGATTATGTTACTTAGGATATGTAACATAATCTGAATCTATGGCTTGATTTTAATGTAAAATTGTGTTACAATGTATGTAAAAGGTGGTGATGTCAATGTACATTTTTCCGAAAAGGTGCGAGGGCGCAGAAGAATTAAAATATATTTTCCCTGCAAAGCAAAGGGCTGTGCAAAAAGCGATAGAGCTTGCAGCGATAGACAACAGGATCAAACGGCTTATTATATTCGGCAGTGCGGTAACAATGAAGTGCGGGATCGGAAGCGACATTGACATTGCTTTAGACGTTCCGAATATAAATTTCGACGATTTTGCCAAGCTTGCAAGACCTTTTTATATAGAAATTCCGTCTGAGGTAGATGTAATTCATTATAACGATATTCACAGCGAATTGTTTAAAAATGAGGTCGATAAAGGAGTGTGTGTATATGCCAGACAGCAATGATTATTTGATACTTGCGGAAAGGGATTATAAAACCTGTCTTCTTGCAGAAAAGGAATTTCCCGATGAGTATGCGATCACGGCAGCAGCTTACCATATGCAGCAGGCTATTGAAAAACTCCTTAAAGGTTTGATCTTAATGTATGGAGAAACACCTGAATTTACTCACAACATCGCAAAGCTGCGTGTGCATTTAAGCAAATTGGGAATGGAGCTTCCGGAAGAACTGGAGGATATTTCAGACACGCTTACCGCATGGGAATCCAATTTAAGATACGATCCCTTTATAAATTTTTCGGAGAAAAAGTATATTGCTGCCAAAAAAATATACTGTGAATTGTCTGAACGCTTAAAACACGAAATTTCACTCATAAAATTTATAGAATAAAAATCCCCGTCTGAACTAAAAATAATTCAGACGGGGATAACTTTTTATTTTCTGTCAGAACCTGCCGAAGCCTTGGATTCTTCCAGCTTTTTCAGATACAGCTTACGCAGAGCAACTCGTGCGCGTGAAAGACACTCGCGGACATATGTAACCTTTATTTCGATGTGCGCCGCTGCTTGCTCGTCGTTAAGGTGCAGAATGGCTTTATCCATTATTATCTGCCTGTAACGCGGCGACAGATCATTGAAAGCGTCCCTAAGAATAGAATCGTCAAACTTCTTGATTGCTATAAGCTCCGGAGTAGCTTCACTTATAGGATTCAATTCGGGATTTTCGTCAAAGCTTACATTAATATGCTTGTTCTTTTCTCTCAGATCGCAGCAATGATTTCTTGTAGTTGCATACAAATATCCCGTGAGTTTTTTCTCGGAAACCTTTTTAACGTTATAAATATACTTCCACAAGTTCAGCAGCACTTGCTGTACAGCGTCCTCTGCGTCGTGATGATTTTTCAAAATTTTCATCGCGCAGTCAAACATCATTTTATGATATTTATAATAGATTTCCTCGAAAAAGTCTCTGTCATCAGCATCATCAATCAGTGTGAGAAAATAAATCATGGATAATATTTAGAGTTGGAAAAACTGTTTCCTGTCTCAACAACTTTATTGTTGCTATAAACTTGTACCTGTGTATGTGTGCAATAATAATAACCGTGTTCTAATTCATTTGTACTTGTTTTTGACAATGAACTTGGACTATAACTGTAGTTGGTTTTACTCCAAGATTCTACAGCAGACCAACTTTGACCGTCTTTAGATTTCATAAGGGTTACGGTTATCTCCGATTTCAAATCACTGTAAAGCTCATAAGAACCAGTACATTTGCCATAATTCCCGTCAATTATAATACCTGCAGCAACCCACGAAGTATATGTCCAGTTAATTGACCTTTCATTATATGTTGAATATGCGGTTGTTGCAGATGTTTTGAACATATCTTCTGCATGTACAATCACAGGCGTTGCATCAATCATTGAAAGTGCAAGAATAGTAGAAATAACTTTTTTTACCTTAATCATAATTATACCTCCAAAATTTTTTATATTATATAAACTCAAAAAAATCACTTTTGCAACACATACGGTATTAATTTAATTTATAGATTGTGCTATTTTAACAAGTTCATCCTTAGTTATTTGTATATCATTTGTAGAAATACAATATGATTTTTCACCATTGTACCAAAATATGGTTGATGTAAGTTCCTTTTTTTGGTACAATCCTTTGTCTCCATTAATATAAACGTCTTCTGATAATGTATTTTCGCTATCGGTATTAAATGTGAAATAATCTAAATATACATAGATTTTAACATTGTTAATATTATTGCTGTAATATATTTCAATTAAATCGCCATAGTTATTATAATTTGTTAATTTATATCCCTCCGCCATATAATCTGCATGTATCATGTCATAATATGTACTACTACTTGTATTTATTTTCAACGAACTATGACTTTCGTGAATATTAGTAAGCCACTCCAAAAACCTAAGCCTAAACGCGTCAACAGACACCACCGATACTGCAAAAACAACAATAAAAGCGGCGCAGACGGTCACTGCATATTTTCCGAATTTTGCTGCCTTTTTGCGAAAAGCGCACAATTGACCATTCCTGTAAGCTTTATTAAGTGCCTTTTCAAATTTTTCTGCTGCCTCGGGGGAGGGGGAAACGTCCTCAACGTCCTTGTATTTTTCCTCCAGTTCTTTGCCGTATTGCTCCAGCATATCGGAAACGGCGAGATTCATTACAGCGTCTTCATAATCTTTAATAAGTTTGCGGTCAGCCATGTGTTTTTTCCTCACTTTCTTCACTGCAAAGCTTTTTTATCTTTTTTAGCAGGCGGCAGCGGTATGTACGTATGTTGTTGTACTTCATTCCCGTTTGTTCCGCTATTTCTCTGTCGCCCAACTGTTCAAAGTAGGATTTCACCAGAAAATCCTGCTCGGCGTCAGTCAGCTTTTTGGAGACCTTTACAACGACCTCCCAATCCAGCTTGTCAAGGACGGTTTTCTCTGTGCTAAAGTCGTCCTTGATTTTAGCCATATTCTCATCGTTGTAAAAATCAACCGGATAACCTTTCTTTGATTTGTTTTTCAAATATCGTTTGCAGGTGTTTTTAATACTTTTGACTACATAACCTGTGGCTTTGTAACACTCCATCTCGCGCAAAACATCAATTTTACTAAAAAGTTTAACAAAAACGTCATTTATTATATCTTCGGCAGCATGGCTGTCCTGCGTTAATTCATAGGCTTCCTTGAACCAAATTTTGTATTTACTGCGGTACAATTCAGCAATAAACTCACGGTCATCTTCATTTTGAATTGTTACAAACATTTGAATTCACCTTATTCTTTTGATTTCTTTATTTTTAGGATTTTTTTGACAAAACTTCGTTGAAATTCATGCGCTTCCAGAAGTAATTTTTCCATTTCCGGGTCGTTATCACTAATGTTTGCTGATACGTCGTCTAAAGGAGTTGTGTTTAATATCAAATCATATGATGAACAACCAAGCACGTCGGCGATCTTATCAAGCCTATCTAATGTGGTATTAGCTTTTCCGCGCTCTATTGTGCCAAGATACTGTACGGTAACTCCTACCTTCTCTGCAAGCTGTTCTTGCGTCAGTTTTTTGTCCCTTCGGAGCGAAGCAATTTTTGCTCCGATTTTCTTTTTATCAAAACTCATAGTTTTACCTCAAAATCTGGTATATTTCTTTAACTTATATTATATACTAAAATCTTAAGAATATTAACAATGTGATACATTGTATAAATTGTGATAGTTTGTGTTTGGCAAATTATTTAGAATTTTTGGGAAATCTGTCAGTATGGGTTAAGGAAAATATTGTCAGTTAATTCTTTAAAACTGTGTGTATTTATTATATTTATATGATTTCTTGCAGCATATTCAATAATTTTTGGATATTTTTTTATCGGTTTTGCTGATTTTGAAAAAGGGGTGTTACAAAAAGCTGTATATTGTGTCGTACTATGTAGAAATGCGTAAAAGGGTAGATTTTAATATTTTATAATTTATAACCTGAACTTTACTATGCAAACAAGCTTTAATATGTACTATGCTCTTACCGAATGGGAAAGAGTATCTCATCGTATATGTTTTTCGGCAATGTGACAAATATCAATCGCAGTGGTACTGTTAAAGATATGACAAACAGAAATATGCTTTACAGAATCACGTTTAATGGATTACACTAAAAATATTTATGGCAAAAATACAGTAATGTATTTTTAATAAAATGCCTTAAACAGCGGAAAGGAATGATTTAAAATGTCAGGAGCATGGAATTTGGCAGATATGGAGGCTGTAAAGCTTCCGACAGAGGTTGCTGACGCATTTAATGCAGTAACAAAAAATATGGTAGGAGCAGGGTATGTTCCGGTTTTGTACTGCGGCACACAAGTTGTGCATGGAGTAAATTATATGATCATATGCAAGCAAACGCTTGTAACCAATCCCCCTGTAGAACATCTTATAACTATGATCATTAACAGTTCCGAACAGGGGAATAGTGTTGTAAGCATTGAGCAAATATTATAATTATATTTTGCATTATTTAAAAGGTTACCCTTGCTGCATTATAGCGGTAAGGGTAATTTTTTTACGTTTATGGCATTTTTTTAACCGTTCAATGTATTTTTCTTAGGCTACTGCATAAAGCATTTGGGTGACGGGACTGTCGATAACGGTCTTAATGTAATTCAATCGAACGGTGCATATACAAAAAATTTTTATCACACATACGACAAAAGTAAACAATATCTTATAAAAGTAACGGGAAATACAAAGGCAAATGTTATACTTAATGGCTGGTATAACAATAGTTCTCTTACTGATAGTCTATGGTATATACAAATTGCCAAAATTGGCAGCGATATTCATTTGTGGGCAAAGCTTGACGATAGTTATCCTATTGGTGACCAACATAATAGAGTTATGATATTGATACTATTGTAATGGAGAAACAACAAGGAGTTTGAACAGCAAATATTGCAAATCATAATAAAAGGTCAAGAAGCACAAGCCTCTTGACCGTCTATTCATTTATTTAATAATATATTTATATTCTCGTTTACTCTAAAACTTTACCATGCCGATAACATTCAGCAATATAATCTCTCGGTTGATAAAAGAAATCAGAATTATAATTTGATACAAACTTATCAATCCAAGAAGTGTATACTTCTTTAAGTGTGTTGATAATATTTTCGTCTTTTCTATTTGAATTCACATCTTCAATTAAGCGCTTGTAAACTTCACCTATTGTCCAGTAATCCGGTACTTCATATTTACACTTTGCCACATTATCAAAATCACCTGTTGGCAAGTTGCATTTTTTTATGAATTTGTCAGCAACACTTGCTATTACTTCACAATGTAATACATCAGCATGGTTATAAATTCTGCGTATAGTGCTATCTCCGAGCATATTTACAACTTCTAAACGTTTTAGCTTGCATTCTCTGCCAATAAACTCTATAAGACTACAAGTGTAAAACAAAGCATTATCATTATTCGTCATTAACCTCATATCCTTTCAAAAACTTTAATGTTGTTAAAGCATTTACAGTATGAAAGCTTATCTGATGTGTAGGATGTTTAAATTTAGCAAGTTCCCAGAAAGCAGCTCGTGTTATTGCGCCATCAATAAAATTTTGTACATAATTAAATATGGTATCGTTTGCCATTGGACCCTCTACAATGTCGTAGTTATGAGGTTTACCTAAACGACACGCAATGATAAAATCAAGCCATTCTTCGGTTATTTCATTAAATTTTAATACCTTTAACGAATTATTAGATATATATAGATACTCGTTTATATACCCTGTTCCATCAAATCGTGTTGCCCACCGTAATGCTTGTTCTCGAAGTAGAGTACAGTAAAAACCAAAATAAAAATCTTTATTGAAACGTCCAATTCTTATTTCAGGAAATTCTACGATTTCTTGGCTACCATGATATAAGATAATATCATTCATTTCTCAAACTCCTTTCCACTTTTATATATTATATTGTAACACATTTCTGTAAAAATTTCAACCCCTAAAAACAATCGTGCTGTCGTATCTATTACAACAGCACGATTGTTTTTATATAGCTTGTTTTGCAAACCTTAAATCATAAAGTAAATATTCTCCTTTATCAGACTCTATCAATTTGTTAATTTCGCCTTTATTATCTATTATCATTTGAAAAAAGACTTTATTCGGAACGCCGAATAAAATCTCGAACATTCTTTTTTGTATGTGTTTATATTCTTTTTTATCTAAAGCAAGTAGAAGTAAATAAATTGTTTTCTCTGAAATAGTTAAATCGTTTATATACTCTACACATTCTTGTTTAATATTATAAGCTTGAAAATTTATGATTTCTTTTTCTTCTTTTGTGCTATTACAGCAATAATCCCAACAAAGAGAGATGAAGATGCGGGATATGATATTTATGCTTGTTTTGATAGAAATTATATGGCTATATCACCACATAAAACCGTAATGATACCGACAGGTATTGCTTGTGTTTGCGATATTGGCTATTGTTTTATTATCAAAGAACGTGGAAGTACAGGAACAAAAGGAATGGAACAACGATGTGGAGTCATAGATAGCGGTTATAGAGATGAAATATTTGTTCCAATTACTAACACTACTGATAAAGAAATTTACATTACAAAAAAGGATGTGTTTTTACCTATCCCACAAGACGATTGGATTGAAAAACCTATACTATATCCTTATGAAAAGGCAATAGCTCAACTTTTGCTCATACCTGTTCCTACAGCAGAAGTTGAAGAATATACATATGAGGAACTTAAGGCAATACCTTCAAAAAGAGGTGTTGGCGCTTTAGGAAGCAGTGAAAAGTGAAATTTCATATAATGTCATAATGAAATTAAATAAAACATACTATTATATATATTTATCTTTTTATTTAAGGAGGTTCCATATGAAAGATAGCGACATTGAAATTATTAATGTTTTCCAAAATAAGGATGATACTAAAAAAACAGAAATAGTTACACAAAAGATGCAAAAAATAATAAATTCTAAAATTAACTCAAATTTTGGCGTAAACTCAAACTTGTTATCACCGCCAAAATATCTTTCACCTGATATATCTTGATTTAATTTGACAAATATGGTATAATTGCTTTGGTAGTTGAGCAACTATACCATATTTTCATAGTCTTTTATTACAGATTGCAAAGGAGAGAAAATTGGTATGAATGTTGCAATTTATGTAAGATTGTCCGATGAAGATCGGGACAAGCTTCAGAAGGAGGACGAAAGCGAAAGTATACAAAACCAGAAATCTATGCTAAGAGATTATTGCAAAGAGCGTAACTGGACTATTTACGATATATACAACGACGAAAACTTTAGTGGAATTGATAGTACCAGACCCGAATTTAACCGCATGATCAACGATTGTCAAAAGGGAAATATTGACATTGTGCTTTGTAAAAGCCAATCAAGATTTTCTCGTGACGCTGTTCTGATTGAGACTTACCTCCATGATAAATTCATCGAGTGGGGTATAAGGTTTATCGGGGTAGTCGATCATGCTGATACAAATGATAAGAATAATAAAAAGTCCAGACAAATTTTAGCTCTTACCAATGAATGGTATGTAGAGGAGGTAAGTGAAAATATCTGTCGTACATTAAAGCACAAGCGTGAACAGGGACAATTTACGGGCAGCTTTGCTCCATACGGTTATTTGGTTGATCCAAATGACAAAAATCATCTGATTATAGACGAAGAAGCAGCGCCAATCGTCAGAGATATTTTCAATTGGTACGCCGATGGCTGGGGTTACAGAAAAATTACTATGGAACTTAATGGTAAGGGAATACCAAGTCCAAGCAAACATAAAGAGCTGCTTAACAGCAATTTCCGCAACCCTAACGAAATTAAAAGTTACAATAAAGACCTTTGGACGTATACTACCATATATACGATAGTGCGCAATGAAACATATACAGGAACGCTTGTTCAGGGTAAGACACATAACGTAAGCTATAAAAACAAGAAGCGTCAGCGTGTTCCAAAATCGGAGTGGATAAAGGTTTACAACACTCACGAGCCTATTATTGATATGGAGATATGGAATAAGGTCAAGGAACGGGTAGAAAGCAAACAACGTGTTAAAAAGACGACTGACAAGCTTTCTCCCTTATCCGGTAAGGTCAAGTGCGCAATTTGCGGCAAATCTATGAAGCGTAATGTGTACTATAATAAAAAGAGAACCATACAATATTACGGTTTGCAGTGCGCTACATATAAAATCGGAGCTATGAATTGTCCTAATGTACATACTATGAGCGGCTTAGTGCTTGAAAGAGAAATTGTATCGCAGTTAAATGAGTTGATAAAAAAATTCAGCGATCAAGACAAAATTGAAATACAAGACGAATCTCAAGCAAAAATAAACAAATGTACAGAGGATTTGGCAAAGATTTCTAAGCAAATATCCGAAAAAGAAACTAAACTTGAACATCTTTACGAAGATAAACTTGACGGTATTATCTCTAAAGAACAGTTTATTTCTTTTAATCAGAAAATCGGGGAAGAAATTTCACGGTTAAAAGAAACCATGTCGTTTATTGAGACTGAAAAAAAGCAATATCAATTGTCACATCAGGACAGTACACGTATTAAAGAAGCCATAAAAAAATACTCCCAAATAGACGTGCTGACAAAAGACATAGTTGATGAGTTTATCAAAGCAGTCTATATAGGAGAATTGATTGAGGGATACAAAAGAAAAGTCACAATTGAGTGGAAATTTTAGTAAAATAAGTAATATAAATGACTATAGTTAAGACATACCCCCGTGTCCTGCGTCAAGAACAATAACGGGAGTTTCCGGCGTAACAATGCTGTCAACTGTAACAGCCGTGTCTATCTTCACAGCAGCGTAGCAAATAACACCCACGCAGGCGCAGAATGTGAGTACTACAAAAGCAACGTTCCATTTGAATTTTTTCATAAGATACCCTCCAACAGCTTGTTTTTCTACATCTTATGAATTTAAATCATGCAATATGACAAGCATATGCCGTTTAATAACCGCAATAATTTATTCGGAGGTCAGTTTATGTTTTTAAATACAGAATTTCTAAAAAACGATGAGATACAATTAATTTTGGAAAAAACTGTCGAAAGCGACCCTGCAAGAGATTGGGTACCTGCATATCATTTTTATATCTGCAATGACAAAGGAATAAAAGTCGGCGTATGCGACCTGCGTATCGGTCATAATGATAAGCTTTATTACGGCGGCAATATAGGGTACACCGTTTATGAAGAATACAGGGGAAACCATTATGCCGGAAAAGCTTGTTTGTTGCTGTTTGAGCTTGTAAGAAAGCACGGCTTGCAGTATTTGATAATAACCTGCGATCCGGATAATTATGCTTCAAGAAAGACTTGTGAATACGCAGGCGGCGAACTTTTGGAAATTGCAGAGCTGCCCGAAGATAACGATATGCGAAACAACGGCAAATTTGAAAAATGTATATATAAATTTATATTGTAGATATAATAGGAAAAGTTATACTATAGCAATTAATAGGAAAAGTTATACTATAGCAATTCCATAAATATTCGCACAAATTTTGTAGGGGACGGGTCTCCCGTCCCGCCAGCAAGGAAGCTTTGCACATACAGACATGATTATTTTTTAGGATTGCAATAGTATTATACCAATTTGCGACTGAAAAACGTGCAAAAAATCAAGCAAAAGCTTGCATATATAGGGTTTTGTGCAGATTTTTTGCATACGCTTTTAGGATCAAATTAGTATTAGTATCGGAGGAAAATAAAAATGGCAAAATTAAAAACCGTGTACATATGCAGCAAGTGCGGCTATGAAAGCTCCAAATGGAACGGCAAATGCCCGTCCTGCGGCGAATGGAATACCTTTGAGGAGGACGTTGTTGAGGTGCAGACTGCAAAGTCCTCACTGTCAAGGGGTGGGACTTCCTCAATGAAAACCGTGAATTTGTCCTCGAAAATCGTAACCCTTTCGGGAATTGACACCGAGGAAGAAGTCCGCTACTCAACGGGAATAAACGAGCTTAACCGCGTACTCGGCGGGGGACTTGTAAAAGGTTCTTTGGTACTTTTGGGAGGCGAGCCGGGTATCGGCAAGTCCACTTTGCTTCTGCAAATTTGTAAGTATTTGGGAGAAAACTACACCATTCTCTACATCTCGGGAGAGGAAAGCGTCCGTCAAATAAAAATTCGCGCCCAAAGGCTTGGCGTTGATACGGAAAATCTTTCCCTGCTTTCCACCAACGACGCAAGAGCCGCCGCGGATACAATTTCGGTGCATAAACCCGATATTGCAATTATCGACTCAATTCAGACCATGTCTCTAAGCGAAATAAATTCAAGCTCAGGCAGCATAACGCAAGTCCGCGAGTGTACAAGCCTTTTTATGCGGACTGCCAAATCCGAGGAAATTCCCATTTTTATAGTTGGTCACGTCAATAAGGACGGCGCGATTGCGGGACCAAAGGTTATGGAGCATATTGTCGATACCGTCCTATATTTTGAGGGCGAAAGGCACTTGAGCTACCGTCTGCTGCGGGCGGTGAAAAATCGTTTCGGTTCAACAAATGAAATAGGCGTTTTTGAGATGTGCGACGACGGCTTGGAAGAAGTGGAAAACCCGTCTCTTATGCTTCTGTCGGGACGTCCCACAGGCATTTCGGGTACTTGCGTTGCCTGCATAATGGAGGGCAGCCGTCCCATTCTCGCCGAGGTTCAGGCGCTTGTTACAAAAAGCACATTTTCAGCACCAAAAAGGACAGCCACAGGCTTTGACTACAACAGGCTCGCCATAATTATAGCAGTCCTTGAAAAGCGTCAGAAAATGTTTTTCGGCACACTTGACGTGTACCTTAACATAGTGGGCGGTTTCCGTTTGGACGAGCCTGCGGGGGACTTGCCCGTTGCGCTGGCGGCGTACAGCGGCTATTACGACATACCTATCAGCGAGAAGCTTATAGCTTTCGGAGAAATCGGCTTGGGCGGAGAGGTGCGGAATACCTCCAATATTTCCCAAAGAATACTTGAAGCCGAGCGGCTTGGCTTTACGGAATGTATCATACCCAAACAGGCTTTGCGGAATATCGACCCAACAAGACATAATATGCATATTTACGGCGTGTCTTCCCTTAGTCAGGCGTTTGCCGTACTTAAAAAGGCGGGGCAGTCCTCACAGGTATAGTATAAAATTGCATATAATTTTATTTAAAATGGAGAATAAATAATGCGGAACGATATTATAAACTATCTTGAAAATGAAATAAAATCGCGCTGCGAAAGCGAAAATAATTTTTTCGGCGAAGGAATTTTCTACCATATAAAAGCAGTTGCGGAAAACGCCGTTTACCTTGCCGATAAATACGGAGCGGACAAGGAAGTTGCCGAAATTGCAGCATGGCTTCACGATATAGCCTCGATCACCGACTACTCACTTTACGAGGAGCACCACATCCACGGCGCAGAAATGGCGGAGGAAATTCTGAACGGCTTTGACTACGACAAGGATAAAATTCAGCTTGTAAAAAAGTGCATTTTAAACCATAGGGGCAGCAAGCCTGCGGAAAAGCAAAGCGCGGAGGAAATATGTATTGCCGACGCGGACGCAGTTTCCCATTTCGACTCCGTCCCGTCGCTGTTTTATCTCGCCTACGTAAAACGCGGGCTTGGCATTAGAGAGGGCATTGAATTTGTAAAAAACAAGCTGGAGAGAAGCTACAGCAAGCTTTCAGACAGCGGAAAAGTGATTTATTCCGAAAAGTACAAGGCTGCTATGGCGGTCGTCGGATAAATTTTTATTAAAAAACTGTAATAATACTAATTCACTCCCAATGTGTAGACAAAAAATTCGGCGCAAAAATCATATACGCAAATTTTTGCTTGAATTTTTTGTACACATTTAGGTCGTGAATTGGTATAAAATCCCCGTTCGCATGGCAAACTATGTTATGTAGTAATCTTTGCGAAAGGGGATATTTTTATGGAAAACAAAAAATCATTGTGGGCAATTATAGTCTGCGGCACAGTCGCGGCGGGACTTATCGCTGTGCCGAATATTTTTATCAAAGACCCGCCCACAGCGGCTATAGTGAACGTCTCGCGTTTCGAGTACAGCGACAGCGTGTCTGTTACGGGAACAATACTGAAAAACAGCGGCGAAGCCTTTGTGCAGGTCTTTGTTCCGGAGCAGGATATCAGCCGTGTGGAGCTTGGGCAGACCGCCGAGATAACGGGGGACGCGTTCCCCGAAAAAATGTATGCGGGGACTGTTGAGGAAATTGCCGATACTGCAATAAGAGTGCAGTCGGGGAATGTTTCTCAAACCGCTGTGGAGGTCACAGTAAAAATTGACGAGACGGACGATACCTTAAAGCAAGGTTATACAGCCTCAGTAAAGCTTATAACCTCCGAGCCGAGCATGATGACCGTTGTCCCGTATGAGGCGGTAAATCAGGATACCGGAGGCGAGTATGTGTATGTTCTCCGCGAGGGCAGGGCGTACAAGCGTTACGTCACCACAGGCATGGAGCTTAGCGAGGGTGTTGAGCTTAAAACAGCCCTTGCGGAAAACGAGGAGATAATAACGGTGGACGAGCTTTCGGAAAACGGCGTGACCGTCCAAATTTCCGATAAGTAAGGGGGGATAGCATGATAGAAATATTCCGTAGCGGCATACGCTGTATTTTCCGAAATAAAATGCGTACCATGCTTACCGTTATAGGCATAGCGGTCGGAGTGATGTCCGTTGTGACCGTATCCTCTATAGGTGAGCTTGGCAGGACTTCCATAAATACCGAGCTTACGGGTATGGGGATGGATAATCTTGTGGTCTCGGCGCAGTCGGGTTCTGCCCAAAAGCTTACCGAAAGCGAGCTTGACAAGCTTAAAGGGCTTGATTCCGTGGGTAACGCCATGCCCCTTATGAGCATGATGACAAGCGGCAAGCTTCGCGGCAGCTACAGCACCTATATGGTTTGGGGCGTGAACGAGGACGCGGACAGCGTTATCGATCTTGAAGTACTTCACGGCAGGCTGCTGAATAGGGGGGACGTTGCCCGGAAAAGCAATGTTTGCGTTATCGACGAAGCGATAGCCGTTGAAAATTATAAGCGTACCAATATCATCGGCAAAACCATTTCTCTTTCTATAGGCGGAAATACGGTCGATTTTGAGATAGTTGGTGTAGTGAAAAACGGCGTAAATACCCTCCAGAATATGTTGGGAGGATTTATCCCCGACTTTGTGTATATACCGTATTCGATTATGCAGGAATATTCCGGCAAAAGCAGCTTTGACCAAATTACCGTAAAGCTTGAAGATACCGCGCAGAGCGTTTCTGCCGCTGCGGAGGTGAGAAAAATGCTTTCGGCGGGAAGCTCCGAAAGCGATTATTCTGTGGACAATCTTTTAAGTCAAAAGGAAAAAATGAATAATATTCTTTCAATTGCTTCGGCAGCTCTTTCTGCCGTGGCAGGAATAAGCCTTATAGTTTCGGGGATCTCGATAATGACCGTAATGCTTGTATCCGTAAGCGAAAGAACCCGTGAAATAGGCATAAAAAAGTCAATAGGCGCAAGCAGGGGCTTAATTATAACCGAGTTCATGTTTGAGTCGGTATTAATAACCTTTATAGGCGGAATTATAGGTATAACGGCGGGGGTGATAATATCAGCGGTTATCGGAGCCGCCGCAGGAGGAGGTCTGACGATAAATTTAGGTCTTTGCGGAGCGGTTCTGCTTATCTCCCTTGCGGTGGGAGGCGTTTTTGGTGTTTACCCCGCATTTAAAGCCGCCGATCTGAAGCCTGTTGACGCTCTAAGGTACGAATAATACTAATTCACTCCCAATGTGTAGACAAAAAATTCGGCGCAAAAATCATATACGCAAATTTTTGCTTGAATTTTTTGTCTGCATTTAGGTCGTGAATTAGTATAAGCACGGTATTTTGCTGTTATATTTGGGACGATCGTAAAGACCGTCCCATTTTTTTTCTGCCGTTTTTTGTACAGGTATAAGCGTAATGCGGAACAGTATTGAAAAGCAGTATGTTCCCATTGACAAAATTCCCTAAATTTGATATAATTATACAAGCATTATGATATGCAAATTTTGATGAAAGGAGGAATTTTTATTATGAATAAACAAACATTAAAACAGCTTTGGAGGGCTATATATTTTTAGTCCTTCAAAAAGGAGGATTTTATGAATATAGAAGTTAACATAATGGAAAATCGTTTAAAATGCTGCCTTGACAGTTTGGAGCCGGACAGGAGGCGGGCAGTATGAACGTTTTAAGAGCAAGCTCCGAAGAGGAAATGATTTTGGAATATTTAAAGGCGGAATATCGTTCCGAGAGATTTTCGGAGCAGATCATAAATGCTATGGAAAAGCTTTCGCTGGACGATAGCATAATATTATCTGCGGACTTGAATAACGCTGATGAAAATACTGCAAGAAAAAGGCTGCTTGGTGAATTTCGCGGATACGGTTTAAACTGTGAATTATTTGAGGATTTCCCTAACCAAATACAATGGAGCTTATGCAATTTTATCAGCGATGATTTGAACAGCATCAGATACATTGATTACAGCTACTGGAATGAACTATCGAATGGAACACATTCGCCTTTGACAGCTGCGCTGACAATTCAAAACGGAATTGAAATTTACGGTCAAAGCAATGCGGGTTTTGTTAAAGCAGCAGAATTTATAAAAAGCGGCGGAAAATTTCCAAAACCTATTTTATTGACATCTGATATGGAACACTTTGTTATTGTCGAGGGGCATTTCAGGATAACAGCTTTTGCGTTGGTACCTGAACACTTTAATAATGTTGAATGTTTGGTCGGAAAATGCAATAGTGATGATTTAAACAAATGGATATAGCGTCATAAGCGACGGGACTGTATGACAAAAAGAGAAAGGCTGCGTAGTTTTATGCAGCCTTTTCAAATGTTTTTATTGTTCTCAGCCCTTAGGCAGGTAACGATACAGAAGTATTGTTACCCATGGGAGCAATTTACCCTTACTGACAAAGTATGCCAATAAGGGTAAAGGCTCAGCCTTTTTTAGTGGGCTTTTTTTTATTCTGTATATTTGCAAGCGGAGAAGCGTCCATGGCCTCCTTGACGGACTCGTTTGAAATATGCGTGTATATTTCGGTGGTGGAAATGCTTTTGTGTCCCAGAATTTCCTTGAGTATAAGAGTATCAACGTTGCCGTGCTGGTACATAAGAGTAGCCGCCGTGTGCCGCAGCTTGTGGGTGGAATAGCCCTGATTGTCAAGATTGCTGTCCTTTAAAGCATTGTCAACTATCTGCTGTACCCGCCTGTTTGTAATACGTGTGCCGCGTTTGCTTAAAAAGAGCGCGTTAGGTTCAACAGGCGATGGCTGCCGTTCATTTACGTACTGGACGATAGACGAAGCGCAGGCGTCGTTGATGTGAATGATACGTTCCTTGTTGCCTTTTCCCAGAAGCCGCATAGTTCGTTCGTCAAGATTCACGTCCTGCATATTTAATCCCACAAGCTCGCTCAAACGCATACCGCAGTTGATGAACAGGGTTATAATGCAGTAATCTCGGTAATAGAAAGGGTCGTCGTCGTGCATATTCTCCAGCAGCTTTATGCTGTCATCAAGAGTTAAAAATTTCGGCAGGTGCTCGTGCATTTTAGGGTAATCCACGTCCTTTGTGGGATCGTTGGGAATAAGCCCCAGATCGCGGTAAAGACATTTATAGAACACCTTTAGGGAAGCAAGCTTCCTATGACGCGTTTTTGCCGAGTTTTTCCGTTCTGTAGCGACATAGCTTAGATAGTTTAGAACGTCCAGCCTTGAAAAATCGCGGACGTATTCGATAGGCACGTCCATGATCGAAATATCATTCAGCGGAGTTTTGGGATCTGCGTCTCCCTTTATAATTTTGATATATCTTAAAAAAAGCCGCAAGTCAATATAGTATGATTCCAAAGTCCTCTCAGCCTTGATCTTAACGACACGCTGATAAGTAAAAAATTCGTTTAAATACTGAGGACATTCCTTTGGGTTTATTTTCTGCGCTGCCATAATACCCTCCAATATTCGCGTAATGCTGATGTGCAGGTGAAAATCGTGCCAAAATAAAACAAAAGCTTTGATATTTGTGATCAGCAGCAGCTTTTTGTGTACGGTTTTAATTGCATATCAGGATAAAGCGCTTGATTTTGTATACATTAATTGTAATCCTTAATTTTTTTTTTGTCAAGGTATAGAATTATAAAAAAAAATATGTTATAATAAAAATACCTATATTTTTAACAGGAGTTGATAAAATTGTCAATAAATTACAGCAGAGACAAAATAGCTGACGGAATCCATTACACAACTATTATTAACAAAAGATTGAAAACTAATTACTTTATTGTACATTTAATTACGGAGCTTTCCGAAAAAACGGCTTCATTAAATGCAATAATCCCGTCGGTACTTTCGGCGACCAACGCAAAGCTCCCTACAATTACCAAATTCAGCAAAAAGCTTTCCTCCATGTACGGCGCTTCTTTAAGAGGATATGCGGCAAAGGTAGGCGACGACCAGAACCTCGTTATTTCAGCGGCGTGCATAAACAACCGCTACAGCTTTGACGGTGAAAAAATTACCGAGGAGCTTGTTCAAACGCTGGCAGACTGTATCACCGACCCGCATCTGGAGGGGGAGGCTTTCTTTGAAAGCGACTTTGCTCTTAAAAAGCAGGAGCTTCTTGATGATATTGACGCGGACATTAACTCAAAGCGCTCCTACGCATTTAAGCGGGCAAACCTTAATATCTTCAAGGGCGAACCTGCCGCTATCTCCGCAAAGGGAGACAAGGAGCAAGCCGAGAAGATCACAGCAGCTTCCGCATACAAGCAGTACAAAAAGCTTTTGGAGACTGCGAGGATAGAAATATTTTTTGTCGGCGCGGAGGAGTGCGGAGAATGCAAAAAAATTCTTTCGGATGCATTGTTAAAAATCGACAGAAATTATAAGGGAGACAGCTCATCTCAGCTTTCTTCGCTCAAAAGCGAGGTGTGCCGAGTTACCGAGCCTCACGACGTTGCACAGAGCAAAATGTTCATGGCGTTCAAAACCGGTTTTGAGGATTACCCCGCAATGCGGCTTATGCTTGCGGTTTACGGCGCGACTCCTATTTCAAAGCTTTTCATGAATGTCCGCGAAAAAATGAGCCTTTGCTATTACTGCACCTCAATGTATAACGATAGAAAAGGTGTTGTATATGTTGACTGCGGAATTGAACACGCTAACGCACAAAAAGCCGAGGCAGAGATACTCAATCAGCTTGACGCAATGCAAAAGAGCGATTTTACCGAAGATGAGCTTGAAAACGCAAGAAAAGCTATCGTGAACGTGTGGAAAGGCATAAACGACAAAGCCCAGTCAATTTCGGAATGGTATTTTAACCAGACCTATAATAAGGAATGCTGTTCTCCCGAAGAGATGATAGAAAAACTTATGAAGGTCACACGGGAGGATGTTGTTGCTGCGGCAAATTCATTGAAGCTTGATACCGTGTATGTTCTCACGGGAAAGGAGGCTGTCTGATAATGGAAAAGAAAATCATAAAAAATGAACGTACAGGCGAGCAGTACACCTATGTGAAGCACCCTACGGGGCTTGATATTTACATTTGGAAAATGGAGGATTACAGCACAACACACGCTCTTTTCGGTACAAAGTACGGCTCCATAAATACAAAATTCAAAACCAAGGAGCAGCCTGATTTTATTACCGTCCCCAACGGAATTGCTCATTATCTGGAACATAAGCTTTTTGAAAATGAGGATTGTGATGTGTTCAGCCTTTATGCCCAAACAGGAGCGTCCGCAAATGCATACACATCATTTGACAAAACCTGCTATCTTTTCAGCTGTACCGATAATGTGTACGATTCGCTGGAAATTCTCTTAAGCTTTGTTCAGAACCCGTATTTCACCGAGGAGACCGTCCAAAAGGAGCAGGGCATAATCGGTCAGGAAATTCGTATGTATGACGATGACGCGGGCTGGCGGGTGTTCTTTAATATGCTTCAGGGTATGTACCACAACCACCCGGTTAAAATTGACATTGCGGGCACGGTTGAAAGCATTGCACAAATCAACGCCGATCTGCTGTACAAGTGCTACTATACGTTCTATAACCTTAACAACATGGTTTTGAGCATTGCGGGCAATGTTGACGAGGATAAAGTACTTGAGATGTGCGACAAGCTTTTGAAGCAGGGCGGAAATCCAGAGCTTGAGACAGCCTTTGAGGACGAGCCGGAGACCGTCTGCAAAAAAGAAACCGTTCAGAAGCTGGAAATATCTATGCCTATGTTCAATATAGGATTTAAGGCAAAGCCTGAAAGCGGTATCGATGCGCTCCGCGCCGAAATTGAAACGAATTTCGTACTTTCCCTGTTGGCGGATGAAAGCTCCGATTTCTATAAAAAGCTTTACGATGAAGGACTTATAAACTCCTCGTTCTCCTCGGAAGTTTTCAGCGGGGACGGCTATTGCTGCTCTATTTTCGGAGGAGAGTCAAGAAATCCGCGGCTTGTAAGAGATCGGCTTATCGAGGAGATAAACCGCTGCAAAAAGGACGGATTTGACGAAGAACGCTTCAACAATATAAAGAAAGCCTACTACGGTGCGCTGATACGCGACCTTAACGACGCGGAGGCAATTGCAACAAATATGCTTAACGCCGGAATGGAAAAGCTTTCGGCATTTGACGCTATAGAGACGGTAGCAGCCGTTTCCTTTGAGGACATGGCAAAACGTCTTGAAAAGCAGTTTGATACAGAAAATGTAACAATTTCAATAATCGAGCCTATCGACGGCAAGGAGGAGCAAAATTGACAAACGCAGAATGGAACACTATATCTTTCCCAAATCTTGGCATAGAATTTCCCGTGTACAGCACCGCCTTCACCATTTTCGGTTTTGACGTAAAGTGGTACGGCATATGTATAATGCTTGGCGGACTTTTGGCTGTGCTGTACTGCTTTAAACGCATGAAAAGCTTCGGTGTTGACGACGATCGCGCCATAGACGTAGTATTCTGGGGCTTTATCGGAGCAATTATCGGAGCAAGGCTTTACTACGTATTTATGAGTTGGGACGATTACAAGGACGATCTTACGCAGATATTTAACACCCGCAGTGGAGGTCTTGCCATATACGGCGGAATTATCGGCGCAGTGCTGTTCGGAGCGATTGCCGCAAAAATACGAAAGGTCAAGCTTATGCCGCTGCTTGACCTGACGGGTATCGGTTTCCTTATAGGTCAGGCGCTGGGCAGGTGGGGCAACTTTTTTAACCATGAGTGCTTCGGCAGCAATACCACTCTGCCGTGGGGTATGACAGGTCCGAAAATTCAGGCAGATTTACAATCCCACATCTATGACATATTTGAAGCCACAGGTGTTGAGGTTGACCCTGCTTTGCCTGTGCATCCATGCTTTTTGTACGAATCTCTTTGGTGCATTTTAGGCTTTGTACTGCTGCACTTGTACTCAAAACGCCGTAAATTTGACGGCGAACTGTTCTTTATGTATATCGGCTGGTACGGTTTGGGCAGGGTCTTTATTGAGGGACTTCGTACAGACAGTCTTATGGTTGGACACCTAAGAATATCACAGCTCGTTGCGGGACTTTGTGTTGTCGCTTCCATAGCTGTAATAATAGCAATGAGGCATAAAATCAAAATGGACGGAGAGTATGTTTTTTACAAGGATACCGACGAGTTTAAGCAGCTTATTGCCGAGACTGAGAAAAAATACAAAGCCGAGGAAGAAAAGAGAGCTGAAAAAAAAGCGGCAAAGTCAAAGGACGCGGAGCTTAAGCCTGAGGACAGGCTTGTTGACGATGATAATGAAAAATCTGAAAGTGAGGAAAATAACAATGGCGAAAATAATTGACGGCAAAGCGGTTTCCGCAAAGGTAAAGGAGCAGGTCCGCAGGGAGGCGGAGGTCCTTAAGCAGCAGAGCATAGAAATAGGTCTTGCGGTGGTTATAGTTGGAAATAACTCCGCTTCAAGAGTTTACGTAAATAATAAGAAAAAAGCCTGCGAGGAGGTGGGATTTAACTCCTATGAATACGCTCTTCCCGAGGAGACTACCGAGGCGGAGCTTCTTGAATTGGTTGAAAAGCTCAACAATGACGATAAAGTGAACGGTATTTTGGTGCAGCTCCCTCTGCCGAAGCAGATAAACGAAAACGCAATAATCAATGCGATACGTCCCGAAAAGGACGTGGACGCTTTCCACCCAGAAAACGTGGGACACATCATGATAGGTGATTTCAGCTTTCTGCCCTGCACTCCTGCGGGAGTAATGGAGCTTATCGCCGAAACAGGCGTGGACGTTTGCGGCAAAAACTGCGTTGTTATCGGCAGGAGCAACATTGTTGGCAAGCCTATGGCAATGCTGCTGCTCCATAAAAACGGCACGGTGACGATATGCCATTCCCGTACGAAAAATCTTGCGGAGATTTGCTCAAACGCCGATATTCTCGTTGCCGCCGTTGGAAAAGCTGGCTTTGTAACCCCTGATATGGTCAAGGAGGGCGCGGTGGTTATCGACGTGGGAATGAACCGCAACGCCGAGGGTAAGCTTTGCGGCGACGTGGATTATGCGGCTTGCTTCGATAAGGCTGGGTACATAACTCCCGTCCCCGGCGGCGTGGGTCCCATGACTATCGCTATGCTTATGAGGAATACTCTTACCGCAGCTAAGATAAAGAACAATATCACGGAGTAACTGACATGAAAAAGCTTGATGAACAAGCGGAACAGATAATGAACGAGCGCTTCGGCAAGGACAGTGTTATCGCGCTTGCGACAACGGAAAACGGTGTGCCCTATGTCAGAAACGTAAACGCTTATTACGAGAACGGAGCGTTCTATGTCATAACTCATGGGCTTTCCACTAAAATGAAGCAGATAGAGAAAAATCCTGTTGTTGCGGTTGCAGGAGAATGGTTCACCGCTCACGGTACGGGTGAAAATCTGGGATATTTCGGCAGACCCGAAAACTCTGAAATTGCCGGAAAGCTGAAAAAGGTCTTTGCAGAATGGATAGACAATGGGCACAATGATTTTGACGACGTAAACACCTGCATATTGCGTATAGAGCTTACGGACGGGGTTTTACTTTTCCATGGGACACGCATCGAGGTTGACTTCGGAGGGATTATATGAAAAAAACTCTGCTATCTCTGATATTTCCCGTTATAAATACCATTGTTTCGCTTTTATTTATGTGCGGAAATTTGTACTTTTCTTACAGTTTGATTTGCGCGGCAGCGGGAGGTATTCTGCCGATAATAATGATTTTGGCTTTCAAAACCGATACGGGTAAATTCATAAAGGATGTACTGTATTTTTTTATTTTATCTCTCGCTGCTTTTTTCGTGTCAATTATAATGTTTGTATTTTTAGCGTGGGACGGGCTTATTGTAATATTCCTGATAGTTCTTGCCGCCGCCGTGGTAATATCGGATATGTATTTTTTGGCGATAACCGACGATAAGAAGGAACGTGCGGTTTTGTTCATGTCAAATCCCGTTATGTATTTTGCGGCGTTTGCTTTGTGTACTATAATCGATTTTAATACAAACTTCCTTAAATTTTGAGAATACCACCCCGCGAATGTGTCAATACTATTCGCGAGGTGTATTTTTTTGAAACGTTTATATATAATTCTTTCCCTTTTCGCGGCAATTTCCGCGGCATTGGCTGTACGTCTTGCCCTGCTTATAAACGACGATGAAATAGCAGCGGTTTCCGTAGGCAAAGGCTCGTACACAATAAAATCCGTCAGCAGCTACGGTGGGATTTACGACTGCAATATGCTCCCCCTTGTAAATTATAGAGAAAAATATGAAGCTGTGGTTATACCCAACAGCAGCGGCGCGGTGCGAATACAGCCGTACCTTATTGACTGGGACACATATTACAGCGGCATTAGCGGCAGCCGTCATTTTCTATGCGAAGTAACGTCCGCCGCTTATGAATTGGGGGAAGAAGCTGTTATATTCCGCTCACTCGTCAGAACTGACGGCAAACAGCTTGCCCCCCATATTGTGGGATATACCTCCGATAACGTTGGTATGTACGGTCTTGAAAAAGCTTATAACGAGTACCTCCGTTCAAATTTTTCGGTAAACTCCGCAACCTTTGGTGTGGACGCTATGGGTAATGTTCTCGGAGGCGTGGACAGTACTGTGGTCTGTGAGGAAACCGTAAAAAGCGGTATTGTTACTACTATAGACAAAAATATCCAGCAAATTTGCGAGACTGCCGTTACAGATTTTGAAATAAAAAAAGGCGCAATTATTGTCATGGACGTTAAAAGCGGTGACATAAAGGCAGTGGTGAGCTGCCCCGATTTCGACCCTACAAATATAGCGTACTCCTTGAACGACAGCAATTCTCCCTTTGTGAACAGAGCATTTTCCGCGTACAGCGTCGGCTCAATTTTCAAGCTTGTTACCGCAGCGGCAGCCTTGGAGCAGGGTATAAGTCCCGAGTACAGCAACATCTGCACAGGCTCGGTAAATGTAAACGGACAGGTTTTTAACTGTCACAAGTGGGGCGGACACGGCGAGATAAATATGCGTGAAGCTATGGTGCAGTCCTGCAACCCTTATTTTATTACCTTAAGTCAGTACCTCGACGGCGAACGGTACGTAAAGACAGCTTCCGACTTGGGATTCGGAGAGCCGTTGGAGTTTTGCGAGGGAATGGTATCCTCGGCAGGAAACCTGCAGACCCCGCAGGAGATAGCCGTTGCCGCCGAAAGAGCGAATATGTCATTCGGACAGGGAATGCTCACTGCTACCCCGCTGCAAATATGCCGCATGACGGCAGCTATAGCAAACAACGGAGTAATAAATACCCCTGCTGTTATAAAAGGCTTTTGTGACGAAAACGGAGAGGTGCATTATTCACCGATAACAGCAGGGGAGCGGGTCATGTCCTATGAGACCGCAAAAGCTTTGAAAGGCTTTATGATAAAAACCGTTCGTGCAGAAAATTCAATGTCAAAGCCGGATAAAACGTCGGCAGGCGGTAAGACCTCCACCGCCCAGACCGGAAATTTTGATGAAAACGGAAACGAAATAATGAATTGCTGGTTTACCGGATATTTTCCGTCTTACAGCCCCAAATATGCCGTGACCGTTCTTGTGGAGGGCGGAAGATCAGGCAACTCCGTTTCCGGACCTGTTTTTAAGCAGATCGCAGACAACATAACCGTATACGAAAAAGCGGCTGAACAGTAATTGCTGTTCAGCCGCTTTATGCCATAAGTATTACTCATCGTCAAAGTTGCCAGGAATATGGAGCTGCTTGACCGGAATTCTCTTCAGAGGAGAATAAATATATTTAGAACACGAGGAATCGCCGTTGACAAGACCTCTTTTTTCACAAAGAACCTTACCGCCGTCCTTAGCCCTTGTTCCGAAATTGCAGTACTGGCATTGAGGCGGGATATCATTTCCGAAATATTTCTTTTTAGCCATAGTAACATTCCTTTCTTGCAAAAGTCGCTTTATTCTGATCTCAAATAAAGGTGTTTGCAAAATCAAATACGCAAATTTTTATTTGATCTTATGCAAATCTTTATTGGGGATCGGCATTATTATCATTATATCATATTTCTTTATTTTTTTCTATAAAAATATTTGATAATAATAAAATTGTCATAATTAACAAAAACAGAACCGGAATTAGTGAGTTTTGACGATGTGCCAATCCTTTTGGAGCAATCACGTATACCACATCTGCGTTAAATACTTCAATTAACATTTTACATAAAAAATATGAAATAATAGTTGCGAAAATCCTGCTAAAATAAAAATGTTTTGTTGACAATCTGCCGTTAGTAAATCCTGCCGTCTGAATGATAACGCATATCCCTCCGAATGAAAGCAAAGCAGCCGCAAGCGGTATAAGACTGTAATTATTTGGAGTAAGTCCAGATATGTTGCTTATTTCTATAAATGCTTTTACAGAAGCAATACTGTTTGAGAAGCTTAGACCCGAAATTTTAGCAATAAATCCCGCCGCGTAATTTATTGCTCCAAGTTTCTCCAAAATATAGATTATGGAAGAAAAGAATACAATTACCGCACAAATGGAAAACATTCCCGCAGCCCCGCTGTAAATCGACTTTATCAGGCAGTCAAAGGATATGTCAAGAGTAACTTTTTTTCCGCTTTTGGGCGGAACTTTCCTGCCAAGTCCGGTTATAATCCCAATGATAATGTTTGCGCCGATTACCGCCGCAAAAATAATCATGCCGACCTTAACGCTGGAAAAAAGCTTTACGCCTGCAATGCTGCAAATAAAAGCCGGTCCGGCAAGATAACAGTAAGAAAGCATATGCTCTGCATCATTTTTACCTATCTTCCCTTTGTCAGCCATGTCCGCAAGAAGCCGTGCGCCAACCGGATAGCCCCCGATGCTGCCTATGAGAAATACGGAAAAATATTCCTCAGGTATGCGAAAAAGGTATCTTGAAACAAGTCCGAAGGGCTTGCTTAAAACAGCGTAAATATTGCTTGAAACAATAAATCCGGAGATAACCATAAAAGCATAAAGTGACGGTATTATGACCTCCATGCATACTTTAAGCGAATTTATGACCGCAGCGCACACGTCCTTTACAAAAACGATCAGGAAAAATGCATACAGAACAGATAAAACTGTGCCTAAATAATTTTTGATGTTTTTCATTACTTCACCTCTTGCAATTTTTGGCAATTTTCTTTTATAATGTATATGGCAAAAAATCCCGTAATATAATTTTAGTAGCAATTTTTAATAAGGAGGAGCATATGAGCTTAAAAAGCAAATATAATGCCGTCGTTGCAAAATATGTAAAAAAACGGCTTTATCTGAATACATACATGAATTTAACGGACAATACCCACATAGAGCTTGAAAACTGTCAAAAAATATTGGAATACAACGACATTTTTGTAAAGCTAAAAACCTCCACCATTGTGGTATGCATATGGGGGGAGAATATAAAACTTTCAGATTATAATACCGATGGTATCATAATTGACGGCAGATTCACTTCTATAGAATTTGAGGAGGTAAAATAATGTTCGATAATATAAGAGGCGTTATAAGCTTTGAAGCAATTGCTCCTGAGCCTGAAATTTTTATTAACAATTTAAAGGCAAGCTCTGTTTCTGTAACAAATCTAAGGTGTAAAGGCAATAAGCTTTCCGGAGAGGCTTATTGGTCTGACCTTAAAGATATAAAGCAGATAGCCGAAATTGACGGAGTGCAGATAAGCATAGAAAAAAGGAGGGGCGGGGTATTCACAGTAAGAAAATACCGTTTAAGAGCGGGACTTGCTGTTGGTTTTTTCCTTGCAGTAATTTTGGTGGCATATTTATCTAATGTGGTAATGTCGATCGAGATTTTCGGCAATGACACTCTTACCGATAAACAGGTGGAATCCCTGCTGAACGACTGCGGAATACATATAGGTACATTTATACCAAGTGTTGATCTAAGAGAAGCGGAGCGGATAATCGTGTCCGAATCCGAGGAAATATCATGGATAGGCATACGCTCGTCAGGGTGCATGATAGAGGCTGAAATAACAGAAGCAGACAAGCCGCCGGAAATGATACCTACAAGAACGCCCTGCAACGTTGTTTCGTCAAAGGACGCCGAGATCGTGGCAATACACGATATATATATGGGTATGCTTATTCCAATGCTCCACGATGGGGTTAAAAAGGGAGACTTGCTTATAAGCGGCACTGTTGAGGACGGCAAAGGCGGTGTCTACTATGCCCATGCAATGGGTAAGATCATCGGCAGATATAACGAAAAGGTAACTTTTTTTCAGTCATATTCGGAGGAAAAGCTTAAATATAACGAAAAGGTAACAAGAAAAACATTAAATTTTTTCGGATTAAGAATTCCGCTTTACGTGGGAAGAAACAATTTTGAACAGTATGAGTATGACGAAAAAACTTCTTTTTTAAAAATTTTTAACATACAGCTTCCTGTTGGGATTGTTTGTTCGGAGTACAAGCTTTATGATACCGAAATTGAGGAAATAACTCCCGAAAAAGCTGTACAGCTATTAGAGGAAAAAATAAGCCTTTGTGAGAAAAACTTTTATGAGGACGAGGATATAACCATTATCGGCAGGGAGGTATATTTTTCCGAAACGGACGATGGCATGAACGCCGCTGTAAAGTACACTTTAGAGGGGGATATTGGCATTACAAAGGAAATTATGGCAAAATAGAGCTTTTTTCTTATAATATATGCACAGAAAATTTTTCAACAATTTTAACTAAGATTTTCTTATTACCCCCTTTTATTTTTTGGGGAAATGTGTTATAATAAACTTTAAAATAATATTTTGACTTTATGAGGTGCGAAATGGCAGAAACTGTTATTAATTTGGAAAATACCGATCAGGCTTTGGCTCTTTTTGGAAATTATGATGAAAATATAAATCTGCTCCAGCGGCAATATAATGTTGCGGTGCTGAACAGGGGCAGCGATATAAGAATAAGCGGAGAAGAGACGGACGTAGCAAAGGCTAAGTCCGCAGTGGAGGCTCTTGTGGAGCTTATAAAGCGCGGCGAAAGCATAAACGAGCAGAGCGTACGCTATGTCAGCTCAATGGTGGACGAGGGTATGCAGCAGCAGATAACCAGACTTGCGGACGGCGGCATCTGCGTTACATCAAGCGGAAAGGTCGTCAAGGCGAAAACCCTCGGACAGAAAAAATATGTGGACGCTATAGGAAAGAACACTATTGTAATGGGCGTTGGACCTGCTGGCACAGGAAAGACCTATCTTGCCGTGGCAATGGCTGTAAAGGCTTTCAAAGCTCATGAGGTAACGAAGATAATACTTACAAGACCCGCGGTTGAAGCGGGGGAAAAGCTGGGCTTTCTCCCGGGAGACTTGCAGAATAAGGTAGACCCATATCTTCGACCGCTTTATGACGCGCTTTTTGATATGCTTGGCGCGGACACATTTGCAAAGCACATGGAGCGGGGAAGCATAGAGGTCGCTCCCCTTGCATATATGAGGGGACGCACTCTTGACGACGCATTTATAATCCTTGACGAGGCACAGAATACCACCCGTGAGCAGATAAAGATGTTCCTGACCCGTTTGGGCTTTAACAGCAAAATGGTGATAACCGGAGATATTACACAAATAGACCTGCCCGACAGCAGAAAGTCGGGACTTATAGATGCAATGCACATACTGAAAAATGTCGACGATATTTTTATTACAAGATTTACCGAAAAGGACGTTGTGCGCCACAAGCTGGTGCAGGATATAATAAAGGCATATGAAAAGGCGTACAGCGCGGGCGGAAAGGTTTGATATAAATGGCTGTAAAAGTAATGATAAGAAACAATCAGAAAAAAATAAAGCTCCCCGTGGGACTGCGGCTTCTTGTTAGAAAGTGCTGTCAGGCTGTGCTTGTTACGGAAAACTTTGACAAGCCCGCGGAGGTGAGTGTATCATTTGTGGATAACAATGAAATACGCCGTCTCAACAGGCTTTATCGAGATAAGGACAAGCCTACTGACGTGCTTTCGTTCCCGCTTGGAGAAAACGGCGTTTATGATATAAACAACGAAACAGGAGCTTTGCTTTTGGGGGACGTTGTCATCTCCATTGAAACAGCGATAAAGCAAGCAAAAATGTACAATCATCCTCTTGAGCGTGAGGTGGGCTTTTTAACGGTACACTCTATGCTGCACCTTTTGGGGTACGATCATGAAACGTCCCCCCTTGAGGCGGAAAGAATGCACGAAAAGGAAGAAATGGTGCTTGAACGTCTCGGAGTGACCCGTGACAATACTTATACAAGCGTATGACAGCTTTTTTCAAAGCCTTTGTGTACGCATGGCAGGGCATTGTATACGCGGTAAAAACACAGCGAAATTTTCGTTTTCACATAGCGGCAATGGTCTACGTTACAGCGTTCTCGTTTTTTTACGAGCTGACAAAAGGGGAGTACGTTCTTCTTGCGCTGACATTTTCCTCGGTAATTTCGGTGGAGCTTATAAACACTGCGATAGAAGCGGCGGTGGACTTATGTTCCCCCGAATATCACAAGCTTGCAAAGCTGGCAAAGGACGCGGCGGCGGGGGCGGTGCTTGTTACTGCAATTTTTGCGGTGTCTGTTGGGGTACTTCTTTTTGGAGACATTGCCGTTATAAAAGAAATTTTCCGGTACTACGGTTCGCATATTCCCGCTTTGGTTGGATTAATCTGCTCATTCGGAGCGGCGTGGATATTTATTTTCTTGCCGCCGAAAATAAACTGGAGTAAATTATGCAAAGCGAAATTTGGAGATAAGGAAAAATGAGTGGATTTTTATTATTAATACCTTTTTTGATAATAAGGTTTGTATTATTGTTTATCTTAAACAGCAGAGCTGTACAACGTGCCGCTCATTTTGCGCCTGTATATGGAAAGGAAAAAATTGCTTACTGCATTTATCAAATATCAAATATAGGAATATTTCTATATCTGATTTTTCTAACGGTAAAAATAGATTTTTCATGGCAATTATACTTAGGTCTTATTTGTTATGTTATGGGACTGTGTTTATGTGCAGTCACAATAGTAAATTTTTCTTTTCCTAATAATATTGGACTAAATACCAATGGAATTTATAAATTTTCACGTAATCCTATGTATATAGCTTATTTTGTTTGTTTTATTGGCATGGCTTTATTAACTCAATCACTAATATTGTTAGGATTAATATTGATATTTCAAATTTCAGCTCATTGGATAATTCTTGCAGAGGAAAGATGGTGCATAGAAAAATTCGGAACTGTTTATCAGCAATACATGAAAAGCGTAAGACGATATATTTAATCATATTTTGATTTGACTATTTTCAAATTTTGAAAGGAAAATAAAATGAATACAAAAATAGAATTTATAACAATAGTCGGACGTGCAAACGCAGGAAAGTCCTCGCTTTTGAACGTTCTGACAGGAGAAAAGATAGCTGCGGTAAGCAGCAAGCCCCAGACTACCCGAACAAGAATTACGGGAATTGTCACAAGGGACGAGACTCAGTATGTTTTTATGGACACCCCCGGCGTCCACAAGGCAAGGACAAAGCTCGGAGAGCATATGAACAAGGCGGTCAAGGACTCCGTTGCTGACGTTGACCTTATCCTTATGGTCATGGACGTTACAAAAAAAGTCGGCGAAAACGAGCTTAATATTATAAAAAGCTTTCGTAAAAACGACAATGTTGTTCTTATCCTCAACAAGATAGACCTTGTAAAAAATAAGGAGGAAATTGCTATTAAAATTGCGGAATTTATTCCTCTGTACGATTTTAAGGCGGTAATCCCCATAAGCGTTTTAGAAAACGACGGCGTGGATATTGTTTGGGATGAGGTGGAAAAATACGCCGTGGAGGGTCCCCATTATTTTCCCGACGATAAGTTCACCGACCAGCCTGAGCGGGTCATTGCGGGAGAGATAGTTCGTGAAAAGATACTAAATCTAATGCAGGACGAAATACCACATGGAATTGCCGTTACAATTGAAAAAATGGAGGAGCGGGTCAACAGAAACGGCGAGGATATTCTTGATATTTCGGCGGTGATATACTGTGAAAGAGAGTCTCATAAGGGCATGATAATCGGCAAGGGCGGCTCTATGCTGAAAAAAATAGGACAGCTTGCACGTGAAGATTTGGAAAGCTTTTTTGAAATAAAGGTCAATCTTCAATGCTGGGTCAAGGTCAAGGAGGACTGGAGAAATAAGGAAGGACTTATCCGCAATTTCGGATTATCAAATAATTCCACTAATATGTAAAAGATTATAGGGCAATAATTATAGTACAGCTTTAATTTAATTACGGAGGGCTATACTATGATTGATAACTATAATGAGAATAAATGGGATAAGTTCGAGCTTAGCGGACGTGTGACGGATTACCTTGATTATAAGGGTATCCCAACTAAATATTTTTCAAACATCAAAGGGGAGCATACCAATGCTGATAACAGTGACAGGACTGGTAATAGCGGAACGTAATTTAGGCGAAAGCGACAAGTTTATCGACGTTCTGACTGCTGAGTACGGCGTTGTTGAGATATGTGCAAAGGGCGCAAGGAAAATCACGGGAAAAAACAACGCCTCTACCCAGCTTTTTGCCTATGGAAAATTCTGCTTCAGTAAGCGTGGAGAAAGATTTTATCTTAACAGCAGTGAGCCTATCAGAGTTTTCTATAATTTAAGGCTGGATATGAAAAAGCTTGCGCTTGCGGAATATTTTATTGAGATATCGAAGTACTGCGTTACCACCGGGCAGAGCGCAAAGGACGCAATGAGTCTGCTGCTTAATTCGCTTCACTTTCTTTCAGAAGGGACGAGAAGCTGCGAGTTTTTGAAAAGCGTATTTGAACTGAGATTTTTGGCGGAAATAGGACTCATGCCTCAGCTTATCGGCTGCCGCGACTGCTACAAATATGAGGCGGAGGAAATGTTTTTTATGGTAGACCGCTGCTGCCTTTTATGCGGCGAGCATTTTTACGGCAGGGGCTTTGAGGAAAACGAATATCATATCCGCTTAACAAAAACAGTCCTGCACACTTTGCGGTACATCTGCCTTTCTGACAAAAACAAGCTTTTCAATTTTAAGCTTGGAGAGCAGTCCCAGCGGCTGCTTAATGAAATTACGGAAAAATATATTTTTGCACGTCTTTCAAGAAGCTTTAAGACCCTTGATTTTTACAAAAAAATATGTGAAGAAGAACAGACATTATTAAACGGAGGATCAAATGAAGAAAACAATGAATAAATATTATACATCTCTCGAGCTACATAAAATTCTGGAAATGCTTTCGGATGAATGTTCAAACGAGCTTACAAAGGAAAATGCGCTCTCTCTGGAACCGCTGACCGATGTTGATGCGGTAAGGCGCGAAGTAAAAAAGACTTCTGACGCTTTTGATCTGTCGGTAAAATACGGTACTCCCGCGTTCTGTAATTTTAAGGACATACGCGGCTCACTTAACCGTGCTAAATCCGGAGCAAGCCTTACGCTGCGGGAGCTTCTGGATATTGCCCAAATGCTTTATCAGGTCAGAATGTTGTCTGACTGGTACATTTCCTGCGGGGACGAGGAAACATCTATCGGGTATCTTTTTGTGTCTTTGTCTCCAAATAAATATCTTGAGGACAAGATTAAGGACGCCATAATTTCCGAAGAAGAAATTTCCGACATGGCAAGCTCCGCGCTGGCTAATATAAGGCGAAAAATCGCGCAAGCAGGGGTTAAGATCCGTGAAAGTCTTGACAAGCTTGTGAAAAGCTCCGAGGTGCAGAAGTCATTGCAGGAAAATATCGTTACAATGCGTGACGGGCGTTACGTTCTCCCCGTTAAAGCGGAGCATAAGGGAAATATTCAGGGACTTGTCCATGCCACCTCGTCAAGCGGCGCTACTTATTTTGTGGAGCCTATTTCCGTTGTTGAAGCAAACAACGAGATACGCGTTCTTCAAGGTCAGGAGCAGGACGAGATAGAGCGTATAATTGCGGAAATGAGCGCAGACTGTGCGGCTTACGCAGAGCAGATTTCAAACGATTATCTTACCTGCGCGGAGCTTAATCTTTATTTTGCAAAGTCAAATCTTGCTGCAAAAATGCGGGCGAGTGTCCCGGAGATTTATGATAACGGACAGATAGACTTGAAAAAAGCGCGTCACCCGCTTATAGACAAAAGCAAGGTCGTTCCCGTGGATATAAAGCTGGGATATGATTATCAGGCTCTTATAGTTACGGGACCGAACACAGGAGGTAAAACGGTTCTGCTGAAAACAGTGGGCTTGCTTACACTTATGACAATGTGCGGACTGCTTATCCCTGCGGGGGACGGCAGTAAAATTTCCGTTTTTGAAAATATTCTTGTGGACATCGGCGACAGACAGAGTATTGAGAACAGTCTTTCCACTTTTTCCTCCCATATCGGTAACGTTGCGGAAATTCTTGGTATCGCAAATTCAAGCTCTCTTATCCTTTTCGACGAGCTTGGATCCGGAACAGACCCTGTTGAGGGCGCGGCTTTGGCTGTTTCTATAATCGAGGATTTGAAAAACAAGGGCAGCAGACTGCTTGTTACAACTCACTATCAGGAATTGAAGCTGTACGCTATCGAGGGGGACGGAATTGAAAACGCCTCCTGTGAATTTGACGCGGCTACAATGCAGCCTACCTACAGGCTTATTATCGGCTCTCCGGGAAAATCCAACGCCTTCTCCATTTCCTCAAAGCTTGGAATTCCCGACAGTATTATCAAACGTGCCAATGAGCTTGTTTCTACAGAAAATCAGAGGTTTGAGGAGGTAATTGCCAGTCTTGAAGAAACCCGTGTGGAGTTTGAAAAGAAAGAGCGGGAAGCCGCTGAATTAAAGCGGGAGCAGGAGCAGAAGCTTGCCGAACTTGAAAAAGAAATAGACAGTCTTAATAAAAACAAAGAGGACGAGATGTCAAAAGCAAGAGTGCAGGCTATGCGTATCGTTGAAAGCTGCCGCGCTCAGGCGGACGCGCTTATTGACGAGTTGAACGAAATTAAAAAGCAAAGAGACAAGGAGAATTTTTCGCAGCTTGCGGTCAATGCACGGTCAAAGAACAAGTCCGCTCTTAATAAAATGTTTGACACGGCAAATCCGATAACCTCTGCGGAAACTAAGGAGTATGTTCCGCCACGTCCTTTTAAGAGGGGTGACAACGTTGTTATCGTAGGCGTGAATAAAAAGGGTATTCTTGCGGGAGAACCCGATTCTTCTGGAATGGTTTACGTTCAGTCGGGAATTATGAAAACGAAAATCAGCGTTAAGAAACTGCGTTTAGTTGAGGCTGAAAAGGTTACTTACCAAAATAAAAAAGTTTCCACAAAAGATGTTCGTGGCAAAATGGAACGTTCCTCCTCTTTGGAGCTTGATATAAGGGGCAGCGCGGTTGACGAAGGCATTCATGAGGTGGATATGTTTCTCGATAATGCGGTGCTTGCGGGTGCGGGTATTGTTACTATAATCCACGGCAAGGGTACGGGTACGCTCCGTCAGGGAATACACAGGCATCTAAAATCTCACCCGTCGGTTAAAAGCTTTCGTCTCGGACGCTTTGGCGAGGGAGAGGACGGAGTTACCGTGGTGGAGCTAAAATAACAACGAAAAGCGGTAGATAAAATTTGAAAGTATTTGTTTTATTTATTGCTGCAGCGTTAATGCTTTATGCTTCAGCGAATATTATATTACACAGCCGTGGCTCGGAAAATATTGTAATTGCGGAGGACGAAGTTCTTAACGGTATTTATTCCAATGTGACGGAAAGAAATTCCGAAAAGCTTGAAAATATTGTGGAGTATGGGGATAAATACTGTACCAATTATGTTTCCGCCAAAAATGATTTGGAGGTTCACAAGGCAGTTTTAGAGAAAATTCGTGTTTTGTCAAACGCCTTATGCGATGGTACAGAGGACGACTATGAAAAGGTTAGGAAAATCGCCTACTGGGTTGCGGAAAATGTTTATTACAATGATGTTGCCGCTCATACAAGCGTTACCTCTGAAACTGTAAGTCTTGAAACCGTACTTGAAACTAAAACCGCAACCTGCGCGGGGTACTCTAATTTATTCTCGGCATTATGTAATATGCAGGACATATACTGTATTAATATGAGGGGAGGTACTCACGTTATTATGGACACGGACGAGTATCTTTTCAGCGTACCGACAAATCATGAGTGGACAGCAGTTATGCTTGACGGTGAGTGGATTTTTGTTGATGTGACGTGGCTTTCAAATAATATTTATAATGAGAACGGTTATCACAAGGCAGAGTATTTTGATGATGTATATTTTGACATGAGTCTTGAAGTTATGAGTTATGAACACCGAATTGACATTGTGGACTACAGGGATTTTAAGTCCTCTGTCAACGCTTTTGATGAAGAAACTGGAAGGTGGTTAAAATGAATTTTTCTGCGGCGATTTTCGATTTGGACGGAACTTTGATAGATTCTAATTCCGTATGGAAAAAAATTGATATTATTATTTTGCGGAAACACGGAATAAGATATACAGAGGAAGACGTAAACATAATGGCTGCCATGACATATGAAGATGCTGCCGCGGCAATGCGCGATATGGGAGTTGCTTCTTCGGCGGAGGAGATAATAAAGGAATGCGGAGAACTTGCGGTGAACGAGTACAGGCATAATATATTTTTAAAAGAGTACGCAGCCGAATATCTTACATATTTGAAAGGTCAGGGCATTAAAATTGCTCTTGCCACGGCTTCTCCTAAAGAATTATACGAGCCTGTGCTGCGTAATAATCATGCTTACGGCTATTTTGATGCGTTTTGCACTACGGACGAAGCGGGGAGAAGCAAGGATTATCCGGATGTTTACCTTTATGCAGCTTCAAAACTGGAAGTCTCTCCCAATGAATGTGTGGTTTTTGAGGACGTCCTTAAAGGGATAGTAAGCGCAAAGAATGCGGGAATGACCGCTGTAGGCGTTTATGACAGGTATTCTGCGGAGGATATCGTTACTATAAGGAACGCTGCCGATAAATTTATTATGAATTTTTCTGAAATGATGAAATAAATTTTACAAAAACTGTTGAAAAAAATAATTAAATGTTGTATAATAAGATAGAACATAATGTTAAGCAAACTATTGCAAAGGTTTTTATAAAGGGGGAATCTTAATGGATTCTTATATTGTACGTCAGGCTATATTGACCGAAAGTCAGGAAACAGCAGGATACGAGATACTTTATACAGATAACAGCTTAAGGGACAGTCATGCGGACGATGCCGCTGCCGCAAACACTATTGAGAATTTTTTATCCTCTATGGACAGCGGAAAGTTCCTTGACGGTAAAACTGCTTTTCTGACCTTCACGTCTAATCTTCTTGAAAAGAATATCCCGAAAATGTTTGCCACAAACAAACTGGTAATTGAGATCGAGGATTCTCTTATCACAAATCCTTACTCTCAAAATTTGATTACCAAATATAAGCAAAGCGGCTATAAAATAGCAATAGTTGACTTTGAGTTTGCTCCAAGATTTTTTGGCATTCTTGATATTGTGGACTATATTAAAGTGAATTTCGGCGAGTATAATTCCTCGGTGGATAGTATCATTAATATCGGAAAGTCCTTTGACAAGAAAATTATTGCGTACAACATTGAAAATCAAGAATCGTATGACAAAGCAAAGTCTTTGGGCTGTAAGTATTTTCAGGGTACTTTTGTTTCTGAGAAAATGCCTACTACTGTCAGAAAGGTCAATTATTTGCAGAGTAACTTTTTCCTGCTTATGGTTGCTGTCACAAAGGACGAACCTGACATAGACGAGATAGAGAGCATTATTTCAAGGGACGTTTCCTTGACATTTTCGCTGCTGCGTCTTGTCAATTCGGCTTACTTTGCTTTGAGAAACAGGGCGAAATCTGTTAAGCAGGCACTGGTAATTCTTGGCTTGGGTCAGTTAAAGCAATGGATATACCTTTTAAGTTTTAAGCAGGACGACGGTTCAATGCCTGATGAGCTTATTAAAATTTCATTCCTTAGGGCGACATTTGCAAGCGAGCTTCTGGACTTTGCCGAAAATATGCCTATTTCACGTTCCGAAGCGTATTTGTTGGGTATGTTTTCCACACTGGGCAAGCTTATGCAGGTGCCTCTTGAAGAGGTTTTGGAGCAGTTGCCTCTTGGCGATGAGATAAAGTTTGCACTCCTTAAGCACGAGGGCAGAGCGGGATTGCTTTACGATTTGATACTTTCATATGAAAAGGCGGATTGGAAGTCTATGTCAACCTGTGCCGCGGAGCTTGGTATACCGCAATCAATGATAGCTCAAAAGTATTTTGAATGCGTTGAAAATGTAAACAACATTTGGGACGGTCTGACAAATGCCAATGCAGCTGCTGATGAACAGGCATAATTAAAAAAATGTAAAAAAATGCTTGACAAACAATGCGATTTGTGATATAATAATAAAGCCGCATGTTTTGGGCATGGTTAAGTGCGCTTGTTCGCCGCCCAATTACAGCGAGTTTTATTGAAAAGGCAGGTGCCGTAAATGTACGCAATTATCGAAACAGGCGGAAAGCAGTATCAGGTTAAAGAGGGCGACGAGATTTTTATCGAGAAGCTTGATGTCAATGCTGACGATACTGTTACCTTTGACAAGGTAGTAGCAGTCGGAAAGGACAGCGGTCTTGAGGTTGGCGTTCCATATGTGGGAGGCGCAGCAGTTGAAGCTAAGGTTCTTAAGAACGGAAAAGCTAAGAAAATCACTGTTTTCACCTATAAGCCCAAGAAGGGTTCTTCACACAGAAAGCAGGGTCACAGACAGCCTTATACTAAGGTTCGCATTGACGCTATCAAAGCATAAGCTAAATAAGTTTTATTTTCGTTACCGGAGGTGTAATTAGAAATGGCACATAAAAAAGGTATGGGCTCCACCAAGAACGGTCGTGATTCAGAATCCAAACGTCTTGGTGTGAAGAGAGCAGACGGTCAGTATGTTCTTGCCGGAAATATCCTCGTTCGTCAGAGAGGTACACACATTCACCCTGGTGAGGGTGTAGGCAAGGGTTCAGACGATACGCTTTTTGCTATGACAAACGGCAGAGTAAAGTTCGAGCGTGTTGGACGTGACCGCAAGAAAGTCAGCGTTTACGCTGAATAATAGGCTGATAAAAATCTCTTTTGCGGTTTGACTGTGAAAGAGATTTTTTTGTTTAATTTTTTAGGGAATAAGATTTATGAAAAAATATAAATGTCTTGCGGCGTTAATGTTAGCCTTGCTTCTGTCGGGCTGCAATGAAGGCGGGAATGCTGAAACCATTTTGGGCGTTGTTACGGAGACTGTTCAGTCTGAAACAATGCCAACAACAACCTTGGCTGCTGTTTCGGAAGATGCAGAAATATTGGTGACATCACAAATCACAGAACCATCGCAAACAGTTTTGAATACAACAGAAACACAAAAAACACCGCCGAATTATGATGTTGAAAGCATACCGTATAAAGCTGCAAGTATAGTGCACAACGAGTATCTTGAATTTCATAATGGACATTTTGAGGATTGGTGGGTCAACGATAATGATAACGACTCACCTCATATGTGTACAAAAGTGTTGATTTTTGATATGAACGGTGACGGCAGGCAAGAACTGATTTCGTTGAAATGGGCACTTTCACCATATGCTCAAGGATATTATACAATTTATGACATTGACAGCAGTGAAATGTTGTTTAACGGATATTATGGAACAAGCAACGGAAGGCTTTATTATAAAGACGGTCAATACTGCCTAAAATTTGAGGGAACTCGTACTATGGCTTATGTTGCAGTTGCCACTGAAGAACTTGAAAATGGGCTTCCGAATGCGTTTGAAGCATTGGGATATAATGAAGATTACTTTTATATTGGGAATAAGGTCAACGCCATTATTTATCAGTATAAAAATACAACAATGTCTCCACCACCATATGAGGGTACGGAGGATTCATACTGTCGCAGTTTCTCAACAACAGAGGGTTTTACATACTATCACGGTGATTATGATTCTCAAATAGAACAACAGTGGCGTGATTTTGAAATCAATTTTGAGAGCTGCGAGGAAATAGGTGAACTATGGCGTATTGGAGAAACCACCTTAGTAAATGATGTTGAAGTTGATTACTCGGTGGACGGAATTTTTGGCACAAATTTGCCTCAACGGGTTGTTAATGATTTTGACGCTCTTGTTGAAAGGCTGAGTTTATATGATGAATAAACATACATCTTGAATGTCCCTATACATACGGACCTCCAATGGCAGTTGCTCCGCTGCCGAGCGTCCGCAGGGTCATGGAGTACGCTTTGACGGAGATACCCCGTGAAAAGATTTTTCTGGGTATACCGAATTATGGCTACGACTGGGCTTTGCCCTATGAGCAGGGAGTGACAAGGGCTGTTAGTCTTGGAAATGTGTCGGCGGTGCGACTTGCCGCTGCAACGGGGAGCGAGATACTTTTTGACGAGTACGCCCAAAGTCCGTATTTTTACTATACTGATTTGCTTGGCATAGAGCACGTTGTTTGGTTTGAAGACGTCCGCAGTATTCAAGGCAAGTTTGGGCTTGTTTCGGAAAACAACCTTGTGGGCTGCGGATATTGGAACATTATGAGACCATTTCCGCAGAACTATCTTCTGCTGAACGGCACGTTTGACATTGAAAAGGTTTTCGGGACATAAAACAGGCGGGGAGCAACTCTCCCCGCAAAACGGAGGTGTTAAAATGAATTTGCCAAAAGACCCATATATGCTTTTAAGCGTGGTAAATATGAAGCTTCGGGATAATTATTCAAGCTTTGAGGATTTTTGCTATGACTTAGATGTAAACGGTGGGGAAATTTTCGAGATTTTGGAGAAAATAGGTTATGTCTATGATAGGGAGAACAATCAATTTTCCGCAAAATGATAAAATTTTCCGAAAAATGCTTGCAATTTGTGAAAAAGTATGGTATAATAAATTTGTTATGTAGTAAGGAAGCGTATCGAAGTGGTCATAACGGGACTGACTCGAAATCAGTTGTACTTTCGGGTACCGAGGGTTCGAATCCCTCCGCTTCCGCCAGGCGGGGACGCCCCGCATCGAAAAAAGCTTCTGTAGAAATACGGAAGCTTTTCATTTATTATTTACTAAAAAATCTATTTTTCCATATAAAGACAGAATGGGCGCGGTGTCCGCGCAGACGTAGTCACCCCTACAAAAAATGTAGAGGT
This sequence comes from uncultured Clostridia bacterium, assembly GCA_947383835.1. Lineage (GTDB taxonomy): Bacteria > Bacillota > Clostridia > Oscillospirales > Ruminococcaceae > RGIG8773. The sequence continues at coordinate 159,292 of CANDEV010000002.1, forward strand.
GATTTTGTTTTTCAAATCCCCTCAATGGGGCGGGTTTGCGAATGCCGAATAGGTATAATACGAAATCTTTGTGTAAAAATATATTTTCGCAGAACAGGAAATGTTTTTTATGTTTTTATGATGTATAATAATATCAATCCCGGGAAGGAGGACTTTAATGCAAAACGCAGATATTATCAGATCCGGTGTCGCATACATCGAGCAAAATCTAAAAACAGATATTACTCCTGAAGAGCTGGCACAAATGGCAGGCTATTCGGTTTGGCATTATCAGCATTTGTTTGCACAGGTGATCGGAGTGCCGTTAGCTGTCTATATAAAAAGACGGCGGTTGGATCGTGCGCTGGAGGAAATAAATGCTAAACGCAAGGCAATAGATGTTGCAATGGAATACGGTTTTGATACCTACGCCGGATTTTACAAAGCATTTCTGCATATGTATGGTTGTTCTCCGAAAAAATATTTGTCCCTCTACGGGACGCATCAATCAGAATCGGAGGTTTCATTTATGTATACTGAAAAAGAACTGCGAAAGATACTTGCCAATTGGGATATTCCGCAAGATCAGATTATCGGCGGAGTAAAGATCGTTGACGGTACAAAAACGGCAAATAATACATGGCAGATTGGCAAGGATTATATTCTTAAAACCGGAGACCGGGCAATGCTTCTGCGAAACGCAAGAGCTGCAAAGGCTATAGAAAAGCATGGATTTGCAGCGTCGGTTCCTGTTACTACAAAAAACGGTGATGAATTTACGGAAGGACAGGACATTTTTGTACTGATACGCAAAGTAAAAGGCGAGCCGCTCCCCAAAGCGGACCGCTTTGGAACTCAGTGCGGAGATTTTGGATTTAAATACGGTCAGGCTATTGCTAAATTGCATAGCGCATTGGCGGAAGAGGAGGAAGATCTTCAGCCGTATGAGCAGAATTTGTTTGCTCATGTGACGGAATATGCGCTGCCTAAAGTAAAAAAGCAAAATATTCAATGGAATATGGGTTTATCGGAAAGCTTTTTTGAAGATTATAGCCATAATTTCGGTAAGCTTTTTAAAAAGCTGCCGAAACAGCTGATACACCATGACCCCAATCCCTGCAATATATTGTTTTACGGCGGCGAGGTAAGCGGTTTCACGGACTTTGAATTGAGCGAAAGAAATATGCGGCTATGGGATCCATGTTACTGCGCTACAGGAATTTTGTCCGAACAGAAGAATACGGAAAATGCGTATGATAAATTCCCTGTGATATTGGAGAATATACTGAAAGGCTATGACAGTGTACATCCACTTACATATGAAGAAAAACAAGCCGTTTACTATGTGATCTGCTCTATTCAGATGATTTGCGTTGCGTATTTTGAGAGTGTTAATGAGTACAAGGACTTGGCGAAGATCAACCGTGAAATGCTGATGTACATCATAGAGCAAAAAGAACGTATCGACAATATTTTTAAAGCATGACGTTTTGGCATAACAATTATGGCAATATAAAAATTGGCAGGGGACGTTTTAGGCAAGCAGCGGTACAAAAGTATCGTTACCCTTATTGGCAATGTATGCCGATAAGGGTAAAGGCTCAGCCTTTTCGTCTCCTGTATTTTTTACAGCAAATCTGTTCAGTATAATTTTTTCAAACATATTAATAATATAAATGGAATAAAATAATGTAATACCAATCTTTGGCTAAAATATCAATGAAACGGAGAGAATTATATGTGCACCAGTGTTGCTATGCTTACTCACGATTTTTATTTCGGACGTAATATGGATATCAATTATAAATTCGGAGAGAGAGTTGTAATTACGCCGAGAAATTTCCCGTTTAAATTCCGCAGAGCAGGGACAATGACAAGACACCTCGCCATGATAGGCATGGCGGCTGTGCAGGAGGGTTACCCTCTTTACGCAGAGGCAGTGAACGAAAAGGGTCTCGGCATGGCGGGACTTTTATTCGATGGGAACGCTTTTTACCCCGATAATTTAGACAGCAATAAATCAAATGTTTCACCATTTGAGATAATCCCATGGATAGTTGGTAAATGTTCAACAGTTGATGAAGCAAAAAAGCTCCTTTCGGCGACCCATATTACCGATATACCTTTCAGCGAAAGCATTCCTCTTACGCCGCTCCATTGGCACATTGCGGACAGAAATTCTTCAATTGTGGTCGAGTCGGTTAAGGATGGCTTGAAGATTTACGATAATCCTATCGGGGTCATGACAAATAATCCTCAGTTCGGTTTTCAGCTTGAAAATTTGGGAAATTACCTTAATCTTACAATAGGTGCACCTCAAAATATTTTTAGTGAAAAGGCAGGGGTAAAGCCTTGCAGCAACGGTCTGGGCAGCTTTGGTCTGCCGGGAGACTTTTCTTCTTCGTCAAGATTTGTAAAGGCTGCTTACCTTAAACTAAATTCGGTTTGTAAGGATAGCGAGGCAGACAGTATTTCTCAGTTCTTCCATATACTGGGCGCTGTTTTTGTTCCAAACGGTTGCGTTAGGCTGCCATTCGTACTCAAAAACACGATTAAGAAATTACCTCGCAGCTGTCAATAAAAATGTCGTACTTTTTAATCATTCTTGCCACATAAGTATGATATTCTATTCTGAAGCCAAAGGGTACGCAACTCATATAAAAATCCAAAATACGGTTTTCACGGACAATAATTTTATTCACCATTTCATGATAGATTTCAATATTATCCGTCTCGCATTTTTTAGCCTTGCCTACTTCATTTATGTAAGAACGTATTCCGTCAAGCTGCTTTTTCTGAATTGCATTAATATTTTGATTTTCGGTAATTTCTTCTGTCAGCCGATTGATTTCGCTATCGTAAAAATCCGTCTGCTGCTTCAAATCGTCTTTTGTGATAAGTTCTTCAAGCATAAGGTCTATTGCCTTGCGCTTTTTTTGTTTCAGCTTTTCAATTTCAGCTTTCAGTAATTCAATATCTTTGAAAGGTAAAGAGTGCTGCGTTTGCTTGATTTCTTCAATTAACTCGCCGACAATTTTGTCGCCCGCAATTTGAATATATTCAAGAATATGCTTTACACAAGCCTCTAAAACGTGTTCGTTTACGCTGTTGTTGTCACAACCTGTAATATCGCCGTTTAGGTCGATTTGAATTTCCTTGCCGAAGCGTCCTCGGTTTATACACCTTAATGTGCGGCTTGGCAGCGTATTATTACCCGTAATTGAAAAAGGCTTGCCGCATTTCCCGCAGGAAACTTTTCCGCTGAACCAATATTTTCCCGAGTGTTTTCTTCCCTCACGCACTAACTTCCCACGTTCTTCAAGCTGTTCCTGAACACCGTCCCAAACCTCTCTTGAAATTATTGCGTCATGATGATCTGTAATTGTAATAAGCGGCATATCGGGATTATCGCCCTTATTGGGAACACGTCTGTGTGAAAGATAACTATCGGTGTAGAATTTGCCTTGCGTCAAATCGCCTGCATATTTTTCATTGCGAAGAATTTTCAATACCGTATGCGCTCCCCATAGCTTACCGTTAAGCGTTGGAATACCGCGCTGATTTAATTCCTTTGCAATTGTAGCAGACCCTTTTCTTTCATAAAGATAAGAGCTAAAAATCTGTTTTACGATTTCGCATTCATCGGGAACAGGAATTAATTTACCGCTTTCAATACGATAACCGTAAATATGTCCGCAGCCTAAAACAATTCCGTTTTCCATTTGCCTGCGCGTTCCCCACTTGGTACGCTCGGAGATCTTTCGGCTTTCCTCCTGCGCCAGACTTGCCATTATGGTCAGCCTTAACTCGCCGTCCTTGTCACGGGTATCAATTCCGTCGGACATAAAAATCACACCGACCTTTAATTCCGAAAGTCTGCGGGTAAAGTTAAGCGTGTCAACCGTATTCCTCGCAAAACGCGAAACCTCTTTTGTAAGAATTAAATTGATTTTTCCATTCTCACAATCGGAGATCATTCGGTTAAAACCGTCGCGTTTTTTCACGGAAGTTCCCGTTATGCCTTCGTCGTAATAAATCTCTGTCAATTCCCATTCTTCCTGACTGCTGATATATTCCGTAAAATATTTTATCTGCGCCGAAAGTGAATGGATTTGGTCGGATAGATCCGTAGATACACGGCAGTATGCCGCAACCTTTATTTTGTTTTCCATAGTCCTCCTTCCCCCATTAATTGGGGATAAAATATCCCCCTGCATATATTATTTTACACTTTACCATGCAAAATTGCAAGTGGCAATTTGTACAAACTTATCCTAAAAAATCGGTTATATATGCAGGGGAAAATTATTATGCCGCTGAATTTACGGACTTGTCCTGCATAGCAATCAATTGCTCCAACTGCTCGGCAGTAATAAGTCCCTGCTTGTAAAATTCCTTGTAATAACCGATTTTCATAGCTTTAATTAAATCGGTTTTACAGCTTTCGGGAATTTCAAGCCTTTTATTTTCGTTTGCCGAATTATCAACTACGGCGGAATTTGTAAGTGGTACATTTCTAATCATTTAGCTCCTTATCTGCTGCGTTTTTTAGCAGCGGTCATTTTTTGTTTTTCCTCTTGTAATTGTTTTTGTCGTAATTGCTCCGAACGGGATTTCATAAATCCCTCAAACGCTATAAATCCGTAATCATTGACATAAAAAGCGGTTTCACGGTTTTGCGCTCTTACAACGATAACATCTCCGACAACCATATCGGGAAAGTTTTGATAAATACTTTCAAGCTTATCGCCAACATTATCACCCTCAACGTCAAACCAACTGCCAACGTTTTTCTTAATATATTCGTCAACATTCGGCTTCGTATCAAGCTGTTTAAAGGGTAAATAATTATTGTTTCCGCAAGAATAAACGGTATAGCTTTCCTCCTGCAAAGCCTTTAATTTAGCCGTTTCCTGCCTATCCATTTTATCGCTGACAGCCTTAATAAGCTGAGAAATATAGTCGCCCTCGGAACAATTTTTGTAGGTTTCAATTATACTTTTGTAATCATCTTCTTTCTTTTGAATTTCATTAATTTGCTTTTGCAGTACGGCAATTTTCTCGGAATAATTTTGCATATTACTGCGGAAATTAGCAATACCATCAAGCGATTTTATGCCGTATTTCGCAAGCAACGCTTTATCCTCCTGTCGCTTGGATTTGGGATATTCCGTACTCTTTTTAAATACGGGATACTTTTTAAAATACCGCTTTGCCGCTGAAATAATTTCATTTGCGGAATTTTTATCAACTTCCAATTTGTTAATTTGCATTTGCGTATCCGCAATATCTTTTTTAATTTCGGACAGCTTGTTTTCGACAAAAGTTATTGAAGATAATTCCTCCTCATTAATAATTGAAAGCTGATTTGCAAGTACGGCGGTGGTGTCTTTAACGCTTTGTGCAAAAGAAAACTTGCGCGTTTCAAAAGTAAATTCCTTAATGACCTCCGAAATAATTTCATCAAGAGATTTTGTTTTCGGACGCAAATCAAGAATACGCCGTGAAATACTTTCCTCGGAATAATTTGTACCAAGTGTTTTCAACCGTACAAATCTTTGCTGTTCGGGTGCTTTCACGGAAATATATTTACCGCGCTTAACGACAAAATCCTGCTGCTCCAGTTGTAATAATAAATCGTCCAAATCGGCAGAATTTTTGATAAGATAATCAATTTTTCTGCGAATAAATTCTTTCCACGAAGTACCGAATTTACGGTGTTTCCACTCACCGTAACATACGCTGACGTGAATACGCTTTTTGTCGCTTATCAGCTTTTCCATTTCGCAAATCCCGTAATTTCTGCAAATCTCATCGGAGATTTTGCGGATATGCTCAAGAGATTTTTTATTGCTGTTGAATTTAATTCCGTCCAAATCATAGGGGCATAGACAAATGTGATTATGGGTATGCTCGCGGTCTGTATGGGTACAAATAACCGCCTGAAAATTCTTTCCGAAAACGGACTGTATCCACTCCAAACCGATTTTATGAGCAATTTCCGCAGACATTCTCCCGCAGCAAAGGACTGGATAATATGGAACGCTTTCACGGGAGATTTGCCGTTTTTATTCGGTGAGGAATAAAAATTCTTGTGAGAATAATGCTGATACGTAAAGCAAAATTCCTGCTCGGCAACAGAAATATCCTCGGAACAATTCAACGAAGAAATATATAATTGCCCCTCTGTTTTGTCGGGATTTGCAATGTATTTCAGGCAGCCTGCGACTGAATTTCTGATAGAAACAACTTTGATATACGGCATATTTCCCTCCGAAAAAATTCAAGCTGTCGTAACTCATCGTGTGTGGCATACCCCGAAATATTTGCGACGCGGGCGATTTGATTTACATTGCTCCCGATTTTATTCAGCGCGGAAACGATCTCGTGATAATTTTTCAAATCAATATTTATTACTTTACCGTTCAGAGCCATTTGCTTTATGTATGTCGCGGGACGCATTTTACATTCGGCCGAAAGCCGCTCGACACGTTCCCATTCCTCAAAAGTAAAGGTTAGATTTTTGTACTTGCGGTTTTGTCTAATCAATCAGCAAGCCTCCTTTTCAATAGCTTCGGCAGAGTTATTTTCTGCCGAAACAGTTTTAGTCTTTTCGTCTGTGGACTTCATAAAATCCTTGACCTCATTGACTGAAAAAATATACTCAACAGTTTCCTTAAATTTGTCTGGAGAAATATTTTCGCCAAAATATTCATAAACTATTTCGGCTATCTTATTGACCGTTTCACGCCGCTCCATTTCAAGAATTTCATTACGCGCACTGAGAAGTTTTTCTTTTTCCGACTTGACGGAATCAATGTCCGTCTGTAACGTTTTTTCGCGGTTTTCAAGCCTGTCAAGTTCCTTGTTGATTGTTTCGATAGACCTTTTTCTTGCCATTAAAATTCCTCTCTTTCCGATACGATTTAAGAATTTCGTATCATTTATTTTTTGTTTCCGCAAATGATTTTTGTGTTGGTTTTGGATTAAGGGCGCGGGTTTCCTTAATCATTTCTGATTTGCGCGTCCATAATGGACAACCGATAATTGGCAAAACCTGTGAAATGTAGTATTACATTTCTATGCTTGCGATTTGCTGCTACCCTACATAAGTAATGGATTTTGCGGATATAATTTTCAACCTTGTTTTTAAAATAATTTGTCCAAACATAAATTATTGGGACAAATTATTTATCAGCCAAAGCATTTTTATTTGCTCCTGCTCGTCAAGTTCAAAGCGGAGAAGCTGCATTAACGTCTGCTTTGTTATTCCCAACGTGTCCGCTAAATCCTCGGCGGGAACATTGCGGGATTTCAATTCCGTAAAAACAATTTCGTTCGCTATATGAAAACCTCCTTTTTTGTTCCGGAATATTTTTGTTTGAGCTCAAATTCAGTATACATTCACTCTTGACAAAAGTCAATAGATGTGATACTATATTTCTATTATTAGTCTACTTCACATCTATTTTCGGTATATTTCTACTTTTTTATAGTCTCACATCTATTTTTTAAAAATTATCAAAAATATTTTTTATTGCAAGGGAGAAATGTTTATATGACAGGGTTTGACGCTTATTTTTATGAATGTGAATTTTTTATTAACGGTAAAAAAGAGTACGCTTTAGGAGAAATTCTTACAAAATACCTATCGAAAAATTTTAAAAATCTTGATGATACGCTTCACAAATGCAAAAAGTTTGCGGGGCAATTACACTACCCAGAAGATATGGAAGAAGCGGAAAATTGCGATGAATTATTTCAGCGTGCAATTGTTTTTTATGATAATCTTGACGAAATGATTTGCTCGCTGCCGCCGTATAAGGATATGGATCTGCGGCGTAACCGTCTTTATGATTTGCTGAATGAGGATATTGCGCTTTGGGAATGGGACGACGAGGTTGAGGAAAACGAGGTCGATTACTTGGAGCATTTTACAACGGATTATCCTCTTAACAAGCAAAATGACGCCGATATAATAGATTATATTTTGAAATTCAATGATAAATTAAAGGTGTTTGCAAATGAATATATTACTTTTATTGAGGATTTACTGCGGGTCAAAAGGGTTTATGAGCCATTCCTTGAAATACTTCATAATCAGAGCAGATACCTTGATAATTCGGAAACGGCTGCTGTGGTAAATGATTTTATTTCAGGAACAAAATCGAAAATCGAGACATTTGAAAAACTCCAACCGTCGGGAAATATGCGGCTTAGCTACACCGTTTTGGAGCAAAAGAAAGGCTCCATATTATGTGAAAGCTATCACTTTAACACAATCGGAGCGTTCTTATATATTGAATTATTCAAGGGCTTGGAGCAGCATTATCTGCCTAAAAAATGCGGCTACTGCGGGAAATATTTTTTGCTTGAAGCAGGGATATTTTCGGACTACTGCACACGTCCCGTTAAGGGTACCGACAAGATTTGTCGTGATTTGGGACACAGGAAAAAGTATGCCGAGAAGATAAAAAACAATCCTGTTTGGCTGGCTTATTCACGTGCTTACAAGCAGCATTATGCGAGGTACCTTAAAAAGAAAATGTCACAGTCCGAATTTCAGAAGTGGGCGGATTTTGCTTTGGAACTTCGGCAAAAGGCGTTTGATGAAATCATTTCGCTGGAGGAATTTCAGAGGGTTATTAGGGAATGATTTTTTTTTGTAAAACCATTGTTTTTTATATTAAACATACCTATGAACGCCAAAAATAAAGAATTTGTAATGTCAAGCAACCATTTTCATAAAAAGCTTGCAATATTTTTTATAATATTGTATAATATTAAAAACATTATAAGGAAGTGAATATAATGCTTGGAATTTGCCTTACATTAATTGACGATCCGAATGATAGAGAACGATTTGTACAGTTACATAATACATATGAGGAATATATGTTCAATATTGCTATGTCAATTTTAAATAGTGAAGCCCTTGCTGATGAAACAGTACAAGACTGCTTTTTAAAAATTGCCGAGGAATTTGACAGAGTGGGTGCTGTAAAAAGTAAGGAAACAAAGGCAATGCTGTCAATTATGGTGAAAAATAAAGCATTTGATAATCTTGATAAGGAGCATTATGATAGGACAGAGTACATTCAAGAAGATGATGACTTCGTATCCGATCAATTAATAAGTGACATTTCATCTCAAGTCGGGTATAATCAGCTTGTGCAAGAAATAAAAAAACTTGATGATACATACAGAGATATTCTTGGTTTAAGATTTATATATGAACATACTGCAAAAGAAATATCTGAAATTTTGTGTATACCTTTAAGAACGGTTGAAACACGTATTTTCCGAGGCAGGAGAATATTAATAGAGAAACTGGAGGGAATATTAAATGAATGTTGCAACTAAGAATAAAATATTTGACCTTATATTAGCTGACGCTCTCGAAGAATGCCTTGATGAGGAACTCAAAAAATATGATGAATTAAATAAGCCGCACGAATTTTCAGAGGAATATAAGAGGAAAATGCGTAAAATAACAAATTCTGTTGGCAGAAAAGACAGAATAAAAATATACAAACGTATTGCCGTAAGGTCCGTCGTATCCATTGCGGCAGCTTTCGGTATTGTATTTGGCGTTCTGCTTACCCAGCCGGAAGTTTTCGCAGCCGTAAAAAATGTTTTCAGGAGTGTTTTTGATAAATATGATAAATATGAATATGTTGGTGATGAAATAACAGTAGAAAACTTTGACGATAGTTTTAGATTAGGATATGTACCTGATGGATATTTCTTGTCAAATGGGGCGTATTTTCCTGCATATGTTGTTCTAATTTATGCAAAAGAAAATGAAGTAATTGAATTTAATTACGGCATTGCTGATAGTTTATCAAGAAGTTATGATAATGAACACAACTTACTTGAAACATTTACCATTGGCAAAATAGAGTATTATTATTATAAAAGCAACGATAGTGATTTTTATGATAGTCTTTTATGGTATGATAGTGGATATTCTTTTAGTTTAAATGCACAATTATCAAAAGATGAATTTGTTAAAATCGCTGAAAATATAGAGAAATGAAAAATAATGACGTATTTTTCCCTTTCTGAACCGTTTTAATAATAGAGGCAGTATGATTTGAAGGAGGATTTATGCTATGCAAATTAAACGCTTAATTTCAATTTTTTTGTCACTTGCCGTAATGATTGGAACAGCTATGATTGTCACGGCAGTTGAACCTCGATACTCTGATACACATTCATTGGATATTTCGATTTCTTTTTCAGGTACGACAGCATATTGTACCATTAATTTAAAAGGAGCAAAGGATACTGATAGCATTACAGACGGACATCTTACATTGACAGACAGCTATGGAACGCCAGTAGGTGAATGGACAAATTTAAAGTCAACTAATTCAAAGCTTATACTTACAAAATCCGTTTCTGGCTTGACAAAAGGAGAAACATATACATTAACTTTCTCTGCAAATGTCAACAGAAACGGAAATACAGAACCTGTTTCGGGCAGCAAGTCTAAAACTTGCCCGAAAAAATAAAATTAATGTATACTGCCTCTACTTACGTTAATGGCATAATATAACAGTTTTGAAATGTAAAATGATAATATCAAATATTTTGCTTTGTAACTTGGTTATGATATGCTGTTACTTTTAAAACTACAAAAAACATTTTAAGCGCGGATTATATAAATATCTGCGCTTAATTTTATTCAATTCCCAATTGGGGAATTGAAAGTACATTATATGTTTAATGGTAAATATGCATAATTTATTATACAAGAAATTGTTTAAGAGTGCCAAATTTTAAAATAATTCAAAAAATATGACGTAATTTTACCTTTCTGAACCGTTTTTATAGTAGAGGCAGTTGAAAGGAGGGGTATGTAAAAATAATTATATGATTAAAAGAAAAGTGGTAAGTTAAGGAATATAAAATCTAATATTCTTACAAAATTAACTTTTTTCACACTATCACCGTATATCGGTAGAAAGGAAAATAAAATGAGAAATAAAAAAATTTTTAGTGCGGTTATTAGTATTGCAATGTGCTTATCTATGTTGCCTATAACTGTGAATGCAGAAGACAATGACAACATTTTTAAGGACAACATCGCTGATACTTATAATTTGAATAACGTATGGGGCGAACTTGAAGAAGACAACGGCTTTGACGAAAATGACATAAATGACTATGAAGTTGAATATGCTGATATTTTTCAAGTGGGTAATTATTTTTCACTTGGAGATAACAACATTAGCACGTATACTGATTTAAACAATTGGAATGTTTCACCAAATAAAGCACTAATATCAAAGAATGCCTTCACTTTAAAAGAAGGTGATATGATTGATTTCAATATTTCACTATCACCTGCTGTTGATAGCACAAAGTTGAAAATTGGACTTTATAATGTTGATACAAAAACAACAACATATATTAAGCGAAAAACCGATGATAAGTTAGTGGGAAAGTATACTGTTAAGGTGGATGGCAATTATAAATTAAGAGCCGAAAACAAAACAAGTGATATAACTGTACAATTGACTGGAAGTTATGTGATAGTGGAGTTTGATAGCTTTGTGCCTGTAGATCATATTTCACAAGGAACAAATTGGTGTTGGGCTGCCTCAATTGAAATGTGTGCGAAGTCACTCGGATATAATTTAAAAACGCAAAATGATATTGTTTATGCTGTTAAAGGTTCTTATAACCACGTAGGTGGATCTGATGCAAATATTACGTCAGGCGTACAATATGCTACTGGGGGTACTGCGGTAAATACAACTATAACAGGAGGAGATTATACAACAACAAATACAACTGCACTCACGGTGACAGGAATAAAGAGTGAATTGGACGCAGATAGACCTATAATAGCAATTTTTACACACGTAAATGTAAGTGGAAGACACGCAGTAGTTATAAATGGATTGAGCAAATCTAAAGTTTATATTAGAATTATTGATCCTGACCCTAATAAAGAAGCTCCTCAATATTATAAATATAGTGAAGCTATAACAAATAATGTTTCTGAATGGACAGGCACACACAAATTAACAAAAAACACAAAAACATAAAGGAGTAATATATATATGAAAAGATTATTTTTTATTTTATCTGCAATAGCCCTGATGATTTCGCAAGCATTTATTTCATATGCCGACGAAAATAATTCAATATATGCTTCAAACGGTATAACAAATGATATACAAACAAATATGTACGATGACTCTTCCTCGTATAGCTTTATATTTGGCACACGAAATGTAAGATTTGACTTTAATTCTGCAATACCTGTTTATCACATCAGTAAATATAGTCAAGAAAATGATTACAAATATTTTTCAGATATTATTGATTTTACAGATCGTTACGCCATACCTGTTTATAACAAAGACTCAAATAAGTTTCTTGGACTTGCGAAGTTTGGCAAAATAATGACATATGATGAGTTGCCTGATATTCTAAAGCTTGATGACTATACATCTGAACTTTCTTTACAACACGCTGGTGAATGGGAAATCAAAAGTTTTTCGAATGATAAACACTACAAAAACTTAATTTATCAAATTGAAAATAACGATATTCCTGCGGACAATGTATATTATGTTGAAATAGAAAATTTAAATAGATGTGGGTTGCTTTATGTTTCATTAAACGAAAATGGTGAATTAATTGAAAATTTCTTAGATGTATCGAATGCCAACAATACTTCAACGTATTCAAATAATGTCGATAATAACTTATATGTGACTGGCAAAGAGCTTTTAGAGGAAATTGATTATGTTGAAAGGAGCGCAAATGATGAGATTAAAGGCAACGACAATGTTAATTTTAATACATCATTAGATAATAACGTGAAATCCTACTCAATTAATTGGACCGTAGCTCCTAACAAGACAATTCGTTCCGCTAATGAGTATTCATTAAAAGCTGGAGATATAATTAATTTTGATATTGCCATTTCTCCTGCTATGGACACGTCAGAGTTAAAGATAGGTATTTATAACATTGATACAAGAACGTCAACATATTTATCACATACCTCTACAAGTTTATCGGGGAAATATACAATTAGAACAGACGGAAATTATAAAATTATAGTAAAAAATTTATCAAATGACAAAACTGCTACAATAAACGGGAAATATAGTATAGAGCAGTAAAAAATGCAATAAATCTGCATTTATAAATTGATCAAAGTGCCATTTCCCAATACATTAATTATTTTGAATTTTATAATCAGCTACAGTAGCTATGGCTGTAATTCCCCAATGGGGAATTACAGCCTATACTTCTTAATCAAATACTGATAAAAATTTTCAAGTTCATATTTAGCTCGGAGTAAAAATACAACTGTTATCTATGTGATCTGCTATATCAGTATAACAGTACACTTATCTGTAAAATTTAAGCTTTAAAAGATTTTAAATAAAAAGTGGTAATTCATATTAATGAGTTACCACTTTTATTACAGGGAGATATATGGTTTATATTCTTATAATTTTTTATTGTGCAATTGGGTACGAATAGTGCCTCGTGATGAATATAATGTTACAACCTATTCCTGCTGTGTAAACGCAGACAAGGGAGTTTTTTACTATAAGACCTATCATAACAGCCAAATAACGGCAGTAGATATGCAGCATGAGGACTTAGATTCAAGCGAGTTAAAAGAATTTCCTCTTGTAACGGAGCAGCAGGTCGCATGGCTGAATTAAATATGAAATAGGACAATTCCTCCCTGTCATAATATGTACGGGGAGGAATTTTATGGCTGTTGTAAAGACAATTACTTGTCAAAACGGCGTGACCGTTCGTATTCATGATGACTTTTACAAAGAAATCACGGAGGAGGAAATAAGCCGCCGAATTAACAAAATAAAGGAGCTTGCAAAAAAAATTATGTTAAATGCGGAAGTAAGGGAATTGCAGAAAAACAGCGATTTACATAAGCCGTGAATAAATATCGCTTTTTTTAAAGCCCGTGGCTTTGGCGGCTTCCTTGCAGGCGTCAACGGCTTTCATTCCGTCGGCAATAAGCTTTTGCGCCTGCGAGACGGCCTCTTCAATAGTTATTTCCGACAAAGCCTTTTCCTCGTTGTACCCTTCGATAACAAGAGCATATTCTCCCTTTGGAGTTCTGTCATTGTAGTATTCTATTGCACCTGAAATAGTGGTACGTATTACTTCCTCATATAATTTTGTAAGCTCACGGCAGAGTGAAATTTTTCTGTCACCGAAGTATTCCAGCATATCGGTAAGAGTACTTACAAGCTTATGGGGAGCTTCATAAAAAATAAGAGTATGCGGGTCTTTTGCAGCGGATTTCAAATGTGAAAACCGTTGTTTTTTTGTTACGGACAAAAATCCCTCAAAGGCAAAACGTGAGGTGGACAGTCCGCTTATAGCCACAGCAGAAGCCATTGCAGTCGGTCCGGGAACGACCTCTATAGGTATGTCGTTTTCTATGCACAAGCGCACTAAGTCCTCTCCCGGGTCGGAAATGCATGGCATACCCGCGTCGGAGACAACAGCACAGCTTTCCCCCGATAAAAGACGGTTCACGATATTCTCCGAGACCTGTCTCACGGAGTGTTCGTGATAGCTTAAAAGGGGTTTTTTTATTTCATAATGGTTAAGCAGCTTAACGGTAACTCTCGTATCCTCGGCGCATATGAAGTCAACGGCTTTAAGGGTCTCCACCGCGCGGTATGTAATGTCTCCAAGGTTTCCTATCGGCGTACCCACAACAAAAAGTTTTCCCGACATTTTCTTCACTCTCTTCCCGAATAAATTTTCAGCAGCTCATCCGAAAATCCGTCCCCCTCGTTGATGTAAAGCTGGGGAAGGACTTTCATAAACGGTTTGCCGCCCTTTCTACCCTCTATAAGGAAAAGCCAAGGAGCGTCCGAGGGAGTCTTGCTGACAAATCGCAGGTTTTTAGGCTCTATATCGTTTTTTTTCATAGCGGAAATAACGTCCGCAAGCCGTTCGGGACGGTTGCATATACAAAGCCTGCCGCCGAATTTTAAAAGCTTTGAAGCAGCTTTGCATACGTCGTTAATAGTGCATAAAATTTCGTGGCGGGCAATTCTTTGCGCGTCGGTACAGCTTTCTATACCTGCGTTTGCGGCTTTATATGGAGGGTTGCAGGTCACAAGGTCGAACTGTCCGAGAGGAGCGCTCTCCCAAAGATTTTTCAAATCGGCGCAAATAGGAAAAATATTTTGCAGACCGTTTTTCTCCACGGTTATGTTAAACTGCTCTACAGCCTGTTCCTGAATGTCTATGCCGTATATTATATTCGGGGCAAAGCTTATCTGTATAAGCATAGGGATTATCCCGCAGCCCGTGCCTAAGTCGCAAACCTTGTCCTTGTGTCTGGGAGCGGCAAAGTCGGCAAGCAAAAACGCGTCTGTGCCGAATTTGTGCTCTCTTGAGACGCATATTTCAATTTCATTTCTAAGTGTTTCAAATGTGTAGTCGGGCATAGCCGATCCTCCTTAAGTAAAGAGACGAAAACCAAATAATTTTATTTATAAGTTAAAGTTTTTATATCCAAACAAAATAAAATAAATTATAAACCAAATTACATAAAGAATAAAATAAACTGCTAATTGTACTATAATTAGCAACACTTTTTTAGTTTTTGAAATATTGAACATACACATTGCTTTTGTAGTGGATGCTACCAAGCCCAATATTGTAGTTGTAATATTTAAAAACGTAAACAAAATATATTTTGTGAGGCTAAAATAAGTTTTAGCTGATTACCCAACCATAAGCTTACCCTCCGGGTAAACCTCGTTTTTGTTTTTATTTTCACTTTTCGCTGAAAGAGATATTGCAAAGGAAACCGGTCCGACGCGTCCAATAAACATTGTAAGGCATAAAAGTATCCTTGAAAAAATATTGCTTACAGCGGATACTCCTACGCTCAAGCCTGTTGTAGCAATTGCAGAGACGGTTTCGTAGACTGCGTCTATTCCCGCAACGCCGTCGGCGGAGTAAAAAAGTATCGTTGAGGTAATGCACATAACAAGTGCGGCAAGGATCGTGATAGAAAGTGACTTGTAAACAGATTCCTTGTCAATTTTTCTGCCCATTATAATAGTATCATTTTTGTTTTTTATTACGCTTAAAACGGTCATTATGATTATTGCAAAGGTGGTTATTTTTATTCCGCCGCCTGTTGAGCCGGGAGCAACTCCTATAAACATTATAAATATTGAAAATAACTTTGTTATAGAGCGGAGCGCTGCGCTGTCAATTGTACTGAAGCCTGCGGTACGCAGGGTAACGGAGTAAAAAAAGCTGTTCGCAAATTTTCCGCCTGCGGACATATTGCCGATAGTGTCAGGGTTTGTCCATTCGGTAACAAGTGTGAGAGCCATACCAAGCGCGATTAGTATGGCAGTAAAAATCAGCACGATTTTTGATTGGAGACTAAGGCGTTTTTTGCTGCGGTAACCTATTATATCCATCCATACCACAAAACCAAGTCCGCCTGCAATTATAAGTATTGGTATCACCATCATGACTACCGGGTCTGATGAAAGGGGCATAAGGCTGCAATTTGGTACTTCCACCATTCCAAGAATGTCAAAGCCAGCATTGCAGAACGCCGATATAGCTAAAAATACCGAAATGTAGACCCCATATGCTCCGTACTTAGGCACAAGGGAGGTCATAAGCAGCAGCGAGCCGACAAATTCGCAGGTGAATGAAACTTT
Source organism: uncultured Clostridia bacterium (assembly GCA_947383835.1). Taxonomy (GTDB): domain Bacteria; phylum Bacillota; class Clostridia; order Oscillospirales; family Ruminococcaceae; genus RGIG8773. The sequence continues at coordinate 175,989 of CANDEV010000002.1, forward strand.
TATAACATACTTTACCAAAAGCTTCACATCGGAAAAACCAGAAGTATTTACCGATTCCGAAGCCATTTGGATAGAGTGAAGCTCCATTTTTTTTCTCAGCAGGAAGTTGAAAAAGGAAACAAGGGTCACAAAACCAAGTCCGCCTATTTGTATCATAAGGAGTATGACAATTTGTCCGAAAATGCTCCAGTATGTTCCTGTATCAACAACGGAAAGCCCCGTGACGCAGGTTGCGGAGGTAGCAGTGAAAACAGCGGAGACAGGGTTCGTAAAGCTGCCGTTCTTAGACGAGACAGGCAGCATAAGCAGCAAAGAGCCTATGGCAATGACAATCGCAAAGCTTAGGACTATCATTGCTGCCGGTCTTGCGGTCTTTGATTTTGATTTAAAAACAGGCATAAAATAACCTCGGTTTCTGAAATAATACATTAATTATAGCACATATATGCCTGTTTTTCAATAATATACAAAAGTATTTTTTAAAATAAATGTAAATACTATAATAACAGTTGCAATATTGACGGAAATGTTGTATAATATTAATAAGTATACAAAAATGAGACAGCAGGGGAACGATAATAAATTTGAAATTGCTTCTTTTGCTTGTTTTCTTATCCATTGCACAGCTTTTTGGGTGTTTTGTTTTATGAGTAATTTTTTTGATTATTCTTTTCTTTGCAAAAGGCGGAATTACTTTATGATAAAAATTTTTAAGAGGTGAATTTTCCCGATGATGATAACTCAAAAGGAAAAAAAGAAAGCCAAATTCAGGGTTTCTTTTATATTTTTGTTTATTTTCGCAAGCTTTGCGGTTTGCTTTGTTTTATACATGAAAGAGGATTTTAACATTACTCCCGAAATGCTGGAGGAAGCTTCCGAAGCCTTTGTGTACATCGACCCCGTGGGTGAAAGAAGCACTTTGATAAACCCTGTGCCGTCAAGCGAAAGGCAGGAGGAAAGCTATTATGAAGACGCTGTTTTTATCGGCAGCAAGGCTCTGTCCGGGCTTGCGGACTACGGTTACATAAAATCTGAAAATATGATAATTTCCGATGATATAACACTTGCAAATTTCAATACAGTCATGCTTTCTGACGGAAGCACAGAGGACGGTGGTGTTACAGCGGCAGAGACTGTTATAGGCAAAGCTCCCGGAAAGCTTTATATAATGGTTGGCATAAACGACCTTGAAAGGGTCGGCAGTGCGAGTCTGTTCGAAGAACTTGAAAGCTTCATTGACAGTGTTAAGGAGAATGTTCCGAATGTAACGGTTTATCTTATGACGCTGCTTCCTGTTTCGGCGGAAATGGAGGGCAAGATAGCTTCAAATGCAGAAATCGACGCATATAATTCACAGCTCTTGCGTTTTGCCAACAAAATAAAGGTTTGCTATATTGATGTAAATACCGGCTTTAAGGGCAACGACGGACGGCTTCCCGCATCAGCAGCCGAGGTAAACGGTATCAGGTTAAAAAAAGAGTACTATGGTGAGCTTTCGGAGTATATACTTACTCATACGGCGAGCTGAAAGATCAGGAAATTGTGAGGAGAAAGTATGGTTGTAGAGTGTCTGACTATTTTCGGGCTTATTTTTGTAGTAGCGATCATGTATATTCGTGCAAAAAAGAAAAACTATGCTCTTGCTACGGTGCCGCTGCTGATACTTCCAGCATCGAATATTTTGGCATACGCCTTTTCGGGTGGAATTTCAGAGCTTATTTCCATTGACAGGTTTATTGCGTATTCTGCGATAAACGTGGTGGCAGCAGTGGTTTCAAGCTGTCTTGTGGGACTTATGTCTGGCAAATTCAGCCGCAAAGCCGTAAGGGGGACGTACATTGCAATGTCGCTTATTTTCAACATCGTATTGGCGGCGATACTTATTTATAATATGTTTGAATCTTTATACAGATAAATAACATCTTCTGCAAATAGGATAGAAATATGTTTTTGTAAGCATATTTCTATCCTATTTTTTAGTAAAGAGTATTGTATAAAATGTAATAAAATTCGTAAATTTGTCAAATTTTACATAATATACTTTCTGTTATAAAATTTTAATGAAAATTTTTTCCTGCAAGCCCTTTACATATGGTTAATTTTGCAGTATAATATTTATAGGAATACCTTGACGGTTGTCAGAAAGGATTTGATTGCTTATGTCCGAACCTATGTACAAGAGGGTCTTGCTGAAGCTCAGCGGCGAGGCTCTTGCGGGAGATAAAAAAATTGGACTTGATTATTCGATAATTACCAGAATTTGTGAAAGCATTAAAAAATGCTCCGACGCGGGAGTGCAGATAGGTATTGTCGTTGGCGGAGGAAATTTCTGGAGGGGACGCTCAAGCGGTGCAATGGACAGAACCCGCGCCGACCACATCGGTATGCTTGCCACTACTATGAACGCTCTTGCTGTTGCGGACGTGCTTGAATCTCTCGGTGCGGACGTGAGAGTGCAGACGGCTATCGCAATGCATCAAGTTGCGGAGCCGTACATCAGAAACAAGGCAGTAAGGCATATGGAAAAGGGCAGGATAGTTATTTTTGGATGCGGAACGGGCAACCCGTTTTTCTCCACAGACACAGCTTCTACCCTGAGGGCTGCCGAGATCGAGGCGGACATAGTTCTCAAAGCAACAATGGTGGACGGCGTTTACGATAAAGACCCCAATAAATATGACGATGCTGTTAAATACGACGAGCTTAGCTTTAACGATATTCTTGTGAAAAATCTTGCCGTTATGGACAGTACTGCCGCTTCAATGTGCAAGGATAACAATATTCCCATACTTGTATTCAACCTTAAACGCCCGGATAATATTTATGACGCCTGCATGGGCGAAAAGGTTGGCACTATTGTTATCGACAGATAAAGTATGTACATTTTAAATCAATAAAAGGAGAATAAATTATGAACGAACAAATTTCAAAAGCACAGGAAAAAATGGAAAAATGTATCAAGAGCCTTGAACATGAATTTACTACCATAAGAGCGGGAAGAGCCAATCCCGCGGTTCTGGACAGGGTTCTTGTTGACTATTACGGAACACCTACTCCTATTCAGCAAATGGCTGCTATTTCTGTTTCAGAGGCGAGGGTACTTGTTGTCCAGCCTTGGGACATGACCCAGCTTAAGCCAATAGAAAAAGCAATTCTTGCATCGGATATCGGAATTACTCCTACAAACGACGGCAAGGTGCTGAGACTTGCTTTCCCGCAGCCTACAGAGGACAGGCGCAGGGAGCTTGTTAAGCAGATCAAGAAAAACGGTGAGGAAGCAAAGGTAACTCTCCGCAACGTAAGGCGTGACACTCTTGAAAAATTCAAGACAATGAAAAAGAACAGCGAGATAACAGAGGACGATATGAAGAATTATGAAAAGGACATTCAGAAGCTTACCGACAAATTCTGTGATACAGTTGATTCTGCGGTTGCGGACAAGGAAAAGGAAATAATGTCCATATAAAATATTATTTATGCAGGGCGGGGGTTGCTCCCGCCTATGAACGGCAAGAATTGGAGGAATTGTTTTGTCCGAAAAAAAATTGCCCGTACACATAGGCTTTATTATGGACGGCAACGGCAGGTGGGCGCAAAATCGGGGTATGCCAAGAAAAATGGGTCACAGGGAGGGTGCGCAGGTCTTTCGGAAAATTGCGAGATACTGTAAAAAGATCGGTATAAAATACATCACCTTTTATGCTTTTTCCACGGAGAACTGGAAACGTCCAAAGGACGAGGTTGACGAGATAATGCGGCTGTTTGGAGAATATCTTAACGAGGTGGAGGATTACGCAAAGGATAACACAAGACTTGTGTTTTTAGGAGACAAGTCCGCTTTCGGAAAAGAGCTTTCGGAGCGTATGCTTGAGCTTGAGGAAAAGTCCGCAGATTTCGATGAGATGACGCTTATGCTGGCTATGAATTACGGCGGCAGGGACGATATTGTCCATTCAGTAAAGCAAATTGCTGAAATGACTTTGAAGAAAGAAATTGCTCCGTCCGATATTGATGAATCTTTGGTATCGAGCCTTCTGTATACAAAGGGTATGCCCGATGTTGACCTGCTTATAAGACCCAGCGGGGAAATGCGCATCTCAAACTTTTTGCTGTGGCAGTCGGCATATGCGGAATTTTATTTCACAGATACGCTTTGGCCTGATTTTACCCCGAAGGAGCTTGATAAGGCTTTGAAGGATTTTGCTTCAAGGAGCAGGCGATTTGGCGGAGTATGAGTTTTTTATTAAACATCAAAGGAATGGTATAAATAATGGTAACCCGTATTATTTCAGCGGCGGTTGGAATAGCTATCGCAATATGTGTTCTTATTCTTCATGCAACGCCGTTTTTTAATTTAGTGGTGGCGGCGTTGGCGGTAATTATGCTGTTTGAGCTTCTTTCGGCAGGTAAATGTTTGCAGTATAAATTTCACAGCGGAATTTGTTTTGTGTTTGCCGCGGCAATGCCATTTTTGCTTGAATACACCGAAGGGATGGAAATAATATACATTTTCGGAACTTCCTGTATACTGCTTTTGTTTGCGGGCTATATCGCAAATCACAAGGCAATGACCTTTGAAAAGATATCATATATGTTTACGGTATCGCTTCTTACTACGCTGCCGATGTGTTGTCTTGTTTCGCTTGAAAATGCGGACAGTCTTCACGGGGTATGCTATATTGTGCTTTGCCTTGCAGGAGCTTGGCTTGGTGATTCCGGAGCATATTTTGTGGGAACATTTTTCGGCAGGCATAAGCTCTGTCCGGAAATATCCCCCAAAAAGACCGTTGAGGGCGCTGTGGGCGGCGTTATAACGGTAGGCATTGTTTTTGCGGCATATGCTTTTTGCTATCAGCTTGTTCAAGGCTACAGAGGGTACAGCTTTGAGGTAAATTATCTGTACCTTGTGTTTATGGGATTTATATGCGGAGTGCTTGGTATAATCGGTGATTTGTCGGCTTCTCTTATAAAACGTCAGTACGGCATAAAGGATTTCGGAAACATAATGCCCGGGCACGGAGGTCTTATGGACAGATTTGACAGCGTACTGTTTGTAGCGCCGTTTATGATGTTTGTTTTGAGCCATTTTACTATATTTAAATAATATCCAAGAGGTCATCTTATCCTAATTTCAAATTAAAAGCGTATTCAAAAAATCTATACAAAAATCATATATGCAAATTTTTGCTTGATTTTTTGAACGCTTTTTTATTTGAAATTAGTATTACCTGACCTCTTGTTGTGATTTTTCGGGAGAATTTTGCTGTATGAAAACAATTTCTTTGATAGGTTCTACAGGTTCTATAGGGTTGCAGACATTAGAAGTTTGCAGGCAGCATAATATTAAAGTGACAGCTTTGGCGGCAAACAGCAGCGTCAAGCTCCTTGAAGAGCAGGCGAGGGAGCTTGCTCCCAAATATGTCTGCGTTTATGACGAGAACAGATATGCTGATCTTCGGGACAGACTTTCGGACACTGGAATAAAGATCCTTTGTGGTATGGAAGGGCTTTGCGAAATTGCCGCATCGGAAGCGGACTTGTTTGTCAACGCCGTGGTTGGAATGGTTGGACTTCTCCCTACGCTTACTGCGGCAGAGCATGGCAGAGATATTGCTCTTGCTAACAAGGAGACTCTTGTTGCAGGCGGGCATCTTGTTATGGAAGCAATTAAACGTAAAGGTGTGAATCTTTACCCTATAGACAGTGAACATTCGGCTATTTTTCAGTGCTTGCAGGGAAACAAGAGAGAGCAGCTTAATAAAATTATCCTTACGGCTTCCGGAGGTCCATTCTTTGGAATGAAAAAATCGGAAATGAAAAATATTACTCCGGAACAAGCTTTGAAGCATCCCAACTGGAGCATGGGGAATAAGATAACTATAGATTCCGCAACGCTTATGAATAAGGGGCTGGAATTTATTGAAGCAAAGTGGCTGTTCGATGTCGCTCCCGAAAATATTGAGATTGTTGTGAACCGCGAAAGCGTTATCCACTCGGCGGTTGAGTACAAGGACTATTCTGTAATTGCTCAACTGGGAGTACCCGACATGAAAATACCGATACAATATGCAATTCTTTATCCTGAAAGGGCAGAATGTGATGTAAAGCCATTATCCTTAACAGACTACGGGACGTTGACTTTTGCAAAGCCTGATTATGAGACATTTGACTGTCTTTCAGGCTGTATAGAGGCAATAAATCTGGGCGGCGCTTACCCATGTATTGTCAATGCTGTAAATGAGGAGGCTGTGGTTCTGTTTCTGTCAAGGAAAATACCTTTCCTCATGATAGGTGAGCTTGTCAGAAACTCTTTGCGGGAGCTTGCTGTAATGCCCTCCGAAAGCTATGAGGATATAAAAAAAGCTGAAACAGCTGCAAGAGAATTTGTCCGTAACAAAATAAATTTTTAAGAGAGGTATTATGAGTACAGTTTTATCTATTTTAGTTGCATTGGCATTTTTTTGCCTTATAATTGTAATTCACGAATTTGGGCATTTTATTGTTGCAAAGCTTTGTGGTATACGTGTTGATGAATTTGCTATCGGAATGGGTCCAACCATATTTAAAAAGCAGGGCGAGGAGACCCTTTTCAGCATTCGTCTTTTCCCGATAGGAGGATTTTGTTCCATGGGCGAGGATATTGACGAGGATACTCCCGACGCGTTCAGAAAAAAGCCCGTTCTTTCGCGTATTGCCGTTATTGCAGCAGGAGCGGTTATGAATCTTATTCTCGGCTTTATTTTGTCGGTAATATATATTTTGGTAAGCGGCAGGGTGGTCACGTCCACTATTGTGTGGTTTTCCGAGGACGCTGTAAGTTCTGGATATGGCTTGCAGTACGAGGACGATATCCTGAAAATTAACGGTGTGAAAATTTATTCCGTTAAAGATATTACCTATCAGCTTGGAAACGATGAGGACGGAATTGTTGATTTTGTCGTAAAGCGAAACGGCGAAACGGTTAATGTTGACGGTGTTCAATTTGCTTCAAAGCTTGACGAGGAGACAGGTAAGAAAACACTTATATACGATTTTAAGGTCGCAAGCATTGATGTTACTGCGGGAAATCTGCTGCCTTACGCATTTAAAAATTCGATTTATTACGGAAGAATAGTGCTGATGTCTCTGCGGGATATAATCAGGGGCAAGTATGGAATAAACGATTTGCAGGGCCCCGTAGGAATTGCGACGGTGATAGGCGGCGTTGCGGAGGATAACGGCTTTGATATAAGCTTCCTGCTTGATATTGCAACGCTTGTAACAATAAATATCGGAATTTTCAACCTCCTGCCAATACCCGCCCTTGACGGAGGCAGACTTGTTTTCTTGATAATAGAGGCTATACGCCGCAAGGCTTTAAAGGCGGAAACCGAGGGCATGATACACTTTGTTGGATTTGCGGCGTTGATGCTGCTAATGATATTTGTCACTTTTAATGATGTGAAGAATATTTTTGCGAAGTAGATTAAAAATTAGTTTATATTTTGGGGGAAGTATATGTTTATCAATGCATTTCCAAAGCAATTAAAATATGATGTTGAATTTGTTATTGAGCATATATTTTTAGATAGCTGTTATGGGGAAAGAATGCTTGTTGCTTCTCAAAATGAATCATGGAAATTAAAAAACGGTGAAAATATTTGTTTTCCTTATCGAATATATTTGACAGATAAAATTGTAGATTGTGGTGAATTTTTTTCACCGAGCCAAGAGATAATTTATCATTGTATTTTTTCAAGAAGCAATAACGGATATGTCAGAGAAAAGCATATAGCTGCTCTTTTGGAAGCTGAAACTCCCGATTGGGTTATTCCATATATTATAAAAATATGCGAAGAATATGTATTAAAGATATTGAAGTTGGTTTATGACAAATTGTCTAAAACGGACACATTGGCATATAAGGAAATTTGTAGTTTAAATTTACAACAGTTTGTTAAGGGTTATGACCGTATGATAAGTTATTGGAATGAATATTACAGAAATGAGTGCTGTAATTTATGTGATTATATTGGTAAAAAACTATATGAAGATTGTTTTGGTTATACCAAAGCTATGTTGTTGGATTTAAAGCACTAACGATGCTGATAATATTTGTCACTTTTAATGATGTGAAGAATATTTTTGTGAAATAATCGGAGGAAGAAAAATGAGCAGCTTTACCAAAAAATACAATGAAGAAGAGATGAACGCCGCACTGGGAGAACTTCTTATCGGGGGAGAACATTTGGAAACGGCTATGTACTGTCTTTTCAAGGAAACGGGATTTTTTGCCAGCAATCGAAATATCATAACTGGCTATGTTGGCGTAACCGATATGGGTAGGTTTGTTTTCTGCAAATACGGACTTATATCCGACGAAAACAACGCTTATAATATGGAGGATATTGTACAAATAAAAATTAAGCCTATGATTTTGGGAAATAAAATTATCACTATAGTTTTTGACGACGGCAAAAAGCATACGGTGAAATTCCAGTTTGCTCCAAAAGTAGCAGGGTCTAAGTTACCAAATCAGGAGTGGAATGCCGAGAAAATGCTTGAAATTCTCGAAGCTAAGCAAAGTAAACTTTAATGGAGTATGAAAATGTCTGATTATATTTTTGAAAAAGTTGGAATTGAGGAGCTTGATTTGCTTGTCAATTTGAGAATATCTTACTTGCTTGAAGATAACGGGACTATACCGCAGGATAAGCTTGCCCAAATATCAGAAAAGCTGCCCGATTATTTCCGCAGGCATTTGAACAAGGACTGCTTTGTTTATGCGGCTAAATCCGAAAATGAAATAGTAAGCTGCTGTTTTTTGATAGTTTCCGAAAAGCCGTCTAATCTTTCTTTTATCAACGGAGTTGTGGGTACTGTAATGAACGTTTACACAAATCCGGTATTTAGAAGAAGAGGACTTGCGGGAAAACTGCTGAAAATGCTGCTTGCCGACGCTGAAAAAATGGGACTTGACTTTGTGGAGCTGAAAGCCACGGATTCGGGGTATAGCTTGTATAAATCCATTGGGTTTGAGGATACGGTTTCAAAATATCATAATATGAAAATAATTATGAATTCGGACAAAAAAATTTGAGATTGCAAACGGAGATGATAATATGCGTTCTGTTCACGCCGTTAAGGTAGGTAGCTGTACACTCAATGGCAAAAAAATATACATACAGTCTATGCTTAACGTCCCCGCAAAGGATATTGAGAGAAGCGTCTGTCAGGCGGTGGAGCTTGAAAAAGCGGGTTGCGAGATAATACGGGCGGCAATTCCCGATATGGCGGCGGTAAAGCTTATTCCCGCTATAAAAAGCGCAGTTAATATACCACTTGTTGCTGACATTCATTTCGATTACAAGCTTGCTTTGGAGAGCGTTGCTGCGGGAATTGATAAAATACGCATAAATCCCGGAAATATTGGAGATTTTGACAGGGTCAAAGCTGTTGCAAATGCTTGTGCGGAAAAAAATATACCTATAAGAATAGGCGTAAATTCAGGGTCTTTGGAAAAGGATATTCTTGCAAAATACGGTGCGCCAACGGCGGAGGCTCTTTGCGAAAGTGCGCTGCACCACGCGGAGCTTCTGGAGCGGTGCGATTTCCACGATATTGTTATTTCTATAAAATCTTCGGACGTGCCTACTATGATAAAGGGTTATCGGCTTCTTGCTGAAAAAACAGATTACCCGCTCCATTTGGGAGTTACCGAGGCGGGGACAAAGCGTATGGGTATCATCAAATCCGCTGTTGGTATAGGTTCTCTTATTGCGGACGGGATAGGGGAGACGATACGTGTTTCTCTTACGGCAGATCCTATTGAGGAAATTTACGCAGCAAGGGATATTCTTTCAGCCGTGGGAAAGGGAAATGGTGTAAAGCTTGTCGCCTGTCCAACCTGCGGAAGAACCAAGATAGACCTTATTTCTCTTGCCGAAAAGGTAGAAGCGGCTGTCAAGGACATTGACAAGGATATTACTGTCGCGGTCATGGGGTGTGTGGTAAATGGTCCCGGAGAAGCCCGTGAAGCCGATGTCGGTATAGCTGGAGGAGACGGCTGCGCCGTGCTGTTCCGCAAGGGAGAGATACTGAGGAAAATTCCCGAAAACGATATACTGACAGCTTTGCTGGAGGAAATAGAAAAACTTTAAGAATGGTGAAATTTCAATGCTTATAAAAGAACTTTTTTCGGATTACATAGCGGATATACCTAATTCTATAGGTAAAGGAAACGTGCTGAAGCTGTCGCATACGGAAAATATGCGGGAGCTTACTGTTTTTGCGTCCTATGAAATTGTTCAGAATTATAATTATGTTATGGATTTTGAAAAGGCAATGCAGACAAGCCTTGGTATAACAAGCTTTATTCTTAATTGCCGATATGCTCCCAACCTTTTTAACGAGAAGTGTATGCCGGATATTGTGACAATGCTTAAACGGCGTATGTACGTTATAAACGGGCATTTAAGCAATGCGGTGTACAATTTTTCCGACGGCAAGGTTACAATTGATGTAAACGGTGTGGGTTATGCTGCGCTGAAAAAGGCGGGGATCGAACGCGAGCTTGAAAAAATGATACGCGAGGTATACTCCGTTGATGTAAATGTCATTATGAACGGTGACACCGAAAATGTCCACGAAGATGATTACGAAAGCAGAATGGCTAAGGCAATAGCGGATATGCCTATGCCTGTGGAGGCGCCCGATCCTGCTGGCAGTAATTTCGATATGGGGCAGTTTGCCGCTCCGAAAGAACCGGTTGTTACTGTCGATCTTATGGACTTGCCTATACTTGCTAAAAGCGCCAAAATTATTAAGGGACGGAAAATAGATTCGCCCATAACGAATATTTCCGACATAACAAGCAAGATGAGCAACATAACTATATGGGGCGACGTTTTTGATTATTCTGAAAAAGAGATACGCACAAAAAACGGCGAAAGGCGCGTTGTTTCGGTAAGTATTACCGATTATACAGGTTCGATCTCAATAAAAAGCTTTGAGAGCAAGGACGAAGAAAATATTTTTGCTCAGTTCAAAAAGGGCGGTACTCTGCTTATTAAGGGACGTTCCGATTTTGACACCTTTGAAAATGAATTTGTTATTAAGGCAAACGATGTTATGCAGGTTGGAAAAACAGAGCGTAAGGACGTCGCCGAGGAAAAAAGAGTAGAGCTTCACCTGCATACAAATATGTCCGCTCTGGACGCTGTAACCCCCGCTTCAAAGTTGATAGAGAGGGCGTTTTCATGGGGACACAAGGCGATTGCTATAACAGATCACGGCGTTGCACAGGCTTTTCCCGAAGCTGCTTCGGCGGTTGCGAAGATACGTAAAAACGGCGGAGATTTCAAGATGATCTATGGTTGTGAGGCGTATTCGGTAAATGACAGGATAAGCGCGGTAAGCATATGTCAGGACAGAGCGATCACCGATGAAATGATCGTTTTTGATATTGAGACCACCGGTTTTAATCCGCAGGTAGAAAGAATTATCGAGATAGGCGCAGTAAGGGTAAAAAATCTTGAAATGGGGGAGACCTTTCAAACATTTGTTGACCCCGATAAGCCAATACCGGAAAGGATAACAAAGCTTACAAGTATTACGGACGACATGGTGAAGGACGCACCGAGTCAAGAGGAAGCGTTAAAGAAATTCATTGAATTTTGCGGTGAAACTCCTGTCCTTATTGCTCACAATGCGGGATTTGACTGTTCGTTCATAAAGGCGGCTTGTGAAAGGTACGGGATAGATTACAGCTTTTCAATGATAGACACTGTTGTCATGAGCAGAAGTATGCTGCCGAATCTAAAAAAGCACAAGCTTGACAATGTTGCTAAAGAGCTGGGTCTTGGTGAATTTAATCATCACCGCGCGGACGATGATGCAAAAATTCTTGCGCGCATATATATTGTACTTGCCACAAGGCTTTTGGAGCAAAACAAAATAAAAATGATAAGTGAGATAAACCGCTGTGTACTTAAAGTGGATCCCCGTTCGCTCCGTTCTCATCATCAGATAATCCTTGTTAAGGACGCTATCGGACTTAAAAATCTGTACAAGCTTATCTCGTTTTCAAATATAAAATATTACAAGAGAAATCCGAGAATACCTATTTCCGAGCTTATGAAGCATCGCGACGGACTTATTATCGGCAGTGCCTGTGAAGCGGGGGAGGTCTTTTCGGCTATAAGAGACGGTCAGCCGTGGGATACGGTAAAGAATATTGCAAGATTTTACGATTATCTTGAAATACAGCCTATTGCAAATAATGCTTTTCTTATAAGAGACGAGGATTTGCCGAGTATTTCTAACGAGGAGGATTTAAGAGATTTAAACAGGAAAATAGTAAAGCTCGGAGAGGAGCTTAATATCCCCGTTGTGGCTACCTGTGACGTACACTTTATGGATAAGGCGGACGGTATTTTCAGAAAAATCCTAACATACCAAAAGTTTAAGGATGCAGACAATCAAGCTCCCTTGTATTTCAGAACGACTGACGAAATGCTTAAAGAGTTTTCTTATCTCGGTGAAGAAAAAGCCTACGAGGTAGTAGTTACAAATACAAATAAAATTGCGGATATGGTAAATCCCGATATTGTTCCGATACCTCCGGGAACGTTTACTCCTGAAATACCTGGTGCGGAGGAGGACTTGGAGCGCATATCGTGGGAAAGGTGCAAGTCCATTTACGGTGATCCTGTGCCGGAGATAGTTGCAAAGCGTCTTGACCGTGAGCTTACTTCAATTATAAAGCACGGCTTTGCCGTTTTGTACATGATCGCTCAAAAGCTTGTGGCGAACTCTAACGAGCACGGCTATCAGGTAGGTTCGAGAGGTTCGGTAGGTTCTTCCTTTGTGGCCTCAATGGCTGGAATTTCGGAAGTAAATCCTCTGCCGCCCCACTATGTCTGCCCAAAGTGCAAGCACAGCATTTTTATTACTGATGGTACTGTCGGTTCCGGATACGACCTTCCCGAAAAAAAATGCGAGAAGTGCGGAACGCCGTATAATCGCGACGGACATGACATACCGTTTGAGACGTTCCTTGGTTTTGACGGCGACAAAGCTCCGGATATTGACCTTAATTTTTCGGGTGAATATCAGACCTTTGCTCATAAATACACCGAGGAGCTTTTCGGCAGCGACAATGTGTTCAAGGCTGGAACTATCGGTACTGTCGCCGATAAAATTGCATTCGGCTATGTAAAGCATTATCTTGAAGAACATGGAGAGATTGTTTCAAAAGCGGAGCTTAACAGGCTAACTTTGGGCTGTACCGGCGTTAAGCGTACAACAGGTCAGCACCCGGGCGGAATGGTGGTTGTTCCCTCAAAATTTGAGGTTTACGACTTTACTCCCGTTCAGCACCCAGCCGAGGATCCTAATTCTATTTTTACTACCACGCACTTCGACTTCCATTCTTTGCATGATACTATTTTGAAGCTTGACGAGCTTGGACACGATGTGCCGACCCTATATAAGCATTTGGAGGACATGACGGGAGTAAGTACCGAAGATATTTTTCCCGGAGATGAAAAGGTAATAAGCCTTTGCACATCGACCGATGCGTTGGGAGTTTCACCCGAGGAAATATATTTTGAGACAGGAACGCTTGCAATACCGGAAATGGGTACAAACTTTGTAAAAGGTATGCTTATTGAAGCACAGCCTAAAAAGTTTTCCGACCTGCTTCAGATTTCGGGACTTTCTCATGGTACAGACGTTTGGCTTGGAAACGCTCAGGAGCTTATCAAAGACGGTACCTGCACAATTTCCGACGTTATAGGAACCCGTGACAGCATTATGACCTATCTTATTTATCACGGTATGGATCCAAAGCTTTCTTTTAAGATAATGGAGATAACCCGTAAGGGCAATGCGCCGAAGCTTCTTACAGATGAAATGAAGCAGGATATGCTTGCTCATAACGTGCCGCAATGGTATATTGACAGTTGTTTGAAGATCAAGTATATGTTCCCTAAGGCTCACGCGGCGGCGTATGTTACCGCGGCAATGAAACTGGGGTGGTATAAGGTTTATGAACCTCTTGCATTTTACGCGGCGGTTTTCACAGTGCGCGGTGAGGATTTTGATGCAGAGACGGCAATGCAGGGCAGGGAAGCCGTGAAGTTTAAGATAGAGGAGCTTAAAAGAAAGGGCAACGAACGAAGCGGTAAGGAGTCCAACACCCTTGATATGCTTATGGTGATAAACGAGATGATGGCGAGAGGATTTGAATTTCTTCCTATAGACGTTTATAAATCGGAGGCGGCTACCTATAAAATAGAGGACGGAAAAATAAGACTTCCGTTCTGTTCCGCAAAGGGAGTTGGAGTAAATGCCGCAAAGTATGTTTACGACGCTGCGCAGCAGGGAGATCTGCTTTCTATAGATGAGCTTCAGGAGCGCAGCGGTGCAACGAAGGCAATTATAGAGTCCCTTGAAAGTATAGGCGCTTTGGACGCTCTTCCGAAATCAGCTCAAATTTCGCTGTTTTAATATTTTGCAGGTGAGCGTTTTCCTGTCTCCATATATGTCTTATGCGTATTTTTTGTACTGTCCCGCAGTCGTTAATACATGGCATATAGTGCAAAGTGACAATATTAAAAAAAGCTATTGACATTTGCAGGATAATGTGATATCATAATATCAAGATAATATAGTAATACTTTACTATGATAAAAGGAGATTTTGAATGAAACGATATGATCTGATAACTCCCGAAGGGACAAGGGACTTGCTTTTTGAGGACTGCGCTGTTCGCAGAAGCCTTGAGGAAAAGCTTTCCACGCTGTTTAAATCAAAGGGCTACTGTGAAATAGTTACCCCGGGACTTGAATTTTTTGATGTGTTCAACCTTAATTCCAGATATTTCCCGCAGGAAAGTATGTACAAGCTTGTGGACAACAAGGGCAGGCTTTTAGTGGTACGCCCCGATTCCACAATGCCTATAGCGAGAGTTGCCGCAACAAGGCTTAGGGAGTCTGAACTTCCTCTGCGTCTTTACTATCGGCAGAACGTGTATCGAAATAAGCCCGTAATGCGCGGCAGAAGTGATGAGATACATCAAATGGGTATCGAGCTTATCGGCTCCGATTCAAAGCGTGCGGATCTGGAGGTTATCACTGGAGCTATAGAAGTCCTTTCTTCATTTGAAAATGAGGATTTCAGATTCGAGATAGGTGATATAGGATTTTTCCGTGAACTTGTGAATATGCTCGGCGCGGACTATAATACGAAAGAGGAAATACGAAGTCTTATCGAAGCAAAGAATTACCCAGCTCTAAATGATTTGCTGGACAGCGTTGGGGATAATAATATCACCAAGGCTTTGAAGCAGTTGCCCCGTCTTTTCGGCGGTGCGGAGGTCTTTGACAAGGCAGAGGCTCTTGTTGATGATGAAAATGTAAAGAGCGTTATTTCAAATCTTAGGAACATATATAATTGCCTTACAGAATTAGGTTACAACGGAAAGATAACCGTTGATCTCGGTATCGTGAATAAGCTTGACTACTATACTGGAGTTGTTATTAAGGGTTATTTGCAGGGCTACGGCGACGCAGTTCTTTCGGGCGGACGGTACAATAAGCTCCTTGCGGAATTTGGATATGACGTTCCAGCAATCGGTTTTGCTGTAAACGTTGACGCTGTGGCAAAGGTAATGAAGCAGTCACATACATATTCTGCGCCTGTTGCGGACGTTATTGTGTACGGCTGCGACGGCTTTGAAATGGAGGCAATAAAGTACGCTCAAAAGCTTAGAAACGACGGATTGAGCGTTGAAAACTCAGTGTTTGCCACATATGAAGAAACCAAAGCATACGCCGAAAGAAAGGGCATTCAAAAGGCAATTTGCATAGGCAGAAATATCACAGAGGCAACTTTAATTGCGGGAGGCGTAAAAAATGGAAAATGAGAAAAGACCGCTAAGGATAGCTCTTACAAAGGGCAGACTTGAAAAGGACACGGTAGGTCTCCTTGAAAAAATCGGATATGACTGCACCGCCGTCCGTGACAAGGGCAGAAAGCTTATTCTTCCGGTTGGAGACTCAATTGAAGTGGTTCTTGCAAAGGCGGCTGACGTTATTACATACGTTGAACACGGCGTTTGCGACATGGGTGTTGTGGGCAAGGACACAATTATGGAAATGAACGGAAAATTTTTCGAGCTTGCGGACTTAGGCTTCGGAAGATGCAAGTTTGCTCTTGCGGGTAAGAAAGGCGTGGATTTTTATCAGGGCTACGGTGTAAAGACTATTGCTACAAAGTACCCGAACGTATCAAGGGCATTTTTTGAGAAAAAGGGCATGGACGTTGACATAGTAAAAATCGAGGGCAGTGTGGAGCTTGCTCCGCTTCTGAACCTTTCTGACGCTATCGTTGATATTGTGGAGACGGGTACTACCCTTAAAGAAAACGGTCTTGAAGTTTTTGAGGATATTGCTTCTATTTCGGCAAGACTTATTGTCAATATGGTAAGTATGAAGCTTCGTCAGAATGAAATTGAAATGCTTATAAAAAATATTGAAGAAAATTTGTGAAAGGAAGTGCTTATAAATGATAAGAAAAATTATTGCCGACGGCAAAAGTGAAATAGATTTCCTTAAAGAGGTGGAAAAGCGCAACGGCGAGACGGACAAAAAAGTCACGGAAATTGTCTCTGAAATAATCGAAAACGTCAAGGAAAACGGCGACAAGGCTGTTAAGGAGTATACCGAAAAATTTGACGGAAAACTCCCCGAATATTATGAAGTACCACTTGATGTTATCCACGACGCTTTGGAGGAAGCGGACGAGGATTTTGTAAACGCCCTTCTTGACGCAATGGAGAATATCGCGGCTTTCCACCACAGGCAAAAGGAGCAGGGTTTTATTGATCCTCACGACAATGGTGTAATTCTCGGTCAGCGTGTACGCGGTTTTGAAAGAGTTGGACTTTATGTACCGGGCGGCACGGCGGCGTATCCCTCCTCGGTGCTTATGAACGCAATTCCCGCAAAAATTGCGGGGGTAAAGGAAATTATTATGGTAACGCCTCCGCTTAAGGACGGTACTCCCAATAAGGACATTCTCGTTGCGGCTTCGGTATGCGGCGTTGACAGGGTGTTCCTTGCAGGCGGTGCACAGGCTGTTGCTGCGCTTGCATATGGTACGGAAACTATTCCAAAGGTGGATAAAATTGTTGGACCGGGCAACATTTTTGTTGCTACAGCAAAGAAGCTTTTGTACGGCAAGGTTGATATTGATATGATCGCTGGACCCAGCGAGATACTTGTTGTTGCAGACGAGACAGCAGAACCGAAATATCTTGCGGCAGACCTTATGTCACAGGCGGAGCATGACAAGCTTGCTTCCGCAATACTCATTACCACAAGTGAAAAAATCGCGGACGAAACTATCGCCGAGCTTGAAAAGCAGGTGAAAGACCTTTCAAGACGTGAAATTATTGAGAAGTCCCTGTTCGATTACGGTGCGGTAATTATTGCGGACTGCCTTGAATGTGCAATTGAACTTGCCAACGAGCTTGCTCCCGAACATCTTGAATTGCAGGTGGAAAATCCCATGCAGTATATAGGTCAGATTGATAATGCGGGTTCGGTATTTTTGGGTAAGTACGCTCCCGAGCCTTTGGGGGACTATTTTGCGGGACCCAATCACGTCCTGCCCACAAGCGGCACGGCAAGGTTTTTCTCACCTCTTTCTGTAAACAGCTTTACGAAGCGTTCCAGCTTTATTTATTACACCGAGCAGGCTCTCCTTGACGCGCGGGACGATATTGTCTGCATTGCCGAAAAAGAGGGGCTTACCGCTCACGCCAACGCGATAAAGGTACGGTTTAAATAAGTAAATGTTTAAGGCAGGGGCTTGTCCCTTGCCTAATTGGAGGTATTGTTATGAAAAAAATTTTGGCGGTATTTGCGGCGGTTTGCTTGACTTTAAGTATGGTCGGCTGTCAGCAAAATGACGTTTCGACGGGACAGGAGCAGACAAGCGCAGTAATCAATAACACGATAATTCCAAAGGTGGAGGAGGAGAAAACGGAAGCGGAAACCACAACCGCACAGCAAAATGCCGATATAAACATTGAAACCTTAGCAGAGGGCGAAGAACGTGATTATGATATCGAGGATATTTTAAAAAATGACCTTGAAATTGACAGTATTCCTATTACTATTCCATGTACTTTAAATGAATTGCTTGATACTTTGGGCGATGATTACAGTGTTGATGAAGAAGAGATAAAAGATGATTTTAATATAGAAGAAACTGTAAAAACCAAATACTTTACAGGAAATTATCTGTCGGTGTCTTTATATTATAAAGGTGATAATACATACGGATATATGTTTGCAATTGCCGACCCGCAGGAACTTAATTTTGATACTGTTAATATTATTGGATATTCTACCGGAGTGGAAATAGGAGTTTTGAATTTAACCAGTTTAACCGGTGATGACACTATAGATAAATATATTGAAAGATACGGAAAACCTAACGAGGCATACGGCGGTGACAAATATGTATTTCTGACGTATCAAGATGAGGATGTATATCTTGAATTTGATGGGTTTCATTATGACGGTGAAACTGAACTTCAAATAACTAACGCAGGATTTTATGAAGATTACTAATATTAAAAATTTATAAATGAAAGGAAATAAAAATGTACGAATTAAATTCAAAGCTTAAAAAGGTAGAACCCTACGACCCCGTGGAGGGACAGTATAAAATAAGATTGGACGCAAACGAGTCCTATTTTAATATTAACGAGATACTTGGTGACAAAATTGCCGAGGAAATAAAAAAGGTGGATATGAACCGTTACCCCGACCCGCTGGCGACCCCTGCGGTAAAGGCGTTTTCGGACTATTACGGTGTACCCGAAAAATACGTCACGGCGGCAAACGGCTCCGACGAGCTTATCAGCATTATTACAAGCTGTTTTCTTGAAAAGGGAGACAAAATTCTGACTTTGTCTCCCGATTTTTCAATGTACGCCTTTTATGGCAGTCTGTACGAGCTGAACGTTGAGTCCCTGCCCAAAGAGTCCTCCTTGCAGATAAGCATACCGAAAGTGATTTCCTACTGCAACAACAACAAAATTAAGGCGGTGATTTTCTCCAACCCCTGCAATCCTACCTCTCTCGGCGTTACAAAGCAGGATATTATAAAGCTTGTTAAAAATGTTTTCTGTCTTGTTATTGTTGACGAGGCTTATATGGACTTTTGGGATCAGAGCGTCCTTGACGAGATAGGAATTTATGACAATCTTATTATACTTAAGACTTGCTCAAAATCAATGGGTATGGCCGGAATAAGAGTAGGCTTTGCCGTTGCGGGGGAGACGATTACAACCGCTTTGAGGAGCGTTAAGTCTCCATATAATACTGACACTATTTCGCAGGTTATCTGCAAAACCGTGCTGGGAGAAAAAGAAACACTTGACAGATTTTGCGCCGAAATCGTTGAAAGCAGAAAGTCTTTGCAGGAGGAAATCCTTGCGCTTTCTAAAAAGTATGTCAAGCTTGAAAAGGTGTACGATTCTGTAACTAATTTTGTTTTTATAAAAACCTCGCTTTCAAAGGAAATATACGAAAAGCTTCTTGAACGGTCTATATCTATTCGCTATATGGGGAGTTATATTCGCATAACCGCAGGAAGTCCCGAGGAAAATGCGGCGGTAGTTTCCGCAATTGATGAAATTCTCGGTGCAATGGAAAGGTCGGAATAATTATGAGGACTGCTGAAATTACAAGAAAAACCAAAGAAACAGACATTACAGTAAAGCTTGACCTTGACGGCGGAAGCGTTGATATTTCCACAGGTATAGGCTTTTTTGACCATATGCTCACCGCTTTTGCGGTACACGGCGGAATGGGTCTTACTGTAAAAGCCGAGGGCGATCTGCACGTTGACGGTCACCATACGGTGGAGGACGTGGGTATCGTTCTGGGAAAAGCTTTCAATGAAGCCATAGGCGATATGAAAGGCATTTCTCGCTACGGGACGGCTTTTATTCCCATGGACGAGGCTCTTGGTTTTGCAAGTATTGATATAAGCGGCAGACCGTTTTTAGTGTTCAATGCAGAATTTTCCGACGACAGGATAGGGGAATTTGACACCTGCCTTGCTGAGGAATTTTTCCGCGCATTTGCAATGAACGCGGGAGTTACTCTGCACCTTAAATGCGAGTATGGCAAGAACGACCATCATATCGCGGAGGCTCTTTTCAAGGCTGCCGCACACGCGGTAAAAGACGCTAAAGTTGTATCGGGAAATGAAATTTTATCCACAAAGGGAGTGCTTTGATGATTGCGGTAATTGATTACGGCGCGGGAAATATTTTCAGCGTAAAAAATGCGCTGGACTTTTTGGGCTGCGAAAATAAGCTTACAAATTCCGCCGAGGATATAAAAAATGCCGACGGGATAATTCTTCCCGGAGTTGGGGCGTTCCCTTGGGCAATGAAAATGCTGAACGAAAGCGGTCTTGTGGACACTATAAAAACCGAAGCTAAAAAGAAGCCCTTTTTGGGAATTTGTTTGGGTATGCAGCTTTTGTTTGAAAAAAGCTTTGAGTTTGAGGAGTGCACAGGTCTTGGGCTTATTGACGGCTATGTTGATAAAATTCCCGACGAGGGTCTTGTTATCCCTCACATGGGGTGGAATAAGCTTGAGGTGCAGCACGGCTGTCCGCTTTTTGATGGACTTTCCGATAATGAGTACGTTTATTTTGTACATTCCTATAAGGCATTCTGTGATGATAAAAATTTGTACGCCTACTGCAAATACGGCGGGAAAGTCCCCGCGCTGGTTTCAGACGGCGGGACGGTTTTCGGTGCGCAGTTCCACCCCGAAAAAAGCGGGGAAACAGGTCTGAAAATGCTGAAAAATTTTGTTGGAATGGCAGGAAAATGAGGTTAATAAATGATTAATAAAATAGACGAAAAAGGACTTTTATTGAGAATTTTTATACCGACATCTGCCTTATCTTTGACATATTTATTTTTTGGACAGTTTTGCAAAATACCACACATATTACTATTCTGTATATTGGGTACATTTATTTTAGTTCCGATAGAACTGGGAATGATTTTATCCGCAAGCAGGAATGAATACGGCGCATATTCGCTGAAAAGTGCATTTGTTGAACAGAATAAATTGCCGCTTTGGAAAACGTTACTAATTGCTCTTGTATGTTTTGGAATTGCAGGCTTGCTCTCAGCGTTTGCTGCGCCTGTGGAAAATCAGGTTTTTTATGCATTAAGAGCGTCATTGTTAAACAAATTACCTATAGGATACGACTGGACAAATTATGAATATTTAAAAACCTTTTCAAAACCAATATTGATTTTAACTTGCGTATACTACAGTATTTTTAATGTGCTTATCGGACCGATAACGGAAGAATTGTTTTTCAGAGGATATTTAACATCTCATTATGAAAAACAAAATTCGTTTACTCCAATATTTATAGTAATATTGTTTTCGCTGTATCATTTTTGGCTGCCGTTCAATAATATATTTCGCATTTTAGCTTTTGCACCTGCTGCGTATGCGTCTTATAAGAAAAAGAATTTTTACATAAGTATACTTTTTCATTGCTTTTGCAATTTGTTTTCTGTAATTGGATTTGTGGCTGCAATATTGGATTAAAATATTATTATAATTGAATTACGTACTGTCTTGGAGGATAAAAATGTTTAAATTTTTTAAACTTTTCGGAAGTCAGTATTTTGGCTTTTGGGTATTGGGCTTGCTGCTGTTTGCTGTGCAGGAAATTCCCTATATGGTAATGCCGTTGTTCAAATTACAGACAAATCCGATCATGAATATGACAGAATCATCGCCGATGCTTGAAATATTGGAAAAGGTTCTCGGTTCGCTGTGCATAGCATTTATGTTATTTATCGTAAATAAAGATTCAAATTTATTTTTGCCCTCAGAGGGTAGAGAAAGAATATTTTTTGTTTTTGCAGTTATAGTTTTGTTGGTGAATTTTATCGGGTGGGGTATTTATTTTGGTGGACATCAAAGTGTTTTTGTAATTATGTTTTTTATAGTACTTATGCCGCCCTTGTATTACCTTTTTATAGGACTTTGGAGAAAAAATATTTTATTGACGGTCACGGCGATTCCGTTTTTAATAATTCATTTTATTCATGTTTTGGGAAATTTAAGATTGGGAAACAAATTTTGCTGAAATGAACGAGGTTGAAAATGAAAACTAAAAATGTAATTGTTTTACCCTATGATCCTGAATGGAAAAATGATTTTGATGAAATAAAACAAGAGATTGTAAACGCAATAGGCGACTTAATTGTATGTATTGAACACGTAGGCAGTACTTCTGTTGAGGGTCTTTCCGCAAAACCGATTATTGATATTGATGTTGTCATCAGTGATTATTCGGTTTTTGACAGTATTGTAAGCAAATTGAGTGCTATTGGATATATTCATGAAGGCGACCTTGGAATAAAAGACAGGGAAGTTTTCAAATACTCTGACAAGCCGCATTTGCGGAAACATCATTTGTACGTATGTCCTCAAAATTCCAAGGAATTGCTGCGTCATATCACATTCAGAGATTTTCTTAGGAGTAATCCCGAAGCGGTAAAAAAATACAGTAAGGTCAAGGAAACCGGTGCAAAGCTTTTTCCTGACAATATGGATAAATATATTGAATATAAATTGCCTTGTATTGAAGAATTGTATTTGTTGTGCGGTTTAGCTTAAATATCCAAATTCTGATTTAATTCAGAAATAAAATTTAAGGTTGAAACGATAAGCATGATAAATATGGGGAACGGAGAGGTAAAAAATGAGCAAAAAGAAAAAAGAATTATTTTACTTGATAATAGGGTGTTCGGGAGTTTTTCTCGGATTGTACGGCGTGATATTATTCAATCGCTATGTGTTGATGTCCCTGCCGTTGGTGCTGAGAATGGCAGCAATGATAGTTACATACTGGCTTACCGCGTTAGTCCCCGTGATAATAATAGTTGCCGGCAAGGAGAAATTCGCCGATTACTTCAATACCGATAAAATAGGTCGGCAGATAATTACGGGCATTCTTATAGGAACTGCAATGTCTGTTATATTGACACTGATACCGCACCTTGCAGGGTTCGGAGCATATGTTGACAATGGAAAAAGATATGCATATTTGTGGCAGTTTGCATATGAATTTTGCTACTGCATATTGGCGGTTGCACTTTCCGAGGAACTGGTGTTCCGCGGGTTTATTTACAATAAAATAAAAAATATATGCGGTAACGAAATTGCCGCCGTGATAGGTTCTTCCGTTATTTTCGGCGTGTTTCATATTTTCGGGGGGGAACGTTGTTCAGATAATAGTGACAGCGTTAATAGGTGCGTTTTTCTGTATATGCAGGATAAAAATTAAGGACTGTACGCTTTTGTCCTTGATAATTGCCCACGGTCTGTATGACGCGATGATAACTGTTTGGACGTCAATTCTGCCGTAGGAAATATATTTTACAATTTAACTTTTAAGGTGGAAATATGCAAAAGATAGAGTATAAAAAATATTCCGATTTTATTCATTACGCTGTCGAAAATGACTGCGGAAGAGTTTATCTTCTTTCTGTTTCGCAGGGCTTTCAGCGCGGAGACATTTTTTCGGAACGCGTGGACGGCGGCGAAGCGGTTTTGTTTTGGCATTACTGCGGATTTGCGTATATTTCAGGAAAAATAAGCGAAGCTTTTCTTGAAGATGTGTACAAGCTTATGCTGAACATAAATAATACAAGGCGGTTTATTTTGATGACTGATGATGATGGAACGGAGCGGTTCTTCCAGTCTAAAAATGGTGTTTGCATAGAGCGCAGATATCTGTTTGAGTATACCGAAAAACGTCTGCTCGAAATTCCCGTTTTGCCGTCGGGATTTGAAGTAAAAGAAATTAACGCGGAGCTTTTGTCGGAAATTCACGGCGGTATTGTTCCCTCGCTTTTTTGGGACAGTCCCGATAATTTTCTCAAAAATGGGAAAGGCTTCTGTATTTTGGACGGGAGCAATATTGCAGCATGGGCGTTTTCGGCGGCGGTGAGCAGTTCCGAAATAGATATTGGAGTTGAGACTGCCGAAAATTATCGTGGACAAGGTCTTGCCGCCGCTGCTGCGAAAATGATGATAAAATATGCTTTTGACGCGGGAAAGTCTCCGGTATGGGCGTGTCATTGCAATAATGCTGCTTCAAAAAGGCTTGCGGAAAAAATCGTGTTTGTGAAAACGTCGAAATGTTTAATTATAAAAACAGAACAGATTTAATGAGGAAAAGAACATGTTTAAAAGTGTCAATTTAAAAGATGAGGCAAATTCAGTCAGCGAACTGTTTCAATACAAAAGAGTTGGAATTTTAAATAACCATATGTTAAACGTTTTACAGGCAGAGGACAGGACTCTTGAATTTCATATTCACGAAAATTCAGACGAGATGTTCTACTGTATCGAGGGTGAATTTGACATTGAATTTGAGGACGGTTTAACTCATTTGCAGGAGGGCGATTTTATAATTATCCCAAAAGGCACAAAGCATCGTCCCGTATGCAAAGCTTTGGTAAAATGTTTGCTGATAGAGACAGAGGGTACTTTGAATAAAGATAATACTGGAGGAACGTATTTTGAATAATATTACTGTAGTTTATTTTGTACGTCATGCGCAGTCTAATTTTGACAATCATGACGATTTGACACGCGAATTGACTGTGCAGGGCTTTCGTGACAGAAAATTGGTAACGGATTTTCTGTCGGATAAAAATATTGATGTTGCTTTATCAAGCCCGTATAAAAGAGCTGTGGATACGATAAAAGAATTTACCGATATTAAAAATCTTCCGATACAGATAATTGATGATTTTAGAGAGCGCAAGGTCGGAAACGAGTGGATAGATGATTTTAATAATTTCTGCAAAAAGCAATGGGAGAATTTTGATTTTAAGCTTTTTAACGGAGAAAGTTTAAAAGATGTGCAATGTCGAAATATTTGCTCACTTAATAATGTGCTGAAAATACATAATGGAAAAAATATTGTGGTAGGCAGTCACGGAACAGCTTTGAGTACTGTAATAAATTATTTTGATAATTCATTCGGGTACAAAGAGTTCAATGAAATAAAAAATTTAATGCCTTGGATAGTTGAATTTACATTTGATGATAACAAGTATGTAAAAATACGAAAATATAATTTGTTTGAAAATACATAACCGAGAGGAGAAAAAATATGCTTGCAAAAAGAATTATACCATGCCTTGACGTTCGTGACGGAAAGGTCGTCAAGGGCGTGAATTTTGAGGGAATAAAAGAGGTCGGCGACCCTGTTGAGTGCGCTTACGAATACAACTTGCAGGGTGCGGACGAGATAGTTTTTTACGACATAACCGCTTCCCACGAGGGCAGGGGAGTTATGCTGGACGTTGTACGTGAAACGGCGAAAAAGGTGTTTGTCCCCCTCACCGTGGGCGGCGGAATAAAGACCGTTGACGATATTCGGGACACGCTTCGGGCGGGTGCGGATAAGGTTTCTGTCAATTCACAGGCGGTGCAGAATCCGCAGCTTATTAAGGACGGCGCGGATATTTTCGGCAGTCAGTGCATTTGCGTCGGTATTGACGCTAAAAAGGTTTCCGACGGCAAATGGACGGTTTACATCAACGGCGGCAGAATTGACATGAAGCTTGATCTTATAGACTGGGTGAAAAAAATCGAGCAGCTCGGCGCAGGGGAGATATGTCTTAATTCAATGGACACTGACGGCGTTCGGGAGGGCTTTGACATTCCAATGCTGAAAGCGGTATGTGGTGCGGTGAAAATTCCCGTTATCGCAAGCGGCGGCGCAGGAAAGCTTTCCGATTTCGCGGAGGCTTTTGAAAAAACCGACTGCTCGGCGGCTCTTGCAGCTTCGCTTTTCCATTTTAAGGAGTTGACTGTGGGACAAGTAAAGGAGGACTGCCGCAGCAAGGGTATTCCTGTGAGATGATAAAATAAATATGATAAATTGAATTTATCGGAGGTTTATATGACGTTTGAATTTACAGAAAAATTTGATGTTATTTATTCCGAAAATTTATCTTTAAAAATCATTCAAAAATATATAGGCGACAATGAGATGCTGCCGTTCTATTATTACAATATATTTAATTTTGAAAACGAGTGTATCGGAAAAATAAGTATTCGTATCGGTCATAATTTTCATTCTTATTATAATGGTAATATAGGGTATGAGATTTTCGAAGAATACCGTGGTCATGGGTTCGCCCACATTGCCTGTCAAATGGTTTTAGATGTGGCAAGATATCATTGTATGGAATATGTTATTCTTTCATGCGATGAAAATAATATTGCTTCTTACAAAACTATTGAAAAGCTTAATGCAGAGCTTATGGAAATATGCGATGTACCGAAAGAGTATTTTGCGTGGCGTGAGGGTATGGAAAAACAGAAAATATATAGACTTGATTTATAGGTTTTGATTTGTCGTAAGAAGGTTTAAAAATGAAACAATACAGATTCGGCTTTGATGTTTGGGGACTTGCAGTTTTCATGTTGATAATGCTGCCGAATTTTATTTGGTTTGCCGTCCCCGCGCCCAACGATATTCTTCGGTCGGAATCCAAAACGGCAGTTATCGACACAATAGGTTCGGTGTGTCAGGCGTTATTTGTGGCAGCGTTGTGTTTTATTGTAAATAAAAACCGCAGTAAATTTCGCGTTACGCCGAAAATAATTGCCGCGGTTTGCTGCGTACTTATTTATTATGTTGGCTGGGGATTTTATTACGCCGGAATAACCGCGCCGCACGTGATAATTTGTCTTACTCTGCCGCCGTGTTTGGCGTTTCTGTTTTTGGCTTTGGACAGAAAAAATTATATTGCGGTAATTTTTATTTCGGTGTTTACGGTTTGTCATTTTATTTACGGTTTGTCAAATTTTATATTGTAATGCGGGGAACAAAATGAAAAAGATAAAAGCGTTTGAACCTTGGGTATTTATATTTTTCGGCGTATTTCATTTACATAGGATTTGGGGACTTATCGATAGAAAATCATATGCGGATTTCTGGCTTGGAATTATGGAAAACAAGGGCGCATTTTATTATGTACTTATGGGAATTCTTGCAGGACTTTGCATATGCGGGATAGTGATATTTTTGAAAAATCTGCGGAACAATTTTTGGTGGCGTTGGATATATATTTTCTGCGGCGGGTATCTGCTGTTCGACCTGTTTGCGATCATAACGGGTATGGAATTCTGGCACGAGCTTATATTGAAAATGTTCGACATATCCGCTTCTTACTGGAATGTTCTTTGGGGTATATTTATTGTTCTTGGCGGATTTTCATTTGCTTTGGGAATAGGGTTGCTATGTCAAAGGCAGAAAATAAAGGAGTAAAAAATGAAAAATAAATTTATAGAAGTTGCTAAACAGTTAAATGAAAAGCTTGACATTGAACCTCTGCTGTTTGGCTCGCTGGGACTGGAGCAGAGGCTTGGTACAGATCTTAACGCTGACGATATTGACGTGCTGATCCCAGAAATTTTTTTATGTGACAGGTGGGAAAGCGTTTACAAAATAATGTCGGAAAGCGGCTGGCGGCTTTATGATTTTCACGAACACGCTTTTGAGAAAAACGGTATCAGTATTGCTTTTGCGGCGATAGAAAGCTTGGTATCCTTTGCAGGCGTAGACATAAAAAATATACCCATTATTGAAGAAAATGGAGTTCGCTATAAGCTTCTTGATCTGCGGGATTATTTAAGTGTGTACACGGCTTCGTTAAAGGACAGTTACAGAAAAAACGTTAAAAATAAAAACGATATGCAAAAAATTGATTTGATAAATCAAGCGTTGGATTTGCGGAAATGAGGTATGAAAATGAATCTTACAATAAAGCATAACGAACTTAGTGCGGAGGAATTTATTATTTTATGGGAAACTGTTTGGGGTGACGGACCGTCCCTTGAGCAGACAAGGCTTGCTATGGAAAACACGCTGTTTAGGGTATCGGTTTTTGACGGAAATAAAATTGTGGCTATGGCGAGAATGATTGGAGACAAGGGACTTGATTATTATATCAAGGACGTTGTTGTCCGTCCCGAATATCAGGGCAGGGGAATAGGACGAATGCTTATTGACGAGCTTATGAAATACATAAACGACAACGGAGTACGGGGTACGGAGATTTTTGTTGAATTATGTGCCATGCCCGATAAAATACCTTTTTATGAAAAATTCGGTTTTTCGGCAAATGAGGCGCAGCGCTTGAAAATCATGCACCGTGTGGAACAATCAATTGTCAAATAATTTCGGAACTTTTTGTTGAAATAACCGGAGGTGAGAAAATTGGATTTTTGCGGATTGTCCAATAATTTTATTGAAGATGCAGAAAAATGGGGGTCATATGATAAGAATATACCGTTACAATACAGGGTAATTATGAAGCTGTTGTCAGACCAAAATTATGACAAAGCAAAAGAATTCATAAGCAATAATAAAGAATATTTTGAAAACGAGTATACTTATTTGATTTTGGATATTGCGGTCGAAATGAGTTTAAATACCGTAGTTGACGAAGACGGAAGACTTTATGAGACGGGTCTGTATTTGGGAAATAATCATGTTTTACGAGCAACATCGGAAACAGTCAAATTTATTGAATATCTTTTAAATAATGGCGCAGACCCGAATTTACCGAAAGAATTTAATCAGTTAGAACACATTGCAGATGTTGAAAGGGACGGCAGTCAGCAATGCAAATGCAAATTTGACTGTTCGGAAATAATTCAGCTTTTAAGTAAATATATGTAAATGCAAAGGAGCATCTAATATGGGAATGGTTGAAGAAACCGACAAGCTTATGCTTGACTGGAACAAAATCAGCGGAATGGACAGGGAGAACAAGGTAATCCCTGTGGCTGTGCAGAATTATTTGACAAAAGAGGTGATACTCATAGCTTATACAAACGAGGAGGCTTTTAAGGAAACCGTCCACCAAAAAAAGCTTGTGCTGTGGAGTACGTCGCGGAACAAGCTGTGGTTCAAGGGCGCGGAGTCGGGGAATACATTTACGGTGGAGCATATTTTCGTGAACTGCGAGCAGAATTCTCTTGTATATCAGGTCACGCCCGACAAAGGGAATATATGTCATACAAGTTATAATGGAGTACCTAATAACTGTTACTATCGTGAGTTGGATATGGGTACAATGAAATTAAAAAATATTAATAAAGGAGAATGAAAAATGACAGTATACCACGAAATTTTTGAGGTTATCAAAGCCCGCAAGGCGGCTTTCGACAGGGGAGATGCTCCCGAAAAGTCCTACACCTGCTATCTTTTTGAAAAGGGTGTTGACAAGATCTGCAAAAAAATCGGCGAGGAGGCTTCCGAGACCATCATTGCTGCAAAAAACGGCGACAATGACGAGCTTATGAACGAAATAAACGACCTTTTGTACCATATAATGGTACTGGCGGTAAATCAGGGACTTGAATGGACAGATGTGGAAAAGGTTCTGGACGAGCGCAACGAGAAGATAGGCAACCTTAAAGAATTCCATCAGACGGATAAAAACACCTGATATTGTAACTTTTTGCTCCCCCTGTGAATAGTATATATTGAAGTTTTAATACTTTAATTTTTTCATAGGAGGATTTATATGAGCGATAAAAACAACTGCTTCAAGGAAGCAGTTTGCATTGAAGTTCAGCGTGTTTTCGACAGCTGCTCCGACAGGGACTGCATATATGAGCTGCCTGTCACATTAAGCGAAGACTCGCCCGCGATCACGGACGAAATGAACATAGTAAGAACTCGCTGTGTAGAGGTCGAAGCGACCTGTATCTCGGTAGATTCCGTTCCGTTCAAGTCCGGTTATTACTCGGTGGACATTACTTACAGATTTAAGATCACTGCTGAAGCTTTTTCAAAGAGCTTCTGCCAGCCACATTCCGGTACGCTGCTCTGCGGCACGGCTTTGTGGAACAAGAGGGTTATCCTTTACGGCGGTGAGGGAAACGCAAAGGTATTCACAAGTGAAGATGACTTTATAATGCCTTTGCCTACCGAACCATGCAACGGCAATTTCTGCAACAGCAATTCTGCGGCAAGCATGCCAAAGGCAACTATCCACGTTGTTGACCCCGTGGCGTTGGACGCTAAATTTATATGCGTTCCGGCAGGAAGCTGCGGAGGTGTTTGCAAGCCTCCCCAACCGCCTATGCCGCCTATGCCTCCCGCTCCGCCAATGGATTGCTGCTGTCCGCCGCCTCCGCCTCCGAAGTTTGACAGGATTCTTGCGGTTTCCTTGGGACTTTTCTCGATTATTCAGCTTTCACGTCCCGTATCTCTGATAGTTCCCGCATACGATTACTGCATACCCTGCAAGGACTGCTCAACAGCGGCTTCATCCGAGGCTCCATGCGACGTATTCGACAGAATTGAATTCCCCACAGAGCAGTTTTTCCCGCAGCCAAGCGGTGATGAGAACTGCAAGTGCGGATGCTGCGACGCCTTTACACAGACTACAAGCACGGCTAACGCGTCAAGCGAACAATCATAATAGCTTCAAATGCTGCCAAGATATTGGCGGCATTTTTTATGCTTCTGTTATTTCGGCGTTCCCTATGGAATATTTAACGTATCTGTTCGTGTACTTTTCACCCTTTTCACAGCAAAGTATGGCGTTAATAACTCCCCCGTGAGTTACAAGCAGGGTGTTACCGTCTGATTTTGATACATGGTCTTTAAATATGTTCCATGCGGTAATAATTCTTTCATAAAATAATTTTGGACTTTCTCCATTTGGATATGCTTGCTCCCATTTCAAGGCGCTGTAATATATTCCCGGATACTTAATTTTTGCCTGTTCTTTATGCATTCCCGCAAGACTTCCATTATTTATTTCTCTGAATTCACAAATGAAGCGAACTTCTATATTAAGTCTGTCTGCGATAATTTCCGCAGTTTCCTTCGCGCGGGGTAAATCACTTGAAAAAATTTGACAGATATTATAATTTCCAGCAATCAATTTTTCGGCAGAATTTTTTACTTGTTCAATACCTGCATTGGACAACCCCGCATTGCTCCAACCACCTAAACGCGTATTATCATCTTCACCATGCCGCATTAAGTAAATCATTTTTATTCACTCCTACTTTATTAAAGTACACCGTATAATTATATCATAATGCTTGTGTGAGGTCAACTTTGCATATGTTATTATATATGTATTTATTTTTTATTAATAATACCTTGATGAATATTGACGAAAAAGATGTATAGTGTTATAATATTTGTAATATTTATTAAATTGGAGAATATCATGCTTAATGATGAGATACGAGAGAAATTCAGGCAAATAAAATCTATCGGAGAAAGAAATGCCAAAAGCTCCGCCGAAAAGCTTTCTTCGGATATGGCGGTTATAGAGTATATGAATTATTTACTTAATAATCGAACAAATGATTTTCTTGATACAGGCTTTTGCTTGTGGAATATTTCGGACAGCTATGCTTTAATGCGTGACGGTGAAAGGCTATATAAAAATCATAAACGATTTGCTGAATTCCTTTCAGATAAACCAAGAGCATATTGGTTTTGGACCGTTTCTGATACAACTCAGAGATTTACTCTTATTTCTTCCGGTTATGAAAGCTTTTGGTACGAATTATATTATAATGCCTTAGAAAATTGTGAAATTACATGTGAAAATTACCGTATTTCTTATGAAGCGCACCGTGCAGCGTTAGCGGTACATACGTCGTTTAAAATTCCCGAAAAGCATTTGCTTTATGCCGATAAAAAGTTTTCGGAGTTTATTGAGAATACCAAGGAATTCGTCGAAAATGATTTTTATAAATTGATATATCTATCTTCTGTCATAAAGGCTTTCAAAAGAACGGACATTGATGTTGAAAATCTTTGTCAGGATTTTTTTAAAAATCTAATTTCCGATGATATGACCACGGAATTTGTATGCGGTGAATGGGAACATTTCAATCGTGAACGTTCACCGAAAAACCGGGCAAATGTTGGTATAACAGCGGCAGTAAATGCGTTAATAGATGTTGGAGAAATGAACAGAGCGGCAGAAGTTTATCATGAAGCGAAAAAATGCGGTCTGCCAACCAATATTTATGTTGAAAAAAGGCTTGTATATTGATTTTGCGGAGCGATTTTTTCGCTCCTGTTTTTATTCCGAAAATTAATATCAATTAAATACCTTGATGAATATTGACGAAAAAGATGTTTAATGATATAATAGTTATATATGCAATTAAGGGAGTTTCATAATTATGGGAAATTTAATTGTCATCGACGGTCTTGACGGAAGCGGAAAAACTACGCAGTTTGATATTATCAGGGAAAAATTGTCTGAAAATCATAGTGTAACGGCAATAAGCTTCCCGGATTATGATAATCCGTCCTCGGCTCTGGTGAAGATGTATTTGAATGGGGAACTGTCAAAATCCGCCAACGGTGTAAATGCATACGCAGCGTCAAGCTTTTATGCCGTGGACAGGTACGCAAGTTATAAGATGTTTTGGGAAGAAAACTATAAAAACGGCGATTTGGTTCTGGCAAGCAGGTACGTCTCATCAAACGCTATACACCAAATGGTAAAGTTGGACGTAAGTCAATGGGACGGCTACCTTGACTGGCTTTCCGATTATGAGTACGGTAAGCTTGGACTTCCCGTACCGAATTTGGTGATATTTCTCGATATGCCTGTGGAGATTTCTCAAAAGCTTATGTCTGAACGTTATGGCGGCGACGAGAGCAAAAAGGATATTCACGAAGCAAATGTTAAATATTTGCAGGCGTGCCGAAAGTCGGCGCTGTATGCGGCTGAAAAGCTTGGCTGGAAAACCGTGGATTGCAGTGCGGACGGAAAACCGCTGACTGTGGAAGAAATAAACGGAAAATTATTACAGTTGATAAATGAGGTATTGTAATGCTTGAATTTAAGGTTATTGAAATGTCGGACAGACCTTGGGTGACGGAGCTGTTAAAAATTTCGGATTTCAGAGGCTGTGAGTACAATTTTTCAAATAACATGGCATGGCACAGGCTCTATGAAACAAAAATTTGCAGGTACAAGGATTTTTATATCTCCCGCTCAATGAAGTACGGTATGAGATTTACGTTTCCCGCCGGAAAAGGGGACTATAGGGACTTGTTCAATGTCCTCAAAAAAGAAGCAGAAGAAGCGGGTGTACCGCTTGTTGTGGGTTCTGTTACAAATGAAAATCTTTCGATTTTCGAGGAATTGTTTCCGGGCGAATATGACGTGACTTGCGATGAGTCAGACTGCGACTATATTTACGAGTCTGACAAGCTTAAAACCTTGTCTGGTAAGAAATATCACAGCAAGCGCAATCACCTTGCCAGATTCTATGAGAATAACTGGGAATACTCCGATATGACGGAAAAGGATTTCGATGAGTGTATAGAGTTCGCGGTTAAAAGCTATAACGACAATCAAGCTTACGACGACGAGTCCAGCGTTGCGGAACAGTTCGCTATAAACACCTTTATGAATTATTTTGACGGACTTGATCTTAAAGGCGGGGTTATCCGCGTGGACGGAAAGGTTGAGGGCTTTACAATAGGCGACGGGATAAATTCGGATACGTTCGATATTCACATTGAAAAAGCAAACGCGTCCATTCAAGGGACTTACGCGGCGATAAACAACGAATTTGCCAAGTCTGCTGTAAACGGCTATACCTATATAAACCGCGAGGAAGACTTAGGTTTGGAAGGACTACGGAAATCAAAGCGTTCCTATTATCCTGCTATAATGCTTCAGAAGAACACGGTTACTTTTAGAGGATAGAAAATAGCGGATAGATTATAGAACATCAAGGTGGCATTTTATGGAGAAAAAACGCGGTAAAATAATCGGTACGATTTTGATTTCATTATTAATTGTAAGCTTAATATTATTGTTGATATTTGGACTTTATTATAACGATAAAACGGCACGGTTAATTGTTAATAATTCAATAACTCTTGCGCTTGAGCATTTTTATGATGACTTTTTTACTCCTTTGGTGTGTATTCTGATTTCATTTTTTAATGCCGCTTACGCAATTATTTGTTTAGAAACAATGTATAAGGAAAAAATGTCGTCGCCCAAACGTTTGATCTGCTATTGGATATATTTAACTGCGTCTTTGGGAGCAATTATTTTGCATTGGCTTGGTTTTTCTACAGTTTTTGGCATACTTACCGCAGGCTAAAAAATCACAAATTTTTATTATAAAATCTATTTTTAGGAGGAACAATTATGATTTACGTATTTCTCGCACAGGGCTTTGAGGAAACCGAGGCGATAACCCCTATAGACATTCTCCGCAGGTGCGGCAAAGAGGTCATAACCGTGGGCATTGGGGACAATATTATCACCGGTTCTCACGGAATAACCGTTGTTGCAGACACAGAGGACAAGCTTATCGAGTTTAACAGCGATTTGGAAATGATAGTCCTCCCGGGAGGTATGCCCGGAACGATAAATTTGGAGGCTTCGGAAACTGTTCAAAAGGCTATTGACTACTGCACAGTCAACGACCTTTACATTGGGGCAATTTGCGCCGCTCCGTCCATTCTCGGTCATAAGGACGTGCTTAAAGGAAAAAAAGCGACCTGTTATACAGGCTTTGAGCAGGAGCTTACAGGCGCAGAAGTTTTGGACGAGCCTGCTGTTATCGACGGCAAAATCATTACCGCAAGGGGAGCGGGAGCTGCTGTTGAGTTTGGTTTGGCGCTTGCTGAGGTGCTGACGTCTAAGGAAAAAAGCGAAAAAATGGGAGAAGCTCTTTTATGGACAAAGAAGTAAGCTTTGATATAAGAGAACAAAAAAACGCTCTTAGAGAAAAGTATAAGCAGATCAGAAAAGAAATGACTGAGGATATGAAAAAAATACGGGACGAGAAAATACTGTATAAGCTGACTTCGCTGCCTGTTTATAAAAACTGCGAAACGGTGCTGACATATGTCTCTACGCCGATAGAGGTAGACACGAGAATGCTTATTGCAAAGGCTTTTGCGGACGGTAAAAAGGTTGCTGTACCAATGTGCATAAAGGGCACGAGAAATATGGAATTTTATTTGATAAATTCCTTTGACGAGCTTGAAGAGGGCAGTTTTTCGGTACTTGAACCTGTTCCCGAAAAATGCGTTCCTCTAAAAAAAATCTATAAAGCGATTTGTATTGTTCCCGCACTTGCTTATGACAGGTACGGATACAGGCTTGGCTACGGCAAGGGATATTACGATAGGTTTTTGTCGGCGCACAAAAATATTTTTAAGATAGGTTTGGGATATTGCTGCTGTACCGAAACGAAGCTGAATCACGGAAGATACGACATACCTGTTGATTTTCTTGTTACAGAAAAATATGTAAAAAATGTGGGTGAAAGGAGGAGCAGTAATGGAGCAAAAGGAATATACGGAAGATAACGTTACGTTAAATGATATACTTGAAAGTATGCCCGAAGGTGCGGAGGAAACAACGGAAAGCTTTGCCGAAAATGAGGAGCTTGCAGAGGAAGCTGCCGCTTTGGATACGGAAGAAACGGAACAGTCGGAGGAATATATTCCCGAGGACGAAAGCGGTAAAGGCGAGCTTTCCGATGATAAAGAATATGATGAGGAGGAAGCTCCGCCGAACAGATATAAAGAGAAAAAACGCCGTAAAAGGCGTGGGCACGGACACCTTATTTTCGGACTTTTGTTAAGTGCGTTTATTATTTCTGTTTCGATACTTGCTGCGGTTTTCATACTGAAATGGGCAAAGGAGCTTCTCGGTATTGATAAGTCAGACCGAGAGGTGGTTCTTGATATACCGATGAACTCCAGCACAGTTGATATTGCTGAAATTCTTTATAACGAGGGTATTATTACGGATATAAATTTGTTTAGGGTGTACTCAAAATTCAAAGGCGCTGACGGTACATATATCGCAGGAAGTCATGTTCTTTCTCCGAAAATGACTTATAACGACATTATTGATGTCTTGCAGGAGGAGATAGAAAGCAAGAGGGAGACAGCCGATATTGTTTTCCCTGAGGGTATCACTCTTTATGAAGCTGCTCAGAAGCTTGAAGAAAAGAATGTGTGCAGCGCAGATGAGTTTATAGAGATTTTTAACAGTTCAAAATTTGGATTTGACTTTGAGGAAAAGGTTAAGGTAAGCTCCATGAAATTCTACAAAATGGAGGGTTATTTCTTTCCGGATACATATCAGTTTTATGTTGAGGAGGATCCGAGGATAGTTGCGAAAAAGATATACAGAAACTTTGAAGCAAGGGTAACTCCAGACTTTTACGGAAGAATGAGAGATCTTGATATGGAGCTTGAAGAAGTCCTGACGCTTGCTTCTATCGTTCAGGCAGAGGCGGCAAACACACGGGATATGAAGAATGTCGCTTCGGTATTTTATAACAGGCTTAACAATCCTGACGAGTACCCGCTGCTTCAGTCAGACCCTACCACAAATTATGTTGAAGATATTATTATGCCGAATATTGAGGTAAGATCGGATAAAATATTCGAGGCTTATGACACATACCGAGGTGCGGGACTTCCTCCCGGACCTATATGCAATCCTGGACTTGACGCTATAAACGCTGTACTTTATCCTGCTGTAACTGATTATTACTACTTCTGTTCAAATCTTGAAACCGGTGAATTTTATTATGC
The DNA here is from genome assembly GCA_947383835.1 of uncultured Clostridia bacterium. Lineage (GTDB taxonomy): Bacteria > Bacillota > Clostridia > Oscillospirales > Ruminococcaceae > RGIG8773. Next base: position 212,709 of record CANDEV010000002.1, read on the forward strand.
CGAGACGTTGGCGGAGCATGAACAAAATCTGATAGAGGCGGGCTTGGTCTAATGGGAGAAATTTTTATGAATTTGAATGATATTGAGGTGCTTGCTCCTGCGGGCGATTATGAGCGGCTTTGCGCTGCGCTGGATTACGGTGCGGACGCAGTATATCTGGGCGGAAAAAGCTTCGGTATGAGGGCGGGTCCCGAAAATTTTACGTATGATTCTCTTAAATCAGCTGTGGAGCTTGCCCATTCAAAAGGTGTAAAGGTATATCTGACCTGCAATACCCTGCCGAGAAACAATGAAATACCGTATTTTGAGGAATTTATGAAAGAGGCTGTTGACTGCAAGGTTGATGCTGCAATTGTTGCTGATTTAGGACTCCTTTCGCTTGTGAAAAGGTTTGCGCCGGATATGGAGATCCATATGTCTACTCAAACCGGAATTGTCAACTATGTTACCGCAAACGAGCTTTACAATATGGGTGTTAATCGGGTAGTGGTGGCAAGAGAGCTTTCTTTGGAGGAGATTGCAGAAATAAGAGCAAAAACTCCTGCCGACCTTGATATTGAGGCTTTTGTGCACGGCGCAATGTGTGTTTCCTTTTCAGGACGATGTCTGCTGTCCCAGTATCTTGTGAGCCGTGACGCGAACAGAGGAGAGTGCGCGCAGCCCTGTAGGTGGGGATACCACTTAATGGAAGAAAAGCGCACTGATGAATTTTATCCGATTTTTGAGGACGAAAAAGGTACTTATATTTTAAATGCAAAGGACCTGTGCATGATAGATCATTTGGATAAAGTTGTCAAGGCAGGGGTCACAAGCCTTAAAATCGAGGGCAGGGCGAAATCCTCATACTATGTTTCAATTGTTACTAACGCTTATAGAATGGCAGTCGATATATTGAAAAAAGATCCTAATAACTACAAGCCCCCGGAATGGATTCGTGAGGAGGTTTTTAAAGTCAGTCACAGAAAATATTGCACAGGATTTTTTTTCGGACACCCAAAGGACTGTCAGTATTACGAAAACAGCGGTTATATTCGCGAATATGATATTGTCGCTGTTGTAGATGAGTGTAAAGATGGAATGCTTTATGGCACACAAAGAAATAAATTTAGCGCGGGGGACGAGGTGGAGATAATTTCCCCGAAAGAAATGTACGACACATGCAAGGCTGAAAAGCTTTACAGAGAAGACGGCGAGCAGATCGAAAGCGCTAACCATGCTATGATGAAATTTTCAATGCCGTGTGAAAAGAAATATCCTAAAAATTCTATAATAAGGATAAAAAAGTAAAATGCAGCGGTTTTCTTAGGTGGTATAATTTTCCCCTTTTATAAATATTATTTTTATGAAAGGGGGAGTTGATATGTCCGAAAATATCGAAGCATCCGAAAATACCGAGGAAACCGTTACCGATGCTGTTCCGAAAATTAATGAATACAGAAAAAGAGTCACATTTTTGGATATTGTTGCCGTACAAGCTATAATGTGTCTGGTTGCTGCTATAGCTTTTGTGGGAATAAACATTTTTGAGCCTGATCTTGCGGCGGACATTTTTGAGGTATATCTTGAAAAAAATACAGATTCGGGAAATATTTCAAACATTATTAATGTGATTACAGACTTTTTGCAGTCAACGCCGCTAAGCTGATGTTCGAGCTGAAATTTACTCGTATCACGGTTATTTTTGATTTCAGTTTCTTTGCTGCGGTCGCACTTTTGGTTCTTCTTAACGGAAATTACGCTCTTTTGGGACTTTTTGCCTGCATTTGGCATGAATTGGGGCATCTTATTTTTATGAAAATTTGTGGAATTCCGTTAAAAAGAATGGTTTTTTACGGCTCCGGAATTAAGATTATACCTGACAAGCTGATTGACTTTACAGGATTTGGAGCAAGCTTTCTAATTCTGATTGGCGGAAGCGGAGCAAATTTTCTGCTTGCAGCGGGACTTTGGTTTATAAGTGTTCCTGAGGCGAGGCTGTTTGCGGCGATAAATGCGCTTATTGGCGCTTTTAATATGCTTCCGCTTCAATATCTTGACGGCGGAAAAATAATCCTGCTGCTTATAAGAAAGCTATGCAGCTATACTGCGGCGTGTTTGTTGGAACGCTTTTTTAAATGGTGCAACATTTTTTTAATAATGACGGTGCTGATAGCCTTTGCTTTTTTGGGTAAGGGAAACATTACGCTGTATGTTACGCTTTGTTATTTATTGGCAATGTCGATTTGTGTTGATTTGAAATGAAAGGAATATAAAATTTATGTTAAGAGAACAGATAGAAAGCCTTTTGCCACAGGTTAAATCCCCCTCCCGATATATAGGAGGAGAATTTAACAGCGTGGTAAAAGATAAAAGCAAGGTTGACGTAAGATTTGCATTCTGTTTTCCGGATTCTTATGATGTTGGTATGTCACACCTTGGAATGAAAATTCTTTATTCACTAAAAAACAAGCGGGAAAATTTTTGGTGCGAGAGAGTTTTTGCTCCATGGGTTGATTTTGAGGAGCTTATGCGTAAAAATAATATTCCTCTTTACGGTCTGGAAAGCCTCGACCCTGTAAAGGAGTTTGACTTTATAGGTTTTACGATCCAGTATGAATTGTGCTATACCAATATTTTAAATATGCTGGATCTTGCAGGATTGCCTGTAAAGGCAAAAGACCGTACAGATAATATGCCCATAGTTGTTGCAGGCGGACCCTGCGTCTGCAACCCGGAGCCCATTGCCGATTTCATTGATCTGTTCATAATCGGAGAGGGGGAGGAGGTCAACCTTGAATTAATGGACTTATACTCCGATATGAAAAAGCAGGGCTGTACAAAGAAAGAATTTCTTGAAGCTGCTGCAGAAATTGAGGGAATTTATGTGCCGTCTTTTTATGATGTGTCTTATAATGAGGACGGTACAGTTAAAGAGATTTTGCCCAATAATCCTCATGCTCCAAAAAAAGTTAAAAAACGTATTATAAAGGATTTGGACTCGGTTTTTTATCCAGAGGAATTTGTTGTGCCATACTGCGAAATCGTTCACGACAGGGCGGTGGTAGAAGTACTCAGAGGCTGCATAAGAGGCTGCCGTTTTTGTCAGGCAGGCTTTATATACCGTCCTTTTAGAGAGAAAAGCACCGACACCATATATCGACAAACCAAGTCTCTGTGCGAAAGTACGGGTTATGAAGAGGTTTCGCTGTCCTCATTGAGTACAAGTGATTTGTCCGGTATCGACGATACCCTTGAAAAGCTTTCAGAGTACACAAATGACGAGCATATCAACCTTTCGCTTCCATCAATGCGTATAGACCGTTTCAGCGAGGATATTGCCAAGCAGCTTCAAAAGGTAAGAAAAAGCGGCTTGACATTTGCTCCCGAAGCGGGTACGCAGCGTCTTAGGGACGTTATCAACAAAAATATTACCGAGGATGAGATAGAAAGGGCTTGCAGAATAGCCTTTGAGGGCGGATACACAAGCGTTAAGCTGTACTTTATGCTGGGTCTGCCTACCGAAACAGATGACGATATAAGAGGTATTGCGGCGCTTGCGGACAAAATTGCCGATTTGTATTATCAAAACCCCAAACGTCAGCGCGGGAAGCACGTTCAAATTTCGATAAGCTGTGCTACCTTTGTACCTAAACCGTTTACGCCGTTTGAATTTGAAGCACAATCGACAATTGATGAAATAAAACATAAGCAAAAAGTGCTTTTGGACAGTATCCGTTCGCGTAAAAGAATAAACGTAAGCTGGCATAATTACCGCGTAAGCATACTTGAAGCGGTTCTGGCAAAGGGAGACAGGCGTCTCTGCGACGCGATTCTTGAGGCGTGGAAGGCGGGCTGCAAATTTGATAGCTGGGACGAGCTTTACAAATTTGACTCGTGGATGGAGGTTTTTGAACGTCTCGGCGTAGATGTGGAATTTTATGCCCACAGAGAGCGTTCATATGATGAGGTAATGCCATGGCAGCATTTGGATTATTTTGTTTCAAGGGACTTTTTGGTGCGTGAGAATAAAAAGGCACACAATGCGGAAACCACGCAGAACTGCCGTGAAAAATGTTCCGCCTGCGGATTGTCAAAGGCTATGGGAGGTGCTTGCTTTGGAAAAAATTAACCTTAGAGCGTCCTTTGAAAAAAGCGGACGGGCTGTCTTTATTTCGCACCTCGATTTAGTGAGGACTATGCAGCGGGCGATAAAGCGTTCAAAGCTTCCGGTTTGGTATACGCAGGGATTTAATCCGAGAATATACCTTAATTTCCCTCTTGCGCTTTCCTTGGGAGTTGTTGGCAAAAAGGAATATATGGACTTCGCTGTAACAGAGGAGGTTGACATTGACAAGGCGAGAGAGACTCTTGACAGGGCAATGCCGGAGGGTCTCGGAATTATCAGCATTGACAAACCGGTACATGAAAACAAGGAGATAGCTTTTGCTGAGTATACTATTAAATTTACCGGCGGAGCGACGGGAGTGGAAATGCTTTCAGAGCTTGAAAAAATGATGTCAATGGATACAATTGAGGTTGACAAGCATTCCAAAAGCAAGGGCACGGTAAAAATTGATATAAAACCGCATATTATCATTATAGGGACAGAGTCCTCGGAACATTCTCTTGCTGTAAATATACAACTCCCCGCAGGTCTTTCGCTTAATATTAATTCAAACGTTTTCGTTGAGGCATATTCGTCTTTAAGCGGAATTGTTTTTGAAAATATTTATGCAGAACGCACAAATATTTTGTTAAGCGACGGCGAAAATTTTATGTAATTGACATTTCATGGTTTTTTACAAAAAAATACTTGCAATTTGTGCAAAAATGTGTTAAAATGATATAGCATTTGAAAATCCGCCCGAAATCATGTCTGATGAATATGTATTTGGACGAGATTAATGCCTGCCTTTATTGGCTGACATTAAAAGGACAGTCCGCTGCCTTATGCCGATTTATAGGGTAACTTTCCCGATATGTGTTTTCGGCTGTCTTGCGAAAGGTAAGAATGTCTTGAAATTTAGGAGGAAATAACAATGGACGCACTTAAGCTCATCAGCGACAGCAGTCTTAAAAAGGATGCTCCTGCTGTCAATATCGGTGACACCGTTAAGGTTCACGTAAAGATCAAGGAAGGCGAGAAGTACAGGATCCAGGTATTTGAAGGTACTGTTATCGCTAAGAAGCACGGCGGTATAAACGAGACTTTCACTGTAAGACGTGTTGCTCACGGCTGCGGTATTGAGAGAGTATTCCCCGTTCATTCGCCTGTTGTTGACAAGGTTGAAGTTGTAAGAAGCGGTAAGGTTCGCCGCAGCAAGCTCTATTACCTCAGAGACAGAGTTGGTAAGGCTGCAAAGGTTAAAGAACAGATTCGCTGATTGCGGTTATGGAAAAGGGACGCAATGTCCCTTTTTTGCTATACAAAAAATTTGGACTTTTTTAACAGGAAAATTACCTGTGCTGTCCGAATAATAACGCTTGGGAAGGATGTATTGTTATGGCGGGCTATGAGCTGAACTACGAGGCATTGGACGATGACAAGAAGAAGGAAGTCACTGCGGCAGAGGAATACCTTGATTGGGTGGAAACTATTATATTTTCATTTTTTGCCGTTATAATTTTCTTTACGATCATTCTTCGTCTTGCGAATGTTGACGGCGAATCGATGATGCCTACACTTGTTGACGGTGACAGGCTTGTTGTGTCTTATATTATGTACACTCCCAAGGCAGGGGATATTGTTATTGTGAACAGCGAAAACGGCAATGTTTACGGCGAAAATAACCAGCTCACATCTGTTGACGGTCTCGGCAAGGTAATTGTTAAAAGGGTAATTGCTGTTGGCGGTCAGACTGTTGACATTGATTTTAACACGGGTGATGTTAAGGTTGACGGAACTGTTATTGACGAACCGTATATAAACGATCTTACCAAACAGGACGAGGGCGGACATAAGTACCCTGTAACCGTCCCGGAGGGATATGTTTTTGTAATGGGTGACAATCGCATGAATTCCACCGACAGCAGAAGCACTCTTGTCGGTTTTGTTGACGAGGACGATATTCTCGGTAAGGTAGTACTCAGGATTTTCCCGTTTGATTCAATAGGCGTTCCCGCTTGATCGGAGGGCATTAATGACTGAAATTCCTTCTATTCAATGGTTTCCGGGGCACATGACCAAGACGAAGCGTATGATAAAGGCTTCGCTTCCTCTTGTGGACGCTGTTGTGGAGATTATTGACGCGCGTATACCCGAATCCAGCAAAAATCCCGATTTGCAGATGCTTATCGAGGGTAAGCCAAGGATAGTCGTTCTTAACAAGTGCGATACCGCAGATGACAAAGCAACGTCCAAGTGGCTTTCTTGGTATCAGAAGCAGGGCATTACAGCTATTGCTGCGGACTGTCGAAGCGGAAAGGGACTGAACAAGTTTGCTCCTGCGGTTAGAAACGTGCTTGCAGGTCTGATAGAAAAATATGAGGCTAAAGGCATGAAGGGAAGAACTTTGCACCTTATGGTGGTAGGAATCCCTAATGTTGGCAAATCCTCGTTTATAAACAGACTTGCCGGGCAGAAAAAAGCAAAGGTAGAGGATAGACCCGGAGTGACCCGTACAAAGCAATGGGTCAAACTGGAAAATGATATAGAGCTTCTTGATATGCCGGGAGTTTTGTGGCCGAAGTTTGAGGATATGGCTGTCGGCGAAAAACTTGCTTTTACTGGAGCTGTTAAAGACGATGTTGTGGACATTGAGGCTCTTGCTTGCCGTCTGCTTGATTGTCTTAACGGTTTGTATAGGGAAGAACTTACTGCAAGATATAAAATAGAAATCTCGGAGGACGACAGCGGCTATGAACTGCTGCAAAAGGTCGGCAGAGCGAGAGGTATGCTTATTTCAGGCGGCGAGATCAACACGGAGCGCGCCGCAATTACGGTTCTTGACGAATACAGAAGCGGAAAGCTTGGGCGCATCACTTTGGAGCTTCCGCAGTAGAGGATAGAAAATATGACTTTATTTGAATATGACAGTGCGGTTAGAAATGACTTTCCTGTTGTTTGTGGAATAGACGAGGCGGGGAGGGGACCTCTTGCGGGGGATGTTTACGCTGCTGCTGTTATTTTAAACGACGAAGTTTTTATTGACGGGCTGAATGACAGTAAAAAGCTTACCGAAAAAAAGCGGGAGCAGCTCTTTGACGAAATAATATCTAAAGCAAAGGCTTACTGCGTTGCGACCGCGTCTGTTGAAGAAATTGAAGAGGTAAATATTTTGCAGGCGACCTTTCTTGCAATGAAAAGAGCGTACGAGGGTCTCGGAATTGCGGCGGATATTGCCATTATTGACGGGAACAGACTGCCTGGTCTTAACTGTGAAATGAAAGCCGTTGTAAAGGGAGACAGCTTGTCGGCAAGTATAGCGGCGGCTTCAATACTTGCAAAGGTAAGCCGGGACAAATATATGTTGGAGCTTGCGGAAAAATATCCCGAATATCGGTTTGACAAGCATAAAGGCTACGGAACAAAGCTTCATAATGAGCTTATTTTGAAGTACGGTCCGTGTCCCGCGCACAGAATGTCGTTTTTAAAGAAGCTGCTGAAAAATGGATAAAAAAGAACTTGGCTATTTCGGCGAAAAGGTCGTGGCGTATTTTCTTGAAAAAAAGGGGTACAGAATTTTACGGAGGAATTTTACCGTTAAGGGCGGCGAGATAGATATTATTGCAGAAAAAGACGGTATAATTGCTTTTGTCGAGGTCAAAACAAGGACTCCCGAACCGTTTGTGAACGGATTTGAGGCTATTACAAAATCGAAGAAAAAGCTGATAATAAAAGCTTCTGAAGAATATTCTTACCGATTTCCCCATGACTTACAGCCGAGATTCGATGTGGTTTGGGTCACGGTATCAGGAAGAAAAGTTGTGGACTTTCAATATATCGAAAATGCGTTTGACGCAAGCAGATAGATTTTTTTGTAAAGGAATGTTACTATGTATTATAAAAGTACCAGAAACAGCGGAGTGAAAATTACTTCCGCCGAGGCTATCGTTCAAGGCATTTCAGAGGACGGCGGACTTTTCGTACCGTCTGAAATTCCATTTATAACAATGGACGAAATAGTTAAGCTTGGGGATATGAGTTATTCGGAGCGTGCAGCCTATATTTTTGCAAAATATCTCACGGATTTTACCGAAGCGGAGATAAGATACTGCACCGAAAATGCTTACAGCGACAAAAAGTTTGCAACGGAAAATATTGCCGAAATGTCACATCTTTTTGACGGCACTTATATTCTTGAACTTTGGCACGGACCAACCTGTGCGTTCAAAGATATGGCTTTGCAGATATTGCCGTATTTGCTTACGACTTCCGCGAAAAAGATAAATATTGACAAGAAGATCGTTATTTTGGTCGCAACTTCGGGCGATACAGGTAAGGCAGCTTTAGAGGGCTTTGCGGACGTACCGGGTACGCAAATAATGGTATTTTACCCCGAGGACGGCGTTAGTCCCATGCAGAAAAGGCAGATGACAACTCAAAGCGGTGCAAACGTTGGCGTATGTGCAGTCGAGGGCAACTTTGACGACTGTCAAAACGGCGTTAAAGCGATTTTTACCAATGAGGAAATAAAGTCGGAGCTTGAGAAGAACAAAATGATGTTTTCAAGCGCAAATTCCATAAACTGGGGACGCCTTGCTCCACAGATAATATATTATATTTCCGCATATGCGACCCTCGTCAAGGACGAGGAGATAGAGGCGGGTGACAAGATAAATATTGTTGTCCCCACGGGAAATTTCGGAAATATCCTTGCGGCGTATTACGCTAAGCATATGGGCGTTCCTGTAAACAAGCTTATCTGCGCTTCAAATACCAATAAAGTCCTTACAGACTTTATCACAACGGGCGTGTATGACAGAAACCGCCAATTTTTCACAACTATCTCACCATCTATGGATATACTTATTTCCAGCAATTTGGAGCGGCTGCTGTATATTATGTGCGGCGAAAATGACGCTCAGATAAGGGATTGGTTCGGTTCACTTGCAAAAGAAGGAAGATATGAGGTAACTCCCGATATAAAGGCAAAGCTTGCGGCGGAATTTGCGGCAGGCTTCTGCGATGACAACGAAACAAAGGCGACAATTAAGAAAATTTATGATAAGTACTCATATACTTTGGATACTCACTCTGCCGTTGCGGTCAAGGTTTATGAGGACTACCGCCAAAGCACCGGTGATATGACAAAAACTGTCATCGCTTCCACGGCAAGTCCATATAAATTCAGTGCGAGTGTACTTGAAGCAATTGAGGGCAAACCGTCAGCTCTTAACGAATTTGACATGGTCGACAGACTTAAGGAGCTTTCGGGCTATGATATACCAGTGTCTCTTGCAGAACTTAAAACCAAGGAAAGACGTTTCAATGACGTTATTACCAAGGAGCAGCAAAAGGACTATGTCCTTAAGCAGCTTTCCCTGTAATAATGGCTTTGTATGCAATCGCTGACCTGCATTTGTCAATGTCGGTCGATAAGCCCATGAATATTTTCGGCGGTTGGGATAATCATGTGGAAAGGCTTAGCGAAAACTGGAACAGGCTTGTGTCCGATGAGGATGTTGTTGTGATCCCCGGTGATATTTCCTGGGGTATCGACCTTAACGAGGCGAAAGCTGATTTTGAGTACATCAACAATCTCAAAGGCAGTAAAATTATTTCAAAGGGCAACCATGATTACTGGTGGTCAACAATGTCAAAGCTTAACGTTTTTTTGGAGCAAAACGGCTTTGACACAATAAAGTTTTTGCACAACAACCATTATGCTTACGGCGGATACGGTATATGCGGGACGCGCGGGTGGATAAATGAGACTGAAGTCCCCGCAGACGCAAAGGTTCTCGCAAGGGAAGCGCAGCGTTTGGAGACTTCAATAAAGTCAGCCTTAAAAGAAAACCTTGAACCGATAGTTTTTCTGCACTACCCGCCACTGTACGGTAATGAGTGCAATTATGACATACTTGACGTTATGTATAAGTATAATATTAAGGAGTGTTATTACGGACATCTCCACGGAAAATCACATAAAAATGCGGTTTGCGGGGAAAGAGACGGAATAAAATTCCAATTAATAGCGGGAGATTTTGTGCAATTTTGCCCTATTTTAGTAAAATAATTGTATGAAATTCCAAAAAAATGATTTTTGTATAGTAATATTTTCTTGTATGTGCTATAATTAAAAATATGTTTGTTAAAAAAATGGAGGACGTTTACAATGAGTTTAGTTTCAACAAATAAAATTGATGCAACAAAGTATGAGCTGGAGATCAAAATCGATGCGGAGGGCTTTGAGAAAGCTGTTCAGAACGCTTATATGAAAGCGAGAAAGAGGATCAGCGTTAATGGTTTCAGAAAGGGAAAAGCTCCCAGAAAAATGATTGAGCAGATTTACGGTGAAAATGTTTTTTATGAGGACGCAGTAAATGCGCTTGTGAACACAGATGTGGCTCCCACTCTTGAAGAGACCGATTATGAGCTTGTTGCAACACCTGAGATCAACGTTACATCTATAAATAAAGATGACGGCGTAATGTTCAAGGTTGTAATTACAGTTAAGCCGGAGGTTGAAATTTCTGACTATAAGGGAATAGAAATTGAAAAAGTTGTCAATGCTGTAACCGATGAGGACGTTGACAAGCAGATTCAGGCTCTCAGAGAAAGAAACGGCAGGCTTGTTACTATCGATGACAGAGCCGCTGAAAACGGAGACGTTGCGGTTATTGATTTCGAAGGCTTCAAGGACGGTGTTCCCTTTGACGGCGGAAAGGATGAGAACTATGAGCTTGCTCTCGGTTCAAATACCTTTATTCCCGGCTTCGAGGAGCAGATCGTAGGCAAAAAGACGGGAGAAGAGTTCACTATTAACGTGACATTCCCCGAAAATTATCAAATGGAAGATATCGCAGGTCAGCTTTGCGAATTTAAGATCAGACTTAATGAGATCAAGAGCAAGGAGCTTCCCGACCTTGATGATGAGTTTGTAAAGGATGCAACAGAGTTTGATACTCTTGATGAACTTAAGGACGACATCAGAACAAAGCTTGAGGACAGCGCTGCAAGAAATGCAGATATAGAGGCGGAGAACAAGCTCTATGAGACTCTTATTGAAAAGATGACTGCAGATATTCCAGAGGTAATGTTTGAAAACAAGATAGACGAAATGGTAAGAGATTTTGAAATGCGTCTCAGCCAGAACGGTCTTAATATGGAAATGTACCTTATGTACACAAATATGGATTTGGCTTCCTTTAGAAAGACCTTTGAGGATCAGGCTCAGAAGCAGGTCAAGGTAAGACTTGCCCTTGAAAAGATTGCAGAGCTTGAAAATGTTGAAATCACTGACACTCAGGTTGACGAGGAGATCAATAAGATTGCCGAGCAGTATAATCTTACTGCTGAAAAGGTGCGCTCTATCATCAGCGATAAGTCTGTTAAACAGGATCTCGCAGTTGCCGAGGCAAGCAAGATAGTCAAGGATTCAGCTAAAATCAACGGCTAACAATATAGTTTTACTGCAAACCATCTTTCCGCAGAAGGATGGTTTGTTGCACATGATGTTCTGCGGAGAAGTGAGGATTTTATGAGTTTAGTTCCTTATGTTGTAAGACAAACAGGCAGAGGTGAGCGTTCACAGGATATTTTTTCCATGCTTTTGGAGGACAGAATTATCATGCTTTCGGAGGAGGTCAACGACACGTCCGCAAGCTTGGTGGTTGCACAGCTTTTGTATCTTGAAAGTCAGGATCCCGAGAAGGATATCAGTCTTTATATCAACAGTCCAGGAGGTGTCATAACCGCCGGAATGGCAATATATGACACAATGAAATATATAAAATGTGACGTTTCCACTATCTGCATAGGTATGGCTGCTTCGATGGGTGCGTTCCTGCTTTCTTCCGGAACTAAGGGCAAAAGGCTTGCTCTTCCGAACGCAGAAATAATGATTCACCAGCCGCTTGTTTCCGGAGGACTTTCGGGACAGTGCACCGATATAAAAATCCGTTCCGAGCACCTTTTGAAAACAAGGGAAAAGATGAATAAGATACTTGCGGAAAATACGGGAAAGCCTATTGAGACTATTGCCCTCGACACTGAGCGCGACAATTTTATGAGCGCTGAAGAGGCGGCTGAATACGGTTTGGTCGATAAGGTGATTTATAGCAGATAAGCCCTTGGGGTGTAGATCCCCATATTAAGTTTGGAGTTTGATACAATGGCAAATGATAACAGCAAAAATAATAATAATGACAATAAATTAAAAAGGTGCGGCTTCTGCGGCAGGTCAGAGGGTCAGGTAAGAAGTCTTTTTACTTCGGCAAACTGTAATATCTGTGACGAATGTGTTTTGCTCTGCTATGAGATGATTCCGGGAAATGATCTGCAGATTCCGGAATATGAAACAAATATAAAAAGTTCATCTCATCAGATAAAGCTGAAAAAGCCTATGGAGATAAAAAAGGTCCTCGATGAGTATGTTGTGGGTCAGGACGATGCAAAGATCGCGTTGTCCGTTGCAGTATATAATCATTATAAGCGCATTATGGCTCCTGAGGACAATAATAATGTTGAGCTTCAAAAGAGCAATATTATTTTGGTAGGTCCTACAGGCGTGGGTAAAACTATTCTTGCGCAGACACTTGCAAAAACATTGGACGTTCCTTTTGCTATTGCGGATGCTACAACGCTGACCGAGGCTGGTTACGTGGGTGATGATGTTGAAAATGTTCTGGTAAGACTTTTGCAGGCGGCAAATTATGATGTAGCCGAAGCGCAGCGGGGTATCATATATATTGATGAGATAGATAAGATCGCCCGCAAATCAGAGAACACCTCCATTACAAGGGACGTAAGCGGAGAGGGCGTTCAGCAGGCTCTCCTTAAAATAGTGGAGGGTACTGTGGCAAATGTTCCTCCACAGGGGGGAAGAAAGCACCCTAATCAGGAGATTATCCGAATGGATACCAAAAATATCTTGTTTATATGCGGAGGCGCTTTCGACGGAATGGAAAGGATCATCCGTCAGAGAACAGAGGCTTCAACCCTCGGTTTTGGTGCGGAAATAAAAACAAAAGCAGAAAAGTCAAAGGGCATTTACAGAGAGATCATTCATCAGGACTTTGTTAAATATGGTATGGTTCCTGAATTTGTGGGAAGAATGCCGATAATTGCTGTTTTAGACGAGCTTGATGAGGAATCGCTTATTAAAATTCTTACAGAGCCGAAAAATTCTTTGGTGAAGCAGTATAAAAGACTATTCCAGCTTGACGGTATCGACCTTGAATTTGAGCAGAACGCACTGAGCGCAATTGCTAAAAAGGCAATTGATCAAGGCACAGGTGCAAGAGGGTTGCGGTCTATTGTGGAAAAAATATTGCAAAAATCAATGTTTGAGCTTCCTTCAAGCAGCGGAATAAGCGGTCTTACCGTAAATGAGGAGTGCGTGTCCGGCAATGCGGAACCGCTTGCAATACAGTCCGAAAAAAAGCGTTTTAAACGGTAATTGAAAGGCTGAGCGTTACCCTTATTGGCACATTTGCCGATAAGGGTAAAATGTTCTTTATAAGCGAATATAATTTTGAGTATCTAAGCTTACATACAGCATTTATTATGTTTTTTACTGATTTTAAACAGCGCATTTTGCCGGAAATGCAGTAGGATAGGGGTCGGTGTATTAAAAAAATGAAAATTTTTTCATGATTTTTGTGCAGTTTTTAAATTGATATTAGTCTTAAATTGTTACTTGCAAAATCAGCAGTTTTAATATATAATAGATATATGTATTCAAGCAATATTAATTGTCGATTATTCGACGCAGGAGGTTACTATGAGGACGAAACTTAAAGAAATAACAATGCCGGCGCTGGCAATGCGGGGTCTGGTTGTTTTTCCGAATGTAGTTATGCACTTCGATGTTTCGCGAGAAAAGTCCGAAATGGCTCTCAAATCCGCATTGAGCGATAATAAGCTTATTTTTCTTACCGCTCAAAAGGATGAGACTGTCGAGGACCCTGCTATTAAAGATCTGTACCAGGTAGGCGTTGTTGCCGAGGTTAGGCAGACGCTGAAGGGCGCTGACAATATCATTCGTGTTCTCGTGGAGGGAAAATACCGCGCAAAGCTTCTGGACATTGTTCAGAAAGACCCTTATCTTATCGCAAACGTTAAGGAGTTCCCGGAAATAAAGAATATACATACTGAGGACGTTGAGATTGAGGCGGTAATGAGGGCTATCAAGCAGTCATTCTATCAGTATTGTATCGTTATGCCAAGAATGCCGAAGGAGCTTGTTGAAAGCGTTATGAGAGAGGAAGATCCGTTCCGCCTTTTTGACGTACTTGCTTCAAACATACCCCTTGTGGTGGAGGATAAGGAAATGCTCCTTGAAGAAAGCCACATTATTTCACGTCTCGGTATGCTTTTGGCGATGATTTCCAGAGAGGTAGAGGTACTTGACATTGAGCGCAGTATTCAGGAGCGCGTCCGCGAGCAGCTTGACAGTACTCAAAGGGAGTACTATCTTCGCGAGCAGATGAAAGCTATTGCCAGCCAATTGGGCGAGGACGAGGATTTCCCAGAGGAGATAGACGAGTACAGCGAAAAAATAATTGAGCTGAAGCTTGAGGAGGAGACCCGCAAAAAACTTCTCACAGAAGCCGACAGGCTCACAAAGCTGCCGCCGTCTTCACAGGAAGCCTTTGTTATCAGGAATTATTTAGACAACGTTTTGGAGCTTCCATGGAACAAGTCCACAACGGACACAACCGATATTAATAAGGTCAAGGATGTTCTCGACAACGACCATTACGGTCTTGAAAAGGTCAAGGAAAGAATTTTGGAGAACATCTCCGTGCGGGAGCTTAATCCGGATATCAAGGGGCAGATAATATGTCTTGTGGGACCTCCCGGCATAGGTAAGACCTCTATCGGCAAGTCCATTGCAAGAGCTATGGGTAAAAAATATCAGAGGATCTCCCTCGGCGGAGTTAGGGACGAATCGGATATAAGAGGTCACAGAAAGACCTACATAGGAGCAATGCCGGGTAGGATAATCAACGCCATGAAGCTGGCGGGCAGCAAAAATCCCCTCATTCTTCTTGATGAGATAGATAAAATGACTCATGACATGAGGGGAGACCCCTCATCGGCTCTGCTGGAGGTTCTTGACAGTGAGCAGAACAACGCTTTCAGAGACCACTACATTGAAGTGCCTTTTGATTTGAGCAAGGTTTTGTTTGTAACCACGGCGAACACCACCCAGACAATAGACCCGCCGCTCCTCGACCGTATGGACGTTATCGAGCTTACCAGCTATACCCGTGAGGAAAAGTTTAATATTGCCAAAAGGCATCTTGTGCCTAAACAGCTTAAAGAAAACGGTCTTAAATCGGCAATGCTCAAATTTACCGACGGTGCGCTTTATGTAATTATTGACAATTACACCCGCGAGGCAGGAGTGCGTACCCTTGAAAGGCGCATTGCGGAGCTTTGCCGAAAAGCCGCAAAGGCAATTGTCAGCGGTGAAAAGAAGTCCCTTCGTATAAGTGAAAAGAATATCGAGCAGTATTTGGGAGTTAAAAAATATCTTGACGACGACCTTGCAAAGAAAAACGAGATCGGTATCGTCAATGGTCTTGCTTGGACTTCTGTAGGTGGTGTACTCATGCCTCTTGAAGCATCGGTATTTGACGGCAAGGGTGCGATAGAGACGACGGGTTCGCTGGGCGACGTTATGAAAGAAAGCGCAAAGATTGCGGTAAGCTATGTAAGAAGCGTTGCTGACAAATACGGAATTTCTGATGAATTTTATAAGGAAAAGGATATCCATATCCACGCTCCTGAGGGAGCAACCCCTAAGGACGGTCCATCAGCAGGCGTAACAATGACAACCGCACTTGTGTCCGCACTGGCAAATATTCCCGTTCGGCACGACGTTGCAATGACGGGTGAGATAACTCTTCACGGCAAAGTACTGCCTATAGGCGGACTCCGCGAAAAAACCATGGCAGCCTATAAGGCAGGAATGAAAACGGTAATTATCCCCGCCGCGAACAAGGGCGACCTTGAAGAGGTGGACAATGTTGTCAAGGATAATATCCGCTTTGTATACGCAGAAAAATTATCTGACGTTCTTGATGTGGCTTTGGAAAATAAGGAATCCAACTATATCAAGCCGAAAAATCCCGAAAAGCAAAACAAGCAGCCGCGGGCTTCAAAGTCAAAGCGGGGCAAGAGCAGCACAGTCAGTCTTTAAAATGGAGGAAATATGAATTTTAACAAGGCAGAATTTTATGCGTCGTACGGGCAGTTCAAGCAGATACCCAAATGTGAAAAGACGGAAATAGCTTTTTCGGGACGTTCCAACGTGGGGAAATCCTCGCTGATAAATAAAATTTTCAGCAGAAAAAGTCTGGCGAGGGTTTCCTCCGTTCCGGGGAAAACCGCAACAATAAACTTTTACAGTATTGACGAATGTTTTATGGCAGACTTGCCGGGCTACGGTTACGCTAAGGTTTCAAAGGGAGAAAAGCTACGCTGGTCGGAGCTTATCGAGGGGTATCTTACTTCCGACAGGGATATAGCTCTTGTGGTGCAGCTTATTGATATGCGGCATCCGCCATCCGCCGATGACCTGCATATGATAGATTTTCTCATTGACTGTGAGCAGCCGTTTATCATTGTTTTCACCAAAGCCGACAAGCTTTCCAAGCGGCAGCGGGAGGAACGCATGGCGGGATTTGCGGATGAGATTCCATATTTTGATCAGATAAAGTCCATTGAATTTTCCGCCGTTACAGGGGAGGGTGTGGACATGATAAAGGCTGTGCTTGAAGAAGCTGTACTGCCGGAAAATGAATGATTAAATTTTTACGTATGCACATTTTTCATAATATATAGGCATCAGTTTATTGTAAATAAATGTATTTTGCAGGAAGAAGAAAAAATTCCTGCAAATTTTTTGTGCATATGTTGACAGAATATAGAAAATTGTGTATAATATACATAGGCTATGTAACTTCTGAAAGGAGCATAAAAATGTTTGTATCAAAAAATTTATTTGTAAATGAAAAGGGACACCTCACAATAGGCGGCGCGGACACAGTGGAGCTTGCCAAAAATTATGGCACACCGCTGTATGTTATGGACGAGGATTTGATAAGGGAAAATTGCCGCAGCTTCAAGGCTTCCATAGATAAATATTACGGCGGAAGGGGTCTTGTGTGCTACGCAAGCAAGGTCTTTTCCTGCAAGGCTGTTTGCAGGATAGCTATGGAGGAGGGCATAGGTCTCGACGTTGTTTCGGACGGCGAGTTGTACACAGCCGCAAGCGTGGGTTTCCCCATGGAAAATGTGTGCTTCCACGGCAATAACAAGACCGATAATGAGCTTATAATGGCGCTTGTCCACAATGTAGGCCGAATTATTGTGGACAACATTTTCGAGCTTGAAAGACTTAACAGGCTTGCCGAAATGAAAGGCGTTACCGCAAATATAATGTTCCGCATAAAGCCCGGCATAGACGCTCACACTCACGATTTTATCCGCACAGGACAGATAGACAGCAAGTTCGGCTTTGCCCTTGAAACGGGAGAAGCCTTTGAAGCAGTCAAAAAAGCAGTCGCTCTGAAAAATATAAATCTGGTCGGACTTCATTGTCATATCGGCAGTCAGATTTTTGAAATAGATCCCTTTGTGCTTGCGGCAGAGGTAATGGTAAATTTCATTGCCAAAATAAAAAACGAGCTAAATTATGAAGTAAGGGAGCTTAATCTTGGCGGCGGCTTCGGAATAAAATACACCGAGGACGAAAATCCCGTGCCTTATGAAAAATATATGGAAAAGGTCTCCGCTAAAGTTAAGGAGCTTTGTGCAGAGCAGGGACTTGAGCAGCCGTTTATTCTTATCGAGCCGGGACGTTCCATTGCAGGACCTGCGGGAATAACACTTTACACTGTGGGCAGCGTTAAGCACATACCCAATATACGTACCTATGTGTCTATCGACGGCGGTATGGGGGACAATCCCAGATATGCCCTTTACAAGTCGAAGTATGAGGCGGTCGCTGCAAACAAGGCAGATAAGCCGCGGGACGCAAAGATAACACTCGCGGGAAAATGCTGCGAAAGCGGCGACCTTATCGGCGAGGAGATGTCCATTCAGCAGGTTGAATCAGGCGACATTATTGCAGTCCTTGCAACGGGAGCATATAATTACTCCATGTCCTCCAATTACAACAGAATAGCAAAGCCCGCCGTGGTAATGCTCAAAGGCGGTGAGCCGCGAATTGTTGTTAGGCGGGAAACTCTTGAAGATATTGTCAGAAATGATGTTGACTAAAATTTATCGCTTTTTCACCTGTTTATGGTGAAAAAGCGAATTTTTTTGTAATTTTTTCTAAAGTTTTTTTGTTTCCTGCCGATATATATAGTAGAAGTACAGCACCATTTGCAAAAAATACATAAAGAGGGAATTTATATGAAAATCAATAAAAATAATTTACTGCAAGCATGGGCAATGAGTTTCTTTTTTGGAGGAAGCTCAACCAAACCACTTCTCAAACCCAAAAATAAAAGCATAAAAAATGAAGATACCGTTAAAATCTCTTGGCAAGCAAAGCAAGATATGCGCAGTGATGAAATCAAAAAAATGATAGACAGCGGTGAACCGCTGAAAGGCGTAACATATGAGGAATTTTGTGCATATCGTCGTAAATATAAACAAGACGATGTTTTGGGTAATTCGCAGCAGGGGTATACTCAAGCTTTAAAGGGTGATAACGCTGCTCTCAGAAATAAGGAATGGCGTACCAATCCCAATTATCGTGTCCCGCAGCGTTTGTTTTCGTCTCCGGAGGTAACGGCGGATAGAGAAGCAGCTCTAGAAAAATTACGTAAGAACGAAGAAATTACAGAATGGGAATTCGACCTATTAAGAACATTTCCCGATATGAGTGAGGGAGTTAGGCTTGAAAATGAAGCAAGGCTTAAGGGACAAAAGGTAAAGTATCAAAATTTCATTTCCTCTGCCTTGTCGGAAGCGGGTATAGAGCTTTCCGAAGATGACGAGCTGCAATTTGAGGTGTGGGGTTACGATATGATAGGCGTCACGGGTACTCTTTCCGATGATAAGCTTGAACTTGTAAAAGAAAAACTTGCGGATAAGGCACTTGGTTTTCAATACATTTATCAACAAAACGGACATATAGACCATGCCGAAGCGGGGGGACTTTCTCTCGTATACCTCCAGTCTGCGGAAAAAATTCTCAAAGACGCGGGCGGCGGCTCGGTGTTTGATATAGAAAAGGACGGAAACGGCAGCTTTACGGGATTGCCCGGCGACCTCGGAGAGTTTATTAAGAAAAATGCCATAGGCAGGTTTGGATATAGTGATAATAAATACACAGAAGAACGTCAAGAGGTAATAAGAAAAGCTCTTTATATGAGAGAGACCTTTAACTCGGTTATTGAAACCGTCAAGAACGGCAATTATAACAGGCTTAAAAATATGACTTGCAAGCTGACTTATAAAAACGGTATTTTGAGCTGCTGATACGGGAGGAATTTTTATGAAAATCTACAATAATAACGCTTGGAAATTTTATGCCGACCTTTTGCTGGGCGGCAGTACGACAAAGCCGCTTATTAAGAAAAATATTGGAAAAAACGGAGATACCGTTCATATTTCTTGGCGGGCAAGGCGTGAAATGAGAAATGCCGAGATTGAAAAAATGTTAAACAATGGTGAACCAATGAAAGGTGTGACATTTGAGGAATATCGTGACTACTATTATGATACACATGGAAAAACCGTGAGTTGTGATATACGGCAGCAATATAGTCGAGATTTAAAGGGGGATAATGCTGCTCTCAGAAATAAAGAATGGCGTACTAATCCTAATTATCGTGTTCCGCAGCGTTTGTTTTCGTCTCCAGAAGTGACGGCTGACAGAGAGGCTGTAATTGAAAAATTAAGACGAGGCGAAGAAATTGCAGAATGGGAAACCAGACTTTTACATACATTTCCCAATGTTGATGAGGGTATACGGCTTGAAGATGAAGCAAGACTTGAAGCAACAAAAGTAAAGTATCAAAATAAAATTTCTACTGCTCTGTCGGAGGCAGGAATAGAGCTTTCCAAAGATGATGAATTGCAATTTGAGGTGTGGGGCTATGATATGACCGTTACAGGTACTATTTCAGGTGATAAGCTTGAACTTGCAAAAGAAACTCTTGCGGACTATGCGCACGACCTCCAGTATATTTATCAAATAAGCGGACATAGTGACGAGGCTAAGGCAGGCGGGCTTGCGCTTGCATATCTCCAGTCTGCCGAGAAATTTCTCAAAGAGGCGGGCGGCGGCTCGGTATTTGACATAGGCAAGGACTCATACGGTAATTTTACAGGTTTGCCGGGCGACCTCGGCGAATTTATCAAGAAAAATGCAAAGGGAACTTTCGGTATTGGGACGGAAGTTTATCAAGACCGCAACAGCGATGTTAAAAGAGCGCTCTTTATGAGAGAAGTCTTTAACTCAGCTATCAAAACCGTACAAAACGGTGACTACAATCGACTAAAAGCTATGACTTGCAAGCTGACTTATAAAAACGGTATTTTGAGTTGTTAAAATTATATTGAGTTTTTATTAATATGGCAAATAATTCCTCCGGTATTGTGAAAGGAGCATAGAAAATGAATATTTCAAAATATTGTGATTTAAGCTTTACCCCAGAAATTGTTGATAATATTTGGCAGTTGACGAATTCGCCGGATGTTGTGACAGACGGCAGCGGTGATAAATATATCGGATATGAACATATTGGCGAAAGCTATTCGGGAAACCGCAGATACATAATTGAAGAACGTGACAGACTTACAGCAAAGGAAATCGCAGAGCTTACGGGTAATGGCGTTTTTCTTGACCTTGCCTGCGGAGACGGCTGTCTTACCGTTCCGTGCGCGGATTTTGGAACAAAAATAATTGCAGGTGATATTTCAAATGCAATGCTTAAAATTTTACAGAATAAAGCTCAAAATAATAATATTTCCATAGAAAATGTTATGCTTTGCAGAATGAACGCATTGGATACTTCCTTAAAAAATGAATGTATTGACACCGTCGCCGCAAACAGCGTGCTTCATCTTATATCAAATCCCGAAAAGGTGGTCGGTGAAATATACAGGGTTCTGAAAACAGGCGGAAGCTTTGTATGCGTTGACGACGCACCCGGCAAGAATGTTGAAAATCAATTTGATAATTCGCTTTACAATGAAATCGTATCACGGATTTACAGCGAATACTGGTCTGAGCTTAATAAATTTGGAATAGCCCCGCAAAAGTTTAGTTGGAAATTTGACAGACACGCATACTGTATAAAAATATTCGACAGTTTTGAAACAAAGAAAATCACACGCGACAACGTTTATAAAATGTCGCTGAATGACGGCTTTATACCACGTTTTGCAAGCAGGGGATTTTCCGACCAAGTTAATGTCCCGCAGGGAATTCACCAAAAAATAATTGATATTTTATTCGACAGATTTGCGGGTATTTACGGAAAAAATTTTGCTGATATTGCATACACGGGAATTGAAGATGATTTGTTAATAACGGTTTACAGAAAGTGAGAAAGTAAAATTATGGCAATATGGCAATTTGATTTTCATATTATCCCGAATGATTTTTTGAATTCTGAAATTGAGAACGTTAATGAATATTTATGGGATTACAAAAAAATTAATAAGAGTAAAATTAAAATCCCTGAATTTTTAAAAATAATCAAATCAAACAATGACGAAATTCAATGTGGTGACTATGATAAGACATGTATTAATTTTTCATTTGAAAATGGTTATTTGTTTGAAATATTTTGCAGAATTGATTTGCGGGAATTTAATATTTATTTATTGAAGAAAGTCGTATTTTATTTTCGGAAAATGGACGGTAGTGTACTATATAACAATAAAATTTATATGTTAAGTGGAGAAATTTTAAAGGAATTAATATTGAGTTCGAATTCGTATAAGTTTTGCACTGCACCAATGGATTTCATGAACGGCTTAAAAAGTAATAAAATAAATTTATGAACTTTTATATATGCTTTACTATTATTTTGCCGTCCTTTAAGAAAAAAATTTGAAAAATTTCAAAAACCTCTTTACTTTTTCGCTATGATGTGCTAAAATGATAACAGAAGATATTTTTCAGAATTATTTTTAAAACGAAAGGACGATGCAGCTATGAATAACAAGCTTAATTCCGAGCATATGGACGACCTCTTTGAGGCAATTCTTTCACTTGAAACTAAGGAGGAGTGCTACAAATTTTTTGAAGATTTGTGTACTGTTCTGGAGCTTCAGTCAATGTCACAGAGAATGCAGGTCGCGAAAATGCTTACAAATAAAAAGGTTTATAAGGACATTGTTTCCGAAACAGGTGCAAGCACTGCAACTATCAGCCGTGTAAACAGAACTCTCAACTATCAGGGAAGCGGCGGATATTCGCTTGTATTTGAGCGTATAAATAAAAAGGAAGAAAAATAATGAGCGGATACCGCAGTTTTTCATATTTTTACGATATGCTGACGGACAATATTTCCTATGCCAAAAGGGCGGAATATTTCGATATGCTTATCAAAAAACACAGTGGAAAAAAAAATCTCTTACTTGACCTCGCCTGCGGGACAGGCAGTCTTTCCGAGGAGATGAGCAGGCTTGGCTATGACGTTATCGGCGTTGACGGGTCGGAGGAAATGTTAAATTCCGCCATTGAAAAAAAGCTTGAAAGCGGTCTGAATATTCAGTACCTTTGTCAGGATATGACAAAGCTTGATATGTTCGGCACTATTGATGTGACTATATGTGCTTTGGACAGTCTTAATCATCTTCCTGACCTTGCGGCAATTGAACGGACTGTGCAAAGGGTCTCGCTTTTCTGCGAACCGTCCGGTCTGTTTATTTTTGACGTAAACACGCCTTATAAGCATAGGCACATTCTTGGCAATAACACCTTTGTTTACGATATGGACGAGGTTTACTGCGTTTGGCAGAACACCTATTTCGAGCGGGACAACCGTGTGGAAATGTCTCTTGACTTTTTTGAGCGGCAGGAGAACGGCTCTTACAAAAGATATGAGGACTGCTTTTCTGAAATTGCTTTTGACGAAAATGTAATTGACGATCTACTTATAAAAAGCGGCTTTGAGATTGCCGCAAAATATGATTACGATACGGTTTTGCCGCCTAAGCCTGACAGCGAAAAGCTGGTCTACGCGGCAAGAAAGGTTTGAAAAAATGGCAGATATTGTACGTACAATTTCAGCGGACGGCTCTGTTGTGGCAACAGCTATAAACGCGTTGGATATTGTATCAAGAATAGAACAAATTCATAAAACCTCCGCGGTGGTGACTGCCGCTTTGGGACGGTTGTCTATTGCAGCCTCTTTGATCGGAATAGGTCTTAAAGGCGGCAATGACAGCGTTACGATAAGAATGGACGGCGGCGGTCCGACAGATATTCTCATAGCTGTTTCCGACAGCGGCGGAAACGTTAAGTCATATGTGGGAAATCCGATTGTTGAGATACCGCTTAACAAATTCGGCAAGCTTGACGTTGCCGGTGCAGTTGGAAATAACGGTACTCTTTCTGTAATAAAGGATTTGAGCCTTAAAGAGCCTTATGTGGGGCAAGTCCCTATAGTTTCAGGAGAAATCGCGGAGGATATTGCAAATTATTTTGCGGTAAGCGAGCAGATACCAACGGTATGCGGACTTGGCGTTCTGGTAAATCCCGACCTTACCGTAAAAGCGGCAGGGGGGTATCTTATACAGCTTCTTCCATTTGCGGATGAAAGCTGCATTGACAAGCTGGAAGCTAATATCAAAACGCTTCGACCGGTTACGGAAATGCTTGACTCGGGAATGACAGCAGAGGATATTGCAATGCGCGTTATGGAGGGGCTTGAACCGGAAAAGCTGGATGAGTTCGGCTGCGAATACAAGTGTGATTGCAGCAAGGGACGCGTTGAAAAGGCTTTGATAAGTCTTGGTAGAGAAGAGCTTTCCAAAATGGCGGAGGAAGAGGAAAGTATTGAGGTATGCTGCCACTTCTGCGAGAAAAAATATAATTTTTCTAAGGACGAAATTTTAAATCTTATTAGATAAATA
This sequence comes from uncultured Clostridia bacterium, assembly GCA_947383835.1. Classification (GTDB taxonomy): domain Bacteria; phylum Bacillota; class Clostridia; order Oscillospirales; family Ruminococcaceae; genus RGIG8773. Next base: position 236,911 of record CANDEV010000002.1, read on the forward strand.
AAAGCTCCTATGTAAAGTTATAAGCTTTACATAGGAGCTTTTATTAGTTTTTCTTTTTCAAGGACTCCCTTTCAATGAATCTGTAGGGGAGCTTTATTTGTTTATTGGATTTTACATTGTTATTGATGTTGTACATAAGCTCGTTAATGACTGTCCTGCCAAGGTCGTAGCATGGCTGCTCAACGGTTGTTATACCCGGTGTGTACATACTGCTGAGCGGTATATTGTCAAAACCGCAGACAGCAATATTGTCCGGTACGTTATATCCTTTGGAGAGAGCTTTTTTTACAAAGCTTACCGCAAGCAGGTCGGAAACACAGAATATCGCTGTGGGAGGCTCCTTCAAACCCATAAAATAATCAAATGCCAGCTCACCGTGAAAAAGGTCGTAAGAGCCTCTGTAAATGTATTCTTCATTGTATTCAATGCCATTTTCCGCAAGAGCTTGCTTATATCCCTTTTCACGGTCAATGGAAGAAATTGAGTTTACTTTAGTTGAGACCATTCCGATCCTTTTGTGACCGTATTCGATCATTTTGCTGACAGCTTCGTGCGCACCGCCAACATCATCAACGGTTATCGTAAGAACATTTGCACCTTCTATACGTTCGCAGCATAATGCGATGTAATGCTTTTCATTAAGCTCGGTAAGAGTTTTTACGTCGAGCTGTGAACCAAGAAGAATTGCCGCATCAACGGTGCGGTTAAAAACCATGTTCAGCAAACGCATTTCAATGCTGTATGTACTGTTTGAGGTACTCATAAGAATGTCGTAGCCGTATTCTGAAGCGGCAACCTGCATACCTCTTATTATCTCACTGTAAAAAGTCTGCTCCGTAGAGGGGATAATTGCCAGAATAATATTGGTCTCGCACTTTCTGAGATTTCTTCCCAAAAAGTTGGGACTGTATCCAAGCTCCTTTATTGCGTTGTTCACCTGTTCGGTAGCGGCTTCTGAAACAGTCGCGCTGTTGTTTAAAACTCTCGAAACCGTTGCAACGGAAACCCCCGCCGCTTTTGCAACATCTTTTATAGTAACATTCATTAAACGGCAGCTCTCCTTTCAAAATTTTCCGTACACCGCCGATCGGTATACGCCGCCGAAAATCATCTATATTAATATTATAACAAAGCTAAAAATTTTTCAATTGACAAATTTACCTAAAAAAAACAAATTATTTTTACAGTATTTTTTCGCTGTCATTGAGCTTACGGTTATTTTTGTTATGCTTTTCGGCACGTCTTTTACTTCGCTTTTCCGTATTTTTATCGGAAAAATAATTTAGAAAAATGAGTACTGCCAAAAGTACAGTTACAAAAACAGTTAAAAGATGTCTTTCGGCAAAGGCTTCTGTTGTTGTTTTGGGTATCAGTTCGTTTGGTATTTCATAAAAGGTTTTTACAGTATATATGTAAAAGCCTGTGCCGATAATATCCAGAACAGCAGGCAGCCATACCTTTTGAAAGGCGGCAAGTACAGTTGCCGCGATAAGAAATGCTGAACTTATTAAAAGCGCTGTTCCGCAGAACGAAAAGTCTGTGACGCTGTTTGAAAAATCCTGAATAAGAATTGCTATGCCGCCCATAATATTATTAAATCCGGAAAATACTGCCGCAGACGCAATACACAATACAAGTGTGACGATTCTTGCTTTTTTCATGAAAAATAATTTACTCCTTTTCCCAAAAATTATAGTATATATATAGTATACCATAAAACATACACACAATGCAAGCGGAAAATGAATTTCTATTTTCGACAGGTTATTTTAAAGTTTGGGTGTAAAATAACGAAATAAAAAGCATTGATAAATTGCTCCGAAATGCTAATAGTAATAGAAATAATTAATACAGGATATTGCGGAAAGGAGATAGTTTTGTTTCAGTGTGATGCTGATGTAAGCTTATTTGTATATCAGGTCAAAATGGTGAAGCAAAGTTAAAAATATGAGAAAATTTATAAAAATTACAGCAGTTCTTACAAACCTTGTCATACTGATATGTTTGGGAATAATTATATATTTCAGCAAATCACTCCCTAATAATTATTATGTAGCTGAGGGAGGGGAACTGAAAATATCGAGCTTTATAGAAGCTGTGCCATGTACAAGTACGTACCGCGGAGAATTCTATACAACAGCGGGAAAAACCGTGACAAAGCGCGTGGAGCTTAAATTATTAGGAATTATTCCAATTAAGACGGTAAATATTCAGGAGGTAAACGAGCCTGTCCTAATTCCATGCGGAGATCCGTTCGGAATAAAGCTTTTAACAGACGGAGTTATTGTTGTTGAAGTTGGGAGCTTTGACACGGATTCGGGGATAAAATCTCCTGCGGCAGACGCCGGGATAAAGATAGGTGATATAATTAAATCTATAAACGGAGAAAAAATTTCTTCAAACGACGACATAGCTGATATTGTTGAAAGCTGCGGCGGCGGAAAGCTTACGGTGGATATTGTCAGGGACGGTTCCAATATTATTTTAAATGCAGTCCCAAGAATATGCAAGTCGGACGGAGCGTACAAAATAGGCTTATGGGTGCGTGACAGCTCAGCGGGAATTGGAACTATAACCTTCTATAACCCTGATACCGGAGTGTTTGCAGGACTTGGGCATCCTGTATGCGACGTTGACACGGGAAAAATAATGCCCCTGTCCAGCGGCGAAGTGGTTGATGTAAATGTGAACGGAATAAAAAGGGGATTATCGGGAATACCGGGAGAGCTTATCGGCGGATTTACTTCAAATGCTGCAATAGGGACATTGGAAATGAACTGTGAAAACGGTCTTTACGGGGTCTTGTCGGATTTTACTCCAAAGCAGGAGGCTTTGCCGCTTGGAATGAGACAGGAAATAAAAACAGGCGAGGCGTATATTTATACAACTATAAGCGGAAGCATACCACAAAAATATAAAATTGTAATTGAAAAAATAGACTTGCAGGATTCTCAGGACAGCAGAAATATGATAATAAAGGTCACGGACGAGCGGCTTCTCGATAAAACAGGCGGGATAGTGCAGGGCATGAGCGGAAGCCCTATAATTCAGAACGGAAAACTTGTCGGTGCGGTGACTCATGTTTTTGTAAACAACCCCGCAAAGGGTTACGCAATTTTTGCCGACACTATGTACGATTGCTCGCAAAAGGTTCTTGACGAAGCTCCGGCAGCATAAAATATAATTGTATGGATCGGCGTTTGAGGTCGATCCATACGTTATCTGAAAAAAAATTAAATAAATTTTGTAAAAACACTTGACAAAACATTCCCGATAGTGTATAATAATATAGTCGCCGACAATGGCGGTTAAATTTGGGAGCATAGCTCAGCTGGGAGAGCATCTGCCTTACAAGCAGAGGGTCATAGGTTCGAGCCCTATTGTTCCCACCATAAAGGACTTTTTACAAGTCCTTTTACGGCCTGGTAGTTCAGTTGGTTAGAACGCCGCCCTGTCACGGCGGAGGTCGTGGGTTCGAGTCCCATTCAGGTCGCCATAATATGCGGATTTAGCTCATCTGGTAGAGCGCCACCTTGCCAAGGTGGAGGTAGCGGGTTCGAGCCCCGTAATCCGCTCCAAAAGCTGATACTGGTTTATTTGCGGGTAGGTGCACAATATCTGCATTTTTAACAGTATCGGTACGGCGCTATAGCCAAGTGGTAAGGCGTGGGTCTGCAACACCCTGATTCCCCGGTTCAAATCCGGGTGGCGCCTCCAGCGAGAGGGAGAGTTTCCCACAGACGAACCGTCCTTACACGGTAGGGGCGGTTTGATTTTTTTGTGGAATTTATTCATAAAACAGGGGAGAGCTTACAATGGATATAACCGTGCGGACAGCAGATAAGTCCGATATTGATACGCTTATTAAATTTCGTTTTTTTTATCAAACAGATATAGAGGGAAAGCTTACTAAGGAACAAACCGAAAAGCTTAACGCCCAACTTCCCGTGTATTTTGAAGACCATATCGGTAAGGATCTTACAGCATATATCGCGGAGGCGGACGGTGAGACCGCAGCCACAATTTTTATGGTGCGGTTGGAAAAGCCTGCCAGCGTACACTTTTTAAGCGGCAAGACCTGTTACCTTATGAACGTCTATACCGTTAGGGAACACCGCTGCAAGGGCATTGCTTCAATGCTTTTGGATAAGCTTATTGCCGACGCAAGGGCGGAGGGAATAACCTGTATAGACCTTTCCGCCACGGAAATGGGCAAACCGCTGTACCTAAAAAAAGGATTTGCGGAGCGGGGAAATACCGAAATGCGTATGGAATTATAAAAAATAGTACCCATTTGAACAGGTGGTTATATGAATGAAAAAAGTATTAGCTATTGTTGTTTTAACTATGGCGATTGTTTTTTCTTCTGTTTTGATATCTGCACCAATTATAAATAATAGTATTGCGAAAAAAACGGCAAATGAACTTGTAGATTTACCGCTTCCAAACAGCACAGAGTTTATTGAGTCTATATATAAAGCAGGAAAACTAGTTGGAAACGGTAACGGAATGCAATATTTTGGAGCTATTCTAATTAGAAGTGAACTCTCTTTAGATGAATTAAAAAAATATTATTTAGAATTTGCAGATAGTGAATGGAAATTTATAGTTGAAAATCAGATAGATACAGATGTAAGAATAATTGAACATGCAATGTTGACATTTAAAACAGATATAGACGGAAATAATTATTATATTGTTTATTCATGGGGGAATAATAACACTATTTTTCACGAATTTGACATAAGAGGGCATTGATTCAACTTCCGGTTTGCAGAGTAGTTCATTGAAACACATTTTTAAAAAGGAGAAACAAATAAATATTCAGCAGAATTTTGAATCATATTATTTGGATCATAAAAGCGAATTGATATAAAAAAGGATAGAATTACCAAAAAATTCTATCCTTTTTATTTTATATCTGCCCTTTTATCTTGCATAAGGTGTTTTTTTCCAGTCTGGAAACCTGCGCCTGTGAAATGCCTATCTCATTGGCGACCTCAACCTGCGTTTTGCCTAAGAAAAAACGCAGGTAAAGTATATTTTTCTCCCTTGGCTGGAGCATATTAATGGCTTCTTTGAGTGAAATTTCGTCAAGCCAGTTGGAATCATCGTTTTTGTCACCCACTTGATCGAGAACGTAAAGAGTGTCCCCCGCGTCCGAATAAACAGGCTCGTAAAGCGACACAGGGTCGGTAATGCTTTCAAGAGCGAGAACCACATCTGACTGCTTTACGCCTATCATGTCGGCGATTTCTTTCATGGTGGGGTCTTTCTGATTTTTCGCGGTAAGCTGTTCCTTAGCCTGCATTGCCTTGTAAGCAAGGTCGCGGAGGGAGCGGCTGACACGAATAGGGTTGTTGTCCCGCATATAACGCCTGACCTCGCCGCATATCATGGGTACAGCATATGTTGAAAACCGCACGTCAAGGTCGGTATTGAAATTGTCGATAGCTTTCATAAGACCTATGCAGCCCACCTGAAATAGGTCATCGGCGTTCTCACCCCTGCCGATAAACTTTTGTATAACGCTTAAAACAAGCCTCAGATTTCCGTTGATAAGCTTGTCCCGCGCGCTTTTGTCGCCCTTTTTGCACTTCTTTAAAAGCTCCATTTTTTCCGCCTCTGTAAGTACTGTAAGCTTAGATGTATCAACTCCGCTTATATCGACTTTATTATAATACATAGCAATAGCTCCTGACAATAAATTCTATTAAGATTATTGTCAGAAGCCTTTTTTAATATTCATGAAGTAATGTAAACAAAATTTGGAAATTGTGTGCAGTAATTACTATAATATAATTTTTTCCAGTTCTCTTCTAAGCTTTTTTATAATTCTTTTTTCAAGACGTGATATGTAGGATTGAGATATACCCAAAGCGTCCGCAACCTCCTTTTGGGTTTTTTCGTTGCCGTCAACAAGCCCGAAGCGCATTTTCATTATGCACCTTTCCCGCTCAGGGAGTCTTTCAACTGCCTCAAGGAGAATATGCTTTTCCGCCTCGCTTTCAATGCCGCCGTTTACTGTGTCCTCGTCCGTTCCCAAAATGTCCGACAGGAGCAGTTCGTTGCCGTCCCAATCAATGTTTAAAGGTTCGTCTATGGAAATTTCATTTTTGTGCTGGCTGGATTTCCGCAGGTACATTAATATCTCGTTTTCAATACATCTCGAAGCATATGTGGCAAGCTTTATATTCTTGCTGGGACAAAAGGTTTTCACCGCTTTTATAAGTCCAATAGTGCCTATGGAAACTAAGTCCTCGATTCCTATGCCTGTGGACTCAAATTTTTTAGCAATATATACCACAAGGCGAAGGTTGTGAGTTATAAGAAGCTGCCGCGCTTTTTCCGCGTCTATTTCAAGAAGCTGAAAGGCTTCCTCCTCCTGTGTCTTTGAAAGGGGAGCAGGGAGGGTCTCCGGACCGTTTATGTAAAAAATATCGCTTCTTTTCCGAGTTTTAAAAAGCGTCCCCAGCTTTTCGGCAAATCTTTTAAGTGCGTTCATTTATATCAGTTCCTTTCAAAAAATTATAATATTTTCGGATTGAAAACAGCGTACTCCATGTCCCTGTCAACAACGCCTATGTAGGCGCTTACAGACTTGCGCCTTCCGGTTTCTTCGTTTTTCAGTATTACACATTCCGGGACAAATATGGGTAACATTCCTCCCGAGGATATGGTAGAGAACGGAATAAACCGCCAACCCTCCATATGACTGGAACAGTCCGCCGATAGTACCGCGTCAAGCTCAGGTTTTACAAAAAGTTCGGAAAGCTCATTCCTGCCGCAAACTATTACAGGTCTGCCAGTAAAAATGTCGGTAAGATTGTTGCAGGTGTCTCCCACCGCTGCAAAGGAAACCGATTTACCCTCCCGCATAACAGTAACGGCGTATTTGGTATCGAGAGAATTTTTTCCGTCAATATAATATCTGAAAACAGAAATTGCCGCATATGATATGATTGTTGAAATAACAAGAGTTAAAAGGGAAATATTTACATAAAGAACTGAATTATGCCATAGCATATTTTGTCCGCCGGAGAGCACCGATATTCCGTACTCTATCCCTGCAAAAACAAAACAAACAAATAAGAAAACAAGTCCTGTTTTTAGCATTTCTCCGGCAGATCTGCTGCCAAACGCTGTAATTATCATAAGATATGCCGAAAGTATCCGAATAAGAAGCAATAGCAAATTGCCAAGCTGCGGCATAAGTATCACAAGAGAAAAAACACTTCCCACAATTGCGGCGGCTATGCACCTCCCATTCCTGAGAGGGGAGTGGGAAAGCCTTGCCGCAGCTTTAAGGAGAAAAAAATTTGCGTAAATACTTGTAATAATCAACACGTCAATATATATATACACTAAAATCACCTGTAATTATTTGGTATGATTTTATTATATATCACGGCTTATCCAAAAACTGTCGATTATGGGACAACATTAAAAATCGTCGGAATAAATAAAAAAGTCCTCCGAAATTCATCGGAGGACAAGCAATATTTCTTTTTATGATATTATCGCTCAAAGTTTATCATGCACGTTTTTGCATTTATATGTAATTATTTGGAAAGTAAGTCAATAAGGTAACTGATAAGCTCCTTTATCTGCGGTTTGGAGAACTGACCGTCCGCACCTACTGATTTGCCCTTTGCGATCATCTGCTCATTGATAAGAGACGAGAACAGCAATACAGGTATCTTTCTTAAAACAGGGTCGTCCTTTATAAGCTTCGTGAGCCTGTGACCATCCATTTTTGGCATTTCAATATCGCTGATAACGCAGGAAATATTTTCGGTAATGTCATCATTTCTGTCCTTGAAGCTTGAAACATATTCCCAAGCGTCCTGACCGTTGCTGAATGACACAATATTGTGAAATCCGATGTTGGACAGAGCGTCTGTTATCATTTTATTAAGGAATTTAGAGTCATCCGCAATAACAAGTCGCTTATTGCCGATATCTGCGCCGGGACGGTGAATCTTATCAAGACCTGTAACATCGAGACCTGCTTCACGGTTAAGCATGGAAACGATCTTCTCAAAATCAAGAATTATAATTATCCTGCCGTCGATCTTTGCGACACCGGTGGAAAGTCCTGCCGCGCCGCTGCTGTCACCGCTTGAAACCGCAGGAGGATCGGAAATATCAGACCATGAAATTCTTTGTATACCTTTAACGCTTGTAACATGGAAAGCAACGTGTATACGGTTGAATTCGCATATGATAAAAATTTCTTTTCCCGTGCTTGTGTGAGATGTGTGTATCACCTTATGTAAATCAATTACCGAGATAAGCTTATCTCGAGGGATAAATACGCCCTCAACTTCGTCGGGAGCATTCGGAACGGGAGTGACGTCCTGATTGATCATTATTTCAACGACCTTGGAAATATTGATTCCGAAATTATTGTCGCCCACTTGAAATTCGAGGAGTTCAAGCTCGTTTGTTCCGCTTTCAAGTAAAATATTGGTATTCATAGGAAATCTCCTTCCTGAATTTTATTATAGCCGCAGCCTGAGATCACGGTAAAATCGGAAATAGACCGAATTTCCGCACAATGGCGCAGAGCATTACAAAAAGTTCTTATACAATTATACAACAACTCGGCAAAAAAATCAACACATTTTGCAGAAAAAATAAAAATATTTTACAAATGCAGGATACTGAGTACTTTGACTCTGCATGGTCCCTATAAATGGGCAAAGTGAAAACAAATTTGAAAGTTGTCAGTGTACAGAATTTGTTATTCGCAGCTTTCTTTACGGGTAAATAAAAAATTTTTTCAAAAAATGACAAAGAAAAAAGTTCCTGCACTTCTACAGAAACTTTACCTGTTCAGGGGAGACGTTCCCATCTGGAGCTGGGAATGGGACTCGAACCCACGACCTGCGCATTACGAATGCGCTGCTCTACCAACTGAGCTATTCCAGCAAAAAAATTAATACTCTTATATTATAAATGGGAAATGAAAAAAAGTCAAGAGAAATTTTCAAATTTGTTTGAAATTTATAAAAAAGTATGTTATAATAAATGTGTTATATTGTTTTTTGTAACATTTTATATTTTTATGCTTGGGAGGACGCTATGTCTCGTGTTAAAAAAAAGGTATCCGCTTTTGCGGTTATAGAAATGATACTTATAATATTGCTTGTACTCGTTATGGCTGCAATGATAGCTTTCAATTTTTTGTTCAAAAATAAGGACGCTCCGGTATCTGTTTTCGGATTAAACTTTTACATAACCAAAGATGTTAAGATGCAGCCGAAAATTCCCAAAGATACTTTTATAATCGCTAAAAAGTCGGAAATACCGAATATTGTTGAAAATTCGGTAATTCTCTGCTATGTAGGGGATTACACAACCCTTATACGTGTCAAAGAAATTCAGCAGGAGGCGGATAAAACCTACTATGTGGTAAAGTTTGACACTGACGATGACACCAAGACTTTTCGTATAAGTTCGGACGCTGTTATCTCAAAAGCTGTCAGACAGGACGAAATTTTAGGCAAGGTCCTCAATTTTGCAACTTCTACAGTAGGTATTATCATTGCTGTGGTAATACCGCTCATATTTATTATAGCTATTCAGGTGGCAAGAATTTTGGGTATACGCCGTCTTGAGGAGGAAGCTGCATCACTTGATGATATTGACGAGCTGATAAGCTCGCGGGACGAGGAAAGTCCCGCTCCCGTAACGTTTACTGAGCCTAAATTTATTGAGGACGTGACAGGTAAGATACCTCCCGTGTCGAGATATGCGATAAGTGAACCTCCGAAAGATTTTAAGCCCGAACCGAAGCCAGAAAAAGTGATGTCGGTTGATAACAGCGGACGTGCAGAGTATGTTCAGCGTCAGCCGGGCAGTAACGAAAAAGAAAATTATCCGTTATTTACGTACGATAGACTTTCCAAAAACAGGGAACAGGAAAAAGAGCCTGTTGCCATTGGTGCGGCAAAGACAGTGTCAAGGGACGAGCTTTACATTAATAAGCCTACAAAGATAGAGACAGCAAAGCCGGTAACAGACGAATTCCTTGACAAATACGCTCCAAAGCCTGTTGTGAGCGAGGAGGAGCTTTTCGATGATGAAAACAGCAAGTCTGTTGTTTTTACGCCTCATTTGAGTAATATTATACCTGACAGCATAGCCGCAGTCCAAGAAGAAATGGAGACTCCCAAAGCTCCTAAAAAATCGGGCTTTGAGGAAAGCGTAAAATCGTACTATGAAAAGGTTGTCGTACCCGAGGACGTTAAGCTCCCCGAACCTGCTGTTGAGGAAACAATTACCATTCCCGAAAACGCTGTGCGTCCCAAGGAAACCCTCGCTCCCCCCAAGAAGAAAAACAGCAGCAAGGCACTTGCCGAGCTTATGAGCATTATCGACGCGGAGGAAACAAAGCTGAAGAAATAGGTGATAACGTGAATAAAGGTATAATTTTTGATTTGGACGGAACTCTTTGGGACTCATCAGAAAACGTGGTAAAGTCGTGGAACGAGGTGCTTTCCCGCAGGAGCGAGACCGACAGACAGATAACTATGGCGGATATGCACAATTACATGGGCAGGACTATGAAAAAAATCGCTGAGCTTATGCTCCCCGAACTGTCCGAGGAAGTCCGCGAAAATATACTTCGTGAGTGCGAAAGACATGAAAATGATTATCTTAGCAGTCACGGCGGGGTGTTATTTCCCGATTTGGAGCAAACATTGGCAGAACTTTCACAGAATTATAAGCTGTTTATTGTTAGCAATTGCCAAGTTGGGTATATAGAAATGTTTCTGAAATATTACGGATTTGAAAAATATTTTACTGATACGGAAAATTACGGAAACACAGGCATGGAAAAGGGCGACAATATCCGTCTTGTTGTTGACAGGAACAAGCTTGACAAGGCGGTTTATATCGGCGATACCCAGGGAGACTGCGACTCCGCCGACTATGCGGGAATACCCTTTATCCATGCGGCTTACGGCTTTGGGACGATAAACAGGGAAGTGCCAAATGTCAATAGCTTGCAGGAGATAGCGGAGGTAGTTAAAACGTTTTTAGACTGACTTCGGGAGGAGAGCGGCGTGAAAATATGCGAAAACTGCGGTAGAGAATACGGCGACAACAATCCGTTCTGTCCGTTTTGCGACGAGCGGTATGGTGTTGTTATTCTTGAAAACGACGTTATTTCCGCAAAAGGTTTGCCTCCCTATGTTGAAGAATTTCCTGTTATTGGAGAAATAGGTGTAAAGCAGGAAAGCTTTGCAGATAATCGAGACAAGATATACAAAAGAAATATCCGTCTTGCGGCGAGGGAGAATTTCCTGCCGAAAATGGATGCGCGGGCGGCTTACAAGCCTGTTATGCCTTTGGCGGAAGTAGACAGGGACGGTAAGATAGCCCCATATGTTCCTCCAAATCCTATTGTTGAAAAATTTAAAAATATTTGTAAAAAAATAAAATCTATAAAATTAAGCAAAACAGGCAAATCAGTTTTAGGAGTTTTGTCTGTTGCCGCTGTATTTTTGGTAGTTGCCGGGTTTAGTTGGTTTGAAACTACTGATACATACGCCGATTATCAATATGAAAAAAGTTGGAAGGAGTCTGAAAAAGAATTTGTGAAGCAGCAATCTGCATATGCCAAAGCTATTGCGGAGTATCATAATACAAATGTCGAAGCATACTGCATTTACGGTAAAAACAACGCAGTTATGCACCTTATTGACAACTATAATAGTGATTATGATTTTGCTTATATAAACGATACCGGTAAAAATCTTTCTCTTGCGGATTTCAGCGAACTTTTTTCGTGCGCGGAGGGAATGGAAGATTTTAAATTAATGCAGATATATTATCCAAGCGGTGCAGAAGGTCGAATAAACATATTTGACGGGGTTCTTGACATTGAAAATGAAGACTTTAGTTTAAGCATCGGTTTGGAATATAATGAAAAAAATATTGAAAGAAATCATTTGATAAAGTCCGGAGAAGCAGTTACAGGATATTTGGTTGAAAAGAAAAATGTACCGGAAGAAATCATTATTACAAGCGACAGTGGTTTGGAATTAAAGCTTACCGACTGTAGAGAGAGCCGTGCAGTAGACAACGTTTTCAGATATGATTTTGAATTTAAAAATACTTCAGGCAAAGATATGCTCTATTTTTGGAATGAATTTGCAGGTGCAGAGTATACAGACAGAATTTATAATTTTACGGTAAATTATCCAAATGGAGAAAATGCTTATATAAGGTGGAATAATGGGAGTTGTACCGGATATTTTTATCATGCTGTTGATGAACATGGCGAGGTTGTACATGTTCCCCCATATGTATATTCTGGGAATACTGTAACAGGCTTTATTGAGTTAAACTTTAGGTATTGAGATTAATTTGACAAAACATTGACAATAACCTAAAAAAATGTTATAATTATTATGTATTTTAATGTGAAAAAGAAAGGACGATAAAAATGGGATACACATTAACGGAAAAAATTTTAAAGGCTCACCTTGTTGACGGCGAGTTTGAAAAGGGTAAGGAGATAGGTATTCGTATCGACCAGACCCTTACGCAGGACGCAACGGGTACTATGGCTTACCTTGAATTTGAGGCTATGGGAGTTCCAAGAGTTAAGACGGAACGCTCCGTGGCTTATATAGACCACAATACGCTCCAGTCGGGCTTTGAAAATGCCGACGACCACCGCTTTATCGGCTCTGTTGCTAAGAAGCACGGTATTTATTTTTCACGTCCCGGCAACGGTATATGTCATCAGGTACACCTTGAGCGTTTCGGTGCACCGGGCAAGACCCTTATCGGTTCGGACAGCCATACCCCAACAGGCGGCGGTATCGGTATGATAGCTATCGGTGCAGGCGGTTTGGACGTTGCCGTGGCAATGGGCGGCGGCGCATACTATATTACATACCCGAAAATCGTCAATGTTAAGCTTACGGGCAAGCTTTCCCCTTGGGTCGCGGCTAAGGACGTTATTTTGGAAGTCCTCCGCAGAATGTCAGTAAAGGGCGGCGTTGGCAAGGTTATCGAGTATACGGGCGAGGGCGTTAAGACTTTAAGCGTACCCGAACGTGCTACAATTACTAATATGGGTGCAGAATTGGGTGCGACCACCTCAATTTTCCCCTCCGATGAGATTACAAAGCAGTTCCTTAAAGCGCAGAAGCGTGATAACGTTTGGACAGAGCTTTCCGCAGACCCCGACGCTGTTTATGATGAAGTGATAGAAATAAATCTGACCGAGCTTGCTCCTATTGCGGCTTGTCCTCATTCTCCCGATAATATCAAGTCCGCGGACGAGTTAAAGGGCATGAAGATAGACCAGGTCTGCATTGGCTCATGTACAAACAGCTCTCTTATGGATATGATGAAGGTCGCTCACATTTTAAAGGGAAAGACCGTTCACCCTGACGTTTCGCTGTCGATTGCTCCGGGCTCTAAGCAGGTGCTTAATATGCTTGCACAGAACGGCGCATTGGCAATTATGATAGACGCAGGCGCAAGGATTCTCGAAAGTGCGTGCGGACCTTGTATCGGTATGGGACAGTCTCCCAACTCAAAGGGTATCTCTCTGCGTACCTTTAACAGAAACTTTGAGGGACGTTCCGGTACTAAGGACGGTCAGATATATCTTGTTTCCCCCGAAATGGCGGCGGCTTCCGCGATCGCGGGAGTTCTCACCGACCCGAGGACATTGGGAGATATGCCTGTATTTGAAATGCCCGAGGAATTTGTTATCAACGATAATATGATAGTTCCTCCCGCCGACGAGGCTGACATGGATAAAGTGGAAATTCTCCGCGGTCCCAACATCAAGCCTTTCCCGACAACCGCGCCCCTTGCGGACAGTATTTCCGCGCCCTGCTCTCTTAAAGTTGGGGACAATATCACCACCGACCACATTATGCCTGCGGGTGCGAAAATTTTGCCGCTCCGTTCAAATATTCCTGCAATTTCCAAGTTCTGCTTTACGGTATGTGATGAGGAATTTCCGGCTCGTGCAGAAAAGCTGGGCAGCAGCATTATTGTCGGCGGTGCAAACTACGGTCAGGGCTCGTCCCGTGAACACGCTGCACTTGCACCTCTTCATCTTGGAGTAAAGGCTGTTTTGGTCAAGAGCTTTGCAAGAATACACCGTTCCAACCTTATTAATGCGGGAATTCTTCCTCTCACATTTGTGAACGAGGCTGATTACGATAAAATTTCGCAGGGCGACGAGCTTGCTCTTGAAAATATCCGCGGCGCGATTGAAGCGGGCAAGACTGAAATTACCCTAAAAAATAAGACTACAGGTGCGGAAATCCCCGTACTCTGCGAGCTGACAGGCAGAACAAAGGATATTATTCTTGCAGGCGGTCTGTTGGACTATACCCGTGAAAGCCTTAAGTAAAACGAGTGAGCCAAATATGCCGCCCAGTGTGCCGGGTTTGAAGCCTCACCCAAAGGAAGATGCGGTTTTGGCAGTTATACTTATCGTTGGGGCTCTTATCATGAAGTTGATATTCAAAAAATTTTTTCCGAATGTTTCAAGCTTAAAAGAAGTTGTCATAACAGGGTCAGTGCTTCTTGCAATTGTTATTATTTATTTGATTTTTGTTCCGGTGTGACTATGGCAGAGAAATTTGAAAGGAGCGGACATGAAAGAAGTATTGCTAGATATTTGGGCGGTCTTTGTGTTATGAGTACGGTTGTGTCTCGCTGCGGATTGGACTGCAATACCTGTGAAAACCGTGAAAAGTGCGACTGTCCCGGCTGTCTGGAGCTTGAAGAGGGAAATTGGGCGGGGGACTGCGAAATAAAGCTTTGCTGTGAGCAAAAGAATTTTGAGCATTGCGGCGTGTGTCCCCATTTCCCATGCGATATGCTTAGGAATACGTCATTTGACCCCGATGATGGGGACAACGGCGAGCGTCTCATTACCTTGAAGCGTTGGATTGAGAAAAGCTCTGACAGTAGGGAAAAAAGTATAAACCGTGTTATTGCGGGATTTTGTTCGGGTATTGTATTGGGCGCAATACTCGGAGCGGTCACGGGAAGTTTCGGCGCAATGATGTTTGCCTGCGTCCTTATGGGAACGGCTATCGGTGTAATGATAAGTATAATAAAAGGCGATAAATAACTTTTCATTTGGACGAAAAGGGGGCTTTTATGCGTAAGCCATGGCTGATAAAAACGGTTTTTGCAGCGGCGGTAATATTTACTGTCCTTTGTACAGTTCTTGCCGCTGCGGAGTTTGTACAATTTTTTGTCTTGGAAATACCTGTCAGTTTTCTGGTCGCAATGCTTATTGCGGACGTTGTATGCCCCTTTATTTTGTGGGAAGTATATTATTCGCTTACTCACGACAGTTTGGGTAATAAAATTAAACCGTCTGCCGAGCCTGTTTATAAAAAAGACGTTTTCCGAAATGATAAGCCAGAAGGCAGATTTGTTTTTTCAGAGGACACAGTTTGCGAGAAAATCGGAAAAATTGCCGAATGTTTTAAATTTGATATGAAATACAATTTATCGTGGGACATACTTGAGGTACCAGATTATAGTATTTCTTTAATAGATAAATTTTGGAAAAATAGTTTTAAAATAAGTATTTCAGAAGATTGTATTTCAATTTGTTCCCAATTGTTGTATCCCTATGATCATTATGATTACAAATATAGCTTTGAATTTTATGACGACGCTTTCAGCGAACAAAAGGCGCATAGGTATACTCATGAAGATCATGATTTTGAATATACGAAATTTTCAAGCGATATGATATTTGGCGATAAGTCTAACGACGAAATTTTTGATATTATTGAAAAAATTATAGAAGCTCTTTACGGAGCAAAATCTATGACATACGAAACCGCTGAAACGGAGGACGGAAAGGAAAGCTTTACCTTTTACCTCGACGCGCCCGATTATTACGGGTACACCGAAACTACGGAAATAGGAAACTTTAAATTTATACTAAACGGAGGAAACCAAAATGGCTGAAAAAATCAAAATGACCACCCCGCTTGTGGAAATGGACGGAGACGAGATGACCCGTATTATCTGGAAGATGATAAAGGATATTCTTATCAATCCCTACATTGAGCTGAATACGGAGTACTACGATCTCGGTCTGGTGCACAGAAACGAGACTGACGACCAAGTTACCGTTGATTCCGCAAATGCTACTAAAAAGTATGGGGTTGCTGTAAAGTGCGCTACCATTACACCTAATGCACAGCGTGTTGAAGAGTACAAGCTGAAAGAGATGTGGAAATCTCCTAACGGCACTATCCGTGCAATTTTGGACGGTACTGTTTTCAGAAAGCCTATTCTTGTAAATGGCATTACGCCGTACATTCCAACATGGACTAAGCCTATCACTATTGCACGTCACGCTTACGGCGACATCTACAAGAATACCGAACTCAAAGCTCCGCAGGGCAGCAAGGCAGAAATTGTAATTACCGATAAGGACGGTAATGAGACCCGCGCTCTTATCCATGATTTTAAAAATTCGGACGGTATAGTTCAGGGCGTCCACAACCTTGACAACTCTATCGGAAGCTTTGCGAGGGCTTGTTTTAACTATGCTCTCGACGCTAAGGAGGACTTGTGGTTTGCTTCAAAGGATACTATTTCCAAGACCTATGATCACCGTTTCAAGGATATTTTCGCAGAAATTTACGAGGCTGAGTACAAGTCCAAATTTGAGGCTGCGGGTATTGAGTATTTCTACACTCTTATCGACGATGTTGTTGCACGCGTAATTCGCTCCGAGGGCGGATTTATTTGGGCTTGCAAGAATTACGACGGCGATGTAATGTCTGATATGCTTGCTACGGCTTTCGGTTCTTTGGGACTTATGACCTCCGTTTTGGTTTCTCCCGACGGAGTTTATGAGTACGAAGCTGCTCACGGTACGGTAACACGTCACTACTACAATTATTTAAAGGGCGAAAAGACCTCTACAAACCCAATTGCGACGATTTTTGCGTGGTCGGGAGCGCTCCGCAAGAGAGGCGAGCTGGACAATATTCCAGAGCTCTGCGATTATGCCGACAAGCTTGAAAAGGCTTCCGTTCAGACTATGGAGGACGGTATCATGGACAAGAACCTTGCGGCAATGAGCAAGCTTCCAAATAAACAGATTGTTGACACAGAAACTTTCCTTGTGGAAATAAATAACAGACTTGCAAAGCTTATGGGTTAAACCGTAAAAAGGGTGGGTTATAATGTCAAAAAAAGATATTTCTGTTTCTGTAATAAAGCGGCTTCCAAGATATTACAGATTTGTTGGAGAGCTGCTTAAGCAGGGGACGGTAAGAATTTCCTCCGGCGAGCTTGCGGAAAAAATGTCTCTTACAGCTTCGCAGATACGGCAGGACTTAAATTGCTTCGGCGGCTTCGGTCAGCAGGGCTACGGATATAATCTTGCCGAATTGCAGGAGGAGATCGGGAAAATTCTCGGCGTTAAGCAGGGGTACAAAACTGTACTTATAGGTGCGGGAAACCTCGGCAGGGCAATTGCAACTCACATGGATTTTACCGAATACGGCTGTTGTCTGACAGGTATTTTTGACAGCGACCCTGCAAAAACAGGAAGTATTGTGGCAGGACTTCCCGTTATGCCGGTATCGGAAATGGAACGGTTTTTCCAAACGGAAAAGCCGCGGATAGCTATTTTGTGCATACCCAAAACCGCTGCTCAGGAACTTGCCGATATGCTTGTTTCTTTAGGGATAAAGGCTTTTTGGAATTTCAGCCATTATGATATAAAAATTACCCATAAGGATGTTGTGGTGGAAAATGTACATCTGGGTGATAGTATAATGATGTTGTCATACGCTCTTACCAACTCGGAGAGCGCGGAAACCGAAAATTGAAAAGGAGAATGTATTATGGACGAATTTAACAACGATCGTAACCCATTTGACGAGCAGAACAGCGGTCAGGGCAATCCGTACGCACAGCAGGAACAGTCACCGCAGAATGTAAATCCTTATCAGCAGGGGACTGATCCCAACGCCGATCCGTACAATAAACAGCAGCCGCAAAACCCGTATAATCAGCCAAATCAAGGCTATTACAATCAGCAACCTCAAAATGCCAATCAGTATCAGCAAAATCCAAATTATTATAATCCATATGCACAGCAAGGCGGCTGGCAGAGTATGCAGCAGGCTCAGTTCAATGCTGCGCGGCAGTCCACGGGAATGGCAACAGCTTCGCTTGTTTTGGGAATAATTTCAATTGTTATGTGTCTTCCCGCAATGGCGCTTCCGTTTCTTTTTCTTGTGCCGATTATCGGGCTTATTTTGGGAATTGTTTACAAAACAAAGCATTTGCCGGTTGGAAAGGGTCTTTCCACAGCGGGTATAATAACATCAATACTGGGTATTGTTCTGCCAATAGTATTCTTGGTAATATCTGTTGCGTTTGTGCTTAGCAATCCCGATTACGTAAGAGAATATCTTGAACTGCTGAAGCAAAACGACCCTGAGCAGTATAAGGAATATTACGATCAACTCAGCGGAATGTTCCCTGAGTGGTTTGAAAGCGTTATTTACTTTATTTTTAAATAAATTTTCAGCGGACGGGATACTCTGTCCGCTTTTTCTATTGAGTTTCGGTTAAAAATATGATATAATATTGTTATTATGATCGGAAAGGAAATTGCCATGAACGACCGTTTGCCATATCTTCGCGAAAAAACTGCAAAGCTCACCACATCGCCGGGAGTGTACCGAATGAGGGACAAAAGCGATACCATTATTTATATAGGAAAAGCCAAGAATCTGCGTAACCGCGTTACAAGCTATTTTCGGGAAAATCCCGATCATACGCCTAAGGTGGCTAAAATGGTCTCTCATGTATATGACTATGATTTTATCGTTACGGACAGCGAATATGAAGCGTTGGTTTTGGAATGTTCGCTTATCAAACAAAATCAGCCAAAATATAACATTTTGCTTAAAGATGACAAGGGGTACAGCTTTATAAAAATTTCTCAGGAGGAGTACCCGAGAATTACTGCTGAAATGCAGAAAAGCGGAAAGGGGACTTTTCTCGGTCCATATACGAGTACCTTTGTTACAAAGCAGGCTGTTGAGGAGGCAAACAAGGTCTTTGCTTTGCCGACCTGCCGCAGAGTTTTTCCGAGAGATTTTGGCAAATACCGTCCCTGCCTTAATTTTCATATAAAGCAATGCATGGGTTTATGCTCGGGTAAAATTTCCGGGGACGAGTACGGTAAAATTATAGAACAGGCTGTTTCATATATAAAAAACGGTTCGGAGGCTTCGGTGGAGATGCTCACAGAGCAGATGAACAGGGCTGCCGAGGATCTGGACTTTGAGCTTGCTGCAAAGCTGCGGGACAGGATCTCTGCCATAAAAAGGGCTGCCGATAATCAAAAAATCATTGCGGAGGATATGCGGGATACGGATATTATAGCGGCTGCGCAGAATGGCGAGAACGTCTGCGCGGCGGTGCTTATGTACCGCGAGGGCAGGCTTTTCGACAGGGGAGAGTATGCTCTCGGCGACCTTGACAGAGCAGAAAATATGTTGGAGGACTTTGTTTTGCAGTACTATTCCAACCCGAAAAAAATCCCCCGCGAAATAATTACCGAGGAGGAGCTTCCCAACGCCGAGATAGTAGAGCGGCTTTTAAGGGAAAAATGCGGTCATGCTGTAACAATTTCTTCCAAAAAACGCGGCAAGGGTTTGCGGCTTATTATGATGGCTAAAGCCAACGCCAATGACAGTCTTGCAATAAAGGTTGGCAGGACGGGCAAGGAAATTGCCGCGTTGGAGGCTTTGGGAAAAATTTTGGGACTTTCCGAACCTCCCAAATATATAGAGGCTTACGACATATCAAATTTGGGAAGCTCCTCAATGGTTGCGGGAATGGTGGTTTTTGAAAACGGCAGACCCCTTAAAAAGGCGTACAAAAAGTTTTCTATCAAGGAAACAGCCATACAGAATGACTATGCAAGTATGCGTGAGGTTTTAGAGCGTCGTTTCAAGCACTACGGCGATGAAAACGAGACCGATGAGGGGTTTAACCGTATGCCCGATTTGATTTTGTTGGACGGCGGTAAGGGACAGGTCAATGCTGTTGAGCCGATATTGCGGGAAATGGGTATAACTGTTCCGCTATTTGGTATGGTCAAGGACAATAATCACCGCACAAGGGCAATTGCAACTTCGGGGGCGGAGATATCTATTTCGGGTACAAAAGCGGCGTTTATGCTTGTGACCAGAATTCAGGACGAAGTCCATAGGTTTTCTATAACATACCAGAGAAAAAAGCACGGGAAACAGTCATATGAAATGGGAATTACTAAGATCAAGGGCATAGGCGAGAAAAAGGCGCAGAGGATATTTACTGCTTTTAAAACACGTGAGGAGCTGAAAAAAGCTTCTGCTGAAGAAATCGCAAAGGCTGCCGGAGTAAATATTGAACTTGCAAAAGAGATTTGGGATTACGTTCATAATGAAATGTGATCAGTTATAATATAAAAGAAATCTATGCTTGGTATCGACTAAAAGACTATAATAAACCCTCCCGCCATTTTATATGCGGATTGACAGAGTCAGCTTTAATTTTATTATAAGGTGTGATACTTTAAAAAAATTTACATATGAAATTTCAAATATCTGTTTACAAAACGTGCAAAATAGTGTATAATGAGTATTTGAAAGTATTTTTAAGGAGATCATTTATGCGTGTAATTACCGGTTCCGCAAGGGGACGGCGTTTGAAAGCTCCCGATGGCGTTGACGTAAGACCTACTACCGATAAGGTAAAGGAAGCGATTTTCTCTATCGTACAGTTTGATATTGAAGGCTCTGCGGTTCTGGACTTGTTTTCAGGTTCGGGACAAATGGGTATCGAGGCACTTTCAAGAGGGGCAAAGTCCTGTATTTTTGTGGACAGCAGCCGTTCGTCTATCGAAGTCACAAAAGAAAATATTTCTGCTGCGGGATTTAAAAATGAAGCTACAGTCATGAACTCTGACAGCATTGGTTATCTTAGAATGTGCAGGAACTCATTTGATTTGGCATTTCTTGATCCGCCTTATGGCAAAGGTTTGATAGAACAGGCTGTATCGCTTTTGAGCGGGCATATGTCCGACAGGGGTATAATTGTTTGTGAACACGAGCTTGGACTGGAATTTCCGGAAGAGTTTGGAAAAATGCGAAAGTACCGCACCTACAAATACGGAAAAATCGGAGTAACGGTTTTTAAAACAGATACGGTTGAAGAATAATAGCGAAAGGAGTACGTTCCGCTTTTGGCGGCTATGTCATTTGCCTATGAATAAAAGAATAGCTGTATATCCCGGAAGCTTCGATCCTGTTACCTTTGGGCACAGGGATATTATTCAGAGAGCTTCGCTGCTGTTTGACAGAGTAATAGTTCTTGTATCGGTAAATGCTGTAAAGAATCCAAGCTTTACAGCGGTCGAGCGCGTGAAGATGCTTGAAAAGGTCATCGACAGGGTTGATAATGTTGTTATTGATATGTGGGACGGGCTTCTTGTGGACTATATAAAGCAGGTGGACGCCTGCGCGATAATCAAGGGTTTAAGGGCTGTTTCGGACTTTGAGTATGAATTCCAGATGGCTCTTGCAAATAAAATTCTTTATGACGGAGCGGAAACAGTATTCCTTACAACAAGCTCCGAAAATATGTACCTATCTTCCAGTGTTGTGAAGCAGATCGCTTCATTCGGCGGAGATATAAGCCATTTTGTTCCTGAGTGCATACTTGAGGACATTAAGGCAAGGCTTACCAAAAAGCCATCGGAAATCAAATAAACAGGGATTGAAAGGATTGATAAAAATGATAATTGACGATATTCTTGATATGATGGACGACCTTCTTGACAATGCACAGTCTGTTCCTTTTTCTGTAAAAAAATCCATTATAGACGGCGATCAGATGAGAGATTACATAAACGAGATACGTCTTAATCTTCCACAGGAGATAAAGCAGGCAAAGCTTATTGTTCGTGACCGTCAGTCGATCATTTCCGACGCTAACAAGGAGGCGGACACGATAATCCGACGCTCTGAGGAAAGAGCAAAGGTAATTGTCTCAAACGATGAGATCACAAAGGCTGCAAAAGCCCGCGCCGTTGAGATAACAAATCAGGCGCAGGCTAAGGCTAAGGAACTGAAAAACGCCGCAAACAAATATATTGACGATGTACTCGTAAAGACTGAGGAAAGTCTTCAGCTTAATCTTGCGGATGTGAGAAAGACCCGTCAGGCAATAAGGACTATACCGTCACAGTCGCAGCAGATGCAGCAGAAAAAGTAAATAACCGTATTATATGCTCCCGATGAAAATCGGGGGCATAATTATTTTATTAAATTTTTTTATTTTTCGCACATTTGCCGCAGATAAAACGTTATACATTATGAGAGGAGGTTTTCCCAAGGTGGAGGAACTAACAGAAATTTACGACAAGATATACCGTTACTGCTTTTACAGGATAAGAAATTCCGCTGCCGCGGAGGACGTTACACAGGAAGCCTTTCTCAAATATTTTTCCCAAAACAAAAGTCTTCGGCATGGGGAAGATATGGCGTATCTTTATACGATCGCAAAAAATCTTTGTATAGACCTTTTTCGCAAAAAGCAGACGGAAGAGCTTCCCGAGGAATATCCCGCAGAGGATTTCGCCGATAAAAGCGAGACGAAAATAGCTGTACGGACAGCTATGGAAAAGCTTGATGAGAGGAATAGGGAAGCTTTGATTCTGCGCTATATAGGAGGACTTTCGGTAAACGAGACCGCTGCAGCTATGGGAATATCGCGGTTTGCGGTACACCGTTTGGAGCGCGCCGCCCTTGCGGAAATGAAGAAAAATTTGAAAGGAGCGTTATAATAATGAATATCAAAAAGGAAATTTATAATTCTGCCGAACCGCCCCCTCCAAAGGACAGGGACAATTTTTTAAAGGCATTGCCTTACCCTAAACTGACATATCCCGAATTTGTTCTTTTGCAGATAGGATATATACGCAAAAGAGTGTGGCTGCTTTCGGCTGCGGTACTGTTGACGGGGATAGGCACGGTCTGCATTATGCCCGAAAACGGCAGAATGATTATATGGATAATGTCTGCACTTATACCGTTTTTGGCGGTGCTCACGGCGGCGGAAATTTCCCGCTCCGACATTTTCGGTATGTCCGAGATCGAGGCGGGGTGCAGGTTTGCTCTGCCGCAAGTTACAGGGGCGAGAATGATAATTTTGGGTATTTGCAATTTTGCGGTAATATCTGCGGTTACTGTGCTCACGGGAATTTATTCTCCATTTGGTATCGCAAAGTCCGCGCTGTATATTCTTATGCCTTACGTTTTCGTGTGTGGATTTTCACTTGCGGTATTCGATAAGACGAGGGGACAGGACGGCGTTTTCATAAGCGGGGCAGCGGCTCTTGCGGTAAGCCTCGCGGGAATTATTTTTAACAGAAGCTTTTACGGCGGACAGATGATGAATATTTTCAGTGTGGCGCTCTGTATTGTAGGTACAGCTTTGATGACAGTCAATATCAAAAAAATACTGGTTGGAAAGGAAATTTATTATGGAATTAAGGATTGACCGTGTTACAAAAAATTACGGCAGCAAAATAGCCTGCGACAGGCTTTCGATAACTCTCGGAAAGGGCGTTTACGGACTCCTCGGCGCGAACGGAGCGGGCAAGACCACTCTTATGCGTATGATGTGCGGCATTTTAAATCCCACCTCGGGGAGTATCTCCTATGACGGGATAGATGTTTCCCGTGAAGAATATCGGGACGTTCTCGGCTATCTGCCACAGGATTTCGGGTATTATCCCGAATTTACGGCACAGGATTTTATGATGTATATTGCCGCGTTAAAGGGTATACCCAAAAGCAAGGCGAAAGCCAAAACCGCAGAACTTTTGGAAACTGTTTCTCTGAAAAACGAGGCGAAAAAAAAGATAAAGACATTTTCGGGTGGAATGAAGCAGCGGCTCGGTATAGCGCAGGCTTTGCTGAACGACCCGAAAATACTGGTGCTGGACGAACCTACCGCAGGGCTTGACCCAAAGGAGAGAGTAAAGTTCCGAAATATCATTTCCCGTATGGGTGCGGACAGGATAATCCTGCTTTCAACACACATTGTTTCTGATATTGAGCATATTGCCAACACGATACTTGTTATGAAAAACGGTCAGCTTATCCATGATGGGTCGCTGGAGGAGATAATCGCGGTGATAAAGGGCAAGGTGTGGGAGTGTACCGTTACGCAGGAGCTTGCGGACGGATTTACAGAAAAATATCCTGTCATTAACACAAGGAACGAGGGGGACATGGTTTTCCTGCGTTTAGTTTGCGATGAAAAGCCTTGTGAAAACGCGGCGGGCGTCGAGGCTACGCTGGAGGACTTGTATCTTTATTATTTCAGCGAAGATGAAAGGGCGGAATGATATGGATATCTTCAAATGGGAAATACGGAAAATATGGCGTAGAACGTCCACAAAGGTTGTCATTGTCATGGCTGTCGCTTATGTGGTTTTTTCGACGATATACAACAGCGTATACAATCTCGGCAGTACCCGAAGCGAGGGCTTTGGAAAAAATCCCGACGGTATTTCTCAGATAGCGGAGCAGTACAAATATGCTGACGGTTTTGGCGGAGAACTGACGGAGGAGTCTTTAATCAAGGTATACGACCGGATACAGGCTGCCTATGCTCCCGAAAATATTGTTGAATTCCCCGACGGCAGCAAGGGAATTACCAACGATGTGTGGAACGAGTATATTACGCCTATAAAAGGTCAGGCAAATCTTATGATGAGCCTTTGCAGATTTGATCCGGAATACAACAGTATTTACAAATATGACGACATACCCCGCAGCTTTGCCGAAAATTTTTATGAAATACGCAATAAATCGGCGGAGCAGTTTATTTCCACACAGGTATTGGACGAAAAGGACAGACAGTTTTTTCTTGCAAAAAACACTGAAATAAAAACTCCGTTTAAATATGATTGGTTCGATGGACAGCGTATATATCTTGAAATAATGTCGCCTATTCCCCTTATAATCGCGCTTATTGCCGCAGTGTTTATCTCGCCGGTGTATGCGCTTGAATATCAGCAGAAAACCGACAGCGTTGTGCTGAGTGCGCGGCGCGGCAGGGGCAGGCTGGCGTTTGCAAAGCTTGCCGCGGCGGCTGTGTTTTCATCTGTTGTGTACCTGCTCTGCATGGGTATTTACGTTGCGGGGCAGCTTATTTTCTGCGGAACAAGAGCGCTGGACTGTCCTATACAGCTTATAAAGCCTATCGCCGCCGTGCCTATGACGATATTTCAGGCGGAGCTTTACCTTATCGCTTTGGGATTTTTATCCTGTATTGCCATAACCGCGGTGACGCTTCTTCTGTCATCTGTTATGAATATTGTTTTTCCTGCGGCGGCATCGGCTATGCTTGTAATTATCGTACCAATGCTGATGTCGGGAGCAGTACCCGAAAGTTGTAGCTTTATAACTGCAATTATTCCGTTTATGAGTGACTACACTGAGCTTTTCCGTACAAATATATATTTTCACATCTGGTCGCCGTATCTGATGATAGCCGCTCCTATACTTATTTTTATTATATGCGCTCCAATTGCAGCATGGAAATTCAGTAAACATCAGACCGTGAAATAATTTCGGAGGTTTGGAAAAATGTTTTTTACACTTTTAAAATTTGAATTCAAAAAGTTGTTAAAGAAAAAATCCACTTGGATAGCCCTTGCCGTCAGCGCGCTTTGCGTACCGGCAAGCTTGCTTATAAACATATTATTTTATGAAATGAGTATTGACACGGAACGCGGCAGCATTTCGGAGGGTTACCGCGTCGTGCTGAAAGCGGATATTGAGCAGGACAAGGAGCTGTCCGGAATGGCGTTAGACGACGATTTTATCGCGTTCCTGCGGGAGACGGAAAAGGTTTCCGACATAGGAGAAAGCTACGATAAAAATTCCATGGAGTACATCAAATATGTAAGAGCCTACGACAACGCGCGGACGCTCATAGAAACGGTAAACGGCTATTATGAAAAAAGCCTTGCCGAAATTACCGCCGAGGATTTTTACCGCTCCCGTGCCAAATATATGGAGGACGAATGGGACTACTATTGCCTTAACGAGGGCGAAAAGCAGTACCTGAAGGCTTTGGACGAAAAAACTGCCAAGCCGTTTATATATCGGTATTGTTATGGCTACGGCGTTATTGTGCAGGCGATTGCTATCGGCGGCGTAGTGGTTATTTTCGCGGCGGCGGTATGCGTATCGGGAATTTTCACTCAGGACAAGCGTACAAAAGCTGACAGGACAGTACTTTCCTCCCGATACGGTAAGACTGTGACATACGGCGCGAAAATGCTTGCGGCTGCGGCTTTTACGGTGTCCTGCTTTCTGCTTACGGCTGTTTCGGGGATCATACTTGTGGCATCATTTTTCGGCATGGAGGGCTTTGACGCGCCTATGCAGATAATAGATATTCACCTTGCCCTTGACATTACCTGCGGTGAGGCAATGCTCGCGCTTATAGGCATGGGTATTGCCGAGGGTGTGATCCTTTCTGCGTTATGTATGATAATTTCCGAAATAACTTCAAGCGGAACGCCCGCGCTCGTTACAATGTTTGTAATGCTCATGGTGGGAAATATGCTGGACGTTGACCCGTCCCATAGGGTACTTGCGCGCTTGTGGAACATTCTTCCCACAAAGGCGGCGGCTTTCGGCAACGCTTTTTCGGAAAAGCTGTTCTGCTTCGGAGGAAAATATTTCTTTGCATATCAGGCTGCGCCGATAATATATTTTATAATTTCCGCCGCTTTGATAATGTGGGGATATTTGCACTATAAACGGTATCAACCAAAATAAATTTAAGGAGGAAAATATGAATTTATTTTTCGATATTTTAGGTTATGAATTTAAAAAGACCCTCTGCAAAAGGCGGACGGTCATAACGCTTGCTTTGGTGTTGATTTTGGGCGCGTTAAGCGTTTTCGGCACTATTATCGGCAATTACTACTATTATGATGAAAACGGGAACGAGTTCGCCGTTTCCCGATACGAGGACGAAATGCTTGACAGAAAATACGGTGAGGAGCTTTCCGGACGTGTCATTGACGCGGACTTGATAATGGAGGCTGTCGAGGCGTACAAGCAAGTGCCTATGAACGGCAGTATACATTACACCAACACGCCCGAATATCAGCAAACGGCAAGAAAATACAGCGAAATTTACGGCATTGTGAGGTGGGTGCTTGACTTGAACAGTGTAGAGGATTTTCAAAGTCTTACCCGCGAACAGGCGGAACAGTTCAACAGGATTTTCAGAGAAAACAGGCAGTATGTTATTGATAATTCCCAAATAAGTGAAAATGTGCGGGCATACTGGCAAAAATGCCTGGAAGAATCCCCCGAAACGCTGACATACGAATACAGCGGCGGTTACAGTAGATTTGTGACAATAATGTACACCACAGCCATTATGGCGGGTGCGGCAATCTCTATCATTATCGCGGGTATTTTTTCGGAGGAATACACCAGCGGGGCAGTGAGCCTGATACTGTCCTCAAAGCACGGCAAGGGACTTGTTATCGGCGCAAAGCTTGTGACTGCGCTTACTGTTGCGGCAGCGCTGATTATCCTGCTGACAGCTATAAACTACGCTGAAACAATGATAGTATGGGGCAGCGGCGGCGCAGACGGCTCGCTTATAATGCTGGGAAATATTTTCCCGTACAACATGACCATAGGTCGGAGCGCACTGCTGTATTCGGTTTGCGTGCTTGCGGCGTGTCTGCTTTTCGCGGCAATTACCTCGCTGCTTTCGGCGCTGTTCAAAACGCCGTTCAGTACTGTTGTAATAATGGCGATACTTTTGATTGTCCCAATGTTTATAACCGTTCCCAATGGTTCGCCTATTTGGTTGTATACTCTTGAAAACCTGCTGCCGACAAATATGATGGCGTACTGGGGTGCGATGTATGAGTATCAGTACGAAATTTTCGGAGCAATAATACCGCCCTATATTTTCCTGCCGACTTTTTCGGCAATTGTCTCATGTATTTGTGTAATTTTTGCGTACCGCATCTTTAAAAAGCATCAAATAAGCTAAAAAACGGCTGTCCGAAATTTTTAATTCGGGCAGCCGCTTTTTATATTTCATTTCTTAACCGTTTTATTTGACGAATGTCCTCGCCGACAAATAAAAGGGTGGTGAACGTTCCAAAAATCCTTGAAATAATTCTGTCGTTGTAATTTTTTTGAAGCTCCGCCGAAGAAAGATTACTGCTGATAATTGTGGGAAGTCCAAGATTAATTCGGGAGTTGACGATATTGTACAGAGCGGACTCATAAAAATTTGAGCGAAATTCCGAGCCTAAGTCATCAAGGACAAGCAGGTCGGTGTTTATAAGTATTTGCATGGTGTCCGATTCGGAATCTTCCGAACGACCGAAATGCTCCCTTTCGATAAGCCTGAGATAGTTAAGCAGCGATCCGTAAGCGGCGGTATATCCGCGCTCTGTAACTCTTTTTGCGATGGCAAGAGAAATATGAGTCTTTCCCACTCCGGTTTTTCCGAAAAGGAAAAGGCTGGGAGAATTACGTGAAAAGCTGTCGGCGTAATCGAGACAAAATTTTAGGTTCTCCTCCATTTTTTTGCGGCAGTCAATGCCGTTTTCCTGCTTGCTGTCATAGTAAGAGAGGGAAAAGTGCTCGAAATCGCATTTTGGCATATTTGCTTCGGAATTTAGCTTTTCTACCGCGAGACGGTTAAGAAGCTCCTTATAGCAAACGCATCTGTCGCCTCCTATGTAACCTCTGTCATTGCAGATTCGGCATGAATACTGCGCTTCAAGATGATTTTCTGGGAAGCCGTTTTGCTTCAAAAGCCGTTTTATCATTGCCTGACCCTGCAAATTCTGATTTTTTATCCTTTCAAAGTTGCTTCTGAAGTCTCCATCTTTTTTTATTATAAGCTTTGAAAGCTCTATGCTTGTGCTTGAAAGCTGCCGCCGTATTTCGGCTATTTCGGGTATTTTTCTTTCCGCTTCGGCAATATTAAGATCGAGCCTGCTCTCCGCTTTGAGCCGTCTGTTGTTCAGCGTCTGCTCGGCTTGTTCGTAGAGCCGTTTATCGTATGACATATGATCATGCTCCTCTCATAGTCTATTTCTTTATTTTGGGGGTGTTGTTCATGGCGTGAGCGACCAGCAGATCGAGATTGTATGAATGTTCCCCGCCGCCCTCTGCTGAAATACTGTTTTGTGCTTGCTGTGTTTGCAAACTGCGCCTGTCCGCCTCAGTTTTGGCTTCTGTAACAGTAGTAATGCCGTTCTCCTGCCAACCTATTATAATTTTATTCATATAGCTGAATTTTACCTTGCCGATATTGTCGACAGTCTTTTCATAGGCGTAAATTACTAAGTCAATGGAAACGCCTTTATCAGACCATTCTTTCAGAAATTTCCTTTCGGTAGGTGTAAGTGTGCGGTTAAGTCCAAGTTTTGCGGCAGCCTGTCCCTCAAACGAGTAGTAATTTTTAAGCCTATTGATTTCACGCATGGCAAGTTCATGGCTATTTATATTGTTTTCATGCCAATTTATAGCAATTTTCTCCACATAATTCATATTTGCTTTACCGGTCTGTTTTGCCAGATTCATTATCATCAGCAGCAGATCGGGAGCAATGCTGTAGTAGTCCTGAAGCCATATAAGAGTTCTCTGCTCGGTATAGTTAAGTATCTTCCCAAAAGCGTTTTCGGCGGAATCAAACAGAAATTTTATTTCGTCAGAGCTGTTTACCCTTTCGGCTATTTCCTCGGGAGAGATCATTTTTGCGGCTTTTTCCTTTGCTCTTTGTTCAGCAGCGGTGTTTGTTGCATGAGTGTGGGCATTTTCCGTAACTTCTTTTGTCGGTACGGCAGCAGGCTGACTTCCGTCCTGATAAAGAACCCCCACTTGCTGCCAGTAGGAAACGGCGTCCTCTGCGTCCTCGGACGAAATATCCAGAATATCTGAAAAAGCTCCAAAATCAATGTCGGTAATTTTATTTTTAAGTATGTACAGCAGAAGCTTTACAGCCTTTCCGCTTGCAAGCTTTAAGCAGTCTGCCGCGAAATCTGGTACGGCGAAAACTCCGTCGCCTCCATTCCAGTTTACCATATATTTCATGTTTACAGTATTGCTCCTTGAGAAAAATTTTTACATAACAAAAATATTATAGCACATTTTGAAAAAAATTTCACTATAAACTTGACCAAAAAATTTTTTTGTGATATCCTATAAAAAAAGGGTGTTGAAAGGAGCAATTTTAACATAATGGAAGAAAATAACAATAATATTGAAATCATAGCGGAAAATGCGGAAGAGACCGAAGCTGCCGTTGAAGGATCAATTACCCGTAAGGTGTACACAAAACAGCAAAATGCGTTATATACGATCGTTTCAATAGCGTTATTTTTTGTGCTGTATTTTGGGGTAAAGGGAGTTATGGGCATGGTGAACCGTCCCTATAGAATTTTGGCGTATTCGGAAAATGTCAGCACCGAGCGTATTGCTGAAACTTTTGTAATTGGCGGAATTTCCTCAGAGCATGGCTGCGTGTTTGAAAGCGCAAGGCTTAACAAGCATGAAAACGGATATGAATTTACAATGATATTCTCGGGAATAGACGATTTGGAAAGCTTTGCCGAGGTGGGTATAGCCTTTGAATACGGCGACATTGAGAGCGAGGTGCGTACGGAAATTTACCCATACCGCGAAAATCCCGACCTTGCGGAGTATGTTTACGCCGATAAGCTTGTGGATATAGATTCCCCCAACCGTGAAATATACCTGTTTGAATATGATGGGAGTATATACGCCAAGTACGCCGAATATGGCAGCTTTGTTCCTGCGGAGGTAACAGGACTGTTTTACGGGCAGGAGAAGATATATGCAAATTCTTAATATAAAAAAGTATACAAAAAAGGTTGCATTTAAAGGCAAAATATGTTATAATATAATGATAGGAATTATTCTGTCTTCTAATCTCAATTTTCCAAAAGGAGAACTGTTTTGTCCGAGTATATAAATAAAATCAAGGAAATTTTTTCCAAAAAGGAAATTCCGCCGCTTTGCTATTTACATAGCTTCGGCTGTCAGCAGAATGTCAGCGACGGCGAAAAAATACTGGGTATGCTGTGCGGAATGGGTTACGGCGTTACGGAGGATATCTCTGCTGCCGACCTTATTATATATAACACCTGCGCCGTCCGTGAAAACGCTGAATTAAAGGTTTACAGTCTTATAGGCAACCTCAAAAGGCTTAAAGAGAACAACCCCGATCTTATTATCGGCATTTGCGGCTGTATGGCGCAGGAGGAAAAAACCGTTGAAAATATCAAAAAAAGCTACCGTCATGTGGACTTGATTTTTGGCACGTTCGCCGTAAAAGAGCTGCCGCGGCTTTTGTATGAGGTTCTTTCCGAACGGAAAAGAGCGGTAGATATTTCCGAATACAGCGGGGAAATTTCCGAAAATATTTCCGCTTACAGGACGGACAGTATAAAGGCAAGCGTACCTATTATGTATGGCTGCAACAATTTTTGTTCATACTGTATAGTGCCGTACGTCCGCGGCAGAGAGCGGAGCAGAAAGCCGGAGGCTGTGCTTAATGAAGTAAGAGAGCTTGCATACGCAGGGTACAAGGAAATAATGCTTTTGGGGCAGAACGTTAATTCCTACGGTAAAAATCTTGATGAGCCGATAAGTTTTGCGGAGCTTCTCCGCGAGATAAACAAAATAGAGGGGGATTTTAAGATAAGGTTTATGTCCTCTCACCCCAAGGACGCGACCGGAGAGCTTATAGACGCTATCGCTGAATGTGATAAGGTCTGCAAGCATATGCACCTGCCGCTCCAGTCCGGCAGCGACCGTATCCTTGCGGCTATGAACAGGAATTACACAGTTGAAAAATACATGAAGATAGTTGATTACGCAAGAAGCGTAATGCCAGATTTTTCGTTCAGTACTGATATTATTGTGGGTTTCCCAAATGAGACATATGAGGATTTTCGGCAAACTCTTGAAGTTATAAAACGGGTAAGATTTGACAATATTTTTTCTTTTATATACTCGAAACGGACGGGTACTAAGGCTGCTGAGATTGATGACAGAACCTCCGGTGAGGACAAAAGCAGGTGGATGAGGGAACTTCTCAATGTGCAGCGGGATATTACCGATAATGGGTTCAAACGCTTTGTGGGAAGAACTCTTACCGTGCTTTTTGACTCGGAAAGCAAGACAGAGGGGTATTTTTCTGGGAAAAGCGATGAGTTTATTATTGTCGAAGCAAATGCAGATAAAAATGTTATCGGACAGCGAAAACAAGTAAAAATCACTAAAGCCTTTAACTGGGCTTTGCAGGGTGAGATAATCGGTTAGTGCAAGCTTTTGAAAGGAGTTGATTTTATGACAATTTCGGGAATAAAAGGCGCGGCGGAATTCTGCAAATATATTTCTCAAAATTCAGGTACGAACGGAGCGACATTTGTGGACGCTCTTGCCGAGGCTGCTGAGGCTGACAAAAGAACAAGCGTTGGAAAGTCTGATGAAGAAATTCTTGGCGAGGCTCTGTATGAAATATATCGTAACAAGCAGCAGAATGATACCAATGAAGAGGAAGAGAAAAAGGATTTTTGGGAGTTGAGGACTGAGCGTCAGAAGCTTTTGGACGAGCAATTTGAGAAAATGAGGCTGCAGCGTGAAGCCTTTGAAAAGCTTTCTCAAAAAAGACAGCAGGCAAGGGAATATTTTTTGGGGGGCGAGGGAGTTCTGTTTCTGCATTCGGCTGCGGCGGACGTTTTCTCGCATATGAGTATGCTTTAATTTAAATTGTAAATAAAAGGAGATTATTTGAAATGAATGTTATTGACAAGGCAAGAGAATTAGGAAAAATGATCCAGGAGGACGAGCGTTACGCTGTTTACTGCAAGGCTAAAGAGGCAAACGACAATGACGAAAAGCTCCAGCAGATGATAGGAGAGTTCCAGAACAAGCGTATGGAGCTTAACGTTGAAATGTCCAAGGACGATAGAAGCGCTGAGAGACTTACGGCTCTCGACAACGACATAAAGAACCTATACGGTGAAATTATGGCGAATGAAAATATGGCTGCCTACAATGAGGCGAAAAATGCCATGGACGATATGCTTAATAGGATAAATATGGTAATAACCTATTCGGCAAACGGCGAAGATCCCATGACCTGTCCTACAGAGCAGCAGGGCTGCAGCGGAAGCTGTTCTACCTGCGGCGGCTGCGGTTAATTAAGTAAGAGCATAATAGGCAAGAAGCAAGATATATGAACTGTTAATTTTAAGGAACAAGATTTCATGCCTTTTGCTTCTTAAATTCTAATATTCTAATTGGAGGGAGTTATGACCTGTGTGTATCTGTACGCGCAGGTCAATTGTGGCATATTATGGCTATGCAGATAGATTTTAACCGTCTTTCACCTATGATGAAGCAGTATTTTGCAGTTAAAAATAAGTATAAGGGGCATATACTGTTCTTCCGTCTTGGGGATTTTTATGAGATGTTTTTTGATGACGCGATTATGGTCTCCCGTGAACTGGAGCTTACGCTTACGGGCAGAGACTGCGGTCTTGAGGAACGCGCGCCCATGTGCGGTATCCCGTACCACTCCTGTGAATTATACATAAAACGTCTTATAGAAAACGGTCATAAGGTCGCTATCTGCGAACAGCTTACCGACCCAAAGGACGCTAAGGGCGGTATTGTTGAACGCGACGTTATAAGGATTGTAACGCCGGGTACTCTTACCGAGAGCAGTCTGCTGGACGAGTCCAAAAACAACTATATATGCTCGGTATATGCCTGTGAAAGCGAGTGCACGATTTGCTTTGCAGATATTTCAACGGGCGAGGTGCACCTTTTTGATAAAAAGGGTAAGGATATTCAGAATGAGGTAGTAAACGAGCTTTCCCGCTTTGAGCCTGTAGAAATTCTTTTTAATGAGAAATTCCTCGACTATAAGGAGGTTTACGAGTTTATACGAAATAAGCTTAACAGCTCCGTTCAGCTTCTTGAAAGCGAGCATTTTGATGCGGCTGTTAGAAAAGAAACGGTGCTTAAACAGTTTAATGTTTCCGAGCTTTGCGAGATCGGACTTAGTGAGGATACTCCCGAAGCGTCATGCGTTTGCGGACTTTTTGATTACATAAGCGATACTCAAAAGGCTTTGATAGGCAGATTTACAGAAATAAAGCGGTATAATGACAGCTTTTTCATGGAACTTGACTTGACCGCAAGACGTAATCTTGAACTTACTGAAACAATGCGGAGCAAGGAAAAAAAGGGAAGCCTGCTGTGGGTGCTTGACCACAC
The DNA here is from genome assembly GCA_947383835.1 of uncultured Clostridia bacterium. Taxonomy (GTDB): domain Bacteria; phylum Bacillota; class Clostridia; order Oscillospirales; family Ruminococcaceae; genus RGIG8773. The sequence goes on from CANDEV010000002.1 coordinate 271,335, forward strand.
GGAAACTTCTATGGGCAAGCGTTTGCTTAAAGCCTATATAGAGCAGCCGCTTATAAAGCCCGCAATTATTATAAACCGTCTTGATGCTGTGGAGCAGCTTTGCAGACAGTCCGTTATCCGCGAGGAGCTTTCCGACGAGCTTTCGGGAATTTACGATATTGAGCGGCTTATGACGAGGGTAATGTACAAGACCGCCACTCCGCGTGATTTGAAATCTCTTTCCTTAACTGCGCTGCATCTGCCGAATATAAAAATGCTTTTGGACAATTTCTCCTGCAAGCTTATGGTAGAGCTTAACAAAAATATCCACACGCTTTCCGAAATTTCCGGACTGATCGAAAATGCCCTTGTGGACGAGCCTCCCGTTTCCGCAAAGGACGGTAGCGTTATCCGCGACGGTTTTAACGAGGAGCTTGACCGTTTGCGTAGCATTATCAAAAACGGTAAGGACATTATCAGTGGCATTGAGGAAAAGGAAAAAGAACGTACAGGAATAAAAAATCTGAAAATAAGCTATAACCGTGTTTTCGGGTACTATATGGAGGTAACAAAGTCCTATCTTAATAAAGTCCCTCCCGAATATATCAGAAAGCAGACGCTTACCAACTGTGAAAGATTTATTACCGAAGAATTAAAAGTTGCCGAAAATGAGATACTCGGGGCTAATGAAAAGGTGCTTTCGCTGGAGTACGACATATTCTGCGAAGTACGGGACTTTGTCGCAACGCAGCTTGTAAAAGTGCAGGAAACGGCCTCCGCAGTAGCGCAGTTGGACGTGCTTTGTTCCTTTGCGTACACCGCCCTGAAAAACGAGTATACAAAGCCTGAAATTGCCATTGACGGCATAATCGACATAAAGGACGGCAGACACCCTGTTGTTGAACTTATGCTCACGGACGAAATTTATGTTCCAAACGATACATATCTTGATTTGGGCAGCAACAGAATGTCCATAATTACCGGACCTAATATGTCGGGTAAATCCACATATATGCGGCAAACCGCGCTTATTTGTCTTATGGCGCAAATGGGCTGCTTTGTCCCCGCAAAATACGCAAAGCTTTCAATTGTGGATAAAATCTTCACAAGGGTAGGTGCTTCCGATGACCTTACGGCGGGGCAGTCAACGTTTATGGTGGAGATGAGCGAGGTTGCGGATATTCTTAAAAATGCCACAAAGCAGAGTCTTGTTATTCTTGACGAAGTGGGACGGGGTACTTCCACATACGACGGAATAAGTATTGCAACTTCCGTTGCGGAATATATCGCAAATTCCCGTGTGCTTGGCTGCAAGGCTCTTTTTGCCACACACTATCACGAGCTTATAAAGCTTGAGGACGAGCTTGAGGGGGTAAAAAATTACAGCGTTGCGGTAAAAAAGCGGGGAGAGGACATAAAATTCCTGCGAAAGATAGTCCGAGGCGGCGTTGATGACAGCTACGGAATCGAGGTTGCAAAGCTTGCTGGACTTCCCAATAAGGTTCTGAACCGTGCAAAGCAGCTTCTTTCGGAAATGGAGCAGGACGATTGCAAAATTGTGAAAAAAAGCGACGACCAAATCTCTTTCGGCACTATCGGTAACGACAGGATAATAGACAGGCTTAGGAAAACCAATGTTGACGAGCTTACTGACGAGGACGCTAAGTACTTTTTGAAAGAATTATGTGATATGCTGGAATAGGAGTGGATTTCCATGGATTGTCCGAAATGCGGCGGAAATATGGAAAAAGGGTGTATAGGACTTATGGGGTCAGGCAGATTTTTGGGTTTTGAACCAAATAACATTATGTGGTTCTGTGAAGAAACAATTGAACAATATGGAAAATTTCCACAGTCGCTTTTTGTTAAACCCGATTTAAGAATATATAGTAATCAACAGGCAGTAGGCTATAGCGGTTATAAAGCATATCGCTGTCCAAAATGCAAGGCAGTCTTGATAATTCCTCATGAAAAGCAAAGATAACATTTGATTGGAGAAATAAATGGCAAGAGTACAGGTTTTAAGCAAGGAAACAGCGGAGCTTATCGCTGCGGGCGAGGTAATAGAACGTCCAAGCTCCATTGTCAAGGAACTGGTTGAAAATTCCATAGACAGCGGTGCGACAAGCATTACTGTTGAAATAAAGCATGGCGGCGTAAGCTATCTCCGTGTTACGGACAACGGCTGCGGGATAGAGCATGAGGACGTTCCCACGGCTTTTCTTCGTCACGCGACCAGTAAAATTCACGACAAGGACGATTTGAACAGCATTATGACCCTCGGCTTTCGCGGGGAGGCGTTGGCTTCAATATGCGCTGTGGCAAAGGTTGATATGCTGACAAAGACTGCGGACAGCGAGTACGGCACTCATTACGCTATAAACGGCGGGGAAGCGGTCGAATATGAGCAAAGCGGCTGCCCAAACGGCACTACTATTATTATAAGAGATATTTTTTACAACGTCCCTGCACGGCTGAAATTCCTTAAAAAGGACGTTGCGGAGGGCAATGCAATTGCTTCTATCGTGGATAAAATAGCTCTTTCTCACCCCGAAATCGCCTTTAAGTTTATCCGTGACAACAAGCAGGAATTTATTACTCCGGGGGACGGTGAGCTGTATTCCTCGATGTACGCGGTCATGGGCAGGCAGTTTGCGGCTTCAATGATCCCTGTTGATTATGAGCTGAACGGTATAAAGCTTGACGGCTTTACAGTAAAACCCCTTTTCGGCAGACCCAACCGCACAATGCAGCACTTTTTTATAAACGGTAGATATGTAAAGTCCCTGACCTGTACACGCTCTCTCGAACACGCCTATATGAACAGCATTATGGAGGGTAAGTTTCCGTCCTGCGTTCTGCGGCTGACTATTCCGCCCTCTGTTTTGGACGTGAACGTCCACCCTGCAAAGATAGAGGTGCGGTTCACCGACGACAGAATAATTGCAGACAGCATTTTCTTTGCGGTAAAAAATGCCATACTTCTTGATACGCAGCCTGCGGAAATTACTATAAAACAACCTAAAACAGATTACACCAAGCCGCTCCCCGAAGAGCAGCCTGTGTACACTCAAATGCACATGGAGAATAAACAGCGTGAGGTTGTTTCCGAGATAACATATCATCATGAGGATATGCCTGTTCAGTACGCCGCGCCTGCGGAGCATATTGCTGTAGTCAGCAAGCCCTTTCAGCAGAAGTCTTTGGCGGAAACTGTCATTAACGCAGAGCGGTCCGCAGATGCAGATATTGTAAATATACCATATGAAATATCAAAAGAAAATGCTGCCGATGAAGTGCCTATAGAGCAGCTTGCGCCAGCGGAAAGCGTGGATTTTAAGTATATTTCCGAGTCGTCCTTTGAGAAAAAAACGGAAAAACCCGTTCCCGAACCGCCTAAGGAGATATATTTCAGGGTAATAGGAGAAGCATTCAAAAATTACATAATAGCCGAGGTTGAGGGTGACATTATTTTTGTGGACAAACACGCCGCTCACGAGCGTATACTGTTTGAAAAGCTAAGATCGGGCGATCAGAAGCTTGTTTGCCAGCTTTTGCTGCAATCAGAGGAAGTCCTCCTTGATTTTGAGGAATTCAACGCTCTTATGCAGAATAAGGATTTTGTCAGTGAGCTTGGATTTGAGTTTGAAATATCGGGTGCGTCAAAGGTAAGCGTCCTTGGGATACCGAGTATACTTGACGGCTGCGAGCCTAAAGACCTTATCATCGAGCTTGCACGGAATATCAGTGAAAACAAAGCCAATCCAATGCCCGAGATACTGGACGATATGTACCACACCTTTGCCTGCAAGGCGGCGATAAAGGCTAACGATATAACGTCCTTGAAAGAGCTTTCTGAGATAGTCAGGACAATTCTCACCGATGAGAGGATAAGGTACTGTCCCCACGGCAGACCTGTTATGTTCAAGCTTACAAAACGGGAGCTTGAGAAGCAGTTTAAGAGAATAGTTTAAAAAGGAGAGTATATGGTATGAATTTGGTTAAACAGCCGACATTTGAAACCTGTGGACAGGCGGTTATAGCTATGCTTTCGGGAAAGGACATTGACACGGTCATAAATGATATGAGAACAAACGGCTCGACAAGCATCGGGCAGCTTATTGAAATACTTGACCGTTATGGCATAAAACACGCCGAAAGGAATGTCAGAGTGTCAAAGAAAAATCCCGAACCTCACAAGAGGTCGATATTGACGGTACACGCCAATGGCGGATATACACACTGGGTACTGCTGTATGACGGTGTATATTACGATCCCGAATTCGGCGTAATAGAGGGGGAATATTCCCATGGGAAAATCACTTCCTTTCTTGGAATTTATGATGATTAGGTAACCAGCGGAGGTGTTTTGTTGGAAAAAATTCCATTATTGACAGTATGCGGTCCAACAGCTTCGGGCAAGACTGCTCTTGGCATTGCCCTTGCAAAAGAATACGGCGGGGAAGTGGTTTCCGCCGATTCAATGCAGATATACAAGGGTTTGGACATTGCTACGGCTAAGCCAACGGAGGAGGAAATCGAGGGTGTACCTCACCACCTTATAAGCATTGCCGATATGGACTCACAGTTCAGCGTTGCGGACTATGTACGGCTTGCAAAGGAAAAAATTGCCGATATACACGCAATGGGCAAGCTGCCGATACTTGTGGGCGGGACAGGTTTGTACATCAATTCGCTTATAGACAATGTGAACTTTGACAATGCGGATACTGTAGGGTCTGACGGAAAAGTGCGGAAAAGGCTTGCCGAAGAAGCCGAAAGGCTTGGAGAAGAGATTATGCACAGGCGGCTTGCGGAGATCGACCCGGAGACTGCTGAAAATGTTCCTCCGCAGAATATTATAAGAATTGTCAGAGCTTTGGAGATATATGAGCTTACGGGAATGAAATTCAGTGATTACAAGCGGGCAAACGCGGGAAAAGGGTCAGATTATCAGCTTTGCATGATAGGTCTGAACTACCGTGACAGGGACGTGCTTTATGATAGGATAAATAAAAGAGTGGGTATTATGGCGGAAAATGGTATGGTCGAGGAGTGCAGAGCTGTATATGAGAACGAACGTCTCGGTACAGCTTGCCAAGCGATAGGCTATAAGGAGCTTATACCGTACTTTAAGGGGGAGGCTGATTTAGAGGAGTGTCTTGACAAAATTCGCCTCGGTTCACGGCGATATGCCAAAAGACAGCTAACGTGGTTTCGTCGGGATTACCGAATTAACTGGATTTATTTGGACGATTTCAATAATTTTGATGAAATTATTGAAATATGTAAAAAAACAGTAGCCAAATCAAAAATTATGTGATATAATATTTTTAAGCATTTTCTTTTTTGTAAAAATGCTTAAGGCAAAAAATGTGTCCTGATACGGAAGGAATGGTAAAATGAATAAAAATATAAACCTTCAGGATGTTTTTCTTAATCAGGTAAGAAAGGACAAACTTCCCGCAACGTTCATACTTACGAACGGATTTCAGTTCAAGGGCGTTATAAAGGGATTTGACAGCTATGCTGTGATAGTTGAGTGCGACGGAAAGCAGGAGCTTGTATTCAAGCACGCTATTTCTACAATTATTCCTTCAAAAACTATCGCGATACTCGATTCGGAAGAGTAGGTCGTATATGAATACAGTTACAGTCAGAATCCTTGTTTTTCTTCTGTCGCTGTTTATTCTGATCACGGTTTTCAGTCAGATCAGCATTCAGTTTCAAGATTCTTATATTACGGAAACGGCGGTTTTGTATTCGTCTGCCGAAAAGATCTCGTTCCAAGGAGTTTACATAAGGAATGAAACTCCCGTATACGGGGGAACAAGCGGCGTACTAAGCTATCCTAATGCGGACGGCAGCAAGATCGCAAACGGTTCGGTAGTTGCGTATGTTTATAAAAGCGAAAATGACATTTATATAAATCAGCAGATAGAAAAGCTGAAGGAACAAGTTGAGCTTCTTGAAAGTGCGCAAAATCCGGGTACGACAGAAGCGGCACAGCCGGAGTTTATTTCTGCGCTTATTGACGAGGAATATCAGACTATCGCATTTTTGATCGCCGAGGACGATCTTGAAGCTTTGGCGAAAGAAAGAAAACAACTGCAGACACTTATGGACATATATAAAATCATTATTAATGAGGAAACAGATTTCAACGATGCTATAAACAGTCTTAATTCTCAAATTTCTCAGCTTGAGGCTAAGAAAAGGGAACCTATTGACGCTGTGACTACTGACAGTACAGGTTACTTCATAAGCCATACCGACGGGTTTGAGAGCAAGCTCTCGCTTGATAATATAGACACTCTTACCGTCAGCGATATCAAGGACGTTATTTCAGGCTCGGGATCAAATTATTCAAGCAGGGCTATAGGCAAAATGGTTGACGGATACGAATGGAAAATGGCAGGCATTGTAGACCCCAATGCGGCTGATTTTCGTATTGGAAGCAGCATTACGGTAAAATTTGCTTCCACTCCAGACAGGCTTACTGCAGTTGTTGAGAATTTGATAGAATCGGATAATCCGAACGAAAGCATGATCGTTCTTTCATGTGACAAGCTTACATACAACCTTGTTCAGCGCAGAGTTGAAAGGGTAGAGCTTATTTTAAATGATTATGACGGAATAAGGGTACCGAGAGAGGCAATACGTTTCAACGATAAAAACGAAAAAGGTGTTTACATACTGTTGGGACAAAGAATTTCTTTTAAGAAAATAAAACCGATATATGAATGCGAGGAATATATTTTATCCCAGATAACATCCGATGCAGATTATATCAGCGTTTATGATGACATAATAGTAGAGGGAGAAATTTCAGAAGATCTGTACGTTTCTGAAACTACTGCTGATGAGCCTGAAGAAGAGGAGATCAATTATAATTCGACTTCGGTTACCGATGAAGAAATTAGCGGTGAAGAAGAGACGACAGGAGAATATTCTGAAAGCTTGGACGAGGAAGCGGCTTGACGCTATAAAGAATTACAAAATCAAGGTGGGAAGCTATGGATTTTGATATTTCGGAAAACCTAAAAAAAATAAGGTTTGACATCGAAGAGGCTAAAGCAAAATACAGAAAGCGGGACGATATTGTAAGGCTTATGGCTGTTACAAAAACGGTTCCTTATCAGAGAGTGAATCTTGCGGCAGGGGAAGGGATAGATCTTCTCGGCGAAAACAGGGTTCAGGAATATCTTGAAAAAAGAGAATTTTACGATAAAAACGCAGAGGTGCATTTTATTGGACATTTGCAGTCCAATAAAGTCAAATATATTATTGACAGTGTAACAATGATACATTCTGTTGACAGTTTAAAGCTTGCGGCGGAAATTGACAGACAGGCTGCCAAGGCGGGCGTGGTTATGAACGTTCTGCTGGAAGTTAATATAGGCGGTGAATACACTAAGAGCGGAGTTTCACCCGACGGCTTGCGTGAGCTTGTTTACGGAACGGGGGATCTAAAGAATATAAAGGTAAAGGGTCTTATGACTATACCTCCGCCTGGAAAGTCCGAGGAATCATTTTATAAAATGAACGGGCTTTTCAACGATTTGAGATCAGAACATTTTGAAAATGCTGATATGGAGATACTCTCAATGGGTATGTCCGCAGATTATGCTCTTGCCGTTAAATACGGTTCAAATATAGTAAGAATAGGTTCCGGAATTTTTGGCGCCAGAAAATACAGAGAGGAAGAAAAAAAATGAGTTTTATTGGCAATTTAAAGGAAATACTGGGTATGGACACAGAGGAAGACAACGATTTCGATACATTTGATAACTCAAATGATAATTATGAAAATGATGATGTGAACAGGCAGAATAAGATAGTCAATATTCATGCTACTGCGCAGCTTCAGGTAATTCTTGTAAAGCCCGAGGTTTTTCAGGATACTAAGCAGATAGCCGACCACCTTAATTCTAAAAAAACTGTTGTTCTTAATCTTGAATCTACAACTCCCGATGTTACAAGAAGGATAATCGACTTCCTCGGCGGTGTTGCTTACGCTAATGGGGGAAACATCAAACCCGTTGCAAACAATACATTTATTATTACTCCATACAACGTTGGATTTGTTGGAGAGGATCTTGTTGGCGAACTGGAAAACAACGGCGTATTCCTTTGATAAATGGGCAGGCTGAACAGTTATTATTTGTCGCTTCCTGAGGAAGACAGGCTGCTTGTTTCGCATTTGCTTGACATGATAGAGATATGCGAAAAAAGCTATCAGCCGAGGTTTTCTTATTTTCTGAATGAACATGAGGCAGTGCTTGCTGAGTCTGTAATGGTTGAGCAAAAGTGTGAAGCTTATAAACTTTACGGCGGATTTGATGGCGCTTTGAGGAAAATTTTGGGTGTATTCCCGCCTTATTGGGAGGACACGGAAAGCTTTCCGATTTCCGCATTGGTATTCAAATATCGCGAGGCGGACAAGCTTTCTCACAGGGATTTTCTCGGCGCGTTCATGTCAAAGCAGTTAAAGAGAAACGTTATCGGCGATATAATAATAGAAAGCGGCAGGGCAACAGCGTTTGTGCATGCTTCCGTCAAGGATGCGCTTATGTTTGAAATAAACAAGATAGGCTCGGTAGGCGTAAAAATAACGGAGGTAAAAGACCCTGTTGTTCATGCAGAAAATAATTTTACAGAAAAAAGCGGTACGGTTTCTTCTCTTCGTTTGGACAGTATTGTCAGTATGGCAGCGGGCATAAGCCGTGAAAAGTCCGCTATGCTGATAAAGGGCGGGAATGTTTCCGTAATGTACAGCACTGAAATATCTGCTTCCCGTCAGCTTTCGGAGGGAGATATTTTTTCGGCAAGAGGATACGGGAAATTTATCCTTCATTCCGTAAACGGAAAAACAAAAAAGGACAGATTTCATATTACTGTAAAAAAATATATTTAATGAGGTGAAAGGCTATGTTAAGCGTTAAGGATATTAACAACAAGCGGTTTGAACAGGCGAGACCCGGTTACAAAACCGAGGAAGTCGATGATTTTCTTCGCGAGATCGCTCAGCAGATCGCACAGTACCAAAGGGAAAAAGAAGATGCTGAAAAGAAGATCGAAGTCCTTGTGGAAAGTGTAAGAGAGTACAAAAAGGATGAGGACGCTTTAAAGGACGCTCTTATCGGGGCGCAGAAGCAGGGCAGGGCTATCGTTAGCGAGGCACAGGCTAAGGCTGCTGAAATTCTTGCGGACGCCAATAAAAGGTCGAGTGAAATTATCGGCTCTACTACTGTTCAGCTTGAAAAGGAAAAACGCTGCCTTGTAAAAATGCAGCAGGAAGTCTCCGATTTTAAGGCAAATCTTTTAAGTATGTACAAGCAGCATTTGGAGCAGATAACGGCTATTCCCGATTATGAAGACGATTCTGAGGATTCAGCCGAAACGCAGCCGACTCCCGCACCCGCGCCTGCCGCACCGGTACAGCAGGCTGCTGCCGCACCTCAGGAGGAAGCTCCCGCTACCGAGCCTGTCCGTCAGGAGCAGAGCATGGAGGCGACACGGGTTATGGATAATCCGTTTAAAACAGAAAAAAATCCTTTCCCCTTTGACGAGCACGTAAACGTAGGCTCTGTAAGGGCTGAAAGCAAGTTCGGAGAATTAAAATTCGGACAAAATAAATAAATTTCAAGGAGAGAATTACCAATGGCGCAGGATTATAATTCAACACTTAATCTCCCCCAGACCGAATTTTCGATGAGGGGCAATCTTACTCAGAAAGAGCCTGCAATGCTTGAACACTGGGCAAAAGACAGAACTTATTATGCTATGATTGAAAAGAACGAGGGCAAGCCACGTTATGTTCTTCATGACGGACCTCCTTACGCGAACGGCAATATCCACACGGGAACAGCTCTTAATAAGGTGCTTAAGGATATAATCGTCCGCTATAAAAATATGAGCGGTTTTTGTTCGCCATATATTCCCGGTTGGGATACACACGGTCTGCCTATCGAGCTTAAGGCTCTTAAAGAAATGGGCGTGGAGAACGGCGCGATACCTCCAGTTGAGCTTAGAAAGCATTGTCAGGAGTATGCTTTAAAGCAGGTTGAGAACCAAAGCAAACAGTTTCAGCGTCTCGGCGTTTGGGGGGATTTTGACAACCCGTACCTTACGCTTCGTCCTGCTTTCGAGGCAAGACAGGTTGAAATTTTCGGTGATATGTATAGTAAGGGGTACATTTATAAGGGTTTAAAGCCCGTATATTGGTGTCCCGATTGTCAGACAGCTCTTGCTGAAGCGGAGATCGAGTATGAGAATGACCCGTGCCATTCAATATACGTTAAATTTAAGGTAACGGACGATAAGGGCAAGCTTTCCGCTCTCGGTCTCGACCTTGACAAAACATTTTTCGTTATTTGGACTACCACAACATGGACACTCCCCGGAAACCTTGCAATATGTCTCGGTCCCGAGTATGAGTACACAGTGGTTCAGGCAAACGGTGAAAATTACATTATGGCTATGGAGCTTGTAAAGCCTACCATGGCTGCCGCTAAGATAGAGAATTTCACAACAGTCGGCTCCTTCAAAGGCAAAGAGCTTGAATATATTGTTACAAAGCACCCGATAATGGAGCGTGATTCTCTTGTTATCGTTGGTGACCATGTTACGCTTGAAAGCGGTACGGGCTGCGTTCATACTGCTCCCGGATTTGGTGTTGACGACTTTGAAGTATGCAAAAAGTATCCTGAAATAGGCATTGTTGTACCTGTTGACGCAAAGGGCGTTCAGACTGCTGATGCGGGCAAGTATGCAGGTCTTACCACAACCGATTCCAATAAAGTTATTGCACAGGATCTGGAGGACTGCGGCGCGCTGTTTGCTCTTGAAAAGATAGTTCACCAATATCCTCACTGCTGGAGATGTAAGAATCCGGTTCTTTTCCGTGCAACGGAGCAGTGGTTTTGCTCGGTAAAGGACTTTAAGGACGCGGCGATAAAGGCTATAGACGAGGTTCAATGGATTCCAGAATGGGGTCACGACAGAATTAAGGGAATGGTAAGCGACCGCAGCGACTGGTGTATCTCACGTCAGCGCACATGGGGCGTGCCTATCCCGGTGGTTTACTGCAAGGATTGCGGAAAACCTATTGTTACCGATGAAACTATCAAGGCTGTTTCGGATATGTTCCGAGCAGAGGGTGCTAATTCATGGTATCTTAAAGAAGCTAAGGATTTTATTCCGGCAGGAACAAAGTGTGAATGCGGCTGTACAGAATTTATAAAGGAAAAGGATATTTTCGATGTTTGGTTCGACAGCGGCGTTACACACAAGGCAGTTATGGACGAGCAGGGTTTTGAGACTCCTGTAGACCTTTATCTTGAGGGTGCGGATCAGTACAGAGGCTGGTTCCAGTCATCTCTGCTTACTTCTGTTGCAACGAAGGGGAGAGCGCCTTATAAAGCTGTATGCACCCACGGCTGGGTTGTTGACGGCGAGGGCAAGGCTATGCACAAGTCTTTGGGCAACGGTATCGAAGCTAACGAAATTACCGACCAATATGGCGCTGATATTCTACGTTTGTGGACGGCTTCTTCGGACTATCATTCCGATATAAGAATTTCCAAGGAAATTTTGAAGCAGCTTTCAGATACGTACAAGAAAATCAGAAATACGGCACGTTACATTTTGGGTAACCTTTGCAACGGCAGCGGCTTTGATCCCGAAAAGGATATTGTTTCCAACGATGAACTTCATGAGATAGACAAGTGGGCGCTTGTAAAGCTCAATTCTCTTATTGACAAGGTAAAGACGGCATATGATGCGTTTGATTTCCACATTGTAGTAAGCAGTATCCACAATTTCTGTATAACCGATATGTCAAACTTCTATCTTGATATTATTAAGGACAGGCTTTACTGTACGGGTGAAAAATCCGTTGACAGACGTGCTGCACAAACTGCAATGTACAGGATATTGAGCGCACTGACAAGAATGCTTGCGCCTATACTTTGCTTTACTGCTGAGGAAATTTGGAAATATATGCCTCATTCCGCTGAGGACGACTCAAGAAGCGTTTGTATGAACCAAATGCCTGAAAAACTTGATATTACTGCGGACGAAAGCTTTACTGAAAAGTGGGATACTATTTATAAGCTTCGTTCCGACGTTACAAAAGCACTTGAAGCAAAACGTCAGAATAAATTTATCGGTGCGCCACTTGAAGCTAAGGTCATAATTTACGCAGGAAGTTACAGCGAAAAGTTCGGTTCTTTCAAGGATATTCTTGAAAAGGTATTTATCGTTTCGGCAGTAGAGATACTTCCTGACGGAAACGGTGAGTTTAAGAGCGACAGCTTCGAGGGAGTAACATACAGCGTTGAAAGAGCAAGCGGCGGAAAATGCGAGCGTTGTTGGGTATATTCCGATACTGTCGGTACTGATACTGAACACCCAACGCTTTGCGAACGTTGTGCAAACGAAATTAAAACAAATCATTAATAAAAATTTTCTAAGCCAAGGAATTTCCCCTTGGCTTAGACTAAGTTAGGATTTAAAATGCTGATTTTTCTTTTGATTTTAGGAGTAATTCTTGTTTCTGCCGACCAGATCATAAAATGGTGGGTTGTGGAAAATCTTTTGCCTGTAAAGTCTATGGACTTTATACGCTTCGGGGATTTAGAAATAATGGGTCTGCGGTACTGTGAAAACACAGGGGCGGCTTTCAGCAGCTTTAGCGGGGCAAGGTGGTTTCTAACTGTTTTGGTAACAGTCATGTTAGCGGTTCTTCTTATTTTTACGATAAAGTATAAGCACAAGCAAACGCTTTTTCTTGTAAGTTCGGTGATGATAATGTCAGGCGGCGTTGGAAATCTTATTGACAGGATAAGGTTAGGCTACGTTATTGATTATCTTGATGTAAAGCTTTTTGACTTTGCAGTATTTAACTTTGCTGATATTTGCGTGGTTTTGGGTGCAATATTGCTGCTGATATTTTTATTTTTTATAGAACCGAAAATTATTGCCAAGGAAAATTCTGAAAAGGAACAAATTCATGAACAAACTTGAATATACGGTTGAAAACGGCGATGGAGCACGCATTGACAAGTGGATATCCGAGCAGAACGGGGATATATCGCGTTCAATGCTGCAAAAGCTTATTGCTGAACATAAAATCACGGTAAACGGCAAGTTTGCGGCAAAAAGTTACTCCGTGAAGATAGGGGATATTATTGTGGTTGAAGTCCCCGAACCTGTGGAGCTTAACGTTGTTCCCGAAAATATTCCTATAGAAATTGTTTATCAGGACGAACATCTTATGGTGGTAAATAAGCCAAAGGGAATGGTAGTACACCCTGCGGTCGGAAATTACAGCGGAACACTTGTAAATGCGCTGCTGTTTCACTGCAAGGGGCAGCTTTCCTCCATAAATGGAGTGATACGTCCGGGAATAGTTCACAGAATAGACAAAAACACAAGTGGACTGCTTATTGTTGCAAAGACGGACAAAGCGCACGTTGGACTTGCTGAACAGATAAAGGCTCACACCTTTACGCGCGAATACCATGCTGTTGTCTGCGGAAGATTCAAGGAACAGACGGGAATTATTGATGCTCCCATAGGCAGGCACCCTGTTGATCGCAAGAAGATGTGTGTTACTGAGAAAAATTCCAAAGAAGCTAAGACAGAGTATATGATATTGGAGGAATTTAATAATTATAGCTATGTAAAGTTAAGACTCTTTACAGGCAGAACGCACCAAATTCGCGTCCATATGTCATATATCGGACACTCTGTGTTTGGTGATGACGTTTATGGAAAGCCCTCAAAATACTGTGAGGGTCAATGTCTTCATGCGAAGAAGATAGGATTTGTTCACCCGATTGACGGAAAATATTACGAATTTGACAGCGATTTACCCGATTATTTTAATTTTGTACTGGAAAAACTTTCAAAATAAGGAATGGTTTTATGCCGAAATTTTCAAATACAGTTTTTATTACCGATTTAGACGGAACATTGCTCCCACAGAGCAAGCTTTTGAACGAAAAAGATATTAACGCTATCGAGTATTTCAGACAAAACGGCGGTATTTTCACCATTGCAACAGGGCGTATAATACAAGCTTCAGAGCAGTTTTTTGCACCGTTAAAGCCCGACGCACCCGTCATTCTAAATAATGGCGGTCTGATATATGATGTTGACAAAAAGAAAATTTTATATGAACAATGCATTGATGATGCGGCGAGAGAGTATACTATATCTCTTATGGAAAAATTTCCCGAAATGGGAGTTGAGGTAAATCTCCCTGATGGTATTTTTGTTGTAAACATGACCGAGTGGGAGCAGCTTCATCTGAGCATGACTCATTTGCCGTATACCGAAAAAAGTTTGGAGGAAATTCCTAAAAACGGCTGGTGCAAGGTGCTTTATTCAATGGGCGGCGGCAGGGTAAGAGAGCTTTCTGACTACGCTGCAGCAATGGGCTGGGACAAAACAAGCTTTGTAATATCGGGAGATTTCCTGTTTGAATGTCTGCCAAAAGGCTGTACAAAGGGTTCTGCACTGAAAAAGCTATGGGAGATTGAAAAGTGGAATACCTTTACAGTTGCTGCGGCGGGAGATTACAATAATGACCTTGAAATGCTGGAGTTTGCCGATATTGCAATTGCGCCGCAAAATGCGCAGGATATTGTTAAAAAATCGGCGGACTATGTGACAAAGTCTACCTGTGAAGAGGGAGCTATTGCTGAGGCAATTGATTATTTGGATAAATTGAAATAAATAGAAAGGAATGGTAAAATATGGACGCAACAATCAAAAAGCAGCTTGAAGCAACGGCTTGTAAAGTGAGAATGGGGGTAATCGAGGGCGTTTACAACGCTAAGTCGGGACATCCCGGCGGTTCGCTTTCAATAAGCGATCTGCTGACATATCTTTATTTTGCAAAGCTTAACGTTGACCCGAAGAATCCTAAAATGCCTGACAGGGACAGAGTGGTTCTCTCTAAGGGACACTGTGCTCCCGCGCTTTATTCGGTTTTGTCGCAGAGAGGATTTTTCCCCGAGGAGGAATTGAAAAAGCTTCGTCATATCGGAGCGATGCTTCAGGGTCATCCCGATATGAAAGGTACTCCCGGTGTTGACATGAGCACAGGTTCTCTCGGTCAGGGTATTTCCGCCGCCTGCGGCATGGCTCTGGGAGGAAAGCTTTCTTCAGCTCCTTACAAGGTTTACGCAATTTTGGGAGACGGCGAGATCGAGGAGGGACAAGTTTGGGAGGCAGCAATGTTTGCGGCTCACAACAAGCTTGACAATCTTGTTGCTATTGTTGATAACAACGGCTTGCAGATAGACGGCAAAATTACAGATGTTTGCTCGCCTATGCCTATTACCGACAAGTTTGAGGCTTTCGGCTGGTATGTTATAACAATGAATGCTCACGATTTTGACGATATTGAACGCGCTTTTGACGAGGCGGAAAAGATAAACGGCAAGCCAGTGGCTATCGTTCAGACCAGCACAAAGGGCAAGGGCGTTTCCTATATGGAAAATCAAGTGGGCTGGCACGGTTCAGCACCCAATGCGGAGCAGTATAAGCAGGCTATGGACGAGCTTAACGAGCAGTTGAAAAAATTACAGGCGTAAGAAAGGGAGTGCGGAAAATGGCAGATGTAATTAAAAAGGCTACAAGAGAAAGCTACGGTGAGGCTCTTGCTGAGCTTTCGGATAAATATGAAGATTTGGTGGTTTTGGACGCGGACTTGGCGGCGGCTACCAAAACGGGAATTTTCAAGAAAAAGTGTCCCGAAAGGTTTATTGACTGCGGAATTGCAGAGGCAAACATGATGGGCGTTGCGGCGGGACTTGCTTCAACGGGTAAAAAGGTTTTTGCAAGTTCCTTTGCGATGTTTGCTGCGGGCAGAGCTTATGAGATAGTACGTAATTCTATCGGTTATCCTCACATTAATGTTAAGATAGGCGCGACCCATGCGGGTATTTCCGTTGGCGAGGACGGCGCGACACACCAGTGCAATGAGGATATTGCTCTTATGAGGACTATTCCCGGAATGACAATTATCAACCCTGCCGACGACGTTGAGGCAAAGGCGGCGGTTGAGGCGGCTATCAATATTGACGGTCCCGTATATCTACGTTTCGGACGTCTTGCTGTACCTGTTTTTAACGACAAGGACACTTACAAATTTGAGGTCGGCAAGGGCGTTCAGCTTAAAGACGGCAAGGATGTAACTATTGTTGCTACAGGTCTTATGGTAAACGAGGCGATAATGGCGGCTGAAACTCTCGAAAAAGACGGTATTTCCGCAAGAGTTATCAATATCCACACTATCAAACCACTTGACAAAGAGATTATTTGCAAGGCGGCTAATGAAACTGGCGTTATTGTTACCGCAGAGGAGCATAGCGTTATCGGCGGACTTGGTTCTGCTGTTGCCGACGCGGTCACGGAGTGCTGTCCTGTGCCTGTTGTAAAGGTTGGCGTAAACGATGTTTTCGGACATTCGGGTCCCGCTGTTGATCTTCTCAAAGAATTCGGACTTTCCGCGGAAAATATTGTGGAAAAGGTTAAGTATGCTCTTACGCTGAAAAAGTAAATTTATGACAAAAAGATTATTTATTCAGGCAATTGTGAAATTTTTTATTGGCATAATTGTTATAGGTTTCTTGCTGTTTTTATCGGCAGGAACTTTCTACTGGCGGAATGCTTGGCTGTTAATGGGGATTTTGTTTATTCCTATGTTTTTTGCAGGCATTATTATGATGTTAAAAAATCCCGAGCTTTTAAAAAAGCGTCTCAATGCCAAAGAGGAGCAAACAGAGCAGCAGTTGATTATAAAGCTTAGCGGGGCAATGTTTGTTATTGGCTTTGTTATTGCGGGACTTAATTTCCGTTTTCGGTGGATAATGCTGCCCGAGTGGTTATCTTGGGCGGCAGCCGCCGTTTTTCTGTTTTCGTATCTGCTTTATGCGGAGGTGCTGCGGGAAAACACTTACCTGTCCCGTACGGTTGAGGTGCAGGAAAATCAAAAGGTTATCGATACAGGTCTATACGGCATTGTCCGTCACCCAATGTACAGCGTAACTGTTATACTGTTTTTGTCAATGCCGCTGGTGCTTGGGTCGGTTATTTCTTTTGCTGTATTTTTGGTGTACCCATTTATAATTGCTAAAAGGATAGATAATGAGGAAAAGATTCTTGAAGCAGAATTGTGCGGTTATGTGGAATATAAGGATAAAGTGCGATATAGACTTATACCGTTTATTTGGTGACAAGTTTTGAGAAAAGAGATATTTTATGACTGAAAAAATATACAGCACCCAAAATGGGGATATTCATTATTGGGTTAGCGGCAGGGCAGACTCTAAAGCCGACTTAATATTTTTGCCTGGACTTACTGCCGATCACCGCTTGTTTGATAAGCAGATAGAATATTTTGAGGGCAGATACAATGTTTTGGTTTGGGATGCTCCCGGACATGCCGCGTCATATCCCTTTAATATGAATTTTTCCTTATCTGACAAGGCAAAATGGCTAGACTGTATACTTACAGCGGAGAATCTTTACAAGCCGGTTATTGTTGGTCAGTCAATGGGCGGATATGTGGGGCAGATGTATTCCGAATTGTTTCCACAAAAGCTTAAGGGCTTTGTATCGATCGATTCCGCACCGCTGCAAAGAAAATATGTAACGGCGGCAGAGCTTTGGTTTTTAAAGCGAATGGAGCCTGTATACAGGCATTATCCATGGAAATCTCTGCTTAAATCTGGTACAAACGGAGTTGCAGTTACCGAGTACGGAAGAAAGCTAATGTACGATATGATGATGGTCTACAGCGGAGATCAGGAGCGGTACGCAAAGCTGTCGGGACATGGTTTTCGTATTTTGGCGGAGGCTATGGAAGCAGATCTTCCTTATAAGCTTGAATGTCCGGCTCTGCTGATATGCGGAAAAAACGACCATGCGGGGTCGTGCATAAGGTACAATAAGGCTTGGCACAAATACACAGGCATACAGCTTGTATGGATAGAGGGGGCGGGACACAACTCAAACACGGATAAGCCTGAGCTCGTTAATTCCCTTATAGAGGAGTTTTTACGCGATGTAAAGGAGGAGTAATATTGCTAAAATGGATATTTTTTGATTTGGGTTCCACTCTTATAGATGAAACCGACTGCATAGAATTCCGTGTGGCGGAAACCTTAAAGCAGACAGGAGCACCCTCCAAGGAAGAGTTTTACAAACAAATGGAGTATTTTGCTTCTATCAACAAGTTGTCTTATAAAGATACCGTAAAAAAGTTCGGACTTGAAAATGTCAAGTGGCCTAAGCATTTGGAAAAGCTTTATCCCGAATCGCAAAAGGTTTTGCAATCACTGCACGGCAGATATAAGCTGGGAATAATTGCAAATCAAAGTGCAGGTACAGAGGAGCGCTTGGCACAATTTGGAATAAGAGATTATTTTGACGTTGTAGTTGCTTCAGCAGAAGCAGGTGTTGCTAAGCCTGATAAGCGTATATTTGAGCTTGCACTTTCTCAGGCGGACTGTTCGGCTCGTGAGGCTTGTATGGTCGGGGACAGGCTTGACAACGATATTGCTCCCGCAGCTGAAATGGGAATGTATACGATATGGGTACGGCAAAGCTGGTTTGGCAGGGGAAACGTTGATTTAGCAACTTTTAAGTCGAATGTTACCGTTGACAGCATTTCGGATGTTATTAGAATTTTTAAAGATTAGCAAAATTACCGTGAAAGGAAAAAATGCCTTAAATGAAAAAACGCGAGCTTATTTTAATATCAGTTTTGACTGTTATTATTGCAGTAATGGATATAACAGGTATTCCAAGTGTGTTCTTTGTTAATATTCATATTGATGATATAGAACCTTTCTATTTTACACTAATGGTAAATTTTTTGATTATAGGAGTAATTGCGTTCCTTTTTATAAAATATTTGTGTCCCGAATGGTGGTTAGGCTTTACGGCAAATGGATTGACCAATGGACTTAAAAAATACGGACTGATCGGAGTGATAACCGCCGTAATAGGCTTTGTAGCTTTTTATGTGGGATTGAAGCCCTTTGACCGTCATCCGTCAGCTGCAAAAGTACTTGTTGAGGGCGTTATATATTACATTGGAGTTGCAATAATCGAGGAATTATATGTGCGTGGCTTGCTGCT
This sequence comes from uncultured Clostridia bacterium, assembly GCA_947383835.1. Taxonomy (GTDB): domain Bacteria; phylum Bacillota; class Clostridia; order Oscillospirales; family Ruminococcaceae; genus RGIG8773. The sequence continues at coordinate 290,475 of CANDEV010000002.1, forward strand.
TAATATTATTGAAAAGCTTTTTTATAAAAAACAAAACAGCATGTTAATTGCGGTTATATTATCATCTGCAATTTTTGGCTTGGGACATATATTCGGTACGCTTGGTCAGCCTTTACTTACCATAATAAGCAAAGTTATATGGACAATAGGTATGGGAATGTTTTTCGGTATGACTTACAAGAAGACAAATAACCTTTGGCTGCCGATAATAATTCATTTTCTGATAAATGTGTGCGCTTTGCCGTACTGTTTCTCAAGCTTAAATGGGTATGCCGATTTGACTTTGTATATAATTATTCCTGAATATATTCTTTTGGGTGTGTACAGTATAATTGAGATGAAAAAGGCTTAAAATTCGTTTTTGGGCACGTTTGCAACTCAAGGTTGACAAATAGCAAACCAAGGTTGGTTGATAACCGCGGCTTTTTAATGTATTCTGAAACTACACCGAGTTTTCGGAATACAGTTTTGAAAGGAATATTATTATGAGTTTTGCGGAAAATTTAAAAATACTGAGGAAAGAAAAACACCTTTCCCAAGAACAGCTTGCGGAGATAATGGACGTATCAAGACAGGCGGTGTCAAAGTGGGAACAGGGTTCTGGCTATCCCGAAACGGAAAAGCTGATAGCTCTCGCTCAAAGGCTGGACGTTTCTCTTGATTTGCTTTTGTTGGATAAATCGTCCGATACCAAAGAGGAAACCGCTGTCGCGTTAAGTGAAAAGGGTCTGACTATACCGAGTGAAAGCGCGATCTATATCCAAAATGAGGATATATTGGTCAGATGCTACAAATTTTCCGTAATGCCTGTGGTTCTGCCGACAAAAAATCAGCCGAAGTTTATTCTTTATGGCGTGGACAGCACGAGTTTTTTTGGCGATAATGATATAGAATTAGGTTTCTACAAGGAAAAAGAGGACGTTCGGAAAGAAATTGCGGAAATTGCCGAAGCGGTGAAAAGCGGTAAGCGTACTTATCAATTGCAGTTTAACTGCAAGGTCAAGGGATTTTTAAGTCCGAAAATTGTTGAATAAATGGAAGTGATTTAGTGGAGCAGGAAACTCTGAACAAGGTCAAAAAACTTCGTGAGGAAATAGAAAAACACAATCATAGTTACTATGTGCTGGACAATCCTACGGTGGACGACTACACATACGATATGCTTATGCAGGAGCTGAAAGGTCTGGAGGAGCAGTATCCCGAACTGGCGGATAAAAACTCGCCCACTCAGCGTGTGGGTGGCGAGGCTCTTAACCTGTTTGAAAAGGTGGAGCACCGTGTGCAAATGGGTAGCTTGCAGGACGTTTTTTCCTTTGAACAGGTGAAGGCTTTTACAGATAGGTGTGAGGAAGCGTCCGCAAAGGCTGTGTATGTGGTAGAGCCGAAAATAGACGGACTTTCTGTGTCATTGGAGTATGCGGACGGAGAACTTGTCCGCGGTTCAACGAGGGGTGACGGCTTTGTGGGTGAGGACGTTACCGCAAATCTTAAAACCATAAAATCAATACCGTTGAAGCTGAAAAACGCTCCATCATTTTTGGAGGTCAGGGGAGAGGTATATATGTCCCGTGAGACGTTCCTTAAACTTGTGGAGCGTCAGGAGGACAATGATGAAACTCCATTTAAAAATCCCAGAAACGCGGCGGCGGGGTCGCTTCGGCAGAAAAATCCTAAAATTGCCGCAGAGCGTGGGCTTGACATTTTTGTGTTCAATATTCAGCAGATAGAGGGCGCGGAGATTACCTCACACAAGCAGTCGCTGGACTATCTGAAAAGCCTTGGTTTCAAGGTTATCGCCGACTACAAACAGGTAGAAAGCTATACCGAGATTGAGGAGCGTATCAATCATATTGGCGATATGCGGAGCGAATACGGCTTCGATATTGACGGCGTTGTGATAAAGATCGATGATTTCGCTTTGCGGGAGAGAATGGGCGCAACTGCCAAAGTCCCCAAATGGGCGGTTGCCTATAAGTTTCCCCCCGAGGAAAAGGAGACAACGCTCCTTGACATTGAGGTAAATGTCGGCAGAACCGGCGCTATCACTCCCGTGGCAGTATTTGAGCCTGTTTTGTTGGCTGGAACAAGCGTTAGCCGCGCGGTGCTTCATAATCAGGAATTTATCACGGAAAAGGATATTCGTATAGGCGACAGAATAGTCGTCCGAAAGGCGGGGGAGATAATTCCAGAGGTGCTTAGGTCGGTATCTCACGGGGAAAATTCACAGCCCTATAGTCTTCCCGAATATTGTCCCGTATGCGGCGATAAAGCTGTGAAGTTTGCGGACGAAGCTGCTTTGCGGTGTCCCAATGTTGACTGTCCCGCACAGCTTAAACGAAATATTATTCACTTTGCAAGCAAGGGTGCAATGAATATTGACGGAATGGGAGAGGCTATTGTTACCCAACTTCTTGACGAAAAGCTGATTTCGGGAGTTACCGATATTTACCGTCTCACGGCGGAACAGCTTGAAGCTTTAGATAGATTTGGGAAAAAGTCTGCCGAAAACCTTATCAAAGCTATTAAAGCATCAAAGGAAAATCCTCTTGACAGGGTCATCTATGCGCTGGGCATACGGAATATCGGACAAAGCGGCGCAAAGCTTCTGTGTAACCGTTTCGGCAGCATTGACGAGATAATGAACGCGTCCGCCGAAGATATTGCCGCCATAGACGGGTTCGGCGACGTTATGTCAGAGAATGTTGTTTCGGCGTTCCATGACAAGCATTTTTCCAACGTTGTGGCTGAGCTGAAAGCTCTCGGTGTAAAAATGGAATACGAGAAGCAGGACAGCGGCGACAACCGTTTCGAGGGCAAGACTTTTGTGCTGACAGGAACACTGTCTTCCATGACTCGCGACGAAGCAAAGGAAATTATTGTCAGGTTTGGAGGCAAGGCGGCAGGCTCGGTGTCGAAAAAGACCTCCTACGTTGTAGCGGGTGAAGAAGCGGGCAGCAAGCTGACAAAAGCGCAGGATTTAGGTGTTACGATTTTAAGCGAACAAGAATTTATTGATATGATAAAATAAAAATGCGGAGTGTTCGGTCAGAACACTCCGTTTTTTAGGCAATATATGGCAGAAGTGCCTTAAATGCGTTTTCGGCACGTAATCGCCGTTCTTCACTCATCAGTTGAAGCTGATCGTACAGCGGTGCAGTCTCCAATTGCTGTTTTCCGAAAATAAGATAATCGGCAGATATTTCCAATGCACTGATTATATTTATCAGAGTTTCAAGCGACATGGCTTTCATGCCCCGTTCTATCTCATAGATATAATGAGGTGAGACGCTGACAAGCTCCGCAAGCTTTTCCTGGGAAATTCCGCGGCTTCTGCGTTCGGCTTTTATTCGGCTTCCTATTGCGATCAAGTCCATAATTTTTATCACCCTTACGAAATAATATTATGTACATAGTATATAGCTATCAGATATAAATTAACACTATCTTTTAGATATATTTACTATTGCAATAGGATATATATTGTGCTATAATTATTTATGGCAGAACGCAGATTATGCCATAAATAACCCACTAAAGGGTAACATTTGCAAAAATGGGACGTTCGATAGTGAACGTCCCATTTTTTTACATTTGATTGTCACTGGGCATTATCAAAGCCGCAACGATATACGCTGCTATTCCAAAGCCCGAAAAGGCGAGCAGCGCCCAAATAAGCCGCACCACCGTGGTATCAACGTTCAGATATCGGGCAACTCCCGAGCATACGCCGCAAATCTTTCTGTCGGCTTCGCATTTCATAAGTCTGTTCATAAAATCATTTCCTCTCTGAAAGTTAATTTATTTTTGCGGAACAACGCTTATTCCTCATAGAATGAAATGTAGCACTCTCCCGCGGATATTTTTATGTCAAAGCTGTTTATGCCGCTTTCGGAAACCTTTTCCTGTACTGAAACCTCGCTTTGTCCCGCCGCATTTTCTTCGGTTACAGGTGTTACCGCCAATGAGGTGACAGCACTTGTTTCGGAGTACGTATACTCGCCGCTGCTTACATGATCGCCGTCGATATAAACGCTGCCCGCCGTTCTGTCAACAGACCATTTATAGCCGGTGCGTTTGCCAATAAGATCCATATAAAGGTCGCCTGCGTTCATTTTTATGCTGTTTTCGCCGACCATTTTGCATTGGGTGTAATACATTGACCCTGCCGTCATTTTTATGTTGGCATTGTTAAAATTGCAGTTCTCAAAAGTACAATCTCCCGCCGACATTTTTATTTGAGCGGATTCTGCGGCATTCACGTTTGTGAAATGGTGCTCTCCCGCCATAAGGTCAACACTGAGTCTGTTAACTTCAAGGTCGGCAACGTTAAGCTCTCCCGCAGTAACAGAAAAATTCGCGGTCTCAAACACCTTAGGGGGAACGGTGATAATAATGTCGGTATCGTTGTCACTGAAGTCCCAATTAAAAAGATAAAACTCCGGGGAGTAGCTTACATACAAGGAACCGTTCTCAATTTTGTAATTTAAACATTCGGGGGCTACGCCTGTTCCCGAGATGCTTATAACGTCGGCGGACATAATGGTGAAATCTCCCAAATCAATATTTATATCCAGCTTATTTACAGTGTCGGCGTTTTGGGGATTTACAATTGAGAATTCGCCGTCTCCATCGTAAGAATACTCGCCGATGTCTTCATATGTCACATAAGTTGTCTCGGAGCCGTGATGTCTTACGGGGAGAGAGAACACGTCCTCATAGCCGTTTACCCACAGCACAGAAACACCGGTTATGCCTACAATTAATAGAATTATTCCTGTAATTAATAATTTAATACACGCTTTAACCATTATGCAGTCCTCCTTTTGCTGAAAAGACCAAAAATTTTACGTATAAACCAAGGGAGAAATTTAAAGAAGAATGCAAGTGAAGCGGAAAGCATTATCAGTCCTATTCCCAACACAGTTACAGCTGCAAATATAAGTCCTACAGCCGCAGGTATTGAAGAAGCAAATTGCAGTAATCCCGAAACAAATGCAATTACCGCAACAACAAGACAGGCAAGAGAACCTAAGCCGATCAAAAGCATTGTCACAATTACTGCAAATGCGACAGGTATCACGCAGGGTATCAAAAAGAATATCGTAATAAATATCCAAAAAATTATCCAGCCCGCGCTCATGCCGGTTTTTTCCTGCTGCGGGGGAGGGGGATAATTATTTTCTCCCGCGTGTGTGTAATATTGATCGAAATTTACATTTCCGCTTTTATTTGTGTTTGCATTGTAAGCAGAGTTCTGCGTTTTTTCCTCGCTCCCTGCTGCATTTGCTCCGTACATTTTAATACCGTCGTCCTGATGTGGCGGCATAGTACGGTTCGGCATAATATCCTCGTTCGGGGAATTTTTCGCTGTCTGCTCTTGCTGCGCCCGCGGCGGCATAACGTCGCTTGTGCGGTCGTCGTTTACAAAAGCCTCGGGCTTTCTCAAGGAAGCGAACACGCCTGTGGTATTTTGAGGCATAGGCTTGCTTTCTTTGTATTTGATGTACACCTCGCTTTTGGAATACAGCGACGTCTCACCGATAATAGTTCTTGCAAGGTTATAGGGCTTTCCAAGCTCATCCATAACCTCCTGCTCCTTTTCGGGACCTGCGTCCTCGAAATATTCTTCATAGAACCCTACTGCCATATCACGTTCTTCCTTTGGAAGCGTAATAAGATGCGAGTCGAGTTCCGCTAAATATTCAGCACGTGTCATAAATTAACCTCCTCATCTGCCTGCTCCGAAATAAGAACGTCTATTTTGTCCTTATAAACGACCCATTCTTCACGGTAAATTTTAAGCTGTTCAATGCCTTTTTCGGTGATTTTATAGTATCTTCGGTTTCTTCCCAGATACTCCTGGTCGTAGCTTGTGAGAAATTCATTTTTCAGCAGTCTCCTTAAAACGGGATACAGCGTGGATTCCGACATCTCCATAGCTCCGCGTATTTCCTGAGTTATCTTATATCCGTAAGTATCCTCCTTGGAAACAACGGAAAGCACAAGTGCGTCCAGCAATGCTGCGCTGACCGGAAAAACCATATTAGCCCTCCTTTTATTTTTTACTTTTATTAAATGTTGTTAATAAACTGATGATAAAAATATTCAGTTTTTCAAAGCATTATCCAAAGCAGAAAAGAACTCTTCCGAAGCGATGTAATATTCCGACAAATATTTATTTGACACAGAGCTGTTTATAATATCACCGCCTATTGTGACCTTGACAATATCGGAATTTTCATAGGTAACGTATTCCATTATCTTTTCATACTGCTCATCGTTTTTAGACTTAATAACAGCTTTGGTCTTTTCTTGATAAAGCGATATGGTGTACTGTGGAATAAGTTCGCTGCTTGCCTTAACAGCTTCTGTCCAATTATTTTCATCGAAAAATTCTGATATATCGGATTGCTTTAGCTGTTCAAGTACAGCAATATTATTTTGTTTGGCTGCACCTGATATCTCAATTCGGCAAAGCTTTTCACCTTTATTGTTATTTGTGCATCCATTAAACAATAAGGATATAATAACTACTAATCCACATAAAAGCAATATTTTTTTCATTTAAGTGACCTCCCTTATAAATGAAAATTGCAATTTCCTTAGCTTTGATATTATTATACATCATATAATATCATTTGTCAATACATATTTGAAAAAAATTTTAATTTCATATTTTTTGCCGAAAAAGTTTCAGGTGTGGACAAATAGCGCATAATATGATATAATAAAGAAATGAGAAAAGCAAAA
>CANDEV010000003.1 GCA_947383835.1 uncultured Clostridia bacterium
CATATAAGCTGAAAAATCTGCATATTGATTATGCTTTTGAATTGGCAGGGGAGAGTATTGATGAAAATATTTAAGTATGTCAAATAGAAAATGAAAGAGAGCCATATTGCGGTAGTTGACATTGCAATATGGCTCTCCTGTTTTATGCTTGTGTATGTAAATACATTTGAGTAATTTAGTTTAAGATATGGATTCTGTATCTTATTAATGCTATGTAATTACCTGCCCTCCAATCCAGGATAATAGTCTGTTATATCAGAGTGATTTAAAGAAAGCGTTGTAAATTTATGTAATTCAGCAATTACTTTGTCCATCGGATTTCCAATTGTTTTCATGTGAGTTTTAAATATTTCACCACAATTTTCACAATAATGTTCAATGTGTGGTGTATAGCTGTTTTGGTTTATATCGAAATGATTATTTCCACATTTAGAACACTTTAAAACTTTTATACGACCTTTTAAATAGGGTAGAGAATTCTGCACTATATATATACGAACCATTTCAACATCAAGGAGTATACCATCTATAATCACTTTATCATAGGTTTCATCAATAGTTGGATGAATATTATTTTCTGCATAGGCGTGAACGTGAATACCATACTCTTCACTTTTGGATGAGGTCCACAGTAGCGCTGAATTTGAACCCCAAATAGAAATACCAAATGGAAAATCATTTTGTGATATTTCTAATGTTCTATGGGGTTCAATAATTTTCCTGTGAATTTGTGTATCTCCAAATATTTCTTTTGCTTTTATCATTGGGTTTCCTGATATAAGCAGAAATTCAACATTTTTGCTTATAAGAACAGGACGCTCAAAATGGTATAAAAGTCAAGTAATATTTGTTGCCGCTTCTTATTTTCTCTGTATTACTTATGGCGGACAACGCTTTTTCAGCAAATATATGGAGCAATACAGAATGGTTCATTAATAATGCTCAATACATTCAATTAAGAAATCAATATCCGTTGTCTGTTCTTGATTTGTCTGTCATAAATAATTTCAGTGTAATAAAAGCAACATTATATGCGATAATATTGACTACTCTTCACTTGGTATTTACTGCACAATTTCAAATGACGTTATCGCTTAGATTTAACAAAATGATCGGATTATGCGGAAATCTTCTCATAATTGGTCTGGGATTGCTTTCATGGGCAGGTGATAGTAAGTTGAAATGGCTGTTACCGTTTTCTCATTCAACAATAGGTTGACACTATGATGAATTGTACAATAAAACTCAATTTCCTATTTTTTTATCATTGTTTTATATAATTGCAATAAATATTATTATTTATGCCGCAGGAAAAAGAGTAATGCAGAAGAAAATGCTTACGCTTTTAAATCAAGGAGAGAATATGTGGTCTAAGATAAAAGCCATTTTACGAAAGCTGAAAGTTAGAGTCCTTTCCAAATTACCTTATGCTGTTGATCCCGCTTTTTCCTTTGTTTCTCAATCTGATTGCTTTGGTTGGTTTTCCTCTGCTTGCTTGTAAGGTTATTTTTATGGATTGCTATATACACGATAACACGGGGCAGGCAATTTCGCGGCAGGCTGTATGTAATCATGCAAAGGGTCTTTGCGAATCCCTCGAAACGCTTCATATAGCGCAGGAAAACTTTAAGGTCGTCATGCAGGAGCTGAACAAATACCCAGACCTTAACAGTACCGAGGGAATTATCCAGCTTATGGCATACAAGCTTTTCACATCGGTGGAGCAAGTCTCTCAGAACGATCTTAAAAATGTTGATCCATTAAAGCTTATGAAGCAGGCTTCCGAGCTTGTTCGCGTTGCGGCATACAAGAAAAATCTCGACCTGAAGAACAAGGATATTTCAGAAGCAGGCTTCGACGCGGTCAAGGATAAATTTTTCACGGGGCTTGCCCATGATGATCCGACATTGTACAAACAGCTTTCGGATTATTTGGAAAGTAAAAAATCTGAAATAACGGAGGCGGGGCAGGAATGATCTACGTTTTGCAAGTTATGACAGGCAAGGAGCTTACCGTCCGTTCTCTTTTGGAACAGCAGGATATTACAGCTTTCGTCCCCCGGGAACGGATATTAATTCGCAAGGGCGGGCTGTGGTCTAAGATGATTAAGCTGCTTTTCCCCGGCTATGTCTTTGTGGACATTGATTATGACGCGGAGATGTTCCACAAAATTAATCCCGTGTCGGGCGTTATCCGTTTCCTTGGACTTCCAACGCCGCTTCCCGAACGTGAAGCTGATATGATAATATGGTTTTCCAACGGCGGGGAGATTATAGAGCCGTCCCTGCTGCCGCCCGACATAAAGGTTATGCCGCCTTTTTCAAATAAAAGCGTCCTTTCCATATAGGTATAGCAAAAGGCGCAGCCCTCGCCCATGCTCTCATCGGTGACAAATTCCTGCCTTTTGTATACGACCTCGGAGGTCGGTAAATTCAGCACAAATTTATCCGCGTTGACGGGTCTTTCGCTATTAAATTCAACCCTTTCTCCCCTGCGTCCGGCAGGCTCGCCGTTCCACAGCGCACCCGAATTAATATTGACGTTATCTACCTTCATGTTTGCAGCCTCCGATTATTCAATGTCCGCAAGACTTTTCCGCACACTTGCACCTAATATATATATCGGCAGCAAATTTAAAAACTTTAGGATTTTTTTCAAAAAAATTCTGATATTTTACCCGCCCCTTGATAGGGGCTTAGTAAGTAAAGGTATGCCGTATTTTACTTTGGTGCAGAACAAAGGTCAAGGCTCAGCCTTGTCGATAAGCCGCCTTTCCACCGCTTTGAAACGGGGATCGTCCCGTATGCTGTCGTATCCGTCCCACGCAAGATTTCCAAGCAGCTCTTCGCGGTATGTGAACGTGAAATTTTTCATTGAGTGTTTTTTGTTATACTCCAGCCTGTTTACCAAAATTGATGTATAAGGCTTTTTATCGGGCAGGTCGTCGTCCGCCGCAGCAAACTCGGCAGCCTTTTCAAGACTGTCCAGAGCAAGCTCCCTATCGCCCGAAAGCACCGCCTTTGCCGCAATGCTGCTGTACGCGTGGTACACATCATGGAAGTAAAAATTATAATCTCCTTTTTCGAACACAATATCGTACAGCGCAATAATTTTTTGCTGTATTTCGATCCGCTGCTCATGCGTCATTTGGGGAGCGTTGTCACCGTTCAGGTCGGACAGATAAAACAATGCCGAATACATTGCGCTGACAAGCTCGGTAACTAAACCCTGAGCAAATTCCATAAGCTCGTCGCCTTTAAGAAAATGTATTTTTATCATTTCGCGGCTTCTCCACAATGTCGACAGCTTATCGGCAGCTTCTATCGCTTTATCAGGCTGCCCGGAACGCTCGTAAAAAAGGCACAGGTCGCCCTGCATCCAGTCGCGTATTTCCGGATCGGTGCATTCCGCTAAAATTCTTTCGGCTATGGCTATTGCTTTCAGATTATTACGTCGGTAGGGTTCGCCTTCTCTGTCCCAGTTGACAAAGTTCAGATTGCTTGCATATTCTGCCAAAAGCCTGAAATTATTGGGAAAGCGTTTTACCGCTTCCTCAAGGATTTTAAGATTTTCCTCAATATTGCCCTTTCGGGAATTTTCCCAAACGGTATCGAGAATTTTATCCGCTTCGGAGTTGTCCCGAATTTCTTTCATTCCCATAAGCTCATCGGTGGTTATGCCGAAATATTCCGCAATGGTGGGCAGCAGCTCAATGTCGGGATAACCCTCGCCCCGCTCCCACTTTGAGACCGATTGAAAGGATACTCCCAGAATATCCGCAAGCTGCTCCTGTGTAAGCTCCCTAAGCTTTCTTTGCCTTTTGAGATTTTCGCCGATATATAAATTCATGTTCATTCTCCTTTGAAATTTTTATTAAACCGCGCCGTTTCTGAAATTAATTATAACAGCTATCCGTCTGCAAATCAATAACTTCAAAGTGGAAAAGCATTCAATTCAAAGTAGAATTTTTCGCCTGCTGTAACTGATACTGATTTGCTCCTAAAAGCGTATGCGAAAAATCTGCGCAAAACCACATATATGCAAGCTTTTGCTTGATTTTTTACACGCTTTTCAGTCTCAAATCAGTATGACACAAAATGCGGCTTGGAGGGAACTCTCCAAACCGCAAAAAATTTATTACTTAACAAAAAACCTCTGTGAAACCGTGTAATTCTCATTCGGCGCGATCTCATCATATCCGCTTTCCTCGCGGGGGACGTCCATATTCGGCGCATTGACCTGCGCCGTCATAGGCTCGGGACAGAAATAATTTTTAAAGCCCTTGTCGTTCCAAACTATCCAGAATTTGTACTTGTCCTCGACCTCGTAGCAAAGCCGCTTGCCGCTTTCCGTATCGGTCATAACACAGCCGCGGAAATCCTCGCCGTCCAGCTTCAGAGTGCCGCCTGTGAACATATCGTTGCAGATATTTTTAAGGACGGGTAACTTGCCCTTTAAGTACTCCTTGTCATGCTTGTCAAGGTCGGACACTGTTCCGTCCGGCAGCCAGCGGCGCTTGTTAAAGTTTATCTTCTTTACAGCGGGGACTTGCAGACGGATATTTTCAAGCTTGCCGCCGTCCGCAAAGGGAGCGTTAATCGTGGTGTGGGTGGCAATAGAAATAGGCATCATTTTGTCGGAATTATTCGTCAGCGAAATTGTGTGCTTCATGCCTTTTTCCGAAAGCTCGATCGTAATTTCCGCAGTAAATTTGATCGGGAAACAGGTGTAAAAAAAGTCGTTCTCGTCATAAACGTACTCGGTGGTAACGTAAGCCTTGCCGTCCTCGGCAGCGAGAGCCTTTATTTTGTGGGCGCGCTTCTGCAAAAATCCGTGGAGGTGATTGCCGAATTTACCTTCGTTCACAGGGAGATGATACTCTCCGTCGGAGGTCTTTAAAAGTCCCCCGTCAAAACGGTTGGGCAGATACAGCGTGGGAAGTCCCCATACTTCGGTTGAGTTCATTATTTCAGCAATGGAAACGTCGTCCCGATAGCGGAAAACCTCGATACCCATTTCATTGTTCCGAAGCCGCAGGACGTTGCTGCCTATCTGCGGAGCGACTACTGCGTAATATCCTCCCGCGGCAAGCTCCACCGCTTCTATTCCTTTGTGGTCTGCTTTTCTTGCGTAAAATTCGTTTGACATTTTTAAGTTCTCCTTTATAATTAATTTTAAATATTTAACCAGTTTTCTTCAATATTTTGCTGTAATTCTTCAAAAGCGGGAATATATTCAGATAAAATTTTTTCGATTGCTGCGATCGCCTTTTCCTCGTCGTAAGTGTGGGCAAGGGTGTTTCTTGTTTCGAGAATATCTATCCAAGATTTTTCATTATTTACCATACCGCACTGATATGCAGATTTTATTATCATTTTCGGCGAACCTATCCTCTGCGTAAAATATCCGTGATATTCGAGGATTTCTTTCATAAGCTTCCACGACTGCTCAAAGCATATTGCAAACAGTCCCGTAATACCTGTCTGTTCCGCAATTGAATACGGCTGTGCAATTTCAAGGCAGCTTTTAAGATTTGCAAGAGCCCTGCAAAAATTTTCATATTTTTTCATATATAACAACACCATCCCTTTTTATTTCCGAGAGCAGCTCGTCCGACTTGCAGGAATTTAAATTTACAACATCAAACATCAGCAGCGTGTTTACCTGCTCTTCCATAGCAAAAGAAAATTCTCTGAAATTTCCGCCTTTTACAGCAATGTCAATATCGCTGCGTTCACTGTTTGTTCCTCTCGCGCGCGAACCGAAAAGTATTACTTTTTCAACGCCGTATTTTTTCGCATAATCGGCAATTTCCTTTTTTACTGTTTCCGGGAGGTCAGAATTATTTTTCATAATTAAATCACCTGTACACATTTTTCTTTCCGCCGATAAAATCCGCCATAATATCCCTGTGTTGGTCGATAAAAAGCTCTGGAACTTTATCGGGCGAAAAGTACCGCAAGTCCACCGTTTCGTTATTTTGTTCTGACAACTCACCGCCCTCGGCATGAGCAAGAAACATTGTCAGAATTGTCTGCACCTTGTCGCCGTTTGGATATTCATTGAAATATTTTGAGTACACCCCGAAAAGCGAGTCCACCTTAACATTCAATCCCGACTCCTCAAAGGCTTCACGGACGGCGGCTTCTTCAAGGGACTCTCCCAGCTCTGCAACGCCGCCGAGAAATCCCCACCCGCCGCAGTCGCGCCGCTTTTGCAGGAGAATTTCCCCCGCTTCGTTCAGAACGATACACCCCGCGTAATTAAGTATTATTTGGGAATGTCCCACCTTTTCCCTGATGTATTTTACATAATCCATATGCGTGCTCCTTTATCTTAACTGTCATATTTGCGCACCCGCAGCTCGATACCCAGCGACATGGCAAGAGCCTTGCAGCGGCTTATATCCTCCATGGGGATAACGTCCACCACCGTAAACATTACGCGGGGGACGTACTTTTTGCAGTCCGCCGCAAATGAGATCATCGCCTCGAAAGCGTCCTCCCACTTGGGACGCGTCACCTCGTTGTATTTCTTGGAGTCGCATTGATTAAGGGACACCGAAACCGTGTCCACAGCGCCCTCCAGTACCTTTGCAGTCGGCTCGCCCCAAATCTTGTCCCCAAGACCGTTGGTGTTCAGGCGGACGGGTATTTTAAAATTGTCCTTGATGTACCGTCCGATATAGCCCACGTCCTCGGCGCGCTCCATAGGCTCGCCGTAGCCGCAGAAAACCACTTCTTTAAATTCCGACATATCGTACTTTTCAAACTCGTCAATTACCTCGTCCACCGTAGGCTCACGGTCAAGCCAAAGGCTGTCGGAGCCGTACGCGCCCTCGCCGTTCTGCCGAATACAGAACGTGCAGTTGCAGGGACATTTATTGGTAAGGTTGATGTACAGCTTATCCCCCACCGTGTATAAAATTGTCATCATAAATTATTCCGCCTCTTTTTCGTCAATATAATTCGTTATCATTTTCCCGCAAAGCCAGCCCAGCGTTAAAGCGAGAGCGTGGAGAAAAACGTTGAAGTCCTCCCGCTTGCTTATGCTTTTAACAACCGCGCTTATAGCAACGGTAATGCTGAAATATATCAGCAGGTCTCTGATTTTTACGGTCGCGTTTTCATTTGTTTTTTTCATAATAATTTTCCTCTCGTTGTTTGTTTTTATTTTAATTTTATTGTACCCTTACATCAATTTCGTCGTCACTGAGCGGCTCGAAGCCCTCTGCAAATTTTTTCTCAAGACCTTCGTCCACAAAATAAGCGTTTTTATCTCCCGCGGAAACCGCAGCATTTCTTTTTTCGATACGCTGCCGCCACACCTCGTCGCTTATGTCGATATAATGCAGCTCGCAGGCAATTCCCCGCTTTCCGTAAAATTCCTTGGAGTAATTCCTGTGACCCTTTGTCCAGAAGCCGCAGTCTAGTATAACACTCGTCCCCGTCCCGATAATTTCAAGGGACTTGTCATAAATATACTGCTGTACGTTCCTGACATATTCGCCGTGCTTTTCGCCGGCGTCCTGCCCGAAAACCGCAAGCATTATTTCGTCCACCGAAAGCAGGACGGCTTTGTTTTCTATGCGGATTTTTTCTGCATAGGTGCTTTTTCCGCAGCAAATTTTTCCGCATATCAAAATTACTTTTGGCATAAAATTTTCCCCTCCGATTTAATGCAATTTTCAAATCTTTGTAATTATCCCGCCCTCCACGAAAAACAAATGCTACGCATTTGTTTGGGGCTGCGTAAATGCAGGAGCATCTATATTTAACTGTGGGGGACGAACAAACCCGCGGGGGCTCCCCGCTACTTATGATATTTCCCGCCGTTCAGAATTTGGAACGCGCGGTAGACCTGCTCCAAAACCATGACCCTTGCAAGCTGGTGGGGGAACGTCATTTCCGACATTGAAAGCCTGAAATCGGACAGCTTTTTCACGTCCTCCGAAATACCGTGGGAGCTGCCTATAACAATGTTCAGAGTACTTTTTCCCTCCACGGAAATTTTGCCGATTTTCTCCGCAAGCTTCTCCGAGGAAAGCTGCTTTCCCTCAATGCACATTGCAATGTTGTAGCAGTCCTTTCCCGCCAGTATCGCCGCTATTGCCTTGCCCTCACCTGCAAGAGCCGTCCCTATCTCCTTTTCCGAGGGACTGTCGGGCAGCCTGCTTTCCGGCAGCTCTGTTATTTTTATTTTACAGAAAGCGTTAAGCCGTTTGACGTACTCCGCGCAAGCCTCCCGAAGATAGCTTTCTTTCAGTTTTCCCACAACAATTAAATTTACATTCAACATTTTTTACAGTCCTATTTTTTATTATCCTGCCCCCTTGAGGGGGCTTTGACAAGGTAAATATTTATCGTATTTGATATTGAGGGTGACAATGGATGCAGGCTCAGCCTGCTAAAATGAAATAAACCCTCCGCTCGTCTCCACAGGCGCAACATTTAACGTGTAGTCGGAATTTCTTATAAATTCCCCGAGACAGGAAAGCACCGTGTCCTCCGCAGTTTGGGGCGTGTTGTTCTCCTGTGACAAATGTCCCAGCACCAGACGGGTCGTGCCGCTTTTTATAAGCCTTGCCGCAAACGCGCCGCTGTCGGGATTGGACAAATGCCCCGTCTTGCCAAAAATTCGGGTCTTTAAATAGTAGGGGTACGCGCCGTTCCGCAGCATTTCAATATCATAATTCGCTTCAAGCAGAACACAGTCAGTACCCAAAAGGGCGGCTTCAACCTCGTTTGAAACGTACCCTAAATCGGTACAGACCGCCGCAGACCTGCCGTCCCCGAAAGTCACCCTGTAGCCGCAGGACTGGGGCGTGTCGTGGGACGTGTCAAAGCATTCAACGTCCATGCCGGAAACACTTTCGCCGCCCTTGACCTCGTAATATTCGCCGTGGAGGATACCCTTGTCAAGCAGCCCCTCCAGCGTGATACCCTGTGCAAAAACAGGGATTCGGGTCTTTTTTGTCAGCATATCAAGACCCTTTACGTGGTCGCTGTGCTCATGGGTAACAAACACCGCCTTTACGCAGTCAAGGGAAAGTCCGTTGACCTCCAGCGCGTTTTTCAGCCGTGTAAAGGACACGCCGTCGTCTATAAGTATGCCTGCCTCGCGGCTGCCTATGTATGTGCAGTTTCCTTTGCTTGAGGAAAACAGCGGGTATAATCTTGCCACAATTTTTCTCCTTATTTTTTTATTTATCAACTAATCCAAATTGTATATTGCAACATTAAATTCTTCTATTATTACTCCCATATTACTTGTATTGTTTGTATTTCATTTGAATCAAAAAAATATATTCCAACAGCAACGTTCTCATTTATAATATATTTATAAGAATAATTCTCGGATGATATATCAGGCTGTCCTAATTTATAAATCATATCATTATAGGTATCCTTTAATCTTAAACCATTTATAGATATTAAATCTTCAGTCGCAATTTGCGACTCATCATCTAAAATTGAAAATATCGCTGAAATCATTTTAGAATTAGGATTTACAGTATCTTCATATTCTAAACCGGCTCCAAATGCAAAAACATTATTGTAATAAAAAACTGTTCCTGCTTTATCTGTATATACAAATTCATTATCACAAGAATATTTTTCTAAAAGTGTTTCTAAAGTAACCAAGTAATCATAATTGATTCCATTAATATATATCACTTCATTTAACTGTTCCCATGTCCACCCATTTTTAGGTAATTCAATAGTTTTGATTTCAGGTTTATCAGTTTGAGAATTGGAAACATCGTTTTTCTCACACGCACTCATACCACAAATAATGCAAACAGCCGCAACCACCGCAAAAATTTTTCTATTTAACATAAAAATTACCTCCTTAAATCCCTATTCAAATAAATTTTTCAATACCCTGTCGGGGTCGTCCAAAAACCTTTTTGTAACAATATAATGCCCCGTCTCTTTATATGGTGTGCGGTTTATGCCGTTTTCGGTCAGCTCATAGATAAGAGCGTCGGGGTACGCCATTAATATCGGCGAATGGGTGGAAATTATAAACTGTGAATTTTTCTCCAGCAGGTCGTGCATTACCACCATTAGGGACATTATCCCCGTGGGGGACAGCGCCGCTTCAGGCTCGTCCAGAATGTACAGACCGTTGCCGAAAAAGCGGTTTTTTATCACCGCAAGAAAGCTTTCTCCGTGGGACTGCTCATGGAGGAATCTCCCTCCGTATGCTTCTATAATGGGAGGAGAGGCGGCAGGGAGTTTGTCCGCTTCCTCAATATAGCTTGCGGCATTGTAAAAGCTTTCGGCGCGTAAGAAAAATCCGTCCTTGGGGTGCGCGCCTCGGCTTAGGGTAATGTATTCGCTTAATTCGGAGTGACTGTCATAAGTCCCGAAGCTGAAATTTTTTGTACCGCCCTCTGGGTTGAACCCCGCCGCAACGGCAACAGCCTCCAGGAGCGTTGACTTCCCCGAACCGTTTTCGCCCACTATAAAGGTCACGTCGCTGTCAAAGGAAAGTCCGCCTGTGCGTGAAAGATTTTTCACGGCAGGGAGTGCGGAAAGATAAGAATTTTTCGGCAAAGCCTTGTTCAGCCGTATTTCTTCTATGTATCTGCAATGCGCCTCCATGCCGATCCCTCCCGCAAAAAATTCCATAATTATATTTTACAGCAAAAAAGCCGCTGTGTCAATAAAAATCGGCTGCATAATACTAATTCACTCCCAATGTGCAGACAAAAAATTTGGCGCAAAAATCATATACGCAAATTTTTGCTTAAATTTTTTGTACACATTTAGGTAGTGAATTAGTATAAAAACAAACAGGCTGCCGTGTAAAATACAGCAGCCTGTAACGGAATAAAAATCACTCCGTCCTCAAAGCGGTAACAGGGTCTTTCTTTGCCGCTACCCTCGACGGGATAAGTCCCGCAATAAGGGTAAGGATCATGCTTATAACAACCAGCACGGCGCCGCCCACAGGGGGAAGATGACAAAGATCGTGAACGTCCGTAAGATGCGTGATTATCATATTTATCGGTATGTTCAGCAAAAGCGTGGTGATTATTCCTATCGCGCCCGCGGTGAAGCCGACAATAAGAGTTTCGGCATTGAACACCCGTGAAATATCCTTTTTGGACGCGCCTATGGAACGGAGTATGCCTATCTCCTTTGTCCTCTCCAGCACGGAGATGTATGTGATTATTCCTATCATTATGGACGATACCACAAGAGAAATTGCCACAAACGCTATAAGAATATAGCTTATGGCGTCAATTATCGTGGTTACGCTGCTCATCATTATGCCCATTATGTCGGAGTACTGTATGCACATTTCATCTCTGCCCGAATCGTCCATGCGCTTGTTATAATCGTCGATAATATCCGTGATAAGCTCCTTGGACTCAAAGTCTCTCGGGTAAATGTTTATAGAGCTTGGGTTTGTAAGGTCGGACACACCCAAAATCGAAAGGTTGCCCTCGTAGGTAGCGTCGGTGGACGGTCCCGCAAGCTGCTCGGAAAAAGCTTTCGCTATCTGCTCGTCGGTCATGCCCATTTCCTGCGCCTGTGCAAGCTGCCCCATTATCTGCTGCTGCATTTCGGGGTCAAGGGTCATTATATAAGCCTGAATATCCTCCATTGTCATCGGAGCGGCTTCTTCCTCGTCGGGTTCGGGAAATTCAATGCCTGTGAACACGTCTACATCGGGATCTTCTTTCTGCGCCTTTACGATCTCGCTGTCGTTCACCTTGTTGATAAGGTGAGTCATAAGCTCGGACTTATAACCGATAGAGCCTATCTCGGACGAAGCGGCAGTATTGTCGGAGGGGCGCACTATACCTACGATCTCAATTTCCTCCGCATTGTTTATCTGCTCGGTCATGAAAAGGGTATCGCCGCTTTTGTCCACCCAGACGCCGTTCTCCTCGGCATAGTAGTCGGGATTTATGAAAAGCTTGAATTTAAGTCCCAGCAGCTCGTCAAAATCCAAGGACTTAACGGTATTTATCTCCTCCACTGTCTCGCCGTCAATGGTGCGCTGCACTGCGTCCGAAAGCTCCGAGTCGTCCAATATCCCCAAGCTGTAAAGAGTATAGTCCGTGACCTGATTGTACTTGTTTACAACAAACACGACCTCGTTGTAATTCTCCGGCATATGTCCCGCAAGCACGTCATACTGGGAGTTCAGTATATCTTCCTTTGATATAAGCTCCCGCCACATATTGAACGTGCTGAGCATTGGGTTCTCCGTCATCTGCGTCATCTGCGTCATTTGAGTAAGACCCATTGTGTCGTATATTGAAATAGGATTTACTCTGTAAATTCCGTCGGAGGTATCTGCCTTATAAACGGTAAGAGGCGTACTGTAGCTGTATTTTATATCGCTTACAAGCTCCTGTATGTTGCTTTCGCCGCTTTCAAGGAACACCTTGAAGCTCTCCAGGTCGTTTGAGGATATTTCCGCGAACATTGCCTCCATCATAGTGGTCATAACGTTCTGAGGATAAATTTTATTTTCCTCAAAATCCTCGCCGCTGCCCTGCGCCATAGACATCATCGTGGTCATCATTGTTGTCATGTCTATGGACGTACCCTCAATAGTCAGCGGATAGCTTGAAAGAGTTTCCTCCTGCACCTTGTCGATATAATCCTGCGCGCCGCTTGAAAGGGAAAGGATCAGGGCGATGCCGATAATGCCTATGCTTCCCGCAAAGGCGGTCATAAACGTCCTGCCCTTTTTTGTCATAAGATTGTTCATTGAAAGTGAAAGGGCTGTAAAAAAGGACATTGAAGCCTTTTTCTTAACGACCTGCGGCTTTTCCTTCGGAGTATCCTTTTCCTCCTTCTCAATTACGCCGTCAAAGGGCATTGAATCGTCCTTGACCTCGCCGTCCAAAAGCCGTATTATTCTTGTGGAATATTTTTCCGCAAGCTCGGGATTGTGAGTTACCATAATGATAAGCTTGTCCTTGGCAATTTCCTTCAGAAGCTCCATTATCTGGAGGCTTGTTTCCGAATCCAGCGCCCCCGTCGGTTCGTCCGCAAGCAGGATATCGGGTTCGTTCACCAATGCGCGGGCAATGGCGACACGCTGCATCTGTCCACCCGACATCTGATTTGGCTTTTTGCCCAGCTGATCGCCGAGCCCCACCTTTTCAAGAGCGTCCACAGCACGTTTTCTCCGCTCGGCTTTTGAAACGCCCGAAAGAGTAAGGGCAAGCTCCACATTGGAAAGCACTGTCTGGTGTGGAATAAGATTGTAGCTTTGGAACACAAAGCCGATCGAGTGGTTGCGGTAGGTGTCCCAGTCCTTGTCCTTGTACTGCTTTGTGGATTTTCCGTTGATGATAAGGTCGCCGCTTGTGTACTGATCGAGACCGCCGATAATATTCAGCAGTGTGGTCTTTCCGCAGCCGGACTGACCCAGCACGGACACAAATTCATTTTCGCGGAATTTTACGCTTACTCCTCTGAGTGCGTGTATTTCGGTATCTCCGACTTTATAGTTTTTAACTATATTGTTAAGCTCAAGCATTTATCAGAACAACCTTTCTTGAAATAATTTCCAATATATTAAATAATTACTATACAAAGTATACATAAAAAATGTCACCCATTTGTTTCGATTTTATGAATATTATGAAAACTTAACAATGTTAACTGTTTTGATCCGCTTAGGATATTTTACAATTTAAACGTTTTCGTGCAAAATCCCCCATATTAAGCCTGCTTTTTTATGAAATATTCATAAAATGTTATAAAAAATCAACTATTAAACGAATACGGTTGTATGATATAATAATTGAAAAATGAGCTTATTGTGAAGTAAATTTTGTATATTAGAGCCTGTTCAGTATCTTTTTATGTGCGGATTTTTGGCAAGATTTTGTCGATGACAAGGCAAAAATCCGTAAAAGCTTTAGCTTTTCGAATACAGAGGGTATTTCAAGGATTTTTAACGCAGTCAACGGCAAAAGATTGACAAAAAGACGTGCGTAAAAAGATATTGAACAGGCTCTTAGGCAGCTTGCCGTTTATGGCAAGCACTGTAAATTGCAGAAAGGGGAAGAAACATGGACAGGCGGCTTAATATCGGACTTTTGATCAGTCACCTTGAAGACGACTTCGCGTCGGCTGTATGCCGCGGAGCTATTATAGGCGCAAAGGAAATTGACGCTAATTTGTTTGTTATTCCGGGAAGATACATAGACGGGCAGTATGCAGACAAAAAACGTACCGAATACGAATATCAGTACAACACTCTTTTTTCATACGCTTTCCCCGAAGATATAGACGTTTTACTGGTTTTGATAGGCACTATCGGAAATTCTCTTTCGGAGGAAAGAAAGCTTGAATTCCTGAAAAAATTTGACGGTATCCCTCTGATCACTCTCGCCTGCGAGATCGACGGCTATCCCTCTGTGTGCTTTGACAACAAAAGCGGTCTTAAGGACTGTATAGAGCATATCATAACGGAGCACAACCGCAGAAGGATAGGCTTTGTAAGCGGTCCGAAAACAAACGAGGACGCAAACGAGCGCCTCAACGTTTATATTGAAACGCTTGAAGAGCACGGTATACCCATTGTTGAGGACAGGATAGCTTACGGAAGATTTTCTCCCTACAGTCAGGAGGTCGTAAGGGGGCTTCTTGACCGCTGCCCCGATCTGGAGGCTATAATTTTTGCCAACGACGCTATGGTAACAGGCGCATACGAGGTTTTCCAGGAGCGCGGCATAGAGGTCGGCAAGGATATTTTAGTCACAGGCTTCGACGATTCGCCTGCGGCAACAACTCTTACCCCTCCTCTTACAACGGTAAATGCGGACGCTGCCGAGCTTGGCTATGACGCGGTCCTGGAATGTCTTAAAATTATTGACGGTCTCCCGCTTGAAAGCAGAACTGTGCTTTCCTCAATGGTAAAGAGAAAATCCTGCGGGTGCAGAATGGATATCAACGACAACAGCACCTACGACGACCCGTTCGTATTCAATCACAGCTGGTGCAAGACTGACTCGCAGACTATTTCCGCGACCGTAAAATATCTTTTCGACAATTATAAAACAAGCAACCTTATCACAGAGATAAAGTCCTCGTTTATAGAATATTTCAGGAATGTTTTCAAGACTCTTGAGTCTGACGACAAGGGCGGCATAACCCTTACCGAAGAAGCAAAGGAGTACATTCCTTCGGGCTTTGAGGAGCTTCTTGAAATGGATAAGGTCATGAAATATGTTGAACATGACAAGCTTTGCAATATTGTGTCCTACTTTAATCAGCGCTTTGCGGCGGGACTTGACAGCGACAGCAGCAAAAGAGAGCTTGCCTCAATATTTGTGGGAATGTATCAGATAATCATGCGCGCCGTTGTAAAGCACAGCAGCAAACGTATAGAGGATCTGGAATTTCTTACTTGGCAGTCGAATTCAATTACAAAGGATATGCTTCTTTTCGACAGCTATGACGACGAGGGTTACGGCTCCGTTTCCGACAAGCTTATGCGACTCAATATGGCAAGCAGCTATTTATATGTTTTCAACGACACAATCACCCATTCAAGCAAGGAAGAATGGATACCGCCGTCAAGGGTGATGTTAAAATCCTACCACAACAAGGATTTTATGGAAGTTATCCCTGCGGAGGATCAGGAAATCTCGATAAGAAACCTTTTCAACCACAGATATATCCCCGCTGACAGGCGCGTTACAATGGTGCTTTCCACAATATTCCTGAACGCCGACCATTACGGACTGTTCCTTTGCGAGCTGGAGTACGATTATTTTTACTATATCAGTTCTCTGACAGCGCAGCTTTGTGCCGCTATGAAGATACTTCGTCTCATACAAGACAAGGAGGCGATCCGCCTGGAGCTGGAGGAGACCCTTATGCAGATCAAAGAGAAGAATCTGCAGCTTGACGCTATCTCGAAAATCGACGAGCTTACTGGTGTTTACAACCGCAGAGGATTTTTTGCACAGGCGAGCAGCACGATCTATTCACCTGTCCGTGACGGCAAAAGAGCGCTTATCATTTTTGCCGACCTTGACAGTCTTAAAATCATCAACGACAAATTCAGCCATGAGGACGGCGACTTTGCAATAAAGAGCGCGGCAAGGATCCTTTCCGATTCCTTCAGAAGCTCCGATATTATCGGACGCATCGGCGGCGATGAATTTGCCGCTCTTGCAATGGTAGACAACAGCAGCGGCGATGACGTTCCGACTATAGTCCGCAGCAGGATCGCGGAGGCTACAAACGCTTTCAATAAGACTCACGACAAGCCGTATGTTATCCACATGAGCGTTGGCGTTTATGCGTTCACCTGCGGCACCGAGGTAGAGCTTTCAAAAATTCTCGCTCAGGCTGACACCGTACTTTATGAGCAGAAGAAAAATAAAAAATCCATTTTAAGGGCTGATTTGGAACAATAAAAATTATAGCGGTATATAAAAATATCAGGACAAAATTCGTAGGGGACGGGTTTCCCGTCCCGTGGTTCAGTATATTTTTGTATCGCGGGCGGGGAGACCCCGCCCCTACAGTATGATTATTTTTATGGATTGTTATAGTATTAATGCCGTTCCGAGGTTTACCGAACGGCATTTTTATTTATAAATATACTTTATGTAAATCAGTTTCCACAGAAAAAAGCCGTCCCAAAGGCTGAGCCTTTATCGGACGGCTTTTAATTCGTCAATTAAAGCTTAACTCCGTTGAGCTTCTTAGCAAGCTGGGATTTCTTTCTTGCCGCAGCATTCTTGTGAATGATATTCTTAGCGGCAGCCTGGTCAACCTTCTTGATAGCAAGACGGATAGCAGCCTCGCTGTCCTGAGCGTTTGACGCGCAAGCAGCGTCAGCCTTCTTTATAACAGTCTTGAGGTTGGACTTTACAGCCTTATTCTGCATAGTTTTGGTATTGATGACCTTTACTCTTTTCTTTGCGGATTTAATGTTAGGCATAATAACTCTCCTTATAAAATCTTTTTTACGTTGATATATCAGCAAGGCAAAACCCGACACGGGCGGTTCTGCCGAAACGGACGCAATGACCCCGTCCGATTTCCGTGAACAGTTTTGTTTAACAGTACGATTGTCCTAACAAAAGATACACGAAAAAGCCTAAATATAATATTACCATTTTTTCGCCATTTTTTCAATAGGCAACTTAAAAAAATACAGAAAATTTTCCAAGCGGAATTTAAACACATTGCACAAAACGCTGCGCTGCAAAAGAAAAATGACAATTCTTACCTCATTATTCTGCATGCTTTTATACGCAAAGCAAATCGGTACGATGAATATTTTCTTGCAAATTGCCGAAAAATATCGGGTAAAGGCAATCCAATAAAATTGAAAGGATCTGAAAAATATGTCTAAACGAACCGACCTTGCCGTCGAGATGATCGACGAGGACGCTCAAAATCTGCCGAAAGGGATTAGAAGGAAGCTCCGTAAAAGCTCGGCTTGCTCCATAACCGAGATAATAGTTTCAGATAACAACGCGGGGCACAGGATAGGAAAGTCCAAGGGACGGTACATCACCGTAGAAACGGACAGGCTATCCGCAAGCCCGCAGGATTTTGACGAACAGGTTGAAAACATTGCGGCGGAAATTTCCGCCCTTAAAGGCAAGGGACGCAATTCCGCCCTTGTGGTGGGTCTCGGAAATTCCGACATAACTCCGGACGCCCTTGGACCTATGGTGATTTCGCAGATAATAGCCACAAGACACCTCCACGAGGAGCTTCCCGACGGTCACGACTTGAAAAAGCTTAACAAGGTCTCGGCAATATCCCCCGGAGTACTGGGGCAGACGGGAATAGAAGCCGCAGAAGTGGTTAAGTCCCTTTGCGAGGCGGTAGAGCCTGACTGCGTAATAGTTATAGACGCTCTTGCCTGTTCGGATATAAGCCGTCTCGGTTCGACTATACAGCTCACCGATTCGGGTATCTCTCCGGGGTCGGGAGTCCAAAACCGCAGAAAAGAATTTTCCGAAGCTACCCTCGGCGTACCCGTGGTAGCAATAGGAGTGCCGACAGTTGTGGATATGCACACAATTGTTGAAAATATCACAGGCAACCCGCCCGACAAGCATTTGCCCAACATGATGGTAACGCCGCGGGATGTTGACAAGCTTATCGAGCGGACAGCGCGGCTGCTGGCGTACTCCATAAACAAGGCTGTTCAGCCGATGCTGACAGTGGAGGATATAACGGCTTTGAGCTGACGGTTTACGGTATGCAGTAATCAATTACCCATTACCGTTATTATAAAGATGCCATTACTATAAAAACAATTGCCGCGATGACAGCGCACGCCTTTACTATCTGCCATGACATCTTGTTCAGATCGACGGTGCGGTTGGGACTGAAAAGCGAGAGAATATCCTCAATAAAATCAAAAAGGCTGCCGTTTCGATAAGGCGGCGGATAATTCTGCTGCTGTACGGCAAGCTTTTGCTGTGCGTCCATATAAGCCTGCCGATATGCGTAATTGTAAATTTTTTCAAACTCTGCTTTTTTAGCTGCAATTTTCCTTGCTTCCTCGGCGGCAAGCTTTGCGTTTATTTCTATGGCAAGCTCAGTGTTCCGCAGGTAAATTTCTTCCTTGTTTTCCTCAAAATTGAAATCCGTCTCCACGTCGGGAAACGGGGAAACTTCCTCCTCATACGGCGGCAGTTCGATTTTTAAAACATCGTTATCCTCGGCACTCAATTTCTCACTTCCCATATTTTAATAAAAAGCCGCACTTTTACAATGCGGCTGAAAATTATTTTCTTCTTGAGGGACTGCGCCTTTTGTTGTCAATGACCTTTTTAAGGTCGCCCATGCGCTCGTCTGAGCTTTGCTTGAACTTGTTCAGCATATCCTCGAATGCTGCTTCGGGAGTCTGGGGGACTTTCTCTTCCCGCGGCTTGCTGTCGGAACGCTTTCCGCCGCCGTTTCCCGCGCTGCGCTTGTTTCTTGGATTTGGATTTTCGGAAGCCTTTTTGATCGAAAGGGATATCTTCCCCTCCTCGCTTACCGATAAGACCTTTACCTTTACGCCCTGTCCCTCCGTAAGATGATCCTTGATCTCGCTGACAAAGGTGTTGGCGACCTCGCTGATATGTACCATTCCTGTTGTTCCGGGTTCAAGCTCAACAAAAGCCCCGAACTTGGTTATGCCTGTGACCTTGCCCTCATAAATTTTTCCTACATCCAACTGCATAAAAAATTTTTTATCCTCTCGTTTGATTTATATTTTATCCCGACTATTTCGGGGTAAACGACATTTTATGACATTTTCGCAGCGCACCTCTGTATTGAGGTGCGTTTCGTATTGAAACATTTCTGCGCGCTGCACACCGAAGCCGTGCCGCCGTTATCTGCCCGTGGTGTCGTAAAAACGGCGTTCGTTGGGGTATGCGTACCCCAGCACCTCTGTGGCGTATCGCTCCATAAAAGCGCTTTCGTCCTCCTCCGACAGCATACTCTCATACTCGTCGTTGGATTCCTCCAGTCTCTCCGCTTTTTCAACAAGAGCGGCAAGCTCCTGCTTCTTTTCCGCAATTTCAGCCTGTGTCAGGATGATCACGCCGATACATGACAAAACAAGCGCAAACCCTGCCGCCGCAGCAAAGAGCCGCATAAGGGGATGGCTTTTTCTTTTTTTCATAGCTTTTTTAGCCTGCTTCAGTCTTTTGCTGCGAGCTTCAGCTTCATTCATTCTGTATGCGCCTTTTTTTGCTTTGAAAAAGGCTGCCTCCTTATCTTTAATGGTGAGGGTCTTTCTTTTTTACGGTTGTTCTTTTATATTTTTCCTCTGCTTTTTTACTTTGTTCACACATTTGACTAAGATATTCCGAGAACGGTCATGCTTAGCCTTATCATTATACACCAACTTACCCCTATTTTTCAAGTGGTTTTTAACACTTCTTTTTAATTTTTGGTTATTTTTATGACTTCGCACAAAAAAGCGGGAAACTTTTTGACAAAAAGCTCGCAGAAGCTTTACAATCGGTTCAATCGCGGCGGAATATACTTTATGTAATACCCGATATACGGCAGTAACTACGTCCCTGATCACGCCTGTAATAAGGTTCCCCAAGGTCAGAATATACACCGCAAAGCCGAGCAGCGAGCCTAAAAACATGAACATACGGACCTGTCCCCGCGCGGCTTCGGCAGCAAAGCAGAACACGCAGAAGCCGTATATAAGCCAGAAAAGTATGTCCTCAAAAAAAACGGGCTTCGGCTTTGCAAGCGGCGGGAGGAGTATCCTTGCCACGCGGAAGCAGTCATAGACCACGCCGAGAGCTGCCCCCAGAAGAACCGAGAGCAGGAAAGCGGCGGTCTGCTGCGAAACGGAAAAAAATGTATTTAAATTCAAGGACTCACCTCGTCACCGAAATATTTTGCCAAGGAATGACAGCGGGGAACGTCTTTCGGGGTCGCCGTAGACAATGCTTTTTATTTCGCCCTCTATACTCATTTCGCCGCTTTCCACGGACAAGCCGTTGACGTGCAGGTCTGTCCCGCGGACGGTCATTTCTCCCATGCAGGTATAAAGCAGGACGGTGCTTTCATCGAACCTGTCCACATCGGTAACGCCGGACAGCGAAAGCTTTTTTCTCCCCTCCAATATTATGTTGTGTATAGCGGACTTCTGATTATTTACTTCATTCATGATGATCTCTCCTTTTTGATTTATTATATGCCCGCCTGCATACTAAATAGTACATTTGATTTTTGCCCGAAAGCTTTAGGATCAGTCCGCATAGGAAGTGTATGCAGGTCTTATATTCATCGCCTGCTAAAACATTAGGCAAATATTTGTCTAAAATATATAAAAATGAAAAAATATGTTGATATTTTTATAAATATATTGTATAATTTAAAGTAATTAACGGTCTTGCTTTTTGTTGCAGATCAGTAAATTCCCCCCTCTTGAACATTGAATATTTGAACAGAGCGGTAAAGATATTTTCGTGTTTTAATCTAAAAGGAGGAAAGGTCTCGGTTTTATGGGACTCAGCGATAAATATGAATAATAACAAAAACCTTAAAAAATTTATTTTCATTTCTTATACGGGAACGGTGTTAATGCTTGCGGCGGCTGCCGTGGCGGCATTTCTCCCTGCATACAGAACGGCGGCTGTTGTGATCGCGGCTTTGGCGGCGGTCGGATTATGTATTATACTGAAGCTTATTTCGGACGGTGAAAAAAAACGCGCTGCCACGGAAAAAGAGCTTGAAAAGAAATACGAAAAATACGCCGAGATATATTACGACAAAAAAAGCGAAACCGCCCGTATCTGCGGCGATCTTGCGGGACTTTCGGGACTTGCCGTCCCCGCGGACGCCCTTGACGACACCGAATATAAAAAGCTTATGTGCGAGATGATCGCGTCTCCCTCCGACGCTGCTCCGGACATCTACATGGCGGCTAAAAGCGAAAGCTGGATACGCATTCGCACCTTTGATACCGAGGACTGCGAGCTTACAGTGGTCACAGACGTTTCGGAATATGTTTCCTGCAAAAACATCATAAAAAGTCTTAAATATTACGACAGCGAAACGGGTATGCTCTGCCGCGACGCGTTTATCTCAAAGGTACGTGCGGCGGCTGCGGCAAACACAAGCTATATCGGGCTTATAACCGTCTTGGTCAGCGGCATTGAAAAGATAACCTCTTTTAAGGGTACTCATGTTGCCGACAAGATATGCTCCAAGGCATCGGCGGCTATCAAGCGGTACGAAAATCCTCACAACGTTTTTGCGGGCAGGACTGCAACATATGAATTCTGCCTGCTGTTGACGGACACATACGAGGAGGGATGCAGAAAATACGCCGACAAGCTTTTGAAAAACGTTGAGGAAGTCCTTGCGGACATCGACGGTTCTGAGTACATAAGAGTTTACTGCGGTTATGCGCTTTTCAAGGGCATGGATCACGACGCGGGAAGTATGCTCTCCTCGGTTGATTACGCTGTATTCGAGGCGAAAAATTCTTCCGCGGCAGCCCCTGTTGAATTTAACGATGAGAATTACGCCACAAGCGCCTTTGACTTTAAAAAGGTACAGGTCTTCAACAGCATTGTTGACCGAAACCTGCTCTCATATCATTTCCAGCCTGTTGTGGACGCTCACACCGGCGAGATATTCGGCTATGAGGCGCTTATGCGTCCCAAGGAGATAGACGGCATAAAGCTTTCGCCTCCCGAGGTTCTGGACATTGCGGGACAGCAGGGCATGACAAGCAAGATAGAATGGCTGACTATATCAAACACAATAAAATACCTGTCCGAAAATCAGGATCTTTTCAGAGGCAAAAAGCTTTTTGTAAACAGCATACCGAACTGCCTTATCACAGACGAGGAGTACGGCTTGATATTTGAGGAATACGGCGGTATTTTCGACAAGCTTATAATTGAGGTCACAGAGGGCTGTCAGATATCCGAAAACACAGTAAAAACCTTGTTTGACAGATACAAGAACAGGCACGCTCAGATCGCTTTGGACGATTACGGCACGGGATACGCAAACGATTCCACGCTGCTTTCCATAAAGCCCGACTACATAAAAATAGACCGTTCGCTTATAACGGGAATTGACGCTGAAAGCCAGAAGCGGCATCTTGTTGCAAATATGATCAGCTTTGCTAAAAGCCACGGCATAAAGACCCTTGCGGAGGGAGTTGAGTCCCGCGGAGAGCTTGACGCTGTAATTACTCTCGGCGTCGATCTTATTCAGGGCTTTTACACCAGCAAGCCAAACGCTATGGTGCTTCTGGATATTCCGGAGGAGGTTAAGAACGAGATACTGGATATAAATATTCAGAATGTGGGCTACACAAGAAAATCCTTCACAATAGTTTCCTCAGACCCTGTAGACTTAGTTAAACTGGCTGTGGACGGCTATACGGATATCACAGTTAAGTCCCCCGCCGCATTCCTTAAGGGAAATTCCAATCACCCCGTTAATTTGAGGATAATCTGCGAGGACAGCTACAAAGGTACTATACGGATCAAAGACGCGAACATTGACAGCGGCATACTCGACGCTCCTGTGCTTACAATGGGCAGAAACTGCGAGGTAATGCTTCAGATAGACGGAGAAAACATATTCTCATACGAGGGAATAAGAGTGCCCCAGACAAGCAGGTTTATCCTCACTGGCAGCGGCAGCCTTGATATAAACGCTACCAACAATAACTGCGTTATCATAGGCGGAAGCTGTCTGCAAAGCTTCGGAGATATTCTTATCGACCTTGAGGGCAGACTGAACATTAACGGAAAGGGCGACAGCATTGTCGGTATCGGCGGCGGGAACGGCGTTGAGGACTCCCTTATAAGGATCGTGGGCGGCGAGATAAACTCCAAGCTGAAGGGCGCTTCCACAGTGGGCATCGGAGCGATATCGGGAACTGTTGAAATAAAGATAAACGGCAACGTTATGACCTTTGACGGCAGCGGACAGAGCGTGGTGGCTATCGGCTCGAAGAAAGGCTCTGCGAACATCGAATGCAACTCCGATATCACCGCAGAATGCTCGGGAGACAACTGCTGCGGAATCGGCACGCTTGAACGAGGCGGAGGCAGTATAGCAGTCCTCGGCGGCGACTATGATATAACCGTTCACGCCAAGAACTCTATAGGCATAGGCGGTATGAACAGCAAAGCCGACATCAGCGTCAGCTACGGCAGCTTTTTCCTGTTCTGCGAGGGCAACACCGCTGTTGGGATAGGCGACGCATACGGTTCGGAAAATGTGACTATTGTAAATGGTATTTTCAATATCCACACAGCAGCTTCAAGCGAGTTCCCCATGGGTACAAAGGAGGGCAGGACCGTTATCCACAGCGGAAATATAGCCTCCGACAGCATGGAAGAAATAAAGGCGTTCAGCCCGTACGGCGACAAGCTTGAAAAGCGCATTATCAACACGGAAAAGAGCTTCCGGCAGACGATAATTTTCGGCGGCAGCGAATACACCTACTCCGCAGACCCCGCCCCGGGAGAAAGCTTTATCACGGCTTACCTGCCCGAGGGTTACAAGCAATAGCTTCAAAGAGGACAAAATTTATAATTATTTTCTTGCAAAACTGTTTTATTTCAAAAAGGCAGGGCTGCGTATCATGCAAGTCCTGCCTTTATAATACTAATTCACTCCCAATGTGTGTACAAAAAATTCTGCGCAAAAATCATATGCGCAAATTTTTGCTTGAATTTTTTGTACACATTTAGGTCGTGAATCAGTATATTTTTAAATAATTTAAGGGAGATGATAAAGTTGAGCTTCGGCGAATTGCTTACCAACATCAATGACATTGTGTGGGGAGTACCCCTTATAGTTCTTATTCTTTCGGCGGGAATCCTGCTTACCGTCAAAACCAAGCTTATACAGGTCAGAAAACTGCCCCTTGCTCTGAAATATCTTTTTCACGAGGAGGACGACGGCGCAAAGGGAGAGGTATCGGGCTTTGCTTCGCTGTGTACGGCTCTTTCAGCAACTATCGGCACAGGCAACATTGTCGGTGTTGCTACGGCTATAGGCGTACTGGCGGGAGGTCCGGGCGCGCTGTTCTGGATGTGGGCTGCCGCATTTTTCGGCATGGCAACAAAATACGCCGAGGGCTTTCTTGCGGTCAAATACCGCACCATTGACAGCGAGGGACACGTATTGGGCGGTCCTTTCTACTACATAGAAAACGGCATGGGTCAGAAATGGAAATGGCTTGCAAAGCTGTTCGCCTTTTTCGGAGCCTGCGTAGGACTTATGGGAATAGGCACATTTTCGCAGGTGAACGGTATTTCCTCAGCCGTTACAAACTTTTTCGATCCCAACGGCGAAAACACTGTTGAGATCTTCGGCATGAATTACTCGGTTGTTACTGTCATAACAGCCTTTGTGCTTGCAATTTTTGCGGGACTCGTTATAATCGGCGGAATAAAGCGCATAAGCGGAGTGTCACAGATAATCGTGCCGTTTATGGCAGTTTTATACGTATTGGCGGTAATAGTGCTGCTCGTTACAAATTTCACAAAAATACCCATGGCATTCGGCGAAATTATTAAGGGAGCGTTCGGAATAAAGCCAATAGCGGGCGGCGCGCTTGCCTCGATAATGATATCTATGAGGAACGGCGTTGCAAGAGGGATTTTTTCAAACGAATCAGGACTGGGTTCAGCCCCTATCGCAGCGGCTGCCGCAAAGACAAAGGAGCCTGTCCGTCAGGGACTTATCTCCATGACCGGAACGTTTATAGATACTATAGTAATATGTACCATGACAGGACTTTCCATAATAATGATGGGCTCGTGGCAGGACGAAAGCTTGCAGGGCGTAGAAGTTACAACGGACGCATTCAGCAAGGGACTGAGCTTTCTGCCAAGCAGCGCGGCTTCATTTATTTTGATGATATGCCTTGTATTTTTTGCATTCACCACAATTTTAGGCTGGAACTACTACGGCGAGCGGTGTCTTGAATATCTTAGCGGCAAAAACAAAGCCGCTGTCATGGTATACCGCGCCCTTTACATAATTGCAGTATTTATAGGACCGTACATGACAGTATCGGCGGTGTGGACTATCGCGGATATTTTCAACGGGCTTATGGCTTTCCCGAATCTTGTGGCATTGTTTGCGCTTAACAAAATAGTTGCCAAGGACACGGAGCATTATTTCCGGCGGCTGGAAAGAAGAAAACAAAAATCATAAAAACAAACAGGGCTTGCAGAAAAATCCGCAAGCCCTGTTTTTAAAAATAAAGAGGTTACTGGTCGTTCTTATTGCCGTACTGATTGTTTTTGCTGTCCTGCTTGTTGGACTGCTGATTGCTCTGCTGATTATTTTTCTGATTGCTGCTCTGGTTATTGTTCTTGTTCTGATTTTGGTTGTTCTGATTATTCATAATTTTCTTCCTTTCGGAGCAATTTTTTTCCGTATGCTCCATTTTATTTTTTTCCGCACAAAAAATACGGAACCAAATCATACACAATGCTTGATAATTTTACAAATATAGTGTATAATAAGGTGTGTACTCACATTGAATTAACGTGAGCGCACTCCTATTATTTGCAAAGGAATGATTTAATATGCACAGCAGCGGAATTTTGTTACACATTTCCAGTCTATCGGGGAAATACGGTATAGGCACTCTCGGCGCGAAAGCCCGTGAATTTGTTAAATTTCTTGTTAAAAGCGGTCAGGAATACTGGCAGATACTTCCTATCGGTCCGACAGGCTTCGGCGACTCTCCATATCAGAGCTATTCGGCGTATGCGGGCAGCCCGCTTCTTATCGACATCGAGACCCTTATTGACGAGGGACTTATCGACGAAAACGACAACGACTTACAAATAATGGAGAAGAAGCAGGATTTTACCGATTATGCCCAGCTTTACAGCTTCAAATACATTGTGCTTAAAAAGGCGTGCAGGAAATTTTTTGATACTGCCGATGAATTGCAGATGAAAATTTTTGAAGATTTCTGCGCCGAAAACAGCTTCTGGCTCGATGATTACGCTTTGTTCACGGCGTTAAAAAATCACTTCAAGGGCGTTATGTGGACAGAATGGGAGGACGATATACGACTCCGCGAGCCGAAGGCATTGAAACGTTACTCAGAAACTCTTTCAACTGAAGTTCAGTGCATAAAATTTATTCAATATAAATTCTTTGAGCAGTATTATGCGCTGAAAAAATACGCAAATTCACGGGGTATAAAAATTTACGGCGATATGCCTATCTACGTTTCTATGGACAGCTCCGATATATGGGCAAGTCCCGAGCTTTTTATGCTGGACGGAGACCGCAGACCCACAAAAGTGGCGGGCTGTCCTCCCGACGCATTTTCTCCCACGGGGCAGCTTTGGGGCAACCCGCTGTACGACTGGGACTACATGGAGCTTACGGGCTATAAGTGGTGGATATCCAGAGTAAAATATTCCCGCGGACTTTTCGACCTGACGAGGATAGACCACTTCCGCGGCTTTGAAAGCTTTTACGCTATCCCCTACGGCAACGAGACAGCCGAAATAGGCGAATGGCTTCCGGGACCGTCTGTAAAGCTTTTCCGAGCCATAAAGGCAGCTCTTGGGAACGTCCCCCTTGTTGCGGAGGACTTAGGTTTTCTGACGGACGATGTGCGGAAAATGCTGAAAGCCTGCGGCTACCCGGGAATGTACGTGCTGGAATTTGCTTTCGGCGGCGAGGACAGCAATTATCTTCCCCACAACTACGGCAGAAACGGCGTTGTTTATATCGGAACTCACGACAACGACACGGCTTTGGGCTGGTACGAAAGCTCCGACAAGGCGACAAAAAAACGCGCAAAAAAATATATGGCGCTCACAAAAAAGGAAGGCTTCAACTGGGGCATGATAAGGACGGCTTACGCAAGCGTTGCCGACCTTGCAGTGATACAGATGCAGGATTTCCTCGGTCTCGGCTCGGAGGCGAGAATGAACATTCCCTCCACAATAGGCGGCGGGAACTGGGCTTGGCGGCTTAAAGGCGGCGAGCTGACCGACAAGCTTGCAAAAAAAATCCTGAAATACACAAAGCGGTATTTCAGAAATCCCGTTAGAAAAAAGGTTAAGGTCAAGGCTGCAAAAAAATAAAAAATAATGTAAAAAGCAGGGAATGATAAAATTTCCCTGCTTTTACATTTTCTTAAAGAAATTTTACCAAAACTCCGTTGACTGCTAAAGCGTAATTTTGTATAATATTGCTATCAACATCGTATTCAGCTTAATTCACATAATTTTTTTTGAATGGAGATGTTTAAACATGAGTAAAGTTTTACAGGAGTATATGAACAAAATGTTTGCGCTTGTTATAATCCTTATAACGGGCAGCACCACCATTGCAGGAACGCTTTTCTGGACGATGAAGCATATGGGTCTGTACCCCGATGTTTCTTCAACAATGCTGGGTGTTTTTATCGCTACCTGCGTGATTTATCTTGTCGTGGGAATTTTTCTTATAAAATTCGCATACGCCACTGACGAATCGGGAGAAAAGTACATAAAACCCAAAGTCCTTACTGCGGGGAAAATTTTTATAATCATACTTGAAGCTCTGCAGTTTAATATTATTGTTTATATGATCCCCTCCCGTCAGTTTTGGGCGTTCGGCTTTTATTTTGTGATATGCGCGGCATTTCTGCTTGACACAAAGCTCGTCTGTATAGTCGCGGCGGAGATAGGCGCGTCGCTTATAGCTTCGGTATTTTTAAAAGGAGCGGATACACGTCTTCCCGAAAGAGATGAAATGTTCGTCGCCGAAATGATACTGCGGGTCGTATGCTCGACATTATCGCTTATTGCACTGGTTCTTATAATCGCTTTGGTAAACCGATATCTTGTAAATATGAAAAGGAATGAGATCGAAGCAAACAATCAGCGCGTTCAAAACGTCCTTTCGGCAGTTCAGGATATTTCGGCAAATCTTCTTAAAGCGGGCAGCGTTTTATCGGAGATTTCAGAAAATGAAAAGAACACCGTTCAGACCCTTTCCTCCACAAGCAAAAGTCTTCTTGACGGCAGCAATATTTTAAGCGGCAAGGCAAATTCAAGCATTTCAAATCTTAATGAGCTTACAGAGTGCGGAAATCAAGTGAACGAAAACGTTGAAAAGGTGGGGGCAACTTCCAATATGCTTATTCAGAAGTCCGCGGAAAATGCCGATACCCTTAACTCGCTGCACACGGTGAACAAAGAGGTAATAGATTCGATGAACGCAACAAACGTTGTTGCGGCAAATCTTTCGGAAGCGGTAAAGGGCATTGACGTTACACTTAAACTCATAAGCGACATCGCCTTGCAGACGAATATCCTCTCCATCAACGCGTCAATTGAGGCAGCAAGAGCCGGCGAAGCGGGAAAAGGCTTTGCGGTGGTAGCACAGGAGGTAGGCACTCTTGCAGGCAGTACGCAGAAATCCCTTTCCGAGATACAAGAGGTCATGGACAACGTTCGGAAAAACGTAAAGGAAATGACAAGCTATGTACAGGGCAACAATCAAAAGCTTACCCTGCAAAGCGAGTATTTTTCGGGCGTGTTCAATAATATGACAGAAATGAACGATCTTCTCAAACAGGCTATGACTGACATAGAGACTATGAACGAGGTCCAGAGCAGACAGCTTGAAGTCATAAAGCACACGGTTGACATAAGCGAGGATATCGCAAACAGCATACATCAGGAAAATATCGAGTTTACCGAAATATCCCGAATGGTCGAAACAAATGCGGCGGACTCCGCTCATGTTGCCGAACAGGTCGGCGCTATAACGCAAATGGCTGAACAGATAGATATGCTGCTGAGCAAATAAAATAAAGGTACCGAAAAATCTCCCATAGGTAACATACTTCCATATTGTTACCTTTCTAAGGGCTAAGCTTTTTCGGTACCGTTTTATTTATATACTTAATTGTCTAATTGTCCGACCAGCGTATAATCGCCGTATCGCCGCTGTTGATTATATCCATAAAGCTGACGTCCCTGCCGTTGAGCGTAAGGATCATATCGCCGCTTGGCGGAGGACTGTCAAGGTCGATATCCGCGATAGCCATAAGCTCGATAAACTCATGGGGAAGATTATTGGGGCGCGGCGGCAGGACTATCCTCTCGCCGTTGAGCATTATGAAAAATTCATCATTTGCCGGAGCTGCCGCGATTGCGTTTTGCTCCTGCGGCGCTGTTTCCTGCACCTCATTCGTCTGCTTGCTTTCCTGCGGGACAGCTTCTTCCTCACCCTTTATCTGACGTGCAAAGGCTTCTGTAAAACCGCTCTCAAGCGGCATCGGGTCATAGTCCTGCACAGCCGCCGCGGGTATTGACATATCGGCCGTGACCTTGCGGAGGGCTTTTTCGTCCGGCTTGTCCGCTGTTATAATGTCGTCCTTATCCTGCAAATAGTAGTCAAATGAGATCAGCTTTCCAGATTTGTAAAAATCCAGCACCGTTGTGTCAAACGGCAGCGTCTGCATAAGGTCGCCAAGAGTTTCAATTTCGGCAACGGTAACGCTGTCGCCGTTCTGTATCTGATAGTCCCCTGCAACCTGTCTGTTGTTGACCTTTGCGATTATGCCGAATGAATATTTTTCGCCGTCCACAGTAACTGAGCTTACGGTAACGTCTCCTGCGATATCGGATATCTTAGCTTCCGCATTTTCTCCGCACACCGCAGGCTTGAACTCGATAACGTCCCCCTGCTTTACGGCAGTTTCAAGCGCTGCAGCCTCCCCGTTTATCTTTACCTCTGCGGGGACTGCAAGCTTGCCCTTCATAAACTGCTTTTCACCGTTAAGTGTAAAGCTGAGGCTTCTTCCCGAATGACCGATGACCTGTGCGGACTTATAGCCTGCGTTCATGAGCAGATCCACGATCCTGAGGGAACGGGTGTCAAATATCCTCATTTTCTTATCGTTCAAAGTTATTACCGAAAAATCATAACCCTTGTTGTGCGTTGCCGTAATACCTATTCCTATAGGAGTTACAAACTCGGGACTTGCGGTCTGGGTCTTGCCGAATGAAACGTTCTTCATTACGCCGCTTTTGCCTACGGCTACTCTGTTTTCGGGCATTTCAAGCTTTTCCGCAACAAATTCCGCAAGGTGAGGTATAAGGCTTCCTCCGCCCACAAGAAATACCGCCGCAGGGGACTGTCCGTTTACCGCAACGATATTTTCGGAGATATCGTCCGCAAGCTGCTTTACAACAGGCTTCAGTTCGTCGAAGAACTGTACCGATTCCACCGTGTGCTCAAAGCCCAGGATATCGCTATAGGTGATTTTCGCCTTGTCGCTGCTGAGCTTCATGGTCTCGGCTGTCTCAAAGTCCACAATGTATTTTTTGACGATCTCTTCCGTAATTTCATCCCCCGCAGTTGTTGACATCGCGTACGCAACAATGCTGCCGTTCTGGGATATAGCAATATCGGAGGTGCCCGCGCCGATGTCCACAAGCGCAACGTTTATAAGCCGCACTTCCGGAGGGATTATAACGTTCATCGCCGCAATAGGCTCCAGCGTCAGGCTGTACACCTCGAGACCGTTCATATCCATTACCGCATAAAGGCTCTCCACAACAGAACCGGGGAGGAACGCCGCTATAAGCTCCACGGAAATTTTCTTGCCCTTGTGACCCACAAGGGATTTTATTTTGTAATCGTCCAGCAGATACTGAACAACGGTATGACCCACGCAGTAGAATGAAAGATTGCTGTCGGCGGACTCTGCGTCAAGCTCGTCCTGCGCTTTCAAAGCCGCCTCCATTTCGTAGGATTTAACGTCCTCCTCCGATATGGATTCCTTATCCTCTACGTTAAAGGAAAGCTCTATCCTGCGGGTACGCAAAGCCCGTCCCGCAGCGGCTATGGACACGTTTGTCAAGGAAATTCCCGACTTTTCCTCCAGCTTTTCCTTAATGTTCCTTACAACTCTGGCAACCTCCGGGATATCCTCGATCTGTCCGTCGATCATGGCTCTCTGAACGTGAGGTACTGACACCGCATGATCTATGCAGAAAACGTCCTCTTCATTGTGACCGATGATGCCTACCACATTTCTTGTGCCGATGTCAAGCGCAAATATCTCGTCCTCCTGCTGCGCCCTTGTTTTTTTCGCGGAAGTATCGGCAGCAGCCTTAGCTCCGCCCGTTCTTTTGGAGGAAGCGGCGGACTTCCTTTTTGCAGCCCCCGAACCGCTTTTTTTCGCCTCCGCAGCTTTCAGTACGCTGTCCTCGTTAGTCAAAGCCTCCATACCCCGATCCTTTTCCGTGTTTTTTGCCATTTTGCGGTCATTCCTTTCCGTTAATCTTTTATTTTAAGTGCCGATTTAAGCTCTCTGACGGCGTTCGTTTCCGATATCACAAGAAGCTTGTCCCCGCTTTTAAGCATGGACTGACCTCTCGGTATTATCATGCAGCCCTTTCTGGTTATTGATACAATATTGAAAAGCACGGGCAGCTTTATATCCATAAGCATTTTCCCGTCATACACATAATCAGGCGGAAGCTCCACCTCGAACAGCGTGACCTCCCCCTTGTTAAGAGACAGCACCTGCTTTATGCGGGAGGTGTCCACCTCTCTTTCAATAAGCGAGGCAATGCTGTCAGTGCTGTTGATAACGTTGTCGATGCCCAGCGCCTGCATTACCGCAACATTTTTCGGATTGTTGGACTTTGCCACGGTTTTCGGCACACCGAATTTCTTCTTTGCAAGCTGACAAACAATAAGGTTTGTTTCGTCCGACCCCGTAACGCTTATAAGCGCGTCGGAATTTGCTGTGTCGGCATTTTCAAGGACTTCCAGCCTTGTTGCGTCTCCGCAGATTATAGGTATGTCCATTTCGTTTGCGATTTTTTCGCAGACAAGGCGGTTTGTCTCGATGACTGCCGGCTCATGCTTATGCTCGATAAGGGTGCGGACAAGGTAGTAACCGACCTTTCCGCCGCCCACAATAGTTACTTTCAAGAAAAACGCTCCTAACGCTAATTAGTATATTAATACTAATTTGCTCCTAAAAGCGTAGATAAAAAATCTGCACAAAAATCATATATGCAAATTTTTGCTTGATTTTTTACACGCTTTTTAGTCGCAAATTAGTATAAGGCTGTGCTGAATACGGACGTTCCGCAGACTATCGCGTAAACTTAGCGGTAATAAGCTTGTCGCCCCTCATCAGCTCCGCATTTTTCAGCATCGCGCGGGTCAAGGTGCGGTCGCTGTGCTCTATAGCAACAAGGACCTCGTTCTCCTCAAACTCCACCTCGCTTATGCGTTTGCCCGCAAAATCGTCGGGGACGTTTACCTCCGACAGCACCATAGTATGCTCGCCGATGTTCACGCTTGCCGAATTTTCGCTGTTCAGCGAAGCGCAGAGCGTCGCCACCGTAAGATTTGTAGGGCATACCGTTTTAAGCCCGAACTCGGTAAAGACCGCGTTTTTGTTAGGATCGGTCACTCTCGCAAAAACTCTCGGAACATTAAAAAATTCTCTTGCAAGCTGTATCACCATAAGATTCTTGTTGTCGTTTGACGTTACCGCGGCAAGAGCGTCCACGTTTTCGATCCCTGCTTTTTTCAGCACTTCCCTGTCTATTGCAACCCCCAAAGTGGTGTACCCCGAAAAATCGGGAGAAAGGTTAGAGAAATGCTCCTGTGTCTCGCTTATAACGGAAACATCATGACCCTGCGCCGAAAGACTGTTGCACAGCGCCGCTCCAACATTTCCGCAGCCCACAACCAATATATTCATCAGTACATGGGTTCTCCTTTCATGAAAATATATACATATTTATTATACAACATACTTTCTCAAAAAACAATAGCTTTTTGCAAAAAAGTTGATACATATTTTTTAGTTCAAAACTACAAGTATTACAAATAAACTCACAGTTTAATATTTTAAAACAAGCAATCCAAACCTTAAAACCATAAGTATAATTAATAAACCGTCAGTTAATTATTACTTTAACAACAATGCCCGCTGCATTGTACTTGCCGTCAGCAATATAATTTTAGAATATTTTGTACATAACGCTAATTAAGTTGCCCGACGCTAACTTGCGTTTCTGTGCATAATAAACGAAAATAAAAAAATTCATGAAAAGCTATTGACGTTCAGAAAAAAATAGAGTAATATATTATGTAGTTAGTTCGGGCTAACTAAGGGTGCAGAGATAATATCTGCACCTATACACAAATGAGGACAGAACTTTCTATCCTCCGACTTATGAATTGGAGTGATCTGTATGGCAACGGTAATTGTCAGTTTAATTGTAGCGGCAGCTTTGTTCCTTTCGGCAAAACAGCTTTATAAGGATAAAAAATCGGGGAGATCATCCTGCGGCGGGAATTGTGCAGGGTGCCCGAACAGCTGTCATTGCCGCGGTGATGAAAAAAAAGAATAAGCTATAATATTAACAGCAGCATACATGAAAACAAACGGTAACGGCTGCACAAATAATAACAGCGCCATGCAAAAATTGCTGTGGAGATGAGCAGCTTTTTTGCATGGCGCCGTTTATATAAAACCAATAAGATCATTCCGGTTTATTTTTGCGGGAACGTTTTAAAACGACAACACCGACCACTAAAAATATCGGAAAAATTATTGCGGTCATAATTCCCTTTTTTAAATCGTCCGAAGCAATTCCCGAAATAAAGCCTACAAGGGTTGGACCGCCGGAGCAGCCTAAGTCCCCCGCAAGTGCAAGCAGAGCGAACATTGCCGTGCCGCCGTTTTTTATCGCGCCCGCAGCCTTGCTGAAGCTGCCCGGCCACATGATGCCTACGGACAAGCCGCATATCCCGCAGCCTATCAAGGACAAGATCGGAGACGGCGAAAGTGATATGCAAAGGTATGATATCACGCACAATATACCGCTTCCCGCCATAAATTTGTCAAGGTCTATTTTTGCGCCGAATTTGCCGTAGAAAAGCCGCGAACTGCCCATTAAGACTGCGAACGCCATTGGACCCGCAAGATCCCCTGCTGTTTTGCTTATCCCAAGCCCAAGCTCCGCAAAGGCAGACGCCCACTGGCTTACCGCCTGTTCGCTCGCCCCGGCGCAGGTCATCATAAGCATCAGTACCCAAAAGGTCTTATTTCTGCAAAGCTCCGAAATAGAAAGTCCTCTTTCACCGTTTTGAGTAAGAGGAGCGATCGGCGAACCCGCAAATATAAATGTATTTGCAAGAGGGACTATTACCCAGATACAGGTCAGCGCTTTCCAGTTTTCGATACCGAAAAGCTTGAAAAAAATTGTTGAAAGAAGCACCACGCCAACGTGTCCCCAGCAGTAAAACGAGTGCAGCAGACTCATGGCTTTTTCTTTGTTATCCGTGGGACAGCTTTCGATTATGGGACTGACAAGCACCTCAATAAGACCGCCGCCCACAGCGTACACCGCTACTGAAAGCAGCAGTCCTGTATAAGGGTCGGGCATTATCTCGGGCAGAAAGGCAAGTCCCAAAAGTCCGAGAGCGGAAAAAATATGAGCAATCATTATTGAAGCTTTGTAGCCTATTTTATCAACAAAGCCCGCCGAAAGCAGATCCACCAGCAATTGTATGCCGAAATTTATTGTTATCAGCATGGTTATCCTGCTTAATGGGATATTATATGAGGCCTCAAAGGTAAGGAAAAGCAGCGGGACAAAATTGTTTATAATAGCCTGCACAACATATCCGACAAA
Source organism: uncultured Clostridia bacterium (assembly GCA_947383835.1). GTDB lineage: Bacteria > Bacillota > Clostridia > Oscillospirales > Ruminococcaceae > RGIG8773. Next base: position 35,171 of record CANDEV010000003.1, read on the forward strand.
GCAGGCGTACATTGTTTTTCGGTAATTTCTATTCATGACGCATAGTTCCTTTTTAATAAAGTACAGATACGATCAACCTTTTGACGCGCATCGGTACATAAGCTTCTGTACCGATGTCTGCCTAATCCACAATTTTTTGTTGATAGACTTCCTGTACAAAAATTAAACTGATAAAAATCCGACCGCACGGTACAACGCCGTGCAGTCGGTTTGTTAATCCATTTACTTCACAAAATACTTTATGCTTTTTGTAAGCTGTTCAAGCATTTTAAATCTTGCAACATCGCGGTGTTCCTGCTTTGTCATAAAGTAAACGTAGGTCTCCAGAAGGTTTATATCATCAAATGTCCTTCCTTCTATCTTGAAGTGTTTGAAGCCCATAGGTACGTATTTGCTTATTATGTCTTCGGGGGAGATAAACGTCTCAAGCCCGGTTATGTCGTAAATGCTCCTGTTCATGTACTGGCACTCAAAATCGGGAGCCTCAAATGGCTTTTTGGTTATATTGGTTTTTTCGTAATTCCAAGCCGCAATATGCTTTTCACCGATATGACGGTAATGCTCCCCTCTTCTCGGACAATGCGGGATACAGCAGGCATTTACAAGTATTTCGCACTTCTCCCTGTCTTCGGGAGAAATTTTTTCCAGCATATCGAATTTATTATTCCAGTTATAGTCTAAAACGACATATTTATAATCCTTTTTAAGCTCGGCGTTTACGCCGTCAATATCCTCTATCTGCTTGCAGGTTGAAGATGTTATGGGGAATTTCGGGTAATTCTCCCTGATATACTCCTCCAAGATAGGAGACATTACAATAACCTCGTTAAGACCGTTGTTTGCGGCTCTTAAGATCTGATTGCAGTAGCTGTCCCCAAGGTGCTCTTTTTTAAGGACAGGATTGGTAAAAGTAAACCTAAGCGGGATACCCTTATCGTTGAACACCTTTATAATATCGTTTATAGACCGCATTTCGGCAGAACCGCCCAAATATCTTCCGCCGTTCCATACAGACCCCGGGAAAGTTCCGAAAACGGATTTGACAGTAAGCCCGTCATGAAAATATTCCGGATTGCTTTTTATAGTATTTATAAGAATATTGTTAAGGCGAAAATGCGCGCCAAAGTCGGGAATGTGAAAACCTATTTCCATATTGACCTCCGTAATTTTTATATTTTAAGTATAGTATAGCACAATTCCGCAAATTTTGCAACAATTTTTGTGTTTTATTTTTCGGCAATTGACTTGCCGCGCAAATTGGTGTATAATATAGATGAAGGGAGTTGATTTTATGAGTACGAGAGAATATGCTATCGACATTATAAATTCATTGTCCGATGAACAGCTGAACGCATTTATCAATCTTGTAACTGTTTTTGCAGACCGCAGTACTGTTGCGAAAATCGAAAGCAGGGCTTTGGCTTCTGACCCTAATCCCAAAACATACGGCAGCTTCAGGGAATTTATGGACGAAATGGAGCTTGAAGAAAATGAATAAATATTCGCTTCATATTTCCGCGTCATTTAAAAAAGATTACAAAAAAATTATAAAGCGTGGTTATGATACAGCTTTATTGAACAATACTGTAAATTTACTTTTAACGGGCGAACCGCTTCCGCCGAAATTCAAAGACCATGCCCTGTCGGGAAACTGGCAGGGCTATCGGGAATGTCACATAACTCCCGATTGGCTGCTTATATATGAAATAATTGAGAACAGGCTGATACTGTCGCTGACGGGCACAGGCACTCACAGCGATTTGTTTTGAAGTAAATTTTTTTCATAAATTTAACCAAAATACTTGCATTTTTTAAGCACATATTGTATAATGAATATATATTGATTATCGGGGAAATTTCCCCGCTGAAAGGAATGTTTATTATGTCAAGACTCGTTTCTGCAAAAGATATGCTGAACAAAGCCCGCGACGGAAAGTACGCTGTAGGTCAGTTCAACATCAACAACCTTGAATGGACAAAGGCTATCCTCCTTACGGCACAGGAGCTTAAATCTCCCGTTATCCTCGGCGTTTCCGAGGGCGCAGGCAAGTATATGTGCGGCTACAAGACCGTTGTAGGCATGGTTGAGGGTATGCTCGAGGAGCTTAATATCACAGTTCCAGTTGCTCTCCACCTTGACCATGGCACATTCGAGGGCGCAAAGGCTTGTATCAACGCAGGCTTCTCCTCTATCATGTTCGACGGCTCGCATTACCCCATTGAGGAAAATATCGCTAAGACCACCGCTCTCGTAAACACTTGCGACGTTCTGGGTATCTCCCTTGAAGCAGAGGTAGGCTCTATCGGAGGCGAAGAGGACGGCGTTATCGGCGCAGGCGAGTGCGCAGATCCCAACGAGTGCAAGCAAATTGCAGACCTGGGCGTTACAATGCTTGCGGCTGGTATCGGCAACATTCACGGCAAGTACCCCGAAAACTGGGCTGGACTTTCCTTTGACACGCTTGCTGCCGTTAAGGAAAAGGTAGGCGATATGCCTCTCGTTCTCCACGGCGGTACAGGTATCCCCGAGGATATGATAAAGAAAGCTATTTCTCTCGGCGTTGCTAAGATCAACGTTAATACTGAGTGCCAGCTCGCGTTCCAGGCTGCTACAAGAAAGTACGTTGAAGAGGGCAAGGATCAGCAGGGCAAGGGCTTCGACCCCAGAAAGCTTCTCGCTCCCGGCTTTGACGCTATCAAAGCTACCGTTAAGGAGAAAATGGAGCTGTTCGGTTCTGTGGGCAAGGCGTAAGATTTACAATAAAATAAAGTTTAAAAGGCTTCCGAAATTTCGGAAGCCTTTTTATGTAATATTATTTTATTCGCTAATTTTTCTTTTGAGGTATACAACTTAAAACCGCGCCTATTATCATTAGTATAAGGCACAATATGTACCCCCATTGCGTTTTAATTTCCAGATAACGTTCAAACTCCTCTAAGTTGTAGTACGAAACAAAGGACGCTCTGAAGATAATCAGCAGTATCGCAGAAACCGCCGCAAGCGCAGCAGGTATAAAGCCCGCTTTCTTCACAAACGAAACAATAAGTGCGGCTATTCCCAATACGCAAGCTAATATAAGCCAAATATTAGGAGAAAGGTCGTCCTCGTCAATTTCGCCCGCTGAGATAAGGCTGTCCCCCTCTGATGAGCATACCATTAATTCAACACCGCTGTATGTTTCCTCTGCGTCCATTTCTGAACAGGAAACCATCACAAACGGCATGAAGAACATGATAAGCGCACATAGGATAGCAACTTTTGCACCGTGTCTTAAAACCATATACATAACCTCCAAAAATATAATTGCAGCCGGTCTGACGTTTTCAGACTGCACCTGTATTATTATAAAGCAATATTTTGCATATGTCAAGATAAAACAACAAAATATGTCAAATTTTGTTTAAAAAGCTTTTCAATCATTGTTTATCGCAATTTGATAAAGCTACAAATCCCCATATTATTATACCTACGGTAATTTTAATAGCAAATATAACAAGCAGCACCTTACAACTACCTCCGTTTGTATCTAATTAAGCACTTATATACACAATTATACTATGATTAGACACAAAAATCAATATATTTCAGCTTAATGTGGTACAATAAACAAAAACGAGGTGTCACATATGGCTAAATACAACAGAATAAAAGACCTGCGTGAGGACAGCGACAAGACCCAGCAGGAAATCGCCGAATATCTTGGGACGTCCTCCCAGCACTACGGCAAATACGAGCTTGGACACGCAGAAATACCCTTTGAGCGGGCAATTTCTCTTGCAAAGTTTTACGGCGTGAGCCTTGACTATATCGCGGGACTTACCAACAGCAAAAAGGGGTTTTCCCGAGGCGAGCTTTCCGAAAAGCAACAGCGCATACTTGAGATAGCGGAAAGCCTTGAAAACGGCGACAAAAACCGCACCGCTGAGCTTTTGAAAGCTATTGCGGAGCTTATAGAAAAATAAAAACATCAGGTATATTACACCGTGTAATATACCTGATGTTTAATAATATATTCGATTTTTACTTTTCCTGCGGCTCTTTTGAGGGGAACTCCTTTCCGCCCCAACGGTCTATATTTGCCCTCCGCATTGCACCGAAAATGCGGTCGGAGAAGCCCTTGTCCAGCTTGTCCCGCTCCGCAAGGAACTGCTTGGTTTTCTCGCGGGAGGTGTGACCGTCCGCGGGACATTTTGATTTTACCACTTCAAGTCCGTTTCGGTTTGCTGCGGACTTTATCTGCTTTTCGGGGGCGAACACCAGCGGACGAATTAACGTCAAGTCCTTTCGTGAAAGATAGCTTTTGGGCGAAAAGCAGCCTATCCTGCCCTCGTTGAAAAGGTTCATTATGAACGTCTCCACAACGTCCTCATAGTTGTGTCCCAGAGCGATCTTATTGCAGCCAAGCTCCTTTGCCGCGTCATGGAGCGCGCCCCGTCTCATTCTTGCGCAAAGACTGCACGGGTTTGTCTCCTTGCGAACATTAAAAACAATCTCGCCGATGTCGGTGCGGATAAGCTTGAATTCGATACCCATTTCCGCGCACATTTTTTCAACAGAGGAATAGTCCCCGTCCACGCCGCCGAAACGGGGGTCGAGAGTTACCGCCGCGATGTCGTAATCAATACCGATAAAACGTTTCAGCATGAAAAGTCCCTTTAGAAGCACAAGGCTGTCCTTGCCGCCCGATACGCCGACGGCAATTTTGTCGCCGTCCTGTATCAGGTCGAATTCCTGTATTGCTTTTCGCATATAGCCGAGTATTTTTTGCATATCATTTTTTCTCCTGCCGACTCAGTTCTCTTATTTCATCTTTGGTAGGTTTGATCAGGTGTGGGAAAAGCTCTGCACGCCAGCCGTCTCCCTCACTTACAAGCTTAATAGTACGGGTTGTGTCTATATATGTTCCGTCCTCGTACCCATACGTTCCGTTGTCGTAAATATGCCTTGCGTTATATTCAAATACGACCTCGCTGTTGGTTTTTTCGACCAATTCGTATTTTCCCTCTATTTTTTCAAGATAACCGCCCGCTTCGCCCGCGATATAGAACAGCTCTCCGTCGGCGTTGTAAAAATTCACACCGCTGACTATTTCGTCGGCAGCTTCTTTTGTGAAAACAGTCCGCAGATATTCATAAAAGCTTTCATAGGTTGAAATATAGCTGCTGTAAAGGCCTGTTTCGTGGTAATAGTACCAATCTTCCTTAGTAGCGTTTGTCTGAGGGAGAGTGCTTCCGTTGGCGTCGTCCATACTGTCAATAAATATCCAGGCTTTTATGTAAGTATTGTACTGCTCGTCACTTAAAAAGTCAAGGTCGTCCCGCAATAAATATTGCTCGGTGTGACTGCGTTCAAGATATTTATCCAGGTCAAATTCATATTCTCTGCCGTAATCATAATCTTCTGACAGATCAACGTCAACCATATATTGATACGGCATTTTTCTCTCAACATATAAATTATCAAAAAATTCGGAACGCCAACCATCATCGGTACGCACCAGCTTGATCGGACGGGTTTCCGTCCATTCGTTTCCGTTTTTTGATTGATGTGCAATATATTCAAATATTACCTCATCATCATTTTTTTCGGTTAGATTATATTCGCCTTCGTTAAAATATATCGCGCCGCCCCTGTCACCCAATTTGCAGTATAGCTCATCGCCGATCCTTAAAAATTCATCTCTGCCGCCTGAAAGCCAAGTACCCAACATAATATCGTCAACCGCTTCCTGCGTAAAAACCGACTGCAAATATTCGTAAAAGCTTTGATATGTTGAAACATAATAATACGGATAAATATGTGTTTTGTCCAATTCCTGAACGGTATGGCTCTCGCCGATCTCGCCATTTTTATCAATAAAATAAGCCGGCGCGTCACTTGTGGACGGTACATTAAAATAAAGCAGACTGTCAAGCATTATCCACGCTCTTATATAAGTATCGTACTGCTCGTCGCTTAAAAAGTCAAGCTCGTCCCGCAATAAATAATTCTTACTGTTGGGACGTTCAAGATATTTTTCCAAATCGAATTCATATTCCCTCGATACGGCAATATCTTCCGAAAATTCTTCGGAGATCGTTGTTGTTTCGGTTGCCGTTTCAGCGATTTTACTTGTTTGTTCAACGGTCTGTTCTGACACAATCGGCGCGGTTTGCAAACTTTCCGAAACAGTCTGCTCATTAACACCGTTTGCCTTACACCCTGTCATGCCAAACAGTACGGCAAATACTGCCAAAAAACATTTTTTCATAGAAAGACCTCCCTGCTGTTTTAATAAAATAATACCATATTTTACACAAGAAAGCAACAACAGGGAGGTTACAGTTCGGTTACAAATTGGTTACAAAAAAGCTTAAAATTTACAGTATTATTTTTGCAATCCTGCTGTTTCACATACGGTAAATTTAAGAAATTGCCCTGCGAGTAACACCGAATTTTTTCTCACTGCATATAAAGCGCAAAGTCAATATTTTCAGTCAAAGAATTTTCCGTTTCATTCAGATACGACACGATGGAAGTCTTATCGTTCTCCAGTTCCTTTAACCTTTCCAGCTTATTGATCCACAACGGCTTTAAACAGCGGTACAGCATTAACGCCGCCTGCTTTTCGTCCTCCGAAAAATCATAGTATTCACTGACGATTTTCAAGCGGCGAAAAATTGCGTCCAGTTCCGTTTTATAATCATAATGAAACGTTTCCCTAAACAAATAATTCAGAAAAACATCTTTGCCGCAAAGGTTGAGATCATATACGCCGACAAATTTTCCCGACTCGTCAAGCAGTATATTCGTGGAGTTCAGGTCAGCCTGAAAAACAGAGGTCGGCAGTTTTTTGTATATCGGTTCCAGCATTTTTCTGTTTTCCGTCCATAGCCGCCATATATGTTCCGTTTGCGGCTGAAATTCCTCGGGCAGGGTTCGGACGTACTTTTTCCACTCCAGAGCATTCTCTAAGACCTCGTCGGTTTTATCACTTGGACAAAAGGTTTCAAAAAGGCAGTACGCCGACGGATAATCGCTGTACGAAAAATATTTTGAAGCTATTTTCGCAGTCATTATCCACGCTTCCTTTTCATATTCCGCCTCAGAAACTTTTTTATCGCGAGCGTCCTCCGAACGGTATTCTGCGGGACGGTACGGTGAAAATTCCTCCGCATAGGCTGTACAGCTATGTCCCTTATAGCGCACAACAGGGTAAGTCCCGCTTTTATCGGGACTAATTTTCGGACAGTAATATCCTGCCTTTCGGTATTCCTCGGAAGTCTTCCGCCACACTTCTATTTTTTCGGGAAATGTAAAATCGTTGTCCGCAAGCTTTAAAACGGATTTCTCACCCGTTTTAAATTTCGCAATAACAGTCTCTCTGAAATCTTTGTCGCCCCTGCTTGTATTTATAATTTCAAAGTAACTTGGCACGTCATTATAAAACAGCCGAAATATATCAAGCAATTCCCGATTGCCGTCCTGTGTCTTTTTTTGCATTTTTATCACCGAATTTTATTTTTGAAATTATAAAAAGCACCTGTCGTCGCCGAACCAGTCTTTCCGTTCGGAAATCAATTTTTCAAGCTTTGCCAAATTTGTTTCAAGAAGCTCTTTTTTATTTTGGGAATTATCCTCAACGTAATCAACAAACGAAACCCACCCGTCAATATCCGACTTAATATCCTTGTAAAGATATTCGCAGAACTGAAGCATACTTGTGTGGGAATATTCGTTCCGTACATCTTCGCTGTCTAAAGGATAACGCTCGTCATCTTCACAGACAATATGACAATTCCAATAGCTGACGGTGCAGAGAAAACGGTTAGGTTCAAGAAAACCTTTTACGCAAAACGGCTTCATAGTTTCAAGACCGTGCACAGCCTGTTCAATCCATTCGAACGCAATATCGTCAAGATAGCTTAGCGAATATATGGATGTTCCCTCAAGCTGAAAATCAGTCCAACCCGCATTTGGTTTCGTAAGCATAAATAATATCACCTTATAATTTATTTTTGCAGCGTACCGTGAGACAGCGCCGTCAGATAAGCGTTTATAAACCCGTCAAGATCGCCGTCCATTACCGCGCCGATATTGCCGTTTTCAAAGCTTGTGCGGTGATCCTTCGCAAGAGTGTACGGCATGAACACATAGGAACGTATCTGCGCGCCCCATGCGATCTCTTTCTGCACACCCTTGATGTCCTCGATCTTTTCAAGGTGCTCACGCTCTTTTATTTCCACCAGCTTGGACATCAGCATTTTCATTGCGTAATCCTTGTTCTGGTACTGGCTGCGCTGTGTCTGGCAGGACACAACTATTCCCGTTGGGATATGGGTAAGCCGTACCGCCGAGGAGGTCTTGTTTACCTTTTGTCCCCCTGCGCCGCTGGCACGGTAGAAATCTATCTCCAAGTCCTCGGGACGTATCTCGATATTTGTGTCCGCCTCGGTCATTTCGGGCATTACTTCAAGAGAAGCAAAAGAAGTATGCCGCCGTCCCGAACTGTCAAAGGGAGAGACCCGCACAAGACGGTGAACACCCATTTCAGACTTCAAAAAGCCGTAAGCATTCAGCCCCTCAATGAGCAGGGACGCGGATTTAAGTCCCGCCTCCTCGCCGTCCAGATAGTCGAGAGTCGTTACCTTAAAGCCGTGGCTTTCCGCCCACATATTGTACATACGGAAAAGCATCTGCGCCCAGTCCTGCGCCTCCGTACCGCCTGCGCCCGCGTGGAACGTGAGAATAGCGTTCTTGCTGTCGTACTCGCCCGTGAGCAGAGTTGTCAGCTTCATAGCTTCAAGCTCTTTTTTGAAACGATCCGCGTCACGCTTTATCTCCTGAGCGGTGTCCTCGTCGTCCTCTTCCTCCATGGCAAGCTCTATCATGGTGAGAGCGTCCTCCAGCTTTTCGTTGAGCTTGTTGTAGCTTTCAACGGTAGCCTCGTGGTGCTTTATGGTCTGCATGACCTTTTGGGAGTTTTCAATATCGTCCCAAAAGCCGTCCCTGCCCGACTGCTCCTGCAATTCGGCGATCTCGGACTTTGCCTTGTCAACGTCCAAAATTTCGTAAAGTTCTTTCATATCCTTGCGGTAGCCCTCAAGCTCCACGCGAAGTTCGTCAAGTAATAACATAATAAAATTCCTCCAAATCAAACTAAATATTTTTACACAATAAATTTTTATTTTGATTTGTCAGAACAGGTTGTGCCGATAGGCAATATATTTGTACATAAAAATCTCTTTCCTTAAATTAGTTTTACGGGAAAATACATATACCCTTTCCCCGTTTTAAGATCGGTAAAATCATGCACCGCCCCCGCAAGCTCCATACCGTTTTCGCTTAAATATTCCATAACCTTCGGGAAAATATCTTCCTCGTTTTCCGCACAGATATATTCATATGCGGGGATGACCCATTTAGTCCACCCGTCGGGAGCCTCCGCCGTCAAATCACACTCCACGCCCGCAAGGTAAAGACCCTTTGTAAAGCCGTCCTCCCACGGCGCAAAGGAGCGTGAAAGGTCGGACATCGCGCCCCATATGCCGATAATATTTCCCTCGCCGTCCTTTTTGGCAAGGCGCTGAACCTCGTTAAAATGGGAATTAGCGTCCTCCCACAAACGCTGAATAAATCCCTCGCCGTCGTTGGTAGAACCCTCTTTTCCTATCACCGCAAAGCTTTCCTTAACGCATTTATTCAGTTCCATAATTACCTCCGTTTAATTTTCCGCAAGCAAACCGTCAATCTCGCCGTCGCTAATTCCGCCTATGATTATTCTCGAAGCGTCGTAACGCCTGCCCTTGTCCCTGACCTTTTCCACAAATTTTTCGTAGGACATTCTGCCCACAGTCTCGTCCCTTGTAATAGAATAAAATGACACTACCCAGCTGCTGACTTCAAGTGGCTTTCCCGACTCATCGCTAAAGCCGAAAGGCACGGCAGGGACAAGGGGTATCACGCTTTCAGTGTCCTCGGTAATAAAGTACATACCCAAAATGCCCTCGTTTGTGCTGTAGAATTTCGGGACAGCATAATAAACGTCCATTTCCTGCAAGCGGTGGAGCCAGTCGCCGTAAGCCTTTACAATATCGTCAGCGGCAAGAATTTCCGCCTTGTCCTCGTCGCCAAGGTCAAGCTGCCACATTGCGGAAAAAAGCGATACAGTGTTGTCCCTGAAATCCCCGTTTTTTTCGAGCATGGTTTTCAGGAAGCTTCTGTTTGCATTTTTCATATCCGCGCAGATTGCCGCAAGATTATTTTTGTCGGCAGCTTCGCCGTCCTGAATAATATCGCAGCTTTTCCATACCGAGGCGATACGCCCGATAATACCGTAAAAAGCGTCTATCTCCTCCTCACAGGTGGGACTTAGCATACGCAGGGTGACCTTTTCCTTTTCCTCCCTGCCGCAGACAATGCTTATCCCCCGACCTATGCGGCTCTTGTCGTAAACTATAAAATCCTCGCCGAGTTTCCCCTCGGTGAGACGGTTATTTTCATACACGCCGTAGCCGAGCTTGCCTATAACTGTAGTATAGTCAAGCTTTTTCCTGAATAAACCTTTTTGAGTTATCTCCACATCAATCGACATAATTATTCTCCTTTGCGTTTCTCCATAACATCATAGCACAAATAATCCCCGTTTTCGGTGAGAAATTTGTGATACTCCTTTTCGGTATAGCCGCGCTTTATGTATATGTCCTTTGCGGGCAAAGATGAGTCCAGCCGAATTGTTTCGGAGTACCCGAAGATCATATCCTCCGCAAAGTCAAGAAGCTGCCGTCCAAAGCCTTTTCCCTGCTCGGAGGGCTTCACAAAAAGCCTTGCTATGTCGTTCCCTCTGACCGTGACAGTACCCACGACCGCACCGTTTTCCTCGATAACGAAAACCTTTCCCGCCTCAATTTCAGCGGCTATTCTATCGCGGGTGTGGATAGAAAGAAAAAATTCCACAGCCCCCGCAAGGTAATATTTGGGGTACACCGTTTCAATGGTTTTTCTCACCAGCTCGGTAATTGCATCATTTTCTTTAACGTCCGCTTTTCGTATCAAATTTATCACCTCATCAATGCAGTAAAAATATCAGCTTAAAAAATCATCAAGAATATACAACGGTATTGAAATTCATACCCATAAAATAATCGTAGCAAAACAGAGCAAAGGAACCGCAAGCCATGTCTTCTCCTCATGACCCGCATTTGATATAAACTTACTGCTGTTTCCGTTTTCGGGATAAAGCCTTATCTCATTCGGAGGCGACCCATTAAAGCAAATACGGCGTTCTTTAGTTTCTCCGTTTACAGTATATTCATATATACCCTCATAGTCAAACCCATTATGATCAAAGTTACGATCCTCGTCATAGACATATGTAAACTCTGACTTTACAAGATGCGCCGTTACAAAAGTATTGTTTTCTTCCGACTTACGAATAATTTCCTTTTTACGCTTTCTTGATTTAAAATAAAGTCCCCAAAGAACAGCAGGCGCAGCTATATACATAAACGGTGAGATAATACACGCAAATTTATAGATAATCTCCAGCTGTTCCTCTGAAAGTTCATAAAAAAAATTATGTATGATCATGCCCCCATATTTCGTAATTGCAAATATTGCAAAGGGTACCGCCAAAATTGCTAATGTAAAAAGTATATACTTAAGTAAATCTTTCATTAATAAAAATTTCTCTTTCGCTTTTACTTTCTGTTTTTTCGTCCCGACCTTTTCTTTTTTGACCCCTGCTTTTTGGCGGATTTTATCTGCAAGACAGGTTCGGTCTGCTCCTCTTCTTCATCGTTAAAGGAATACCTCACGGGCTTCAGCTTAGACTGATAAAACTGCTGAGCACTGTAAAGTCCCCTGTAGCCCGAAAGCATATAGCTTATTGCAATTGCCAGAGCGTAATAAACAAATCCGCCCGCTCCGAAAAGCTCTATACTTAAAATTATCGTTGCAAATGGGCAATTGGTCACTCCGCAGAAAACAGCAAGAAGCCCCACCGCCGCTCCGAAGCTTGGACTTAACCCGATAAGTCCGCCGAAAGCACAGCCGAAAGTCGCCCCCACGAAAAAGCTGGGGACTATCTCGCCTCCCTTAAAGCCCGCACCCAATGTCAGTGCGGTAAAAATAATTTTTATTGCAAAGGCGATAGGAAATGCCTGCCCCGAAAACGCGCGCTCGATAACGTCCATTCCCGCGCCGTTGTAATCGGTGGTTCCGATAAGCAAAGTAAGGGCGACTACTATAAGACCGCCAACTGCCGCGCGTATATATGCATTCTTAATATACTTTTCGTATAAATTTCCCGCCTCATGTATAGCCATGCAGAACAACACGCTTACCGCCGCACAAGCCGCGCCTAAAAGCGTTACCCTTAAAAGGTCGGGGGCGGCTTCGCTGTTAAAGGACGGTATCCCGCTTACAATAAAGGACTCCGCTCCCCCTCCGAGGAGCTTGGAAATTACCGCCGCCGTCACTCCCGACACCATACAGGGAACGAGCGCGGAGTACTGCGCCGCCGCAACGATAGTTACCTCCACCGCAAAGACTGCGGCAGCAACAGGTGTGCCGAAAAGAGCGGAAAAACCTGCCGCCATGCCGCACATGATAAGTATGGAAGTGTCGTCCTTGTCAAGCTTGAAAAGCTTTCCGAAAGGCGAGGCAAGGCTTCCTCCGATTTGGAGAGCAGCGCCCTCGCGTCCCGCAGAACCGCCTGTTATGTGGGTCAAAAAGGTTGCCGCAAAAATCAGCGGCGCAAGCTTTATCGAGACCTTTTCCTCGGAGCGCGCCCCCTTGATAATATTGTTAGTCCCCGGGTCGCGGGAAAGCTTCATAATATTGTACAGAAAAACAATTATCACGCCCGCGACAGGCATTGCAAAAATAATAAGCTTATTGTCGGTGCGGTACGCCGTTGCAAAGCTTAACGCCATTGAAAAAGCTGTGCCCGCCACGCCAACGACCGCTCCTACAATGACCGCAATAACCGACCATTTTAAAAATCCCCATGACAGAGCGACATAAGTATTGCTTTTTATTTTATTTATCTGCTCCCTTTTTTCATCAGTCATTTTTTAACCTCCTTGATCCTATTTTATACTAATTTTCGACTAAAAAGCGTGTAAAAAATCAAGCAAAAATTTGCGCGTATGATTTTTGCGCAGATTTTTTACCTACGCTTTTAGGAGCAAATTAGTATTAATCATTCCAACATCAGCAGAATTTCCCGCAAAAGCTTGCAGGCGGCGGCTGTTGAAATACCGCTTTGGTCGTAGTGCGGGGAAAGCTCGTTTATATCCGCGGCAACAATATTCAATCCCTTTAGCTTGAATACCGCTTCAAGCAATTCCATAAACTGCACGCCGCCGTGCTCTGGAGTACCCGTCCCGGGGAACACCGAGGGGTCGAGAACGTCCATATCTATCGTCAGATAGACGTTTTTCCCCGCAAGCTCTTTTACTGCTTCATCAATGCCGTCCAAATTAAACTTGTTCATTTTTGTGTGCTTCTCGGCAAAGCGGAATTCCTCACGCTCTCCGCTGCGTATGCCGAACTGGTAAATGTGACCGTCTCCAACCATTTCATGGCAGCGGCGCATTACACAGGCGTGGGAATTTTTCACGCCGAGGTAATCGTCCCGCAGGTCGGCGTGAGCGTCAAACTGTATAATATATAAATCTTTATACTTTTTGTATACGGCACGTACCGCCCCCAGCGTTACGGAATGTTCTCCGCCAAGCATTAGGGGACGTTTGCCGTCCGCAAGAATTTCCGCCGCAATTTCCTCAATTTGAGCGAGAGCCGTTTCCACAGAACCAATGCAAAGCTCGGGGTCGCCCGCGTCGAAAATATTATAGTCAAGCAAGTCCCTGTCCTGATAGGGAGAATATGTCTCTATCCCAAAGCTTTCGGCGCGTATTGCGCTGCACCCGAAACGAGTCCCGGGACGGTATGAGGTGGTGCTGTCAAAGGGCGCACCGAAAATTACCGTATTTGCGCTTTCGTAATCGCCGTCGCAGCCGATAAAGGCTTTTCGTTCTATCTGCATAACAATTTCCTTTCAGTAGTCTTATACATAAAATTTACGTTTTGTAAATCAAACCGCACTTTCCAATAATTTCTTGACATAGTTCGGTATGGCAAAGCAGCCCTTGTGCAGGTCGGTGTTGTAGTAACCAGTGGTAATTCCCAAGGAATCCCACTTCTCCCCGTCAACCGAAAGAGGGTCAACGCAGCGCGAAGCAAAGCCGAAAAGCCAGTGCCCCGAGGGATAGGTTGGGATGTGCGCCTGATAAACCCTGCAAACGTCAAAAAACTCACGGATACGCCTGTGGGCTCTCTGCATTGCCTTTGCGTCCTCGTTGTAGTAGGGGCTTTCGTGCTGATTTACAAGAATTCCCTTTTCGGTGAGGGCGTTGTGGCAGTTGCCGTAAAACTCGCTGGTAAAAAGTCCCTCGCCGGGTCCGAAGGGGTCGGTGCTGTCAACGATAATAAGGTCGTAGCGGCTCTCCTTGCCGCGGACGAACCTCAAGCCGTCGTCGTAAAAAATATGCACACGTGGGTCGTCCAGTCTGCAAGCCGTTTGGGGCAGGAATTCTCTGCACACCTCAACGACGCGGCGGTCTATCTCCACCATGTCGATATTTTCAACGGTCTTGTATCTCGTCAGCTCGCGGACAGTTCCGCCGTCCCCCGCGCCTATAACAAGGACGTTTTTTACCTCGGGGTTTGAAGCCATGGCAACGTGAGTTATCATTTCGTGGTAAATAAATTCGTCCTTTTCGGTAAGCATCATAAGACCGTCCAGGGTCAGAAATCTGCCGAATTCGGGACTTTCAAACACGTCTATACGCTGATACTCGCTCTGCTCCGAGTGGAGCTGCCTGTTGACCCTTATCGACATCTTAACATTTTTCGTATGAGGTTCGCTGAACCATAAGTCCATAAATAAGATCCTTTCAGTAATTATTTTTTGTAAATTTTATTCTTGTTGATATATTCGGGCTTTACAAAGTATTTTATAAGCTTTGGGAATTTTTCCGCGTTGTACATAATGTACCAGCTTGCCGCAATATATACTATCCACACAGCCGCGATAACCGGCATTATGTAAGATACCTTTCTCATCTCCGCTCTATGTGCGTTTACAGCCCTCAAAGTACAGACCTCCGTGCCGTTGTATGTCAGCCCCGCGACCTGCTCCCTGTGCATAAGAAGCGTAACTGCCCCGCCGACTGGTATATCCGTATCATAAGCGTTATAACCGTACCACGAGAAAGCCGTGTACTCATTTTCATTTTCATAAACCGTAAAGCTTATTTTAACGCCGTTTTCTCCGTACTCCCGTGAAATTTCCTTTACCGTAAGCTTCACAGTCCGGCAGTCCTCACGCTTTATCTTATAAGTATCGCTGAACATATAAAGCCACGTACCGAGTATAAAAGCCAGTATCAGCAGCCATATAAAAACAAATTCTCCCTGCGCATAAATATTGCCGTTGAAAAGCTTTCCGTACTCACTTTTTCTCAAACGCGCCTTGGTGCGTTCATTGCGCCGTTTGGTACGTGAGGCGTTTTTTCTGTATTTTCTTGTGTACATAGCAACGCCTCCTTATCTGCGCAGGACGGGAAATCCGTCCCCTGCAAATTTATTCAATTACCCGAATACGTTCGATATTCATATCCTCCGTACCCGTCATAACGCAGCCCCTCTCCTTGGAGTAACGTATGTACGCGAGAATTTCCTCCGTGATCATCTCACCCGGAGCGAGTATGGGTATTCCGGGAGGATAGCACATTACAAATTCGCCGCTTATTTTCCCTGCGCTTTCCTCTATGGGTATGGACTTCTGATCACCGTAAAACGCCGCCTGCGGTGAAAGTATGACCTTGGGATTTATGTACTCATGATCGAGCATACCCGTCTTGTCCTTGGAAAAACGCCGCTTTACCTCCGCCATTGCGGAAACGAGACGCTCTATATCCTTCCACATATCCCCTGCGGAAATGTACGCAAGGATATTTCCTATATCGCCGAATTCTATCTGTATATCGTAGAAGTCCCGCAGATAGTCGTACACCTCGATACCCGCAAGACCGATATCGCGGGTATGCACCGAAAGCTTTGTGCGGTCAAAATCGTAGAAATCCCTGCCGTTTATAAGCTCGTCGGCAAATGCGTAGTATCCGCCTATTTTTGCGATCTCCTCACGGGCATAATCGGCGGTTTTTACAACCTTGGCAATTATCTCCTTGCCGTTCAAGGCAAGATTTCTCCTTGAAATATCAAGGGAGGAAAGCAGCAGATAGGACCCGCTTGTAGTTTGCGTAAGGTTTATCACCGAACGGACTCTTCCCTCGGTTACTCCGAAATTTGCGGCGTTTTCCCCTATGAGCAGAAAGCTGCTTTGGGTAAGCGAACCTCCCGACTTGTGCATGGAGATCGCAGCCATGTCCGCCCCCGCAGCCATTGCGGAAACAGGCATATTTTCCCCAAAATAAAAATGGGTGCCGTGAGCCTCGTCCACAAGCACAGCCATGCCGTGCGCGTGAGCAAGCTCGGTAATTTTCCTAAGATCGGAGCAAATACCGTAGTATGTTGGGTTATTCACAAAAACAGCCTTTGCGTCGGGATTTTCAAGTATCGCCCTTTCAACGTCCTCCGCGCTCATTCCGAGAGGTATGCCCAGCCGCTCGTTCACTCCGGGGTTCACATAAACGGGAACAGCCCCGCTTAAAACAAGAGAGTTTATGGCGCTCCTGTGGACGTTTCGGGGCATTATTATTTTTTCCCCCGCCCTGCATACGGAAAGTATCATGGACTGTACCGCGGATGTAGTTCCGCCTATCATAAAAAAGCAGTAAGCCGCTTTAAACGCCTCTGCCGCAAGCTCCTCGGCTTCTTTTATGACCGAGGTGGGGTGACAGAGATTATCCAGCGGCTTCATTGAATTTACATCAACGGACAAGCAGGTCTTGCCCAAAAATTCGGTAAGCTCGGGGTTGCCCTTACCGTGCTTATGCCCGGGAACGTCAAAGGGGACAATCCTTGCGTCCCGATATTTCAGCAAAGCCTCATATATTGGAGCTTTGCTCTGGTCAAATCCAGACATAAAAATCACAACCTTTCATCAGCGGACATTATACGGTCGTCAGACATCATCCTCCAAATTCATATCCTTTATCCAAATGTCACGCTCGGACTGATATTCATAAAAGCTTTTACCGTCGAATGAAACGGCGTATGTTCCGAAAAGCCTGTCAGCGTTTTCGCCCTCTTTAACGCGCCATGAAAAGGAGTAAACGCTTTCTCCGTCCACGACCATAACCATTGGCTCTGCAAGAAAATCGCCCTCTCCGAAGCCTTTTTCTTTGAGGAAATCCGTCAAAGCAGCCGCAGCCGCCTCCTGACCGATATCTATTTCGGATCTTTTATCGGTGCAGGCTGAAAAAGCCGTGACGGAAACGTATACCATTACCGCCATAAGAATATTTGTAAGCATTTTTTTCATAAAAATTCTCCTTTCGGCAGTCATAGGCTGTCGGACTCAATCACGTTAATATATATTCATTCCGCTGAAGATCTCGATCATTTCCCTGCGGAGCGAATCGTTTATCTCAAGTCTGCGCTTCGGAGCAAGCTCATAGGTATCTGTGTTAAAAAGGTAATTCTGCAAGAAAATTTCCTTGATCATCATTTTGGTGTGGAATATATTGGATTGGTAAACATTCACATCGACCGCGTCGTAGCGTTCCAAGGTCTCCTTTGCGATATAATCCTGTATGGAGGTGATATTATGGTCGATAAAAAGCTTTTTCCCGTGCTCGTCCCTTGTAAAGCCTCTTACCCTGTAGTCAATGGTGATAATATCGGAATCAAAGCTGCCGATAAGGTAATCCAGAGATTTCAGCGGCGTGATCTGTCCGCAGGTGGAAACGTCAATATCAACTCGGAACGTCGTTATCTCGTTGCCCGGGTGAAATTCAGGGTAGGTATGCACCGTAAGGTGACTCTTGTCCAGATGTCCCGCAATGCTTTGCTTCTCATTCGGAGCAATTCGCATATTGCAGGATTCGTCAATGTCCTCCGCGTCGATATGATCCTCTGATATAAGCAGCGTTGCGGACGCGCCCTGCGGCTCGTAATCCTGTTTTGAAATGTTAAGAACGTGCGCGCCTATCATTTCGGTAACGTCGCATAAAATTTTAGTCAGACGGTCGGAATTATACTGCTCGTCGATATACTTTATATAATCCCTCTGCTCCCTCTCGCTTTTGGCGTAGCAAATATCGTAAATATTAAAGCTGAGTGTTTTTGTAAGATTGTTAAAGCCGTAAAGCTTGAGCTTACTGTTCAACCCTATCCTCACAATCCTTTCGTAATGGAATCAACAATTTATATATTTATATAATTGAATAATACGCTAAAATCCCCAAAATGTCAATAGATTTGCATAAATTTCTTTTATTTTTTAACGGCATTTCTGAAAAACTCCGTAATTCTCACGATTACTGCGTTATACTGCCTCATTCTCGTTATGGTAATATTTGTATGATCAGGCGTTTCTGTCCTTTTTATACCAGTTTTTAACGACCTGCTCCGCCTTTTTGTCAACGATCGAAAATCCCATTTCGGGAGTATTCTTTGGCAGCTTCGTGTACCAGTCCCACCAGAAAAATCCGCCGAACCACGGCTCGTCCCACATAGCCTCCATGCAGGACTCATAGAAATTCGCCTGCTCCTCCTCGTCGTATGGAAATTCCCTGTGGCTGAAATCGTATGGCATCATTGCACAGCCCTTTGCGCTTCGGCAGCCTATCTCCATAAAAATGACCTGCTTTCCGCCGTTTGCTTCGGAAAGCTCCGCCAAGCGGGACTTTTGCTTTTCCCACGCCGCGCGCATATTTTGGAGGCTGTCACCGGGGACTTTGCCCACGCCGTAATATGCGGAAGTGCCTATATAGTCCACAGCGTCCCACCATTTAACGCCGAATTCCTTACCGTGATTGGTGTTGTAAACAAGTGGACCGTGATAAATTTTCCTGACCTCGGCAAGAGCGTTCCGCCAAAGCTCCTCCTTATGCTCCGTGCCCAGCATTTCACAGCCCACGCAGAACATCTCGCAGCCCGTGTCCTCGGCGATCTCCGCATAGTGACAGAGAAAAGCTGTGTAGCAGGAAAACCATTCCTTCCAGTAATCCTTGTCGCCTATCTCACGCTCGGGGAAAGCTATGTGCGCCCGCCAAACGCCGTCCGCGCAGTTTACCATAGGCTTCATACAGACCTTTAAGCCCAAGCCGTGAAGCCTTTCCACCGCGGCTGTAATATCCTTGTCAGTAACTGTAAAGCGGTAATCGGGACGTATCACCGTTGAACTGAAGCTGTCCTGCAAAACCGTAAAGGCAAGAGCAGCCCAGTCCCCGCCAAGAGCGGCGAGGCGTTCCATAGAAGCCGCCGCCTCGGGAGAGCGGTATGCTCCCTTTCTGCCGTCAAAACCGTAAGTAAAACCTTTTATGAACATATTAGATACCTCCAAATTACATAATTAATTTTATTATGCGTGCTCAAATTGGGAATTGTACAGATCAGCATAGAACCCGTTTTTCCCCAAAAGCGTTTCATGACTGCCCTGCTCAATAATGTTGCCGTCTTTCATGACGAGGATAACGTCCGCGTCCTTTATGGTGGAAAGGCGGTGGGCGATAATAAAGCTGGTCTTGCCTTTCATAAGCTTTGCGAACGCGCTTTGTATCTTCTGCTCGGTACGTGTGTCAATGCTGGACGTTGCCTCGTCCAAGATAAGCATAGGCGGGTTTGTCAGCATTACCCTTGCAATGCATAAAAGCTGCTTCTGACCCTGAGAGAGACTGCCGCCTTCCTCGGAAACCATTGTGTCATAGCCGTCATGCATACGCCTTATAAAGCTGTGGCAATGGCACATTTTTGCCGCCGCAAGTATCTCCTCCTCCGTGGCGTCGGGCTTGCCGTATGCGATATTTTCACGGATAGTACCCGTGAATATCCAAGTATCCTGCAAGACCATTCCGTACATAGCCCTAAGTTCGCTGCGGCGCATATTACGTATGTCCTCGCCGCCCACCTCGATACTGCCCTCGCAAACGTCGTAAAACCGCATAAGCAGGTTTATCAGCGTAGTCTTTCCGCAGCCTGTGGGACCTACAACAGCAATTCTCTGACCCGATTTAACGGAAAGATCAACGTGCTCCAAAAGCTTCTGTTCGGGCTTGTAGGAAAATGAAACGTCGTTTATCTGCACCCTGCCGTCCGGGTTTGCCGCTGCTGGATTCTCCTTTTCGGGAATTTCCTCCGCCTCGTCCAAAACAGCGAAAACACGTCTTGCGGAAGCGAAAGCCGCCTGCAATTCGGTGATAACTCCCGTTATCTCGTTGAAAGGCTTTGTATATTGGTTCGCATAGCTTAAAAACGTTGCTATCTGACCCACGGACATTGCTCCCGGCGCGCCGCTTATTACGGAAATTGCGCCGAAAATGCCTGTAGCGGCGTAAACAATGCCGTTCACAAAGCGTGTGCAGGGGTTTGTCAGCGCGGAGTAAAACTGCGCCAGAACGCCGCATTTGTAAAGCCTGCCGTTTATTTCCTCAAAACGCTGCTGCGCTCTGTCCTCATAGGCAAAGGCTTTCACTATTTTCTGACCGCCCACAAGCTCCTCGATACAGCCGCTAAGCTCTCCGCGGACTGCGGACTGCTCCCTGAATTTATCGTGACAAAGCTTTGTTATAAACGCCGCAACAAACAGGGATAGGGGCGTGATAAGGATTACCACAACTGCAATGCCCACATTTATACGGAGCATGAAAAATATCGTGCCGACTATAGTGACAATGCCCGTCAGAAATTGAGAAAAACATTGGAGCAAGCCGTCGGAAATCGTTTCAACGTCCACGGACATTCTTGCGATAATATCGCCGTGAGGTGTGCTGTCTATATATCCCAAAGGCAGTCTGTTCAGCTTTGCGTAAAGCTCCGCCCGCATATCGCTGACCGCTCGGTAGGTTATTTTATAGGTGCAGTAGGACATCACCCAGTTGAATATCGCCGAAAGCACAACGGTCACTGCGATAAGCAGGACGTAATGCTTTACGCCGTCAAAGTCAACATTGTTTTTGCCGATAATATAGTCAATGCCCCGACCCACAAGAATAGGCGTATAGAGGGACAGCGCAACGCTTACAACAGCCGCCGGCACAGCAAGAGCGATCAGCGCAGCGCAGGGCTTTGTATAGCTTAAAAGTCTGCCTATAACAGGCTTTGCGGGCTTTTTTTCTTTGGACATCATACACCCTCCTTTGCAGTCTTTTCCTGTGACAGTACTATTTCCCTGTACACCTCGCAGCTTTCCATAAGCTTGTCATGAGTACCTATGCCCACAGCCTCGCCGTCGTCCAGTACGATTATCTTGTCGGCATATCTTATGGAAGTTGCCCTTTGCGAAACAATTATCACGGTCATGTTTGCTGTATTCTGAGCTATAGCTTTACGGAGAGCAGCGTCCGTGGCAAAGTCCAGAGCCGAGGCGCTGTCGTCAAGGATCAGTATTTCGGGACTTCCCGTCAAGGCTCTCGCTATTGTAAGACGCTGCTTCTGTCCCCCCGAAAGATTTCGTCCGCCCTGCGCTATCTCTGTATCGAAGCCGTTAGGGAGCTTGTCGATAAATTCTTTCGCTTGGGCAATTGTCACGGCTCTTTCCATGTCGTCGGGACTTGCGTTTTCGTTTCCCCAACGAAGATTATCTGCAATTGTCCCCGTAAACAAAACCGCCTTTTGCGGGACGATTCCAACCTTTTTCCGAAGGTCGTCAAGCCTGTAATTTTTAACGTTTACGCCGTCCACAAGGACTTCCCCCTGCTCCGCGTCGTAAAATCGTGGGATAAGATTTACAAGAGTGGATTTTCCCGAACCCGTGCCGCCGATAACGCCCACGGTCTCCCCCGCGTTTACGGAAAAGCTGATGTTTTCGAGCGCATTGTCGCCGTTCTCGCTGTATGAAAAGGAAAGATTTTTAAACTCTATTTTGGGGACGTTTTCACAAACGTCCGCCCCCTCGCCGTCTGCGATAGAGGGAACTGTGTCAAAGACCTCGTTTATTCTCGCGGAACAAGCCGCCGCCTTTGTGAACAGCACCACAAGGTTTGCCACAACAACAAGGGCAAGGGAGATTTGGGTCATATAGTTTACAAAAGCAATCACCTGTCCCTGGGAGAGGTCGCCGCTGTCCACGCGGAAGCCTCCGAACCATACTATTGCCGCAATGGCAAGATTCATTATGGCGTAGGTCAGCGGATTAAGAAGCGCGGAAAGCCGTCCCACACGCATAGAGGTCACGGCATAATCCTCGTTAGCCGCGCCGAAGCGTTCCTCCTCCGCTTCACCTCTTGAAAAGGCGCGGATAACTCTTGCTCCTGTAAGGCTTTCTCTCGTTATCAGGCTTATCTTGTCCAGCTTTTTCTGTATCACCTTATAAAACGGTACGGAGCGGGACATTATAAGGTACAAAACAAGTGAAACCAAGGGCATTACCGCAAGGAATATCACGGAAAGCTTCAAGTCTATTGTCATAGCCATTACAGCCGCTCCGATAACAAGGAACGGCGCACGGACAACAAGCCTGATAAGCATTGCCACCGCGCTCTGAACTTGGTTCACGTCCCCCGTAATTCGGGTGATGAGAGAGGGCGTTCCGAATCTGTCAAGCTCAGCGTGGGAAAAGGTGTTTATGTGCTTGAAAAGGTCGTTGCGAATGACTGTGCCGACGCCCTGCGAAGCCTTTGAAGCGAGGTACTGACAGACCAGCGCGCAGCAAAGCCCCAGCACGCCAAGCAGCACCATAATGCCGCCCATTTTGTAGATGTACGGCTTTCCCGCGCCGCCGTTTATACCCGTGTCGATAATATCCGCCATTATAAGCGGCACGATAAGCTCGAATATCGCCTCGGTAAGCTTAGCGGCGGGACCGATTATAAGCTCCTTTTTAAAAGCACCCAAATATTTTTTTGCAAGTTTAAACACTTTCAGATACATTCCTTTCTGCTGTATTATGATATACCGAAAATATCCTGCCGTCAGTCGGCTCCGTCCCCGTTTTCGCGTTTTTTCCGAAACACAACAAGCTTGCTGAAAAGATAATTTATAATAAGTATAAACACCTGCGCTATAAGCTTCATGACATACTCGTTCCGTAGCAATACTCTTACCGTAAAGCTCATAAATGCAAGCTCAAGGAAATATGTGGTAAGCCTGCCGCCGTAGAAAGCCGCAGCTTGCCTTATCCAGTCGGATCTTCCGCGGGCTTTGTCCCTGAACACCCATACCTTGTTGGTAAAAAAAGCAAATGTCACGGAGCATATCCAGCTGACGGTGGTGTTCACCTCAGTGGGAAAACCAAGCAGCAGCGGGATATACTGGGTAATGAGCGAAACGGCGGTAGTCATTGCTCCGACTATCAGATAAAGCATAACGCTTTCGTGCTTATAATAGAAATCACGTATGGGCTTCGGAAAAATTTTTAATATACAAGCGATAAATTTGTCAAGCAAGCTTACGCCTCCCAATGAATAATTACAGTTGAAGTTTATTATAACATAAAAATTTGTAAAAATCATTAAATATTGTAAAATTCTTGTGGGAAATTTATATTCAAAACCCCTTGCATATTTTTAGAAAATATGGTATTATATTTTTTAAATGCATTTATTTGTTGAACAGAGCGAAATCTCCGTCCTCTTGACTCTGTTCTTCTTACCTCTAAAACAGAAAGGTCAGGTCTTATTTGTGAGTTACATAGCAATTGCGGTGCTTTTAGTTATGTCAGCACTTTTTTCTTCAATGGAGACGGCTTTTTCCTCCGTAAATAAAATACGCCTGAAGCATGAGGCTTCAAACGGAAACAAAAAGGCTGAAAGAGCCTTGAATATCGCGGAAAATTTTGACAAGGCACTTACGTCGATCCTTGTAGGCAACAATATTGTGAATATATTTTCCGCGTCCCTTGCGACACTCGTCTGCACAGATCTTTTTGCCGAAAAGCTCGGCACAGGCGCGGCCACGGCTATTTCAACCGCGTCCATGACGATCCTGGTGCTGATATTCGGCGAGATAATGCCAAAATCCTTTGCCAAGCAGAATGCGGAAAAATGCGCTCTTGCTTTCGCGGGTATACTGAACGTTATAATGTTTGTTCTTACTCCGATATCGGCAATTTTCGGGCAGCTCCAAAAGGCGCTGGCTAAGATATCCAAGCCTGATGATTCCCCGAATTTTACCGAGGACGAATTAAAGTACATCATTGAAGAGATCGAGGATCAGGGTGTTCTTGAGGAGCAGGAAAGCGACCTTGTGCGGTCGGCTCTCGAATTTGACGACATTACCGTGGAGCAGATACTGGTACCCCGCGTAAAGGTAGTAGCTGTAGAACGGAATGAGGATATAGCCGCTATCACTGAAATTTTTATCAGGGACAGATACACTCGTCTCCCCGTATACGAGGAAACTGTGGACAACATTGTCGGACTTATAAACGAAAAGGACTTCTTTGCGCTTGTGACCCGTCCCGAGGGCGCTCCCGCCGGGATAGAGAGCATTATCCAAAAGGCTTTGTACGTTTCTGAAATGAAGCTTATTTCAGAGGTGCTGTATGAAATGCAGCGCAGCAAGATACACATGGCTATCGTTAAAGACCAGTACGGCGGCACAAGCGGTATAGTTACTATGGAGGACATTATCGAGGAGCTTGTGGGCGAGATCTACGATGAAAACGACGAGGTAATAAACAGCGTCGTTGAGGTGGCTGAACACGTTTATGACGTTCAGGCTGACACAAGCATAAGCGATATGCTGGAAAAACTGGAGCTTCCCGACGACCTTATCGAAACTGACAGCAACAGCGCAGGCGGCTGGGTCATGGAGCTTTTCGGGCGTATCCCGGAAACGGGAGATACCATTACAACAGGCATATTCACGGTCACGATACTTGAAGCGGACGAACAGTCGGTGTCAAAAATAGGCATAAAGCTGGACGCCGCCGAAGAAAAAGAAGATAACGATTAGAACGCTTTTGCGTCATAAAGCAAATTAGTATAAGCCGGAAGCCCGAATGTTTCCGGCTTATTTTTTAAATCAGCGAAGCTTCAGGGCGCAAAAGCTTTAATGGCTGAAAATTTATATTTTGTTTACAGATTATATAAGTATATCTTAACGGCAGTTGTTGATTTTTAATAAATAATATTATATAATGATTGTGTATATATCTTCAATGGAGGAAAGTTCAAATGAGAAACAAAACAATGAGATTTCTGACTGTCAGTTTGATTATTGTAATTGCAGTATGCGTTGTGCTTTTCACAGCTTTGGGTATCTATATGAACAAAAAAAGCGAGAGCGCAATAGACGAAGTGGGCGCGATATATATGTCGGGGCTTAACGAGCGTATCTCCAAGCATTTTGAGACGATCATCAATATGCGGATATCATATCTTAACAGCATTATAAGGGAAGTTTCCTCAGAAAGCGACGACGTTTACGGCGAGCTGTCATATAACGGAGAGTCCCGTGACTTTGAATATATTGCGCTTTATGACAACAGCGGCAATTTTAATATGATATACGGCGAGCATATAGAGCTTGCCGACCCGGAGCCTTTCTTTGACTCGATGAAAAACGGCGAAAGAAAGATCGCCGTCGGCTATACCGATTCCGGTGAGGATATTGTCATGGTGGGTATCCCGACAGTTTATTCCATGGCGGACGGCGAAAAAAGCCTTGCTCTTGTGGGCGGACTTCCCGTTTCATACATTAAAACCATACTTTCTCTTGACGAAAACGATTCTATCGTCTACTCCCATGTTATACGCAGAGACGGAAGCTTTGTTATAAAAAGCTCGGACGCTTTCAGAGAAAATTATTTTGACCGCATAAATGCGCTTTTCGGCAGCGATAATTCCGAAGCCGCAGCTAAGCACATTGAAGAGCTGAAAAAAGCAATGGCAGCCCGAAGCGACTATTCCTCTATCTTCAATTCCGGTTCGGAACGCCGCCATGTTTACTGCTCCGCTCTGCCGTATTCGGAATGGTATCTTATAACCGTTATGCCTTACGGTACTCTTGACGAGGTTGTCAACGATTTCAGCTCCCTGTGGATAATTCTTACCTTGGCAAGCTGTACGCTTTTCGTTGCTATGATGATACTGATCTTTTCAAGGTACTACAAAATAACCTCTCATCAGATCGTTGAGCTTGAAAATGCGAGAAACGCCGCCGAAAGAGCAACCAAAGCAAAAAGCGAGTTCCTTTCAAACATGAGCCACGATATACGCACGCCTATGAACGCTATTGTTGGCATGACCGCTATTGCCACGTCTAATATCAACAACAAGGAACAGGTCATGAACTGCCTTAGAAAGATCACTCTTTCCAGCAAGCACCTGCTCGGTCTTATCAATGACATTCTCGATATGTCAAAGATCGAAAGCGGAAAGCTTACGCTTAATATGGAGCAGATATCTCTTAGGGAAATAATGGAAAGCATTGTGAATATAGTCCAGCCCCAGATCAAGGCGAAAAAGCAGGAGTTTGACGTATTTATAAAAGAAATTGAAGCCGAGGAGGTTTACTGCGACAGCGTTCGGTTCAATCAGGTGCTGCTGAATTTGCTTTCCAACGCGATAAAATTCACTCCCGACGGGGGCAAGATAGAGCTTACTCTTAGGCAGGAGGTTTCCCCCTTAGGCGATAATTACATAAGAGTGCATATTATTGTCAGCGACACGGGCATAGGTATGTCCGAGGACTTCAAGAAGATAGTATTCGAGTCCTTTGCAAGAGAGGATTCAAAGAGGGTACACAAAACCGAGGGCACAGGTCTCGGCATGGCTATCACAAAATACATTGTGGACGCTATGCACGGTACTATAGAGGTCGAGAGCGAGCAGGGCAAGGGTACGGCATTCCAAGTTACTCTTGATCTGGAAAAAGCCGAAGAGCGCGAGGCGGACATGATACTGCCCAACTGGCATATGCTGGTGGTGGACGATGATGAAATGCTTTGCGAAAGCGCGGTGAATTCCCTTAAAGCCATAGGCATTGAGGCTGAATGGACTTTAGACGGCGAGACCGCTGTAAAAATGGTTGCGGAACGTCACAGATCAAACAACGATTACAACGTTATCCTGCTTGACTGGCGGCTCCCCGGGATCGACGGCATAGAGACTGCACGGGAGATCAGAAAGCATACGGACATACCGATACTCCTTATTTCAGCATACGACTGGAACGAGATCGAGGAGGAGGCGCGGGCGGCAGGAATAAGCGGATTTATTGCAAAGCCGCTGTTCAAGTCCACACTTTATTACGGTCTTAAGCACGTTGCGGGCAATGATGACGAAGCCGAAAACACATCGCCCGAGACAAGCGAAGAGGTCTTTGAGCTAAGCGGCAGACATATCCTGCTTTCCGAGGACAACGACCTTAACTGGGAGATAGCGAATGAGCTTCTTTCAAGTCAGGGACTTATTCTCGACCATGCCGAAAACGGTCAGGTATGCGTTGAAATATTTGAAAAGTCCGCTGTCGGCTACTACGACGCTATACTTATGGATCTGCGTATGCCCGTGATGAACGGCTATGAGGCGGCGGACGCTATACGCGCGTCTGACAGAGGAGACTCAAATATACCGATCATTGCCATGACGGCGGACGCCTTTTCCGAGGATAAGCACAAATGCCTTGAACACGGCATGAACGCACATATCCCGAAGCCTATCGAAATCAAAGAGGTATTGAGACTTCTGAAAAAATACATTGATATTTCGGAGCAGGAACACAGTTAAAAATTTTCACAAAAACACATTGACTTTCTAAAAAAATATGTTATAATTATATATAGCTGTATTGTTTTAACAATGATCCTTTATTTAAAAAAACGTTTTATCTGCATAGGCTCTTAAAACCGTTTTTAAAAAATATATAATATTCCAAACGGAAAGGAACAGAGTGAGCAAAAATGAGTAAAATTGATGAGCTGCAGGCACTTGGAGTAAACATTGAAGAGGCTTTGGACAGATTTATGGGCAACGGCGCGCTTTATGAAAAAATGCTTAATAAGCTTACGGCTGCCGTAAAGGACGTTCAGGTTCTCCCCTGTTTTGAAAAGGGAGATAACGCACAGGCTCTTGAAAATGCCCACGCCCTTAAAGGCGTTACGGGAAATCTTTCTATCACTCCGCTTTACAAGGGCTACACTGAGATCGTTGACGAGCTGAGAGCCGGCAATCCGGAAAAAGCGAGAACTATCCTGGACGATATACTTCCCGTTCAGGAGCAGATCATTGCCTGTATTGAAAAATACCGGTAACGGCAGAGCTTTGCTGCCGAAACACATAAAATACGGAGGTGTCAATTTTAATGGATACAAGTCTTAATGTCGGCAATACGGGTGCAAAGACCAAGGACACGATCCTTATCGCTGACGATATGGAAATGAACAGGGAAATTTTGGCGGAATATTTCAGAAAAGACTACAACATTCTTGAAGCGGGAAACGGCGTTGAGGTTGTCAGTATGCTTATGCAGCACCCTGAGGTGAACGCAGTACTTCTTGACCTGATGATGCCGGGAATGGACGGTATCGAGGTCCTTAAAACAATGCACGAAACAGGCGATATACTCCATATTCCCGTTTTTATCGTTACCGCGTCAAATAACGACCAGACGCTGGCGGAGGCTTACAAGCTCGGCGCTGTGGACATTATTTCCAAGCCTTTTACCAAAAACTTTTTCCAGAACCGTGTTGCAAATATTATAGAGCTGTACAGAAACAGAAATGAAATGGAAAGCATTATCGACGATCAGATAGAACGCTTCAATAAGATGAACCGTTCTATGATCGAGACCCTTGCGTCGGTCATTGAGTTCCGCGACTGTGAATCAGGCGAGCACGTCAAGCGCATAAGCGGCATTACAAAGATAATCATGACAAAGGTCAGCGAAATGTACCCCGAACACCATATGTCAAAGCAGGAAATAGACAAGATCGCTTTGGCTGCTATTCTTCATGACGTAGGAAAAATATCAATTCCCGACGGTATCCTCAACAAGCCGGGCAGACTTACCAACGAGGAGTTTGATATAATGAAGCTCCACACCGTAAAGGGCTGCGACATTCTTGAAAGTATGCCCCGCGGCATGATGGACAAGGATATTTACGATTACTGCTATGATATCTGCCGTCACCACCATGAGCGCTGGGACGGAAAGGGCTATCCCGATAAGCTTAGCGGCGATGATATTTCTATCTGGTCGCAGGTTGTTGCGGTGGCGGACGTTTACGACGCACTTATTTCCCCGAGAGTTTACAAAAAGGCTTTTGACACCGAGACTGCAATAAACATGATATTCAACGGCGAATGCGGAACCTTTAACCCTAAGATACTTCAGGCATTCAAGGACTGTCTTGACAAGATCAAAAGAGAGACCGCTCTTGCTTCGCTTTAAGGCAATGCGGAATTACATAAAATAGGTTATTTCAGACAGCTGATGCTTTTGCATAAGCTGTCTATATTTTGGGATAAAGGAGAAATCTAAATATGAAAAATTTTTTTAAGACAGCAATTTGCACCGTTTTGATGATCGCGGTAATTATTCCTCTGACCGCCGTGAATGCCTCCGCAGCAAAACCAAAGCTCAGCAAAACCAGCGTAAATGTACCGATAGATTATTCGGTAACTGTAAAAGTCACGGGTGCTTCAAAGGTGAAGTGGTCCTCCTCGGACGAAAGCATTGCAGCCGTTACAGCTGACGGAGCTTCCGCAAAGATAGTCGGCAAGAAAACGGGTACGGCGACAGTTTCCGCAAAGGTCGGCAGCACAACGCTTAAATGCAAGGTCACGGTAAAAAAATCATTCATCACCCCAAGCGCAGAGAAAATTACCGTAACGAAAGGCAAGTCCAAGACCGTAACAATTAAAGTAACAGGGTCTAAAGAAATAGCTTTGAGCAACAGCGATAAAAGCGTTTGCTCCACATCATGGGGCAAATGGGACGGGAACACCATAAAGCTTACTGTCAAGGCAAAGACAAACGGAAAGGCAGTTATTAAAATCTACACCAAAAAATACTCAAAATCTACAGCGAAAGAAATTGTTGTAAATGTCGGCAAAAACAGCGGAGACATAATAGAAGACGATAATACAGCTGAAAGCTCCGACTTAAGCCGCGAGGAACAGGTCGTTAATATCGTAAACAAGGAGCGTAAAGCCGCAGGAAAAACCGCGCTGAAATCTGATGATACTCTGAATGAGATCGCGGCAGTAAGAGCAAAAGAGCTTGCGGAAAAATTTGATCATACCCGTCCTGACGGAAGCAGCTGTTTTACAGCCTTCAGCGAAGCAGGATTCACAGGTTATTCGGCTGCAGCTGAAAATATCGCTTACAATTACAACGACAGTGCAGACGAAATAATGGACATATGGATGAATTCATCGGGACACAAAGCGAATATCCTCAGCGGAGATTTGACAAAAATAGGCGTTGGACTTTATGAATCAGGCGGAAGATATTATTGGGTACAGGTTTTTGCAGCTTAGATTTACAATACAAGTGCAACATAAAATAAAAAAAGTGACACACCAAGCGACCAGTGATATAATGAAAGTACGCTATATACACGAAGGCGGAACAGTGAACCACTACACTCATTTTACTACAGAAGAACTGGGTCAAAAGTAATGTGTGCACAGAGATCAGTGACCGTGCGATCGCACGGTCACTGAATCGGACAAATTCGTCGATAATCCGCGAATTTGCAAGAAACAGCTGTGAGGACGGTACATATTAAGCAAACTAAGCTGATAAGCAATATGCCCAATACAGCAAAAACTTAGTACGGAAACATATCTTTTAAGACACATTCACAAAAAATATGTCATTTAAAGGCTTGAGTAGCGATGATCTCTCGAACAAATTGCAGGGCGTGCAAAGCTTGAAAATCAGCCGTTCAGCTTCTATTACCCAACCTTTACATGGAGATAGACAACGACATACTTCCTAAGCATCTAAAAAATTATGCATTTCAAAGGGAAACACAAGAAGTTCAAGGGCGAGGATAATCGAGGTAAAATTCCCAATACGGTGTTGACCCATGAGCGTTCTTCCAGATCTGAAAACCGTTTTCTGCTTCGTACTTAGGAAAAGCTATACCGTCCTCGGCAAAAGAGGGACGATTACATAACAACTCATGTTAAGCGTAAAATTAGTTATATCATTGCCGTTAAAATTTCGGACAGGCAGGATAAAGCCTTTGCAATTGCGACTTTTGCGGGGTTTGCGAAGACTTACAAAAATCTGAAAAAAAATTTCACGGTTGATAACGGCAAAGAGTTTGCTGCCCATACGGAGCTTGCTACGGAGAAAGGTATGAAAGTGTTTTTGCGATCCTTACTCGCCTTGACAGAAGAGTACTGACGAAAATACCAATGGTCTACTCAGGCAGTTTTTTCCGAAAGGCACTTCCTTTGATGATTTTTCAGACGAGCAACTTCAAGTCATTGTTGACATTATTAATAACCGTCCGCGGAAACAGTTGGAATTTCTTTCTCCTACTAAATTACTTCTTAATTTTTTGTAAATTCTGTTGCCATTGGGTTGAAAATCTATCATGATTTATTTTCATATTAAAATGGACGGTACAATTTCTTCCATACTTATAAATTAAAGCTGTTTTCTTTCTTCTTTTCATCTTTGTAACATTTTTTCACCCTTATTTATTATAGCATATTTTCGAAAAAGGTCAATCATTCGGCTGAACTTTTTTGACAAATAAAAATGCGTACCCTATTTTTCAATAGAGTACGCATTTTTCATACCCGTTTCAATTGCAGCGCCGCGCTCTTACAGCGTTGATTATAGCTATGAAGCAAACCCCAACGTCCGCAAAAACCGCCGCCCACATGGTTGCAATGCTGAACGCCGCGAGGATAAGCACCGCGCCCTTTACCGCAAGGGAAAAGACAATATTCTGAATTACTATGCCCCTTGTCTTTTTTGAAAACCTTATCGCCTCTAAAAGCTTTGAGGGTTCGTCTGTCATAAGCACCGCGTCCGCAGCCTCTATTGCAGCGTCCGAGCCTATGCCTCCCATTGCAACGCCTGCGTCGGCGCGCATAAGCACGGGTGCGTCGTTTATGCCGTCCCCCACGAAAACAGTTTTTCCGCGGGGATTTTCCTCCATTATTTTTTCCATTGCCGCAACCTTGCCGTCGGGAAGCAGCTCCGACCTCCATTCGTCAAGACCCAGCTTTTCGCCGATAATGTCCGCCGCTTCGCGCCTGTCGCCTGTGAGCATGACGGTTTTTATTCCCGCCTTTTTCAGCTCCGAGACCGCCTTGACCGAGTCCGGCTTTATCCTGTCCGCAATTTCGACTGCCCCTGCGAAAACGCCGTTTTCCGCAACAAAGATAAGCGTTCCCGCAGATCTTATTTCCGGCAGACCCGAGACGCCGTTTTCCTCCATAAGCCTGATGTTTCCCGCAAGAACTGTCTGACCGCCGTTTACAGCTTTAACGCCCCGTCCCGCGATCTCCGTAATTTCCGCCTTGGGGGGAACGCCGTTAAATTTCCGCATTACAGCCAAAGCCGCAGGGTGGTTGGAGCCTTGCTCCGCAATTGCGGCAAGCTCAAGGAGACGTTCCTCGCTTTGATTGTTCGGGATAAGTTTTGTTATCTCAAAGCTGCCGTCGGTGAGAGTTCCCGTCTTGTCAAAAATGACTGTGCCGCACTCCGCAAGCTGCTCCATAGTCACGCCGCCTTTAATAAGTATCCCTCTTGCGGATGCGCCGCCTATGCCGCCGAAAAAGCTGAGCGGTACCGATATTACCAAAGCGCAGGGACAGGATACTACCAAAAACGAAAGGGCGTTGTAAATATGACGGGAATCGTAGCCGCCTGCTATTATCGGAATAATTGCCAAAAGTACTGCCGCAATTACAACGCACGGTGTGTATACCTTTGCAAATCTGGTTATGAACTGCTCCGACCGAGCTTTTTTTGCAGAGGCGTTTTCAACCATTTCAAGTATTTTTGATACAGTTGATTCGCCAAATTCCTTAGTTACCTCGATCTCGATAACTCCGGTAAGATTTACGCAGCCGCTCATCGCCTCGCTGCCGGCAGAAGCCTCACGCGGTACGCTTTCTCCGGTCAGAGCGGAAGTGTCAAGAGTTGTTGAGCCGTTTACGATAATTCCGTCCAGGGGTATTTTTTCTCCTGCCTTTACAACAATGATATCGCCCTTTTCTACCGTCTCGGGAGGAACTTCCTCAACAGCATCTCCGCGCTTGACATTGGCTGTGTCGGGACGAATGTCCATAAGTGAAGCAATGCTTTTTCTCGACCGCCGTACAGCGTAGCTTTGGAATAATTCGCCGATCTGATATAATATCATTACAGCCGCGCCCTCCGGATATTCGCCTATGCAAAACGCTCCGAGGGTCGCTATCGTCATAAGGAAGCACTCGTCAAAGGGACGGAATTTTGCTATATTTTTCGCCGCCGTGATAAGCACTTCAAGACCGGATATCATGTACGCCGCAAGAAATATCCACAGCCCGTACCGCGTATCCCTGAAGAAAAATCCCGCCGCAAAAACTGCCGCCGAAACTATTATTTTTATCATGTCAAGCTTTAAGTCGCCGCTGTCCTCATCTTCGCTTTCAGCCGCTGCAGCAGAGCTTTTCAAAAGCTGCACCTCAACGTCCGGCTCCATGTCCGATACGATTTTCGTGACCTCTTTAAGGACTGCCTCGCCGCTTTCTGCGGCAACCGTCAGAGAAAGCTTCTTTGCCATAAAATTCATATCCGCCTCTTTTACAAAAGGGACTTTTTCCGCCGCTGTACGAATTTTTTCCGCGCAGTGGGGACAGTCAAGATTTTTCAAATATAAAACCATATCCATGATAATTCTCCTTTATGCTGATTTTCGACTAAAAAGCGTGTAAAAAATCAAGCAAAAATTTGCATATATGATTTTTGTGCAGATTTTTTACCTACGCTTTTAGGAGCAAATTAGTATTACTTGCAAACTTTTATAACGCCGAAAGCAACGGGTACAGTCCCTTTTATTTCCGTGACCTTTACACGTCCGCAGCCGCAGCCTTTCAGCATTTTTTCATAGCTTTCGACCGTGTACTCCGCGAAAGACCTGTATCCCAAAAGCGTATAAATTTTTATCAGCGGACTGTCATCCTTTGCCATGAACGTGGGGACGATGACCCTGCCGCCGTTTTTAGTCACGCGGCATAATTCGCGGACTGCTTTTTCAGGCTCTTCAAGCAAATGCAGAACATTCCCCGCAATTGTCACGTCGTATGTATTATCTCCGTCGGGGAGATCAAAAATATCCCGTTCGGCAAATGAAATATTTTTTATGCCCCTTTTGGCGGACTTTTTTCTCGCCCTTTCAAGCATTGGCAAAGACATATCGGTGCATAAGACCTGCTCCGCATTTTCCGCCGCAGCGATAGAAAGCTCGCCTGTTCCCGCCGCGCAGTCAAGGACGTTCGCTCCGCACGGGACTGTTTTTCTCACGCCGTTAAGCATAGCGGCGTACGCTTTAGGGTTAAGGCTTTCCGCAATGTCGTAAAAACATGCCGTTTTATCCCAGAATGTCATAAATACAAACATTTTCCTGTTGAGGAAAATTCTCCTCCTTTCTTATATTTTTTATCGGTGATCAACCGACAGTACGGTTTTGATAAAATTCACCCGCCCCCTTGAGGGGGCTTTTTAAAGTTACGGTTCGTTGTTATTAATATCGGGGGTGACACTCGCTGCAGGGCGTTCCCTGCTCGCTGCGGGGCGTTCCCTGCTCGCTGAAGGGCGTTTCCTGCCTGCTACTCCATAATATGCTCAAACGCCTGATCAAAAATTGTCTGTATGTGGTCGTCCGCAAGGGAGTAGTAGACGGTTTTTCCGTCCCTGCGGTACTTTACGAGACGAGCCTGTTTGAGCACTCTTAACTGGTGGGATATTGCCGACTGAGTCATGTCAAGCACCTGAGCGATGTCGCAGACGCACATTTCGCTTTCAAACAAAGCGCACAGGATACGCACACGTGTGGAGTCCCCGAAAACCTTGAAAAGCTCCGCAACGTCGTACAGAAGCTCGATGTCCGGAAGCTTTTCCGACACGGCTTTCACGACCTCTGGGTTGACGGTCTCAGTACTTGCTTCCTGTACGGCTTCATTTATATTATCCATAATAGTCAGCCTCCTCATGTTATCATTTGAATAACTGTTCATATGTATTATAATTCATTTGAACAACTATTGATACATACATATGGTAAATATATTATGTACTTTATATGAACGCCAAGGCGGACGTCCCCTTGCCTCGCGTGCATTTATCTTAATTAAAAATATTACTTATACTAATTTCTGTCTAAAAAGCGTTTAAAAAATCAAGCAAAAATTTGCATATATGATTTTTGCGCAGATTTTTTAACTACGCTTTTAGATAGAAATTAGTATTAATGTTGCAAAAAAAGAAAAAGTATGCTATAATATTTTTAATTAAATTAAAAAGGATGTTTGCTATGTCTGTACGTGTTGGTCTTGTCTCTCTGGGCTGTACAAAAAATCAGGTGGACGCAGAGAGAATGCTCTATAAAATTCGCGAGGCAGGGTATCAGCTTGTCAGCGACGCTGCCCTTGCGGATATCGCAATTATAAATACCTGCGGGTTTATCGAGTCCGCTAAGCAGGAGGCTATCGAAACTATTTTTGAATTTGCCGCCCTTAAAAACGAGGGCAGGATAAAGAAAATAGTTATAACCGGCTGCCTTGCGGAACGTTACCGTCAGGAGGTCGCCGAGCTTATTCCCGAAGCGGACGCTGTAGTGGGTATAGGCTGCAACGACGATATTGTTTCCGTTTTGGAAAAAATTATGGCGGGAGAAGCCGTTCAGGCTTACGGTGAAAAGGAAAAGCTTTCGCTTACGGGCGGACGAGTTCAGACCACCCTGTCTTTTACATCATATCTGAAAATTGCAGAGGGCTGCGGCAACTGCTGCTCATACTGCGCTATACCCTCAATACGCGGCAAATTCAGGAGCGTCCCCATGGAGAAGCTTCTTGACGAAGCGAAAGAGCTTGTGCTTGGCGGCGTTCGGGAGCTTATTGTTATAGCACAGGACACCACCCGCTACGGTATCGACCTTTACGGCGAATACAAGCTCCCCGAGCTGCTGAAAAAGCTTTGCGGTATAGAAGAGCTTAAATGGATAAGAGTACTGTACTGCTACCCGGAGCGCGTCACCGACGAGCTTTTGGACGTTATGGCAAGCGAGGAAAAGATAGTAAAATATATGGACTTGCCCATACAGCACTGCGACGGCGAAATACTTAAAAAGATGAACCGCAGCGGGGACGAGGCTTCTCTCCGTGCGCTGATAAAAAAGATAAGAGAAAAAGTCCCCGGTATAACTCTGAGGACCACGCTTATCACAGGCTTCCCCGGAGAGACGGAGGAGCAGTTCGGCAGGCTTGCCGAATTTGTTGAGGACATAAAGTTCGACCGTCTCGGCTGCTTTGCCTTTTCACCCGAGGAGGGCACTCCAGCCGCCGAAATGGAGGATCAGCTTGAGGAGGACGTCAAGGAACGCC
Organism: uncultured Clostridia bacterium; assembly: GCA_947383835.1. Lineage (GTDB taxonomy): Bacteria > Bacillota > Clostridia > Oscillospirales > Ruminococcaceae > RGIG8773. The sequence goes on from CANDEV010000003.1 coordinate 71,843, forward strand.
GTGCCGAGGTAATTATGGATCAGCAGATGATAATTGCCGTAAAGAAAAACAAGGCTCTTGTTGGTGAGACTATCGAAATTGTTATAGAGGGCTTCGACCGTTACGGCGACTGCTATTTCGGCAGAAGCGCAGCGGACGCTCCCGAGATAGACGGAAAGATCTTCTTTACCTCCGGGGGAAAGAGACAAGTCCCTGGGAAATTTGTCAAGGTAAAAATTACCGATATGCTTGATTACGATCTGATTGGAGAGCTGGAAGAATGAATTTGCCGAATAAGCTTACGCTTTTGCGAGTTATACTCGTGCCGTTTTTTGTATTTTTTATGCTGACGGATATTGTGCCGTTCAGCCCCGTTATCGCTCTTGTGATATTTATTCTGGCAAGCGTTACCGACGCTTTGGACGGACATATCGCAAGAAGCCGAAATCTTGTCACCACCTTCGGAAAATTCCTCGACCCGCTTGCAGACAAGGTGCTGGTAATTTCCGCCCTTATATGTCTTAACAGTATAGGCGTTATCGGAGCAGTCCCCGTGATAATAATTGTGGCGCGTGAATTTATGGTATCGGGACTGCGCCTTGTTACCGCCAACGAGGGAGTAGTGGTCGCCGCAGGGATATGGGGCAAGCTTAAAACGGCTTTCACCATGGTTGCCGAGGTAGCGATAATGCTGGGGCTTTGCTTCGGCTTTGAGGGACAGGCTGCGGATATTGCCAATATCGTTTACCAAATTCTGATTTGGGTAGCGACTGTACTCACCGTTATTTCGGGTGGGGTTTATCTTAAGGGTTACTGGAAATATATTGATGCGTCAAAATAAAAATTTATAGATATTTTTTGCAGCTGTAGGGCGGGAGCAAGCCCCAGCCCTACAGTTTTTTTGTAATAGTTACAACAAATGTAATTTAATCGGAGGGACTTTTTATGACCCGTGAAAAATACATCGAATACTGCAAAACCATCGCGGGAGCGACGCTTGACAACCCTTTTGAGGACATTGAAGCGGTAGTCGTCCGTCACAGCGATAACCGAAAATGGTTCGCGCTTATTATGGAGGTGGACGGAAAATACTTGGTAAATCTCAAATGCGAGCCTATGGAGGCGGACTTTCTCCGCGGGGCGTATGAAGGGGTTACTCCCGCTTACCACATGAACAAGACTCATTGGAACTCGGTTTACCTTGAATCGGACGTGCCCGACGAGGAGATAGAAAACATGACAATGAAAAGCTTTGAACTGACAATGAAAAAGGTTAAAAAGAAAAATAAGTAAAAGAAGTGTTGTTATGAAAAAAATAAAATTATTTGGGGTACTTCTTTCCGCGGTCATGCTTGGGGCTTGTTCGGAAGCCCCAACAGAGCAGACGGTCACGGAAAGCGTTTCGGAAAGCGCCGTCTCCGAGCCTGTGGAAACAACTGCCGAAACAACTTCGGATACTGCGGCGGAGCAGTCCGCAGAAATTACCGAGGACGTTGCCGAACCTGAGACGGAGTATGTGCAGATTTCCCTCGACAACGAATTTATAGACTTTGAATTTATCGAGGACTATCAGGGTACGACCGACATCGGCGACCTTGCGGACAAGGCGGTGGAATTTCTTATGACCACAGATGAGTACGCCGACGCTATGTCAAAAATTGACGAAATAGACGTGGAATTCGGCGAACCGTACATAACGGACGGGAAAATAATCCCGCAGTTTGAGACGGCATACCCCGAAGATTACGACGGCGACGGAAAGACGGAGACGTTTATTACGGTAAAAATGCCTTTTCGCAATGATTTCAATTTGCTGACGAGATTTTTCATCTTTGCTGACAGTGAGGGGAATATGACCCTGCTTGACTATATAAGCGGCGTTTATGACACGGTTTTTCTCAACTATGGAAAGTACAAACAGATAACCTTTGGCGGCAGCGGTATAGCGGGCGTTGAGGATCATATTACCCTTTACGGCGTTGCCGACGGCAACGTCAAAGAACTGTACTCGAACAGAGGAGGCTTTGCAAAGGAGGATTGTTTTCTCTCGTTTTTCGGCTGGCAGGGGTCGGGAGCTTTCATGTACTTTGACACGACGGCGCAAAAATACCGCATTATCGACGGCGTGACTGTAACGGAGGAAACCATACGCTCAATGGATACGGATAACGAATTTGAAAATTATTACAGCGAAGCGGGAAACACATACCCCGACAAATTTAAGCTGGTAGGCGGCAAGTATTATTTATCCGTTATGGGAGCTATGGACTTTGGTTCGGTTTATGTTTACGAGGACGGAAAATTTGTGTATCTTCCTGATTCAAAAGTTAGAACCAACAGCGATTATCACAACGGACTTGATATAGTCGTAGACATTGACATAGAACAGGCTCTCGCAAATATGAAGCCTGTACAAAATAAATAAAAATAAATAAAAGGAGAATAATTGCTATGAAAAAATCAAGATTTACGGGAGCGGCTCTTGCCGCGCTTATTGCGGCGGGACTGCTTACAGGCTGCACAGGCAGCGACGGCGGGACTGATGAGATTTACGACGAAACAGTGTCGGAGGAAACGACTGCGGCGGTCGAGGAGTCTTCCTCTGCGGCGGCAAAGGTCACTGTGGAGGGTACAAAGTTTATGGTGGACGGCAAGGAGCTTTGGATAAACGGCGTAAACACCCCTTGGCAGAACTGGAACGATTTCGGCGGCAGCGCCTTTGAACCCGAATTTTGGGACTCCCACTTTTCAGACCTCCACGACATTGGAGTAAACGCTGTCCGCGTATGGATAAACTGCAATTCCATGGTTGGAATAAAGCTTAAGACTACGGGCGAGGTAAAGGAAGTCCTCGAAAAGCATTGGCAGGACGTTGATCAGCTTTTTGAAATTGCCGAAAAGCACCAGATTTATCTTATGCCGACCCTGCTGTCCTTCGACCACTGCAAGGACACAAACTATGCCGACAGGTGGAGAGCGGTTATAACAGACGACACAGCAATGCAAAGCTATATCGACAACTACGTAAAGCCCTTTGCGGAGCGTTACGGCTCCAACCCGTATATGCTTGGCATAGACCTTATGAACGAGCCTGACTGGGTACATGAAAATGAGGAGTGCGGAAAGCTTTCTCTGGACGCGCTTTCAAACTTTTTTGCAAAATGCACCGCCGCCGCGCATGAGGCAAACCCCGACGTTCTTGTCACCGTTGGCATGGGCATGATAAAATACAATTCCGACAAAAGCAACTGTTCGGGAAATATTATCTCCGACGAACTGATGAAGACCCTTGGCGGCGACAAAGCTTGCTTGGATTTTTACTCCGTACACTATTACGACTGGATGAAATCCAACTGGGGCAGCGCTTTTGAGTCCTCTCCCGCAGACTACGGTCTTGATATGAGCAAGCCTGTTTTCCTCGGCGAGATAGGCACGTCGGTGCCCTTTAAGGATGTGTACCAAAGCTGCTATGATTTAGGCTGGAACGGCGTTATGATGTGGTGCTCCAACAACGGAGCGGAGCATGCCGACAACTGGGACGACATAGCGGCGGCAACGCAGAATATGGAGGAGACCGCTCCCGACAAGGTTTTCCCTTTGGGTAAAAATTAAAAAATAACAGGGACTGTTCAGCTTTTGCCGAAACAGTCCCTTATTTTTTACTTTTCGATATATGATGAAATAATATCCACAACGCCGTCAATGCCGAATTTCTCGCTGTTCAGCGTAATGTGGTAATTGGTGTGAGAAGCCCACTTGCGGTCGGTGTAAAAATCGTAGTAGCACTTACGCTGCTTGTCGTGCCGCTTTATAAGCTGCAAGGCCTGCTGCTCGGTAACGTCCATGCGGCTCATTATGCGCTTTACTCTCGCCTCTGTGGGAGCGTAGATATACACGTTCAGAAGCTCCACGGGGGCGTCCTTTAAAATATAGTCGGAGCATCTGCCAACAATTACCGCGTTTTCGGTTTTCGCAACTTCTCTTATTATCTGAGACTGGAGTGTGAAAAGGGTATCGTTTGCGGGGACGTTCACATTAAAGCCGGTCTGCCCCATTGAAGCATAGAGCCAAGGGTTTGCGGCTTTTTCGTCCGCCTCTGACAGCACCGCGTGGTTCATGCCGCCCTTTTCCGCGGCAAGAGTGATAAGATTTTTGTCATAAAAAGCGAAGCCAAGCCTTTGGGCAATTTTCTCTCCCGCCTCGTGACCTCCGCTGCCAAACTGCCGTCCTATAGTAATTATCTTATTCATGAAACCGCTCATTCCTTTCCTTGCAAACTATTCTGTGAAAAACTGTGCCGTGAGAATTTTCGGCACAATTTCCTTTAATATAATTATAGCACCTTTGCACAAGAAATGCAAGTACTTGTTAAAAATATTTTTGCACAATGCACTATGCGCGCAGTCTGTGAGACAGGCTCTGATATCGGCGAAAAAAAACGCCCTCGGCAAAATAACCGAAAGCGTTTTGTACTGATTCACGACCTAAATGTGTACAAAAAATTCAAGCAAAATCTTGAAAAGCTTTAACTTTTTTATATGGATTTGGTTCAGAATTTTTTGTCTGCACATTGCACATTGGGAGTGAATTAGTATTATGACCGTATTTATATAACAACCATATGTTTGAACAAAAAAGCTTTCCCGCTCAGCTCATAAGCTGTTCGCTGAGCCAGCTCGCATATTCGCTTTCCGAACCTGCGGCTTTGACTGCAACGGCAAGCTGGAAATCCTGCGCCTTTGAGATAAACCCGTTAAAGGCTTGGATATCTCCGTCCAGCTTATACTGCTCCTGCTTCTTGCGGTAAACTTCCTCATACAATAAATTCATGGCTGATTCTCCTTTAGCAAATATTAAAATATGAAAATATGTGACCATACGCCGAATGGCTTTAAACGGCACATATTGTTTTTAATTATATCATAAAACCCAATATCTTGCTATTGTCTTATTGCACAAAAAAGAAAATTTTTACTGTTGATTATATCACTTGACAATTTTAGCTTTAAAAGCGGTACGCATTTATAGCAATCCATAAAAATAACCATACTGTAGGGGCGGGGTCTCCCCGCCCGCGATACAAAAATACACTGAACCACGGGACGGGAAACCCGTCCCCTACGAATTTTGTCAAGATATTTTTATGTACAGCTATAAACGCTTGACTGACATGGCATTATATGGTATAATAAATATCGGAAATTTTTTTAAACGGAGAAAACCATGAACGATGAAAAATATATGACGGAGGCTCTCATTCTCGCAAAAGAAGCCGCCGCCGAGGGCGAGACCCCCGTGGGTGCTGTTATAGTAAGAAACGGCGTTATTGTGGGACGGGGCAGGAATCTTCGTGAAAAAAGCAAGAACGCCCTCCGCCATGCCGAAATAAACGCCATTGAGGAAGCCTGCGCGTTATTAGGCGGGTGGCGGCTCAGCGGCTGCACGCTTTATGTTACGTTGGAGCCTTGTCCGATGTGTGCAGGGGCGGTAATAAATTCCAGAATAGACAGGGTAGTGTTCGGAGCTTACGACAAAAAAGCAGGCTCGGCGGGTTCCGTCACAAATCTTTTTTCGCTTGGATACAATCACAAGCCCGAATTTATCGGCGGCGTTATGGCGGACGAGTGCGAGGCTGTCCTAAAAAAATTTTTTGCTGATCTAAGGAGGAAGAAAAAGATGTTCAAAACACAAATGGTAGAAGTCAAAACCAAAGATCAAATCGAGCGGACGGCTGCCATTGCCGACGAGATATGGCACGAATGGTTCCCCCGCATACTGTCGGCGGAGCAGATAGATTATATGGTGGAAAAGTTCCAGTCCGCGGCGGCAATGACAAAGCAGATAGCCGAGGAAAATTACAGGTATTTCATTATCCGAAAGGGCGAAAGCTGTATAGGCTACACAGCGATAAAGCCGGACGGGGACAGCCTGTTCCTGTCAAAAATATACATAAAAAAGGAACACCGCGGCAACGGCTACAGCAAGGAGGTCTTTGAGTTCCTGAAAAATATTTGCAGGGAAGAGGGCTTCACCTCAATATGGCTGACGGTGAATAAATACAACGAAAGCTCAATTGCCGTCTACAAAAAAAGCGGCTTCGAGCTTTTCGGAGAGGACGTTACCGATATCGGTAACGGATATGTTATGGACGATTATTTTTTCCGTCTTAAAATTTAAGGAGGACAGCCATGCTGAAAAAAATATTAAAGCCGAAAAATTTATCCGCAGTAATGTGGCTTATTGCCGCTTTGGGAGCGTTAGCGGCAATGTTTTTTAAGCACGTCTCCATCAGCGACCAAAAGGGCGGCAGGGTCGATCTGTACAAGCTTGGCAAAAACGCGGCTTTTGTTACAAACAAAAAACCGTCGTCTGCGGCGGCGGACTCGGCTAAAAGCTTTTTTGCAAATAATTTTTAACTGCGATCGGGAGGACTGTTTTTATGAAGCTCAGAATAAAAGAGCTGCGGGAGGAAAGAGGCTATTTCCAGCGGAACATCGCCGACTACCTTGGCTGCACCCAGCAGACGTATTCCCGATACGAGACGGGGGAGGTTGAGCCGACAGTACTTGTTCTTGCTGCTCTTGCGAAATTTTACAATGTCAGCGTTGACTATCTTATGGGACTTACCGACAAACCGGATATGTATAATTAATAATTAAAAATGCGTACCAATTTAAATCGGTACGCATTTTACATTTTCAGATCAATTTCGGCTATACGCTTCCGCAGCTCCAGTATAGAGGAGGGGGCTGCCGATAATTCGTCGATACCCGAACGGATAAACCATTCCGTCATATTCAGGTCTCCGCCAAGCTCGCCGCAGACTCCGACCCATATGCCCGCGGCATGGGCATTGTCGATAACGGTCTTTATCATCCGCTTCAGAGCGGGGTGATACGGGTCATAATGCCCCTCAAGCACAGGGTTCTGCCTGTCAACAGCCAATGTGTACTGCGTCAGATCGTTGGTGCCGATGCTGAAAAAATCCGCCTCTGTGGCAAGCATATCACTTATTACAGCGGCTGCGGGAGTCTCTATCATTATGCCTATCTCGGCATTTTCGTCAAAGGAGACGTTCTCCTTTTTCAATTCCTCCATGACTTCCTTTGCGCAGGCTTTTGCGGCGCGGACTTCCTCAACGGAAATTATCATGGGGAACATTATCGCAAGTCTGCCGTATGCGGAAGCGCGGTATAAAGCCCGAAGCTGGGTCTTGAACATATCCCTCCTGTCCAGACAGATACGTATAGCCCTATAGCCGAGAGCCGGATTTTCTTCCCTTTCAAGACCGAAATAATCAGCCTTTTTATCCGCTCCGATATCAAGCGTCCGTATTATCACACGCTTGTCCGGCATACTTTCAAGCACCGATCTGTACGCCGCAAGCTGGGTCTCCTCATCGGGGTAATCGCTGCGGTTCATATACAGAAACTCGCTTCGCATAAGACCGATACCCTCTGCGCCGCCCTCAATCGCAAGCCTTGCGTCGGAAGCGGAATTGATATTTGCATAAAGCTTTATCCTCCTGCCGTCGGCGGTAACGGTATCGCTGTCGCGAAAGCTGTTCATAAAGTCCTTTCGCTTCAGATCGTTCTGCCGTCTTGCTTCAAGCCTTGCAAGTATCCTGTCGTCAGGATTTATGTACACAACACCCTCTGCGCCGTCCACTGCGGCGACTGCACCGTCGAAGTTGCGGGTAAGACCTCTGCCCACGTCCACAACTGCGGGAATGCCCATTGTCCTCGCCAAGATCGCGGTATGGGAATTTGACGAGCCGTGTACAGTCACAAAAGCCAGAACGTTCTCCTTATCCATTTGGACGGTCTCGCTTGGTGAAAGATCGTCCGCGCAGATAATGCGTTTACCGCCCGCAATATTTTCCTGATCGGCTCCGTTAAGGCAGCGTATGATCCTGTCGGAAATATCTCTCACATCAGCGGAACGGGCTCTCATATAATCGTCAGCCATTGAAGCAAGCATCGTCTCAAAATTATCCGCAGCCACAGCCACGGCAAATTCCGCGTTGACGCTTTCTTCAACAATAATTTTTCTTATAGCGTTGTTGTAGTCCAGATCGTCGATAAGCATACGCTGTATGTTGAAAATGGCAGCGTCCTCGCCGCCGACGTCGTGAAGAGCCTTTTCGTAAAGCTCTGAAAGCTGGCGCTTTGCAGCGGCTTTAGCCTTTTCCACACGGTCTATTTCGGCGTACGGATTTTCAACTTTAAGGAGATGTACGTCCGGAGCTGATTTTGTGAAATAAGAAATTTTACCTATTGCGATCCCGGAGCAAACTCCCTTGCCGTTCAATGTGATCATGAAGTGACAATGCTCCTTTCCAATGGATTTTTCTCTGTGAACATTATACAATATTTTTCCCGAATAGTCAATAGGCATAAGCGGGATATTGTGCTAAAAATGCGTATAAGCATGAACTATGCTGAAATATGAATACTGCCGAAAAGACGTGCTGTCATTTTTGGGTATTGTATAAAAAGTATTCCTGCATTGTCATGAAAAAAGCCTTGCTATTTGCTCGAAAAAATGTTATAATTGTATAAAAGCAAATACTGAAAGGAGCATGGCTATGCTTTTGAATTATGCGGCGACAATTGTTCCCGCTACGGGCAACGTGTCGGCAAACGTTTATATCATCGCCGTGGTTATTGCGGCTGTACTTATAGTCGGCGCGGTCATCGCGGGAGTTATTTCCAAGAAAAAGAAAAAATAGCAGCACTGCGCGTGGCACTGCACGTGGCACTGCGCGTGCGGCGTTGTTCTACCCCGCTTTAAATACGGCTTACTTTGACTTTGTTAAGCCCCTATCAAGGGGCGGGGGAGATACGGCGGATTTTAACCGGCAACCGTATGTTGTCAGCTTATTTTTATATGAGTAAAATATTTTTGTACATTTACGAATAGATGAAAGGATATTTTTTAAATGGAAGCATTACAGCTTAAATGTCCCAACTGCGGGGCGGCGGTGGGATTCAAGCCGGACGCGCAGCGGTTCATCTGCGACTTCTGCGGCTCGGATTTCACCGAAAAGGAGATAAACGCCGCAAATGAAACAGAGCGTAAGGCTGCGGCAGAGCAGGACAATTATTTCAGCGGACATACAAATCTTTACCTGTGCGAGAGCTGCGGGGCGGAGATAGTTTCGGACGAAAACACAGCGGCGACCTTCTGTCACTACTGTCACGGCGGCGTTGTTCTGAAGGGACGGGTCTCAGGCGCTTTGCAGCCGGAGCTTATAATTCCTTTCAAATACACACGCGAGCTTGCGGAAAAGGCTTTTGAAAACTGGTGCGCTAAAAAATGGTTTCTGCCGGGGGACTTCAAGTCAAAAAAACAGCTTGAAAAAATGGTGGGGCTTTATGTCCCGTTCTGGCTTTCCGACTGCACGGTAGACTCCTCCGTAGTGTGCGACGCAAAGAACGTCAGCTCCTATGTTTCAGGAAATTACCGCATAACTCACACAAGGGTCTACAGTGTTGAGCGGGCTGCGGTCATGGAGTACAGAGGAGTCCCCGCGGACGGCTCGAAAAAGCTGGACGACGCTCTTATGGACGCTGTCGAGCCGTTTGATTACAGCGAGTTCGTCCCCTTTAACATGAATTATTTCAGCGGCTTCTACGCGGATAAATACGATGTGGACAAGGAGACCGCTTTCCCAAGGATAAAGGAGCGCATGAAACAGGGCGCGGAACAGGTGCTGATGAACGACATAAACGGCTACACCACAGTATCAAAGCAGTCCTCAAGCATGGCGGTGAAAAAGGCTGCTTGGCACTATGCGATGCTGCCCGTGTGGTTTATGACATACATACACAGGGGCAAAAAATATTTCTTTGCACTTAACGGTCAGACAGGAAAGGTGGCGGGTATCCCTCCCGTATCGAGCAAAAAGCTTGCGCTGCTGGGGGCGGGACTGTTCCTTATATTTGCCGTTTTCGGCGGATTGATAGGGGGCTCTGTTATATGAAAAAAATCCTTTCATTTTTGGCGGCGGCAGTAATTTCCGCAGCGGCATTTGCGCTTCCCGTTTCGGCGGCGGAATCTGTTATCGACGATAAGGCTGGACTTTACAGCGCGGGCGAGCTTGCGGAGCTTGAAGAAAAGCAGCAGGCTGTGTCCGACCTGACGGGCTGGAATATTGCGGTCGTAACGACAGACACAGGCTTCGGCACAGACGGAGCGCGCGCCATGAAATATGCGGAAAATTACTATGACGAAAAGTTCGGCAGCAGTTCCTCCTCGGTGGTTTATCTTATCGACCTTGATTACCGCCATTTTGCCATGGACGGGGACGTACTGAATTATTTCAATACAAAGCGGCTTGACAAGCTGATAACCGAATGTGAGGAAGAGTACTTCGATTACGACGACGTGGGAAATCTTGAGACGTTTTACTATTATTTGGAGTACTACTATAACAGCGGTACTGTCAAGGCTGACAGCAATGTCGGCGCAAAAGGCGAAGATTTTGTACCGTCCATGGGTATAGAAGCGGAAATTAATGTTACTATTCTTCTTGCGGGAATAATAGCGGGAGCAGTTGCCGCGGCGATAGGTATCTCTATAGTTTTAAGCAGGTACAAATTTCATCATGCGCCCACGGCTAACTGCTATCTTAACAGCAATACTATAAATATATACAGGCGGCAGGATCGTTTTGTGCGCGAATACACCACGAGGACAAGAATAGACAGCGACAGCGGCGGAGGAAGCAGCGACAGCGGCGGAGGAAGCAGCGGCGGCGGTCACAGCTTCGGAGGAAGCAGTCACGGCGGCGGCGGAAGCGGCGGACGGCGTTAAAAAACACACAGCAAATAATAAAACCGGCAGTCTTTTTGACGAGACTGCCGGTTTATTTATAGTATTACAGGCTTACGTCATATTTTATTGTTACGGATTTCATAATGTCCTTTGCCGCAGGCGTTTTGTCAAGCTGTGCCTGAAGCTCCTCGGGGGTTGTGGTCTCGGGGTCGTATCCTATCCAGTCGGCGGCAGTCGAGTCCCGTCCCGTGTAGCATATCGTCATTACTCCGTTGTTTGCAACAAAGCCGCAGTAGCCTTTCAAATCCATTGAGTAAGTGGCTATCAGTTTATTGTCCCTATAGAATTTAAAAATGTGTTTTCCATTGCTGTAGGAAGAAGTGATAATGTTGCCGTCGTCATCTATGGTCAGTTCGTAACATTCCCGCGGGCTTTGGGTTTTCAGTACATAGTATTCGCCGTCGTCAAGGATATAAGACTCGCCGTCCTTAAAATATTCTCTGTTTTTTTCGTCATGTTTTCTGATATATTCACCTGCGTCTTCGCCCTCGGGTACTGTTATCATATTGCTTTCGCTTGTGTCGCGCCATTCCGAGCTGTACCAAATTATCTTGTCCTTTGAGCCGTAAAGCTGCTGTACGCTTCTCTCATTTTTCAGAGTAACTTCGCCTGTTTTCAAGTCGATATAGCCGCAGTAGTCCTTTTGGTCTTTGGGCGCGGCGCCGCTTTCCGTTTTCACAAAGCCGGCATAATCGCCCGATACGGCAAGACAATTCAAAACGTCCGTTTGGCTGTCTAATGTGTAAAGCTTCTGCTTGTTTTTGCCGTCCATATCCATTGAGTAAATAGTCCTGTGATTTTTCAAATAGACGATTTTTTCTCCGTTGGTATCTGCGCTGTCGCATTTCGGATATTTGTATCTTGCCAGTTCGTTAAGCTCCTTGTCAAGCTTGATTATCACGTTTTCCCTGAACGACCAGCCTAAGGTCTCGGAATACATTACGTAAATATAATCGCCGCACTGTTTAATTTCAGAGTTTGCCCAACCTATCTTTTCACCCTTGTCGTTTACGTAGCTTTTGATCTCATATGAATTTTTGATCTCTCCGTTTTCGTCAAGAGTATAGAATATTGTTCGGGGTACTTTTCTTTCATATCCTTGATAGTAGACTGTGCCGTCATCGCTTACGATATCCGCCGTTCCGTTGTACGGGGTTTCAATAGTTTCCCCCTCCTCAAAAGTAACTCCGGGTCTCTGCTCCGTTTCAGTCGAAGCCGCGGGAACGTCCTTGACAGCGTAAACGGATGGTACGCATGATATTGCCATTGTAACAGCGGCAGCAAAAGCCGCGATAGATTTAATTGATTTTTTCATGATATTATCTCCTTTTCGGTTAAAATTTTTAAAATTATTCCGCCTGAGTAAATGTCTTTTCATAGATGTAGACATTGTCGTTTTTTGTGTATTTGATACTGTTGTCGTCACCGAAAACAAAGGGTTCTTTTATCGGCTCGGATATGGGGTGAAGCTCTTCCTTATAGGCGATAACTTCATATTCGCCCTCTATGGGAGTATTCCGCCAGAAAGCCTCGCCGTTTTCGTTAGTTCGTGTAAGAACATACCCGCCGTAAACGTCGTTGTAGCCCTCCTGCATTACCCCGTCCTTCGGCTTTAAAATAACCGTGTAATCCGTCAAAATCCTTCCATCCGCGCCGCGCAGAATTACCCCCAGCTTTGGGTAACTATATTGATACTCGTCTACAGGGTCAAAGCAGGACAGCACTATCTCTGTTGTGTTTTCGTCAACAAGCACCATATTGGAAGTCCTCATACTGCCGTCATAGTAAAGGATAGTCGCCTGACCGTCCATATCAACCATTCGGTACTGACTGTTGGGCATAGCCGTTGACATATAAAAATCATATTCGCCGTAGGCTATCGCCAGTTCAATATCCTTGCCGTAGGTCATAGGTATAGTTCCCGCCTTTTCAATGTTTTCCATATCAAAATTGGTGTACACGGTATTCCAGTCGGGAAACTCTGGATTTTCCTCATCGGTAAATATCATAGGCAGATAGTCTATGCGGACATTTTTAACAGGCTCGCCGTTTTCGTCCAAGACCTTCAGTGTCACAAGAGCAGTGTTTTCGGGTAACTCCTCAGCAACTGAGGTCGTTTCCGTTACCTCGCCCTCGTCTATAACGTCTACGTTGAAAACTGCCCTGCTGATAATGAATACCGCTGCAATAGTTGCCGCCGCCGTGCATATCGCGGCAAACATATGCCTTGATCCTCCTTTCGGAATAATTTCAATTTGAGACGTTTCGTATTCTTCGTTATCGTCCGCGAGGTCGTTCTCCGCAGCTATACGCATGAGTACCTTTTCCCGCAGTTCATCATTTGCCGAAACGCTGTCATAAGCTTTTTTAATATCGTTGATCTTCATAAAGTACCTCTCAATCTTCAAGCTCTAAGCGGAGCATTTTGCGGGCGCGGTGCAGGTCTGAACCCACCGTCCCCGGACTTTTCCCCGTTGCATCGGCAATTTCTTCAATAGTCATTCCCTCATAATAGAAGAGATAGACCGCGTTCCGCTTCGCCTCCGGAAGCTTTCTTATAAGCTCCAGCAGCTCGCAGCGTTCCATTCCGCCGTCGGTAGATACATAAGGGTACTCCTCCAGCGGCTGGTATCTCCTGAACGCCGCAAAGCGGTTCAGATCTCGGCAAGCGTTGATCGTCACACGAATTATCCACGCCTTTTTATGGCTATCGTCCCGAAAATAATTATAATTTTGGGCAAGGCGAATAAACACCTCCTGAACGATGTCCTCGGCGTCATGATAATTTTTGGTGTTCTGAACGGCTATCCGCAGAATAGTGTCGGAATAGGCTTCAAAATCCTGTTCCAAAAGAATTTTTTCCGTTTTAGTCATTGCAATGAACTTCCTTTCGACAGGTAACAGTTACAAAAGTATTGTTACCTATGAGAGCATTTTACTCTTATTGACATATTACATCTAAAAGGGTAAAGGCTCAGCCTTGTGGACAGGTAACGATACAAAAGATTATTACCCATGGGAGCATTTAACTCTTATTGACATATTACGCCTAAAAGGGTAAAGGATAAGCCTTTTGGTTGCGTCTCACTAATAAAACGAATGAAAAGGGTATTTTTTTGCACTTTAAAAAAATTTTTTTATTTTTATTATAGCATTATTTTTTAAGCATTGCAATCAGAGTACAGCAGATAGATATTTGCTGCCGTTTTAATATCTGCGGTGAACGCAGATATAAGAGACTATGACAAAAAAGAAAAGCTGCTCAGGTTTTCTGCACAGCCTATCGTGCTCATCCTTTAAAATGAACCGGATTTTTATTCCGCAATTATTCATTATTAATTAAATTATCGCACTTGCAAAAAAATACAGAATATGCTATAATAAATTATATATTTTTGTAAGCAAATTCATTTGCAAGGGAGCTGTTTTTATGTGTTCAGAAAAAAATATCCATACCGCTGTCCGCAAGCTCGTTTGCTACGGACTTGAAAACGGTCTCATCTCTGCCGAGGACAGAATTTTTTCCGCAAACGCCCTGTGCGAGGCGCTTCACATCGACGACTACGACCCGCCTGAGGAGAACTTTACCAAGGTAGAGCTTGAACCTGTTTTAAAAGAGCTTCTGGACTATGCCGTCCAAAAAAATATTATTGAGGACAGTATCGTCTACCGCGACCTTTTTGACACCAAGCTTATGGGCTGTATAACTCCACGCCCCTCCGAGGTCATTAATAAATTCAGAGATATCTACAGCAGGAAGTCCCCTGCCGCGGCAACGGATTACTACTATAAGCTAAGCTGCGATTCGGATTACATCCGCCGCTACCGTATTGCCAAGGACGTTAAATGGACTGCCGAGACCGAATACGGCACTCTTGATGTTACCATAAATCTTTCAAAGCCGGAAAAAGACCCCAAGGCTATCGCCGCGGCTTTAAACGCAAAACAAAGCGGCTACCCAAAATGTATGCTATGCGAGGAAAACGTGGGCTATGCGGGACGGGTCAACCACCCTGCCAGACAAAACCACCGCATTATCCCCGTGAAGATAAACGGCGAACGCTGGTGCTTGCAGTACTCCCCTTACGTCTACTATAATGAGCACTGCATTTTGCTGAACAGCGTCCACACCCCAATGAAGATAGACCGCTCCGCTTTCGGCAAGCTTTTTGATTTTGTGGAGCAATTCCCCCACTACTTTATCGGTTCAAACGCCGACCTGCCCATAGTAGGCGGTTCTATCCTCACTCATGAGCACTTTCAGGGGGGACGTTACACCTTTGCAATGGCTTCCGCGCCAATTGAGGAAAATTACGTTATCCCCGACTATAAGGACGTTGAGGTGGGACGTGTAAAATGGCCAATGTCGGTGTTGCGGCTAAGGTGCGGAGATTATGAACGGCTTGTGGACTTAGGCGACAGGATACTCCAAAAATGGAGAAACTACTCCGATGAAAGCGCATTTGTTTTTGCGGAGACGGACGGAGTACCTCACAATACGATCACTCCCATAGCAAGAAAAAGCGGAGGCTGCTATGAGCTTGACCTTGTTCTCCGCAACAACATAACCACCGATGAGCACCCGCTGGGAGTTTTCCACCCCCATGAAGAACTGCACCACATCAAGAAAGAAAATATCGGACTTATCGAGGTAATGGGGCTTGCGGTACTCCCCGCACGTCTGAAAGGCGAAATGGAGAAGCTTGCGGAGGTGCTTGTGAACAAGGGCATTGACGCGGTCCGCAGCGATCCCGACCTTGAAAAACACGCCGACTGGGCGGAGGATTTTTCCGCAAAACGCGAAATAACCGCAGAGAACGTGAACGACGTTATCCGTGAGGAGATAGGCATTGTATTTGCCAAGGTCCTCGAACACGCGGGCGTTTTCAAACGCACATCAAAGGGTATTGCTGCGTTTGGACGGTTTGTTTCCACAATATGAACAAAAATACCACAGCTTATTTGTACAAAAAGCTGTGGTATTTTCTTTAAAAAGTTGTGCGGTTTTAACTTGTAAAAATCAGCAAAATTAGTGTATAATATTTGTAGAAAACTTTGAAAGGGTATTTTTATGATCACTGATTTAACCAAAGGAAAACCCTCGTCGCTTTTGTGGCGGTTCACACTGCCGCTGCTTATAAGCATTATTTTTCAGCAGATGTACAATATCTGCGACAGCATGATAGCGGGAAATTTTGTCGGCTCAACTCCTGCCGAGGGGGAGCTTGCCCTTGCCGCAGTGGGAGCGTCCTACCCTGTGACAATGCTGTTTATCCAGGTCGCAAACGGTATAAACTCAGGCTGCGCCGTGGTGATATCACAGCTCTTCGGGGCAAAGGAATACGTCCGCATGAAAACGGCAGTCTCAACATCAATAATAGCAACGCTGGCGATCGCGGCTGTTCTTACCGCTGCGGGACTGCTCTGCTGCGAGCCGATAATGATCGCACTGAACACCGACGAAGCCTGCTTTGCCGACGCGGTCCTGTATCTTCAGATATACATAGGCGGACTTATCTTCCTGTTCCTTTACAATGTCTGCACAGGCATTTTTACGGCTCTGGGAGACTCCAGAACTCCGCTTATATTTCTCATCGCCTCCTCGGTGGGGAACATTATTCTCGACCTTATTATGGTTATCCCTATGCAAATGGGAGTTGCGGGCGTAGCTTGGGCGACCTTTATCGCGCAGGGAGCCTCCGCAGTCCTTGCAGCGGCAACGCTGTTCTTCCGCCTTAAAAAGATAAGCACAGCTCACAGAAGCCCGAAATTTTCTCCCCATATGCTTAAAACGATCAGCAAGATAGCTGTCCCCACAATTTGTCAGCAAAGCTTTGTATCGGTGGGAAATCTTCTGATACAGGGTCTTGTAAACGACATGGGCTCGGCGGTGCTGGCGGGGTACTCCGCGGCAATAAAGCTGAACACCTTTGCGGTAAACATCATGGCGTGTATTTCAAACGGCATAAGCTCCTTTACGGCGCAGAATATCGGCGCGGGCAAATCGGAGCGAGTACCAAAGGGCTATAGAGCGGGAGTCGTTTTCACGGTGATATGCCTGATACCGTTCCTTGTATGCTATCTGTTCTTTGCCGACAATATGATAGGACTTTTCTCGAAAGAACCCTCCGCAGAAGCCTTGCAGACGGGAGCGTCCTTCCTGCGGGCGGCAACGCCGTTCTATATAGTTTTGGGAATAAAGCTGATTTCGGACGGCGTTCTCCGCGGCGCGGGAGCAATGAAGTCATTCATGGCTGCAACCTTCAGCGACCTTCTGCTGCGTGTGATATTGGCGTATATACTTGTACCGAATATCGGCTTCAGCGGCTTCCTGTGGGCATGGCCTATAGGCTGGGGACTTTCCGCGGCGATGTCCTTTTGGTTCTACTTCCGCGGAAACTGGCGCAGCACGGCGTTTTCAGGTTCGCTCGGCAAGACAGTAAAATAATTTTGGAGGAAAAAAATGAATAACAGTAATCTTATAATCGACGCACACGCACACATTTTCCCCGATAAAATAGC
Source organism: uncultured Clostridia bacterium (assembly GCA_947383835.1). GTDB lineage: Bacteria > Bacillota > Clostridia > Oscillospirales > Ruminococcaceae > RGIG8773. The sequence goes on from CANDEV010000003.1 coordinate 89,183, forward strand.
CCAAAAGGCCGTTGCGGGAATCGGGAGCTTTTACAACGGACTTGTCATGCACTATGACGGAACTGCCGAGACACTTATAAAAGCGGGCGCAGAGGCGGGAATACAAAAATTTATCGTCCAGTCCGTAGCGACCGTCCCCGAACAGGTGGAAAGCATTAATAATTTTATTGCGGAAAGCGTAAAAAAATATCCGGACAATTTTATTGGCTTTGCAGCAATGCACCCCGATCACCCGAATATTGAAAGGGAAATTGAACGTGCCGTCTCGCTGGGACTTAAAGGCGTGAAAATTCACCCCGATTTCCAGCGGTTCTGTATTGATGATGAAAAGGCTATGAAAATTTACGAGACGATCGAGGGCAGGCTGCCGATTTTGATACACACCGGTGACAGCCGCTACCAATGGTCGAAGCCCGCGCGGCTTGTTAAAGTCCTTGAAGCATTCCCAAAGCTGGACGTTATCGCCGCCCATTTCGGCGGCTGGTCGGAATGGGACGACGCAGCAAAAGCGCTCGGCGGAAAACGTCTTTGGGTGGACACTTCAAGCTCTCTTTATGCCATGTCACCCAAACGCGCGCGGGAGCTTATCGACATTTTCGGTGTGGAAAACGTCCTTTTCGGCACGGACTACCCCATGTGGCAGCCGAAGACCGAGCTTGAAATGATCGACAAAATAGAGCTTACCGAAAAAGAGCGGGAAATGATTTTTCACAAAAACGCGGAAAGATTGCTGAAAATGTAAAAAAGGTCGGAGAACGCGGCAAAACGTTTCTCCGACCTTATACTAATTTCCGTCTGAAAAGCGTTTAAAAAATCAAGCAAAAATTTGCGTATATGATTTTTGCGCAGATTTTTTAACTACACTTTTGGACAGAAATTAGTATTATGTATTTTTGTCAAAACTTGTCAAACGTGTAGGACGCCAGCTTTTTGTCAACCTCGGCGGAAATTTGATTAAATATGCACCGATATTTGCAGCTTCCCGACATACCGCGGTTACAGTCGTAATCCTCTGAAAGACAGCGGCTTAGGCAGTATTTCCCCTCAACAGTCTCGATAACGTCCTTCAGAGAGATATCCTCGGGCTTTCGGGCAAGCTCATAGCCGCCCTGCGTACCCTTAAAGGACTTTACAATGCCGCTTGCAACAAGCTTCCGCAGGATTTTCAGCGCAAACCGCAGCGTTACGCCTGTTTGTTCCGAAATGCTTTTCGCGTCGATACGCCCGTTTGAATGGGCTATGCAGTCAACAATGCGGACGGCGTAATCCGCCTCCAACGTAATAAACATAAAATAATCACCTTTTAGAGATCAGAAAATAAAAATCAGGATTTTTAATTCGCCCATTGCCAGGGGCTTGAAAAATTTAATTATGCCGTATCTCAATTTGGGGTAGAACAATGTGCAGCTCAGTCTGATCAGTCGAGGAAGTCCTTGACCTTCTTGCTTCTGCTTGGGTGGCGCAGCTTACGAAGAGCCTTTGCCTCTATCTGCCTGATACGCTCCCGTGTAACGTTGAACTCCTTGCCAACTTCTTCCAAGGTGCGGCTTCTGCCGTCCTCCAAGCCGAAACGCAGTCTAAGCACTTTTTCTTCCCGTTCCGTAAGAGTAGAGAGCACCTCGCCGATCTGCTCCTTTAAAAGAATAAGCGAAGCAGCCTCCGCAGGGGCGGGCGCGTCGTCATCGGGGATAAAGTCTCCCAAATGGCTGTCCTCCTCCTCGCCTATAGGCGTTTCAAGAGATACCGGGTCTTGTGCGATCCTCATTATTTCCCGAACACGTTCAACAGGCATTTCAATAAAATCGGCTATTTCCTCCGGGGACGGATCGTGACCGTTCTGATGCAGGAGCTGACTTGAAGCCTTTTTGACCTTGGTGATTGTTTCCACCATATGGACAGGTATGCGGATAGTCCTCGCTTGGTCGGCGATAGCCCTTGTGATAGCCTGACGTATCCACCATGTTGCGTATGTGGAGAACTTGAAGCCCTTTGTGTGATCAAACTTTTCCACAGCCTTTATCAGACCCAGATTGCCCTCCTGAATAAGGTCGAGGAACTGCATTCCCCTGCCCACATAGCGCTTTGCAATGGATACAACCAAACGCAGATTTGCCTCCGAAAGGCGCTTTCTCGCCTTTGGATCGCCCTGCGCCATGCGTTCCGCAAGCTCGATCTCCTCCTCTGCGGTAAGCAGCGGCACCCGTCCGATCTCCTTGAGATAAATTTTAACAGGGTCGTCGATAGCAATACCCTCTGTTGAAAGCGAAAGCTCAAGATCGTCCGCCGTAGCGTCCAATGGTATGGACAGGTCGGTGTCAATGCTGAAATCCTCGATTATTTCAATATTAAGGCTGCTGCAATTATCGTAGAACGCCTCCATTTGGTCAACGTCGTACTCCAGCTCCTCCAAAACATCGGTAATTTCCTTTGTTGAAAGCTTTCCGCTGGCTTTTCCCTGCTCCATAAGGCTTTCGATTGATCTTTTTCCATTTGACATAAATTGTCAGTCCTTCCTTTACTTCTTGCTCTTTAAACTTTGCATATATTTTAAAAACTCATCATCAGAAAAATCTGCTGCCTTTTTATGATCATCATCTGAAAGCAAAATTTTAATAAAATCTTCAACAGCAGTTCTATTAATATTTACATCTTTACTATTGACTGCAATTTCAGTTATTTTGCCCATTTCGTCGGCAGTAAATTCACTTTGCAGAGAAAGAATATCATAAAAACACGAGTTTTTTATCTTTTCGAGTATTTTTTCATACACTTTTTTGTTGAATTCGGTCGCAAATCTTTCGGCTGGCAGCCGTGCGGCGATATCCTCCGCCTCCTCGGGATTTTCCGCAAGATATGCGATTATCCCGCGCTCCGCCTTGAATTTCTTCGGGTGGCGGTACGAATCGGGATTTGACTTGTATCGGTTTTGGAATGTCCGTATCTCGTTCCATTCCTGCTTTTTGTTTGAATTTATCCGTCTTTTTATAATGCCGTTTACCTGCTGCACCAGCATTTCCTTTTGAACTTTATTTTCGTCGGCGATCTTGCCGATATAGACCTCCCGCTCGATTGGCGAGCTGATGTCCGCAAGAACGTTTACGCATTTTTTCAGGTACTCGACCTTACCCTGATCGGTGGAAATATCCAGCCCTATCCTGCATTTATCAAGCTCAAACTCTATAGCCCCTCCCGATTTGTCAAGGAGCTGTTTAAACCGCAGCGCGCCGAATTTTTTTATGTACTCGTCCGGGTCTTTTGCGCCCTCCATGCGGATGATTTTGGTGCGGACGCCAACCTCAGAAAGCAGGTTTATCGCCTTGTGAGTGGCGTTCTGTCCCGCTCCGTCCGAGTCGTAGGCAATAATAATTTCCTCCGCGTACTGGGACATAAGCCGTGCCTGCTCCTGTGTAAGAGCCGTGCCGAGGGTTGCAACAACATTCTCAAAGCCCGCCTGATTTACGGCGATAACGTCCATGTAGCCCTCTGCAAGTATAAGCCGCTTTTCTTCGGTCTTTTTTGCAAAATTCATTGAGAAAAGATTTCGGCTTTTTTTGAACACAGGAGTGTCGGAGCTGTTAAGATACTTGGGACCCTCCCCGTCGATAACTCTGCCGCCGAAAGCGATAACGTTCCCCCGCAAATCAATTATGGGGAACATCACCCTGTCCCGAAACTGATCGTATAAGCCGCCGTTTTTCGCCCTGCCGCACAGGTTCGCCGCAATAAGCTCTTCCTCGGAGTATCCCTTTGAACGGAGAAAATTTTCCAAACCGTGCCAATCATCGGCAGCATAGCCTAAACCGTATTTTGTAATGGTTGCGGCGGAAAGCTGACGTTCCGCAAAATATCTGCGCCCCTTTTCACCTTTGGGGGAATGGGTCAGCGTGTCGAAAAAATACCTTGCGGCGGTGCGGTTTATCTCCAGTATCCTCGCCTTTATTCGGGAGCCTTCGCTGTTTCCCGCGTCGTCCGGCATTGTCATGCCCGCTCTGTCGGCAAGGAACTTTATTGCCTCCACATAGTCGAGATTTTCTATCTTCATTACAAAGGTTATAACATCTCCGCCCGCGCCGCAGCCGAAGCAGAAGAAGCTGTTAGTGTCGTTATATATCACGCAGGACGGCGATTTCTCCGAATGGAACGGACAGAGACAAACGCTGTTCCTGCCCTGTCTTTTCAGGCTGACATAGCTTGACATAACGCTGTCTATTGGATTGTTCTGTTTCAGCTCCAAAATAAATTGGTCGGGGAATGCCATTAATTTTTCCAGCCTTTCGGGATAAACAGTTCGTTGTACATATTCACGGCGTACACGTCGGTCATGCCCGCTATATAGTCGCAGACCGCCCGCTCTTTATCAAATCTTGCCATGATTTTTTTATACTCCTCCGGGAGCTTGTCGGGGTGCTTCAAAAAGTAGGTGTAAAGCCGCTCTATCAACGCCTTAGCCTTAGCTTCCTCAGCCTTTGCAACAGAATTTCTGTACACATTGTCAAACATAAACGCCCGCAGCTCGTCGTGGGCTTTTTGTACCTCTCCGCTCATGTGAATGTCCGTCACGCCATTGTCTACTATTGATGTTATAAGCGTTGTGATCCTCGCGCTTTTGCTGTGCCCCAGCACCTTTGTGGCAGCGCTCGGCAGGTCCTCCTCCTTAAGCATACCCGCTCGTATCGCGTCGTCAATGTCGTGGTTGATGTAAGCGATCTTATCAGCCAGACGGACGATATAACCCTCTTTTGTTACCGCAGTTTTATTTGTGTGGCAGGCAATGCCGTTCTTCACTTCATATGTAAGGTTCAGACCCTTGCCGTTGTTTTCTATGTAGTCCACAACTCTTACGCTTTGCAGATAATGCTTGAAGCCGTAGGGACATATCTCGTTGAGGATATTCTCTCCCGAGTGACCGAATGGCGTGTGTCCCAGATCGTGCCCCAGCGCAATAGCCTCCGTCAAGTCCTCGTTCAGGCGGAACGCCCGCGAGATAGTCCTGGCAATTTGGGAAACCTCCAGAGTATGGGTTAGCCGCGTTCTGTAATGGTCGCCTACAGGAGAAAGAAAGACCTGTGTTTTCTGCTTCAGCCGCCTAAAGGAATTGCAGTGGAGTATCCTGTCCCTGTCCCGCTGAAATTCAGTCCTTAGGGGACATTTTGACTCTTTTCTGACGCGCCTGCCCGTACCCTTTGATGTGCAGGCGTCCTCGCAAAGCGAGCCAAGCTCCATAATTTCGGTTTGTTCACGAATAGTCATAGACGTTCCTCCGTTCTGCAAATTTCCCCGATATTTTTCTTTCTTTAATTATATATACAAATCAAAAGCCAAAAAACCCTTTTTTTCTTAGAAAGTTTGTAGCATTGCACAATATTTTTTGTGCTTTTAAGTAATTTTGCACATAACATTCTCCTATGCAAAATTTTCGTACCGTTCATCAAGCTGTTCAAAGGTCACAGCTCCGTTGGCAATATCGGTGATCCTTTCCACAAATTTTTCCACGGAATTTTTCTTGACGATAAGTTTTACCGTAACATTTTCCGCAAAATCCGTGTCCAGTACCTTTGCCTCAAATTCGGGGATAACGTGACCTATTTTTCCGTACAAATTATAGTCCACCGTAACGTTTACAGGTCTGCACCTGCACATAATAAGTTTTTCCGCCGCATCTACAGCAATTTTCGCGCTGTGGGAGTACGCCCGAACAAGTCCTCCTCCGCCAAGGAGAATACCGCCGAAATAACGGGTAACAACACAGCACACGTCGGTAAGCTCCTCCTTTGTCAGAACGTTCAGCACAGGCATACCCGCCGTACCCTGCGGTTCTCCGTCGTCGGAATACCCCGAAGTATTCCCCTCCCGCACAATATACGCGTAAACATTGTGGGCAGCCTTGCGATGTTTTGAACGAATTTCATTTATGAAATCAACAGCTTCCTCGGAGGTCTCAACGTGCTTTATATAGCCGATAAACTCGGATTTTTTTTCGGTAAAGGAAGCCTCCGCAAGACCTTTTATCGTAGAATAATCGCCGCCCATAAAAGCACTCCGTTTCCAAATCGTTACAAACAGCAAAAAATAAGTCCGCGCAAAGGTACGACAGTCAAACCGTCAACCTAAACGCAGACTCATGATTACTTATCCATACCAAAACGCTTTTTAAATCTGTCAACACGACCGCCCGTATCAACAAGCTTCTGTTTGCCTGTGTAGAAGGGGTGGCACTTGGAACAAATTTCAACTCTGATATTCTCCTTAGTGGAGCGAGTCTTGATCACATTACCGCAAGCGCAGGTAATAGTGGTCTCCTTGTAATCGGGGTGGATTCCCTCTTTCATGATAACACCTCATTTCCTCCAATATTATATGATCGCATAGCAGCCCATCACATAGTATCGGACAGTAGTGCTACAAAAATCACTTACAGAAGTACATTATACCACAGCCTGCGCCTTTTGTCAATATATTTTTTCAAAAACTACGCAAAAATATGCAAAGCCGCCGAAAGGCAAATGAAGCTGTTATTCATACCGCAAAGCTTCTATCGGGTCAAGCTTGGCCGCGCGGTTTGCGGGATAGTACCCGAAGAATACACCTATCGCCATTGAGAAAGTCACCGCAAGCACCATTGCTCCGACAGAGGGTGGAGCTACAGTGCCGACGATAAGCCCGGCGATGTTTCCGAGCATTATACCGCCGAGAATACCGATAAAGCCGCCGATCATGCAGATTATTATGGACTCGATTATAAACTGGCTCCGTATCGCCGAGTTCGGCGCGCCCAACGCCTTGCGGACGCCTATTTCGCGGGTACGCTCCGTTACCGAAACCAGCATGATGTTCATAACGCCTATGCCGCCTACCACAAGGGAAACTCCCGCGATTATGGCGATCACCATTGAAACAATGCCCAGCACCTGATTTATCATCTCCATTTGAGATTCCATTGTAGCGTACATTATCTGAACGCTGTCGTTGTTTCTGTACCAGCGGTTGTTCATGTAATTTGTTACCTCTTCGCTGAAGGACGTGGGGTCAATACCGTCGTTTACAATAATGTAATAAAAGTAAAAGCTTGACTCCATGTTGTTGTATATCTTATCCATTGTCGAGTACGGTATATATACCTCGTTGTTCCAGTCCTCGCCCATTGTGTTTACCATTGCGCTCATCATTGCAGTCATTTTGTATTCGTAAATTCCCACCACGGTAAAATCATAACTGCTGCCAAGCATTTTTATGTTAAGAGTCTGACCTATAGCTCCCTTGACAGAGCCGTACAGCTTCTCTGCCTGCTTGTCGCTTATTACACAGACGTTCAGCTTTTTTGCAACGTCCTTGTCCGTTATGTACCTTCCCGCAATCATCTCATATGAATTGTTGTAGATATATCCCGAGTTTACAGCATAAATAACAAGATCGAGGTCTTCGCGGCGAAAACGTGTTGTTCCGCGGTCTGAGCCCGTAGAGATAGAGACCGCCTTTATGTCCTCGGCAAAACGCTCCTTAACGTTTTCTATCATCTCTTCCGTAATGAAATCCTCGGTCATTATATAATTCCGAGCCGCATCGGGCTTCATTGAAAGCTGAAAGCCCACAAGGTTAGAGCCTCCCTGTGAATTTATCGTATCGGTAATGCTCTTCTGCATGATGTTGCCGAGAGTGGTTATCATTATAATAGAGCTGATACCTATAATAATACCCAGCATTGTCAGCACCGCTCTCATTTTGTTGGACTTCAGCGAAGCCAGCGCAAGCTTTATGTTTTCGACTAAATTCATTTAAACCGCTTCCCCCTTTACCATTCTGTCGCCTACAATCGAACCGTCCGAAAGAGTTATGACGCGGTCTGTTTCCTCCGCAAGCTCCGGGTTGTGGGTAATAAGGACTATAGTCTTGCCCTGCTCCTTGTGAAGCTTGTGGAAGATGTCCATAACAAGCCGTCCCGTTTTGGAGTCCAGCGCGCCCGTAGGTTCGTCCGCAAGAATTATGGCAGGGTCGTTCGCCATTGCCCTCGCAATGGAAACTCTCTGCTTCTGACCGCCCGAAAGCTCATTGGGCGCATGGGAGGCTCTTTCCGTCATTTCCACCATTTCAAGAAGCTCCTTTGCGCGTTTTGTCCGCTCGCGGGCGGGTATTCCCGCGTAAAGCATTGGCAGCTCCACATTTTTTAGCGCGGAGGTCCTTGCGATAAGGTTGAAGTTCTGGAATACAAAGCCTATTTTTTTGTTCCGTATGCCGGAAAGCTCGTTGTCGCCGATAGTGGTCATGTCTATGCCGTCAAGAATGTACTGCCCCGCCGTCTGTCTGTCCAAAGCCCCCACTATATTCATAAGAGTGGATTTGCCCGAGCCGGACGCGCCCACGATAGAAACGAACTGCCCTTCGGGAACGGAAATATCAAGCCCGTGCAAAATCTCAAGCTCGTTTGGAGAATTGATATAAAACCTCTTTATAATACCTTTCATTGAAATGATAGGTCTTTTATTTTCTGTACCGTTCATTACTCCGCCTCCGCTTCAGTCTCCGTCTCGTTGATGTTTACCGCAGCGCCGTCGCTGATGAGCGCGGTATTTGTCAGCACGTACATTCCGTCCCTAAGCTCGGTTGAGATTATTTCCACCTCGTAATCTGTCTCCAGTCCTACTGTGACAATTACCTTTTTGGCATGGTACACGCCTGTCTCGTCCTTTTCGGCAACGTACACAACATCATTTCCGTCTTCATCGGTGGTGAGAGCGTCGTATGTAACTGTCAGCGCACCCGATTTCCGTTCGCTTATGATGTTAAGCTTTGCGCTCATGCCTGTAAAGAGCTTTCCGCTGTCCCCCTCAATGCTTGCTTCTATTTTGTAGCTTACTCCCGAGTTTGAAGCCGCTGTGGGACTTGCCGCCGCAGCCGTGGGAGCAACGTCTGTTATCTTGCCGTCAAATTCCTCGTCGCCCAAAGCGTCGCAGCGGATAACAGCCTCCATTCCCTCGCTTACGTAGGGAATGGCATATTCGCCCACGGAGGCGGAAATAACAAGGCTGTCCAAGTCCTCTATAGTGAACAGCGCGCCTGTGGGAACTGCTCCCTCCTCTGCGTTTACGGCGGTTATAACACCGTCGCAGGGAGCGGTCACAACCGCATATTCAAGCTTATCCTTGTAGTTCTGCAAAATAATGACCTGCGGGTCGTTAAGCCCCGAAATAGTACGCTGCTGCTCCGCCTGCTTTTTAAGAGAGGCAAGCTCCGACTCCACCTGCTGCACCGCAAGGTCGTAGTCCTTTTTAGCAGAGGCAAGAGCGTCCTCCGCATTTTTCACCGCAGCGCTGTAGGTTTCGGAGGTATTGTCATTGACTTTTCCCGTGTTTTCGTAGTCGGAGACAGCCTTGTCATAAGCAAGCTGCGCGCTGTCAACAGCGGTCTCTGCGCTGCTCACGCCGGCTTTGGCATTATCAAGACTAAGCTTTGCGCTGTCCCTTGCCTTTTCAAGAGCGTCAATGCTGTTTTCAAGCTGATTTTGAAGACTTTTAAGCTGATCCTCAAGATTTTTCAGCTTGAATTTTTCAACCGTCTCCTCATATTTTTGCTTTGCTTTCTGATATTCCTCCGAAGCCTTCGCGGTAGTCTCCTGCGAATATGGCTCCAAGCCGTAATCGGCAGCATTGGAATTGCGATTTATAATGTCATAGTATTTTTTCTCAGCCGTTTTGTAATTATTTTCAGCCTCGTCAAGCTCCACATTTGTAAGACCGTTTTTCACAACAACTATGTAATGCTCGTACTCCTCTATTTTATCGCATAAGTCCTTTAAGTCTCCCGAATAATTTTCCGGTTTGAGAGCGTCCTCGGCGTCATTGTATGCCTTGAGCGCGCTTTCGTAACTTTGCTCTGCGTTTTCAAGCTGTTTTTTTGCGCTTTCCACCTGCTGCTCCGCGCTTTTTATCTGAGTGTCCGCGTTCTGAATATTTGAGGGGAGCGTCGTACCCGTACCCTGCTCCTCCTGCCGCTTTGCGTCGGCAAGAGCCTTTTCGGCTTGCTCCACAGCCTTTTGAGCATTTACAATAGCGGTGTTTCTGCCCTCGTTGTAATCTGCCAGAGCGTCGGCGTATTTCTGCTCGATATCGGAAAGAGTGTAATCGGAATTAATACCGCTGCTTTCAACCGACGCCTGCTGCTGGAGTATCTGCTGCTGAAGCTCCTCTGTGCTTATCGTGCACAGCACGTCCCCCTTTTTGACAACGTCCCCCACGGACACGTTTATCTTTTCAACAGGGTAGTTGAGCTTTGAGTACACGTTTTTCTTTTCCGAGCTTTCAACCGTACCGCTTACGGATATTTTGTTTTCAAGCTCCTTCTGCGTAATTTTAACAGTATTGGCATACGCCGTGTTTGAAGCGGAGCTTGACATCAGCGCTACAGCGGTGCCTATCACGGCAATTCCTGCTATAACTGAAACGGGAATGATTATTTTTCTTGCTTTCATGGGGTATTTATCCTTTCTTTGTTAAGATTTCAAATATTATATAACATATAATATCATATAATAATTAATTTGTCAAGTACTTTTAAAAAGCTTTTATGTCTGTACAACTATACTAATCAACTAATACAATTATACAAACATATTGTAAAAAAGTCAATTGTATATATGCACAAAAAATGTTATTTAATTTATACTGATTCACGACATAAATGTGTACAAAAATTCAAGCAAAATCTTGCGTATATGGATTTTGCGCCAAATTTTCGTCTACACATTGGGAGTGAATTAGTATTAGTCGCCTTCTGTAATGATTAACGTTGTAAGCCGGCATTATGTGCGGTATATTATCAGTATAACCGTCTATTTTCAACTTTTTTTCAACAAATGAAATTTTTTCGGCACATTATATAGTTATTTTAGCATAGGTGAAAAAAGTCCGCCATAGATTCGGCTTACATTTTGAGTCATAACCTTACATTTTGGTAAGGGTGCGGCAATATCCGCACGGACTTCTCAGTCCTGCAAAAGTTATGAAAGAGTAAACTTTTAGCTGTAAGGGTTGAATTTTGGCAAAAAAATTGTTATAATAAATAGTCAGAGTGTTAATTGTTTGATTTTGACATTGTAATATCAGTCCGTATTTGTGCAAAAAGCCTTAATTTAAGGCTCAAATCAAAATATTATTGTGCATTGCTACAAAGCTTTAAAGACAATGCAACAAAACGGACTTTTTTTGCCACTACTATAATGACAGGTTCATTAAGGGTAAGAAAATTGGTATAATGTCATTATCAATGCCGAATATATAAAGAGTGGCTGAGAGGTGATATTACAGAATGAATACCGATTTCGCCGAGCAGGTAAAAAAAGCTCGGGCAGGGGACGCAGACGCGTTCGCAGAATTGTATTCCTTGGTGTACAAAGAATTGTACCATATTGCTCTGGTAAACCTGAAAAATCAGCATGACGCTTCCGATGTGGTTAGTGACACAGTTCTGGAAGCCTACTCTTCCATAAAAAAATTAAGAGATGAAAAAGCGTTTAAAGCCTGGATAATCAAGATCCTTACTGTAAAGATAAAAAACAAGCAGAAGGAATATATAAAGAACAGAGATTACATGGCTGACTTGGATGATCTCGAAAATAGTGTAGAACAAAAGGAATCTGCGGAGATAAATTACAGCGGATTGGAAATAATGGAGGAGTTCAGGCGTCTGAACGAGGAAGAAAGGCTTATTTTATCATTAAGCGTTGTTTCCGGCTATACGAGCGAGGAGATCGCAAAGGCGACGGGATTATCTGCAAATACCGTACGCTCAAAGGCGGCAAGAGCCAAGATAAAGCTGAGACAAATGCTTGAAGAACGCTGAACGGAAAGGAGGTCGGAATTATGAAATTTGAAGAAAAACTGAACGAGCTGATAAACGAGGCTGAGGTTCCCGATGAATTATCGCCTCAAAATATCGCGAAAATGCTCAAAGCACAGAATGCAAGATCCAAAATGGAGTCTGAACATAAAAATGTGAAGACAGGTCCGAATATCTCTGTATTGCGTCGTACTATTATTATAAGGACTGTATCCGCTGCGGCGGCGTGCGCTGTGTTTGTATTCGGCATGACGGCTTATAACCAAAACCGCATTGAACAGGAAAAGCTTGACGATCAGATAAAATACGAGGACATTGATGTCGTTGTACCAAATTCTTACGGCGATTGGTATAACATCTATACCGGTATTGACCTAAACGGAAGCAACAGCCCCGCAGACGGCGATAAACCTATAGATGACACCGAAACGGCAATTCCCGACGGCGAAGAGCCTATTGAACGTTCTCCCCAAATGCCGGACGAAAGCTTTTCGGAATTGACCGCTTACGATTTCCCCGATAAGGAAAATTACGGCGAAAACGTTTCGGAGGCTGACGTTATCAAGACTGACGGAAAGTACATTTACTGTATTAAGGGCAGTACGCTTACGATAATTTCCTTGGAGACTATGGAAATTGTTTCAACAGTTGACAGCTCGCTTGATCCGCCCGTTGAAATTTATAAGGACGGTGACAAGGTCTTTCTCATTTCAAGTGAAACAGAGGAAATTCAGATAATCAACAGCAGTACGGAAAGCGCTGTTGCCGAATCCTCACAAGCCGAAAATTCTTCCAATACATCAAATGTTCCAGCAAGCGATGTAATACTCAGCAATTCGGCTTCGGGTAATTCCGACGCGGACATTTCCCAAAACGGCGAAAAACAAAACGAGCCTAAAACGGCAAACCGCACAAACACCTTAGTTGACATCTATGACGTCAGCGACGCGGCAAACCCAATACATACCACTTCATATAAACAAAACGGCAGTTACACAGCTTCACGGCTCGTTGACGGTACGCTTTATATGGTAACGGATTATACGGATTACCGAATAAAGCCTCTGGATACGCAGACCGACCTTGATAGCTTTGTTCCTGCCTATTATATTAATGGGGAGAAATTTTTTCTTGAAGCAAATGATGTGATAGTCCCCATGAACGCGGGCAGCACCGATTATACTGTTGCCGCAGCCGTAACTCCCGACGGAAACGGCGTTACGGCAAACGTAAAGGCTGTACTCGGCGGCGGCAGGAACGTTTATTGTTCTGCCGAAACGCTTTATACAGCCTCGTCTGTAAAAAACGAAAGCGGCGAATACAGCGTAATTTATTCCTTTGAGCTTTCACGGGACGGCATTTCCTATTTTTCGGGAGGTGTTGTGGACGGCGCAGTACTGGGCAGACAAAGCATGAACGAATACGGCGGCAAGCTCAGGATCGCAGCAAAAATTACAGACGAAAACGGTATTCCCTCAACTGCTGTATATGTGCTGGACAAGTCCATGACGGTGGAAAACAGCGCGGGACAAATTCTCCACAGCGAAAGCATTGAAACGGTAAAGTTTGAGAAAAATTACGCGCGGCTTTTCAGAAAAAATTCCGAAACGGCAGCGGCTGTAATAGACCTTTCCTCCGATCCGCCTACCTTTGCTCAAACGGCAATGGACAGCGCCGCCTATCTGTTTAAGTATTCCGAAGACAAGCTTCTCGGGATAGGGACTTCTCCCGAAAGCGGTATTACCCTTTCAATGTTCGGCTCCGAAAGCGGTCTTACAATGGGCAGCACTACCTTTGCGCCGGGGAAGACCTATTCAAATGCTCTCACCGACAGGCGGGCGGTCCTTATCGACAGCGAGGCAGGAATAATCGGCGTGCCTGTCTACAGTCATAACGAGTTCGGCACGAAAAATCAGTACTATGTGTACGGCTTTGACGAAACGGGCTTTGTGCAAAAGGGCGTAATAGAGTACACCGATATTGACGACAGCATGATATTCAAGCGCGGAAAAATAATCGGAGAAAATCTTTATGTTATCAGCAGCGGCAGGATAATTTCCGCGCGGCTCAGCGATTTAAAAATTGTTGAAACGTTCGAGTTTTGATGATACATATTTTAAATTTATTTGTATATTTGCTTGTGAGGCGGGACTTTTTCCCGTCCTGCAATTGCGTACAGCTTAAAGGGCAGGAATTTTTATCCTGTCCTTTGTTATTTGTACACAGCTTTATTTTTCGGCAATTGTGCAAAGGGCAGATTTTGCGGAAACCGCGCGCCGTTTCGTTCCAATAAGTGGGGGATGTAAGTTTGTCAATGAAATTGGACAGAAAGGTTGAGAAATTCGCAAGGCGAAAGCCAATTAAGGGGACGCATGGGACGGTTATTAGTCCGACTTACTCCATATTTTTCCGAATATTTCATTAGGGATTGACGAAACTTCATGTTTTGTGTTATACTGTTCATGAGAGATTCCTTTCGTTTTCCATGTACATACCTCCGTAATTGGGGCAATAAAAAAGCCATGTTAAATGATTTTACACTTAACATGACTTTCTCTGTTTTGCACATATTTTGTTTTGAAATTTTGGCAATATTTATTTTTAGGGTTCAAATTCCCAAAAAATCTTTTTTATATGGATTATTTAATGTATACAATATTTCTTTCTTTTTTGTGGCTTTTTTCTACCTGCGGTTTTCATATCTCGCTGAAATCTTTTTCAAAGGACTGTTTGATTTTTGTAATTGTAGACAAAAAATTTCCGAAATTTTCTACGAAAAGGGTTCAAATCCCTTTTTGCCCTAAAAACTCCTTAAAAATATCTACGGATTTTTACTTCGTTTTTGACAAAATAATTGCCCTCAAACCGCTTACCTAAGCCATTTGAGAGCTAAATATCTTTTTTCTATGGAAAGATGGTGCGCTGCAAGGGACTCGAACCCCTGACCTACTGGTTCGTAGCCAGTCACTCTATCCAGCTGAGCTAGCAACGCTTTAATTAACGTGTATAATTATACCACATCTTTTATGGCTTGTCAATCATTTTTAAGAAAAATTTGCAATTTTTTTGTAGGCTTACAATAGAAGCGTAACAAAAGTAAAAAAAGAGTAGCGGAAAAGCCAAACCGGTGTTACAGTTAAGTTGCGAGAAATAAAAGCAACAGGAGGTCAGCAGATCCGCTATGAATACTGTAACACAAATCACCCGCCGTCGTCAAGCCATAATAGAATATTCTATGAAAAAAGGAGTAACAGCAGCATCCGCCGATACAATGTAAGCCGACAATTCGTCTATCGTTGGAAAAAACGATATGACGGTACATTGGAGTCACTGAAAGACCGTTCACATCGACCGCACAGTCACCCTAATCAGCACACTGCCGAAGAAATCAAGCTGATAAAGGATATGAGAAAACGCAATATGCACACAGGATTGGTAGTGTTCTGGGTAAAGCTTCGTCAAAAAGGATATACACGTTCTATAACATCGCTGTGGCGAGTGCTGAAAAGACTAAATCTTGATCCGGTAAAGCCTCCAAATCCCCAATATATACCAAAACCGTATGAGATGATGCTTTATCCAGGTCAGCGCGTACAGATAGACATAAAATTTGTTCCGGACGTCTGCATAGTCGGTGATGCAAAAGCAAAAGGAAAAAAGTTCTATCAGTATACAGCAATTAATGAGTACTCAAGATTCAGGTATCTTGAAGCGTTTGAGGAACACAGTTCATATAGCTATGCCATATTTTTGGAGCATATGCTTAAAGCCTTTAAATTTCCTGTTGAGTGTGTTCAGACCGATAACGGAATGGAATTTACCAAGCGTCTCGGAAACTCTGAAAATACTACTCACACACAGTTTGAGGCGCGCCTCAAACTGTGTATATTGTGGACGGTCGGATACCTGTCCGCGCAGTAAGCTCCGGGGTCATATTTTGGTCGGACAATAACTTCTACAAATCAATTTTTATCATATCAAGCCTCCTAAAATATGAGCGATAACGTCCACAGTCCAGCCGTTGCCGAGCTGTTTGTAACGCTGCCTGTCAGGCACTCACTCGGTGTAAATATCGAGCAAAGTCTGAAGCCGTTTACACTCAATGGTAGACAGCTTGCGGATAATATAATCACCGTCGGGCAAGTCAATTTTATACAGCCCCGTCTCGCCGCCGTTTGCAGAAAGTAGAATTGATTTGCCATGCACAGAATATGCATTGCTGCCAATATCACCGACACGGATAGGAACGGCAACCATGGTACACAGGTGACGTTCAAGAGTATTTTTCAAATATGCGCCGCTATAATTCGCAGTCAGACAATAAGATTTACCCTACCACGACAAAGCGTTGTCTATAACATCTTTCAACAAAATTCCCTTGTCGGCTGGCTACGTAACGTTCGGAATATTAGTCCAGTAACAGCGTTTACGTTTCTGTGCGAAAACAATGGCGGAATTTATCATTATAGGCTGCACGCCAAGTTTTTTGGAGATTTCATCCTTGATATTTCGGTGTATTAGCTCTGTGTCATCAAACCATTTAGAGAATATATCCCGTCAATTATCTCGCCTCTCCAGCAATCCCGCACAGCAACAAGTATTTTTGCCTTTTTAAAAGCAATTCTTATGCCGTTTATGAGTCCCTGCGCTGCGTTGTCACAGTCTATATACAAAATTTTATTGTTGGGATATTCAGCTTGAACTTACTTGTAAAAATCTATCAACTCGCGATTGATACGGTCTGGATCGATTGTACCCTTGCCTTCCCCCATTTTGTAATCTGCTATAACGCTGAGATTATGAAAATTTTCAATAATAGCAGAAGCGACAAAGTTCGTTCTAGACTTATTACCGTTGAAGTCTACGCCGATAGAAATAAACTTTATGCCGCTGAATTTTTTATCAAGTATGTGCGATACCCGTAGGACAGGCTGTTACCGCAAGCACCTTTATCCTGCCGTCCGCACCGCTGTCCGCCTTTTCCTGCGGCTCGTCGGGGTATTTTTCCGTTTCCATATCGTCGATTATTTTCAGGAAATCGTCCTTGTCCTTTGCGGCAAGAAGCTTTGCACGGAAATCCTCGTCCATTAAAATTGTCATAAGCCGCGACAGAACATCAAGATGAACGTCCCCGCCGCCCTCGGGAGCGGCTATCATAAACAGCAGGTTGGACGGCTCGTCGTCCAGAGCCTCGTAATCAACGCCGTCAGGGACTGTCATTGCCGCCAGAGACGGAGCCTTTACGCCCTTATTTTTCGCGTGAGGTATGGCAATTCCCTCACCCACTGCTGTTGAGCCGTGCTCCTCGCGGGCGAGAATGCCCTTTTTATATTCCTCTTTATCGGTGATGTTTCCGCCCTTTACCTGCAAATCCACCAGCATATCAATAGCCTCGGCCTTGCTTTTGGGAGCGGCGTTCAGGCTTATACTTTCTTTTTTGAGCAAATCAACTATACGCATAAAAAATACCTCCTGACAAATTTTATTATAATTAAAGCTGTTTAAGAAGCTCGTCTATCAAGGACTTTTCCGCAAGACCCTCCGAGAACGCGGTCGCGCCGCCCGTTGCCGTGCCGAGCTTTAATGCGTACTCGTAATCGCCGTTTTCAGAGCCTGCAATAAAGCCCGCTACCATTGAGTCTCCCGCGCCGACGGAATTTTTCACTGTACCCTTGCATACCCCGCAGACGTGAGTTTTGCCGTTTTCGTCAAGGAGCAGTGCGCCGTCCCCTGCCATTGAGACAAGCACGTTCCGCGCGCCCATATCTTTTAATTTTTGAGCGTACTCGGCGATCTCCTCGTTAGTTTTCAGCGTTACCCCGAACATCTCACCAAGCTCGTGATTATTTGGCTTTATCAGGAACGGCTTGTATTTCAGCACATTCATGAGCAGGTCTTTTGTAGCGTCCACAACGGTTTTGATCTTTTTACTCTGCAAACGCTCCAGAATTTTTTCGTACACGTCAGCAGGCATACTGTTGGGGATACTTCCAGCAAGCACCAGAGTGTCGCCCTCGGAAAGCTTATCAAGCTTTTTAAAAAGCTGCTCCAGAGCCTTTTCATCAATTGTCGGACCCTGACCGTTCAATTCGGTCTCGCTGCCTGATTTTATCTTAACATTTATTCGGGAAAAACCGTTTTCAAGGTGCACAAAATCTGTCTCAATGCCCTTTTCCGCAGCGCCCTTTTCAATAGCCTCGCCTGTAAAGCCTGCCACAAATCCCAGTGCTTTGGACTTTACTCCAAGCTCGCTCAGCACCATTGAAACGTTGATACCCTTGCCGCCGAAATAAATTTCCTCGCTTTTTGTACGGTTTACGCCGCCAACCGAAATTTCATCGGTGTGTACGACATAATCTATTGCGGGATTGAACGTTACCGTGTATACCATTATAAAACCTCCTTTATCTGCGTTTCGGAAAGATATTTTTTATCGGGAACTTTGTCTGTAATTATTTTGCCTCTGTTAAGCTCGGAAAATTTAACGGAAGATATTTTTCCGAATTTTGAATGGTCGCCGAGAATGTAGACCTCCCTGCTGCGGGAAACGGCTGTCCTTTTCACAGCGGCTTCGCTTTTGTCGGGGGTGGAAAACCCTCCCTTGACCGAGATACCGTTCACGCCCATAAAGCATTTGGTGAAATTGTAGTACATCAGGGTAGTAACGGCTTCCGAGCCGATTATCGCCTCCGTGGAGGGCTTTACCTCCCCCGCAACAATGATCACCCTAAACCCTCTTTGTGCAAGCTTTTTGGCGTTTATGAAAGCATTTGTCACAAATGTGACAGATTTTGACGGAATGTATTCTATCATTTTTTCGGTAGTAGTCCCCGCGTCAATGTATACGAAATCACCGTCCTCGATAAGGGAAGCCGCATACCGCGCAATAGCTTCCTTTTCGGCGGAAAACAGTCCCGCCTTTTCCTCGACATTCGGTTCGGCGGCGGTAAAGCTTTCGTCTGTAACAGCGATCGCGCCGCCTCTTACCTTTATCAGCAAACCCTTTTCGTCCAGCAGAGCAAGGTCTCTGCGCACCGTTGATTCCGACGTGTTAAGCAGCTCGCAAAGCTCGGCAAGCTCAACATTTTTGTTTTTGTTTACCGTATCGAGAATAATGGAATGTCTTTCTTCCGTAAGCATTTTATCACCTCTCATTGAATTTATTTGAAATGTTTTGACTTATCTTGACGTTATTATAGCACTTGTTTTTAAAAAATGCAATAGTTTTCAATCAAAAACTTTCAAAATATTTCAAATTTGTATATTTAAACATTCAAACAGCATTTGTTGTGTGCATTTTATACAAATAACCTCGTATTTCTGAAAAGTTTTGTTTACATTAAATAAAACTGCTTGGAAAAATTTTCATCAGCTTTAAGCGGAGGCGCATAAGTTAGTACATTAAAACAACTTGTTTCACTTAAAACAAAAATCGCGCTTTAAAAGCAAGACTTGTAATATTGCACAAAACATGATAAATATTATTGCTGTTAATGATATATTAATTTTATGCGCCTTTGTCAATGTTATTTTCGTCTTAAAACCTGTTAATTTCGTCAGTTCTTTGCAATTTATCCTTTTTTATGCTATAATTACTTAATTAAGCAAGATTCTGCGTTTCTACAAAATTTTAAGGAGGTAATGCAATGAAAAGATTTATTTCATTTCTGACAGCGCTGAGTATGACGCTAATGATTTTCGGTATTTATCCGGTATCGGCGTATGACGTTCACATACATAAGGTGTGCGCCAATTTAAGCCACAAAAATTGTACTCATTCCGAAAACATTGAGTATGAACCGTTTTCATTTGATTCTATGTCCATAAAATCCGATAAAAATTATTATTTGACTGATGATATTGATGATAATACTCTAAAAAACGGATATATGTATATTAACGGCGCAACTGTTAATTTTTGCCTTAACGGACACTCGGTCGACACAAAAGGCATTATAGTTCGTAATAACGGCACATTGAATATTTGCGACTGTCAGGGCGGCGGCTGCATGAAAAACACCTTACATACAAGCGGCGTTGTAATAGCGGATCCAAACGGAAAAATCAATATATACGGCGGCAGGATACGCGCTGAAAACGGTATGGCTATTCACTGCGGAGACGACGGCGTTACCAACATTTACGACGGTGAAATATCCACGGGAAACGGCGGCTGCATAATGGTAGGAAACAGAAGCGCTCTTTCAATTTACGGAGGTACGGTTCAAAGCGGCACTGAAGGTTCGGGAATAGACATTGCTGACAATTCTACAGTAAACATAAACGGAGGAACAATAAACGGAGAAGAACAAGGTATTTTAGCCAACTACCGAAACAGTACCGTCAACATAAACGGCGGCAGTATCACCGGTACAAATTTGGCTGCCGTATTTCTTCAAAATGGTTCTGTCTGCAATATAAACGGCGGTACTGTTACAGGGATAAATCATTCCGCTGTTTATGCCCTTGAAAGTGGTATTGCCAATATAAGCGGCGGCAATGTCATCGGCGGTGCAGCATATCCTACTGTTTGGTCCGGCAATGAAGGTACTGTCAATATAAGCAATGGCAGAATTTCAAACTCAGGTTACAATTCTTATATTTGGAATAACGGCACATTGAATATTTCCGGCGGCACGTTCTCTAAGGACAGCGGCAACGGTTATATCAGAAATTACGGAAGCTTCAGCTTGCAGGGCAGTCCGTCGCTTGAAAATACGGGTATATGGCTTTACAATGATAATAATATTACGATCAGCGGCACTTTGACAAATAATGCTGCATATAAAATATATGTGAGCAGTAGTGTGCCGAGAACGTTCACAAGCGGCTGGGATACGCATATGTCTGATAGTAATGTATCAAAATATTTCAGCAGTCCTTACGACTATATTAAAATTGCTTACAGAGATGGTGAAGCGGTAAAGACCTATTATTACAATATAACCTATGACGCAAACGGCGGAAGCTGTTCAGTTCAAACAGTATCAGCAGACGCATCGGACAAGCTTGCGAGCCTTGCCGTACCCACAAGAGACGGCTATAGCTTTGTCGGTTGGTTTACGGAAGAAAACGGCGGCGTACAAATCACCGCAGATACGGTATTTACTAACGATACAACTATTTACGCTCATTGGACGTGCATTGATCACGACTACGGAAGCTGGACGATCACCGAGGAGCCGACCTTAACGGAAACAGGCGAAGCGGAACGCGTTTGCGCTAATGACAGCACCCACAAAGAAAAGGAATTCCTGCCTGTTCTGACAGATACCTCCGTATGGACAAAGGACGAAACTCAGCACATAGAGCCCACCGAAGAGAACACAGGCAAGGACGTTTACACAAGCGAGTACGGCGAGGTTGAGATAACGCTTCCTCCCAAAATGCATACCCACACTCTTGACAAGACCGAGGAAAAAGCAGCTTCTTGCACGGAGGACGGCAACGAAGCATACTGGACTTGCTCGGTCTGCCACAAAATGTTCTCGGACGAAAACGGTACAATCGAGATCACTGCTGTACCGACAATTTCATCCACGGGGCACGCTTTCGCAGCAGAGTGGTCTAATAACGAGACAAACCACTGGCATACTGCAATCTGCGAACATATTGATGAAAAACGGGACGAAGCCGTCCACGCATGGAACAACGGCGTTGTCACAATAGAACCTACCGAAGAAGCCGAGGGCGAAAAGACATATACTTGCACGGTATGCAATTACACAAAAACGGAAATCATTCCCAAGCTTGACATTACGGATACCGAAACAACACCCGATGTAACAGAGCCTCCGGTTACAGACCCGAGCGATACGGGGTCTACGGGCACCGAACCTCCCGTTACGGATCCGAGCGATACGGGGTCTGCCGGTACGGAACCTCCCGTTACAGAGCCGAGTGATACCGAACCTATTGTAACTGTACCTCCCGTTACCGAACCGCCAATTACCGAATCTATAGTGACTGTACCGCCTGTTACCGAACCTATAGTGACCGCGCCTCCCGTCACCGAACCGCCTGTTACAGAGCCTGTAATAACAGCGCCGCCTTATATCCCGTATTTTCCTCCGAATAATACCGCCGCTGCGGCAGTACCGATCCAAAGAGAGCCGTATTTGCAAAATGAAAACGGAAAGATCGGCTGGGACGTTATTTCGGATAATATATGGGAAACCCCCGACGGAGAAACGGTTCATGTAAACATGAACGGAACGGTCGAGCTGCCGAAAAATATTGTTTCCGACATTTCGGGCAGGGATATTGACCTCGTGCTTATTATGAACGGCGGTTTTGTCTGGACGATCAACGGAATGAGCGTTACAAAAGCAAAAACCGTAGATATGAGCGTACGGAAAAGATCGGTCATTCCTCAAAGTACTGTCAAGGGTTTTGCAGGTAATGCCCAAACAGTACAGCTTGACCTGCGCCACAACGGCGATCTCGGATTTATCGCAAAGCTTACTGTATATCTCGGAAACAGATACAGCGGAATGTATGCTAATTCTTATTGCTACAAGTCAAGAAATTTCGAGTTCGGCGACAGCAGCGAAATCGCGGAAGGGTACGCAAATCTGCGGTTTACACACGCATCAAGCTGGCTTATAACAATTGACGATTTTCCCGCTTTGGAGGACGTTTCCACAGGTGCGGCGGCGCACAGCGCAGGCACGCCTATAGATATGACGAATTCCGCAAGCAGTATAAATATTCCTGATTTTATTGACGAAAGAAAATTCAGACTTTCAAATAAGAAGCGCAGATACCGCATTCTTAAAAAGAGACGGCTTGATGATCTGGTATTTGTATTCTGATCAAAAACCTGTTTTTACAAGATATGTGTGTGGATTTTTTGCAATATTTTGTTGCCGGCAGGACAAAAATCTGTAAACATACTTGTATATGGCAAGAATTCCTAACGCAGTCAGCTACAAAAGATTTCCGAAAAAACTTTGGTACACGCTTGTGGAGACAGGTTCTAATATAAAAAAACTCCTTCCGCATTAATTTGCGAAAGGAGTTTTTTTATGGAAATGTCAGTTTATAGGCGTTTATTTACATACCCGACAACAGTAAAGATTAAACCGACCGATTTGACAACGCTTATCACGGAACAAAAAATCAAGTTTACAATATGCATTAAATATGCTATAATAAATACTGAAAAATATTTCCGCATGAAAGGCGTGATAATATTGTCCGATAAGACCGATTTAATTCAAAGCATAAGCGGCGGACAGGAGCTTTCAAGGCGGCAGCAGCTTTGGCTTGTGGCAAGACTGAGCGTGCCCGCCATACTTGCACAGCTAAGTTCAATAATAATGCAGTACATAGATGCCGCCATGGTGGGAAGTTTGGGCGCGGACGCTTCCGCGGCTATCGGACTTGTCACAAGCTCGTCATGGCTTTTGGGCGGCTTGTGTACCTCGGCGGCGGCGGGATTTTCCGTTCAGGCTGCCCAGTTTGTTGGCGCAAAGCGAAACGACAAGGCTCGGGACGTATTCCGTCAGTCGCTGATAACGGCGGCTGTTTTCGGCTTGCTGCTCTGCGCGGCAGGGGTGTCTGTAAGTCCCTTTCTTCCCGTGTGGCTCGGTGGACGGGCGGAGATAACCGCCGCGGCTTCAAGCTATTTCTTTATATTTTCCTGCGCTCTGCCGGCGGCGCAGTTCAGACAGCTTGCCGGAAGTATGCTGCAATGCAGCGGCGATATGAAAACTCCCAGCGCGCTTAACATAGTGATGTGTATTCTTGATGTGGCGTTCAATTTCCTGCTGATATTTCCCGAAAGGGACGTTTTACTGTTCGGAGGACGGCTCCGTATCTTCGGCGCGGGACTTGGCGTTACGGGCGCGGCTTTGGGTACGGCTTTGTCAGAAGCGGTTGTTGCGCTGCTCATGATGTACGCCGCCTGCAAAAAATCCAGCGTTTTAAAGCTGAAGCGGGAAACGGCATGGAAGCCAAATCCCTCTTACTATAAAACTGCCGCATATATATCACTGCCCCTTGCCTTCGAGCATATCGTACTTTGCGGGGCGCAGGTCGCTCTGACTCATATCACCGCGCCCTTGGGGACGGCGGCTATCGCGGCAAATTCCCTTGCAGTCACGGCGGAGAGCCTTTGCTATATGCCGGGTTACGGTATCGGTTCGGCGGCAACTACCCTCGTGGGACAAAGCATAGGCGCGGGCAGACGTGAGCTTGCAAAACGCTATGCGGGACTTTCCGTTATTCTCGGCATTGTTCTGATGACCCTTACCGGCGTGCTGATGTTTATTTTTTCGCCCTATGTTTTTGCCATGCTGACGCCCGACGAAGAGGTGCGTATGCTTGGTACACAGGTGCTTAGGATAGAAGCCTTTGCCGAGCCTCTTTACGCGGCTTCAATCGTAACGGCAGGTGCGCTTAGGGGAGCGGGAGACACGCGCATACCGAGCATACTCAACCTTGTCAGTATGTGGGGAGTACGCCTTACCGCCGCATGGCTTATGGCTCCGAGGTTTGGTCTGCACGGCGTTTGGCTTGCCATGTGCGGCGAACTTTGCGTTCGCGGTATTCTTTTCTTGGTACGGCTCATACGCGGAAAATGGCTGCAATCGCAATAACGTTATGCTCGGTAGGCATAATGCAATATTCAATATAAGTATTTGTCATGCTTTAAGATATATGCTATAATATAATTAAGATGCGATCGATATGCACATATGCAATATTATGAAAGGAGCTTATTTATGAAGTACACAAATCAGACTTACGATGAAGAAAGGGCTTTATACGGCGTATGCGGAGCGGAAATATCGGACTGCTCTTTTGACGGTCCCGCCGACGGCGAATCGGCTTTGAAGGAAACCTCCGACCTCACTGTGGAACGCTGTTATTTTAATCTGCGCTATCCTTTTTGGCACACCCAAAACGCTGTGATACGGGACGCTTCAATGACGGAAAACTGCCGCGCAGCTTTGTGGTACGATGAAAACGTCACCCTTACAGGCTGCACCATGAACGGCATAAAGGCGCTTCGTGAATGTCACGGCGGTATTGTGCTGGAGGACTGCAAAATATGCTCCCCTGAATTTTCATGGAAATGCAGCGATGTACAGATAAGGCGTTGCACATTGGAGTCGGAATATCCTTTTTTTGAATGCTGCGATATGGACATAGACGGTCTGAACATGACCGGCAAATATTCCTTTCAGTATGTACGGAACGTCATCATCCGCAATTCCGAGCTGAATACAAAGGACGCTTTCTGGCACAGCAAAAATGTTACTGTAACGGACTCCGTTGTCCGCGGCGAATACCTCGGCTGGTATTCGGAAGATATTAAACTGATACGCTGCAAAATAATTGGTACGCAGCCCCTTTGCTACTGCAAAGGACTGATCCTTGAGGACTGCACAATGGAGCAGACGGACTTGTCCTTTGAAAACAGCGAGGTGACAGCAAATGTATCGGGACATATCGACAGCGTGAAAAATCCCCTTCGCGGTGAGATATGCGCGGATTCTATCGGCGAGGTTATTTTGGAAAACGGCAGGATAAACCCTAACGATACAAAAATAATATGCGGAAAAAGCCCTCAAAATGAGGAATGTGCGTAAAGCAAAAGATTTGCGGAGCGATAAAAACACATGAACGGAGGCAGCGCAATGAAAAAAATCACAATAATATTTTCGGCTTTGATCATTATGCTTTCGGTTACTTCCTGCACAGGTAAAAATAAACTTGCTTTGACGTCTGAAACTCAGGCGGAAGCCTCTCGGACAGCTCATACGGCAGCAGAGTCCGAAACACAGTCCTCAGCCGCGGAAACAGCTTCAAAAGCTGCGCCCGAAACAACAAAGGAGGAAACGGAAATGAAAATGAATATCCGGATCGGCGATAATACTCTTACAGCAACTCTTGCGGAAAATTCCTCAGCAGAGGCATTGCTCGAAATGCTTTCAGAAGGCGGTATCACAATAAATATGAGCGATTACGCCAATATGGAAAAGGTTGGGACGCTGCCCGAAAGCTTACCGAGAAATGATGAGCGGATAAACACCGAGGCAGGCGATCTGATACTGTATTTGGGAAACTCATTTGTAATTTACTATGACGAAAATTCTTGGGAGCTCACCCGATTGGGAAAAATCGACAACATCACTCAAAAGGAGCTTAAAGACATACTCGGCAGCGGAGATGTTACGGCGGTACTGTCCCTGCCGACGGAATAAACAGGTCGGTAATTTTTTAAATAAAAATTTAATTTACGGAGGTAATTTATCATGGCAGTAAAACAAACGGCAGGCAGAGATTCCCTCGGTGAGTTTGCTCCGAAATTTGCGGAGCTTAACGACGACGTCCTTTTCGGCGAGGTGTGGAGCAGGGAGGATAAGCTTTCCCTCCGCGACCGTTCGTTAGTGACGGTCACGGCGCTTATGGCGCAGGGACTTACCGATTCGTCCTTTAAGTTCCACCTTGAAAGCGCAAAGAAGAACGGAATTACCAAAACCGAGATCGCGGAGATCCTTACTCATGCGGCGTTTTACTCAGGCTGGTCAAAAGCATGGGCGGCGTTCCGTATGGCAAAGGAGGTCTGGGGGGAGGAAACACCCGCAGAGGACGAAAAAACGGCTCACGAAAATTCCATGCTGTTCCCCATAGGACAGCCTAACGACGCGTTTGCGAAATTCTTTATCGGGCAGAGCTATCTTGCTCCCGTATCAACCGAACAGGTGGGAATTTACAACGTTACCTTTGAACCCGGCTGCCGCAACAACTGGCATATACACAACGCCAAAAGCGGCGGCGGACAAATTCTCATCTGCATAAGCGGCAGAGGCTACTATCAGGAATGGGGCAAGGAGCCTCGGGAGCTTCACGCGGGTGACGTGGTGAACATTCCCGTTGGCGTAAAGCACTGGCACGGTGCTGCCCCCGACAGCTGGTTCTCTCACCTTGCGGTGGAAGTCCCCGCGGAGGAAGGCTCAAACGAATGGCTTGAAGCGGTTTCCGATGAGGATTACGGAAAATTAAAATAATAGCGCACACTTACCTGATCAAAATATTTTTAAATAAAGTTTCTTAACTATAAAACCCCATTCCAAAGTGCCTTTAATTTGCAGTTTGGAATGGGGTTTTGCGTTTTGGCAGATAACGGTACAGAAGAATGTTGCACGTGTGAGTTTTTACCCTTATTGACAATGTACGCCTAAAAGGGTAAAGGCTCAGCCTTTTTGACACGTAGTGGTACAGAAGTATTGTTACCCATGGGAGCTTTTTACTCTTACCGGCAGTGTAAGCCTAAAAGGGTAAAGGTTCAGCCTTTAGGCAGATAGCGGTACAGAAGCAATGTTACCCGTGGAAGCATTTTTTCATATTGAAACAGTATGCCCAAAAGGGCAAAGGCTCAGCATTTTGACACATAACGGTACAGAAATAACGTTACCCATGGGGAGCATTTTATCCATATTGAAACAGTATGCCCAAAAGGGTAAAGGTTCAGCCTTTAGTCAGGTAGCAATATAGAAGTTTTTTAAAAATATTTTTTAAAGACTATACAGCGGATCATAAAAGCAGACTCTCGTCACCGACAAGAGCCTGCTTTTTATTATACCTTTGTAAACACCGCCGTAACGTACATGAAGTCGTCGTGTATCTCCGCAAAAATCTCTCCGTTCATTTTCCGCATAAGTCCGCGGCTGATGTAAAGCCCCAAACCGCTGCCGGCTGTGTTTTCGGCGTTCGCGCCACGCCAGAAGCTTTCAAAAACATGGGGCAAGTCCGTGTCCGCAAGGGTGCAGCCGCTGTTTCGGACAGCTACAAGTATGCAGCCGTCTTCCTCGGAAAAATCTATTGAGACATTTTTTCCGTCGCCGTACTTAACGGCGTTTTCCATAACGTTCTGCAAAACCTCCACGCTGCGGTCAAAATCGCCGTTCAAAAGACAGTCGGAGTAATCGTGTACCGAAAAATCCGTCCCGATAATGGACAGCTTTTCCTCATAGTATCCCCTTATTTTTGCCGCAAGCTCCGAAAGATAAAACTCTCCCATATTTACGTCGAAGCTTAGGAAATCCTCCCTCGACGCAGTAACTATCTGCGAAACATAGCTCTCTATCTCATCGGCTTTTGTGTTAATATTTTCCGCAATTTCAAGCTGCTTTTCGGTACTCTTGTACAGTCCCTTTGACAGCGCCTTTGAGTACAGCTTTATCGCCGAAAGCGGCGTTTTTATATCGTGAGAAAGCGAAAGCAGAAGCATTTTTTTCTCCCTCTGCAAATCAAGCTCCCGCTTTTTCTGCTGTTCAATGTTTTCACGGAGCATATCCACACCCCAGATAAATTTCCCGAAAAAGCGGTTTTTCGTTTCCTTTAAGGGCGAGGTAAGATTTCCCCTTGACAATTCGTAGGGGACGTCCGTCAGCCGCTCAAAGGGCGCAAGTATACTGAATTTAATATACAGCATAATGGAAATTATCAGTACTGCCATAACGCCGAGAATAAAGTTTACGGTAAAAATAAGCCGCGTCCTGTTGCCGCCATCGGTTTTGTAATCGAAGCGATACAGTTCGCCGTTTATTTCGCGAACGGCATAGTCGCTTTCCGTATTATAAAATCTTTCTCCGCACCGCTCTATATTCGTTACATATTCGCAGCCCGAAAGATCGGTATTTTCAAAACCGTCCGCTTCAATTTGGCGGACAAGGCGGTTTATTTCCACTCGGTAGGGTCTGCCGCTGTCCGAGCTGTCAGCAGAAAGTATAATATTCGCCGCAGTGAACAGAATTGTCAGTACAACAATTACCGCCGCAAAAATTTTGTTAAACGCTTTCATATCTGTAGCCAACTCCCCACACGGTCAGTATTCTTTTCGGAGCTTTAGGGTCGTCCTCGATTTTTTGCCGCAGCCATTTTATGTGTACGGTCAGGGTCTGCTGCTCCGAAAAGCTGTCGCTGCCCCATATCCTACCGAAAATATATTCCTTGCTCAGAGTCCTGCCCTTGTTTTCAGCCAAAAGCAGGAGCAGCTCGAATTCCTTTGCGGTCATTTCAAGGGGTATGCCGTTTTTGTAAACCGTCCTGCTGACCCTGTTTATGCGTATATCGCCGTCGGCTATTTCATCGACTGCGTATCTCCGCTTGAAGATACCGTTTATTTTTGCAAGCATTATGTCAATGTCGTATGGCTTTTCAATGTAATCGTCCGCGCCCAGTTCAAGTCCGCAGAGCTTGTCCTCCTTGGCGGTTTTCGCGCTTACAATAAGTATGGGGACGTTGCTCTCCTCACGAATTTTTTTGCATACACCGAAGCCGTCCGTACCGGGAAGCATTATATCAAGCACGATAAGCCTTGCGCCGTACTTTTCATACAGCGACAAGGCTTTTTCGCTTGATTCCGCGACGGAAACCGTGTAATTCTCCCCGCGGAGGAAATCGCACAGCAGTCCCGCCAGCTCTTTGTTGTCCTCAACAATAAGAATATCCATATTACCAACCTAACTCCAAAAGCCAGTTATTCAGCGCGCGTTCCCGCTCTCTCATTTGCGAGGGAGTTTCACACCTGTTTAAATTATACTCTCCTTTTATGTTTCCGTCAACTATGTAGAGTGTTCTTGTGCATTTTGCCGCAACCTTTACGTCGTGGGTCACAAGCATGACCGTAGTACCCTCATTGTTCAGCTTTGCAAGCTCCTCCATTACCTCGTCGGAGGAGGTGTGGTTCAGTGCGCCTGTAGGCTCGTCGGCGAATATCATCTTCGGCTTATTTATCATACTGCGGCATATACAAGCTCGCTGGAGCTGTCCGCCCGACACCTCGTTGATGTCGTTGTCGGCAATGTCTATAATACCGAGCTTACGCATAAGCTCTTGACCCCGCTGCACCGTTTCTTTTCGTGTCTCGCCGTTCTTTTTGGACTGAACGGCGGGGAGAATTATGTTGTCCAGAACGGTAAGGTTTTTCAGCATATACATCTGCTGGAAGATAAATCCCATTTCGTCAAGGCGCAGATCGGCAAGCTCCCTTTCGCCCATTTTGGCTATATTTTTTCCGCAGAACAGAGACTCCCCCGCAGTAATGCCGTCCATGCCCGAAACGGAGTAAAGCAGGGTAGACTTGCCCGAACCAGACGGTCCCATAACGGCGACCATTTCACCCTCGTCCACAGTGAAATTCACGTTTTTCAGGACGTTGTTCTGACGCTTGTTTACTATATAGGTTTTGCAAAGGTCTTTTACTTCTAAAATATTTGTCATAATAATTCTCCTTTATTCGATATTTGCCGTGTCCGAGGACTTTATTTTTCTTGTGTACAGCGAGGTAAGGAACGCGCTTGCGGTGGTTGCGGCAAGGACGGTAACGGGGAATACCGCGTATATCTCCACGGGGGTCTGCACATATTCCACGCCCATTTCAAGACCCATCACTCCGAAAAGCGGGTCAATGCAAAGCCTTGTGAGGGGCATTCCCAACAGCTCGGCGGCGATCACCGCTATCGCCGTCACGATAACAAATCTTGCGGTATGGTGGGCGTATATCCCGGAATTTCTCATGCCTATCGCTTTCATAAGAGCGATCTCCACCGTTTCCTTTGCGATAAATGAGCGCTCCATAAGCACTGTTATAAGCGCGGTCAGGATAACGGTGAGCACTGCGGAGATCTGCTTTATCGCGTCTATAGCGCCTCCCACGCCCGTGGTGTCCCCGACCCATTCGCCCGCTGTCCGGAATTTTGAAAACTTAGGGAAAATTTCCCCGATCTTTTCTATCCTGCGGGATATTTCTTCATCATCGGGAGCGTCGGTAAATTTTATCTGCATACTGTTGTAACCGCTTATTATGATATAGTTTATATCGTCGTCCGCATGAACACGCGCGGCAGTGCCCATATTGTTCATTGCCTGGTACAGAGCCGTTACAATATATTCTCTTTCGCCGTCTGGATAGGACACGGCAACGGTATCGCCGATGTTCGCTTTAAGAGCCTTAGCCGCCGGGGTCGTCAGAGCTATCTCGCCGCTGTTTTGGGGAGGCGTGCCCTCGGTGTACTCGTACATATCCATTTTCGTGCCCGTGCCCTGAAGGGTAAGCACCTTGCTTTCATATTCGCCGTGTTTTATAATTGGTGAAAAATACATTTCCAGCATACATTCGGCGGGCATGCCGTTTTCCGCAAGGGTCTGTTCCGTATCCGCAAGATATTTTTCAAGATTTTCATGCCCGTCCTCGGACATAAAGCTCATAACGTCGTCGCCCATATCAACACAGATGTGACAGTCCGTCAGACCGAAATATTTCAGCAGCTTTCCGCTTTTGAGGGATGCCGCTGTATTGGAAAGAATTATCAGAAGCGTCATGCACAGAAAAAACGCAAGGGTGATAATGCCGTACCGTTTGGGACTGCTTACAATATCGTTTGCGGCAAGGAAAGCCGTCCCGCCCAGATGAGATTTTCCGAGACTCATTAGGCTCTTTTTGCGGAAGCGTTCTCCCGTCTGACCGTTTCTCACAGCGTCGATAGGCGTCATCTTGCCCACTCTGCCCGTACAGCCGAGACAGAACAGGAGTATCACAGCCGCCGTAAAAACAGCACAGATAACGTTGATAAACCGGTTGCTGCCACCGTCTATTATCATAGACTTTGAGGATAGCCCCATAAGCATATTCCCGAAAGGAAAGCTCAGCGCCAGACCGACCGCCGCGCCCACAGCGGAAAGAGCGGCGTATTTTGTAAGGTAAAGTCCGCGTATCTTTATGTCCCGTATGCCGATAGCTTTCATAACGCCTATGTCTACTATCGAGAGTATGGGAAAACAGGTGCTTGACTGCGGCAAAGCCGAATTTTGGTGCTATGACGGTGCGGAAAATAAATATTTTACCAATGACGAAAACAGGGGCGGCAGAGATTGGCAGATTGCCAAAGAAAATATGCGGATCGCCGCCGAAAGCAGGGACGTACATATTGCCGACGGCGAAGCGTATATACCCATAATCAGTAATGACAAGGTCGCAGGAATACTTGTTGCAAGCGAAAAGGACGGAGCTTTTGACAGGACAAGCCTTGAAAAATTCGCTCCCAACGGTCAGATAGCCAACACTATTGATTTATCGCTGAAAAAAGAATTTGAACATCAGGGACGTATCACGGACGAGCTTACACGACTTAAAAACAGGCAGGGCGCAAAGGAATATGCGGCAAATACAATGGCGCATAATGTCAACTCTGAAAAGGATATGTGCCTTATAATGTGCGACATAGACCATTTTAAGAGCATTAACGACACATACGGACACGACGCGGGAGATACCGTTTTGAAAAACGTTGCAGGAATACTCCAGAGCGGCACAAGGCAAGGCGCAGACTCGGCGTTCCGTTGGGGCGGCGAGGAAATGGTGTGTGTTCTGAACTGCGATTACGACCACGCTATGGACATCGCGGAACGGCTCAGACAGCAGATTGAAAACACTACTCACCTTGTTTATAACGCTGACAAAGAGCCTGTAAGCGTTGGCGTAACCATAAGCATGGGAGTGTATCAAGTAAAACCCGATAAAGAAATTACGCAGGAAACCGCTTTCAGTTTTTTTGAAAATCAGCTTAAATTTGCTGACGAGCTTGCGTACAAAGCTAAAGAAACGGGAAGAAATAAAGTTGTGGGAGAGAACGATATTATGAACGAAAAAAATATTGAAATGGAAATCAACCTTAATTATGCAAAAGCCTTTGAGGGTGACACTTGTATTGCCTATGCTTGGGATAAAAACAATATAGAAAATGGGCTTATTGCCGTTGCCCAAACAACATTGTACGGCGGCACGATAAACAGTTTGACCGATAATAATATCAACGGTTTTGAAGATGAAATTTATTCTGCTGTATCGAAAGGCAGAAATTCTGAAGCTATTGAAACGGCAAAATCTGATTTTGAAAACAGCAGCAATGCTATAGAAAAAGATGATTTGTGTTTTTTAAAAGCGGATAATGGCACATATGCTGTTTTTAACAAAAACGAAACGTTTGATAACGCTTATGTTTTGCTTGCAGACGGTAATAACGAAAAGCCACTTGAATTTTACAAAGACATTTCAGATGAAATAAAGGAATATATAGCCTTGACTTTGGGAGTGCAGGAAAAAGAAAATTACAGTATTTTCTTTATTGACAATGGTATTGAAACAGCATATTACCGTGATGATAATACGGACATTAACGCACTTGTGCAGCGGCTTGCAGACGGCGATTTAAGCTATCCCGCAATCAGTAAAAACTGCACTCGAATTTCCGAACTCACATTTGCGGAGCTTGACCAAATGAGAAATCCGCCGCCTGCATTTTGCGCCGAAATAAATCTTAAAACACAAGATATTATCGGATATGAAAAACCAATGGAGCTGACCATTTGGGACAATGAGAAAATCGCGACCATAAATCTTGACGAAGCAATTCAAAGTCTTAAGGAAAACGGCACGGTAAATCTTGATTATCACAATTTTCCCGAAGATAATGACACCGTTGAATTAGAAAGCGAGTACCTTGATTTTTCGGAACATCTTAACGACGTTTATGATGACTTTATGTATGCTGGACGTTAATGCGATAGACGAATACGGGGAATTTTATCGAAGGGAAATAACTCCCGAACAGTTTGCGGTCTATGAGCAGCAAATTGAAAACGATCCCGAAAGCTATGATAATAAATTGGAGAAATATAAGACAATAAAAAAAGCACGAGAAACCGCCCACAATGCAGGACTGCCTTTCCGTGAAGCATTTGCCGATAATGAGAGCGAGGAGAATTTTAACCCGTATGCCTTTGACGGAACTATGTCTCCCGAAGATTACGAGCTTATGCACAAGCTTATGCGTGAGGACAGCTTTGAAATTTATCAGGTCAAAAGCGGCGATGAGTACCGCAGCCTTGATACGGCAATATCAGAGGCACAGACAGCCTTGAACAAGCAGTATGACGAATTTTCCGAAAAATACGGACTTATCAGCAGCGCGGAAAATAAAAGCTTTTTCAAAAACGACAACAGCTATCATCTTATCAAGGCACTTGAAAAGCTTGACAAGGACGGTAACTTTATCGGAAAAGCCGATATTTTCAGTAAAATCACAGTCAATCCCAAAACTGTTGTAGACCACTGTGACAACGCACAGGACGCGCTTATTCTTTCTCTTTCCGAAAAAATGTGCGTAAATCTTGACTATATGTCAATCCTCACAGGAAAATCAGAGGAAGAACTTATTGACGAACTTGGAGATAAAATATTCCAAAATCCTCAAAAGCATATGCGTTGGGAAAGCGCGGACGAATATCTGACGGGCAACATTCGTCAAAAGCTTGCCGCCGCCGAAGCGGAGGGACTTACGCGAAATGCAGAAGCATTAAGAGCGGTTATGCCCAAACGTATAGAAGCTGCCGACATTGCTGTCAAGCTTGGCTCTGCTTGGGTTGACCCCGATTACATACGTCAATTTATTGTAGAAACGCTCCAACCCGATTTTATAACGTCAAAAAACATAGAAGTAACATATATGCCTGCCACCGATAAGTGGAAGGTCGAGGGTTGATGAAATGCTTGACGATAACGGAAAAAAGAGTTTTTCTGTCAAGCAGATAGAAAAGTCGATAAAGACTTATGAAGATAAAATACAGAAGCTGCTTGCAAAAACTCCCGAAGATGATATGCTTTGCTTTGAAAAGTTAGGCGTTGACAAAATCTTTGTGGACGAATCGCAGGCGTACAAAAACCTTGATACGCCTACAAAAATGCGTAATGTTTCGGGTATAGGCAGCGGCGGATCGGGACGGTCTATGCAGCTTCTTATGAAATGTAAATATCTTGATGAAATAACAGGCGGCAGGGGGGTAACTTTTGCCAGTGGAACGCCAATTTCAAATTCAATGTCGGAGATGTACACCCTCATGCGCTATCTGCAAGCGGACAAGCTTGCGGAAACAGGTATAAACAGCTTTGACCGTTGGGCTTCTGTTTTCGGAGAAACGACCACATCTATGGAGCTTTCCCCCGAAGGCAACGGAAAATATCAGATGAAAACGCGGTTTGCGAAATTTCAAAATCTCCCCGAACTTATGAATATTTTCAAGGATTGTGCAGACATAAAAACAGCGGAAAGTCTTGACCTTGACCGCCCCGACTTTGAAATGCACAACGTAAACGTCCCCGCAACAGCAATGCAGGCAACAATGATAAAGGAGCTTGGCGAACGTGCTAAAGATATACGCGCAGGAGCTGTTAAGCCTACCGAGGACAATATGTGCAAGCTTACGGTTGACGGACGGAAAATAGGACTTGACCAACGCTGCATGAATCCAAATCTGCCCGACGACCCCAAATCCAAAGTAAACGTGTGCATTAACAACGTTTTTGACATTTGGCAGCGGACAGCGGAAGAAAAAAGTACACAGCTTATTTTCTGCGACCTTGCAACGCCGCAGCCGACACTTAATGAAAATATGTATACGGTTTACCGCAAAAATCCGCACGGCATTTATAACGACGTTTACTCCGCGAAGCTCGGTGAAAAGGATACTGCCGAAAAGATAATGAAAAAGCTTAACGGCAAAAAGCCGCCTAAGAATTACGAAGCAGGGGAAATTGCCAACGGTGACATTATTATGCTGAAAAGGGTAAATTATGAGGAAGAAACAGCGTACAATACGGCATTTGAGATGAGAGACGGTAAGCTTACCGAGATTTCTCCCGAAACGTGGGAAAAGCTGCGCCATTCGCCCACAGAACATTTTGAATCGGAAAGGCGGTTCTGCGTTTATGACGATATAAAGCAAAAGCTTGTTGCAAAGGGAGTCCCCGAAAAGGAAATTGCTTTTATTCACGACGCGGAAAAAGCCGAGGATAAGCAGAAGCTATACGACAAAATGAATAAAGGCGAAATTCGTGTACTCATCGGCTCAACGCAGAAATGCGGTGCAGGAATGAACGCGCAGGAACGTATGATAGCTCTGCACGACCTTGACGCGCCTATGCGCCCAAGCGATATGGAGCAGCGCCACGGTCGAATTATACGGCAGGGCAACACCAACAGCAAGGTCGATATTTACCGCTACACAACCGACAAGACCTTTGACGCGTACCTTTATCAGATGTTGGAAAACAAGCAGCGGTTTATTTCACAGATTATGACGGACAAATCTCCCGTTCGCTCCTGCGAGGACGTGGACGAGGTTGCCCTCGATTATGCGGAAGTAAAGGCGCTCTGCGCGGGCAATCCTTTAATTCGCGAGAAGATAGACCTTGAAACGGAAATAACGAAGCTGAACGTGCTTAAATCCGCTTTCCTTTCTCAGAAATATTCTTTGCAGGACAAAGCTTACAAAACCCTGCCCGAACACAGAAAATATACGGAGCATTATGTAGAAAAGCTGAAAGCCGATATTGAAGCGGTTAAATCCGTTAAACCGCTTACCAACGAGGACGGTAAAAATTATTACCCCGTAACCGTCTGCGGCAAGGAATATCACAACAAGGAAGAAGCAGGACAGGCTATTAGAGAAGCTGTTATTAAAAATAACGATATAATGCACGGCAGAGAACGTGTAATAGGTTCTTATCGAGGATTTGAAATGTCTATACTTTTAAAGGATACTACTGTTAAAGTTAATCTTGAGGGGGCTGCCGCGCATTACGGAGAACTTAATTTAAATAAGGATGTAAAGGCAAGCGGAAACATCGTACGTCTTGACAACATTATAAATGGTATCGAGCTGGAACTGCAAAAGCAGGAGGATCGTCTGCAATCCCTTACCGCAGACATTAAAGAAGCTGAAATAGCTGCCGAAGCAGAATTTCCGCAGGAAAAGGAGCTGATTGAAAAGGAAAAACGTCTTGCAGAGGTCAATACGCTGCTGACAAATTCCGAGGTGCGGCTTGACAACAGTATGGAGCTTTATGCAGCACTCGTGGAAATATGTCCCGAACTGGAAAGCTATGACACTTTTTACTGCAAGTACGAAAAGGGCGAGAACAGCGGTATAGAGCCTCTTATCGTTGAGAAAAACGGCGATACGGTGTTTATTGCACATACTTATGTTCAGAATGGCGGTTTGATGTATGACCCTGCGATAGAGTTTTCGTTTGATACCGAAAATCACAGGGCAGAAGCGTTGTCCTATGAACTTAGCGGTATGGGAATATGTGAGGATTTCCGAGACGGAAACCGTCCCGATCAGAAAGCTGACGTTGAAGAAATAGCTCTCAATACGATGTTTGAGAACATCAAGGCTTACGATTATGAGAGGACAAAGTTTGAAGTTGACGATACCGACAGAGAGGCTGAAAAAGAAAAAGTAGAGGATTTTGAAAGATAATTTCCCCAGTGGGGACGCGGTAAACAGAGCGGTTTTGCTGCCGCTCCGATTTACCGTTGACCGCGCGAAAATAATTCGCGATAATTTATATAAACTAATCCAAAATTTAAAAAAAATTATAGCTTGAAATAGTCTTGACATTAAGTATAAAATATGGTAGAATGGAGTTGTTACAATGTTCGATAGACACACTCAATTATCTGGGGGAAATGATATGTCTTTATTAATATCAGATGAGAAATTAATTAAAATGGTTTCCGAAGAGAAAATAATCAGAAACGGAAAAATTGGAAACTGCAAAGGGATGAAATACGATCTTACCTTAAGTAATCGCTTTTTAAAGGCAAAATCTAAACGTCCATTAAACTATAATGAATTGTCAGTAGAAGAAAAACAAAAGTTTGCTGTAATAAAACCAGGCGAGGTTATATATGTTTTAGCTGAAGAAACTGTATGTATGCCACAAAATATATATGCTCAATTAACGCCAAAAAGAAATATGGGTGAATTAGGTATCAATGTCACTTGCGCTTTGATAATTGATCCTGAATATGAAGGAGTTCTTGTATTTGGGCTGTATAATTATTCATCTGTAGACTTTCACTTTACACCTGGTAAAACATTCGCATCAGCTATTTTTTATACACTTAACGACAACGAGATAGTTAATTATAGTTCAGGAAAGCATCCTAAGAAAATTGAAGATTTTTCACAGGAATTGATAAATACCATTGAAAAATATGAACCTGTTGGTTTTCAAAATCTCGCAGAGCGTATGAACGATGTGGAAAATAGCGTTTCTGAAATAAAAGAACAACTCTACAATAATGATCGTTGGGCAAAAGATATAAAGAAAATATTAGATCAAGTCACTGATCAAAACCAGGCTAACACTTCAAATATTAATCGTATTCAAGAAAATATAAGCGCATTAAACAAAGCATTGGAAGCAGAGGTTGATCTTAGAAAAGAAGAAAACATTACATCTAAAAATAATTTAGAAGCTTTAAAAAATGATTTTGATAGACAACTAATTGCTGCAGACCGTAAGGGAAAATTTTTTTCTGGACTTGTTGGTTTTTTGATTTTTTTGTTAGGCTCAGGAGCAACTATTTTTATGGGTTGGATAACAGGTTTTTTTAATAAATAGCATTTTTATACCTTATAAACAAGAACGGCAACGAAGATAAAGGGATAAGCGGCTTTTGAATATTGCCAATGAACTTTTGGTCGGAATTGAATGAACCGAGGACAGTGAGACTGAAAAAGAAAAAAGGAGAGGATTTTGAAAGATAATTCCCCACTGGGGACGGAACAGCAGGGCAGCGATTATTGTCCTGCTGTTTTTTATAATCTTGACATTTCATTGCAAATGTAATATAATTAAGAAAAATACAGTTTATCGGAGGTGTTGTTTATGCAGTATATTTCGGGAATACACGCGCTTAATTTGACGTGCAAGCTTGATACTTGCGGAGATTGGCATCAATCAGCCATTCAGTGGGAAAATATTGTTCTTAAGGAGAGTACGGGAAGTATATGGGGAGATTACGGCATAGAAACCGATAAAAAAATTCCCGAACATACAGAAAGCTATAATGCAGCAAATCATATACGCGCTTTGCTTGATTTAATTGCTGACGGTAACTTCTCTGTCGCACAAGGTATGAGAAAGGACTACATTTGTACTGACAAGTATGATAATGAATTATTTGAAAAAATATACAGGCTTCACGATATGCCCCACTGGTTAAAAATAGATAAATTCATGGGTCGCGAATATTGTGGGAAATGGCTTGATTTTAAGGAGAACGTAACCAATGGTAATTAAAGATTGGCAGAAAGAGCATTTTTCCGTTATTTCGGATTTTCTTAAAGAGCTTAATAAAGCTACCTCTGACTTTGTACTAAAAGGCGGTACATCTTTAATGATGTGCTATAATCTTGACAGATTTTCGGAGGATATTGATCTTGACGGAAAAAGAAATAATAAAAGTATTGAAAAAATTGTTGACGAGTTTTGCAGAAAAAACAATTATAGCTATAATGTAAATAAAGATACCGATACTGTAAAAAGATTTATGATACATTATTCGGAAAGCAACAAACCGTTGAAAGTTGAAATTTCTTTCAGACAAAAAAATATCCGCAGCGATAACCTTACAAATATAAACAATATTGAAGTTTATAACATTAACAGCTTGTGCCGTATGAAAGCTTCTGCGTATCAGTCAAGGGATAAAATCAGAGATTTATACGATGTATGCTTTATATGCAACAATTACTGGAATGAACTTTCCGCTGAAACAGTTGATATTTTAAGAAATGCTGTTGAATATAAAGGTATAGAGCAATTTGATTATATTTTACGTGAACAATCAGATGAACTTATAGATAATGATAAACTTACGGAAGATTTTTTAAGTATGTATGATAAGTTAGATTTACTCTATACGGAAGAAGAAAAAGACATAATGAACAACAAATTGAAAGCAGGCAGTACTGCTTGTGAAAATCACACTCATCAATCTTCTCAGTTGCAGAAACCGCTTATTGGTAATGAGGACGAAGAAAAATTCATAAAAAGAGTTAAGGAAATGGCGCAATGGTCTGACGATGTGATCGAACGTTTCAACGGACGGAACGAGCAGGACAGAGACGATTTTGAAAGATAATTTCCCCAGTGGGGACGGTCAGAGCGGCAGCAGCCGCTCTTTTTTCGTTTCCGAGGGGATTTACTTTTCAATTCCTGTTATATAATGTGATATTCTGAAAAAATACTATAAAATTTTATAAAGCTGCATATTTCGTTATAAACTGAAATATTTTGCAAAATTTCTTATAAAATTTAAAAATTCATACAAAATTAGATAATTTTTAACAAACAATGAAATAGAATGTGTTAAAATGTAAAAAATATGCAAATGCCTCTTGACTTGTAGATAACTGTGTGTTATACTGTCAACAGTACTTGCTTGCTTGACAGAATAGGAGGTACTTATGCAACACAATAAAAACTCCATTAAGGTGACAGCACTTTACGCAAGGTTCTCACGGAACGATTCCGATAACGAGAGTGATAGCATTGCCAATCAGCGCAAAATCCTACAAAGCTATGCTAAAGAGAAAGGATTTTCCTGCACACGGTTTTATGCCGATGACGGAATAAGCGGTACGACTTTTGACCGTCCCGATTTTCAGCGTATGCTTACAGATATTGAGAACGGAGAAATAGAAACGGTTATAGTAAAAGATTTGTCGCGCTTTGGCAGACTAAGCTCAATGGTGGGTTACTATACTGATTTTTATTTTCCGCAAAACTCAATTAGGCGGGTCGCGATATAGAAGTTTTCTAAAAATATCGTTAAACAGACAAATATAGCGGATTATGTTAAAACGGTTATGGATTCAGTTTCATAGCCGTTTATTCTTTCATTCTATCAATAAGTCCAATAAGCATAAGTAAATCTTTGTCCCTAAGCCATGCAAGACCTTGAATCGCCCGCTGAACAAGCAACGGATTTTCCGTGTCCTCGTCAAAAAATTGCATTGGCGTGATATCAAGATAATCGCAAATTGCCAAAAACTCTTTCATTGACGGCATTACCCTGCCCGAAGAAATGCTTTGGATATAGCTGCGGCTATGTCCCAATTCAAGGCTCATTTGATATTCCGAAACGTCCTTTTTTATTCGGAGTTCGGTTAGCCTTTTGGAAACAAATTCCTCGTTTATCATAATATCCTCACCCAATAACTATTTTAATATACTTTTAACATAAAAATACACGCTGTAAGTATTAAAATATGCTTATAATTAACGTTGTATACAGTTTTATTTATAAAAAGTAAAAATCTTGTTAAAGCATACAAAACGTATGTTTATTTAATAAAATGGTAAAAAGTGTTGAAAAATATGCTGAAATGTGATAAAATGGTGATAATGGCATATTTTTATTGTTTGGAGGAAATTATATGAAGCTTAAAAGAAGTGACCATAATCGTTTTATTCAGCGGCTTGACAGGACGGCTGAGAAAAATCCACTGTTGTGGCTGCCATGTGTATTGCTAATAGTTTTAGCTTTAATGGGAGAGCATATTGCCGAGTATGCCAAAATAGCGTACTCACATCGCAATACTGAAAAAGTGGTTATGGTACGACCACAGCTTGAAAAAAAACCGTTTGCTCTTAGGGCGGTAGCTATGACTTTGGTTATGGCCTTTAGCTTTATGCTTATGTCCGATTTGGGACAAGATGTATGTGCTGATGAATACCATGATTTTGAAAATAGTGGTATCACTATCAATACTGACCCATATGAAAATAGTTTTGGCGATGATTTTAACGGTGAACAGGGAAATAATGACATTGACTTGTCTTTTGAAGAAATTGAAAACACCAGTGAATTTAATTTTGAAGCATATAGTAATTCTGAGTCAAATAATGGTATATTTGCAAATGGTCAATGTGGAGAAAATGTCTATTGGAATTTGCAAGAAGGAATATTAACAATTACTGGTTATGGAAAAATAGAACCCGAATATGGAAGTCGCAATGGACATGAATCAAATTATCATTCTCCCTGGTATGATTACAATTCAGAGATAAAAAGCGTTATAATATCTGATGGTATTACAGAAATCGGCGAGAGCATATTCTATATGTGTGGTGCAGAGACAATTATTATGCCTGAAAGTGTCTCAATTATTGGAGATCATGCTTTTTGCAATTGTCAAAATCTAAAAAAAATTAATATTCCTGAAACAGTTACATATCTTGGAAACACAGCATTTAATATGTGTACAAGCATTAAAGAGATTAATGTTCCCAGTGGAATAAATGAAATATTTGATAGTACATTTACAGATTGCAGGGAAATAACAAATTTTACTGTACCAGAAGGTGTAAGACAAATAGATTCTTACGCATTTCAGAACTGTATGTGTTTAGAGAAAATTACTATTCCAGATAGCGTTACTGCAATAGCTTATAATGCATTTGATGGTTGCAATAGTCTAACTATTAAGGGAGCAGCAGGTTCTTATGCAGAAACATATGCAAACGAAAACGGTATATTATTTATTGCATTAGATGAATCTACAGAAAAAAGCGGCAAATGTGGTGAAAATGCTTATTGGGAATTATCTGATGATGGAACACTAACGATTAGCGGATATGGAGATATGTATAATTATACATATTATGACAAGTCACCATGGTACAATAAAAAAATTTATAAAATAAAATTTGAAACTGGCATTACGTCTATAGGTGAGTATGCTTTTTATAGATGCACAAGTCTTATAGACATAGAAATTCCTAATAGTATTGCTTCTATTAAAGCTTATGCGTTTAGAGATTGCAATTCTTTGCAAAATATAGTAATTCCTAGTAGCGTCATTTCAATAGGTGAAAGGACATTTTGGAATTGTAAGAGCCTAAAAAATATAACAATTTCTGAAGGTGTCACCAATATAGGTTTTAATTCTTTTCTATACTGTACAAGTCTTACAAGCATAGTAATTCCTAATAGTGTTACTTATATGGGAAATAGAGTTTTTGAAGGGTGCGAAAATCTTAAAAATGTAGTACTTTCTCATAATGTAAACTCTATAGGTTATTGTGATTTTTATGGTTGTGAAAGCTTAACAACTGTATTAATTCCAGATAATATTATTTTAATAGAAGAATATGCTTTTGGTTATTGTACGAATCTTACCAATATAGATATTACCGAAAATATTAAATCTATAGGAGCTCGAGCATTTAGCAATTGCACAAATCTTACAAGCATAAGAATTCCAAATAGTATTAATTCCATAGAAGGTTGTACTTTTGAGAATTGTACAAACCTTAGAAGTATAGCTATTCCGGATAATGTCCATTACATAAGCAATACTGCTTTCGGAGGATGCAGCAATTTAACAATATATTGTGTTCCAGGTTCTACAGCTGAACAATATGCAAAGGATAATGGTATACCATATAAAAATATAAATGAGTTTTTAGTAATTAATCCACCTAACTACGAAAATATTATTTCAAGTGAAAATGGAACACTTATATATGAAGCTATGTCTGTAGATGGATACAGACCAGTAATACAGTATTCTATAGCCTCTATCACTATCAAATTCGGAAATGGTGCTGTGTATGATGGGAACAATCTTCTCTTTACAGCAGACGATAATATGATTGAAATAAATGAGTATAAATATACAGATAGCTATGTGACAGTTTATTTTACTATATGGGGAATGGGGAAAACCAATATTGCGATTATAGCCGATAACGGTGAAAATCTTACTATTCCTATTTCAATCTATGACTCGAACTTAACGTTAGAAGTTGAAGCTGAAACCAACGATGCAGATGATTTAAAAGTATCAGGAAAAAGCGAAATCAATAACGAACCTTTTCAAGTTGGATTTTCAATTACTCCACAATTAAAACGAGACGTTCCTGGTGTAGATGTAAACGATAGGGAGTTATTCGCTAAGATTGATGAATTATATGAACAAATGGAATCCAAGGTTAGAAGTTTGCTTAAAATTGAGAAACTTGAAATAACACTTCCAAAGGGATTTACATTTGAAGATGGCTCTGTTGTAGACAATGCAATACCTATAATTCCGTTTAGGCTTGATGAAAGAACAATGTATTTTACTGATAATAAGGTTTTGACTAAGGTTGCCCCAATAGCAGATACTGGAATTTGGAAAGAGGAATACATATTTAATGTGTACATTAAAATAAACGGAAATGAATATAGTTGTAACGATAAAATATATGTAAAAAATGCTGATTACATTTCGCCTCCTCCAGAGGATAATCCAACAATTGATGATGAGCATAGAGATTTTTATTTGCAAAATGACGAATACAGTAAAAAACTGTATAATTCAATAAGATCAATGATTAATGAGGGCAATTTCGTAGAAACATATTCTGACAGTACGCTAAAAAATTGTGTTACTGACTCCAATACATACCATGATATGATAACAATGCTTGGTATTTGGAAAACAGCAGCAACCTCTGAGTTTACAATAGCCTCTGATTTGGGAAGTTACAGAAATAGCGTTAATAACTATTGCCTTGAATTCTATAATGTTTCCGTAAAAGACCCAAATAAAAAGAGCAAATCTGCTAAAAATGCTACTGTTCGCTTTCAATTAGTAGATGATTTAGCAAACTATTCTTCACTTTTGCAGCTTGTTCAGCAGGATTTAAAAGATATTAAATTTGATGCAACATTTAACCATATCAACTATCAAATAGAATGGAGTGACAAAAGCTATGGCATTAACGGAATATATAATGGCATTTATCAAGTTTCTGCAGGCGCAGACATTAATAGCTATTATGAAGGAGTAAAACAATATCTATCAACAAAGTATGATAATGAAATAAAGGGCCTATTGAAAAATTGTTTTTATGGCATTGTAGGTAATTCAGCATCGCCATTGAATTTTATGAGTGAAGCTGTAGAATTTTGTAAACTTTATGAACAAGCAAATAAAAAGATAGGAAGTATGAAAAAACTAATTAGGACAAATGTATCTTTTGGTATGGTTTGCGGTGCATTTAAAGAATACAAAGTATCCTGTCCCGTTGATGTGTATATTTATGATTATGATACTGACATTTTGCTTGGCTCTATTGTTAATAATAAAGCAGATGAAAACAATCGTATAAAAATGTATGTGGACGGAGAAACAAAATGCTTTGAACTGCCGACTATCAAAA
This sequence comes from uncultured Clostridia bacterium, assembly GCA_947383835.1. Taxonomy (GTDB): domain Bacteria; phylum Bacillota; class Clostridia; order Oscillospirales; family Ruminococcaceae; genus RGIG8773. Next base: position 134,094 of record CANDEV010000003.1, read on the forward strand.
AATATAAAGTGAAGCTTGTTGGTAATGATATAGGCAATATGACTTATAGCGTTAGTGAATATGATAAAGGGCAAGTGTATATAAAAACAGCTAATTATTATAATCTTGACTTGCAAAATGGTAAAGAATACACATATATTACAGATGCAAGAACTGATGAATATTTAAGTGAACAAAATGGAAATGTTATTTATCCAAATGAAATCTATGTTGCCGATAAACAACACACGCACAGATATAACACAGAATGGAAAGCCAATAGCATATCTCATTGGCACGAATGTACAGTATGCGGAGAACGCTCCGATACGGCGCGGCATATTGAGGATAACGGAATGATAACCGTTCAGCCTACGGCAACGACCTCGGGTACAAAAACATACTACTGCTCTGTTTGCGGATATGCTATGCGGACGGAAACAATTCCTCCGATAGACCATACTCCGCCATATCCTGTAAATCCAACACCGTCGTATCCGACAGTTACATATCCAACAAATACCCAAACTGTGAAAGAACCGTATATTTACGGCGATAGCACAAAATCTGGTTGGAATACGGTTATTTCGGAAATTGATTTAGCTCCCGACGGCAGCACCGTAAAGGTAAATATGAACAGCAATACTGAACTTCCTAAAGAGGTTGTAGCACACATTCAAAACCGCAATATAAATCTTGAGCTTAGTATGAGCAGCGTTGTTTGGATTATCAACGGTCTTGATGTTACAAAGCCCAAAACGGTAAATATGAGAGTATCTGACAGATACGAGAAAATTCCCGATTCCGTTATGGACAATCTGCACAGCGAATTGACTGCAAAGCAGCTTCGCCTTTATCACAGCGGTGATTTTGGATTTAAGGCAACATTGACTTTGAGTGTAGGAAAGAAGTACAACAATTATTATGCTGCACTTTACCACTACAACACCAAAACCAAGCAGCTTGAATTTGTTGACGAAAGCCTTGTCGCAAACAATCAGGTTACATTTGAACTTACTCACGCTTCGTATTATGCGGTTGCTTTCAACAGTGTTCCGATGTATGATGATATTTCTTCGGGGGCAGGAGTATTTGAAGGCTCAATACCGATTGAAACGTCTGCTATGCCCGAAACAAATGGTGTAACAATTCCGGCAATTAAACTTCCGCAGATTATGAAGTATTCAAACAAAAAACGCAGATACCGTATACTTAAGAAGCGCAGACTTGATGATTTGGTATTTGTGATGTAATTCGGACTTTGTCCGAACCAAAAGGGAGTGCAGAGGGAACGGCTGCCCCTCGGAGAGCGCCTGTACTTATGATAACGTAGCTTGCGGAGTTGTCATAAGTACTATGGCGTTACTTACGGCAGATCCGTAAGTAAAAATGCGGCTGCGCCGCCGCATATGTGTAAAAACCAGCCTACCGCTCGTTGGAATGCGGCAGGCTGGTTTCTTGCGTATTCAGGCAGGTAGTCAATCTCTGCCCGTAAGCATATAGCTGTAACTAAGATTGAACGCCTCGGAAATCCTAACAAGATCGGAGAAGTTAAATCCCATGACCTTATCTTCGTTCAGAGAGTTATCGAAAAGGTTATCCAGTTTCCGCTTTGAAAGAAGAATACTTTCAAGCTTGTCCTTATGGATATTTTTTCTTGCAAGGTTTGACAAAATAATCTTTGAAATACGCACTTGCAGGAAGTTGAACGCTTCACCCGACGACAGTTTCCCCATAATATTCAAAATCATATCCTTTGGCGGTATTGAGCCTAACAAACTATCCTCCGCTTTGACACTTTCGGGAAATTCCCCATCTCTGATGAAATATTCCACAGAATAATTCAGATATTCCGCAATCCTTAATAAATCTGCATTTGACGGCATTTTGCCCGACAGCATACTCGCTATATGATCGGGGTGAGATTTCAGAACGTTATACACCTTAGTCATTGAACTATCGTTTGCGCTGTCATCGACTTCAATGGCTTTTTTGTCATATTCCTCAAAGAAATAGTCCACGGAAACATCAAAGTAGTCCGCAAACTTCATAAGAATATCCGAATTGACCGTTGCTCCCTCCTGCCAGCGTTTTAAATTGCCCGAACTAAGTCCCAAGGACTTTATCAGCGGCGTTGGCTTTACATTTCTCTCCTTGCAAATTCGTATAAGCTGGTCGTAAAACATATAATCCTCTCCTCTTGTGAACAAATTGTAAATTCTTCAAATAATGATTGACAAAATTCCTTATAGTGTATTATAATATATCCACTATAAGGGATTTTAATATATCTTATATTGATTATAACACAGCAAAATGTTACTGTCAAGCATTTTTTGAGAGGAGCGTGATAATCGGAGTAAAGACATTATCCCACTGTCAGGGAAAAGGGTCATTGAGCCACAACAATCGAGATTTCAGACCAAAGAACGTTGACATAAGGCGAACTAAAAATAATGTGACGTTTATCAAAGAGCCGATTAATGAAGCATATGAAAGGCTGTTCGGAGCGGCAGTTGAGCGTTACAATGCAAGACAGAAACGAAGCGACAGGAAAATTAAAAACGGGTACTATGAGTACCAATTCAATCACGCAGTTTCCAACAACGTAATAACATCTCCCGATAAGCGGAAAAGCTTTTATGAGGACGTTGTTCAAATCGGAACTAAAGACGATACGGGAGTTGGTTCTCTCGATGGAGAGATTGCTGCAAGGTGTTTGACCGAGTACATAAACGGTTTTCAAGAAAGAAATCCAAACTTCCACGTTTTCAATGCCGTACTCCATATGGATGAAGCAACGCCGCATTTGCATATTGATTACATACCTGTAGGACACTACAAACGTGGTGTCGATACACAAAACGGAATTGCACAGGCATTGAAAGAAATGGGGTACGGCGACGGCAAGGACGCTATTGCAAGGTGGCGAAAATCAGAATGCGATGTACTGAAAGAGATTTGCGGACGGTACGGCATAACTATTTCCGAACCGCAAAAATCGCGAGGAACTATGACGGTCGAGACATACAAGGAAGTCAAACAGTTAGAAGATAAGCTTGTTCACCTAAGTGAATTGAGCAATGCGGCAAATAGCGCAGAAATTCCACATAAAAAGTCCCTTTTGGTAAAAGACAAGGTAGTCGTTAGTACCGAGGATTTTGAAAAGATTGATGCCGAAAAGAAAGCCGCCGCTGTTCAACAGGAAATTGCAAGACAGAAAGCGGAAAAAGCTGCCGAAGCCGAAAGAAACAATCTTTATCATGCCGAGCAGTTAGCGGCTCGTGAAGCTGAAATATCGGAAACCGAGCGGTTTTTGGAAACAAAATTAAGATATGCCGAAAAGCGGCGAGTTGAAGCTGAAGAACTATATAGCAGGCAGATAAATATTAACCAAATTCTTGATAAAACGGAAAGTGAGCGTGATATTTACAAACGTGAAACGGAGCGAATACCGTACTTACAGCTTGAAATTAATGATTTAAAGAATAATACAGAAAAGTGGAGGACAGAGTGCAGTAATAAAAATAGTGAGATTGCGGCTCTTAATGCCGAAATTACCGAACAGTCCAAGAAAATAAATTATTTGCAGAAGCTTTATAACTGGGTTTATGACATTGCGAAATATGCTTGCCAAAAGCTTAAAATCGACGTTGAAAATGCGATAAAAAGGAGGTCAGAGGGGTACAGAACTACATACATTTTCGGTGACGAAAAGAAACGGAGCCGATAGGACGGAAAGGAGTTCAATGATTAGAAATGCACAAACAAATACCGCCATAGGCAACGGGGCACTAAAAGAAGCGACGGAATATAAAATAGGAAACACTACATACAAAGTCGTTACAAGATTTAATTTCAGCGGCGAAAATCTTAAAGATATTCTCTCCCAATTGATAAAAAAGGATGTTCAGAGGTCAGTATAAACTTGATATAATCGGCAGATTAGCGGATTATGTCAAAAAACTTAAACAAAATTTATTGATTTACCATATTGAATTGTTTTAAAAGATATGGTATAATTAACACATAATCCGCTATATTTGTCGGAAAGTGAGGATTATATGTTAAAAGACAAAATTACAGCACTATATTGCAGGCTTTCGCAGGACGACGGGCTTGAGGAGAGTAATTCGATTACGAATCAAAAATCCATGTTGCTTAGGTACTCGCAAGACAATGGTTTCGGAAATACTCAATTTTATGTTGATGACGGCGTGAGCGGCACTACCTTTGAGCGTGACGGCTTCAAGGCTATGATGTCCGACATTGAAGTGGGAAAAGTCGGTACTGTTATCACAAAGGACTTGTCCCGTTTGGGTCGTGACTATCTCAAAACTGGCGAATATATCGAGATAATTTTTCCTGATTATGATGTACGGTACATTGCTGTGAATGACGGTGTAGACACGATTAAGAGCGAGAATGAGTTAATGGCTTTTAAGAATATTTTTAACGACTGGTACGCTCGCGACTGCTCCAAAAAAATACGAGCAGTTTTAAAAGCTAAAGGTATGTCGGGCAAACCGCTTGCTCATGCTTGTTACGGTTACAAGCAATCGGAAAATGACAAGAATTTATGGGAGATTGACGAAGAAGCCGCAAAGGTTGTTAAGGAAATATTTCAGCTTTGCATTAACGGTTACGGACCAGCTCAAATCGCCCGTATGCTTACCGAAAATGGAGTACCAACGCCCTCCGAATATGCCTTATTACAAGGCAAAGTGCCAAATCATAAAAATGTTAAACGGCATAATAAGTGGGATCATCAGACGGTAGCATTTATTCTTGAAAAAGCCGAATATGCGGGACATACGGTAAATTTCAGAGCAGAAAATAAGTCTTACAAAAACAGACAGCGAAAAAATCATCAAAAAGAAGATTGGGTAATTTTTGAAAATACCCACGAGCCGATTGTTTCACAACAAGATTTTGACTTGGTGCAGGAGCTTCGGAAAAACAAACGGCGTCCGCAGAAATGCGACGAAATAAATCCTTTTTCGGGAATGGTTTACTGTGCAGACTGCGGAAGTAAGATGTATTTATGCCGTTCGCAAAATACTACAATGCAGGAGCATATGAAATGCTCTGCATACGCTATGGATAAGGGCAATTGCTCCGCTCACTACATAAGAACCGCTGTTCTGAAAAAAATCGTTATTTCGGAGTTAAATAAGCTGCTTGATACTGTTCATCAGAACGAAAGTGAATTTGTAAACCAGGCTATGGATAATTCCGCTCAATCGCAGGAAAACGAGTTGAAAAAGGCACGAAAACTTATTAAACAGTATGAAAAGCGTGTTGCGGAGTTGGACAAGCTGTTTACAAGACTTTACGAGGACAATGTTTCGGGTAAGATTTCGGACGAACGGTTTGAGACGATGTCTAAAGGCTACGAAACGGAACAAGCCGATTTGAAAGCTAAGGTTTCCGAGTTGTCAGGGGCTATTGAGGTCAAGGAACAAAAATCGTCTGATACATCTCAATTTTTGAAGATTGTTCAGAGATATACCAAGATAACGGAACTTACTCCAGAAATTATGCACGAGCTTATTGAAAAAATTGTGGTTCACGCTCCTGACAAGTCGAGCGGACACAGGGTACAGCAGATTGATATTTACTATCGGTTCAACATTGCGGTTTCTACTGCGGTTGCTGACAGTAAAGCGTATGACAAAATGGGAAAGGCTGCTTGATTGCAGCCTTTATCCCAAAATCAAAAATACTTCTTTACCGCTATCAGCCTTTAGGTTTATTGCTGTTATTGACAATGTGGACAGCGATAACGGCGACAATGAATTTGCTCCGTTCAAGAATATTTTTAATGAGTGGTTTGCCCGCGATACGTCCCGTAAGATAAAAGAAACCTTAAAAAACAAAGGCGAAAACGGCGGTATTCTTTGTGCAAGACCTATTTACGGCTATAAAAAAGACCCAGACAATAAAAATCATTGGCTGATTGACGACGAAGCGGCAGAGGTCGTGCGGTTGATTTTTGATTACTGCACCAAGGACGGTATGGGTACGACCTCGATTTCAAAAGCGTTGAGAAATAGCGGCGTACCTACTCCCCGACAGTATTTTTTTCAAAAAGGACTGACTAAGGAAAATCCCGAAAAGGATAAAAAACTCTGCTGGGAAATTACGACAGTTCGCTATATTTTGCGAAACCGTGCATATTGCGGTGATGTGGTTAATTTTAAAACCTACCGCAAGTCTTATAAAGACCACAAGACGTACTGGAACGAACCCGAAAATTATCGTGTATTTGAGGGAGTTAATGACCCGATAATCTCCGAAGAACAGTTTAGAGCTGCACAGGAGATTTTGGATAAGAAACGCAGAGTACCAACCGTGAGAGAACCCGATATGTTCCAAGGTTACGTTTATTGCGCTGACTGTGGCAAACGGCTTTCTATACGCCGCGCTTACCGCGGAAGCGGCGTTACGGCATATGTCTGCAATACATACAGACGTAATTCAGAAATGTGTACGTCTCATTACACACGGCGTGATATTCTTGAAGAATTTATTTTGAAACAAGTCCGCAGACTGCTGTATACCGCAAAGAATAATCTTGATGTATTTACGCAAAAGCTTCAAGCGGATATGGACGTTAATACCAAAAAGGATTTGCAGAAAGTCAAGCGCGAATTGAAAAAGCTGCAAAGCAGGAGTTCCGAGCTTAACACAATTATTGCAAAGCTTTATGAAGATATGGCGTTGGGTAAAATCACGGAAGAACGTTACACCGTAATGGCTGCAAATTTTGAAAAAGAGCAACAAGAAATTAATCTCAAAATTGAGGACAGCCAAGAAAAGCTTTGTTCCGAAAGCCAAACATCGGAGCTGATTAAAATGTTTGTTGAAACAATCAGCAAATATGATGATGTTGATGTTACCGAGCTAAATCAATATGTGCTTCTTGATTTAGTTGATAAAATCATCATAAGGCAAAAAAAGGACGGGCAAAACTATGAAGATGTCATTGACATCTACTTCAAATGTATAGGCAATATTTTTTTTGAGGAATAAGTTCTCAAAGTGTAAACACCTTATGGCGTTACTTACGACAAATTCGTAAGTAAATTGTGCGGCTACGCCGCCGCATATATGTAAAACCAGCCTGCCGCTCGTTGGAATGCGGTAGGCTGTTTTCTTGCGTATTCAGGCAGGTAGTCAATCTCTGCCCGTAAGCATATAGCTGTAACTAAGATTGAACGCCTCGGAAATCCTAACAAGATCGGAGAAGTTAAATCCCATGACCTTATCTTCGTTCAGAGAGTTATCGAAAAGGTTATCCAGTTTCCGCTTTGAAAGAAGAATACTTTCAAGCTTGTCCTTGTGGATATTCTTTCTCGCAAGGTTTGACAAAATAATCTTTGAAATCCTCACCTGCAGGAAGTTAAACGCTTCACCTGACGACAGTTTTCCCATAATGTTCAAAATCATATCCTTTGGCGGAATTGAGTCTAACAAACTGTCCTCTGCTTTGACATTATCGGAAAATTCCCCGTCCCGCACAAAATATTCCACAGAATAATTCAGATATTCCGCAATCCTCAATAAATCAGCATTTGACGGCATTTTGCCCGACAGCATACTTGCTATATGGTCGGGGTGAGATTTCAGAACGTTATACACCTTAGTCATTGAACTGTCGTTTGCACCGTCTTCGACTTCAATGGCTTTCTTGTCGTATTCCTCAAAGAAATAGTCTACGGGAACATCAAAGTAATCTGCAAACTTCATAAGAATATCCGAATTTACTGTTGCTCCCTCCTGCCAACGTTTCAAATTTCCCGAACTAAGTCCCAAGGACTTTATCAGCGGCGTTGGCTTTACATTCCTTTCCTTGCAAATTCGTATAAGCTGGTCGTAAAACATATAATTCTCTCCTCTTGTGAATAAATTGTAAATTCTTCAAATAATGATTGACAAAATCCCTTATAGTGTATTATAATATATCTACTATAAGAGATTTTAATATATCTTGTATTGATTATACCACAACAAAATGTTACTGTCAAGCATTTTTTGAGAGGAGCGTGATAATCGGAGTAAAGACACTATCCCACTGTCAAGGTAAAGGTTCATTGAGCCACAACAATCGTGATTTCAAGCCCAAGAACGTTGACAGCGGACGTACCAAAAACAATGTGACGTTTATCAAAGAACCAATCGGTAAAGCATATGAAAAGCTGTTCGGAGCGGCAGTTGAGCGTTACAATGCAAGACAGAAACGAAGCGACAGAAAAATCTAAAACGGGTACTATGAGTATCAGTTTAATCACAAGGTTTCGCAGAATGTTGTAACGTCCCCCGATAAGCGGAAAAGCTTTTACGAGGACGTTGTTCAGATTGGAACTAAAGATGATACAGGAGTTGGTACTCTTGACGGTGAAATTGCCGCAAGATGTCTGACCGAGTACATAAAAGGTTTTCAGAAACGCAATCCGAACTTTTACGTTTTCAATGCCATACTCCATATGGACGAAGCAACACCGCATTTACACATTGACTACATACCCGTGGGACACTACAAACGTGGTGTCGATACACAAAACGGAATTGCACAGGCATTGAAAGAAATGGGGTATGGCGATGGCAAGGACGGTATTGCAAGGTGGAGAAAATCAGAATGCGATGTACTGAAAGAGATTTGCGTGCGATATGGAATAACGATTTCCGAGCCGCAAAAATCACGTGGTACTATGACGGTCGAGACATACAAGGAAGTCAGGCAGTTAGAAGATAAGTTGGCTCACTTATGTGAATTAAGCAACGCGGCAGATAGCACAGAAATTCCACATAAAAAATCCCTTTTGGGAAAAGGCAAGGTAATCGTTAGTACCGAGGATTTTGAAAAGATTGAAGCCGAAAAGAAAGCCGCCGCTGTTCAACAGGAAATTGCAAGCCAGCGAGCGGAAAAAGCTGCCGAAGCCGCAAGGAACAATCTTAATCACGCCGAACGGTTAGCGGCTCGTGAAGCTGAAATATCGGAAAATGAGCGATTTCTGGAAACAAAATTAAGATATGCCGAAAAACGGCGGCTTGAAGCGGAAGAACTGTATAACAGGCAAATAAATATAAATAGTGCTCTTGAACAGACCGAGCGTGAATGCCGGCAATACAAGCTTGACGCAGGGCGTGTACCGTATCTTCAATACAAGATAGAGGATTTGGAAAAAGGTTTAGAAAAGTTGGCGAAAACCTGTTCCGAAAAAGAAAATGAAGCGGCGGCACTCAATAAAATAATTTCCGAACAGGAAAAGGAAATTATTGCTTTACAGAAGTTATATAATGCAGTATACGACATTGCGGCGTACGTTTGCCAAAAGTTAAAAATTGATGTTGACAGGGCAATACAGAAAAGGAGTGATGGGTACAGAACGACATACATTTTCGGTGACGAAAGGAAACACAGTCGATAGACAGAAAGGAGAAAAATGGTAAACAATGTACAAACAAATACCGCCTTAGAGCCTTATGAGAGATTGACGGAGTACAAAATTGGACATACGACTTACATAGTAAAGACAAGGTTCAATTTCACAAGCGAAAGTCTTAATGACATTATCTCCCGTCTTATCAGCAAGGAAATTCATAAGGCAGCATAAACTTGATATAATCGGCAGATTAGCGGATTATGTCAAAAAAGTCAAACAAAATTTATTGATTTACCACATTGAAATATTCTGAAAGATGTGGTATAATTAACACATAATCCGCTGTATTTGTCGGAAAGTGAGGATTATATGTTAAAAGACAAAATTACAGCTTTATATTGCAGGCTTTCGCAGGACGACGGGCTTGAGGAGAGCAACTCTATTACCAATCAAAAATCCATGTTGCTTAGGTACTCGCAAGACAATGGTTTCGATAATACGCAATTTTACGTTGATGACGGCGTGAGCGGCACTACTTTTGAGCGTGACGGATTTAAGGCTATGATGTCCGATATTGAGGCGGGCAAGGTCGGTACTGTTATTACAAAGGACTTGTCCCGATTAGGTAGAGATTACCTCAAAACAGGCGAATATATCGAGATAATTTTTCCCGATTACGATGTTAGGTACATCGCTATCAACGACAACGTGGACACGTTCAAAAGTGAGAATGAGTTAATGGCTTTCAAGAATATTTTTAATGATTGGTACCATTCATTCCCGAAAACCAATTTTAAGAAGCAATTACACAAGAGTCAATAACAATGTCATAAATACCTATTCTCGGAGCTTTCTTGACGGTATATGTCAAATGAAATCCGAACGGGATACCGTTTAAATAAATATCAAGGTGCTGATACTCTGGAACAATAATTTTACTTACCATTTCACCGTAAACAGCGGTATTATCCATATCGCAGTCAGACACGCCGCGAATACGCTTAATTGCCTCATGTATTCCGTCAATTTGCTGTTGATGTTTCACCTCAATATTCTGATTATTAGATATTTTTTCGGTAATTCGTATGATTTCGCTGTCATAAAAATCTGTCTGCTGTTTCAGGTCGTCCTTTGTAATAAGTTCTTCAAGCATAAAGTCAATAGCCTTGCGCTTTTTTTGTTTCAGCTTTTCAATTTCATCTTTTAACGGTGTAACGTCAACCGTTTTCTGAATACCTTGAATTGCTTGAATTTCATTCAGCATTTCCTGTTCCAGCGACGGTCGGAGTGATTGAACATTTTTCAAAAGCTCCTGCATTGCTTTATTCAAAATGCGTTCGTCAACAACATGATTTACACAGCCGATTTCCTCTCCATTTGGCGCAATTTTGCTCCCTGTTCCGTAAATCTGACGGTTTCGGCAGCCTAATTGTCTGTACGGATTTGTCGTAGAACCTACGACAACATAACTGTAATTACATTTTCCGCAAACAACTTTTCCGCTAAACCAGTATGAACGTGAGTGTTTTCTGCCCTCGCGGGATTTTTGGCTTCTTTTAAGCAATTCAGATTGGACAGCGTCCCAAACTTCTCTTGAAACAATTCCCTCGTGGTGATTTTGAATTGTAATTAACGGCGCTTCTTCGTTATCACCGCGGTTTATCAGCGTTTTTTCGGCAAGAACATTTGGCTTAAAAACTTTCCATTGAGTTAAATCGCCCGCGTATTTTTCATTTTTAAGTATTTTCAGAACGTGTTGAGGACTCCATACGCGATTTTTTAAAGTCGGAATGCCGCGTTCACTTAAATTATGAGCAATTGTGTGCGAACCTTTTCCCTCATAAAGATACTGATGAAAAATATCCTTAACAATTTCCGCTTCTTCTGGAACAATTTCAAGTTTTCCGTCAATAATCTTGTATCCATAAATCCGTCCGCAGCCGAGAACAACACCGTTTTCCATACGCCGACGCATTCCCCATTTTACTCTTTCGGAAATTTTTCGGCTTTCTTCCTGAGCTATTGATGACATAATCGTTAGCCTTAACTCCCCGTCCTTGTCCCTCGTATCAATACCGTCATTCATAAATATCACACCGATATTTAATTCGGAAAGCCTACGGGTGTAATTAAGCGTATCAACCGTATTTCTTGCAAATCGGGAAACCTCTTTTGTAAGAATTAAATTAATTTTTCCATTTTCACAATCTGAAATCATTCGATTGAAACCGTCACGTTTTCTTGTTGATGTACCAATAATTCCTTCGTCGTAATAAACCTCGATAAGTTCGTAATCCTCATGATTATTTATGTACTCGGTAAAATAACTTATCTGTACCGAAAGAGAATTAAGCTGGTCGTCAAAATCCGTTGAAACGCGGCAGTAAGCCGCTACCTTTATTTTATTCATTTAACCTCCTCTCCCGATTGATCGGGAATGTCAGACATTCCCCCTGCATATATTATTCTACACTTTACCACGTGAAATTGCAAGTGGCAATATGTACAAATTTGCCCAACAAAAATGGTTATGCAGGGGGAGTCTGAATTTATTTATGCTGCCGAAGTTATAGATTTATCCTGCATAGCAATTAGCATTTCCAACTGCTCCGCAGTAATAAGTCCCTGCTTGTAAAACTCCTTGTAGTAGCCGATTTTCATTGCTTTTATTAAATCGTTTTTACACCCGTCAGGAATTTCAATAGCAGAATTATTTTTATTAATTTTGTCCTGCTCAATGTTGTATGTACCTGCTGTCAAATTCATATTTTTTCTGTTCAATAAGTACCTCCTGCATTTACGCATTTTCAATTTTTACGTTATCGCTTTCAATAATTTTTTCCTCGGAATTTGTATTTTCAGGAATCGCAATAGGCGGATTATCCCGCAGAAAACGCTTTTTCTTTTCCTCTGTAACAAAATCCTGAACTTCGTCAATAGCAAAAAGAAAATCCAACATCTCCTTAAATTCTTCGGGAGAAATGTCATCTCCGAAATATTTGTACACAAGTCCTCCGACAGAACAAAGATTATGTGTACGCTTTTTTCTTTCTTCCTCGGCAATTAATTTCTGAATTTTCTTTCGCTTTTCCTCCAGTCTTTTACGCTCCGCTTCTGCCGATTTTGTACGTTCATTTAGGCGTGCAAGTTTCTCCTGCATTGTGGTTACATTAATTGTTTTTGACATAACATCAATCCTTTCTTTTTCTATTTTAAACTCACAAGAGCAAGCTGCCTTACGGATAACGGAATATTCGGGCGGCATTATTAATTTTACACTTACTGCACAACTACAAAAATCGTTACTAGCAACTTCATTTTATCGTGTACCAAATCGCCCAAATATCCCGTAGGGCGCACTTATACAAACTCTTGAGAGTTTGTTGTGCGCAATGGGAAGTTTCCCCTTGACCCCTCTAAACGGTTGCTACCGCAAAATTCGCATAGCGAATTACCGCGAGCGATATTTTTTAACAGACATATTTCTATTATTATAGTGAGAAATATCAGTCTGTTTTTCTTTTTCAGAACATCTCTGAAAAATATTGGTAACCATTTCTTTATCACGGTTTGCAAAAAATATGACTTGCTTACCGTCATTTTTATTTTTTATCGTATGCAAAATATTTGCATTAGTAAGTGCAGAAACAAAGATATTCATATTTGGGATTTTATCACTTTCAATACCAAATGTTTCGGAAAGCGGGCAGTCTAATTCTGTTTCAATAATTTCTTTTTTCACAGTACGCTTTTCAAAATTTAATTTTAGTAATTCCTTATTAAGTTTATCAATTTCGGCATTTGTATTTGTGAGAATTACTTTTCTATTATAGCTCCCCTTGTCAGTACGATAACCTTTTTCCTCGATAGCGCAAGCCGCCGCTCCAAGGTGTTTTTGCGGAACTTTTGAAATACCTTGTGCCGTATAACTGCGGTGGTCGATACGTTCATCGGAAACAAAATGCAGCTTATGATTACACCAGTCCGCCCATAATTTTCGCCATTCAATAAGAAGGGACTTGTCATTCCATGAACGATTTTTTGTAGTAAACCCGCGCTCTGAAACATTACGAGTAGTCAGCAAAATATGGACGTGGGGATTGCCGTCGTCCTTATCGTGAATTGCAAAGTCAACACACATTCCTTTTGATACAAAGCATTGATTACAGAAATTCCGTACCAAATCTATCTGCTCGGAACGTGATATTTCAACTGGTAATGCCGCGTCGATATGTCTTGCCGTTTGACTGTTTTTTTCTTGTTTCGGAACGCTCAACAGAGTTCCATAGCGTAGAACGATTTTTAAATTTAGATGGAGCATTATCGGGCAAAAGAATTTCCTTATGTACAATTTCGCGCTTGTGACGATAATCGTGAATTATTCCGTCGCACTCATTTTTGATTTTTTCGCCCGATATGTATGCCGCTTTAGCAACCACACTTGCACCTTTTCCACGGCTTACAATTTTGACGTTAAAATGATATATTGCTATATGAACATCTCCTTTCATAATTCAGTATATACTTTTTTCAAAATATATAACAGGCTTAAAACAGGACTAAAACAGGCTCTATTTTTTGCGTTCTGCTATAAATTTTAATCCCAAATCGTCATTTTGACCATGAGCGGATTATGAGCGCAAATTGAGTAATTACATAAAAAATAATTGTGTAAATAATATGCCCATCTACTAATAGAAAAATTTTTCGTTTTATTTTAGGGACTTTTGAAAACATTTTTCTTTTTGTTAATATAAACTTTACAATCAACATAAATAGGCTTTCCATAAGTATAGGAGATTACCAATCGATTTTGGCGGGGTGGTTTTATCAAATTTGTATACTTGCATAAAATTCTATGATGTTCGGTCTATGTTGTTGTCGCATACAACCGCCTTCCATAAGTAAAGGACATTTTTCGGAGCGTTTTCCCGCAAAATAAGAAAAAACTTGTGTTTTGATAACAAAGTTTGTATCATTGCACAAGTTACTAAAAAAAATGTTATTTAAAATTACCTTAGGTTTTGCGTTCACGTCAAAATATCGGCATTTGCGTAAAACCACTTGTAATTTTCCACGATTTAGAGTATAGTTATATTAACGAAATTTTCAGGAAAGGACGTTTACTATGCTTGGAATTTATCTCTCTATGCTTGATACTACAGAGGAAAAAAGCAAGTTTGAGGTATTATACAAAGAATACAAGAACACAATGTATAACTACGCCTATGGTATTTTAAAGGACAAATCCCTTGCCGAGGACGCTGTTCACAATGCTTTTTTGAAATTAACAAATAATTTAGAAAAAATTAACAATATAATGTGTAAGGAAACACGCAATTATTTGGTTATATTAGTTAGAGGGACTGCGATAGATATTTATAACCAAAATAAAAAAATCGTCCCCATAGACGAAATAGATGATACTGATACCCTTGACCTGCCCGAAATGGTTGAACACCGTCTTGAACGTGAACGTGTCTTTGAGATAATTTCAAATATGGACGATAAATATTCTGATATTTTAATGCTGAAATTATTCTATGATTGCAGCAATATTGAAATATCGCAGCTTTTGAATATTGCCCCCGAACACGTTTCGATACGCTTTTTTCGTGCTAAAGCCAAGCTAAAAAAATTGATTATGGAGGAATACGAAAATGACCGACCTTGAATTTGAGCAATACATAACCTCGGTTATTAAGGAATACGGCGCAAATTATATAGACGAAGCATTAATTGACAATACACCGCATAAGTTCTCTCGCGAATTTAAGCGAAAAATGAATATTTTAATGGGAAAGCGCAATGAGAAAATCAGAATTACGCCAAAAAGACTACTTATTGCCATTACAGCGGCGTTGTTGGCTGTATTTATTTTGGCTATGAGCGTCAGCGCGGTAAGAGAGGCGTTTATAAACTTTTTTATGAATATTTTTGATACACATACTGTTGTGCAGTCTGTTGATGACACGGGCGCTCCGCTTGACTTTGTTGATAAATACGAAATCATAGCAGATATGTCGGATTTTGAGCTTGTTGATCTTTCTGAAGATATTTTTGATCGTGAATACACTTATGAAAATGAACATTGTACAATTTACTTTGAACAAAACATAAAAGCATACTATGACATATCGGTAAATACAGAGGGATATGAAATTGAGACTGTTTATGTAAACGGATATGAGTGTATCTATGTAAATATGTATAATCAAAATGGACAGATAATTATTTGGGACAATGGAGATTATGTTTTTTCTATACTTGTATTTAATGACAACGGGTATGATTTTGATAAAGATGAACTAATAAATATAGCAAATTCTGTGCAAAAAGTAGAAAAATAAGAAAATTTTGCTGAAAAATGTAATTTTACCCTCTTTTAAACGGTTATATCTATTAGAAAGGGGGTGAAGCCTTATGAAGAAAGCTGTAATTGCAATTATGCTGTCTCTTTCGGTGTTGTTTTCGGCAGGAATTCCTGTTTGTGCATACGGTGGAGGGAATATTGCTTCTCCTTACTATCTGTATACAGGTTCTGCTAAAAGCAATTTAGCTGTTTTGAGTAGTACTGCATACTGCAAAAGCGAGATAAAGGGCGACAGCACAGTTACAAAAATTTCTGCAACGCAGTATCTTGAAAAGAAAAACGGCAATAAGTGGGACATAATTGATTTTTGGAGCGATTCCGTAAACGGAAGCTCGCTTACAATGAGCAACAGCAAGGACAATCTTAGCAGCGGGACTTATCATTTAAGGACAGTTGCTACTGTTTACAGCGGCAGCAAGTATGAGCCCGTTGTTAAGACAAGTATGGAAGTTACAATTTAGTGGGGACATAAGTAAGAAAGTTCTATGTTTTAATTTTGAAAGGATTTGATTATTTATGAAAAAAATGAGAAAAATTGTATCGGTTATTCTTTGCGCGGTTATTTCGTGTATGTGTTTGATAAGTCCCGTGAGTGCGGCTGAAATTAATGAACTATCTCCACAGGCAATAAATGCTTATGGGGTAGTTCAACTGCAAATGTATCCCGCCATATATGACGAAAGTATGAGTGAGCCTTATGTATATAAACCAGCTTCAACATCATATTATTCAAACGGCGCGGGGTCATCTCTTATAAATTTAGATGTTGATTCGTATACCAAAATGATTTACAGAAATAATAATTGTAATGCGTGGGTTTTTCGTGTAGCGTTTGCGGCAGACAGTTATGTACGAAATGTAAAAATTAAAGTTACTTTGGGAAGCAATACTGCAGAAGCTTCATTTAACACGCAACGTTATGGATATGAGGAGTTTTTGATTCCAGGAGATGCTACATATATTAGCTATACTATATACACAACATTTAAAGATGGTACTGTATTCCAATCTCCCGGTCACGTAAATATATAATTTTTTTATTCTATATAGTGTACAAAATATATATGATTGGCTTGATAAGCAAAGCCAATCATATATATAATAAAGAGAGAGGGTATATAATGAAAATATCATCAGCAACTGCTCCTTGTCTGTTCAGCATTGAGCCGGAAGGCGAAGTGAAAGTATATTCTGGGAAAAGCTTTCAAGATATTTTTGAACAAGAGAAAGCTGAAAACAATTTTATTGCTTCTAACGTAAATATAGCTACAAATGAAATTGAAATTGAACAGAAAGAACAGACCAAATCGAGTTACACCGTTACTGCTGAAGAAGCAGAATATTTTCGCGAAAAGTATGGGGAGGATTATAACTATGAAAATCGTTTCAAGCTTTTTTCCGAACTTTCCGAGAAAAACATTATATCCTATGAGGACTCTTATGTCGCTTCAAGGAAAAACCCAATAGTTAGAATTACGGGCTTACTGCCACCTCCTGAGGTAATGGACCGGGCTATTGCTAAATATGGTTACTGCAAATTCAAATTAAAAGCACCTATACCTTGGGTAAATTCGGAATATGGTAATTCCTATGAAAAGTATAAAGAGCAAAACGATATGTCAATAAATACTTGGCAGGATTATGTGCAGGATAATTACAACTATTATCAGTACATAAGAGATACCCACGATTTGCTGTTTAACAATGACGGCAGCACATTTACAAGCGAATTTAAAAAAAGTTTTGACAAATATTGTGAAATTACTTTAAAGGTACAGGAAGTTCTTAATCAAATTTTCGGTTAAGTTTTGTCATAAAACATTTTTTCCTTGATCATTTTAAATAATGCAGAATAATCTTAACTGCATTTAATAGGAGGACATGATATGAACACTGGAAATGTAGCAGCAATGTCAAATAATTGTTACAATGCCATTAAATCCAACGATAACGGTTATATCTATTAGAAAGGTGGTGAAGCCTTATGAAGAAAGTTGTAATTGCAATTATGCTGTTTCTTTCGGTGTTGTTTTCGGCGGGAATTCCTGTTTGTGCATACGGTGGAAGGAATATTGCTTCTCCATATTATCTGTATACATATTCCATTGAAAATAACTTAACCATTATAGGCGGTACTGCATACTGCAAAAGCGTAATAAAAGGCGACAAAACAGTTACAAAAATTTACGCAACGCAGTATCTTGAAAAGAAAAACGGCAATAAGTGGGACATAGTTGATTATTGGAGCGATTCCGTAAACGGAAGTTCGCTTACAATTAGCAACAGCAAGGACAATCTTGGCAGCGGAACTTACCATTTAAGGACGCTTGCTACTGTTTACAGCGGCAGCAAGTATGAGCCCGTTGTTAAGACAAGTATGGAAGTGACAATTTAGTTATGACAAAAATGAGAATAAAAATGTTAAGATTGCAGTTTGCAATCAGAAAGGAAAAATTATTATGAAAATACGTAAAAAATTATATATGTGTATAAGCCTTATCGCGGCAGCCACCATGATGTTTTCATTCAACGCAAGTGCTTTTGATTTAAATGAAAACATTAATACTGAAACACAGTGGGTTGAGGATACTGTGGATATTTACAGCGTAATTGTCGATAATTTCTCTAAAACGCCTAATTATGCGGGTGCATATTTTAAGAACAATGTTTTACATATTTCAACGACAGATGTCGCTGCTTCGGAGAACTTTTTAAATCAAATTTCCATTTCTTCAACGGAAGCAATCCCAGAGGTAAAATTTAACGAGGTTAAATATACAGAGGCTGAATTGCTCCAAGCAAGGGATTATTATGTTGACAATGGAGAAAGCTGGGGCGTAGTTGAAGCATACACCTTACCTAAAGAAAATGTTGTAGTGGTTGATGTCACTGAATTTTCTGAACAAATGCCAATAGCAAGAAATTATGCTCCAATTCGTGATAATGTGATTTTTAATCGCGTTGACGAAGGCGGAGTTGTAGAAGATGCAACATATATTAGAGGGGGCTATATGTTAGCTGATGCAACTCAAGGTAAAACCTTTAGTTTCGGATGTATGTTCAAATGGAATAGTACAGGTGAATATGGGTTTCTTACTGCTGCACATGATATAGTGAGAGTTGGAGATGTATTTAAGTATGGCGGTACAGAAATAGGCACTGCTGCTTCCATTCAAAATAGTGGCACAATTGACGCAGCACTTATTAAGAGAACAAATACAACTTACTATGGCAGTAACAAAAATGGAACCAGTGGCGTAATCTGTACAAAAAGTGGGTCTCCAATTGTTGGTGATAGACTAACAATGTTTGGTTACACGACTGTTAGTTCAAGTGGAGAAATTATTTCAATTACAGCCAAAACTACATCCGGCTTAACAAACTTAATAAAATCTACTTGTATATCACAGCCTGGCGATAGTGGAGGAGCGTTAATTGCCTCTCGCGAGACCGGAAATATATTTGTTGGTATAAATCTTGGTCATTCCAAAACTGATAATTGTGAACTTGGCATAAATTGGACTAATATTAAAAGCAAATATGATATAAGCCGAGTTTCAAAAACAGAATAAGAAGTAAAATTTTTGAGATGTGTGTTTCTCTAAAAAATAATTGCAGAACATTTTTATAAGAAACGCACATACTTTTTATTTTAATTGTGTGGAGGATATTTTTATGTTTAAAAAAATATTTGCATTTATTTGTGTCGCTGCGATAAGTATGACATATTTTTCACTTTTTGTTTATGCTGACAACAATAATGCCAAATTAATTAAAAAAGACGGCAATATTTACTGCATGGACGGAGATAAATACATAACAGGTTGGAAAGAAATAGATGAAAATCTTTACTTTTTCAAAGAAACAGGTGAGGCTGTAACAAAGTCAACTGTCATTGGAGGCATACGGTATAAATTTTCCTCTACAGGTATTTGCAAAGGCAAGTATACAGGTTGGACAAAATTAGGAGTTAAAAAATTTTACTATTTTGACGGGGTTAAAGCTAAAGGGTGGTTCTGGTCGCCAGAGGTAAATCAGCCTAATGAATGGTTTTATTTTAATGAAAAAAGCGGAGAGCTTACAACAAGTACAATAACAATTGACGGAAAAGAATATGAGTTTTCATCAAATGGTGTATGGAAAGGTAAAAATTCAATTTCTTCTGGAGTTTGCTACTCTACGCTGACAAAAAAGTTATCGGAAAAAGACTATGGCGGAATATATATTAACAAAGGTGCTCTTGTTGTTTTGAGTGTAAATACAAAAAATGTAAAAAAAGTTACTGACGAATTAAAGGAAAAATTTGCACAAATTGTTGTAAAGCAATGCAAATTTTCAGCAAGCGAGCTTGAAACAGTTGAAAAACATATATGGGCGAAACGGAAAGAATATGGAATTGCTGCAATCTCAATTGATGTAATGAACAATCGAATTGAAGTTGAAATGCCGAAAGATAATAGCAAGTTCGACGATTATATCAAATCTCTTGATGACAGCGATATAGTTTATATTAAATATGGCGACGGTGTTATTGTTGAGGATTAAAATGTCAGTTATAAAGATTGAACATAAAATATTTTTCCTTTTCTCAATAAAAATGTGGTTGTTACACAGATGTGCAACAACCACATTTTTATTTTGGAAATATAAAGTTTTTTAGAGATACACCATAATAATTGTTCTTTATTTGTTCTTTATCGTTACGAAAATTTAAGAAAAGTTAGAACAAACAAAATAGGCGTAACCTCTTTCAAATGGCGTAAATACGTGCTTTTTCGCAAATATGGAGAACTAAAAAATACTCTTTAATATAATAGAATAGGACTGCTCTACTTTAAAGAGCAGTCCTATTCTTGCAGGGGGAATATCGGGTTTATGGGCGTTTGGTTATTTGCTATTTTTGGAAATGAATTATATGCCCGCGACTGTTCCAAAAAAATACGGGCAGTTTTAAAAGCAAAAGGTATGTCGGGAAAGCCGCTTGCCCACCCTTGTTACGGTTACAAACAATCGAAAAATGACAAGAATTTATGGGAGATTGATGAAGAAGCCGCAAAGGTCGTTAAGGAAATCTTTCAGCTTTGCATTAACGGTTACGGACCTTCTCAAATCGCCCGTATGCTTACCGAAAATGGAGTACCAACGCCTTCCGAATATGCCCTATTACAAGATAAAGTTCCTAATCACAAAAATGTAAAACGGCATAATAAGTGGGATCATCAAACGGTAGCGTTTATTCTTGAAAAAGCCGAATATGCGGGACACACGGTAAATTTCAGAGCAGAAAACAAGTCTTACAAAAACAGACAGCGAAAAAATCACCCGAAAGATAATTGGCTGATTTTTGAAAACACCCACGAGCCGATTGTTTCCCAACACGATTTTGACTTGGTGCAGGAACTTCGGAAAAACAAACGGCGTCCGCAGAAATGCGATGAAATAAATCCTTTTTCGGGAATGGTTTACTGCGCCGACTGTGGAAGTAAGATGTATTTATGCCGTTCGCAAAATACTACAATGCAGGAACATATGAAATGCTCCGCATATGCTATGGATAAAGGAAATTGTTCCGCTCACTACATAAGGACTGCTGTTCTGAAAAAAATCGTTATTTCGGAGTTAAATAAGCTGCTTGATACTGTCCATCAGAACGAAAGTGAATTTGTAAAGCAGGCTATGGATAATTCCGCTCAATCACAGGAAAACGAGTTGAAAAAGGCACGAAAACTCATTAAGCAGTATGAAAAGCGTGTTGCGGAATTAGACAGACTGTTTACCCGTCTTTACGAGGACAATGTTTCGGGAAAAATTTCCGATGAGCGATTTGAGACGATGTCTAAAGCCTACGAAACAGAACAAGCCGATTTGAAAGCTAAGGTTTCCGAGTTGTCGGGGGCTATTGGGGTCAAGGAACAAAAATCGGCTGATACATCTCAATTTTTGGAGATTGTTCAGAGATATACCAAGATAACGGAACTTACTCCCGAAATTATGCACGAGCTTATTGAGAAAATTGTAGTCTACGCTCCCGACAAGTCGAGCGGACACAGGATACAACAGATTGATATTTACTATCGGTTCAATATTGCGGTTTCTACTGCGGTTGCTGACAGTAAAGCGTATGACAAAAAGGGAAAGGCTGCTTGATTGCAGCCTTTCCCTAAAAATCAAAAATACTTCTTTACCGTTATCAGCCTTTTGTGCAGGTATTTTTATTATAGCACAAAACCGTTCGCAAAACTGAAAACGGCAAAATCAACAGTCCAAGCGTCGAAAAGAACCAAAGTGTGTTCACATAAAGCTGATGTGCGGATTTTTGAGCATAATTTTGTCATATTTAAGGCAAAAATCCGCAGGAATACGCCCGTATTTCAAGGATTTTTAACGCAAAATACGGCAAAATTTGCTAAAAAGACGTGCGCCACGGTTTATGTGAACACGCTCTAGATTGCCACAGGAAATTTTACGTCATCATCATTATATTTGTAATTTTTCAAAGCAAAGCTTTCCGCAGTAAAATCATAAAAATCCGTCACCGACTTATCTATAATAAACTCGGGCGCAGGGTAAGCTTCCCTTTCAATAAGCTCCGTTATTATTGGTACGTGCCTGTCATAAATGTGCGCGTCAGCAATGACGTGAACAAGCTCTCCGACCTCCAGACCGCTTACCTGCGCGAGCATATGTACAAGCACGGCGTACTGACAGACGTTCCAGTTATTCGCCGCAAGCATATCCTGTGAACGCTGGTTAAGTATGGCGTTGAGCCTGTTTCCCGATACGTTGAAGGTCATACTGTAGGAGCAGGGGTAAAGATTCATTTCCGACAGATCATGGTGGTTGTAAATATTTGTAATTATCCTGCGGCTTGAGGGATTGTTCTTCAAGTCGTAAATCACCCTGTCTACCTGGTCGAACTCCCCCTCGGGATAACGGTGCTTAACGCCGAGCTGATAGCCGTAAGCTTTGCCGATAGAGCCGTTTTCGTCCGCCCAGCTGTCCCAGATATGCGCTTCAAGATCGCCGATGTTGTTTGACTTTTTCTGCCATATCCATAAAAGCTCCTTGACAGCGGTTTTAAGAAATGTCCGCCTTAGGGTAATTATTGGGAATTCCTCTGCCAAATTATAGCGGTTTACTATACCGAATTTTTTTATAGTGTAAGCAGGCGATCCGTCTGCCCAATGCGGACGAACATTCATACCATCGTCGGAAACGCCGTTTTCCAAGATATCCCTGACGTTTTCAATCAAAATTTTATCAGCAATGCTCATCGGCATAGTCCTCCTAAAAAACATATACAACTATTATATCATATTTTTTTCGGTATTTCAAGGGTTTTCACCTAATATTCAACTAATCAATTGCATCAACGCACACGGGACGTTTTTCTATATGCGGCATTTCTTGACAATGTTGTATGGACGTGCTATAATAAAGCTACCAAAATCATAGCAGAAAAAACTGTCTGCACCACAAAGGAGGAAACTTATAATGGGAAAATATGAACTTACTAAAGAGCTGGAAACAGGAAATATATTTATTGACAAGGAGCACCGCGAGCTGCTTCAAGCTGCAAACGATCTGCTGGATGCTTGCGGAGCGGGCAAGGGTCGTGAGTACATGAGCAAAACCATAAAATTTCTTAACGATTATGTGGATAAGCATTTTGCCAACGAGGAGCGTCTCCAGAAGAACAGCGGTTATCCGAACTTTGAGGCGCACAAGGCTTTTCATGAAAAATACAAGCAAAAGCTTCGGGATATAACCTCGGGAATATCTTCGGATAATCCCACTATCGGCGAATTGTCGAGCCTTAACGCACATATAGGTCTTTTGATAACTCATATACGTACCGAGGATAAAAAGCTTGGGGCATTTTTAAACAAAAAATGATTTTGTCGGCACATTACCCTGCACGCGGTAATGTGCTGATTTTTTTGCGAAATCTTCACGCAGCGGCGCGTTTTACGAAAATTCAAAATAAATGTTGCTTTTTTGCGGAAAATATGGTATGATTAATATATGTATTTACTTTTATCGGAAAGGATTGGTTTAAAAATGAAAAGAGAGCTGTCGAAGCTCTATGACCCTAAGGAAGTAGAGGATAAAATATACAAATTCTGGGTGGACAACGATTGCTTCAAGGCGACCCGCGATCCCCAAAAAAAGCCCTATACTATAGTTATACCCCCGCCCAACATTACGGGACAGCTCCACATGGGTCACGCCCTTGACGAGACCTTGCAGGATATCCTTATCCGTTGGAAGCGTATGTGCGGTTACTCCGCGCTGTGGCTGCCGGGTACGGATCACGCCGCCCTTGCAACCGAGGTAAAGATCGTTGACGCAATGGCGAAAGAGGGTCTGACAAAGGAGTCTCTCGGACGTGAAAAATTTATGGAGCGTGCATGGGCTTGGAAAGAGCAGTACGGCGGCAGGATCGTTGAACAGCTTAAAAAATTAGGCTCGTCCTGCGACTGGTCGAGAGAACGCTTCACAATGGACGAGGGCTGCTCAAAGGCGGTCAAGGACGTATTTATAAAGTACTACGAAAAGGGACTTATCTACCGCGGCGAGCGTATGATAAACTGGTGTCCCAGCTGCGAGACTGCTCTCTCCGACGCGGAGGTTATTTTTGAGGAGCAGGTGGGTCATTTCTGGCATATCCGCTATCCTTTCAAGGACGGCAGCGGGTATGTTGAACTTGCGACCACACGTCCCGAAACTCTGCTTGGCGATACCGCCGTTGCGGTAAATCCAAACGACGACCGCTATAAGGACATCATCGGCAAGACTCTTATACTGCCTTTGGTTGGACGTGAAATTCCCGTTGTTGCGGACGATTATGTTGAAACGGATTTCGGTACAGGCGTTGTAAAAATCACTCCCGCACATGACCCCAACGACTTTGAAGTGGGCAAACGTCATAATTTGGAAGTTATCAACGTTATGACCGACGACGCGAAAATCGTTGCCGACTACCCCAAATACGCGGGCATGGACAGATACGAGGCGCGAAAGGCTATCGTTGCCGACCTTGAAAAAGAGGGCTTCCTCATCAAGACCGAGGAGCACGTACACAACGTAGGCACTTGTCAGAGATGTCACACCACAGTTGAGCCGAAGGTCTCCACACAGTGGTTCGTTAAAATGAAAGAGCTTGCACAGCCTGCTATCGACGCTGTTAAGAACGGCGAGACTAAATTTGTCCCCGAACGATTTGATAAAATTTACTTTAACTGGCTTGACAATATCCGCGACTGGTGCATTTCCCGTCAGATCTGGTGGGGACACCGTATCCCTGCGTTTTACTGCGACGAGTGCGGCGAAATGGTTGTCACTAAAGAAAATTCTGCAAAGTGTCCAAAGTGCGGAAAAGAAATGTGTCAAGACCCCGATACTTTGGATACATGGTTCAGCTCCGCTTTGTGGCCCTTTTCAACACTTGGCTGGCCCGAGGAAACAGAGGACTTTAAGTACTTCTACCCCACAAACACTCTTGTTACAGGCTATGACATCATCTTTTTCTGGGTAATCAGAATGATGTTCAGCGGCATTGAAAATACGGGCAAACCGCCCTTTGACACAGTTCTTATCCACGGACTTGTCCGCGACTCTCAGGGACGGAAGATGTCCAAATCCCTCGGCAACGGCATAGACCCACTGGAGGAGATCGACAAGTACGGCGCGGACGCTCTCCGCTTCATGCTTGCAACCGGCAACTCTCCCGGAAACGATATGCGTTATATGGAGGAAAAGGTTAAGTCCTCACGTAATTTCGCCAACAAGCTGTGGAACGCTTCACGCTTTATCATGATGAATTTGCCCGATGATTTCAAACTAACGGGACTTCCCGAAAACCTCAACATTGAGGACAAGTGGATAGTAAGCAAGTTCAACACCCTTGCGAAAGAGGTCAACGAAAATCTTGAAGCGTTTGAGCTTGGCGTTGCGGTTGCAAAGCTTTACGACTTTATTTGGGACGTTTACTGCGACTGGTATATCGAGCTTACAAAGCCGAGAATTGCGGCAGGCGGTGAAACTGCCGAAACAGCTCAGTCTGTTTTGGTTTGGGTAATGCAGGGTATGCTGAAGCTTCTGCACCCGTTCATGCCCTTTGTTACGGAGGAAATTTGGTCTGCCGTTTCCGACAGCGGCGTACCCTGTATTCTGTCCGAGTTCCCGCAGTATGATGAAAAGCTGAATTTTGCGGACGAGGAAAAGCAGTTCGAGAAAATCATCGCGGCAATTCGGGGCATAAGAAACCGTCGCGCAGAAATGAACGTTCCTCCCTCAAAGAAAGCGGCTCTCCATATCGAAACTGCGGACGGGTCAATTTTCGAGCAGGGCAAGCTTTTCTTCGAGAGACTGGCTTCGGCTTCCTCCGTTGAAATTGCGGCAAAAATCGATATGCCCGACGCTGTGACCGTCGTTACGGACAGCGCGAGAATTTTCATTCCTATGGACGAGCTTGTTGACAAGGAAAAGGAGCTTGCCCGTCTTAACAAGGAAAAGGCTGCAGTCCAAAAGGACATCGACTTCTCATCGAATAAGCTGAACAATCAGGGCTTTGTTGCGAAAGCTCCCGCGGCGCAGGTTGAGGCGGAAAAGGCTAAGCTTGCAAAGGCGCAGGAGAAAATGGCTAAGATAGAGGAGTCTATTGCAGCGCTCAAATAAAAAAATCGTGCGCCGTTTCAGGCAGGTAACAGTACATAAGTATTGTTACCCTTGGGAGCATTTTACCCTTACGGACAATGTAAGCCTATAAGGGTAAAGGCTCAGCCTTTGCGGCGCACAAGCTTTATTTTCCTCTGTGCTTTTCCTTACGTTTTTTCTGCTTTAGTTCAAAATTTCGCTGCTTCTTTTCCTCCTTTCGCTGACGTTCAGCAAGGCTGCGCGCGGTTTTGCTCTGTTCATGCTGCAATTTCAAAGCCTGCTGTGATTTTGTTCCGATATATTCGGTTGGAGCTTTACGAGCTTCTCTCTGCAATCGCTTCGGATTTGTTTTCTTTTCTTTCAGAAGCGTTTCAACAGGCGGACTGAATTTCAGCCGATAATAATTTTGCAGAACAAATTCGTAAACCTCGCTGTCCTTCGGCTCAGCGCCGAAAATGACCTTTGCCGCAGTCAGGCTGCCGTTTTGGTAGACCTCGAATACGCCCGCCCAAAACGGGTCGTCGAAATATACCGTAAGCGAACCGATAATTTTGCACATAGCAAGTCCTCCTTAAATTTAAAGCAAAGAACGGACGACCAAGGAGGAGGGCTACTTACGCGTTTTCCGCGCCTTCGGACTACCGACCGAAGCTGTGTTTTTATCTTTGCTGTACAAATGTACTGTAAATATTTTAGCATCTTTTTGAGAAAATTTCAAGTAAAAGGAAGAAATTTATTGAGTAGTTTGCATTAATAAAATATTTGAGAAACGAGTAATTTTCATGAAAAAAACTATTTTAAAAATTACAGCGGCGGTAATGTCAATATGCTTGCTTACCGCCTGCGGCGAAAATAACAGCGTATCGGAAATCAGCGTTCCAAATACGGAGACTTTGGCAATGACAGTTTTGGAAAGCTCCGATACAGCCGCGAGCCAAACAACAGAAACGAGCGAAACAGCGGAAACCGCTGATAGCACAGAGGCTGCTCCAAGCTCCGAATATATGGAAACGATAAAGGATATTTTTGCCGGCAGGGACGACACGCCGCTTTATTATCAGGTCGGTGCGGCTGATATTACGGGGGACGGCTTTCCCGAATTGTTTGTGTTCTGCACGCCCCCGGGAATGTCGCCAACAGGAAAAATGGGTTATATGGATATATATGACATTGCGGCGGACGGCGCATTGCTGTGGACGGTAAATTGCCGCGATATGAACGGAGACATATGCACCGATGAAAACGGCAGACTTCACTTAATTGTTGTTGACGATTATTTTTTCTCAACAAATACGCAATATAAGGCTTATTTTGATTGTAGTTTTTCGGACGGAAAATCAGAACTGACTGTTCCTCTTTTGAGAATTGTATACTCATGGTTTGAGGACAGCGGCGAGCATTGCTTTGTTGACCGCTATTACAAAGACTGCGAGTACACGGGAGAAAATAACTACGAGTTTTTCGACCTTGAACAAAATGAACATAATGCGCACGGCTTTAAACTTTACGAGGATAATTTTATTGCCGAATATGAGTTTGAGGAAAGAGAAACCAAAACTGAAGTTTTGGCTGATGAAAATGTATTCAGCGGTCTTGAAAAGCAGTATGAAGTCAGTGAAATTTCAGGTGCAATGTCGCAAGTTTCTCCAAATGAATTTTATGAAATAGCGGAGGAATTTCTTAAAGAAATTTATTCAAATTGAAAGGCGTTTTTTATGGAACAATTTGCACGCTCCGAGCTGCTTTTGGGCAGCGATAATATGGAAAAGCTGAAAAACTCACGGGTCGCAGTCTTCGGCATAGGCGGCGTTGGCGGATTTGCCGCGGAAGCTCTTGTGCGGACGGGTGTCGGTGCGCTGGAGCTTTTTGACATGGATACTGTAAGTATTACAAACATCAATCGTCAGATAATAGCAACCCTTGATACGGTTGGGAAGTATAAAACCGACGTGATGAAAGATCGTATCGCGCTGATAAATCCCGAAGCGGAAGTGATTTCTCACCGCTGCTTCTTTATGCCCGAAAATTCGGCGGAGTTTGATTTTTCAAAATACGATTACGTTGTGGACGCGGTGGACACGGTCACGGCAAAGATAGAGCTTGTGATGAAATGCCGTGAAAATGACGTCCCCATAATTTCCTCAATGGGGGCGGGGAACAAGCTTGACCCAACAAAATTCGAGGTCGCGGACATTTTTCAGACCTCTGTTTGCCCTCTTGCAAGAGTAATGCGTACCGAGCTTCGCAAGCGGGGCGTGGAACGTCTTAAAGTGGTGTACTCAAAGGAACCGCCCGTAACGCCGCTGCCCTCGTCGGAGGAGACAGCCAAAAAATCAGTCCCCGGAAGTCTGGCATTTGTGCCGTCTGTTGCGGGACTGATAATTGCTGGGGAGGTTATAAAGGATTTGATTTTTGGTAACAGAGGGCATTGCTCTTGACAGTAGGTATGCAATAATGCTATACTGTGTATAGCATACAGAATTTAATATATTTAGGAGAGGCGGTACAATATGAGGGTTGTTCTAATTTCATGTGTATCTAAAAAGCGTTGTGTTACATCAATGGCTAAAGAAATGTATATTAGTCCTCTTTTTAAAGGTGCATATAAATATGCTGAAAAAATAAATGCGGATAAAATTTTTATTTTATCTGCAAAATATGGTCTTCTTGAAGAAACTGATATAATAGAGCCTTATAATGAAACATTAAATAAAAAGAAGAATTCAGAAATAAAGCTATGGGCTAAAAAAGTTATTGCACAGCTTTCACTGAAAACTGATTTGAATACTGATGATTTTGTGTTTTTAGCCGGTGAGAGATACCGAAGATATCTTGTGAGTGAAATTAAGCACGTTTCGATACCATTAAAAGGTATGTCAATTGGAAAACAATTATCTTTTTATAAGGAGAATACATAATGGAAAATTTATGTGAAAAACTGCATCATCTTGTTATGAAAGGCAAACGATTTGATTTTAGTGCAGGGTATAGTGATATTCCTAAAAATGGCATTTATGTTTTATTTGAAAAAGATGAAGTTGCTCACGGCTGTGACAGAATAGTGCGTATTGGTACGCACACAGGTGATGGGCAATTGAAAAATCGCATTGGTCAGCATTTCGAAAATGAAAATAAAAACAGAAGTATTTTTAGAAAAAATATCGGACGTTGTTTTTTGAAGCAAGATAATGACCCTTATTTGGATATTTGGGAGTTGGATACAACAACAAAAGCGAAAAAAGACTTGTATGCACCTATTATTGATAGGGAATTTGAGAAAAAAATAGAGAAACGTATTTCTGAATACATACAAACAAACTTTAGCTTTATTTTATTTAAGGTTCCTACAAAAGAGGAACGCTTGTATTTTGAAGCGAGGTTGATTGGAACAGTGTCAAGGTGTGAAGAATGTAAACCGTCTGATAAATGGCTTGGATTGTATAGCTCAAAAGATAAAATTAAAAAAAGCGGTTTGTGGAATGTTATGGAATTGTACAGTACTCCATTAACCGAAGAAGAACTTGATATTCTTTCATCAATGCTTGTTACAAATTAGAATATTTATTGAACAAAAGGAATGATAAAAAATGCTTAAAGAATATGCTGAAAAAATGCAGTCGTTGGCGGTTTTCAGAGGAATTTTGCAGGAAGAAACCGTCTCAAAGCTGCTGAAATTTCTGAAAGAACCCTCTGCGGAAAGCTACGGTGATTTCGTTTCGGGACTCTACGAACACGGCGACTCCCTGACGGATTTTCTTATTGACGTTGTGACCGAGGACGAAAACGTCTATATGCGGCGCATTGCGGAGTTTAAGGAAATTCCTGTCAATATTGATGAAGCGGTGCGGAACGAGCTGGGATTTTTACAGGAGCTTTCACGCCTGACCTCGGTAGAGGCATGGTCTGCGGTCAGCGAGGGGAAACCCTTTGCGGGCTGGATAACTTCGGAAAAGGATTTCCTGAAAATTTACAGGGAAAGAATTGCAGCTTTGCATACGAAAGGCTTCGGTATTTTTGCAAAGTACCACGCTTTTTCACTAAAGGACGGCAGGCTTGTGCCAATAAAAAATCCCGACCCGCAAAGACTTTCGCAGCTTACGGGGTACGGGCTTGAACGTGAAAAAATTATTGCAAACACTATTGCTCTGTTAAACGACAGACCCGCCCCCAACGCCCTTTTGTACGGCGACGCAGGCACAGGAAAGTCCTCCACTGTCAAAGCGATTGTGAATGAATACCGCGACATGGGACTGCGGCTTATCGAGATGACTAAAGTCCAACTTGGTGAGCTTCCCACGGTCATTGAAAAAATCGCTGGCAACCCGCTGAAATTTATTATTTTTATCGACGACATTTCCTTTTCGGCAGACGACGACAATTTCAGCGCGCTGAAAGCTGTTCTGGAGGGCAGCTCCGCGGCGAAAACCTCCAATATGACAATTTACTGCACAAGCAACCGCCGTCATCTTGTTAAGGAAAGCTTTTCCGACCGCAGCGGTGACGACGTCCACGCCTCTGACACAAGAGAGGAGCTTGTTTCTCTCTCTGAGCGTTTTGGACTGAAGGTAGCTTTCTTAAAGCCGAATAAAGATACATATTTGCAAATTGTGGAAAGCCTTGCGGAACAGTACGGTATCGAACGTACTCCCGACCTGCTTAGCCGCGCGGAGGCATACGCTTTGCGCCGAAGCGGACGTTCAGGCAGAGCTGCA
The DNA here is from genome assembly GCA_947383835.1 of uncultured Clostridia bacterium. Classification (GTDB taxonomy): domain Bacteria; phylum Bacillota; class Clostridia; order Oscillospirales; family Ruminococcaceae; genus RGIG8773. The sequence goes on from CANDEV010000003.1 coordinate 165,206, forward strand.
AAGCATTTTATTGAGCTGGAGGCTGCCAAGCAATCGGATAAACTGTGAGTTTAAAGTTTATCCTCATAGTTTTCTATCTTGTGCTGAACAAGGACCTTGCTGCCGAGAATTGTAATTGCCTTTTGCGGACAATTTGAAAAGCACCGATAGCAAAGAGTACACATATTTCCCGAAACAGCTTTGCCCTCGCTTATGCGGATGTTTTTCATCGGGCAAAGCTTTTCGCATTTTCCGCAGCCTGTGCATACGTCGCGTCTGATTTTTACACTGTCAGTATAATTTTTAGTCTTTGAGTAGAAATATAATCTTTGCCCGAAAAGTCCTGCCATGTGAGAAATAAAATTCAAGCCCTCTCCGGTGGGCTTTTTATTTTTGTAACATTCAGCCGCAGAATTTATTTTACGAACGGAAGCTTGTATGGTTTGGAGATTTTCCTCGCAAGACTTTTTCAGAGCTTTAACATCGCCGATACAATCGGGCATTTTTATGTGCAGTCCTCCAACTATGTTTGCCCCGAATTTTTTGAAAAGCCGTGCGGAGACGCCTGAACCGTCACCGCTGAAAAGACCCATGGTGGCGATTATGAAAATATTTTTTTCGCGCCATATGTTGGAATTTTTTACAATAAAATCGCGGACAATTTTCGGCAGATTACTATAGTATATCGGGTACGCGAAAATAATGTCTTTGCTTTCGGAAATCTCGCTGACTGCGGAGCTGTCCTCAATTGAGAAAATTTGCGTACAGCCTGCCTGTTCGGAAAACTTTTCGGTGCAAAACCTTGTGTTGCCCGTGCCGCTGAAATATATTGCTGTCACAGTCTACCTCCCGCGGACAATGTCCAATATCATTGAAAAGCCGTTCCGCAGAAAGCTCCCTCTTGCGAAGCCGAGACTTTCCTCAAGGTATTCCTTTTTAGCGGAGCAAAGGGATATAAGTCCGCAAATGCTTGACCACATCACAAATGTTGCCTGAATCGGGTCAACGTCCTGCTTGGCAAAGCCGTCTTCCTTGGCACGTTCGATAAAATCGCAGACAATGCTGTTTATCTCCTCGCCGATGTCAAAAATTTTTTTCAGTACAGGCAATTCCTCGATCTTTTCTGTACTTACATCGATCTTGCCAAGTATGCAGTCAAAGTACATGGGGTAATCGTGCTCAAATCTGACAAGCATATTGCACATTGTAAAGTACGCCCGTTCATAGTCTGAGGAATTTGCGAAGCACTCGCGGACGCTGTCCCGCAGCGAGGTCATATATTCCGCAGTGATGTGGTAATAGATGTCCTCCTTATTTTTGAAGTAGACGTAGACGGTAGCCTTGCTGCACTCGGCATTGAACGCGATATCGTCCATTGAAGTCTTTTCAACGCCGTACTTTAAAAATAATTTTCTTGACGCGTCGAGTATAATGTTTCTGTTGTATTCAACAAGCTTTTGCTTTGGCATAAAAACGCTCCCTCCATAAACCATACTTAAAGTATATTTATTATAACATAGGTTTAAATTTATGTCAATACCCAAATTTATTATAAAAACTCTTGACAAACTTCAATATGTGCAGTATACTGCTTATATTAGGTAATATATTACTTATATGGAGGAGATAGAAATGCTTGATTTTGAAAACATGGACAAACGGCTTATAGCGTATGTAAACATTTTTATATGTGCAAATCGTTTGCAGGCTTTAATGGACAAGGGCATGGAGGATATTACCGCAAAGCAATGGCTTGCGCTGACGGTCATGGAGGCTTTCCCAGAACCGCCTACCCTTAAAGAGCTTTCCGAAATTTCAGGGGTAACACATCAGAGCATGAGACAGATAATCGACAGGCTTGCCGAGCGCGGTTTGTTGGAAGTTGTTCCCGACGAAAGGGATAAGCGCGCTATACGTCTGGTAAAAACAAAGTCCGCGGATAAGCTTCGGGAACGCGATTCAAGGCGAAATTACAGCTTTGTGTTCGAGCTTTTTTCCTGCCTTGAGGAGGAAGAAGCGGCGGCATTTTGCTCTGCATTGGAAAAGCTGTGCAAAAAACTGAATGAATTAAAGGAGGAACAAAAATGAAAGTTATCGTTGCGTACAAATCAAAATACGGTTATACAAAAAAGTATGCGGAATGGATAGCGGAGACTCTTGGCTGCGATATTAAGGAGAACGCCTCTTTGGCGGACGTTGCCGGGTACGATACTGTAATATGCGGCGGAGGTATTTATGCGGGCAGGATAAACGGCGCAAAGCTTATCACTAAAAATCTCGGAAGGCTTGCGGGAAAAAAGCTTGTCCTTTTTGCCGTTGGGTCGAGCGCGGGACGTTCAGGGGAGCTTGAAGCGTTTTGGGAAAAGGCTTTGGAAGAAAATGTGAGAGAACAAGTCCCGCACTTTTATCTTCGGGGCGGTTTCGATTACGGCAGACTGGGGCGTATTGACAGAATGATGATGGATATGCTGAAGAAAATGCTGCTGAAAAAGGACTTGCTTACCGATGACGATAAGGGTCTGCTTGCGGCATATGAGACTCCTGTTGATTTTACCGACAGGGAAAATCTTAATGAGCTGCTCCAAATTTTTCCCAAATAAAATATGAGAAATTATTGAAAAGCTATTGACTTCCGTCCAAAAAAATGTTAAAATAAGAAAAAATGTTCGATTTTGCTACGGAGGTAAATTATGGCAGAGAAGAAAAAAGCTGAAAAAAAAGAAGCGGTGGTAAAGCTTACCAATGCCGATGAAAAGAAAAAAGCCCTGGAGGCGGCGATCGCACACATTGAAAAGCAGTACGGCAAGGGCGCGGTCATGAAGCTGGGGCAGGCGGCGGACTTTAATGTGGACGCTATCCCGACAGGGTCTATGACCTTGGACTTGGCTCTCGGTATCGGCGGCGTTCCGAGAGGAAGAATTGTTGAGATTTTCGGACCTGAAAGCTCCGGTAAGACTACGGTTGCTTTGCAGATTGTCGCCGAAGCGCAGAAAATCGGCGGCGAGGTGGCTTTTGTGGACGTTGAGCACGCTCTCGACCCGGTTTACGCAAAGGCGTTGGGGGTTGACATCGACAATATGCTGGTCTCTCAGCCCGACAGCGGCGAGCAGGCCCTTGAGATCGCCGAGGCTCTTGTCCGTTCGGGAGCGCTGGACGTTATCGTCCTCGACTCGGTGGCGGCAATGGTCACAAAAGCCGAGATAGACGGCGAAATGGGCGACACCCACGTGGGTCAGCTTGCAAGGCTTATGTCACAGGCCATGAGAAAGCTTACGTCGGTAATTTCCAAATCAAACTGCGTGGCAATCTTTATCAATCAGGTGCGTGAGAAGATCGGCGTTATCTACGGCAACCCCGAAACTACTCCGGGCGGTCGGGCGCTGAAATTTTACAGCTCTGTCAGAATTGAAGTCCGCAAGGGCGAGGCAATCAAGGTAGGCTCTGATATTGTGGGAAACAGAACGAAGTGTAAGGTTGTTAAAAACAAGGTCTCTCCGCCATTTAAAGAGGCGGAATTCGATATGCTGTTCGGCAAAGGTATCTCACGTACGGGCGAAGTCGTGGACATTGCCACGTCGCTTGACATTATACATAAGAGCGGAGCATGGTTCTCATATCAGGGCAATAAGATAGGACAGGGTCGTGAAAACACCAAAAAATGGCTTACTGAAAATCCCGAGGCTATGAAAGAGATCGAGGCTCAGATAAAGGAAAAATCCGCGGAAGTGGTGCTGGTTTCCAAAAAGAGCAAGAAAGAAGCCGCTGTTCAGGACGCTGCTGCCGAGGCTGAAAGCTACGCGGACGAAAACTATGAGGAGCCTGTTATTGAGGAAGAAGCTCCCGCGGAGGAACCCCCTGCCCCCAAATCTAAGGGCAAAAAGTCTGCCGTGGACGTTATCATTGACGCCGACGACGACTTTGAGGAATTTACTCCCGTTAAATAATTATGAGAATTACAGAAATATCCAAATACAAGGGCAGCACAATGTGCGTGATTTTTGACGACGATGAGCGGCGGATCTACGTCCACGAAAAAATCGCTGCCGAGTACCATTTAAAAGAGGGCTTAAACGTCCCCGAGGAGGCTGTGGAGGAAATCGTCGCCGCCAACGATTACCGCAGGGCAAGGGAGCGGGCTTTGTATCTTTTGGACGTGCGGGACTACAGCTTTGTGGAGCTTTACCAAAAGCTTGAAAAAAATTACGACGAGGACGTCTGCCTGAAGGTTTGCAAAAACATGGCGGAGCTGCGGCTCATCAACGACAGGCGTTACGGGGAATCGCTGGCGCGGCAGCTTTTCGAGATAAAGCGTGTGGGAATGTTCAAGGCTAAGCAGGAGCTTAAGCGCAGGGGGCTTTCCGAAAAGATAATCGAGGAAGTTACCGAGCCCTACGCCGACGAGGAGGAAAGCTTTTCCCGCTTAGAGGAGCTTGTGGAGCGGAAGTATGAGCGTTACCTTACCGATGAAAAGGGTGTGAAAAAGGTGAAAAACGCGCTTTTGCGGCAGGGGTACCGTTATGCGGAGATAAACGCGGTGCTTGATCTGTACGATCTTGATTTTGAAGACTGAGTGTAAAAAAGCTTTAATAAATTTTAGGAGGATTTTTATAATGCAGGGATTGACGGAAACTGAACTAATAAAAGCTTTTACGGAGATTGGCATAAATCAGGGAACAGAGCTTGAAGTACACAGCTCACTAAGCAGCTTCGGATATGTGGAGGGTGGTGCGGATACCGTTATTTCCGCACTGAAAAAGTGCTGTGGAGACAGCGGAAGTATTTTTATGCCTGCGCTGAGGCTCAGTAAAAATATGGAGCTTACCGAAAAAGACAAAAGTCTCGGAATTACCGCAAAAATCAAAATTCTGCCCCCCGACTGTACCAGAACGGCAATGGGAATTATTGCCGACACATTCAGAAATATGCCTGATACGAAAACAGGCGGTGGAATTATGAGAATTTCGGGTTGGGGGAAAAACGCTGATAAAGCCGTTATGGGAGGTCTCGATTGGGTAATTAACAACGGCGGAATGGCTTTGCTCCTCGGAGTTGATATATACAAGCTTACTGCGATGCACTATGCCGAAAATGCTTTGCCGAAAGAAATAACCGATATATTTGCGCCGAGCGAGGAAGCAAATAAACTGTATCCTTCTGATAAATGGCTGATAGAAGCGGGAGAGCCGCCTGTCAAAGCATGGTATACAATACAGGATATGGCGTATCAAAACGGATTTATAAAGGGCGGTCATATCGGTAAATGCAAGTATATGTTTTTTAAAATTTCAGACGTTGTCGGTCTTTATCATCGTGAGCTTTTGCGTGATCCGTTCAAGCTGTACGGTTTGAACTTTGGGGATGGTGGCAAAAAATGTCTTTAAAATATTATATTGCCGACGCTTTCACGGGGAGAATTTTTAAAGGAAATCCTGCGGGCGTGTGCTTCTCCGACAGGGAACTGTCCGCGGAGACAATGCAGAAAATTGCTTTTGAAAACAATCTCTCGGAAACGGCATTTGCTGTCAAATGCGGCGATAAGTACAATTTAAGGTGGTTTACACCGCTGTTTGAGATAGACCTTTGCGGTCATGCGACCCTTGCGGCTGCTTTTATTTTGATGAATTTTGTTGAGCCGTCTTTGAACGAGGTGCGTTTCAGTACAGTAAGCGGCGAGATAGCTGTTAAGCGTAACGGTGATTTGTACGAAATGCGGTTCCCCGAAAGAACACCTGAAAAAATTGAAGCGGCTGCCGAAATTATTGAGGCTTTGGGACTTGTTCCCGATGAGGTATATTCGGGTCGGGACTTATTTGCCGTTCTGAAAAATGAGGAAGATGTACGGAATTTTTCTCCGAACTATGAAAAGCTTGGAAAGCTTGATAATTGGCTGGGTATTGCCGTTACGGCAAAGGGCGAAAAAGCGGACTTTGTATCAAGATTTTTCTGCCCCGAATTAAAGCTTGAAGACCCCGTCACAGGCTCGGCGCACAGCAGTCTTGTGCCGCTTTGGTGCAAAAAGCTTGGGAAAACCGTTTTTGAAGCGGAGCAGCTTTCAAGCCGCGGCGGTAAGCTTTACTGTGAACAGGGGGACGGCTTTGTGAAAATTTCGGGCAAAGCGGCTTTGTACTTAAAAGGGGAAATAATGGTTTAGGAATATGCTTAACACAATTATTCTATGTTGAATAATTGTGTTATTTTTGCAAAAATTTAAATGCAACACAAGTTTAAACGTATTTATCCCGCCCCTTGATAGGGGTTTGAAAAAATTAGAAAATATTGTATATAGCATTGGGGTAGAACAAACGTGCAGGCTCAGCCTGCTTTTTTTGCGGAAATTTCTTTATTTGTATTGAAATAAACGAAAAAATGTGATATACTAAATTTATATATGTTTGCAAGTGAAAAATAAGTTTGTAAATTTGCTGACGAATAAATTTAAAGGAGCAGTGATCATGCTGACTGTTGAAAATCATCTCGGAACTATCGGTATATCCGAGGAGTACCTTACTTCCCTTATCGGTTATACCGCCTCTGCCTGCTTCGGCGTGGCGGGGCTTAATACCGCCGAAAAAAAGCGGGGACTTCTCTCCGTTTTCAAAAAGGCTGAAATTGGCAGAAAAAAATGCGTCAAGCTTAGCACCCGAAACGGCAAGCTTGTTATAGGTCTTCATATCACGGTGGTTTTCGGCACGAATATTCCTGCTGTTACAGATAGTCTTGTTCATAAGGTACGTTACACTATAGAGGAAAAAACAGGTCTTGAAGTGGGAAAAATTACCGTATACATTGACGGAATGAAATCATAAATTTGAAAGGAGAAGCTCCAATCAGTTTGTCTTTAGGTATTTGGAGCAGTGCGGCAAAATGATAACAGGTAAAATTTTAAAGGACGCGTTTATCTCGGGCGCGGTTTCAATTGCAAATAAAAAAAGCGAGGTTGACAGGCTGAACGTTTACCCTGTCCCCGACGGCGACACGGGTACAAATATGTCTATGACCATGGGCAACGCCCTCCGCGAGCTTAATGTTATGGAGGACGGAGCGACCGCTGCTCAGGTGGCGGACGCGGTGGCTTCAGCTCTTTTGAGGGGCGCACGAGGCAACTCCGGCGTTATCCTTTCCCTTATTTTCAGGGGTTTCTCAAAGGCTTTCAAGGGAAAGAACGAGGTCTCCTGCGAGGATTTCTGCAAGGCTTTGGAGCTTGGTGTGGAGGGCGCTTACAAGGCGGTAATGTCCCCCACTGAGGGTACTATCCTTACCGTTGCAAGGCTCGCTTCAGAAAAGGCAAAGCGCACCGTTAATTCTACAAATGATGTGGTTGCTCTTTGGAGCGACGTTTGCACAGAAGCAAAGGCAGCTTTGGACAATACTCCAAACCTGCTGCCTGTGCTAAAAAAGGCTGGCGTTGTGGACGCGGGCGGAATGGGTCTGTACGTGATATGGACTGCTATGCTGGAGGTTTTTAAGGGCAACGCTCCCGTAATGCCGCTTGACGCTCCCAAAACGGAGACGGTGACGGTCGCCGACCCAACCGTTGTAGGTGATTTTGACGAGGAGATAACTCACACCTACTGCACCGAATTTATCGTCCGCAAAGCCGCAGGCTGCAAGGACGCCGCCGCTTTAAGGGCTTTTTTGGAAACTATCGGCGATTGTGTGGTCGCGGTTGACGACGACGATATTATAAAGGTGCACGTCCACACGGAGCACCCCGGTCAGGCTATCGAGGAGGGACTGCTTTTCGGTTCTCTCATCAATTTGAAGATAGACAATATGCGCTATCAGCATGAAAATAAGGCTAAGGAGGCCGCTGCTGCCAAAAAGCAGAGCTTTACTCCCGCCGCACCCGAAAAGCCTTTCGGATTTGTTGCGGTTGCAAGCGGAGCGGGTATCGAGGAGCTTTTCCGCAACCTCGGCGCGGACTGTATCGTCCGCGGAGGTCAGACAATGAACCCGTCAACGGATGACATTTTGCAGGCTGTTATGGCTGTCCCCGCGGAGACGGTTTTCGTCCTGCCGAACAATAAAAATATCATCATGGCTGCGGAACAGGCTGTGAAGCTTGCGGACAGAAAGGTCTGTGTGCTTCAGTCGCGCACAATTCCGCAGGGAATTACGGCAATGATGAACTTTGACCCGGACGCTGATTTTGACACGAACCGTCTTAACATGACAAAGAGTCTTGACAACGTTTCCACGGGGCTTGTAACCTTTGCTGCCCGCGACAGCGATTTTGAGGGACACGAGATAAAGCAAGGGGAAATACTTGCGCTTTCGGGAGGCAAGCTTGCCTTTACCGAGAAGGACGTGTCCAAGGCGGCTTACAAGCTTACCAAAAAGCTTATGAACGGCAGTTCTTCATATATTACGCTTATTTACGGCGCGGACGTTGCAGAGGAAAAGGCGCAGCAGGTTTACGAGCAGGTCAAGGCAAAATTTGACAACGCCGAGGTAATGCTAATCAACGGCGGTCAGCCTGTGTACTATTATATTATTTCCGTGGAAGCAGGCTGAGCCTGCACCCTTGTTCTACCCCAATGCAGGATACGAATTGCTTTAAATCTGCATAGCCCCTATCAAGGGGGCGGGTGAGATGCTACAGAATGTATACTATCGATAGAATATACTAAAGGTATTTTAAATATGAAAAAAATAAGCATTGTTACAGGACATTACGGGTCGGGAAAAACCAATTTTTCTGCCAATATTGCCGTAAAGCTTGCGGAAAGCGGTGAAAAGGTCACGGTGGTGGACTTGGACATCGTCAACCCATACTTCCGTTCCGCCGATTTCGGGGAGCTGTTCGGCAGCAAAAATATCGAGCTTGTTGCTCCTATGTACGCAAATTCAAATTTGGACATTCCTGCCATTTCTTTTGATTTGGAGCGTATCGCCTCCGAAAAAGGTTACCTTATAATTGACGTTGGCGGCGATGACGCTGGTGCTGTCGCTTTGGGACGTTACAAAACCGCCTTTGAAAAGCTTGCGGGAGATACGGCAATGCTCTATGTTGTGAATTGCCGCCGTTTCCTCACAAGCACGGCGGAGGAGGCGTTGTCCCTTATGTACGAGATCGAAGCCGCCGCGGGAATGAAGCATACCGCTGTTGTGAATAACACAAACCTGCTTTACGAAACTACGGCGGAGGTTTTGGAGGAATCCGAAAGCTTTGCGGAGGAAATTGCGGAAAAGGCGGGGCTGCCAATAGAGTACACCTGCGTACCGTTGGGGATTTCCGCAAAGGTCACAAAGCCGTTTCCCGTGGAGATATACGTCAAAAAGATCTGGGAGGAATACTAATTTGCTCCTAAAAGCGTAGGTAAAAAATCTGCGCAAAAATCATATATGCAAATTTTTGCTTGATTTTTTACACGCTTTTCAGTCACAAATTAGTATAAACCTTTGAAAGGGGTAATTTTATGGTAATTCTCGAACCGTTTTGGATATTGATCTTTTCCGCAAAAACTATGTGGATATTATTTGCGGTACTTTTGTTGCTTTGTATTGCCGACCTTTTTAAGCGGCACTTGCTTTCAAATACGGCGGTGTACTCCGTGACAATGCTGCTTGTTCCGCTTTCGCTGGTGGCGGCGGTGGGTGCGTTTTTTGCAAGCCTCGGCGGGACGAGTATCGGGAAGATAATTTTCACAATACTCGGCTGTCTTGCGCTGTTTGCGGTCTCCGCAACGGTTTATGTAAGGGGGAATATTTTCCCCGTTGATAAAAACAGGACTGAAAGGTCGCCGTATCTTGATACGGTCGCTCTGTACTCCGCGCGAAAGCTTATTGCCGTCGGACTTGCAGGCAACGTTATTTACGGCGTACTGCTTGCTGTGAGTGCGGCGGAGGTACTTATGATGATAGGTATGTTTGTCACATCGGGAGCTATAATGCTGCTGCCTATAATGCTTCTTCTGCTGCTTGTGCCGTTTGTCAATATAATTGTGATAGCGTTTTTTCTTGTTATCGGGGCGGAATTTGTTGTCCTCGGCGTAACTGCGTTCATGACGCTGTTGCCTATTATAATGATAGCGAACGGCTGTATAAGGTACATACTCACCACCGACAAGACAAAGGGCAAAAAGGTGCTGTGGATATTTCTGTCGCTTATTCCCGCGTTTAATTTTGTGTACGGGATATGGTGTCTGACAAAGATAAACAAAAGCTTAAAGTGCAGCTACTGATTGTATATAAACAGACGAATTATACCAAAAGGAGATTTATGATAGTTTTTGATTTCTACCGCGAATGTGCCGTTTGGATAGCATTAGCGTTGGCAGTAACGGCTGCAATAGGACTATTTAAGCGGAATTTTCTTTCGCGTCCCGTGGTGTACCATATAACAATGCTGTTATCAATATTTTTGATGAACAATGCGGTGTTTGTAATATGTGGCGGTACAAACGTCATGTCGTATCTTATCGCAAGTCATATAATCAATATTCTGTCGTTAGTAATATACATACGGGGACACATTTTTCCGATATACTTAGACCTTGAGGAAAAATACATAGGCTATAAACCGCTGTACGCTGCAAAACGTCTGATTTTCACGGGACTTTTGGGTGTATGCCTTTATACGTTTTTGTCTGCGTGTGTGTTCTGCTATGCACTTTTATTAGAAAATGATTATGAATACGGCGAGAATTATGCGGGTCTGATTGTTTTTGTGACATTTATATCTTGCATACTTATGGCAGTTCTTGCGGGATTGCTTATCACAAATGGCTGCATACGGTACATACTCACCACCGACAAGATCAAGGGAAAAAAGGTACTATTTATCATACTGATGTTTATTCCGATTTTTAACGTAGTTTACGGCGTTATATGTTTTAAAAAAATTTCAAAAAGGGTCTAGGCAACTACAAATTGTAAATAAATAAGTAAATTATACCGAAAGGAGCTTTATATATGGCAAAGATAACAGTCAATTTTGAAAAGTGCAAGGGCTGTGCGCTCTGCACAACAGCGTGTCCCAAGAAGATAGTTGAGCTTCAGAAAGAGAAGCGCAACCGCAAGGGGTATTTCACCGCTGTCTGTATCGACGACGAAAAGTGCATTGGCTGCGCTATGTGCGCTACAATGTGCCCCGACTGCGCAATTATTGTTGAAAAGTAAAATTTTTAAAGGAAGTGAATATTTTGGAACGTAATCTTATGAAGGGCAACGAGGCTCTTGCCGAGGCTGCTATAAGAGCGGGATGCAAGTGCTTTTTCGGATACCCTATTACACCGCAGACGGAGATTTCCGCATATTTGTCAAAGCGTTTTCAGAAAGAGGGGGGAATTTTCCTCCAAGCCGAGTCGGAGATAGCCGCTATAAATATGGTTCTCGGAGCGGCTTCCACAGGCGTCCGCGCCATGACGTCTTCGTCTTCTCCCGGAATTTCTCTTAAATCAGAGGGAATTTCCTACATAGCAGGCTCCGACTTGCCCTGCGTTATCATAAACGTACAGCGCGGCGGTCCGGGACTTGGCGGTATCCAGCCCTCACAGGCGGACTACTGGCAGGCTACCAAGGCTTTGGGTCACGGCGACTTCCAGCTTTTGGTGTACGCTCCCTGCTCCGTTCAGGAAATGGTGGACACCGTTACAAAGGCATTCGACCTTGCGGACGAATACCGTATGCCCGCAATGATACTTGCGGACGGACTTCTCGGTCAGATGATGGAGCCTGTGACTTTCCCCGAAAAGAAAGAGTCCTTTAGTGAAAAGCCTTGGGCGGCAAACGGTCACGGTAACAAGCGCGAGCATAATATAATAAACTCGCTGTACCTCCAGCCCGACGTTTTGGAAAATTCCGTAAAGGCTCGCTTTGAGCGTTACGAGGACATCAAGGCTAAGCACGCCGAGGCTGAAATGTACCTCACCGACGACGCTGATATCGTTGTAACAGCTTACGGCGCAACTGCCCGTGTTGCAAAGTCCGCGGTAAATATGGCAAGAGAGCAGGGCATTAAGGCGGGACTTATCCGTCCTATCACACTGTGGCCTTTCCCTGTTAAGGAGTACCAAAAGGCTGCGGAGACCACTAAAATGTTCCTCTGCACCGAAATGTCCATGGGACAGATGATAGACGACGTTAAGCTTGCAATAAACTGCTCAAAGCCTGTTGAATTCTACGGCAGGACAGGCGGCGTGATCCCCAAGCCGTCGGAAATTCTTGAGGAGATCAAAAAATATTCGGGAGGTGTCAAATAATGGCAATCGTTTTTGAAAAACCAAAGTCAATTGCAGACGTGACAATGCACTACTGCCCCGGCTGTACTCACGGCATAATCCACCGCCTTGTCTGCGAGGTAATAGATGAAATGGGTATAGAGGGGGACACTATCGGTATCTGTCCCGTCGGCTGCTCTGTAATGGCTTACGATTATTTTAACTGCGACATGATAGAAGCCGCTCACGGACGCGCTCCCGCAGTCGCTACAGGCGTTAAGCGCACAAACCCCGACAAGTTCGTTTTCACCTATCAGGGGGACGGCGACCTTGCTGCAATCGGTACTGCGGAAACAGTTCACGCTGCTACCCGCGGTGAAAATATCGTTGTGATTTTTGTAAATAACACAACCTACGGCATGACGGGCGGACAAATGGCTCCCACAACGCTGCCGGGTCAGGTTACGCAGACTACCCCTTACGGACGCGACCCCAAGCTTGCGGGTTATCCCATAAGAGTGTGCGAAATGCTTGCAACGCTCAGCGGTACTGCTCTTGCACAGCGTGTGGCGGTAAATAACGTGCCGAATATAAGAGAAGCCAAAAAAGCGATACGCAAGGCTTTTGAAAATCAGCGTGACAAAAAGGGCTTTTCGATAGTCGAGGTGCTTTCCACCTGTCCCACAAACTGGGGACTCTCTCCCGTGGACGCGTTAAAGCGTTTGGAGGACGAAATGATGCCTTACTATCCTCTCGGCGTTTACAAGGACGCGGACGCATTTTCCGAAAAGGAGGGTGAGTAATATGACCCATGATATTCTTTTGGCAGGCTTCGGCGGACAGGGTATTCTGTTCGCGGGAAAAATTCTCGCTTATTCGGGACTTATGGACGAAAAGGAGGTCTCATGGCTCCCCTCCTACGGACCCGAAATGAGAGGCGGCACTTGTAACTGTTCCGTTTGTATTTCCGACGAGCCCATAGGTTCGCCTCTTGTTGTTGAACCCTCGATCTTGGTGGTAATGAACACGCCGTCCCTTGAAAAATTCAAGGACAGCGTTAAGCCCGGCGGCTTTATAATCGTTGACAGCTCAATGGTGGACGGCACTGTAGACCGCACCGACGTAAAGAGCTTTTATATCCCCGCAACACAGCTTGCCCAGGACAACGACCTTGCAGGCGGCGCAAACATAATTCTCCTCGGAAAGCTTTTCAAGGAGACGGGTATAGTTTCCGCCGAGACATTTAAAAAGGCTGTGGAAAAGGTAGTCCCTGCAAAGAAGGCTGCTCTTGCGGCAAACAATCTGAAAGCTTTGCAAATCGGTATAAATTACGAGGGTTGATTACATAGAAGGTGTACCTCTTAAAAATATGCTTGACAATTTCGGAACGTAAATATTTTGAAAGTATGCAGAGGGTATGATTATGGCACTTAATAGCTTTAACGAATTGAATGATATGCACAAATCTTTTCTACAGGAAGTAGGGAATATGGGTGCGGCAAACGCTGCAACGGAGGTCTCAAATATGTTTTCCTCGCCTACGGATATATCTACTCCGCAGGTGAGGATAAATCCTGCCGTTATAGCGGGAAGAGCGGCGGATATGCTGTGTGCAAACGCAGAAGCGTTTCATATAACTCTTAGCGGAGACGTTAAAGGCTCGCTGCTTTTTGTGTTCCCGTATCAGTCCATAGAAAGGCTTGCTGCGCCGTTTTTTCCAGACGTAAAAATAAATAGCAGGGAAGACATAAATGAAATGACTGTCTCGGTGGTGCGGGAGACCGTAAATATCGCCGCCGCTTCTTATGCTAACTGTATGGCTTTGATGACCGGATTTATGGTGGACATTTCAGTACCTAATCCCGTCACAGCGCCCTCAAAGGAGCTTAGCGAGCTTAGCGGCGGTGAGCAGGTCTGCTATGTAAAGATCACAATGGAATTTACCGATCACCCGCGCCTTTTCGATGTAATATTTTATCCGGAGATAACAACAATTGCTTCATTTATGAAAAAAATGGGGCTGGAGTGTTAAAGTGCAAATGACTATACTTCTATATTTCAAAAAATGCCGAGATAATTAATATCCCGGCATTTTTATAATATAGCAGTCCAACAAAATAATAACCGAATTTGCAGGGGGATTGATGCAGTTATTATGGAACTGTATTATCGGAAGTCTGCCCGCGTTCCGAGCATTTATACTAATATCCAATTAAAAAGTGTATAAAAAATCAAGCAAAAGCTTTGATATGTGTGGTTTTGCGCAGATTTTTTATTTACACTTTTAATTGGAGATTAGTATTATTCAGTCATATTATTCTGCGCGTTGAGCCAGTTGACCTTTTGCAGAGCGGCATTCAGATATTTGTCACGGCGGTTCTGTCGGTCGAGATAATAAGCGTGTTCCCAAACATCAATATTCATCAGGGGATTATACTTGTCAAAATCAATGGTATCCTGATTTGCGGTTGTGAGTATTTCAAGACCGCCGTTTTGATTTTCGGCAAGCCAGACCCAGCCGGAGCCTGTGACGTTCATTCCCGCGGACGCAAGCTGTTCCTCTAAATTTTCAAGAGAGCCGAAGTCCTTATCGATCTGTTCCGCAAGCCGCCCGGCAGGTTTGCGGTAATTCGGGGTCAGGGAACTGAAATACAGCTCATGATTATAAACGCCTCCCGCATTGGTCCTGATAGCTTCGTCCTCCATTTTTGTCAAGGTCTCAAGGGGGACGTTCTGCATAAACGGTCTGTCTTCGAGAAGCTTATTAAGCTTGTCGATATAGTTCATGTAATGCTTGTCGTGGTGAAAATACATGGTGTATTCGCTAATGTTCGGGTCAAGCGCGCTAAGCTCATAGGGCAGCTCCGCCGCCGTAAACGGATAATATTTATCAAAGCTCATAGGTAACAGTCCTTTCGGAGGTTTTTGTTAATTATATGCGGATCGAAAGGTCTGTATGAATTATACTGATCTCCAATTAAAAAGTGTATAAAAAATCAAGCAAAAGCTTTGATGTGTGTGGTTTTGCACAGATTTTTTATCTACACTTTTAATTGGAGATTAGTATTATAATGCGAATAAAGGCAGTACGCAAAAAGTTTGCCCAATATCAACAAAATATTCATTATTTTGGTGTATAATGCCTATTATCACACTATTAAGGGGAATTTAAAAAAACAGGTGAAATTATGCTCATTAAATTTATTGTCTGCTTTATAGCAGGTATCGGCGCAGGACTTGGCACAGGCTTTGCGGGAATGTCCGCAGCCGCAGTTATAAGCCCCATGCTCATAACATTTCTGGATATGGAGGCTTATCATGCTGTTGGCATCGCCCTTGCCAGCGACGTTCTTGCAAGCGCGGTAAGCGCGTACACCTACGGCAAAAATAAAAATCTCGACATAAAAAACGGCGTTATCATGATGCTTACTGTGCTGATATTTACATTTATCGGAAGCATTTTGGCAAAGCTTGTCCCCAATACTGCCATGGGCAGCTTTTCGGTGTTTATGACCTTTCTTTTGGGAATAAAATTTATTGTAAAGCCTGTCATGACAACTAAGGAAGCTATGGATCAGGTCTCTGCAAAAAAACGGATAGTTCAGTCCGTCATCTGCGGTACTCTGATCGGGCTTATCTGCGGCTTTATAGGCGCAGGCGGCGGTATGATGATGCTTCTTATCCTTACAAGCGTCCTCGGCTACGAGCTGAAAACGGCAGTCGGCACAAGCGTGTTTATCATGGCTTTTACTGCGCTGACGGGAGCTGTTAGCCATTTTGCTATCGGCGGAATGCCCGACGTTTGGTGCCTTGTTTTTTGTATAATTTCCACCCTTATTTGGGCGAGAATTGCCGCGCGCTTTGCAAATAAAGCCTCTCCCAAAACCTTGAACAGGGTAACGGGCGTTGTTCTTGCATTGCTTGGACTTGTTGTACTTATAGTAAATCTGATAAAATAAAATACTTACAGTTTATAAATACCGCGGTATCCTGCAAAATTACCGCGGTATTGTCATATGTATTTTCAAATGTGCGCCGCATCAGTGGGACAGCCGCTGACACTCAAAATAAAAACCGATATAAAAAACAGTATGTTTTTTTGTATCGGTTTTCCTTTGCTACAGCGCCTCTGCTGCATTGTCGTTTCTTGAAAAAAGCTCCTCGACCTCTTCCATAAGGGCGGGATATTTTTTTAGATCGGGACTTTCCGCAAGCAGTTCCCTTGCAGCTCTTTGACAGTCGGCAAGCAATTCTCTGTCAGCGGCAATATCCGCGATTTTAAGGTCGGGCAAACCGTGCTGGCGGTTGCCGAAAAAGTCACCCGCCCCGCGCATTTTCAGATCGTACTCCGATATCTCAAAGCCGTCGGAGGTTTTTGTCATAAGCTTCAGACGCTGCTCCGATTCCTCCGTGACCTTTTCCGCAATAAGGACGCAGTAGCTTTGGTACTCGCCTCTGCCTACCCGTCCCCTAAGCTGGTGGAGCTGTGAAAGTCCGAATCTGTCAGCGTTTTCGATGAGGATTATATTGGAGTTGGGGACGTCCACGCCCACCTCCACAACTGTTGTCGCAACGAGCAGGTCGATCTCGTGCGCTTTGAATTTTGCCATTATCCTGTCCTTGTCGGCGGCGGGCATTTTTCCGTGGAGCAAGCCTGTGCGGTACTCTGCAAGGACGGTCTTTTTAAGGCTTTTTTCATAGCCCTTTGCCGCCGCAAGCTCGTTTTCATTCTCCTCAATCATGGGGCAGACAATGTACCCCTGCCTGCCCTCGTCAAGCTGCTTTTTAACAAACCCGAGAGCGCGTTCGCGAAGCTTTGACGTTACAGCAAAGGTCTCGATTTTACGCCGTCCCTTTGGCAGCTCGTTCAGTACCGATATGTCCAGATCGCCGTAGATTATCAGCGCAAGCGTCCTTGGTATAGGCGTTGCGGACATTACAAGCTTGTGGGGATCATTGCCCTTGTCAGCAAGCAAAGCCCGCTGATTTACACCGAAGCGGTGCTGCTCGTCGGTGATAACAAGACCTAAATTTTTAAAATTTGTAGTACCTGAAATAAGGGCGTGAGTGCCTACGGCAACAAGACATTCGCCGCCTGCGATCTGTTCGGAGACCTCTGTCCGCTGCTTTTTAGTCATTGAGCCTGTAACGCGGCAAACGCTTATTCCCAATGGCTCCAGCATTTCGGACAGCGTTTTGTAATGCTGCGCCGCCAAAATTTCGGTTGGAGCCATTAATGCTGTCTGGAAACCGTTTTTAGCGGCGATAAGTGCAGCGGCGGCGGCAACGGCGGTCTTGCCGGAGCCAACGTCTCCCTGAACCAGTCTGCTCATGGGGACGCCGCCGCAAAGGTCTTTTGAAATATCCTCAACAGCGCGTTTTTGCGCGCCTGTAAGTTCAAAGGGCAGACTTTTGTAAAGCTGTTCCAGAGCTTTATCCTGCGGCTTCATTTTGCAGCAGGTCTCGGCGCGGCTCCTGCTTTTTATCATAAGCATACCCAATTGCAGCCGAAGCAGTTCGTCAAAGGCGAGACGCTTTTTGGCGGTCTCGGCGGCGTGACCGTCCTTGGGAAAATGTATATTTTTCAAAGCGTATTCAAGGGTGGAAAGGGAGTACTCCAAACGGAGCTTGTCAGGCAGCGTGTCGGCAAAAAAATCATCCCCCGCCGTGCTTAAAATTTCGGAGATATTTGTTGTTATCATAGCGGCGGTAAGCCCCTCGGTAAGGGGATAAACGGGACGGAGCAGGTTTTCTTCGTCCGCATTTAAAACTGTTGGAGTATTCATTTCCCTGCGTACAAAATTACCTGATATCCTGCCGCTGAAAAGATATTCAGCGCCCTCATGCAGAGCGTCGGCGGCAAAGCGGTTGTTGTAAAAAATAATTGAAAGACGTTCCCCCTCGTCGTCCTCCGCAAAAACTTTATAAAGAGTAAGCCCCTGCCGTATCCTTGCAGCGGGATTTTTTTGTATCACCATTGCTTTTATAACGGCGTGTTCACCCGGTAAAGCCGTGCTTACCGGTATAGGTGACGAGTAGTCAATATACCGTCTGGGGAAATGAAAAATCAGGTCGCCCACAGTATTTATCCCTATTTTTTTGTACAGTTGGGAGCGTTTTTCGCCAACGCCCTTCAGTTCGTTTACGGGAGTATTTCTTGTCATAATTTCCTCCACCCTCAAATGCAGAAATCGGAAGCCTGCGGGGACTTATCTATAATATCCTGTAAGGTTATGCCGTCAAGATAGTCCGTTATAACCTTATACAGACCCTCCCACATGGGCAGTGTAATGCATTCCCCTGCTCTTGGGCAGTCGTTCGGAGTGTATTGCAGGCAAGCCACGGGGCAAAGGCTTCCCTCGGTAATGCGGAGTATCTCTCCGATGGTATAGTCGGCAGGAGCCTTCGCAAGCATATAGCCGCCCTGATAGCCGCGGTTCGTCCTGAGCATATTTGATTTATTCAGAAGCGGCACTATCTGCTCCAGATATTTTTTGGAGATATTCTGTCTTTCGGCAGTATCCTTTAATGCGACAAAGCCGTCCGCGCCGTATATTGCTAAGTCCAGCAGCATTCTCAAAGCGTATCGTCCCTTTGTTGAAATTTTCATAAGGTTCTTCCTTTCCCGAAAAAATGCGTTTTAATAATACTATTATACCATAGGATTAGTAGGTTTTCAAGGGGAATTTTCATTGTTAAAAAAATTTGCAAAGTGTACATTTGACACAGCAAAATATATATGGTATAATTTATGCAAATAATACTAATTTCTATCTAAAAGCGTAGTTAAAAAATCTGCGCAAAAATCATATATGCAAATTTTTGCTTGATTTTTTAAACGCTTTTTAGACGGAAATTATTATAAGCAAAAACAGGAGGGAAGTTATGTCTAAAATAATTTTGCTTGCCGATCTGCACGGAAATATGACCGCAGTCAAAGCCATGGAAAAGGAAATAAGCGCAGTCCCCCATGACGAGATATGGTTTTTGGGGGACGCTGTGGGAAAGGGTCCGCAGAATGTGGAGACTTGCGACTGGGTGAGGAAAAACTGTTCCCGCTGTATCTGCGGCAACTGGGACATATGGGTCTCCGACAGGAACAACGATTTCAACGGCAACGCCTTTTACCAAAAGCAGGTGGGCGATGAGCGCATGGACTGGCTCGGCTCTCTTCCCGCCGAGGACGAGGTACTTATAAGCGGCATACTTTTTCGCCTTTTTCACGGCAGACCTGCGTTAAATCTCGTTCAGGGCTGGGACAGCGATAATTATATAATGAGCTTTTTTACGGCAAATAACAAGACCTACGGCGGTGTGATATGCGCCGACAGCCACCGCCCCTTTGTACGCTCCACACACGCGGGGTACGCGGTGAATACCGGCAGTATCGGCAACAGCCTTGGAGTACCTAAAGCACACGCCCTGCTTGTGGAGGGCGAGGTGGACTGTCCCGAAACAGCTCCTTTGCGAATGACTATTTTGAGCGTTCCATACGACAATGAGGAGGCTGCGGAAATTGCGCGGCAGACCGAGGGGCTGCCCTCAAAAGAGGCGTACATCAATGAAATTCTTACGGGGGTTTACTCGCGGTAATGGCAGTTGTAATTGGGGAACAACTGTAGGGCGTGACAGCTTGCATTGGCATACTCACGCCTTTTTGCCGAAAATAAAATCAAAAAACAACAGAGGATAAAGTCATTCCGGCTTTATCCTCTGCTTTATGAAAAAAATATTAAAAATTTTAGAAGAAGTCTTTTATTCAGTAATTGTTTTGATATTGCACCTATATAAGTGCAATATTATTTTACCACAAACGTATACTAATGTCAAGAGGTTTGTACCTATTTGAGTGCAAAATAATTGATGAAAGGTTTGTGTAAAATGAACAAAAAAATCGAGGCGGCGGTGGGAAACAACATCAGAATACTGCGGGAACAGAAAAAGTTCACGCAGGAAATTCTCGCGGCAAAGCTGCAAGTGAACGGCTGCGACATAACAAGGAGCGCAGTAGCAAAAATTGAGGTTGGACAGCGGCATCTTTACCCCGATGAAATAATTCTGATTAGGAAAATTTTGGGCGTGTCCTATGAGGACATTTTTAATGTTAAGGAGGAGCTTTTTTGAAATATTTTCTGATATATCTTGCAGCGATAAGTCTTATCGCAGTAATAATGACGGTATCGGACAAGTCCCGCGCAAGGAAGCATAAGCGGCGAATTGCGGAGAAAACCCTGTTCTGGACGGCGGTTTTAGGCGGTTCGGCGGCAATGTACATCACTATGCTGTCAGTCCGCCACAAGACTAAGCACAAGCGGTTTATGATAGGTCTGCCGCTTATCATGATTTTTCAGGCGGCGGCAATTGCGTTTGTAATAATTCGTACATAAAAAATTTTTGAAATGTACTTGAAATTCTCCTCGGCAAGAGTTATCATTATATCGTAATATTTTTTAAACCGATGACTGAGAGTAGTAGCTTCGGAGGGTTGCCGGGCAGCGTTAGCTTGCAGAGCGAGCCGCAGGTGGTGGAAGTGCGGCGGTGGATACCGATGTGAATGGACTCATGAGGGCAAACCGAACGGTGAGTTACGCGGCATTTTAATTACCGTGTGAAAAATTTACCCTGCTTGAACAAGCAGTAAGCGGAAAGGGTAAAGGCTCATCCTTTTAGGGGCGACGCAGACCGTGCGTTATTCGGGGCGCGTATGTCAGTACGTTGCATTGAGAGGCGTGTTTTTCACGCAACTTGGGTGGTACCGCAGGAAATTATATCCTGTCCCATTAAGCTATAGGGCTTTTGGGACGGGTTTTTTGTTTTTATTGGGTACACTAAACAATACAATAAGGCGGGAGCAAGCCCCCGCCCTACAATACATCTCTGCAAGCTGACACTTGCAGCAAAGAAAGGAAAATCACTATGAAAAAACTTAAACTCACATCACTTATTTTGGCTGCTGCCATGACTATGGGACTTGCCGCCTGCTCCGGCGGAAACGACGGCGCTGACAATGCCGACAACGGCGGTGCAAACGCGTCCTCCGATACCTACAAGGTGGGAATTATCCAGTACGGCAGCCACCCCTCGCTGGACAACTGCTATGCGGGCGTTGAGGAGGCTCTCAAGTCCTCCGCTATCGCCGACAAGCTGGAAATAGACCTCCAGAACGGCAACATGGACAGCGCTACCTGCGACACGATCGCGAAAAATATGGTTGCAAAAAATTACGACATTATCTACGCTATAGCAACTCCTGCTGCTATTTCGGCTTACGCGGCTGCGGCTAACACCGATATTCCCGTAATCTTCTGCGCGGTTTCCGACCCTGTTGCGGCGGGTATCGTTGAGGATATGTCCGCTCCCGGCGGCAACTGCACGGGTACTTCCGATATTCTGGACTTCAGCTCACAGGTATCCCTTATTAAGGCTCTTCAGCCCGATGTAAAGAAAATCGGCGTACTTTATACAACAAGCGAAGCAAACTCTATTTCCCAGCTTGCAAGCCTTAAAGAGGTCGCAGAGGCACAGGGAATTGAGATAGTTGAGCAGGGTGTACAGAACGCGGCGGACGTCCCACAGGCGGCGGCAACACTTGCTCCCAAGGTGGACTGCATAAACAATTTTACTGACAACAACGTTGTAAACAATCTTACCGTTCTTTTGGAGCAGGCTAACACTGCTGGTATCCCTGTTTACGGCTCCGAGGTCGAGCAGGTCGCAAACGGCTGTATGGCTTCCATAAGTATTGACTACATTGCTCTGGGCAAGGTAACGGGCGAAATGGGAATTCGCGTTCTGAACGGCGAGGACGCAGGAACTATCGCGGTAGGACAGATCTCCGAGGGTACTCCCGTTGTGAACACCGAGGTTATGGAGAGGTTCAATATCGAACTTCCGGAGGTTTATGCGGACGCTGAAAAGGTTACGACAAACAAACCTGAGGTTTGACGCTTTTTCTACCCCAAAGTAAGATACGGTATGCATTTACTCTGTGTAGCCCCTATCAAGGGGCGGTAAGTTTATATTAAATGTTTTTAGAGGATAGAATTCTGTTGGCATTCTATCCTCTGTCTTATAATTTTCGGGAGGTAAATTTATGCCGAAACGTTTTGTGAACGATACAAATATTATGTACGAAGCCTACGGAAAGGGCGAAACGGTTGTGTACCTGCAATCGGTGCTTGGCGGGATAAATCCCGGGGCGTATTATTTTGCGGGAAGAATGTCCAAAAAATTCAGGGTGATAATTTGGGACGGTCCGAACTTCGGGCAGTCGGGAGTTACAATAAAAAACACACCAAGCGAATATCATCTTGCCTGTGAATATTTAGCGGGACTTTTGGACGTTTTGGGCGAAAAATCCGTACATATCGCAGGCTGTTCGGGCGGCGGGGAAATGGGTCTGCTGTTTGCTCACCTTTATCCCGACAAGGTAAAAAGTCTTGCAATGTACCGTCCCACGGACACATCAAGCAGCATTGAACGTGAGATAGTCAAGGCACGGTATTTTGATATTGCCGAGGCTGCAAAAAGGTCAATGAAAGACGCAGTGGAGTACTCCGAAAATCCGCCGCAGACAAGGTTCGGACACATATCAAGGTGGCTTGCTGAGCTTTGCCGAAAGGACAGCGAAAAAATTCTCAGAATGAACAGCAGCGATTTTGCCGAAATAATTACAAATTGGGGAAAATGGATGGGCGACCCGAATTTTTACAGAGCAAATTTAAGCGATGATGAATTACGGAAAATAAAAATTCCAGCATTGATTTACCCCTGCTCGGACGATTACCACCCCGAAAGGCTTGCTGTTGACCTTCATGAAAATCTGCCGAATTCCACCTATATCCCGACCGAAAAGCACTGTGGGGAAAATGAGATCTACAACGAGGGGCATGACGAAAATCTATTCGGCGGGTTTACGGATTTTGTGGACGGTTACGAAAAATTTATGGAGGCTTTATATGAATAAAGAATGGTCGGAGCTTAACAAGACAATGCAGCTCCAAATAAAGAAAAAGGAAACCTTTCCGCAGGGGATAGAGACACTGCTTGTTCTCCGAAAGAAGCTTATGGAACAGATGCTTGAATTTAAAGAAACGCTGAACAGGGAAGAGTTTAATGCAATGCCCTATCCGAACGCCGACGGATTTCACAGCAAAACCATTGCTTACTCTCTTTATCATATTTTCCGTATCGAGGATATTACCGCAAATTCTTTGATAAAAAAGAGCACGCAGATATTTTTTGCAAATGAGTATCAGGGAAAAATGAATTCCCCCATAATAACCACGGGCAACGAGCTTTCGGGAACGGAAATTTCCGAGTTTTCCTCAAAGCTTGATATTGACGTACTGTACAGTTATATTGCGGATGTGGACAATGCAACCGCGGAACTGTTAAAAAATCTTTCTCATTCGGATATGAAAACAAAAATGACGGAAGCCGACAGGGAGAACCTCAAAAAGCTTAAAACAGTAAGCGAGGACGAAAACGCCGTTTGGCTGATAGATTACTGGTGCGGCAAGGACGTGTGCGGACTGATAAAAATGCCGCTGTCAAGGCATTGGATAATGCACGTCGAAGCTTGTCTGCGAATTAAAAATAAAGTCCGCCCCGATTTGATTTAGTCGGGTATAACTCTTGTCAATCCGTGCAAAATATGGTATAATGAGTATCATACAAATTTAGCGAGGTAATTTTATGGATATAATAACTATAATAACAAACGTTTTGCGTGTAACTCTTGAAGAGGGACTTATGTATGCACTGCTTGCAATAGGCGTGTACATAACCTACAGCATACTGGACTTCCCCGATCTGTCCGTGGACGGCACTATGCCCATGGGCGCGATAGTAACGGCTGTGCTCATCATAAACGGCGTGAACCCATGGCTCAGTCTGCTGATAAGCTTCGTTCTCGGCATGGCTTGCGGTGCGATCACGGGACTTCTCCATGTCAAGCTGAATATACGTCCCCTGCTGTGCGGAATTATTGTGTACACCGCAATGCTGTCCATAAACCTTGTTATACTCTTCAAGGGCAACAACGGCATTACCGTGGCTTCGTTCTTTAAAAAGCCCACTATTTTCAATTCGGGAATTGCCAATATTTTTCCCGGCAAATGGAAGATAGTTATACTCTCACTTATCCTTGTAGTTATCTGCAAAATAATTATGGACTTCTATCTCAAAACCAAGTCGGGACTTCTTCTCCGCGCCACAGGCGACAACGAGCGTTATGTGACTATGCTTGCGAAAGACCCCGGATATACAAAGATTTTGGGTCTTGCAATAGGCAACGGCTTTGCCGCGCTTTCAGGCTGCGTTATCGCACAGCAGAAAGGCTCCGCCGATCAGCAAATGGGCGTGGGTATGGTTGTACTGGGACTTGCTTCGGTAATTATCGGTCTCAGCATTTTCAAGAAGGTAAAGTTTATGAAGCCAACCACAATGGTTATTTTGGGAAGTATTTTGTATAAGGCGTTCCTGTCTATCGCTCTCCAGCTGGAGCTTCCCACCGAGTATTTGAAGCTGCTTATGGCGGTACTGTTTACTCTTGCTCTGGTGTTCAGCGAGAAATTAACAGGAAAGAAAAAGCGTGCATAATGCACATCAACAAAGCATAAAGCTGTCAAAACAAACGGAGGATTTTAATATGAATGAAGAAATAAAAAACCTGATAGCCGCTGCCGATAAGGCAATCAAGGAAGAACGTTTCGATGACTTAAAAGAGTTTTACACGGACGATGCTGTATTGGTTGTAAAACCGGGACTTGAAGTTAAAGGCAAGGAAGCCATAAAAGAAGCTTTTATAAAAATTGCCGCTTATTTTAATAACAGCGTAGTTCCCACGCAGGGAAAAATGTTAATGATCGAGGCAGGCGATACGGTATTGGTTTTATCGCAGACGCTTTTGGACGCTGATAATAAGGATAATTCCGAATACAGCATGGACCGCAGGGCGACATATGTGTACAGAAATATCAACGGCAAATGGCTGTGCGCCATAGACAATTCTTACGGGACAACATTGCTTGATTAATTGAAATTTAATGCAGGAGGTATACCCATGACTTTAAAAACAGGTTATCACGCAGTTTATGAGGAAACATATTTCAAGGGTATAGACGACGCTAAAAAATACGGATTTGACTTTGCACAGTTTGAGTTGGGTGCGCCTGCGTATTTTCTGAACGAATTATCAAACGACAAGCTTCTTGAAATAAAAAAATATGCCGAGGACAGCGGCGTTGAAGTGACGTTCCATTCGCCCGCAGACAATACAAGCTTGTTCAGTGATTATCCGCTCATACGTCGAGGAATTCTTGACGAATTCAAGCTAATACTTGAAAAGGCTAATGTTATCGGCGCAAGACACATGACGTTCCACACGGGAGTGTACTCCAAATTTAAAAAAAGTGGAGAAAAAGCAACTCCTTTTTACGCGGAGCATTATGAAAAAGTCCTTTATGAAAATCTCAAAGAGCTGATAAACGCAAGAGGAGACGTTATGGTATGCGTGGAAAATGACAGTCTTGACGATGTCGGAAGACGTGTTATACAGCGTTTGATAGATGAAAAGGAGCGGTTGTATCTTACGCTTGATATTGCAAAAATGTATGCGGCAAACGGTAAGCTGTACGAAGATGATTTTGCATTTTTTGATAAAAATAAGGCTGCCGTAAGGGAAATACATATCCACGACAAAAACGATAAATTCGGTTCTCATCAGAGCGTGGGAGAGGGTTATGTGGACTTTTTACTGTTTGAAACCTTTTTCAATGATGATACTTACTTAAATTTTGAAGTAAGACCTGTGGAGGAAGCGAAACGGTCTAAGGATAACTTGCTTAAACTTTTAAATTGTTAAATATTTAAATTTACAGGACGATTTTTAAATACATAAGAAGCCTGAAAGGAGCAAATAAAAAATGAAAATGAAAGAAATGCAAAAAGAGATATATCAAAACAAGCTGAATAAGGGATTTAATGTTACAGATGTTAATATGGAATTCTGCCTTCTTTATGGCGAGGTCGCTGAAGCATATGATGCTTGGCGCAAAAAAAAGACAAATATAGGGGAAGAATTGTCTGATATTGCTATTTATCTTATGGGATTATCTGAAATTCTCGGTATTGATTTAGAAAGTGAAATAGAGAAAAAGGCGGCAATAAATAAAGACCGAGTTTATAAGGTCGTTGACGGTGTTTTAACAAGAACATCAAATAATTAAATTAATAAAGATAATAACGAAAAGCAGTCTGAAAGGAGCGTAGCATGAAAGAAATAGACCCAAAACAAACCAAACGCGCGGCGGCATTCGAGATGTGGCTGAATGCTCCCATGCCAATGGTCACGCTGTTTAAGACGCTGGACGTTACACGTCTTGTATCGTTCAGCCGCAGAAATAAATGCAAATTCAATATGCTGATGTGTTGGTACATTGGCAAAGCGGCGGCGCAGGTCGCGGAATTTTATCTGCTGCCTGTTGGGGATAAGCTTATGCAGTATGATAAAATTGCGGTGAACACCGTTGTCACCACGGCAGACGGCGGCATAAATACCTGTGATATTCCCTTTTCGGAAGACTTGCAAGCCTTTAATAATGATTACTTGAAATTAACAAAACAGGTACACGACTCCTGCCAACCATATGAAGCAGACGGTCATATGGTTATAGGCACGTCTGCGTTGGTTGGGTGCGATATTGACGGCGCGGTTAATATCTACGCCGGGGTTTATAATAATCCCTTTGTTATTTGGGGAAAATACAGGAAAAAGCTTTTAAAAACAGTTCTGCCGATATCGTTCCAGTTTCATCATACACAAATGGACGGCGGTCACGCGGCGAAATTTCTTGAATGCTTGCAGAATGAGATAAGCAATATAAAATTTTGATACATAAGCAGCCTGAAAGGAGCATAAAAATGCTTGAACTAAACAACATCACAAAAATTTTTAACGCGGGTACAGTGGACGAAACCACCCTTTTCGACAATTTTTCCTTTAAGCTTGAAAAGGGAGAATTTGCGGCGGTGATCGGCTCAAACGGCAGCGGCAAGACCACTCTGCTGAACCTTGCCTGCGGAACGATAAAGCCGGACGGCGGTACTGTTATTTTCAAGGGTGAGGACATCACAAAGCTCCCCGAGCACAAGCGGGCAAAGTCTATCGGACGGGTTTTGCAGGATCCCCGTCTCGGCACCTGCGGCAATCTTACCATACTGGAAAATATGGCTCTTGCGGATAATAAAAACAAGTCCTTCGGCTTGGGCGCGGGGGTCAACAAAAAGCGGGTGGACTATTACAAATCCCTGCTGGAGACCTGCGGAATGGGTCTGGAGAACAGAATGAACGTCCCCGTGGGAAATTTAAGCGGAGGACAGCGGCAGGCGGCGGCTCTTATTATCGCCTCCATGACTGACATCGACCTGCTTGTCCTTGATGAGCACACGGCGGCTCTTGACCCCAAGTCCTCGGAAACTCTTATGCAGATCACCGACAAGGTGGTAAAGGAGAAAAATCTTACCACTCTTATGGTTACTCACAATCTGCGTTTTGCAATCGAGTACGGCACAAGGCTTGTTATGATGCACGAGGGCAGGTGCGTTATGGACATCAAGGGCGAGGAAAAGAAAAACGCCAATGTTGACGATCTGC
Organism: uncultured Clostridia bacterium; assembly: GCA_947383835.1. GTDB lineage: Bacteria > Bacillota > Clostridia > Oscillospirales > Ruminococcaceae > RGIG8773. The sequence continues at coordinate 193,004 of CANDEV010000003.1, forward strand.
TTAAGGTGTTTAATGAGATTAGTATTGAGGTTGGCAACTAAGTGGGAAAGCTCCCGCGGGCAGTGTCCCCCCTGCTGTTAAATGCGGCAAAAATTTACTGTGTTAAGTCCCCTCAAGGGGGCGGGCAGGTTTATTTTATTTTTTGCAAACGCCGGTATATTTTTAATTGTTAGGTAATTTTTATGAGTACGAGAGAATTGGCGTACAGCCTGATTGACAGGTTACCCGAACATCAGATTGAACCTATAGAAGATTTTGCTAAAAGGCTGGGGATAGATTATAACAAGCTGTAAAATAATAACAAAAAGAGGTATACTATGGAAAACAAATTCTTTGCCATAATTTCAAGAATGAAATACATAAACCGCTGGGGGCTTATGCGGAACACCATTACCGAAAACATCAGCGAACACAGCTTGGAGACGGCTTTTATCGCCCACGTCCTTGCGCTGTACCGCAACGTGCGGTTCGGAGGGAATGTTGACCCAGAGCGGGTCGCTTTGCTTGCTATGTACCACGATGTTACGGAAATTATCACGGGGGACTTGCCCACGCCCGTAAAGTACCACAATGCCGAAATAAAGGAGCAGTACGACAAGATAGAAAAGCTGGCGGAGAAAAAGCTGCTTAGTTATCTTCCGCAGGACTTGCGCGAATATTACGCGCCGCTGTTCGGCAAGACTGAGGAGGAGCGTGAGCTTTGGCAGCTTGTCAAGGCGGCGGACAAGCTATCCGCGCTGATAAAATGTCTGGAGGAACGGCAGATGGGCAACTGCGATTTTGCGGACGCTGAAAAAAGCACTCTGAAAGCTGTCCATGAAATGAATTTACCCGAGGCAGAGGAATTTGTCAGGGAATTTCTCACGTCCTACAACCTCACCTTGGACGATCAGGTGCTGTGACGGAGGTCTTAAAATGGATAAGTATAATTTTTACTACATAGAGCTTGAGAACGGAAGATATGTTTATCGTTCCGACTGGACTGTGGCGGACATTGAGCTTGCGAGAAAATTCCGCATGAAACCGCAGGCGGTGAATTACGCGAAAAAATATTATCCGGACGGGAAATTTATCGTCAAGGGCGGCGGAGGGATAAAGACCGACGAGCCTTACGAATATTGAGCGGAAGCGAGAGGACAGTTATTTTCTGTTCTCTTTTTTATATAGATATCCTGCAAAACAATAACCTAATTTGCAGGTGACGGGTTTCCCGTCCCGTTTTTCCATAACTGCGGGCGGGGTGTCCCTGCCTCTACCAAAACGCTTCCTATGGATAACAATTTTTTCGTACCGTTATATGCCAAAATACCGAACCTTTTTATATTTTTTCCGACTTATTAAGCGTAAATCGGTTTACATCATGCAAAACGAGGTGAGAAAATGAATGAATATATAAACAGCGAGCTAATCGAAAGCACCTATCTTTTCTGCGTAAAGCGGATATCCGACAGCGAAGCCGCAAAGGACTTGGCGCAGGATATTCTGTACGAGGCTGTCCGCGCACTGTCCTCAGACAGGGAGATAGTCAGCTTTTATTCATGGTATTGGAAAACGGCGCGGAACAAGTACGCCGACTATATCAGGCACAAGCGCAACCCCGACCTGCCTATAGAAGCGGCGGGAGGAATTGCCGCGGACGTTCCACAGCCTATCGAAAAGCTTATCGCGGAGGAGGATATTTCCGCTCTTAATTATTCGCTTTCACGCCTTGCCTCGTCATACCGTGAGATAATGATACGCTTTTATCTCCGCGAACAGTCTGTACAGTCTGTTGCCGACGATTTGGGAATTCCCGTCGGCACTGTCAAGCGCAGACTTTTCGACGCGAGAAAGCAGCTTAAAGAAAGGTTTGATAATATGAATAATATCGGCAAATCGGCATACGCTCCCGCGCAGGCAGACTGGTTCTGGGGCGGAAGTATGTCGCGGGCTTCACAGCTTATGGACAGTTCAAAAATCGTACCACAGATAATAGTGATCTGCCGAACAGAGCAAAAATCCGTAAATGACATTGCGGACGAAATGGGCGTCGCACCCGTTTATCTGGAAGAGATACTTGAAAGAATGACTGAGGAAAAATTGTTGATCAGTCCCGCAAAAGGGAAGTATCTTTCAAATTGCTGCGTATTCCCGAAGCAGGAATATATGGAGGCGAAGCTGTACGCAAACAAAGCGTTCCACGAAAACGGTTTTCCCGAAAAGATCAGCGAAAGGCTTCTTGCTTTGAAAGACAAAATTACCTCCCTTGATTTTTACGGAAATCATTTTGACTATCGCTATCTTATGTGGCTTATGTACGCCGCCGCGGAGGACATATTCGGCACAGTGGGCAGAGATGAGTACTTGAAAAAATACATCGGAAAATACCCTGACGACGGACGGGAATATCAGCTTACCGTACTGTATATCCTGCCGGACGAAAGCTTTGACGGCTCGCTTTTTAAAGAGCTGAAAACTGTGCACTGGTCATGCCTTCACCAATTCTTTGATACCGCCGATCACGGACACGTGGGCTTTTTGAACGGTTTTGAAGCGCCGCCGTTTCCTTGCGGCAACAGACGTCCCGACGACTGCCTTATCGGCCGTGACAGATGGATAGACGGAAACAATATTTCCCTGCTGATAGATCTTGCAAAAGACCCTGCCAAAAAGCTTACGGAATACGAGGAGGAAAAGGCGGCGGACTTTCTGAAAAAGGGTCTGCTTGAAAAGGAGGGGGACAGACTTATCGTACAGCTCCCGATTTTCGACAAGTCAGTCCGCGACGAGTTTTACGAAATTATAAGGACAGGGATAAAAGATCTTGCCGAAGAGTATGCGGAAGCGATAGGAGAGGGCGTTGAAAAGCGGCTTATGCCCTATGTCCGCAAGGACTTGACGAGCAATTTCCTGCACTGGGATATGCGTATGTTTTTCAAGATTTTGGGCTGTCTTTTTTGGTACGGCTGGGATAAGCATCTTGCTTTGCCCGAGGATTTCAGCCGTTCGGCGGCAGGATTGGAACTTGTGAAATAATATTAAAGAGGGCAGAAGCGGTACGCCGTTTCTGCCCTCTTTATACTATAGCAATCCAACAAAATAATAACCGTATCTGTAGGGGACGGGTTTCCCGTACCGCTGTTTCATAATTGCGGGCGGGGATACCCCGCCCCTAAAAAAGGCATTATTTTATAGGATTGCTATAACTTTCGGCTGAAAAGCGTGTAAAAATCAAGCAAAAGCTTTAAAAGTTTCAACTTTTTTATATGGGTTTTGTGCAGATTTTTTGCACACGCTTTTAGGAGAAAATTAGTAATTATACTGCGGCGCGTCCCGTTCTGTGTGAAATTGATTTGACCGTATGGCTTGCAAAAAAAAACGATATGTGGTATAATATAAAAAACTTGAATTTGAAAGGACGTTAATTATGGTTGTTATTGAAATGGAAAACGGAAAAAAAATTAAGCTGGAGCTTTATCCCGATATCGCTCCCATAACTGTGGAGAACTTTGAAAAGCTTGTTAAGGACGGCTTTTACGACGGACTTATTTTCCACAGAGTTATCCCCGGGTTTATGATACAGGGCGGCTGCCCCGAAGGAACAGGCATGGGAGGTCCGGGACATTCTATCAAGGGCGAGTTCGCTTCAAACGGTGTGAAAAACGATCTTAAGCACACGCGCGGAGTTATATCAATGGCTCGTTCCATGATGAAGGACAGCGCGGGCTCACAGTTCTTTATAATGCACAAGGACGCTCCTCACCTTGACGGAGAATACGCCGCTTTCGGCAAGGTGATCGAGGGAATTGAAGTCGTTGATGAAATTGCAAACACAAAAACAAGCTTCGGCGACCGTCCTGTTGAGGATCAGAAAATGAAGCGGGTTTATATTGAGGAATGATTTTTTCGCATAATTTGCAAAAATGGTGCAAAGTCTTAAACAGGCTTTGCACCGTTAATTAAATATCAGACAATATGTCAGTTATTTTGACTTTTTTCGTCCTTACCGGAATTTTTGTTAGAAGTTCCTTTAATACGATCAATGGCGTCACTAAGAATTTCAACTACTTTGTCTGCATTGCCGCTTTCAATCATTGACACGATAAATTCGTATTGTGTACATAATTCTTGATTTGTCATTTTAACACCGCCTTTCTGATGTAATCGTTATTTATATTATATATGATTTATTTTTTTTTGTCAAGGTGCAAGCCTGTTTTGTTATAAATATTAATATGGAAGGGAAATTTTTTATGAGTACCGAAAAAATTATAGCATTGACCTTTGACGACGGTCCCGCCGACGTTACGCCGCAAATTCTTGATATTGCCGAAAGGCACGGCGTCCCCGCAAGCTTTTTTGTATGCGGCAACAATATTACTCCCGAAAGCTTTGAGGTAATGCGCCGCGCCGTAAGCCTTGGCTGTGAGATACATAATCATTCCCGCACACACTCGGATATGACGAAAATGTCCACCGATGAGATAATGGCGGAAATTGATTTTACCTCCGGCAAGGTGGAGGAAACGGTGGGGATACGTCCCCGATTTTTCCGTCCGCCTTATATTGCTGTAAATCAGCTTATGCATGATGCGACAGACCTGACGTTTATATGCGGTCTCGGCGCGGAGGATTGGCTTGACGAGGTTTCCGCCGAGGAGCGTTACAAAAGAATTATTTCACAGGCGGAGGACGGGCTGGTAATACTCCTCCACGACGCCCAGGGGAACGTCAAGACCGTCGAGGCGGTGGATATGATAATTCCCGAGCTGAAAAAGCAGGGGTATGAGCTTGTTACGGTCTCGCAGCTTTTTGAGCGGAAAAACATTACCCCGAAGCGGGGAGAGATGTACACCTTTGTGCGGTAAGGGAGGAAAAAATGTACAGCATTGCATCTAAAATTTTCACGGCGGCGATAATGACCGCGCTTACCGTACCGCTTTTGTTTTTGTGGGACTTGGTCGCATTTATTGTGTTTATGGTGTTTTCAAAAAACGAACGCGAAAAGCGGAGAAAAGCTGAAACGGGATTTATAATTTCGTCAATTGCCTTGACCGTCGGGGTCGTGCTGACAGTGGTTCTTTTTGCACTTTCGGTGCTGCTTGACAGCTTGTAATGGAGGGATAAAATGCTTTCGTTTTTTTCGGGTGTAATGCTTTTGTTTTCGGTATTTCTTTTTCTTACGCTGCCGTTTTTGCTTTTGTGGGACTTGATTGCGTTTATAATTTTTATCGCCGCCCCGAAAAGCGATTACGAAAAGCGTCGAAAAGCCGAAACGGGATTTATAAAATCATCGGCGATTTTCACAGCTGCTCTGATTGTGACGGTTACGCTTTATACTATCGCGTATTTAATGTTCTGAACGGAGGGATAAAATGCTTTTAACAATATGCACCGCGCTGTTTGGTACGGTAACGGTCTGGAATCTGGTTATGCTGATAATATTTCTTGCAGCGCGAAAAAGCGGCGGAGAACGGTACGAAAAAGCAAGATCGCGGTTTTTAATATCCTCGGCATTTTTTATATCGGCGGCGGTTTTGTACACGGCTGCTCTTATAATAATCGGCACTTTTGTTGAACCGATTTTTCATATGTAAGGCGGGTTGAAAATGCTTTTAGACGTATGTATGTTTCTTTTGCCGTTCATATTTGTATGGCTTATAATTTCGGCTGTAGGATATGTACGCGCACGCAAAAATAATTCCGAAAAGCGCGAAAACGCCAAAACAATACTTTTTATCGCCGCGGCTTTTTTTGCGGCGGACGCGTGTGTTGCCTGTGCGTTTATGTTCGTCAGGTGGCTTTTAACAACGCCGATTTTTCGTATGTAGGAGGACGTTTTATGAATGAAAAAACTTTTCGCAAATTGCTTGCGGCTGTGACCGCTGCGGGAATTATAGCGACAGCCGCGCTGGTTATTTACACGGCGGTTCTGTATTCCAACGCCTCGATAATAAGCTTTATCGCCGGAGGAAAATAGTTATGAAATTATTTAAGCAAATCGCCGTGCTGACGTTGATTGCCGCGCTTTTCATTACATTCGATCTGTACGTTTATTTCACCTGCACAAAGCGTTTGCAGACGGCGGGCGGTCTTGAAAAAAAGACAAGCTCTGTCGATGTTGCGGATTATCTTCCGTTTGACGAAAATTCCCTTATCGTCAATATCAAGGACGATTTGCCCCTTGAGGGTGAGCTTCCCGTTATTGACGGCGCGGAAGGGCTTTACCCCGTATATTCGGCGTTTGTGAACGCTGTGTACCCCGAAGCTTCCGTAATATTTGACGGAAAAAAATTTGCTCCCGAAAGCAAGCTTCAAATGCGGAACACGTTAAAGGCTTACTCGGGAGTTGTTGACGGTACAGCCGACATTGCGGTGTGCGCCGCTCCCTCGGAGGAACAGCTTGCATACGCCGCCGAAAATGGTGCGAAGCTTGAATTTGTCCCCATAGGCAGGGACGCTTTCGTTTTTTTGGTGAACGAGTCAAATCCGATCGATAATTTAACGGCGGAACAGATTAGGGACATTTACGGCGGGAAATATAAAAACTGGTCCGAGCTTGGCGGAGAGGATATCCCCATAAATCCCGTCCAAAGATTAGAGGGCAGCGGCAGCCAGTCGGCTTTTTTAAAATTTATGAGCGGAGTCCCCACCGAGAAGAATTACAACGCTTATCGCGGAAGCCCCATAGGTTTTTCTTTTAGGTTTTACACAACGGGAATGCGGAAGAACGACGGCGTGAAAATGCTTTCCCTTAACGGGGTGTACCCCGATGTACAAAGCGTTTCAAGCGGAGAATATCCCATTTCCGCAGAATTTTACGCCGTGTATAATAAAGATGATCCCAACCCGAATATTCCGATCTTAATTGATTGGTTCCTCTCGGAAAACGGTCAGAAAATTATTGAGGATACGGGGTATGTTCCAATAAAGTAAAAAAATTCCCACAGAAAAGGCTAAGCCTTTACCCATTCAGGCGTACTGCGTCAATAAGGGTAAAACGCTTTAATAGGTAAAATACTCCCGTACCGTTACCTGCCTAACTGAGGGAATTTTTTATCTCTCGGGCGGCTGAAAAAGAAAATCAAAGCTGCCCTTTTCTGTTTTAAGACAGGTCTCCAAAACATTTGCATAAAGCCTAAGCTTGCGATACATACTTTCATTGTCGGCAGGGAAAAATGAATTATCCAGCAGGAACGTCAGCATGGCGACTATCATTTCTGCGCTTTCCTTAGGCGCTTCAGTGTGGACGGAGCCGTCCGCCTGACCCTCGGCGAGAATTTCCATAAGTATGGGGGAGACAGTTTTTATTGCCGTCATCATCATTTTATGGTGGAGCAGAAGGTCGTCCTGAACGTGCAGGGAAAGGATAACATTTTTGCTGCTGTTGCGGAACTCCTTGGTGAGTATGGAGCGAAAAAGAGTTTTGAGCTTTTCAATGGTACCGCTTTGCCTGCCTGTATTGCTGAAATATTCTTTTATTGCAAGAGTATAGCTCCGCTCAATGACAGCGTCGATTATCTCCTCCTTGCTTTTAAAATAGTAGTATATGCTTCCCTTGCCTATTCCCGCATTTTTGGCTATCATGTCTACGGTTATGTCCCTTGCGGGATTTTGCATTCCGCACATCAGCTCCTCGGCGGAATTGAGTATTATATCGGATTTATTTTTCATTTTTATCTTATCCTCCGCATTAAATTAATTGCTGATTATCATTATAGCACAATTTTTTTCTTGTTTCAATAGAAAATTTAGTTAAAAAGCAAGTTGACTGGCGGTCGAAAACGTGTTATAATTAACAAAGAAATTCGACCAGTAGTCGAAAGACGCTACAAAATGGTATTCTCTCCCAAAGAGAAAATACCAAATTTTTTGGCAAATCATTCGACTGATGGTCGAAAATAAAGAAAAAAGGTCGAATATGTATGAAAAAATCAATCCTTGGAGCAGCTGCCATAGGAACGGCGGCTGTAGGCACAGCAGCCTGTGCCGTCGGCGCAGTAACCTTATTTAACAGAGTTATCCCCAGACAGGACGTACTGAGAGTAGACCTTGACGAAATGGCGGACATGAAAAAATGGGAGGAGTATAAAAAAATAATTACCCCCAATAAAGAGTGGCTTTTGGCGCAGGAGCTGGAGCACATCACTATAAGATCACGCGACGGTCTTATCCTGCACGGCGACTTTCTGCCTGCGGAAAACAAGAGCAATAAGCTTGCAATATGCGGTCACGGATACACCGGCTGCGGACTTAAGGACTGCGCTGCTATTTCGGTGTTTTTCCACAGAATGGGATATAACTGCCTTATTGTCGATCACCGTGCCCACGGCAAAAGCGAGGGGGATTACGTCGGCTTCGGCATACTTGACAGATTTGACATGAAAGCGTGGGTGGACTTTATGGAGCGGCGTTTCGGCGGCGATGTTGAGACAGTCCTTTACGGAGTTTCAATGGGTGCGACTGTAGCGGTGATGACGGCGGGAATCTCGAGCCTTTCACCATGCGTAAAGGCGGTCGTTGCGGACTGCGCGTTTACCTCTCCCTATGATGTTTTCGCCCATATATTGAAGCGTGATTATCATATGCCGCCTTTTCCTGTAATGAACATAAATGATATGCTTTGCCGCCAAAAGGCGGGGTACGGCTTTAAGGATTATTCCACTCTTGAAGCGGTGAAGAGCACGGGTATCCCTATGCTTTTCATTCACGGCAGGGAGGACGATTTCGTACCGCTTTACATGACCGAGCAGAACTATGCGGCGTGCCGTTCCCCAAAAGATATTTTTATTGTGGATAACGCTGCTCATGCGGCTTCTTATTACGAAAACAAGGAAGCATATGAAGCAAAGGTAAAAGGATTTCTTGAAAAATATGTACATTAAAAATTCGGAGGAGCTTTATGAAAGAGTTAAATATTAACGGCGCGGTTATGAAATGCTATCCGCTTTGCGCGGCGCAGAGGCTGCACAATTACACAATAAAATTCTGCCCCACACAGGTCTTGTGCATAGGCACAGGGCTGTACGTTCAGCAGGAGGTGGATTTTGAACTGCTGAAAAAAGCTATATACAAGGGTTATGAAATGTTTGAAACAATGCGTCTGCGGTTTGTACCCGATGAGGACGGCAACGTTTATCAGTACATCTCTCCGTTTGAGGAGCGTGAAATTCCCTTTAAGGATTTTTCCCTCTGGAAAGATGAGGACGCACACAACGAAATGCGTAAGTGGACAGCGATACCCTTTGAGCGGTATAATTCGCCGATGAATCAAGTGGTGATGATAAAGCTTCCCGACGGCTACAACGGGTTATATTTAAAGGTCGATCACATGACAATGGATTCAAGCTCGATAATAGGCTTCAACAAAGCCGTTCTGGAGATATACTGCTCCTATAAGTACGGCACGGAAATGCCCTCCGAGACAATGCATTCCTACATCAAGCAGCTTGAAAAGGATCTTGCTTACGAGGACAATTCCCCCGCCCGCAAAAAGGACGAGGAGTTTTGGAAAAATGCCATTGAAGAAAGTGAGCCTATGTACACCGATTTTGTGGGACAGGGCAGGCTTCTCACCCAGCGGAGGGAAAACAACAACCCCGATCAGCGGTGCGCTATGGTAATTTCAAAAAGTCCGATAGCGTCCATTTCTGTGTACCCGCTTGAAAAGGATTCCTCAATGCGGCTGATGAAATTCTGCGAATTGTACAACGTCCCCATGGCAAGTCTTTTGCTTATGGGCTTGCGGACTGTCCTTTCCAAATTCAACGACAATGAAAGGGACGTTTCCGTCAAGACCTGTATCGCCCGCCGCGGCACTCTTTCGGAAAAATATTCGGGCGGAACGCGTATACATTTCTTTCCTCTTCGGACGGTAATGGAACCGGAAATGACATTTCTTGACGGCGTAAAAATGATACAGGCGGAGCAAAATAAAATTTTCCGACACGCAAACTTCGATCCGATTGAAGTAAATACAATGAGGGCGCAGCACTGGAAAAATATCCGCGGCACAAGCTATGAAAGCATTGCCCTGACATATCAGCCCCTTACCATTAAAAAGAATACAAAGGAAATGCCGGATATTCCATACAAAAGTATGTGGTATACCAACGGCGTGGCGGGTCAGCCTCTTTATCTTACGGTAATGCACCGTCCCGAGGACAACGGTCTGAACTTTAATTTTGAGTACCGCGTTGACGCTGTTTCGGAGTACGAGATGCAGTATTTTTACTATTATTTATGCCGCGTGCTTTTCCGCGGGATCGAGGACGAAAACAGAACTATTGCGGAGATACTCGATATGATATAGCAGGGAACGCCATGCAGCGAGAGTCCCCCCACAATATTTGAAATACGTAAATTTTGCTTTATGAAGCCCCTCAAGTGGCGGATTAAAAAATAATAGAAAAATAATTTTATTTTGGAGGAATTACAATGCTTGAAAAAATCAAAGAGCTTATATGCAATTATGTTGAGGTAAATATTGATGATATCGGCGAGGAGTCACGATTTATCGAGGATCTGGGCTTTAATTCCTATGACTTTATAAGTATGCTCGGCGACCTTGAAAACGAGCTTGGCGTAACGATAGACGAAACGGAAATTCTTGAAATACACACCGTGGGCGAGGCTGTAAAATACCTCTCCGACTTGCAGAAAAAGGAGCAGTAATATGAATAAAAACGAAATAAAAACTATCGCCGATCTTGTAAAAAAATCCGCGGAGGAATACGGCGGAAAGGTCTTCTTAAAGGAAGTTATAAAAAATGAAGTTTCGGAAAAAACCTTTGAAGAATTTTATGCCGATATCAAAAGATTTTTCGGGTATATTAAAAATAAATACGGCAGAGACGTACACACCGCTGTTATAGGACCGTCAAGCTATGGCTGGCTTGTAAGCTGGTTCGGCACGGTAAGCGGAGGCAGCACGGCTGTACCTCTTGACGCGCAGCTTTCCTGCGAGGATATATGCGAGCTGCTTGTTCGGAGTGACACGGATATTTTCTGCTACGATCCCCGTTATGAAAAAATGATTCCCGCGATAAAGGCTAACTGCCCCAATGTAAAGGAATATATTTCATTCGGAGAGCTTCCCGAAATTCTTGAAAAAGCAGAGCCTGCGGAGCTTCCGGACGTCCCCGCAGACAAGCTTGCGGCAATAGTTTACACCTCAGGCACAACGGGAAAAAGCAAGGGAGTAATGCTCCTCAACAGCAATTATATCGACAACACAATGTGTCAGGACGGAGAAGCGTCTGCGGAAGATACCATACTTTCGGTACTGCCGATACACCATATTTACTGCTTCACCTGCGATATTTTACTTTCTCTGCGGTACGGCTCGACTCTTTGCTTCAACGATTCAATGATGCACATTCCGCAAAATCTGAAAAGGTTTGCGCCGACTATAATGCTTATAGTGCCGATGATAGCGGAAACAATGTATAAACAGATAAAAGCTGCGGCGGCTCAGAAGCCCGAAATTCCTATTGCAATGATAGCTCAAAGCGTTTTCGGCGGACGGCTTAAAACCATTTACAGCGGCGGCGCATATCTCCGTCCCGATCTGCAAAAGGCATATGTTGACATGGGCTTTAATATGGCGCAGGGCTACGGCATGACGGAGTGCTCCCCAAGAATTTCAACGGGCGCGCCGAACGACAAGGAGTGCGCTGGGGACGTTGGTGTAATTGTAAACGGCTGCGAGGTGAAAACTGTTGACGGAGAGATCTTAGTAAAAAGTCCATCGGTAATGGCTGGGTACTACAAGGACGAAGCTGCTACCGCAGAGGCTCTTACTCCCGACGGTTGGCTTCGTACAGGCGACCTTGGCTATGCGGACGATAAAAACCGCATTTTCATCACGGGCAGAAAGAAAAATCTTATTATTCTTTCCAACGGCGAGAACGTTTCTCCGGAAGAACTGGAAAATAAATTTGCGGGACACGACCTTATCGGCGACGTTCTTGTTTACAGCGAGGACAGCGTTATCACGGCGGAAATTTACCCTGCTGCCGAGGCTGTAAAAAATCTTTCCGAAAGCGAGATCGAGGCGGCAGTACTTGAAATCGTGGACGGTGTAAACAAGACGGTTGCTTCTGCAAAAACAATAAGACGCGTCCTTTTGAGGACAACCGAATTTGAGAAAACAACGTCCAAAAAAATAAAGAGAAATCAGCCTGAACACGGCAGACGTATCAGATAAAAAAGGAGAAAATATTATGACTTACGAAGAAATTTTTGAAAGATCGAAAAAGCTTATCCTTGCCAACGACGCAAGCGGTATCGAGGGGCATCTTGCCGTTCAGGTAGACATTTCCGGCGAGGGTGAGGGCGCGTTTTACATCGAGCTTGCAGAGGGCAAAATTGCCGTTGAGCCTTATGAATATTACGACCGCGACTGCAAGCTTATTATTTCAGGGGAGGACTTTTTGAACATCTGCGACGGCTCTCTTGACGCGGTGAAGGCTTTCACCAACGGCAAGCTGAAAATCGAGGGGGATATTGACAAGGCGTTAAGGCTTTCAGAAATTGTTGGCAAGGTCAAAGAGAATAACGCCGCAAGTAAAGGTAAGGAAAAGGATACTCCTAAAAAATCGGCGGATAAAAAGAAATAAATACATTAAAGGGCAGACGTTTTTGTCTGCCTTTTTTATTGACATTAAGGTCAAGCCGTGATATAATTTTGTATGGTGTACACGCCGAATTGAAAGGAGTACAAATGAAAATTTTAATTGTTTTTACGGGCGGAACTATCGGCAGCGCGCTGCATGGGAATTATATTTCCACAAACGAAAAAACGCCGTACAGACTGCTTTCTGAATATGAAAAAAATTACGGCATTGATTTTGAGTACGATACCGTACAGCCATACACAGAGCTTAGCGAAAACAACACAGGTGAAACGCTTTCCGTGCTGATAAACTGTCTTCGGGAAAATATCGGAAATTACGACGGAGTTATAGTTACTCACGGCACCGATACATTGCAGTACACAGCCGCCGCGCTTTCATATGCGTTCGGAAATAATTCCGCGCCGATATGCATAGTTTCCGCAAATTATATTATCGGAGACGAACGCTCCAACGGCTTGATAAATTTCCGAAGCGCGGTAAATTTTATCAGCAAAAAAATCGGCGGCGTATGGGTGGTTTACAAAAATTCCGATGAAGGAAAAATTACCGTTCACAAGGGGACAAGGCTGCTTGAAAGTCAGGCTTTTTCCGACTGCTTCTACAGCGCTGGGAACAGCTTTTACGGATATTTTGACGGCGGTGAAAATTTTATAAAGAACGAAAATTACCGTGAATTTCCCGATGAGATCAAACCGATAATCCCGAAAGAAATCGAGGAGCAATGCGATTTTATCCTGCGGATTTCTCCCTATGTGGGAATGACTTTTCCGCATATAGATACCAAAATAAAATATGTAATTATGGGGACTTTTCACTCGGGTACAATAAATACAAGATCGGAATACGCTAAAGAATTTTTCTTACAATTAAAAGAAAAAAATATTCCCGTTTTTCTTACGGGAACAACGAGAGAAGTCCCGTATGAAAGCACAAGAAATTTTGAGGAGCTGAACGTAATACCCGTCCCAAACATTGCGCCGACAGCTTTGTATATGAAGCTGTGGTTTGCTGAATTGGCGGGACTTGACGCGGCGGAGACGGTTACCGAAAATCTCGGAGGAGACTTTTTTTGAGGGGTGCAAAAATGGATAAAGAAAGATTTTACAACGCAGTACAAACTGTCACAAGCGGAGAACATATCAGAGCGGGCATAGGCACCTACGGTGAAAAGACGGTTCATGCCGTGCTGAAAAATTATTTTGAACCGTACGCAGACGGTCATGAGCAGAAAATAGGCGGTTACGTTGCGGACATCGTGGGAGAGGACGGCATAATTGAGATACAGACCGCGGGCTTTGACAAGCTCCGAAAAAAGCTGGAGGCGTTTCTGTCCGTCGGCAGGGTCACGGTGGTACACCCAATACCACGGAAAAAATGGATAATCACAATTGACCCGGTCACGGGCGAACAGGGAAAAAAACGCAAGTCTCCGGTCACGGGCACACCCTACGATATTTTCCCCGAGCTGTACAAAATAAAACCCTTTCTTTCCCACGAAAATTTCCGTTTGTGCATTGTTATGCTGGACGTTCTGGAGTACCGCCGACCTCCCGAGGAAAACGGCTTGAAGCGCGGCAGACGCAGGGGGTATGTGCGGTATGACAGGATTCCCACAGAGCTTGCGGAGGAGGTTTATATAAACGAAATATCGGACTGGGGATATTTTATTCCGAAGTGTCTGCCTGACGAGTACACCTCCAAGGATTTCGGAAGCCTTAGCGGAGTTGGACAGAAATACGCATCGTTTATACTGAATATTCTTACCGAAGCCGGCGCTGTGGAGCGTATCGGCAAAAAGGGAAACAGCTATGTTTATGCAACAATTGTATAAACAGTACGCCAAATAGCCTTAAAAATATGTAATATATTAATATATTCATGTGTTCTTTTAAAAAATGAATACATATTTTGTTGACTTTGCGGCTGAACAGAGGTATAATATATAATGTATCAATATCGAATTTTCGATAAAAATAATTTGCAAAGGAATGAGCAGATGTATAAGATCTTAAGAAAAAAAGTCCTTAATCCGACTGTTACTCTTATGGACATTGACGCGCCCATGACAGCAAAAAAAGCTGAACCGGGTCAGTTTATCATTTTAAGAGTTGATGAAGACGGCGAACGTATACCACTCACGATTGCCGATTTTGACAGGGATAAGGGCACCGTCACTATCATTTTCCAGATAGTCGGCGCAACTACAGAAAAGCTTAATCAAAAGAACGAGGGCGAGTCCATTCAGGATTTTGTTGGACCTCTCGGAGTACCCTCCCACACAGAGGGACTTAAAAAGGTTGCCGTTGTGGGCGGCGGCGTCGGCTGCGCAATTGCGTACCCAATCGCCAAGAAGCTTCACAACAACGGCTGCGAGGTGCACTCAATAGTGGGTTTCAGAAATAAGGATTTAGTAATTTTAGAGGACGAATTTAACGCGGTCTCCGATAAGCTCTGCATGATGACGGACGACGGCTCTCACGGCACAAAGGGTCTTGTTACCGACGCTTTGAAGCAGCTTATCGAAAGCGGCGAGAAGTACGACGAGGTAATTGCAATAGGTCCGCTGATAATGATGAAATTCGTCTGCGCGCTGACAAAGCAGTACGATATAAAAACTGTGGTTTCCATGAACCCGATAATGATCGACGGCACGGGTATGTGCGGCGGCTGCCGTCTTACTGTGGGCGGCGAGACAAAGTTCGCCTGCGTTGACGGTCCCGACTTTGACGGTCATCTTGTGGACTTCGATGAGGCTATGGAGCGAAGCTCAATGTACAAGCCTTTCGAGCGTGAGAAGCACGAGGAAGTCTGCAATCTCTTTAAAAAGGAGGTAAAGTAAAATGCCTAATATGTCTTTGAAAAAAAATGAAATGCCCGCGCAGGAGCCGAATGTCCGCAATAAAAACTTTAAGGAGGTAGCTTTGGGCTACTCCAAGGAGACTGCTGTGGACGAGGCTAACCGCTGTCTAAACTGCAAGAACAAGCCCTGCGTAAGCGGCTGTCCGGTTAATATAGATATCCCCGCATTTATCCAAAAGGTTCAGCAGGAGGACTTTGACGGCGCATACGATGTTATCAGCGCGTCCAGCTCCCTGCCCGCGGTATGCGGACGTGTATGTCCCCAGGAGACACAGTGCGAGGGCAAGTGTGTAAGAGGGATAAAGGGCGACCCCGTTGGCATAGGCCGTCTTGAACGCTTTGTTGCTGACTGGCACAACGAACACAGCGCAGCAGAGACGAAGAAGCCCGTTTCAAACGGTCACAAGGCTGCCGTTATCGGAGCGGGTCCTGCGGGACTTACCTGTGCAGGCGACCTTGCAAAAATGGGCTATGAGGTAACTGTTTTTGAGGCTCTCCACCTTGCGGGAGGGGTTTTGGTGTACGGCATACCCGAGTTCCGTCTCCCGAAAGCTATCGTGCAGAAGGAAATAGACGGACTTAAAGCCCTCGGCGTAACGGTCAACACAAACACGGTCATCGGCAGGACAATTACGGTCGATGAGCTTTTCGAGCAGGGCTTTGAAACAATTTTCATAGGTTCGGGAGCAGGTCTGCCGAGGTTTATGGGTATCCCCGGAGAAAATCTTAAAGGCGTATATTCGGCAAATGAATTTCTTACAAGAACAAATCTTATGAAGGCTTATAAGGAGAACTCCGACACTCCTATCCAGCACGCAAAGAGCGTTGCTGTTGTGGGCGGCGGAAATGTTGCTATGGACGCTGCAAGATGTGCAAAGCGCCTGGGTGCTGAAAATGTTTATATCGTGTACAGAAGAGGCGAAGCGGAGATGCCGGCACGTAACGAGGAGATCGAGCACGCCAAGGAAGAGGGAATTATTTTCAAGACCCTTAACAACCCCGTTGAAATTCTCGGCGATGAGCACAAATTCGTAACGGGAATGAAGTGCATTGAAATGGAGCTTGGCGAGCCTGACGAAAGCGGCAGAAGAAGTCCTGTTGAGAAAAAGGGTTCGGAATTTATTCTCGATGTTGACTGTGTTATCATGTCTATCGGCACGTCTCCGAATCCGCTTATCAGGAACACTACAAAGGGTCTCGAAACAAACCGCAGAGGCTGCTTTGTTGCGGACGAAAACGGTCTTACTTCAAGAGAGGGAATTTACGCGGGCGGCGACGCTGTAACGGGTGCGGCTACCGTAATTCTTGCAATGGGCGCGGGAAAAACTGCTGCAAAGGCTATGGACGAATACATAAAGAATAAAGAATAAAAATGATTTTTATTCTTATGACCGTATGAATAATATGTCAAATTCTTTGCGGCTGTTTCTTGCTTTTTATTGCATATTAATAGTTTTTTTGAAAAATAAAGAAAAAATTTTTATTTATCATTGACATTTGTTATTAAATTGGTTATAATGTTTTTAATAAAGTTTTTTGATATAATTATTCTGTATGTAATTCTTTATTTAATGTATTTAATTTTTTATTTAAATTAAGGAGGATATTGTTATGGCAAATGCTGTGAAAAAAGCGACGTCCGCTGATGTTAAGGACAATGCGGTACAAGCTCCGGCTGAAGTGAAAGCAGAGGTCAAAACAGAAGCTGCCGCACCTAAGACCGAAAAAAATACCGAGGCTAAAAAGCCAGGAAGAAAACCTGCGGCTAAAAAGGAAACTGCTGCAAAGGCTGATAAAAAACCTGCCGCTAAAAAAGAAGCTGCTAAAACAGAGAAAAAGCCTGCTGCCGCTAAAAAGACTGCCGCTGCAAAATCTTCAGCGCCTAAGACTTCAAAGAAAACGGAAGCAGCTAAGCCCGCTGCAAAAAGAGGCAGACCGGCTGCTGCAAAAAATGAGGAAAAGGCTGCTCCTGCCAAGAGAGTATCGAAGAAAAAACAGCTTTCATACGAGGAGATCGTTGACGCGGCAAGAAAGAAGGCTATGGCTGCCAACGTTACAAATGTAAAGGTTCATATTGCTGCAAACGTTGTGCTTACAGGCAATTTCTCCGAGAACGGAAACGATAACGAAAGTAAAAATCAATTTTATATCGAGATCAATCCCGAGACCGAGAGCATCAATGTTCAGCCCTACAGATATGAGGAGAACACTTTTGAAATTTCCGCTGACGCAGAGGAGCTTTTCAAGGTTCTTAAGGGCAAGAAAAATATTTACGACGCTCTTTCGGACGGTGACTTCCACATTCACGGAAAGACAAAGCCTGCGGTTTTGTTTATTCACGCTGTATTTTAATTTTTAAAATAATTCTGCCGCATAAGCTTTCAGCTCATTTTGAGCGTAAAGTCTATGCGGCGTTTTTTTGGAGTTAATATGATCTTTTACACAACTTTCGAGGAAAAGCTTAAACGTCCCGAACAGCATAAAATCGCATATATCATGCTTTCGGAGGCTCTTAAAAAACATTTTGGAATAACAGACTTTTCACTTGCAAAAACTGAAAAGGGCAAGCCTTTTTTAAAGGAGTATCCGGACGTGCATTTTAATATCAGCCATTGTGACGGTCTTGCTGTATGCGGCATTTCCAAGGGTGAGATAGGCGTTGACGCGGAGCTTATACATAGCTTCAATCCCAAAGTCATGACCAGAATTTTTTCTGTAGAAGAGCAGAATTTCATTGCCGCTTCAGAAAATCCCGATACGGATTTTTTCAGGATATGGACGCTTAAAGAAAGCCTTTGCAAGTTTACGGGAGACGGGATCTTTTCAGGCTTATCGAAATACAGCTTTGATATATCGCAGGAAGATCCGAGCTGTGAAAAGGCTGCCAATAAAATTTTTACGCAGAAAATAATAGAAAAAAAATGGGTCGTAAGTATATGCGCTCACGACCCGGAAAATGATTTTGTATTTATTAATAAAAACGTCTTTTTGATTTAAGAACTATAATTACCACAACAACTATTACTGCAACAACTACTGCCGCAATTACAATGGGGATAAGGGGAATTTTTCCGCCGCTTTCGCTGCTGTCGGACGAAGCCGCCGTAGTCTCTGCCGCGGTTGTTGTCTGAGCCGCAGCCGTGGTTTCCGCAGCGGTAGCAGTCGTGGCTTCCGTGGTAGTTGTTGTAACTATCTCGACTTTTTCACAGTTTGTGATAGTGAATTTTGTGGCTTTCATAACAATTCCGCAGTCGCCGAGGATAAGATTGTCAACAGTTGAAAAATCCTCGCTTCCGTAAGCAGCAAGCATATCTTCGTACTGAAAGGACGCTGTTGTTTCATCGTACTCAAAGGGGGCTATCTTCGCCCAGATGTGCGGGTCGGCTGTGCTGTAATTCTGAAATATAAGCTCCACGGGAGCGCCTATTCCGGACCATTCTCCGTCAAGCTCAAATTCAACGGATACTACCGAATCGGGAGTTATTCTTGAGCAGTCAAACGCACTTTTATCGTAAATAACTGTCTGTCCCCATGAACCGTTGGTAGTTTTAGCCATTGATGTGCCAAGCTCAATGTCCTCTGTTTCGGCAGAAGCGCACACAGTCATTGCCGCGGCGGTGATAAAAGCGGCAGCCGCGGAAAAAACTGCCTTTAATATTTTTTTCATAAAAACTTCTCCTTCTCCATTTCTTTATTCATATGAAATACACTTTTAATTTTACTCCTTTTATTCATAAATGTCAATCTTATTTATTCATATTTAACACAAAGCACAAAATTCCCTAAATGTTAAAGGGTTTCGTTCGTCAATTTGCCAAGACGGTGACTTTAACTTTGTATATTTTGATGTTTGACGGAACAACTATATGCTTTGTCCTGAATTATCATATGCATAAACATTTTTAAAAAATTTCCATGCGAATTTGCTGTTTTATATCTTACGTACTGTATATTTTGCTGTGAACGGGTAAAAATATTTTTGTGACCGAAAGTGATGTTATCAAAAGGAGTTATAATATATGAATATCGGTAAACTGGTTATAAAGGAAATAGACAGCCGAATCGAGCGGCTGAACGAACATTACTCCGATGAAAAGGACACCGATGGGAACCCATACGGCGAAATGCTTGCGGCGGAAGCTAAGCTTCTGAACACGGCTCTTGCCAATGAGCTTAGAAGCCTAAAGGAATTTGTCAAGGACAATAGCTGATATTCCCGCGGATCAGACTGGCAGAGATATAGAAGTATTGCTGCCAATGGGAGCATTTTACCCTTACAGGCATAGTATGCCTAAAAGGTTAAAGGCTCATCCCTTTTGCCTGCACTTTTATGTGCAGGCAAATTTTTTTGTGTTTTTTTGAAAAAGGTCTTGACAAAAGTCCGACAACGGATTATAATAGTAAAGTCCGCTGTCGGACTTTTAGGAGGGAATAATATGAAAAAAAACAACGCCCGCAAAAAGCTGTGGGAATACAATACTATTTTTAAGGAAAACGACGAGATATACCGCTATGCCGCAAAGGAGCTTGGTATCCCCGATTGTACTCTGTGGATACTCTACGCTTTGCGTGCAGACGAAAAGGTGACCCAAAAGGATATTTGCGGCGCGCTTTATTATCCAAAACAGACCGTTAATTCCGCCTTAAAAAGGCTTGAGAGCGATGGGTGTATAGTCCTGTCCGAAATGGAGGACAGGCGGAGCAAGCTGATAAGCCTTACTCCAAAGGGTGCAGAGCTTGCGGAAAAGACTGCCGATATAATAATCGAAGCGGAGCTTGCAGCTTTATCGGGACTTACCGAAGAGGAACAGGAAACCTTTGTGGGACTTTTCAGAAAGTACACCGAGCTGCTGAAAAATAACGTGCACTGTAAGGTGCGGGAAAAGAGGTAAAACTTATGCAGAAAGTACAGCTTTCGGATCATTTCACATACAAAAAAATATTTCAGTTCTGCCTGCCGTCAATTGCCATGATGATATTCACGTCAATATACGGCGTTGTGGACGGGTTTTTCATTTCAAATGTTGTGGGAAAAATTCCGTTTGCCGCGTTAAATCTTGTCTATCCGTTCATAATGATACTGGGCGGCTTCGGCTTTATGGTGGGAACGGGCGGCAGCGCACTTGTTGCAAAAACGCTCGGTGAAAACGACCGTGAAAACGCAAACCGGTATTTTACCATGATGATAAAGCTTACCGTTGCTTTTGGAATTATTCTTTCGGCGCTGGGTATTATTTTCCTGCGCCCCATAGCGTACCTGCTGGGCGCGACGGAGGATATGATAGATTACTGCGTTACATACGGCAGGACGGTACTTGTTTTCAACACCTTTTTTATGCTGCAAAACACCTTTCAGGCTTTCCTGACGACTTCGGAAAAGCCTAAGCTGGGGCTTGCGGTAACGATCGCGGCAGGCGTTACGAACATGGTGCTTGACTGGCTTTTCATAGCGGTATTCAAATGGGGAGTTGCGGGAGCGGCTCTTGCAACAGGGTTTAGCCAATTTGTTGGCGGACTGCTGCCGTTCATATATTTTATACGTCCCAATACAAGTCTGCTGCGGCTCGTAAAAACAAGAATACAGATCCGCGTGCTTTTAAAAGCCTGCGCTAACGGTTCATCGGAGCTTATGTCCAACATATCGGGTTCATTGGTGAGTATGCTGTATAACTTTCAGCTTATGAAATATTCGGGTGAAAACGGCGTTGCGGCATACGGCGTTTTGATGTACGTTCAGTTTATTTTTGCGGCAGTTTTTATCGGTTACGCAATAGGAACAGCTCCTGTGGTCGGCTATCACTACGGAGCGGCTCATCATGACGAATTAAAAAGCCTTCTGAAAAAAAGCTTTTTAATAATGGGTACTGCGGGTATCGTCATGCTTGCCGCGTCAATGTCTCTTGCAAAACCGCTTGCGAATATTTTTGTAGGCTATGACAAGACGCTTTTTGAAATGACTGTCTACGCCCTTAAAATTTTCGCGATAGCATTTATTTTTGCGGGGTACAACATTTTCACTTCGTCATTTTTTACTGCTCTCAACAACGGCGGCGTTTCGGCTGCTATCTCTTTTCTTAGGACTTTGGTTTTTCAAATGCTTTCGGTACTTATACTCCCTGCGGTTTTCGGACTTGAGGGAATTTGGTGGGCGGTAGCCGTTGCGGAGTTTTCCGCATTTATCGTGTCTCTGATGTTCATTTTCGCAAAGCGTGATAAGTATCATTATATGTAAAAAAATCGGCTTTCATTCAAACGTGAAAGCCGATTTTTATTGTATAGTTAAACCCACAGTTTTACTGGAGGTTTAAAGCTTATAGCTATGAACAAAAACCCTACCAAGCATTATAATAAAAGCAGGGTTGCCGATCGCAGTTAAAAATAATGCCAAGGAGAAAAAGTCAATGAATGACATTAATAGTTTAGCACATTCTAAATGGAATTGCAAGTATCATATAGTCTTTGCGCCAAAATATATGTAGTGCTATGAGGAGACGGAGGACGGCAAGGTCACAGAAATAAAAAACGACGTCCGCGTCAGACTGCTTAACGGCGATACGGGGGATACCATAAACGGTACAATGTTCCGCCGTCTTTGGGTACGGGATTATTTCCTCGGCGGCGGAGCTTACGCATACATACAACGGGATATTTACGGTATGCCCGCCGCTTTGTACTACGTTGACGAAAGCAGATTAAGCACAATACCCAACTGCAAGGCTATTTTTAAGGATTACTCCGTATCGGTGGACGGAAATATCTATCCCAAAAGCGATTTTTTGAAGATACTGCGGAACAGCAAGGGCAACGGCAAGGGAGCGGGTATTGTCTCGGAAAGCGGGACAATGCTTGCAACTGCTTACAATACAATGCTTTACGAAAACAGCGTTGTTAAAAAGGGCGGCAATAAAAAGGGCTTTTTCACGTCTCAAAATCAGCAGTCGAAAGAAGCAATGAAGTCTATAAAGGACGCTTGGCGGGAAATGAATTCCTCCAGTCAGAGAATGGAGGATAATGTTTGCGTTCTCAATGCGGGTATGGATTTCAAGGAAGTTTCCAACACATCTATGGATATGCAGCTCAATCAGAATAAGAAGACCAATTCGGGAGAAATTTGCGGTATTTTCGGCATTTCGTCCAACATGATGTCGGGTAATGCTTCCGCGGAAACAAAGGAAAATTTTATTACCGACACGCTTACTCCGCTGCTCAATATTTTTGAGACGGCTTTTGACTCCGATCTGCTTATGGAGACGGAAAAGGGTAAGCGGTATTTTGCCTTTGACACCCGTGAGCTGACACGAGGTGATATTCTCAAACGGTATCAGGCTTATGCTATAGGAAAAGAAAAAGGCTTTATACAAATAGACGATATACGGAAACAAGAAGATATGCCGCCGCTGAACATTCCGTTTATAAATCTTGGTCTTGGGGATGTGTTGTATAATCCCGAAACAGGGGAAATTTATACTCCGAACACTGATAGGGTTATCAATATTCATGATTTGGGCTGGTCTTTAGGGGAAAATAATAATGACGAATCGGAGGAAATTTCGGATAATGAGGAGGAACTGCGTTTCAATCCGAATCACGATCCAAAGAATGGTAAGTTTACAAGCAGTTCCGGCGGGATTTCCTCAAAAGACTTGACAACCGTCGGAAAAAATGTTAAACTTGATTCAAAGGGAACTCCGTATAAACATTCCGAATTAAAATTGCCAAAAAAGGAATATGGCAAGGTAATCCGTGAAATTGATGATTTGTATGATAAAAAATATAAGGGCTTGGAAAAATCACTTCATAGGTCAGGTAACTATATATACAGATTTGAAATTCATGATTTTGACGAATATAATATATTCCACAAATACAAAATTTAACGGAGGTTTATAATGGAGCAATTAAAAGACATTATCGAAAAAACAATTGACGCTCGCGAGGAGTACACGCTTTATATAATGGCTCTTGTGCGCAGCAAGCCCGAATTAATGACGGACATTTTAAACTTTCTTAAAGAAAACCCGAAATCTACTTCCGCGGAAATAATGGATTTTACAGACGGTTTTCTTTTTGATGAAAACGGAGAACTCTTTCCCGAATTCAGATGTGTGGATTAATTTTAAGGCGTTTTGCAGTCAACTGCAAAACGCCCTAATTTTTAATAATTTAAAAACTTATTGTCCAAATAATTCAGAAAATATATAACTGCTTGATTCTTCAATAATTCCCTGCAAATCGTCACCTTCGTCGCAAATTTCTCCGTAAACATCAAGATATGCAATTTCATTGGGTTGTGTTCCGGTATAGCTTCCCATTGAATTTTCAATAACGGCATATACTTTCCATCTTCCGGTCTCTGCACAAAAATTATATCCTCTATCACTTAACTGGAGAGGAAACGGTTTTCCGGACGGAGCTATGCCATAAACAATTATATTTCTAACTTCGTCTTCCGGTTTTGTATTTACATAAACTTTTACAGTATCGTTAGTAGATGCGGTATAAGCACTGAGGAAAATCGAATATCCTGTAGGCTCTGTTTTTACATTGACAGTACATACAGCAGTATCGTATTTATCAAAATGTTTTGCTTGTGCAGTTATTTCGGCTGTACCTTTTTTGTGCGCGGTAATCTTTCCGAATTCATCAACAGAAACAATATCTGAATTACTTGAAGACCAAACAACCTTATTGCGCTGTTTATTATTTGAAAGAAGTACAGTAGCATAAAGTTCAACGTTTTCATCAGGTCGTAACGTGAGTTCCGTATAGTTAATGGATACTTGAGAAATAGTAGCATTGACTTCAATTAAAAGAAATATGCCAGGAACTAAAAATAATATTGCAATTAGTGATATTATAATAACCGTTTTGATATTTTTTAAGATTTTTATATATAAACCTTTAATTGTATTATAGTTATATTTTTTTAACTCTATAATTTTATTTATTAAATCATATTTTTTTATTAAATCTATAATTTTTTCAAACATTTTATAATCCCCCGTAAAATTATTGTATATATGCTGATTCCGTGTCCGCAATAACTATTATACAATATTTACGTAAACTTGCAATATTTTTTGGAATTTAAAATCATTATATTACATTTTTCAGCAAAATACTGTAATTTTTATAATGGTTTTGTGTAAAATGCTAAGATAATTATTTGAAGTAAAGTGTCCGTTCGGGACTCTTTTTTTATGCTACAATGTAATTAAGGGAAACCTTTAATTTATTGAAACGGAGGAAATATCATGAAAGGAAAAAATAAAATTCCCGAAGCGGAGTACCGTGCCGACGAAATAAAAACTCTGGAGGAAAAGTGCGGCTCTCTTATTACGGAAATGGAGCAGCTTATCGGAAAGGCTAAGTCCGAGGTAAGGGCTTTTTCGGAGGACGAGACAAAAAGGCTCTCCGAAATCGAAAAGGAAGTAGAGGGTCTTAACGCTACTATCGAAGCGGAACGCCGCGCGGAGGCTGTCAAGGCAAGCATTAACGCCCAAAAGCAGTCCGAACAGAGGGCGGAAACTCCCACCGAAACGCAGAACAGCGATATTGCTGAGGCTGAAAAGAGGGCTTTTACGGCGTTCATTCAGTCGGGCGGACATCTCCCTGCCGAGACCAGAGCGGGTGAACAGAATATCACTATGGGAAATAACGGTGCTATCATTCCCGTGTCAATTGCCGGTAAATTTTTTAGGAGGTGTAAACATGAACGACATTTACAAAAGCTTCATAAGCGGGATCATAGGAATTATGGGGTTTCTTATCGGGGACTTTGACGGGCTTTTCAGCTGATAATTGCGGACTACATATCGGGTGTTATCGTGGCTGTTGTGAAGAAAAAGCTTTCCAGCGAGATAGGCGCAAAGGGTATCGCGAAAAAGGTACTCATGCTGATTATTGTGGCTGTTGCGAACGTCCTTGACGTGCAGATCATTGGCGTCGGTGCAGCTTTGTGAAATATTACCATTATTTTCCGTGCGGCGAACGAGGTTATTTCGCTGCTGGAGAATACGGGGGCGTTGGGGGTGCCTTATCCCCAGAAGCTTATGGACGTGCTGGAGCAGTTGAAGAATAAAAATAAGTAAACCCAACAATTCCGTTGTATTGTTCGGCAAGATTATTTGACCCCCATTTTGACCCACACTCTTAAGACTATTAAGGTATTTTGGGTGTATTTAAGACGCTTTTTATGACTTAAACAAAAATAAAAAAATCCCTGCAAATTACGCAAAATACGTAATTTGCAGGGATTTCATCTTGGTCGAGGCGACGGGACTTGAACCCACGGCCTCTGCGTCCCGAACGCAATTAAAAACATCTTTCAACTGTTTATATAACACAACTACCCCGTTCAATTGACACCCATTTGACACCTATTAACCAATTTTACGGAGATATTCGTCAAGCTTCTCAATTTGCTTTGACTTGTATATACTATCCAAATGCGTATATATTTCCATGGTCGTTTGGACGTCGGCGTGTCCTGCCTGCTCCTTAGCGGTGAGCAGGTCAACACCTGCAATGTACATCAAAGTTATAAACGTATGTCTAAGCATATGAGCAGTAATGCGGGGAATGACAAAAGGGATTTTTTTTGGTGCAAATCTGCTTTTAGGTTTATGATACTGCTCCATTGTACCGGTTTGCTCGTTTGGTACTAATACGCCGCTGAAATCGCCAAACTTAAAATTAAGCTCGGCGAGGTAACTGTCCCAAAGCCGCTTATATGCACTTTCGGACATCATTCCGCCTGACGCATTGGGACAAACCAACATACTGTTATTTCGCGGCTCGTTGGCAAGGAAGTCCGCCAAAACCTGTGGTATATATACTGTCCGCATACCCGCAGCAGTCTTGGTGCAATCCTTTACAACGCTTTTACCGTTTATCATTTCTACAGCTTTATTTACATTTATTGTCTTTTTCTCTAAATTAATATCAGTCCAGAGCAATGGTATCAATTCACCCCGCCGCAAGCCTGCGTACATCATTATCATAGCCATACGGTGCGCACGGTGCTCTGTAGGCGCTGTGATCCACTCCTGCTCCTCTTTTGTTAAAGCACGCCGTGTCTCTTTGGGAGCTTCGGCGGGGAGCTTGACAGATAAAGCCGGGTTATAATCTATGACTCGATTGTCAATCGCAAGACGGAAAATCTGACTTGCGGCATTTTTTACGTCCTTAAGAGTTTTCAGCGCATAACCCTCGGAGGAAAGCCCGATAATGATGTCTTGTATGTCTGCTGTACGAATTTTACCGATCTGCATGGAGGCAATAGGAACAAGATTTTTCACACGATAAGAATATGTGTTATACCGTCCGTTTGAGACTTCAAGCTTTTTCAATTTCAGCCAGCGGTCAGCCCATTGTCCGAACGTGTCCCTTTCGGCTGAAACGTCAATGCCCTTGCCAAGCTGTATTTTGATTTCCTGAACTTTGCGTTCCAGCTCGCGGTTGTTGGCTGCGTACACATACTTGTACTTGCCGTTGCCTATATAAACCTTGCTTTGGAGCCGCCCGTCCTTTCGCTTGGTGTTTTTTATCATGGTATCACTCCTTTTTATAAATCCCGCTTGTGTTGTGTAACACAGGCGGGATTTTTTATTTTACAGTTGACTGCAAAAATATTTTATAAATACCTATTCAACGTGATAACAAGTTTCTCTTAGTAATATTTTAAAACTATTTTTACAGAAATCCGACCATTTTCGGCTTCAATTACTTCTGAAATCTCCGCATGATACTGTATACAGTAAGAATTAATACGGTCTAATAAATCATAATACTTTTTAGGGGCATATCCTACATCATAACCATTTTTGGCAAAAAGC
Organism: uncultured Clostridia bacterium; assembly: GCA_947383835.1. Lineage (GTDB taxonomy): Bacteria > Bacillota > Clostridia > Oscillospirales > Ruminococcaceae > RGIG8773. Next base: position 220,317 of record CANDEV010000003.1, read on the forward strand.
CATCTTATATAATCTCTGTCATAATCACAAATAAGTCTAACTTGGTCACCTTCTTCAATGTCTTCAAGTGTTTCCTGCATTTCTTTTGAGCGAGACAAAAGGGCAAAACTTTCTTCCTTGTTTAGTACTATCTCACTATCCGGAACATAAAAAGCAATATCTATGTAAATATCATCTCCATTAAATTCAACGATTTTTGATTTTATTGGATAACCTTTTGTTAAATGGTCATATGCCATATCTTTAAGACTATTTTTATATAAATATCCCAAGTGAATATTGTTTGCAGAATAAATTGCAATCGCCTCATTATCGTATGGATTTTCAGGCTCTAATTTAACTATTACAGAAGCGTCATTACGAGTACACTCTTTTATCTTATCCATATCAGGTGCTCTATCTTTTATAATGCAGACTTGAACATCGTGGTAAACATATTTGTAGTGCATATCGTCAACATGATCCGGCAAAAGTTGAAATTTAATATCACTGGAAAACACCATTTTTACATTCCTCCATACTTTTACACATCTTTAATATTCTGCTTTACAAGACCAAGAACTTTATTTTAACCACCAGCATAGGCAGTTATTTTAATCTTCACTTTTAAATATTGCAAGACCAAGAGAATCCTCTCCAAACAAGAGGCTTATTGTGGCATTACCGTGAGTCCAGTAATAATTTTTATCTGTAGAGTAATCTTCAATTTCTCCATATGCTTTTTCAAGTGTTTTTATAATTGCATTACTATCTGCACCACTGGGATAAATAATAGTAACGCTTGTCAACTCGTTGTTTTCAAACATAAAACGAGCACTTTTACAGTACTGATCAAAAATCTTAATATCACGATAAGTAAGATCACCCTTATATTCCTCATAATAATCATCAGAATAGCCTAATTGTTCTATTACTTGATTTTTAGTAACGCCCAAATCAATTTCACCAATCAATTTTTCTTCCGAGCCGTTAGATGAACAAGCGTAAAAAGATAAAGTGATTACAATAATTAAAAATAAACTAAATATTTTTTTCATTTGGTATTCCCCCATATTTTATACGTTCTTAATAATCTGCCTTACAAGTCCGACAATGCTGATACGTTCAAGTTCCTCGTCCTCAAAAATTCGAGGCGGGTACATGGGATTGATACTTATAAGTTCAATAAAATTTTCACCCGCATTGATTTTCTTGACAACTCCCTCCTCGCCGTCAATCAGAACAACAGCGATTTGACCGTTATCTACACATGGCTGCCTACGGACAACTATAGTATCGCCGTCCTCGATCTTGGGGTACATACTATCACCGCTGACCCTAATGCACATCATATCGGGTACATCTGATACATTGGCAATAAACAAAGGCATATAGTCTACTATGCAATTATCCGCATACGTGCCAAAGCCTGCCGAAACAGTTTCAAACACAGGTATCATGTGAACTTTGCTGTTAGGCAGAATTTCGATGTTGCTTTCAACATTTTCATCTTCCCACCCCATAAGATACGCAGGAGTAACATTCAAAGCTTTAGAGAAAGCAACAATAGCAGATTGTGTAATGTCTCTTATTCCCATTTCAATTTTGTTAATTGAAGAACGAGATTTGTAACCAACCTTTTGCGCCAATTCATCTTGAGTAATTCCCAGTTTATTTCTTAAATATCTAATACGTTCGCCAACTTCCATTATTTTCGCCTCCAACCTTTGTAGACAATTATAGCATAAATTTTATCTATATGTCAACAAAAAATAACAAATTCGGTGCCAAATTGTCAACAAGAATTTACGTGTATTTTTGTGCAAATAGTAGAATAAAAAAATAATCATCAATTCTTGTTGACAAATATGCTACAAAGTGATATTATACAATTACAGGAAGTAAATCAATATATGGAGGTGATAAAATGACAAATACCGTACTACTTAATGAAAAAATACGCAATGCCAATTGTACTAAGGGTACGCTGGCGACGACACTCAAATTATCGCGTGGTGGACTATGGAAAAAGTTATCAGGACAAACAGAGTTTACAGTAGCGGAAATGACGGTTATTTCTGATGTATTAGGACTCAGCGATAGGGAAAAAATTAATATTTTTTTTGCTCAATAAGTAGCCATATTGGCTACAACTTGCTTTGTCGTGACTGCCCGTTTTAAAATCAGCATATCGACAAATTAAAGATTGATTATCTTTTGGTATTCAAACGTCCAGTCTGAATCGGCATATCCACACCCGCCTGTTAAAGTAAATCCATTAGATATTAAGAATTTGTCGTTATCTGTATCAGATTTTGTTTTCACAATTATATACGCATACTTTTTTCGTAACAAATTCACACAATCACCCCCTTTTATCTAAAAGCGGGCAGTCACGGCAAAGCAAGTTAAATGGCTAATTTTATTTTATCATAGCAAAAAAAATATGTCAACTAAAATTGACAAAGTGTCCGTTGAACATACAAAAATATCATGAGGAGGCAAGAAGATATGAGTACACTTGAAACTGCCATAAAACATATGGAAGTGGCAAGGATCACACTAAGTATATCACCCGAAATTGATTTGAATGACCCGAAATTTTTTTCAGTCATACTCGCAATCAACACAGTCATAAGCCGTATTGAGAATTTGAAAAGAGGTGAGCAACCGCGAGCGTGATGGAGGCACAGTCGCAATTGCGCGTTAAAAGTGTCCGTTTGTAACATTGATTGAAAACAGAAGAATTTTTTAAGGTAACTTAATAAGTTACGAAATCAACTATTGAGGAGGTGAGCAGGTATGTTTATTTCGAAGAAAAAGTATAACGAACTTATAAATCATATTGAGCAGCTTGAAAAGAAAACAACCGCACATACTTTTGACTTTGGTGTGGTAGACCTCGAGATGCTTTGCAGAAAGCTTCCGGAGTTCGTGGATAAAAGAATAGCGGCTGATAAGCGCAAATCATCAACCGCTGGAAAAAATTAATTTGATTTTAAGTAATCAGTAATTTCACTGCACATTTCTCGAAGTGTGTAAAATGTTTGGCGACCAAATTCACATAAATCTCCATGAGTTGCAGGCTCATTAGATAATTCGGTGAAAATGGAACGTATAGTTTCAGAATAATTATCAGTTATTTTCTGTAAGTTATTCTCTAAATTATTGATTGTCATTTTAGCACCCCCTTTCTTATTTTAATTATACAGTGGAAAGATGTGGGTGTCAAGGAAAATAAAAATGGAGGTGAGCAGGTTGAATATTACACCAAAAGAAGCTTTTTCCGATTTATCATTGGCAGTTGACAAAGAATTTGCAAGAATACTTTCGTCTGGCATTCCACTTAATTACATTGCTGAAAAAAGTATTCCGTATGCGGCTGAAATCATGAAAAAGTTCATATGCGGCTATATCGACGAAAAAGCCAAAATGGAGCGTGATACTGTCAACAAGATTATTGACATATCAAAAACTATGGCAAAAGATTACCGGTCAACGTAGCTGCTATATTTATAATTGTCGCAAAAGATAAATCTATCGCATTATCTCTGCATTTCTTTTTTATATCAGACCATAAAGACGAGTTTCTTACCGAATTAAGGTAAGTATGACCGTCAAAAGTTATATCGCGGCAAATGACATCGAATACTTCCCACAAATCATCGTAAATTAGGACGGCATCTATATAGCCTGCTTCTTTAAGCTTTATCAGTGAATAACCGACATCTTCTTTTAAGTAATCGCTGAAAAATTTATCGCTTAGGTCGTTCAATGAAATTTGAAAATCATTGCCGGGCTGCAATTCGTTTTCAAGTGTAATTAAAATGTCACGAATACAGTCATAATTTATACGCATAAAAATCACACCCTTTCTTGCTTTAATTATACAGCGGAAAGATATGGGTTGTCAAAACAAAAGGCTTTGGAAATCCCGGCGGTACAGTTTTGTATAGAGCTGCTTTCGGGACTTATATCCGCTCTCCCGATAAAGCTTTATGAGGAGACGGAGGACGGCAAGGTCACAGAAATAAAAAACGACGTCCGCGTCCGACTGCTTAACGGCGATACGGGGGATACCATAAACGGTACAATGTTCCGCCGTCTTTGGGTACGGGATTATTTCCTCGGCGGCGGAGCTTACGCATACATACAACGGGATATTTACGGTATGCCCGCCGCTTTGTACTACGTTGACGAAAGCAGATTAAGCACAATACCCAACTGCAAGGCTATTTTTAAGGATTACTCCGTATCGGTGGACGGAAATATCTATCCCAAAAGCGATTTTTTGAAGATACTGCGGAACAGCAAGGGCAACGGCAAGGGAGCGGGTATTGTCTCGGAAAGCGGGACAATGCTTGCAACTGCTTACAATACAATGCTTTACGAAAACAGCGTTGTTAAAAAGGGCGGCAATAAAAAGGGCTTTTTCACGTCTCAAAATCAGCAGTCGAAAGAAGCAATGAAGTCTATAAAGGACGCTTGGCGGGAAATGAATTCCTCCAGTCAGAGAATGGAGGATAATGTTTGCGTTCTCAATGCGGGTATGGATTTCAAGGAAGTTTCCAACACATCTATGGATATGCAGCTCAATCAGAATAAGAAGACCAATTCGGGAGAAATTTGCGGTATTTTCGGCATTTCGTCCAACATGATGTCGGGTAATGCTTCCGCGGAAACAAAGGAAAATTTTATTACCGACACGCTTACTCCGCTGCTCAATATTTTTGAGACGGCTTTTGACTCCGATCTGCTTATGGAGACGGAAAAGGGTAAGCGGTATTTTGCCTTTGACACCCGTGAGCTGACACGAGGTGATATTCTCAAACGGTATCAGGCTTATGCTATAGGAAAAGAAAAAGGCTTTATACAAATAGACGATATACGGAAACAAGAAGATATGCCGCCGCTGAACATTCCGTTTATAAATCTTGGTCTTGGGGATGTGTTGTATAATCCCGAAACAGGGGAAATTTATACTCCGAACACTGATAGGGTTATCAATATTCATGATTTGGGCTGGTCTTTAGGGGAAAATAATAATGACGAATCGGAGGAAATTTCGGATAATGAGGAGGAACTGCGTTTCAATCCGAATCACGACCCTAAGAACGGTAAGTTTACAAGCAGTTCCGTCGGGATTTCCTCAAAAGACTTGACAGCCGTCGGAAAAAATGTTAAACTTGATTCAAAAGGAAATCCGTATAGTTATCCTCAACTTACGTTGCCGAAAAAGGAATACGGCAAAGTTATGCACGAAATAAATACTTTGTATGATACAAAATATAAAGGGTTGGAAAAGTCTGTTCATAAATCGGGCAATTATGCGTACAGATTTGAAATTCATGATTTTGACGAATATAATATATTCCACAAATACAAAATTTAACGGAGGTTTATAATGGAGCAATTAAAAGACATTATCGAAAAAACAATTGACGCTCGCGAGGAGTACACGCTTTATATAATGGCTCTTGTGCGCAGCAAGCCCGAATTAATGACGGACATTTTAAACTTTCTTAAAGAAAACCCGAAATCTACTTCCGCGGAAATAATGGATTTTACAGACGGTTTTCTTTTTGATGAAAACGGAGAACTCTTTCCCGAATTTATATGTGCAGATTAATTTATATTTTAACGGCGTTTTACAGTCAACTGTAAAACGCTTTTTATTATCTTGCCTCTTGCTTCTAATTTTTTATTTTTTGCAGCAAAGTGTCCGTTCGGGACTCTTTTTTTATGCTACAATTTAATTAAGGGAAACCTTTAATTTATTGAAACGGAGGAAATATCATGAAAGGAAAAAATAAAATTCCCGAAGCGGAGTACCGTGCCGACGAAATAAAAACTCTGGAGGAAAAGCGCGGTTCTCTTATTACGGAAATGGAGCAGCTTATCGGAAAAGCTAAGTCCGAGGTAAGGGCTTTTTCTGAGGACGAGACAAAAAGGCTCTCCGAAATTGAAAAGGAAGTGGAGGGTCTTAATGCCACTATCGAAGCAGAACGCCGCGCGGAGACTGTCAAGGCAAGCATTAACGCCAAAAAGCAGTCCGAGCAGAGGGCGGAAGCTCCCGCCGAAACGCAGAACAGTGATATTGCCGAGGCTGAAAAGAGGGCTTTTGCGGCGTTCATTCAGTCGGGCGGACAGCTCCCTGTCGAGACCAGAGCGGGTGAACAGAATATCACTATGGGAAATAACGGTGCTATCATTCCCGTGTCAATTGCCGGAAATATTATTTCAAAAGTCAATGAGATTTGCCCTATAATGAATGGAGCAACGCAGTATTCCGTTACGGGTACTCTCAAAGTGCCTGTATGGGGTGACACCGAGGACGGTCACAATATCACCGTGAGCTATCAGGAGGAATTTAAGGATATTACCGCGGACGCGGGCAACTTCACTTCCGTTGATCTTGGCGGACACCTTGTAGGTTCTCTTGTGCTTATCGGAAAATCTGTTATAACTAACAGTCAGATCGACATTACAAGCTTTGTCATTTCCGAAATTGCGAAAAAGATTGCGGAATTTAACGAGAAAGAACTTCTTAAAGGTACAAAAGATAAAATCGAGGGTGCGCTCAACACAAAAACTGTTGTTACGTCAAAGTCCGAAAAAGCAGTTCTTGCGGATGAGCTTATTGACTTACAGGCGAAAATTCCGACTATTTATCAGGCTAACGCTTGTTGGACTATGCACCCCGACACCTTTGCGTATATCAAGAAGCTTAAGGACGCAAACGGTCAGTTCCTCATGATGAACAACACCAGCAACATAACTAACGCATTTCCTTATGTGCTTCTCGGAAAGCCCGTTTATCTTTCGGACAATATGCCGAAAATGGCGGCGGGAGCAAAATCTATTCTTTACGGCGATTACAGCGGCGTAAGCATAAATCTTAGGCAGCAGATCGAATTGCAGGTGCTTAATGAAAAATATGCTACACAGCACGCGGTCGGTATTGTTGTTTGGTACGAGCTTGACGGCAAGGTCACAGACCACCAGAAGCTTGCGGTACTGGTTCAAAGTGGTGAAGCCGCTGCCGCAAAAGTATAATCGCAACGGAGTGATGAAATATGGAGCAGGTCAGACTTAGCAGCGTTACTCTTGATGATGTAAAAAATTATATTCGCGTTACCGACAATGATGACGACAAGCTTATAACGGATATAATGTCCGCAGCAACGGGCTATATGCTTTCCTACACAGCTCTTACGGCGGACGAAATTGACGAATTTCCCGAAATGGTCATTGCTTTGAAATGCTTGTGCGCGGATATGTACGACGTTCGCACTGCCGCCGTCAGCTCGGAAAAGGAAAATCCTATCGTGCGGAATATCCTAAATATGCACCGCAAAAATCTTGTTGTGTAGGAGTGATTTTATGGTGGACGCTACAAAGCTTACCGAGAAAATAACATTCCAACGGCAGGACGTTGACACAAAGGAGTGGCAGGACGTTGCGACGGTATATGCGTCGATTACGGGACTTAAAAATTCCGAGTACTGGCTGAATTATATCGGAGGCAATGCCGATGAGACGCTTATCGTTTCTGTGCGGTACAAAAAAGTGCTTGCGGAGCTTATTCCGCAAACGTCGCAAATAGTCCACGGCAGCGTTGTGTACGACATTATCAGTCCGCCTGACGACGTTCTTTTCAAGCATGTTGAAATAAAATTTCGGGTAAGGAGGCAGATAAGTTGATAGAACTTGTATTAAAAGCTCTGGAGAAACACGGCATAAAAGCAGTTGAGGACGGTTACATAACTCTCCCGCAGGAGCATTGCTTCGCAGCGTGGCGCATTGATCACAGAAAAGCGGAGGGCGCAGACGGTTACGCGCTTTACTGGCAAGTAACATATGAGCTGCGTATTTGTTACCGCGGCGGCAAAACGGAGGCAGACCTTATGCGGGAAAAAGAACTCGAAAACGAATTTCGGGTACTTGAAAATTTAGAAAGCGATTATATCTATGATTCCAATGATAAACTGGATATTACGGTATATACGTTTACGGGTAAACAAGATTTTTAGGAGGGATAATTTATGGATACAAATGCAACAAAACATACAAAAGGGTACACTCTCGGAAGCGGACATTTGCGTGTTGACGAAATCGACGACAAGAATATTCCGAAAACCGATGACGAGTGGATACAGTTCCTTAATAACTTTATCAAGGAACATGATGTACTTGGCAGAATAAAGGGCGGAGCTTCTGTTGATTACACTACAGAGAAAACAGAAGATCAGGACGATTTGGGCTACGTTATAATCGAAATAATCAAAAAGGAAAAGGTCGAACTCAAATCGGGCTTAATGACATGGGACGGCGAAACACTCGAAAAGCTTTGTGCAACTGCAAGAGTAACGATTGATGAAAATACAGGTATCGTTACGGTCAAGCTTGGCGGTCTCGGAAATCAGAACAACAAGCGGTATATTATCTGCTTTGAACATTACAGCCACCTGCTTCGGGTCGCTATTATCGGTAAAAATAACGAGGGCTTTTCTTTCAGCTTTGATCAGGATAAAGCAACTGTTATCGACGCTGTTTTCCGTGCGGAAGCGTTGGACGACGACGGCACGCTCCTTATTGTGCAGGATTTCAGAAGTGCAACTGACGATGCTAAAGCCGAATTATTGAAAAATATAAAATCATCAACGTCGGAGCAGGCAGTATCTGCAAGTCCTGAAAATAAATCCGAAAGCCTAAGTACGTCTCTTGACGGGGAGCATTAAAAATCATGGTCGCGTTGGATAATATAAGTATTCCCGTGCAGCTTGTGAGCGGGTCGTATATAATTCCCGTTTGCACAAAGCGGGTCTGGGATATGCTTAAAGGGTGCAAGTCCAATGCAGAGCATGAAAAGGTATGCGGAATGCTTTTGGAGGGCGTTCCGCTTCCTTTATATGACTGCCGTCTGCTTGTGCAGGTATATGTGAGCGGCATGGAACAATTGCGGGAGGAAACAGGCTTGATAATTCCGTACTATAAGACGGAGAAGTCCCCGAATGATGTTAAATACACGATATACACGGAACTTGACAAGCTTGTCTCCGATTATGCAAATATTAATTTGTACGAGGTGGACGATATTCCAATAACGGAGTACTGGCTGATATTGCGGGACGCTTTTATTTACAGGCTTTCGCAGACGGAAAAAGGTCGGGAATACCTCAAAAATGCGTACCGCCTTACCCAGACCGAGGCAGACGAGGATATTGATATAAGGGAGTGATCTTGTGAAAATTGAAATAAGAAGCGACTGCGCTGTTATTGACGGTTATGTAAATGCTGTGGGACGTGACAGCCGTCCGATAATGCCAAAATCGGCGCTGTTTCCCGACAAGTGCGTGGAGCAGGTCGTCCCGGGGACTTTTAAAAAGTCCCTTGAAAACCGTTCCGATGTGGAGCTGCTTATCAATCATGATAAAAACCGTCGGCTCGGTTCTACAAAAAGCGGCGAGCTTACTCTTAAAGAGGACTCTATCGGCTTGCGCGCTCATGCTGTTATAACCGACCCGACGGCAATAGAAAAGGCGCGGAACGGTGAATTTACCGGCTGGTCGTTCGGTATGTATGTCAACGGTGAGGAGCGGGAGGAACGTGCTGGGGAAATTCCCCGCCGCAAGCTTACAAGCCTTGATATGTTCGAGGTGTCGCTTATCGACCGTACAATGCAGCCCTGCTATGCGGGGACTTCCGTTGAGTGCCGAGCTGACGGTGAGACGGTTTCGGAGACGCGCTCCTTTGAAGATGAGACGGAGATTGTGAATAATGTTACCGTTCCCGATTTTTCGGAGTATGAAAAACGGCTGGCGGTTTTAAGGGCGCAGATAGATATTGTGGACGCAGAAAAGCGGCTTGCAATGGTAAAGTGCGGGCTTTCCCACGGATATTTTTAAGAATAAGGCGTTTTGCAGTTGACTGCAAGACGCTTTTCGTTATATTACCAATCAAACAGTCCGGAAAATAACCCGTTTTCAAAATCAAGCAGTTGCCCGGAAAATTCAGATATTGAGTTATAAGTTTCTCCGGAGACTTCAAGATATGCTATTTCATCAGCTTTTGTTCCTACATAACTTCCTTCTGAATTTTCAATCATGGCATAAATTTTCCATGTCCCGGTTTCAGTATAAAAATAAAATCCACTGTCACTTAATTTACGTATAAATTCTTCTCCTGACGGCGCAATCGCGTAAATTGTTATATTTGTTACGTTATCCTCCGGCAATGTTGTTACATATACTTTTACTATTTCGGTAGTTAATGCCTCATCTGTACTAAGTAAAATAGAATATCCCGTTGGAGCGGTATTCACATTTATTACACATACCGCCGCTGCGGATTTACCAAATCTTGATGTCTGTGCCGTTATTTCTGCTGTTCCTTTTTTATGCGCAGTAATTTTTCCGAATTTATCAACAGAAACAATATCAGGATTATTTGATGACCAAATAACTTTACTGTATGTTTTGTTATTTGATAAAAGCACTGTAGCATTAAGTTCTTCTGTGTCATTAATGTTTAATGTAAGTTCTCTATGATTAATAGATACTTGTGAAATATCAATTTTGACATTAATATATAATACTACTGCTCCTATTATTATAGCTAAAATGAAAATAATTATAATAATACTTAACCCAATATGTTCTTTTAAATAATGAAATACCTTTTTTATTTGTCCTTTATTTTCCTTATATATGGTAATAAGGTCTTTACCATCGCCTATAACTCCCATTTTTTAAACCTCCCGTTGTAATTAAATTAGGATAATATTTCAAATTCATATCTATAATAATTATACAATAATTTTTTCAAATTGCAACATTTTTTTACATAAAAATATTTAAAACTATTTTTAATTAAAATGTAAAGATAATAAAAATTAATTTGTGCAAAAGCACTATGGTAAATTTTATAAATCAAAGTGTCCGTTTGGGGCTCTTTTTTTATGGTAGAATTAAATTAAAGAGGTGATATGAAAGCGAGGTAAATGTATGAATGAAATTAAAATAAACGTTGAAAAACTTGTTGAAAATCTTTCTGAGGGCATAAAGACATATACCGAGGGAATTGTTGAGGACGTGTCCGATGCAGTAAACAGATGTACATTAAATCTCGAAAAAGAAATCAGGAGAAGTTCTCCGGAGGGTAAAACCGGTGTATTTAAAGACAGTTGGGACAGATTTACTTATAACAGACGTGACAGAAGTGCGAGAGCGGGTGTTGTAAAAAATAAAGGCAGAGGCGGTCTTGTTCATTTACTTGAATTTGGACACAGAGCAAGAAATTTTGAAAGAAATCATATCATGGTCGCACCGTCACCGCCTCAGGGAAATGTTAAACCTGCCAATGAAAAAGCTATGAAAGAACTGGACGAGGAAATTAAACATATATTAAGCTTTACTAAGTGAAAGGGTTGATTTTATGGCAAGTAAATATTCTTATATTGCTTATATCGAGGGCGACACATCAGGCATTGTAAAGGCAATGAAAGACGTTGAGGAGCGAAGTAAAGACCTTAACCGCAGAATGAAAGTAATTAACGAAGGACTTAAATTCAACCCCGAAAGTGTTGAATTGCTGGGGGCAAAATTTGATACCCTTTCGGAACAGCTTGAAAATGCAAAAACCAAATTTGAAGCATTAAAAAAAGTCGAGGAACAGGCAAAGCATTCCCGCGAAACCGGTGCTACAACAAAAGACCAATACGCAAAATATATCCAGGAACTTACAAAAGCAGAAAATAATTATAAAATGCTGGAGATTGCTGCTGGTACCGCCAAAACACAGCTTGACAACACGAAAGAATCGTTAAAACAGACAGCTTTTGCTACAGAGGGATTAGGCGGTACATTATCAAATCTCAATAATATAGGCAAGGAATTTGACAGCGAGTTAAAAGAAATAAATACAACTCTGAAAAATGGCGGCGGCGCTGAAATCCTTGAGCAAAAATATAATGTGCTTTCAAGCGCGATTGAAAATACTCAAAACAAGCTTAATGCTCTCAAAAGCGCTGAACAAAATATGAATGCTGGTATTAAAAACGGCACTATCACAGAAGATCAGCAGCGTTCTTTCCAGCGTGAACTTGACAGCACCGCAAACAAGCTTACACGCTATCAGAATGAGCTTGAAAGCGTCCGAAATGCTATTGACAGTATGGGAAATTCAACTGACGAGGCAACAGATGAAATAGAGAATATGTCCGACGAAATTGACGATCTTGGAGACTCCATAGAAGCTGCGGGAAAACAGACCGTTACTTTCGGCGACCTGCTGAAAGCGAATATCCTTTCCGACCTTATAAGCTCGGGCATTAATAAAATAAAAAACGGCGTTGCAGATTTTGTAAAGCAGGGTATTGAACTTGCCTCCGACCTTACCGAGGTGCAGAATGTTGTTGACGTGACGTTCGGCGACGGCGCACAGCAAATTTATGAGTGGGCGGACGCGGCGGCGGAAAGCTTTGGTATGTCCTCGCTTGCAGCACAGGAATACAATGGTACTATGGGTGCAATGCTAAAATCTATGGGACTTACGGACAATGCTGTTCGTCAAATGTCTATGGATATGGTTGGACTTGCCGGAGATATGGCTTCGTTCTATAACTTTGATGTGGAGACTGTCTTCAAGAAGATAAGAAGCGGAATCTCCGGGGAAAGCGAGCCATTAAAGGAATTGGGAATTAATATGTCCGTTGCCAATCTGGAGGCTTACGCCCTTGCGCAGGGCATTGAAACGGCTTACTCCAAAATGACGGAGGCTGAAAAGGCTACGCTCCGTTACAATTATCTTATGGCGCAGACTGCCGATGCACAGGGAGATTTTGCGCGGACTTCCGACAGCTTCGCAAATCAGCAGCGTATTTTACAGCTACAGTGGGAAAATCTTTCTGCAAGCTTGGGTGAAAAGTTACTGCCAAATGTAAATGACCTTACAGGTACTCTAAATGAAAATATGCCCTCTATCGGAGATAAAATTGAAAATGTCAGCGATATAGTTGTTGGTTTATTTGATTTTGTTATTGATAATCATGAGGCGATATTATCGGTTATTACAGGTATAGGCACAGCTCTTGCGGTTCAAAAGGGCGCAAAAGTCATTAGTGATGTTACCGGGGCGGCAAAAAATTTATTCAGCACCGTAAAATCGGGGCAGGGTTTAATGTCAGCGTTGGCGGCTTCTCTTAATACACAGCCGTGGGTGCTTGCGGTCGGGGCTGTCACAGCACTGACTTTGGGACTTGTCTCATTTTCAAAAGCCGCGGCGGACGCTGACCGTGCTCTCAAAGAAAGTGCTGAAGAAAGTGTTAAAGCATATGAGGAGCAGACGGAAAAGGTTTCAGAATTAGAAAAAGAACTTGACGATACCAATGACAAAATTGCAGAGATACAGAGCAAGGGCAAGCTTAGTCTTACCGATGAGGAAGAAATCGGACTGCTTAAAGAACAGAACGATAAATTATCCGCACAACTCGAAATCGAAAAGGCAATTCTTGAAACCAAACGTCAGCAGGCAGAACTTGACGTATATGAATTGGCGACTACGGACGATGAACGAAAATCGGGTTCTGTTGCAAATATCAAAAATCAGCTTGTGCAATATGATGAAGATGTAAAAAGGCTTGAAGCGGCTAACGAACAGCTTAATGCTGCTCTTGCAACAGAAAACGAAATTGCAATAAAAAATGCGGAAGATTTAGTTCAGACCTGGGAACAAAACGTTCTTAATACGCAGCAGAAAATTTTAGAGGAAACCGATTCGCTGAATAAGCTTTCTGATAGCTTAGATAAGTCGTCAGCCAAGGGTAAAGAAGCTTCAGCGGCAATAAATGAACTTAACAAATTAGTTTCCGAGAAAATTGACCTCCCGTCTGAAAATGCTGATAAACAAATCGACACCAAAGAAACCTACTTCGATTATATGCAGCGCGAGGGCGAACGTCAGCTTGCCGAAAGTCAAGAGCTGAATGCACAAGAGCTTGCCGATTATGAAAATAATCTGAAAGCCAAACGCGAGGCTTTGGACAACGACCTCGCTTTGCGGAGAATTTCCGAGGAGGATTACTATAATCAATTAGGCACATGGCTTGAAGAAAATCGTAATCTTTCGAGCAAGGAGTATTTTTCCGCTTTGGGCGATTACGAAAGTTATCTTGATAAAAAACAAACTGCTGCCGAAAAGGCGGCTGAGGAAGAGCAGAAAGCCGAAAAAGAACGTCAGGACGCAATTACAAAAGCTCAGGAGGACGCCGAAACAGAGCGGGTAAACGCCATAAAAGCCTACTGGGATAAAATCACCAAAATGCGTGATTATGACAAAATCGACGACGAAACCGAATACAAGCTAAAAGCCCAGCTTGTAAAAAAATATTGCAGTGAGAACGAGGACACTTGGGATAGCTATTATAAATGGCTCTATGATTACACTAAAAATCAGGAGCAGGAAATCGCCGGCGCACGTCTTGAAGCCTGGGAGGACAGCTCCAAGAAGTTAGCGGACACTCTTGCAGAGTCATACAAAGACCTGAAATCTCAAAAGGAGCAGGTCAAAAAGGACTTGCAGAGTATTAGTCTTACCGAAACGGTAAAGGATAAAAACGGTAATGAAATTCTTGGCATTAAGAGTCTGGACGCGGAAATTGAAAAAATAGACAAGCTCAAAGCTTCTCGTGATAAGCTAAAGGAAACAGGTATCAGCGACAGCTTGCTTGCCGAAATAGACAAAATGAACTATGCCGACGGAAGCCGTCAGCGGTACATTGACGAGCTTTTAAATCTGCCTGCGGACGTGCTTCAGGATTATTACGCCGACTGGGAAAGGCTGCAGGATAAGCAGGAGGAATTTGCACAGGACGCTGTTTCCGACAAGCTGGACGAGCTTAATCAAGAAGCGGCGCAGGGCGCAAAGAACATTTTTGGAAATCTTCCTGCTGAAGCCTATGAGGAGGGTGTAGAGACAGCTCGGCAATATTTACAGGGCATTATTGACAACATGGGCGGACTTGACAATGCGGCGGCAATTTCGAGTATTCTTGATACTGCAAACAGGGCGGCAATACAGAAAAATCCGGAATCAAGCAGCATTGAAAAATTGATCGCGAACGGTACTCTGATACCCGCGCTCACTCCGATAAATATAAATCTCAATGACAACAAATTTATAAAAACTACTATCGGTCAGTTGATGACCAGCGGCAAGCGTACGGGTGGAAATTCATTTTACAATTAAGGGAGGAACGTTATGGAGGATTATGTACTTAAGCCGGGCGAGGTGCTTAACGGCGGGTATACAGTTTACATAGGAAATTTTATTTTGCGTATTATCGGCGGGTATGAGATAACCTGGGAGAACGTATACTCGCAGAATTCCTTTACCGACTACAAAGGCAACGAACATAAAAAGCTGTTGGGCAAGCGGTTTTCTCTTAAGCTTTCCACAGGCGCGCTTGTTCCCGAGGACAGCAACGCATTAATTGACGAACTGAAAAAAGAAAGTTTTATGGTGAACTGCCCCGATTTTAACGGACTTTGCTATTGTGACAGCATTCCTGCTGTACTCAAACAAGCGAATTTTAACGGGACAAGATACAAGATAAGTTGTACGCTTATTGCCAAAGAGCTTATAAATCTAAACGGCGACGGTCTTTAGCTGGGATTTAGGCATAAGCGGCGACATAGGCAATATCCAATTCAGTTGGGGTACATTGGGCTTAGCTTTGTCGGGACGGTGTCCCGTGCAGCTCGATTTTGACATTTTTGACCCCTCCGATGAGCTTATTGACAGTCTTGCGTCACCCGATTTTTCAATCACTCCGAACTGTCCCGAGCTGGAAACAAAATCGGGGACGTTCTTTGTTGACAGCCGCCCCGTATCAAATAATGTGTGTCATGTTGTATGCTATGACAGAATGAGCCGCGTTGATGTTGCTTTCTCCACGTCTCACAGTTGGAAAACAGAAAAAACAATGACATCAAGTCAAGTCCTTATGGACATTTGCCGTATATGCGGCTTTGAGGGCAGTTCCATGTCGGGCGGCGCGTTCGGCGGATTGCAGTATATAAATTTCACGGAGGCTGACGTTGTTGGGAAAACCTGCGGGGAAATACTGGATATAATTTCTACCGCTATGGTGGGCGTATGGGTATCTTCCGGGCAAACGCTTCATCTTGTTTGCTTCGGCAGCACTTCCGACGGCGCACCCGTCCAAAGCACCGAGCATACGAAGATCAAGTATCAGGGCAGGACGCGGATAATAGGTCTCGTGATGAAAAACAGCTCCACGGGAAAAAACTTTTCTTACGGTACTGCTTCCGGGAACGGTTATGTAATTCAGGTGGAAAGCGGATTCGTTTCCGAAGCTTTAGCCGACAACGTGTGGAAGAGGGTGCAGGGATATGAGTACATCGCGTGGAACTGCGAAAAGGCGGACGTTACCGCCCGTAATTTCAGCTTCAGCGGACTTATTCAGTTTTCCCACGGTCAGGGCGAAAGCCGCGCTCTCGGCGACCCGCTGTATCCCCGCACGGTGAATTATTCCGTTGACAGCACGGGGATATATTTCAGCGGCGGGTGTTCAGCTGTTGACGAATGGAATTACAAGTCCAAGCTGGAGCGGGAGAAGATCGGTATTGGCAAGGCAGTGGGCAGCACGACTATTTCCAATAACGGCGACATAATTTTCATTAATTTAAATGAAGAGGGAGAGCGATTATATGAGTACGACAACGGGATCAGCGTCTACACAAACGAAAACTAAAAAAGAAGGCGTACAAATAAAAGGCAGGGACGTTATTTATCTTAACGCGCCTGAGATTTGCTTTCCTGAAAACGCGCCGTTGAAAAATACAGAAAAGCGGGAATTGTACGCTATTCTTGATGAGCTTTTTCAATTAGAACCGGGAGGAGGTGATGACGACTGGCAGCCGCCGGAATGGTGGATACCAGTTCCCGAGCCGGGAGATTACGATATATATATTTTACTTCAAGCCTATACGGATAATTATGGCTACGGCAAAGAATTCAAATATATGCTCGGACGGGAAACCGATGGCTATATTGGCTACGGACACGTCCATTGTGATTGGGGAGATGGAACGGAGAACGATTATTATGAAAAAGGATACCCTCAGCATACGTATACTGAAGACGGTCAGTATCTTATTCACATAACTGCCGATGAAAATACTACCTTTTGCAAGGGTGATGCCAATAATCAAGCGCGCTGGCTCATATTTAAAAGCGGCGCAAAAATGACATTTTTTTGTGATGATTTCGATAAAAACAACAGATATTATATCATGTACACTTTTGGCGGCAAGTATTCGAAGCATATAAAAATAAATCACCCCAAGGGCGTTCCTCTTGATAAAAGAAATGATTTTTTTAGTTTCTGCCAAAGTCTGCAAAAGCTTGAAATGAATCAAATCAAGCCGGAAAATATTGCGGATGGCACATTTAGCAGGTGCTATGCTCTGAAAAGTTTCCCTATAGATTTTGATAATATTACATCTGTGGGCAAAAACGCTTTTAGCGAATGTAGCTTGAATAAATTGCATATGGAAAACTGTTTGAGTATCGACCATGGCGCGTTTGCATCAAATTACACCGATTTGGAAACGGTTGTCTTGCCTAATTGCAAAAGTATAGGTAATAGCGCATTCGCCAGTTGTTACCGTCTTAAATCAGTTTACGCCCCAAAATGTACTTTTATTGACAATAGCGCTTTTGTTAGCTGCTATAATTTGCAGGAAATCGTTGTCGCCGACGACTGCACTTTCGGTACTAACTGTTTTGCAAACTGCTATAGTCTTTACCCCCGACCCGACGGGTCGACAAATTAAAAGGAGGAATTTTTATGGAAAAAATCACAACAAACACAAAAGAAATCACACTCACCGGCGAAGAAATACACGTCCGTTTTTCGTCGGCGCAGCCTTATTTTTGGCTGCGGAATGACGGCAGCGGGACGGTCTTAATGTCCCTGTCACCGAATATCGAGGAGGGAGGAGACGGCGTTATTTCGGTGCTTGCGGGAAGCTCCGCGGGGACTATGCACGGGTTTGAGGGTACGCGCAGTGACTTATATATTCTCGGCAGCGGCAAGGTGCAGGTCATGGGGACGGGGTCAGCGCATAACCCTTTTCGTAATGCGTGTAAAGGAGGTGAAAGCGACGGCAGCATAAGTAAAAATTTTATTTCCCGCGTACTTTACGGCGGAAAAATCATAGAGGAGGTTTAATATGAGCTTTATTGAAAATTCCAAACAATACAATGCGGGAAGTTCCAAAAGTTCAAGCTTGTTTAAGGATTTAGGCTTAAAATTACATTCAAATTCATCTCGAGGAACGGCATATTATTGCCCGGGAGAGCAGGCTAATATTGGCTTTTATGCAAATTCCTCCAGCGCTAATCTGCAAATTGCTCTCTCGTCTGATTATGTTGTGAATCATGTAAGTCATTCGCCTACGCTATATAGTATATGCACTAATTTTTTTGCAGTAGAATCAATAGGTAACAGTTACTGGCAAAAAAGCGTTGACGACAAGGTAATATACATACGCTCAACCCTTATCGGCGACCCTCTGCAGCGCACAAATATAATCTTCGCGGAAATGAAGAACGGCGATTGGGGGGTTATAAAAGACACAACCTTGTACACAAAAACAGGCAAACAGACCATTGACGACACTGCGGTCGGGCCGCTTCCGAACGGAGAATTTACAGCGGTAAAAATGCGTAACCCCGAGACAGGCGTTAATTTTACAAGCCTTTATCGGGTACTGTCCGCGCCGACATTCACACCTGCGGGTATGTACATTGATTTCGGCGGCAAAGCCTTTCGGGCGGCTACTGTTCAGACTGCCAACGACGCTGAGGCTAAAATTTGCTTTGCGTTCCCTGTCAGCGATTAATTTTTAGGAGGAATTTAAAATGAAAGTGATCGACGTATCAAAACACAATGGCACAATCGACTGGACGAAAGTCAAAAAAGACGGTATAGAGGGCGTGATAATCCGCGCAGGGCATGGCAAGCTTGTCTCTCAGAAAGACCCAATGTTTGAGACAAATTACAAAGGAGCTTCGGCGGCGGGACTGCACGTCGGCGCGTACTGGTACAGCTACGCGGTGACTGCTGCGGAAGCTAAAATCGAGGCGGCGGTTTTCTTGGAAGCTATAAAAGGAAAAACGTTCGACCTGCCTGTGTACCTCGATATTGAGGACAAAACGCAAGTCCCCCTCGGCAAAAAGGTCTGCACCGATATTACCAACGCTTTTATGGGTGTCCTTGAAGCAGCGGGGTACTTTGCAGGTGTGTACTCCTTTGACAGCTTTTTCGGCAGCAATTTGGACGGGTCCGTCCGCAAAAGATACGCGCTTTGGGTCGCGCGGGTAGAAAATGTTGCTCCCGTATGTGCGCCCGAATGGGGTATTCACCAGTACTCTTGGAAAGGCAGGGTCAGCGGTATTAGCGGTGATGTGGACATGGATATTTGTATTAAGGACTACCCCGCTATTATCAAGGGCGCGGGGCTGAATGGGTACTCTAAGGCTGATACATACAAGGTTGTTGCCGAGATCAGCGGGGTTTCTGCTGATAAGGCGGGGTATATTTCTACTTCGTGCAAAAATCTCGGTATGACGGTTACAAAGGAAAAGGAGTAAATAAGAATTTTTTATTAATTTTTGAAATCTTGTAGTAAAAACGATTTTTTCGGTGGTTTATCTATATGGAGGAGTTTCTCTGATAAATACCGAAAGGAATGATTTTTATGTGTTTTAATGAAAAATTTGGGCTGTT
>CANDEV010000004.1 GCA_947383835.1 uncultured Clostridia bacterium
TTTGCTTTTCTCATTTCTTTATTATATCATATTATGCGCTATTTGTCCACACCTAGAGTTTACAAGAGCAAGCTTAACATGGTTAAAACCTCAGGAAGTATAGGTTTCATGTAAAAATCCAATACCTTGTTATGGGCTTATAAAATCATAACAAGGTATTTTTATAATGATGTCATTTCGCAGAGATGTTTATAAGTCCTGTCCTTTAACGTTACGAAAATTTAAGAAAAGTTAGAACAAACATGATAGGCATAAACATTTTCAAATGACGTAAATACGCATTTTTTTCGCAAAGCAAATAGGAAAAGTTAAAAAATACTCTTTAATATAATAGAATAGGACTGCTTCGCTTAAAAGGGTATCCTATTTTGGCAGGGTAAATGTCGTGTTTATGGGTGTTTAGGTTATTTTGTGTTTTTAGTAATGAATTGTACGCCCGTGATACAAGGTATATTTGTTTCAGTAGTAAATCCGATGTTGATCAATGATTTTGGCGGAAATACACTGAGAAAAGCTAAGACGAATAAAAAGGATGCTGTAAAAATCGCCTCCTATGCGCTTAACTATTGGATTGATCTGAAGCAGTCCATGCTCTGCTGTGTTCCGAACAAACTATTATTGCAAGCGGCGCGCCGTATATATTTGCGGCTTTCCCGATTTTATTCAGTCCCTCGCTGCTTTGGACTGCAATAAGCCGTACAGGCTGCAAATTTGCCGCTGTTGGAGCAACGTGCGCCGCATACAAGATTTTATCAAGCTTTTCCCGTTCAACCTTTTTATCCGAATATTTGCGGACAGAATAACGTGATTTTGCGATTTCTAAAAAGTTCATAGCTTTTCCTCCTGTTAGTATTGATTTTCAGGTTTCCCTGCAATATAATTATAATATCAGCCTGACAAAAAATCAAGAATGCACTTTTTAGGTATATACTATCCAAAAAGTAAGTAAGGAGAAAAAATGCGTACAAATATTACTTATAATTGTCCCGTTGAAGCAACTATCGACTTGATAGGCGGAAAATACAAAGCCGTCATTCTTTGGCACCTTATGGGTAAAACCTTAAGGTACAGCGAGCTTCACAGATTGATACCGAGAGCTACCGACAAAATGCTTGCCCAGCAGCTTCGTGAACTGGAGAATGACGGTTTGATAAGCAGAAAGGTGTACCCCGTTGTGCCGCCAAAAACAGAGTATTCATTGACCGATTTCGGAAAAACTCTTGTACCTATATTAGACGCTATGTGCAATTGGGGCGCCGATTATCTTGACGAACTGAATATTGGATCGGCTTGCTGCAATAACAAGCTTTAAATCACAGGTGAAAAAATAAATAGTATCAGCTTTTTGCTGACCTTGTCCACTTGCCGCCCTTATACCGTATAACGCTCATTACCGCCGTAAGCAGCCACGTCAGACAGGTAGTACCCCAAACTGCCCAGTGCCCCACGGCGGGAATGTTCACCAGAATTATCGCAAAGCCCACCCTGCCTGCAATTTCCGCAACGCCGTTTATCATTGCGTAGCCTACGTCCCCCGCGCCGTTAAGCAGACCCCTTGTGGTATGAATAACACCCAGCGGGAAGTAAAAACACGCCGAGAGCTTTAATGCCGCCGCGCCTATGGCGATTACCTCCATATCCTGCTGCTTCAGGAAAATACCCATGATATTTTCACTTAAAAGGAAAAATGTGCCAAGCATTAATGCTGAAAATATTCCAACCGCTTTAAGGCTTTGGTGATAACCCTTTACAGCACGATCCGCTTTCCCGGAGCCGATATTCTGTCCCGCAAAGGTAGATACTGCCACGTTCAGAGAGGCAAATGGCTGCTGAATAAGCTGTTCTATACGCATTGTAGCGGTATAAGCCGACACTACCGTATCTTCAAAGCGGTTTGCAGTGCGCTGCAAATATGCCATTGAAAGCGAGATCAGCGCGTTTTGGAATGAGATAGGCGCGCCTGTTTTTATGCACTTTATCACTATGCTTTTATTTGGAACAGCGTGTCCTCGTTTCAGTTTAAAACACGGGTTTTTGCAAAACGCAAAAATTATGCTCCCTGCCGCGGAAACTCCCTGTGCTGTAATTGTCGCCCAAGCCGCGCCGTTCACGCCCATATCGAAGCCAACTACAAAAAGCAAGTCCAGACCCGCATTTAGGAGACTTGCTATTATCAGAAAAACGAGCGGCGTCTTTGAGTCCCCAAGGGAGCGCATTACCGCGTTTATCCAGTTGTACGCCGAAACAGCGACTGTCCCCGCGCAGGATATTCTCATGTACCCCAAAGCCGCGTCGAAAAAGCTTTCACGGGTGTTCAGCAGCCGCAGTATATTCGGCGCAAAAACAACCGATATCAGACTTATCAAAATTCCGAACGCTCCCATGACATAGGCGGAATTTGCAATAAGCCTCTTCACGTCCTCGGTTTTGCCTGCACCGAAGCTTTGGGCAATGAGGATCCCCGCGCCTGTTGCAAGTCCGTAACAAAGATTGTAAAACAAAAACGTTGCGGAACCTGTAGAGCCAACCGCACCCAAAGCGTCCGCTCCCAAAAACTTTCCGACTATCGCCGAATCTACAATATTGTAAAGCTGCTGAAAAAGATTGCCCGCAAGCAGGGGGAGCGTGAAAAACAGTATGTGCTTCAGTTCGCTGCCCTCGGTCATATTTCTTGTGTATGTACCCATGTTTTTATCCCTTTCAAAAACGCAAATCAAACCTTAAGTTCTGTTCTTGAACCTAAAGTTTGATTTTTATATTTATAGTTTTATCCGCAGTATTCCACAGCGTCAACAGTAAGACTGCCTGATTGAACCGCAAGTCTGATTTTGTGTCTTCCTTTCAAAAGTGCCTTTGAATAGCTGCATTGTCTCGGCATTGTTTTGTATGCTTTGGCGCTTTCAATAAATTCGCCGTTATCGTACACCTTTATCTCCGCCTCCTCCGTTTCACCGATAACCGCAAATCCGCTTCCCTCAAATTCAAATTCAAAATAGCTTTCGGAAATTGATTTAGACAGCGTTCTGTTAAAATGAATGTAACCCTGCGCGATTTTTCTCTCCCACTCGCCGCCGTAAGTGATCGCCTCGTCATGGTCGTCAAGCCTTTTCACAACGGGAGCATAGCCGTCTATAGACGATATTCTTAATTTGCGGAAAATATTTTTATACAGTCCGCTGCCAATTGAAACACGTCCCGAATTCTGGTATGCGCCGTTGTCTGAAAATTCGGCAATTATATTTCCATCAACCTCGGCGGTAATGCTTCTGTCGGCTGCTGTAAGCCTTACACCGTGCCATGACTTGCTGTCAAAGTCCGCAAGCGTTCCCGATAAAATAATGTCCGAGTTCTTTTTCAGCGTCCATTTGCCGTCTGCGAAAATGTTCATTGCATAGCCGTTTTCAGCGGTGTCAACCGCAAGGTCGGAGGTGAGATACCGTACTCCCAATGAGATGTAATTGTCTGCCTCGGGGCTTTCAAGACGAAATTCAATTTCCGCGGAGTAATTGCACCAGCGGTCGTCCCCAAGCGTGGTAATGGGAGACGGCGTTTTTTTGTACCAGTCCACAGGCTTGATACTCTTGTCTATCATCTGCATAAGGACTTTTTTTCCTTCCGCAGACGCGATCTCAAACGCCCCGCCGTAGTCGGTGGTGTAAAGCGGAGCATTTCCCCGTGAAGCAAGAAATTCCGCCGAATAGTCAAAGCCGTCGGAATAGTTCACGTCAAGAGGAATGTCGCGCCGTTCCCGAATAACAATCGGCTTGCAGCTTTTTTTGTCAACGGTGGTGATCGTTAAAAGCGAGTATGGCGCAGCTTCGATATAGAAACTGAACTTGCCGTTTAATTTCTGCGGCAGGAACGTGCCGAGACATTTCAGATAGTTTGCATCGAATTTTTGTCCGCTGTCCGGACCTCTCGTTTCCCAAACGTCAAGCGAGGAATTTGATTTCGCCATATTTTCAAAAATAAAGTCGTAGCAGCGCGTGTCAGGACTGTCGTTGCAGATAATAATAGTGTAGTCTCCCGTGTCAGGGTCGGTAACGGTCATATAGTTGTCAGAGGTCTCGGAAATTGAGTGGTTCTCTTTGCCGTCGCCGAAGCAGCCGCTGTCCACAAACCGCCAGCCTTTTTCTATAAAACGCGTAAAATGTGCGGACGTCCAAATTCCGCTGTCCGCCTCAAAATAACCGCTCCATGGCGTGTTAGCGGTCAACAGTCCTTTCGGGAAATAGCTTACTCCCGAATAGTACGCCGCCGCTGCGGGCTGGTACTCGTACATTGTCATCCTGCCGTTGAAGTATCCGTTTATGATTCTGTTGCAAACGTCCAGCGCGCCGTTTGTACCGCTTATTCCAACGCCGTCGCTGTTTACGGCAAGCCGTGCTATGTTGGAAGAGGCAATGCCCTCGGTGTACCATATCTCCTTGTCATATTTTTTGTTCAGCAGAAGCGCGTTTTCGTCGGCATGGGTGTTGTAATGCTCGCCCAATATGTCTACCGCGTTCCGAAGCCTTTCATTTTTCATCATTTCGTCGGCAATACGCCATGTTCCGACCTCGTCCGAAGCAACTATTTTGATGTCGCTGTAATCGTATCGGCAGTTTGTCTCGGATTTCAAGTGTTCGGAAAAATATATCAGCCAGTCGGTATCTATGTTATTCGTTTCATTCGAGTCAGGGCTGACGTGGGTGAACTTTATTCCATAGGTCTCGTAAGCGGCGTCAAGAGCTGCCTTGTACCATTTGTATCTTGCGGCAAAGCCGTCCTCGCGGAACTTTTCAAACGCCGTTGCTACCCACGCAGGCTCTCCCCACCTTAGCAAGTCCACAGTGATATCGGGATTGATACTAAGCGCGTCTGCCGCAAACATAAAGCCTGCGCCTCTGGTCACGTCCGCCTTTTCGTCAGCATGGCGCATTATGGACGGCTCCGTACCCGAAGAAG
This sequence comes from uncultured Clostridia bacterium, assembly GCA_947383835.1. Lineage (GTDB taxonomy): Bacteria > Bacillota > Clostridia > Oscillospirales > Ruminococcaceae > RGIG8773. The sequence continues at coordinate 4,948 of CANDEV010000004.1, forward strand.
AATTTATGTCCGCGCCGTATTCAAGCTTGATATGAGTAAGTCCTGCGCCGCAGTCTGGCTTGAAGAGCAAATTCATTATCTCCCAATAGGCGTCGGGGTTTTTCACCTTGTAATCCATTAGCAGCCGCGAGGAATTATTACCCGTCACTGTACCAAGTCCTCTGTAAACTGTCCCCTTGTCCATGTTGACGGTCTTTCCGTCAATTATTACTTTTGTGCATTTCCTTTCCATAGCGTCCTCCCTGATAACGCATTTAAACTCACGGTTTTGTTGAAAAACCGTGAGTTTATTTTTTGTATTTAAGGTTTAAATTCACCAAAGGTGTTTTTCATGCGGACAATCCATATCAGCTTTTGCGGCGCGAAGCTCCACAAAGCAGCCGCATTTTCCGCAAGTGCCCTCGCCTAAAAAATCGCAGCCTCTGCAAATTTCCAGTCTTCGGCGGTATTCTTTTTCATCGGTACGCCTTTCCGAGGGCAAGGCGGCGATAAGCTCTTTTATAGAATTGTACACTCCGTCCCTGTCTATTTCCTCAAAAAGACATTTTCGGCAGAACGGTTTATCGGCGGTGCTCATGAAAGAATTACCGAAACAACGGAGCATGGCGGCAGCACCGCAGAGACTGCGCCGTTGTTAAGACTTACGGAAAATTCCTTTGGAACGACCTTTTCACCGTTTTCAAAATCATTGAGAGCGTGGCACTCTTCGGTAAGTATTTTTGCTTCCGCCGCGCTTGCAGCAAATCCCAATACGCTGCATGAAATCTCAGCTTCATCGTCAATAGAGCAGTTTGCAAGAGTAACTGTAAGCTTGCCGTCCTTAACGCTTGCGGAGCAGGAAACTATAGGTACAGAAGATGAACTTGCAGTTTGGTTGTCGTAATGGCAGTACACAGCTTCTCCGCCCTGATGCGATTTGAAAAGATCGAAAACATGATATGTGGGAGTAAGAACCATTTTCTCCCCCTCGGTAAGAACAAGAGACTGAAGCACATTTACCGCCTGTGCAAGATTTGCCATTATAACGCGGTCGGAATGTCTGTTGAAGATATTAAGATTGCAGGCGGCAACAATAGCGTCCCGCATGGTGTTCTGCTGATAGAGGAAGCCCGGATTTGTGCCTTCCTCAACATCATACCAGCAGCCCCACTCGTCCACGATCAAACCTATCTTGTGCTGCGGGTCGTAACGATCCATGATCTCTCCGTGACGGGTGATAAGTTCCTCCATATAGAGAGTCTTTGAGATGGTGGCGTAGTACTCCTCCGAGGTGAAATCGCGGGCGCTGCCTTTTTTGCCCCAGTCGCCTGTGGGCAGTGTGTAATAGTGGAGGGAAATACCGCGGGTGTGCCACTCGTTCAGATTTTTCATCATGACCTCTGTCCAATTGTAATCATCCGCACTCGGACCGCAGGCGATCTTGAACAGCTCGTTGCCGCTGAAATTCTTGCAGAACGTCTGATAACGACGGTATTCGTCCGCATAATATTCGGGACGCATACTTCCGCCGCAGCCCCAGTTTTCGTTGCCAATGCCGAGATATTTCAGCTTCCAGGGCTTCTCTCTGCCGTTCTGCTTACGCAGGTCAGCCATGGGGGACACACCGTCAAAGGTAATGTATTCGATCCATTCAGCAAGCTCCTGAACTGTGCCGCTGCCAAGATTTCCCGCAAGATAAGGCTCGCAGCCGATTTGCTCGCAGAGGTCAAAAAACTCATGAGTGCCGAATGAATTGTCCTCCGTCACGCCGCCCCAGTTGGTGTTTATCATTTTTTTGCGGGCGGATTTTTCACCGATACCGTCCTTCCAATGGTATTCGTCAGCAAAGCAGCCGCCCGGCCAGCGCAGAACGGGGAGCTTTATTTTTTTGAAAGCTTCCGCAATATCGGTGCGTATGCCGCGGACATTGGGGATAGAGGAATTTTCACCAACGTAAATACCGTTGTAAATGCATCTTCCGAGATGCTCGGCAAAATGACCGTATATTTCGGGATTTATTTTTGATATCTTGTCCTCGGCATTTATTTGTACGGCGATCTTTTTCATATTATCAGCGACCTTTCAGCAATAAATTTACTGTAATCTATTTTACCACTTGACAAAAAAATTGCAATGATGTATCATATTTTTATACTGACAAATCCTATCATTTTAAAGGAGCGAAACTGTTATGATGACTATGAATACAATGGGAATGAATTTCAAGCACAACAGAGACTTTGAAATAAACCGTCCCAACGGCTCGGGAGACAATCTTCTGATAATCTTCAAAACCGCCGCCGAAGCCGAAATAAACGGAAAAACAGTTGATGTCCTGCCAAACAGCGCAATTCTGTATTCTGTAGGCGCACCGCAGTTTTACAGAGCCTGCGGGGACGTTTACATAAACCACTGGATACATATGGACTGCTGCGAGAACGATGATTTCCACAAAACAACAGGACTGACCTTTAATAAGATTATAAAGCTTGCAAACGTTTCCGATGCAGAGGATATCATTCATATGATGAGCCGCGAGGAGCTGTCAGACCTGCCGTCAAAAAGCAAATATATGGATCTGCTTATAAAAATGCTTTTGCTCAGGCTTGGCGACAGCGGCAGAGGCAGCACCTCCATTGCGGCAAATCCGCATTACAGCGAGCTTAGGCAGCTTCGTGCCGATATATACAGCAGTCCGGGTCAGTACAGCTCAATAGACAGCATAGCGGTTAAAGTAAATTTAAGTCCGCCCCATTTCCAGCGGCTGTACAAGGAGCAGTTCGGCGTAAGCTGTTACGAGGATCTGCTGTCCGCAAAAACAAAGGCGGCGCAGTACTATCTGAAAAATACAAATATGACCGTCAAGGAGATTTCCTCTGTCTGCGGCTATGAAAACGATGTTTGTTTCATGCGCAGATTCAAGCAGCGTACGGGACTTACACCGACAGAGTACAGGGGCGGGGAACGTCACACAGCGAGCGTACCCTTTAATTTATAAAAACCTTAATTTGATTGATAAATAACTTTAGAACCTGTCTTTACAAGCTGTATGCAAGTCTTTTTGGCAATCTTTTGTCGAACTCTGCGTTAAAAATCCTTGCCATACGCGATGTATGCAAAAAGCCAAAGCTTTTGCGGATTTTTGCCTTGATTTCAGCAAAATCTTGCCAAAAATCCGCACACACATCTTGTGAAGACAGATTCTTAGAAAAGCTGCGTATTACTGCGCAGCTTTTCTTTTTCTGTCATGAGCTATTTTCTTGTTAACATAGAAAAACCGTCGGTTTAAAGCCGACGGTTTTTTATCAATTATAATTTTTCAATTACAACGGTTACATATCCCTCATAAGGTCTGCGGTAGTAAAAGTACATATCATACCATTTATCGCACCATTCATAGAGTGGCTGATTTTCGGGAGATTTTCTCAAATCGTTTAAATGCCGCTTTGCACTCCACATAATATACCGTTCCCATTCTGCTTGCGTATCGGTAGCCATTGAGGTTATGTAGTAGCCTTTTGAGCGAATAATACGGTTGATTTCAATTAGCGGGAGAGTTTCCCCCTCAAATTCAATTAACTCCTTAGGCGGTTCTTCAACCTTTGAATAACGAGTTCCAATAATCAATTTGCCGTTTGGCTTAACATACTTTTCAAGCAATTCAATAGTACTTTTAAAGCCACCGAAATCCTCACCTGACAAGCATACATAATCAAATTTTTCGTCCGTCTGCCATTTGAAAATATCCGCCTCAATAAGAGTAACATCTGAAACAGCGTTCTCTGCAATGCGTTTTTTACCTACTTCAATAAACTCACTGCAAATGTCAATGCCAATTCCTCTTATGTCAAACACTTCATGCCATATCTTAAGCATTTCTCCGTAGCCGCAGCATAAATCCAAAACAGCAGAATCGCTGTTCATTCCTGCCGAATGACCGATTTCCACTATGCGATCAACGGGCGTCATGCTTATAATATGTTCGTTCTCTTTCATTTTTTTAATAAGCTCTTTATAATTCATTTACTGATCCTTTCTGCCATAGCAGAGCAAAAAGGATTTATTTTGCTCTGCTTATAAAATTATACCTCGTGTACAGTTACTGTTTACCGAAAAAAACTTTATTGAAATCATAAAACGCCACTCCTTACAAATTATTTTGTATCATATTGATGATACAAAATAATTATACTGCAAAATAACAAAAAAGTCAATTTTTAGAACCTGTCTTCACAAGATGTGTGCGGATTTTTGGCAAGATTTTGCTGAAATCAAGGCAAAAATCCGCAGGCATACTCTCGTATGGCAAGGATTTTTAACGCAGAGTTCAGCAAAAGATTGCCGAAAAGACGTGCATAAAGCTGTGAAGACAGGTTCTTATATGGGTGTTTAGTCCGTTATTGCCTGTTTAATAAGCAGTTTTTGTTTTTGTGTGCAAATAATTATTATTTATTTGGCAATTTTGACGTAATTTTTTCAACCTATTGACAAATATATGTAAATTGTGTATAATAAAAACAGTATAATTTTATTAGTGTAAATTTTTATGAAAGGGATTGTGAAGTATGCCAAATTTTATAGACCCCAATGATTTTTTTGGGGACATTGACCGTAAAAAAACAAAACCAAAACCCGTTCCGAATGCTATCGACCCGAACGCGACTACGGTAGACCCTCCCGAAATAACGGGTCTTAGAGAAGCACCTCCCCCCGACCCTATATGCGAGGTTGTAAACCTTTCTACGGATACCCTCGCCACAGAGGGACTTATCGACAAGTCTGCCCTTGACGACGGCGCGTACCACGGAAATATGCAGGACGTTGACGAGCTTTACATTGACACAAGTTCTCTCCGCGATGAGCTTCCGGAAGTCCCCGCCGAATAATAGTTACATAAAATCATATTATAAAAAATGCTCCCTGCCTAAAAGGGAGCATTTTTGTATTGAATACAGTTTTTATAATGAATTGTCACGCTTTTTGGCATTTTTTAGAGTAAAAGCCCAAAGCAGCATTACCGCGCCAAGGACGGCGAGCGTCCCCCCAAAGCGGTAAATATCGGGAGCAATGACCTCGGCGGCGCACTTTGCAACGCTTTTGACCAGCCTGTCCATACCCGAAAAAAACACCTGCACCGAGAACAGAAAGACTGTGACAAGTACTGCCGTACCGCCTGCAAAAACCGCAGCACCGCCCCAGCCCAAGATTTTTCCCGGCTTGCGGTTTATTGCCCAAAGGACAACGAGCATTGCGGCAGCAGCTGCCCCCTCGCCGATAATAACGGGCATTGAGCTTACCAATCGCAGCAGAGTAAGGGTGGCTTCCCCCACAACGTTTTCAAGCCTTGAGGGAGCGATAGCCTCTAAAACAGGTTCGGTTCGGTCAAGCTCCGCAAAGGCAAGCTCAATGTCATGTTGGGTGAGCGGCTTGCCGATAGCGTCGCTGATAAGGCTGATGTTTTCGCTGAAAACCTCTTTCAGCTTCTCCGCAGTAAGCTTTTCGGGCAGTTCGCCCTCACGGATAAATTCAGCGTATCCGCTTAGCTGTTCGCCAAGAAAATTTTGTACGGTGGAGCTTTCGTAAATTTTTCTGATATCTTCGCGGGTCAGACCCGTGCCTGTTGACATTATAAAAATTGCCTCCTGGATCGTGGCGTCGGGGGAAATTTCATAATCGTAAGCCGTCAGCATAACGGTTTGTGCCGCAGGCAGACTCATAACGTCAAGTCTGGAGGCGAATCGGGAAATCTTCTCGCTGTCGGTAATTAGCCTTATCGCCAGGGAAGCGGCTGTTAGGATTATCAAGGCAAACATTGCCGTGGCTGCCGTAAAGGAGCCTATTCCGCGAGCGGCTGCGGCGGCAGAGGACTTTTTCTTTACAGGTACGGATATCTCAATATTTTCCTCCGGTTCGGGAGGATATTCGGAATGCCCCTCCAGTCCCCTGACAAAACCGTTTTCAGGTGGAAGAACTGCTTCTTCCGGAACAGCCTCGGGAATTATAGGTTCAAAGCAAACCTGTTCGGAATCCTGCTCGTGAGGAACAAGCTCCGTCCCGCAGCTTATGCAGCAGGTCATTTTCTCGTTATATTCCTTTCCGCAGTTTGGACAAATCATTTTCATCAATCCTTATCTTTTTGGAATATTATGGGTAATATACTAATATAATATACCATTTTATCCCATTTGTCAATTAAAATTATTCGACAAAATTCGCCGCTTTGTTTTTTATGCATAGCCTGTACCTGTTAGAACTTGCCGCGGGACTTTCCACGCCAAGCAGTAATTCGGTTCAAGGCAGTTTTGTGCATTTTCACAAAACTGTCCATTGACAAGCCCTGTGAAAGGCTTTATAATTTTATTAAGAAATCAAACGAAAGGAGCGCGAACTCAAAATGAAAATTACCGAAATTGATTATACCATAAGCTCAATGCTTATCATGACGGCGATAATTTCGTTTCTCGGATTTACTCTTGAAAATATATGGCTTGCCGCGCGAAAAGGCTACATGGATAACCGCAATATGTTTGCTCCTTTTCTTCTTGGCTACGGTTTTGCCGTAATGGGCTTCTATCTGCTTTTAGGTACGCCGCAGAATCCTCGGACATATGTCAATACCATTAACGGCGAGATAGAAAATAACGTTGGCATAAGAATTGCAGCATATTTCACCATAACCTTTGTGTGCGTGTCGCTTGGAGAGATAATTTTAGGCAAGCTAATCGAAAAAACCTGTCATATTTATTTGTGGGATTACACATCAATACCTTTGCATATAACAAGGTACACATCAGTACCTACAAGCATAGGCTTTACTGTCATAATAACGATATTTATGGACTGCTTTTTCGAGCGTATAATGGACGCAATTATGAGGCTTGACCCAACGGTCTCAAATATTTTGGGCGCATCGCTGATGACGGTAATGCTTGCGGATTTCCTGTTCAACGCCGTAAGGACTATGAAAACTCAAAGTATGATGACCTCATGGCGGTTTGATATTCCCGAACGCAGCTTCGTACATTACAAATACGGCAACAGATAAAATTATACTGATTTGCTCCTAAAAACGTTGGCAAAAAATCCGCGCAAAAACCATATACGTAAGTTTTTGCACGGATTTTTTTCACGTTTTTCAGTCGTAAATCAGTATAAAGGACTTTTCCCGATTTGCGGAAAAGTCCTTTAGTTTTTTGTTAGTGCGCGTTTGATACTATCCGAAATACTTGCAAGACAAGCGTTGAGCGGCAGCGTCAACACATCCTAATTGATTTTATCGCTGTCCTTGTCTTTCTCCCGCACGGGCAGTGGAGTAAAATCGGGATAGCCGGGAAGCTCCGATATGACCCTGAAAAACGGCATCAGCCTGAAAAGCTGTATGTGCCGTATGATCCCGTACAGGGCAAATGGGACAAATATAAGGCTTTGCACCGAAGTTACCGACACAGCAGTCAATCCCGCAAGGACGAGTATTTCGGCGGCTATGCCCCAGCCCTGCATTGTGCCTGCCGCAAATTCAAACAGGACTATCAATACTGCCGCAAGAGGTACGAGGGGTGGTATTGGGGGGAGCATACTTCCCATACGGAGCGTCCAGAACATACCGAAGATCGTGTACAAAGCGAAAAATGCTGCGGAAGCCGCCCCGAAAATAATAGTATATTTAAAAACAGAGCCTATGACCTTGTTCACCGCGTCGGAGCAGTCCCGCTTGTGAGCGTCGTCCAAAGACGGTATATCCTTTATGTCAACGTCTATTTCAAGCTTGTATCTGCCCATAAAGTACCTCCCGTTTATTTTTGCCCTGCAATTATGACATGATTACTTGCGCCCAGTAATGATTTTTCCCTACAGACGCTATAGTGGTAATCACACCATATTTTAAATTCATCATCATTCCATTTGTCAACTTTTTCTGAAAAACACGGGGTTGCTCCGTCCTGTGAAAAATGGTCGATCACAGAAACACCGTATTGTTGATATAGCTGCTCCATCTCTTCGCAAGTAGAATAATATGTATCTGTCCAAAAGCATTTTTCGTCATCGTGATGAAGTTCACCTGTATAAATGATCTGCTCGGCAAACTTCTCGTCTAAAAAGTCTCTGTTCTGCATAGCTGCATACTGAAAAATGTAATATCTTGGAATATAAGCCGTAATAAGGAGTCCGCCTTTTTTCAATACCCTCAATGACTCTTTAATACACTTTTCCCTATCATGAGCATGAACCAAGTGATAAAATGGTCCCATATTTAACACGACGTCGAAGCTTTCATCTTTAAATATACTCATATTAGTCGCATCAAGAACCGCCGTTTCCATTTTGTAAGACTTATTTTTTAAAATATCGCGCATGATCTCTATATGTCTCGGTGTAATATCCGTTGCAGTAACCATATGTCCTTTATCCGCAAAATAAAAAGAATATATTCCCGTTCCTGCCGCACAATCAAGAATAGCTTTTTTTCCGTTTATTAACTCGTCCAGAACTCTTACCGTAGTTAAAAATTCTATTTTTCGAGCATTATTGGTAGATAATCTGTCTTCCTCACGGTAGTTTTCATAACTTTCAATAACATAATTTTTCATATCAACACCTCTAAACTTCACAAATTGTCAGAGTACCTATAAGCTATTGCTTATAGGTACATAATTACAAAAAGGGAGATTTATTTTGCAGTTTGGTCTCCGTCCTCAATAGGGTTGATGATATTCCCGTTCAGGTAATTTCTCCAAAGCTCTATGGCGTTGTCAAAATTTTCCCAAAAGTCCTTTTCGCTTGTACCGAAGCCGCCTTTTTTCGGCTGTCTGAAGCCGAGGAAAATATTGTCCGCAAGACCCTCATAGCCGATATCCTCGGCAAAATCGGTGCCGCTTAGCATATATCCCAGCTCGGTAACATTTTCGTCATTTGGAAAATATTCGCTGAGGTCGGCAAGAACGCCCTCGGTAATGCCAAGCACCTCGCAGGCTTCATAGTCGCCCATGACCATAATAGCCTCTGTGCCTTGGAATTCCGCCAAAAGCTTTGTCTGGTCAGCCTGCTGATAGTACATACTTACCGAGTCCTCGCTTGGCGCGGCGGGAAGATAGCTCACCCTTACGCTGACCTTGCCGTCGCCGTTGTTGTCGGTACAGTACTGCCCCAAAAAGTTTGAAATATCTTCCGTAATAAAATTGAATTCGCCGTCCGAAGCGATTATCATGACAACAGCGTCGGGACGGACAGTTGAAACATAGTCATAGATAAGGAAAGCAGCCAGCGCGGCGATAAGCGTACCGAAAATAATATAGACCTTGTTGTGGTAAAAAAAGTTGCCTATCTTCTGCCAAACTGTGTAATGCTTTTCGGGTTCTTTTTCGTATACGACCTCGTCCTCGGCAATAACACCCTGCTTCAGCTTTAAAAGCTCAAGACGCTCCTGTCTGAGCTTTGCCTCGTAATTTTCCCGCTGACGGCGTTCACGCTCCGCTCTTTGCGCTTCGGCTTCAGCTTCGCGTTTCAACTCCTCGGCGTGTTCCTTTGCGTTGATCTCGCGGTAAACGTCCATAAAGGACTTTCCCTTTTTATTTTTGGGGGACTTTTTTTCGTTCTCGGGCATGATGATTTCCTTTCTACCCCAATTATATAGTATATATTATACAGCAAAAGAAAGCTGTTGTCAAGAAAAATGAACCGTCGGAGCAAAGCAATTTTATCGGACCTGTTCGGCGGTTTCCAAATCGTCGTATCACTTATCTTTTTGCCGACAGGCTTTGTAAAATTCCCTTGAAATACATACAGTATTCCTGCGGAATTTTTACTTTGCCTGACGCAAAAAAATCCTGCGCTATACGGTACTCCTCCGACTACGGAACAGGTCTAACAAAAAATATAGGAAATTTTTCTATAACCCCTTGACAAAATACTCAATATGTAGTATAATATGTAAAGTGATTTGCTTTACAACCGTTAGGAGGTCAGCCGTGATGAATACCGAAAAGGATCTGCGAGTGTCGGTGCTGCTTGATTATTATTCCCCAATGCTTACCGATAAGCAGCGGGACGTTATCGACCTGTACTATAACGAGGACTTGTCCCTTTCGGAAATCGCGGAACACGAAAAGATAACCCGTCAGGGCGTTAGGGACAGCATAAAGCGCGGCGAGCAGACCCTCTATGAAATGGAGGAAAAATTCCGCCTAGCAGAGCGTTCGGATAAGTACAGCGCGCTGATAAAAGAGATCACATCGGTGGCAGAGGATATAAAGACCGAGTGCGGAGGCGGCTGCAACCCGATAGCCATTACGCGCCGTGCGGACTATATTTCCGAGCTTGCGGAGAAAAATAAAGAGCTGTTTTAACAGCTAAATTATATATGTTAGGAAGGTTTTTATGGCGTTTGAGGGTCTTTCCGAAAAATTGAATACCGTTTTTAAGCGTCTTAAAAGCAGAGGCAAGCTTACCGAGGCGGACGTTAAGGAGGCTATGCGCGAGGTGCGTATGGCTCTGCTTGAAGCGGACGTCAGCTACAAGGTGGTCAAAGACTTTGTGGCAAAGGTCTCGGAGCGGGCTGTGGGCGAGGAAGTCCTGTCAAGTCTTACCCCCGGACAGCAGGTAATAAAAATTGTAAACGAGGAACTTGTCGCTCTCATGGGCGACAGCAACGCGAGAATAAATTTCCCCTCGAAGCCGCCTTGTATCATTATGATGTGCGGCTTGCAGGGTTCCGGTAAAACTACCCATGCGGCTAAGCTTGCCAAATTTTTCAAGGAGCAGGGCAAACGTCCGCTTCTTGCTGCCTGCGATGTGTACCGCCCGGCAGCTATAAATCAGCTTCAGGTCGTTGGCGAAAAGGCGGGGGTAAAGGTCTTTGAAATGGGACAGATAAACCCTGTTACCATTGCAAAGGAAGCCGTTAAGCACGCCAAGGATTACGGCAACGATCTGGTAATTCTTGACACAGCGGGTCGTCTGCACATTGACGAGGAGCTTATGGACGAGCTGAAAACTATCAAGTCCGAGACTGCTCCAAACGAGATAATGCTTGTGGTTGACGCCATGACAGGTCAGGACGCGGTCAACGTTGCAAAGGCTTTCGACGACGCTCTCGGCATTGACAGCGTGCTTATGTCGAAGCTTGACTCCGATACAAGAGGCGGTGCGGCGCTGTCGGTACTTGCGGTTACGGGCAAGCCTATCAAGTTTGTTGGTACGGGCGAAAAGCTTGGCGATTTCGAGCAGTTCCACCCCGAAAGAATGGCTTCGAGAATTTTGGGAATGGGCGATATGCTTACTCTGATAGAGCGGGCGCAGTCCACCTTTGACGAGGAAAATTCAAAGAAGCTTTCCGCAAGACTTAAAGAAAACAGCTTCGACCTCACCGACCTTATGGAGCAGATGAAGCAGATACAGAAAATGGGTCCGCTGAAACAGATAATCGGTATGCTCCCCGGAGTGGGCGATAAGATAAAGGACGCAGACATTGACGACAGCCAGTTGAAACGTATTGAAGCGATAATCCTCTCCATGACCCCTGCGGAGAGAGCAAAGCCGTCAATAATCGACCCCAAACGGAAACGGCGCATCGCGGCAGGCAGCGGAAATTCCGTTGCGGACGTGAACCGTCTCCTGCGTCAGTTTGAGGAAATGCAGAAGATGATGAAGCAGTTCGGCGTTATGGGCAGAAACGGCAAGGGAAAGAAAAACAAGCTCCGTATGCCACCAATGGGCGGTATGCCGCCGATGATGTAAATGAAGATACTGTATTTTGTACTTTTCGCGGCGGTTGGACTGTTCTGCATAATCGCGGCGGTCAGAGACTGGAAATGGTTCATTGATTACTGGTCCTACCAAAACGGCAGACCGAGACAGCGTATGAAAAGCAGGAACGTCCTGCGGTTTCTTATCGGGGCGGCGGGGGTTCTGCTGATTGCTTACGGCACGGCGGTGCTTGCCGGGTGGCTGTAAACGGAGGAAAAGATGAAAATATCGGATTTTCTCTGCGCTTTGTTTTTCGTCTTTATCGGCGGCTTTCTGACGGTCGCGGGCATATTTGACATTAAATGGTATATTGATTACCTTTGCAACGTCAAGCATAGGCGTATGAAACGCGATACGGTGCGGCTTTTAAGCGCGCTCGGCGGTATGTTTATGATGTTTTACGGCATTGCAATGCTGGTGGGGCTGATTTGAACGGAGGTAAAATATGAAATTTTTGTTTCACGCGCTGGTGGCGATTGGTATTGTGGCTTTGGTTCAGCCGTTCACGTATATGTTTTTGGAACGGTGGTACAAGAAAAATCCCGACGCAGAAAAAACTAATTCATTTGAGATTTTGGACACGGTTTTCAGGCACAAATACACAAAGGCAATTTATATCGCCGTCGGCGTTATCTGCTTTATCGCGGCGGTAATTGTCTTTAAAATGTACATTTTGCCAACGCTTTGACTTTGAGAGGAGAAGTTCTATGAAAAAGATTTTAACAATTTTAACAATATTTGCCTTGACGCTCGGCACGGCGGGAATTACGGTTTCCGCGCACGGGGGACATCACGGCGGCGGACACCATAGCAGTGCAAAGACAAAGATAGTTTATCATTGTGAAAAGGACTGCACCTACTGCGATGAGGACGGCGACGGAATTTGCGACGAATGCGGCAATTACGGATATTACTGTGAAAAGGACTGCACCTTTACAGATTGCGACGAGGACGGAATTTGTGACGATTGCGGCACAAAGGGCGTTTGCAGCGTTAAACCAAAAGCAAGGTCAAGAACTTGTCACAATTAAGCAGTTCATTACGCAAATTAGTAACTTTATAGGAGGGTAGGATTATGAAACGCGTTGGACCCGCAGTTATCTTTTGGCTTTTTGGTCTTTATTTGCTGGCGGCCTCGGTTAAAGACTGGGACTTCTTTTTCGAGAGCAGAAAAGCAAGACCGTTTGTCGGTATTTTCGGCAGGAACGGTGCGCGCATTCTTTACGGCGTACTGGGGGCTTTTGGTATTATGCTGGGTTTTGTGTGCCTTTTTTCAAAGTAATACCCTTTCGGTACGTTTAAACAATGTATTGATATGTAGGGCGTGTTGACACTATCGCTCAACGCCCGTCTTACAGGCAGATTTTCCGTCTTTCTGCGTTAATTTTCCTTGCCATACGCGAGTATGCCTGCGGAAAATTACCTTGAAATACGAAAAATCTGCCTGCAATCCGAACATTTCGGATAGTGTCAACGAGCCCTAATTGCTCATTACGCGAAAGCGTTTTGATATATTTTGAAATTTTTACACGGAGGTGAAATAGATGGCAGTAAAAATCAGACTTAGAAGAATGGGCGCAAAGAAGAATCCTTTCTACAGGATCGTTGTCGCTGATTCCAGATACCCCAGAGACGGCAGATTTATCGAGGAGATCGGCTACTATGATTCCACAACAGAGCCTTCCACCGTTAAGATCGACGCCGAGAAGGCTAAGAAGTGGATGGCTAACGGCGCACAGCCCACGGAAACTGTTAAGAAGCTTTTTGAGAAAAACGGCGTTAAGTAAGGCGCTGCGCGTGTGGCTTTGTGCTGCTCCGAGACAAAATTTTTGATGTGAAAGTACAAAGCTTTACACAAAAAGCCAGTAATTCGGGACGAACATAGGGTTCGTTCCCGATTAAACGGCTGAACCGATTAACGGAGCAAAGCCCCCCGATTTCGTCTCCTACAGGGCTTTGTTTTTTTGTATGACGAAAACGAAAGGATTGGTATTATGAAAGAATTGCTTTTGAGCATTGTTTACGGTCTCGTCGAGGACAGGGACTCCGTCAGCGTTGACGTTGACGAGCCTAACGACGACGGCATTATCGTTTATCATCTTCACGTTGCCTCCGACGACATGGGTCGGGTCATCGGCAAGCAGGGAAGAATTGCCAAGGCTATACGCACTGTTATGAGAGCGGGCGCGGGCAGGGTCAATCAGAAAATTATGGTAGAGATCGACTAATTACAGAAAGTATTATTTATTAAGAATATTACAAAGGGAAATATGTTTATTTCCCTTTTTGCATAATTTTAAGGGGGATTTTATGGCAAACGAAAGAAAACATCTTACAGAGGAGCAGATCAGAGTTCTGTATGAAAATTACGAAAAAAGAGCTTCATGGACTTTGGAACGAATTATGAAAGAGGTTGAAAGGCTGTATTTTTTGGGTGTTTTTTTGCTTTTTACATCTGTTGGTATTACGTTGACTATTATGTTCCACAACAAGGTAATTTTTATAGTTTGTTTTTTGTTCGGAATAGCGGCAGGGATGACCGCTGGAAAGCTAAAGGTGTATAAAATTAAAAATAATTTAAGCGAAGCGGATAAAATCGAGCGTTCGGAGGGATATACCCAGCGTTTTTTCAACGAAGTGAATAAAATTAGCGATGATAAAACTTATCAGATAAGTGTAACCACGGCGTTAATATATGTACACTGCGGAAATCCTGATATGGCGCTTAATAAGTTAAAAAATGTTGACAGCAATATTTATTCCGAAAAACCGACCTGCGCTGAGACATACTATTCTGCGCTGCTTGCCGCATATTTGCTGAAGGGCGATTTAGACCGCGCCGCCGATACCTACAGCAAGGGCTTTTATTATATGAATACCTATAAAAACAGCCCTATATACGGAGCGGCAGTGTCCTTATCTTTGGGTATGTACGAGTTTTACTGCGGACATTATGATATTAGCTTACAATTACTGGAAAACGCTATGCGTGTTCATTGTGCATACTTAAAGCCCGAAAACCGTATCCCCGACGAGAATATGTCAACCATGATATGCTACTGGAGGGCAATAAACCTCGCCAGTATAGGCAACAAAGCCGCCGCGTGGGACAATATAAATTACTGCAAAAATTTCTATAAAACGCCATACTATCAGCAGTGCTGCGAAAAGCTCCTTGCGGATATGGAAAAAAATCACAAATCGGAGATGATAGAAAATGACGAAACGTTACCTTGAAATAGGAAAAATAGTTGCCGTGCAGGGGCTTAAAGGGGAAGTGCGCGTTGAGCCGTGGTGCGACTCGCAGGAATTCCTCTGTGAGTTTGACACACTTTACTTCGACAAGGGAGAAACTCCCGTTGAAATAACCCGTTCCCACCCACACAAAAACATTGTCCTTATGAAAATAAAGGGCGTTGACACCGTTGAACAGGCACAAAATATCAGAAACAAAATATTATATATGGACAGGGAGGACGTTGAGCTTGAGGAGGGCGCGTATTTTGTCCAAGACCTTATGGGACTGACGGTGGTAGACAACGACAGCGGCAAGGAGTACGGAAAGCTTTGCGAGGTGTCCTTTACGGGGGCGAATGATGTTTACCATATTAAGGGTAAGGACGGCAAAATTCGGCTTATTCCCGCTATACCTGATGTTATTATCAACACAAATATTGCTGACGGTATAATGAAGATACACGTTCTGGAGGGACTTTTCGATGAGGATTGATATTGCTACTCTTTTCCCCGAAATGTGCGAAACCGTGCTGGGGGAAAGCATTGTGGGCAGAGCGCGCAAGGCGGGGAAGATAGAGATACACTGCCACCAAATTCGAGACTACTCGACAGACAAGCACCGCCGCGTGGACGACACACCTTACGGAGGCGGAATGGGTATGGTAATGCAGGCTGAACCGATCTACCGATGTTTTCTTGCAGTTACGGAGGGCTTTGATGAAAAGCCGCATACTATATATATGTCCCCCAAGGGCAAGGTTTTCACCCAACAGCGAGCGGTGGAACTGTCAAAAATGTCCAATATTTTTATTATCTGCGGACACTACGAGGGAGTTGACCAGCGTGTTATAGACAAAATAGTGGACGAGGAAATTTCTATAGGTGATTATGTTCTGACTGGGGGCGAGCTGCCCGCTATGGCTGTTACGGACGCTGTAGCGAGAATGTGCGACGGCGTGCTTGCTTCGGAAGAGTGCTTCCGCGAGGAGAGCCATTTTTCCGGACTTTTGGAGTACCCGCATTATACCCGACCCGAAGTGTGGGAGGGTGAGAGGGTTCCTGAGGTGCTGCTGACGGGACATCACAAGAATATTGAGGAGTACCGCCATAGCGAGGCTGTGAAAATTACACAAGAGCGCAGACCTGATTTGTTCATAAATATGGGAAATGATAGCAAAAAATAGACCGTTGTAAAAATTTCAAACGTTTAAATGTTAAAAATCTTTGGCATTTTAACTATAAAAATGTGTTGAAAACTGTTAATAGGTAATAAATTTCGTTAATATCAACAAAACTATACCATAGTAATATCCCATAATTAATTCAAAAAGCAGAAATTTACCTATAAAGGTATTTTCGTAACAAATTCCCGTTGACTTAAAGCGATTTGCAGGGTATAATAAAAACATAAAGAGAAAACCCCACATATCCAAAGATGCAAAGAAATGAGTTAGGAGAGAGTATTATGTTTGTTAAAGATGTAATGGTTCAAAATCAGGTTGGTCTTCACGCACGTCCCGCAACTTTCTTTATCCAGAAAGCGAACGAGTTCAAGTCCTCTATCTGGATCGAAAAGGAAGAGCGCCGTGTAAACGCTAAGTCGCTGCTTGGTATCCTTTCTCTGGGCATTGTCGGCGGAACTCAGATTAGAATTATCGCTGACGGCGCTGATGAGGAAGCTGCTGTTTCGGGACTTATCGAGCTTGTTGAAAGCGGTTTCGCCGAGGAAACAAGATAAGGCAATTGTTCATATTTTTGGGCTGCTGTATCGTTTATGTACAGCAGCTTATTTTTTGTAGACTGAGCCTGCACCCCTGTTCTACCCTACCGTCAGATGTGCAGTACATTTACTGTGTTAAGCCTCTATCAAGGGGCGGGTAAAATACGAAAAACGCCTCCGATTTGGGGGCGTTTTTCGTATCCAATATTAATCCCTTATTGAATTATGCGCAATCTCCCGCCGCAAAAGCACATATATCAAAGCTTTTGCGGCGATTTCTTGCTCATAATTCTAATAAGGGATTAGTATAACCCGCCCCTTGATAGGGGCTATGCAGAGTTAAAGTATGTCGTATTTTACCGCGGGGTAGAACAGGGGTGCAGGCTCAACCTGCCTTAGCTTGCCATAATTCCGAGAATGGTTATTCCCTTGTCCTCGCTGCCCTCAGCGGGTTTTATTTCAACTGTGTGCTTTGCGGTCTCCTTGCTGAAAAGCACCTGCTGAGTGTTGCCGTAATTGCCCCAGCCGCCGCTGAAATCGGCATTGAGAGTACCTTTTCGTTCGCCGTCGATATATACCTCAAACTTTCCGCTCTTGCCGTCTGTGGTGCATAAGAAGAATACACCCATATTCTGGCACTCGACATCAAAGGTCATGCTGCCGCCGGCCTCGGTTTTCCAGTTGTTGTGGAACTGGTCGTATAAGGTTTTTTCAACGACCTCGAAGCCGTTCATATCAGCCGTAATATCCGCAGCGCTCAGCATTTTGGCGTTTGCGTAGTAATCGGCTGTAAGAGCAGCGTCTGTGAAAGCCGCAGGCTCGTCGGTGATGCTGTCCAGCTTATCGTAAACGCTGTCAAGGTATCGGCTCACTATCTGATTGATGATATCATGTCCCGCGTCGTTGGGGTGAATGTTGTCGGGGGAAATATCCTTCCATGCAAGCGTACCCGCCGCGACCTCGGGGTATACAACGTCATGGTAGCTTATCATGGGCAGGTCGTAAGCTTCGCCTATTTCCTTGTGTACGTCCTGCAAGCTTGTGCCGTCCTCCATAGTGGTGAACAGGAGCATTACCGCAGGATTTGTGGAATGTCCGAGTATCTTCCGAACGAGGCTGTCGTATGAATACCTGTTCATTACCTTGTCGCCGTCGTTTACGGAAAATTCCACAATAACAACGTCGGGGTCATAAGCGAGAAGCTGATCGTCAACGCGGTGTACGCCAAGGTAGCTGTTAGTGCCGCCTATGCCTGCGTTTACAAAATTCACCTTTGCGTTCGGGAACTTATTTACCCACCAGTCGTTGAATTTTGAAGCGTAGCAGTTTGCAGGCGAGGAAGCGAGGCTTCCCTGTGTGATAGAGCCGCCGATAACGCCAACGGTTATCTCCTCTCCGTTCTGAGCCTTTTTCATTGCCGCCGCAAGCCTTGTAACGATGCCCTCGTTCATAATAGCTCTGCTGTACATCTTGTCGGTCACTCCCTCCTCTAAATTTACGGGTACGCTTGGGTCAACCTCGCTGCTTTCGGCAGCCTCGGTAACTTCAGCGGAAACGTCCCCTGCCGCAGTTGTATCCGCCGCCGAGACGCTCTCGGTCGGAGTTTCCTCAGACTGCTCCTTGCCACAGCCCGACAAAGCCGAGCAGCACATGATAACCGCGGCAATTGCCGCAGCGGTTCTTTTAAATTTTCCTGACAATTTAACTCCTCATTTCTATTATATAATTTAATAAAAAACTTTATCAGCGTATGTTTTCTCCTATCGCAGCGAATCAAAAAATCCCGTCACAAACACAGCGGCAGAGTTGCAGTAAATAGTGCTCTCGTTGGTGGAGAAGCTGTACATAACGTCGGAATAGCACTTAGCGGGCGGTTCCTCCGCAGGGATATTCCATTGCGAAAAATCATCGTCCTCAAGCTGTTTGTTCGGACCGCATACCAAAAGACCGGGGATAGGCTCCTCAATGTCGTCCGCCTCCGAGATTCGGTGATGAGGGTGCATGACATAATTGCTGCCGAAGCCTGTGACATAGCTTATATTCATTGGATTTTTTCCTAAAATGTAGTTAAGCTGTTCATAGGCAGTGAAAAGATATTCCTTGCTGTTAAAAATTTTATATGCAAAAATAAGTATCATACTGTCTGTCATTGAGTACATATTGCTGCCCCGAATGTAGTCGTATGGGGACTTTGCGGTACTGTATGAGCTTCGCTTGCTTAGGCTGTACAGATTATCCGCCTTTATCCTAAGCTGCACCTGAATATTCTGCTCTATCTGAGGATTTTTCGGACGGCTGCCCAAAAGGTAGCTCATTGCCCCGAATCCGCCGTTGTCTCTGTTTCTGAAATCTGTAAGGTTTACCTTGCCGCTCAGCTCTAAAATCCTGTCATGGAAAGCCTTGTCGCCTGTTGTTTCATAAAGCTCGCATACTGTCCAAAACAGGTCGTCGTTGATGTTGTTGTCCCCAAAATCTCCCGCCGCGTTGACCGCAACCGAGGGAGGGTTCTCAAATGGCTTGAAATGGGGGTGATTTATAAGCCATATCCATGCGTTTATTGACGCCTCGTTGAGCCGCTCAGAGAACGCTTCGTCAAACGGCTTGTATATCCTTGAAGCAAGGGACGTCACCGCCGAAAAGCAAGCCGCCGCCTGATGAGAGCAGGGGAAAACCATTTGCACCGTTCTGTCGTCCTCAGGCATAACTATGGGCGTTGACGATACCGCGCTGACCTTGTGGTGTACGCCGCCGTCCCTTGTCTGCATTTTAAGCAGCCAGTTCAGACCGACCCTGCATTCCTCCAAAATATCGGGCATATCGCTCCCCGATTCAGGTATGTTTGTTTTTTCGGCAAAGCTTTTCGGGAACAGCTTATATGCGTAAAGAAGATGTCCCAAGGTTACAGCCGTGCAGACGGAGAACTTTCCGTAACCTCCCGAATCATGCCAGCCGCCTGTAACGTCAAGCTTTTCCGAGGGCTTGTCAAAAAGCGGGATAAATTCGCTGTGGCACCTGCCTCTTGCGTATTCGCCTGCATAGCGTCTTTCAAGGGGCACGCCGCACCTGTTGAAATAAAAGCTTTTAAGCAAGCCGAGCTTAAGCCTACGGTAAGGGTTGGCTGATACGGTAAACACAGGAGATTTCCTCCTGCCCGCCTTGATGTAATAATCTCCCATAACGTTAAAGGTTGAAAAGTCAATGACCGAAACTGTATTTTTTGAAGCCTCGTCAGGGAAGGGACCGTTGGGAATGCCGGAAAACATAGTCCGTCCGCTTACCGCGTCGATAATTTGAAAAGAATCCGCCGAGCCTATAAAGACGGCGGTTTTGGGCATATAGCTTATATACCCCAGTTGGTTTAACGCAATTTTTTTGTTCATTTGAATCACCTAAAATACGGGAATTGCCGATAATTTTCCAATGAATGGGATTGCCGATAATAACATGATACCTTGGATAAATAAATGAAACGCGCTTATAGATCACTATAATAATTATACAATATTTTATGCCGTTAAATGAAAACCTTTTTTATAGCTTTTTTATATTATTTATTAATATTGCTTGCTAAATACAGAATTTTATGGTAAAATTAAAAGAAAACTATTCTTAAAGGAGCTTTTATATGAAAATTTTACATGATGATCCCAAAGCATTATATATGGGAAGATTTGACAGATCGTCGGACAGTACAAAGCTTTATCACGCAGGCTCGCAGGTCAGGCTTAAGTTTTCAGGCACGTCCCTCTTCACTGTGATAAACTGCACGGTCCTTTGGGGCACTCTTCATCTTGGGGTGATCATTGACGGCGAAATGAAAGAGGTGCCTCTTTCTTCATACAACAACGGAGAGGAGATCACGGTTGTCGCGGCAGCAGGGCTGGACGAGGGTGTACACGAGATCATAATCTACAAACGTCATGCTGCAAATCAAGTCCTTTCATTTGTTTCTTTCGAGACGGACGGCGAATTTTTAACGCCGGATCCGCTTCCTGAATTGAAGCTTGAGGTATACGGCGACAGCGTCTGCGCGGGAGAGGTCATCGAGGCTGTTGAGTACGTTGGGCAGTGCGATCCGGAGGGGCATGAAAGCCGTTACGATAATGTCTGGGAAAGCTTTGTAATGCAGACCGCGCGGAATATAGGAGCACAGATACACAACATATGTCAGGGCGGAATTGCTGTTCTGAACGGTACAGGATATTTCCACGCCCCCGATTTTATCGGACTTGAAAGCACATTTGACAAGACCTGCTATTTCCCCGAGGGCGGCGAGATCACCAAGTGGGATTTTGGAAGATACTGCCCCGATATAGTTATAATCGCTGTAGGACAGAACGATAAGCACGACGGTATAAACGACAACGACGATATTAACATTGCAGACTCCGAGTACCGCAAAAAGTGGAAGGACGCTTACAAAAAAATTGTAAGGGAGCTTGACGGACACTATAAAAATTCCGCAAAATTTGTACTGACAACAACAGTCTTAATGCACGACGCAGAGTGGGACAATGCCATTGAGGAGATAAAAAACGAGCTTAACGCCGAGGGTATAAAGTCATACCACAACCTTTTCAGCAGGAACGGTGCGGCAACTCCGGGACACCCACGGCTTCCCGAGCATAACGAAATGGCGGAGGAGCTTACCGAGTTTATTCAATCAATAATGAACAATGAATAATTAACAATTACTTTTTAATGCATGGGCGGGTATCTATATCCGCCCATTTTTATTGTAAAAAATATCAATATAGCAATTCATAAAAATAGCCATACTGTAGGGGCGGGGTCTTCCCGCCCGCGATACAAAAATATGCTGAACCACGGGACGGGAAACCCGTCCCCTACGAATTTTGTCAAGATATTTTTATGTACCGCTATAATTTTGCGGACAGTTATATATTCTCAAAACAATTATTAATTATTAGCTGTTAATTATTAATTAACTAAATTCGGCATATACTTTCTGTATACGAATATGAAAGGACTGCCGCATATGGAAATAGGTAAACAGATAAGGGCTTTGGAATGGCTTCACGGACTTATCAGCGGAAAGGAAACGGGGGACGTTTACGTCCCGCAAAAGCCGCGTATGCTCCCGTCAGAGGGAACAGGCGGCTTTGAGGAGCTTCTTCCGGAGCAGGTGGGGGTGCGCTCAAAGGGGCTGCTGAAAATGTTTTCCGAGCTTTCTGCGGCTAAGGGGGTGAACCCTCATTCTGCGGCAGTTCTGCGGGACGGCAGGCTTATCGCAAAAGCTGACTGGTCGCCCTATGAAATGGAGTATCCTCACGTTTCCCACTCTCTTTGCAAGAGCATTGTATCTATGGCTGCGGGACTTGCTGCGGAGGAAAAAATACTTTTTCTTACAGAAAAGGTCGCGTCCATATTCAAGGAGGAGCTGCCGAAAAATCCCGATAAGCTTATGAAAAACGTGACTATCCGCAATCTGCTTACAATGTCAAGCGGCGCAAGCTTCAACGAGGCAAAAGCTGTCATGAGCAAAAACTGGGTACGGGATTTCCTTTCTTCCGAGATAAAATTTTTACCCGGCACGGATTTCCACTATAACAGCCTGAACACCTATATGTTGTCTGCAATAATCTGCAAGCGGTCGGGAATGTCCCTGTCGGAGTACCTTAATCAAAGGATCTTCCGACCGTTGGGAATAAAAAATTTTTACTGGGAAAAATGTCCCCGCGGCATTGAAAAGGGCGGCTGGGGACTTTATATGACTGTGTTCGATTACGCAAAATTGGGGCAGCTTTACCTTAACGGCGGCTTATGGAACGGTACTCGGATAATAAGCGAAGGCTGGATAAAAGCGTCCGCGTCGCGGCAGATAGTCAAGGGTGAAAGTCCATGCCGCGAGGGGTACGGCTATCAAATATGGCTTACGAAAAACGGTGGATATGTTTTCAGCGGTATGCTGGGGCAGAACGTTTTTGTGTTCCCGAAAAGAAAAATGGTTATCGCTCTCACAGCGGGCAGCGACGCGGTTTTTCCCGACTGCCGTGCGGCGGAAATTATCGGCGGATTTATTGACAGCGACGAAAATTTCAGCGATACTCCCATAAAGGAGTTCCGTTATGCAGAGGCAGCGCAGCTGCGAAACGCGCTTGCGGAAGCAAAATTCGGCGAGCCGCTGGAGATAAGCCCCAAGCCCACCATTGCGGAAATACTGCGGCACAGCATTATGTCCAAAAAGAAGACACCGTCCTATGAAGAGGAAGAAAATCTACTGACGCAAGCCGCAAAGATACTGAACGGCGCGGAAATAACTTTTGAGGAAAATAACAGCGGCGATATTCTGCCAATGCTTATCCAAGCCATGAGCGGCAATTTTGACAGCGGTACAGAACGTGCTGTCTTTAAAGCCGGGGAGGAATTTTTATCGGTAACTGTTTTCGGCGGAGAGGGGAAAACGAAAATACCTCTGCGATATGACGGCAAGCCGTCTTACTTCGAGCTTGAACGCCGCGGAGACATATACCGCATAGGAGCTTTAGGGAATTTCACCGCCGATGAGGACGGCAATCCTGTGCTGCGTATCATGCTGTGCTTTACGGAAACCGCCTGTACGCGCTTGCTGAAATTTATTTTTGAGGGCAGCGGCGCAACGCTTAAATTTCGTGACAGTCCAAATCTTTACAGCGCGATAGACGAGGGCTCGGAGATACTTTTTCCCGTACTTGGCAGCGTTTCCAAAAAAGTACTTGACGCCGCCCTTGAAAGCGATATTGCCGATTACCGTATAAGAAAATTTTTAGAGCCGTCAATAACGGGTACGGTCAAAACCCCGTAAAAAAAGTCCGCCGTCTTTTTGACAGCGGACTTGTATTTTTGATCTTATACTAATTTCCGTCTAAAAAGCGTTTAAAAAATCAAGCAAAAATTTGCGTATATGATTTTTACGCAGATTTTTTTACTACGCTTTTAGATAGAAATTAGTATTATTCTCCGAGATATGCTTTTTTGTAAAGCTCCATAAGCTCGTTGATCCTGGGAAGTCTTGGGTTAGCTGTTGTACACTGGTCGTCGAATGCCTTGTATGCAAGACTTTCGAGAGCGTCCATATAAGTCTTTTCGTCGATGAACGAACGCTTATCCTTTTCGCCGGCTTCCTTGATAGAAAGCGGGATTCCGACCTCTGTCATGAGCTTTCTTACAGCGTTTGCAAGAGCCTTAACGCCCTCCTGATTTGAAGCGTTCTGAGGAACGAAGCCCATCATCTTAGCTATCTCAGCGTAACGCTCGGGAGCCATGTAGTGATCGTACTTAGGCCATGCTGCAAACTTTGTAGGAGTATCCTGTCCGTTGTACTCGATAACGTGAGGCAGGAGGTAAGCGTTTGCAAGACCGTGAGGAATGTGGAACTCACCGCCAAGCTTGTGAGCCAGCGAGTGGTTTACACCGAGGAATGCGTTTGTGAACGCCATACCTGCAATACAGGAAGCGTTGTGCATTTTCTCTCTTGCGATAGGATCAGCAGTATTGTAAGAATCGGGGAGATACTTGAATACAAGCTTGATAGCCTGAAGAGCAAGCGCGTCGGTATAGTCGTTTGCAAGAATTGAAACGTAAGCTTCGATAGCGTGAGTGAGAACGTCCAGACCTGTGAAAGCTGTGGAAGCCTTAGGTACTGTGTAAACGAACTGAGGATCGACGATAGCGATATCGGGTGTAAGTTCATAGTCGGCAAGAGGGTACTTCATATTCTTGGACTTGTCGGAGATTACAGCAAAGGAAGTTACCTCTGAACCTGTACCGGAGGTTGTGGGGATAGCCACCATTTTAGCCTTTTTGCCGAGTTTGGGGAACTTGTAAACTCTCTTACGGATATCCATGAACTTCTGAGCCATGCCAACGAAGTCAGCGTCGGGATTTTCATAGAACAGCCACATAGCCTTTGCAGCGTCCATTGCGGAACCGCCGCCCAGAGCGATAACAACGTCCGGCTTGAAAGAGTTCATAACTGCCGCACCCTTGCGTACCGTTGTAAGGTCGGGATCGGGCTCAACCTCGCTGAATATTTCGATAGCGGGCTGGTTGGCGTTCTTTTCAAGCTGGTAGGTAACTCTGTCAACATAGCCGAACTGTACCATGCCGGGGTCTGCTACGATCATAGCTCTGTGTATTTCGGGCATTTTTGCCAGATACTGAACGGAACCGGGTTCAAAATAAATCTTTTCGGGAACCTTAAACCACTGCATATTCAATCTCCTCTTCGCAACTTTCTTTCTGTTTACAAGGTTCTTTGCCGATACGTTTTCCGAAACGGAGTTCTTTCCGTAAGAACCGCAGCCCAAAGTAAGGGAAGGAGCCATTGAGTTGTATACGTCGCCGATAGCGCCGAAGGAAGCGGGAGAGTTTACAACAACACGGCTTGCCTGCATTGTTTCGCCGTAACGCTCGATAATTTCTTCGTTTGAGGAGTGAACGACTGCGGTATGACCTGCGCCGTGCTTCAGCATTTCTTCGCACATCTCGAACGCATGGTCTGTTGTGTCAGCCTTTACAACGGCAAGTACGGGAGAAAGCTTCTCAAGCGCGAGAGGGTATTTGTTTGCGTCTGTGCCGGGAAGCTCAACGCAGAGTACCTTTGTCTCCTTAGGAATGGTAATTCCTGCTTTTTCAGCGATCTGCCATGGGTACTGTCCAACGACCCAAGGCTGAACAGCCATTTTTTCAACGTTGATAACAACGTCCTGAATTTTCTGAATTTCATCGGGCTTTGCAAAGTAGCAGCCGTGGTATTTCATGAAGCCTACAGCCTCGTCGTAAATTTCAGCGTCGATGATAGCAGCCTGCTCGGAAGCACAGATCATACCGTTATCAAAGGACTTGGAAAGAATAAGGTCGTGAACGGCCTGCTTGATGTTTGCGCTCTTTTCAATGTAGCAGGGAGTGTTTCCGGGACCAACGCCGAGAGCAGGCTTACCTGCTGAGTATGCAGCCTTAACCATTCCGGGGCCGCCTGTTGCAAGTATAGTCGCAACGTCGGGGTGGTTCATGAGAAGTCCTGTAGCCTCAACGGAGGGGTGGTCTATCCACTGTACGCAGTATTCGGGAGCGCCCGCCTTGATAGCTGCTTCTCTGACGATCTCGGCAGCTCTCTTTGAGCACTGCTGCGCCGAGGGGTGGAAGCCGAAAATGATAGGGTTTCTTGTTTTGGCGCAGATAATAGATTTGAACAGAGTTGTTGAAGTTGGGTTCGTTGTAGGAGTTACGCCGCAGACGATTCCGACAGGCTCTGCGATCTCCATGTAGCTGTCGTCAACATTATCCTCAACAACGCCTACAGTCTTTTCATGCTTGATAGAGTGCCAGATATACTCTGTGGAGAAGATGTTCTTTGTAACCTTATCCTCGAAGATACCTCTGCCTGTTTCCTCAACAGCCATTTTAGCAAGCTCCATCTGTGCGGAAAGACCTGCCAGAGCCATTGCCTCCGTGATCTTATCCACCTGCTCCTGATCCAGCTTCATGTACTCCTCAAGAGCCTTTTTAGCGTTGCTTACCAGTTCGTTGACCATACCCGCCGTGTCGAATGCCTCTTCCTCGGCAGCGGGAGCTTTTTTTTCCTTTGCCATAACTTTATCCGCCTTTCATTTTTTATATTTTTAGCACAAGCTAAAAGTTTGTTAAATTTATCACAATCTCATTGTACCACAATATATTATTAAGGTCAATGAACATATTGTTAATTTTATTTCCAACTATATCTGCATTTATATATGCGGCATATCAAATATGGAATACAATAGTGTACCCAAAAAAATTGGCTTAAATTCTGTAGCCCGTCTCCTCGGGTGCTTTTTTTACAAGCTCGATTATCTCTCCGTGCGTCGGCATTGCGGGTATCGCTCCTATTTTGGAAGAGCTTAAAGCCCCGCAGGCGTTGGCGTAGACCGCAAATTCCTTAAGGTCGTCCATGGTTATCTCGTCAAGGGATTTTCCCATAAGCGCAAGCCTTGCGATAAATGCTCCGAAGAAGCTGTCGCCTGCGCCAAGTGTATCCACCGTGTTTACCTTGAACGCGGGGAAACGCTCTATACCGTGCTTTGTTGCGATTATGCAGCCCTTTGCGCCCTGTGTTATGCATATAACGCGTATGCCTGAGTTAAGCAGCTTTGCTATTGCGGGCAGCAGATTTGCACAGTCTGTAAGTATCTGAAGCTCAGCCTCCGATACCTTTATTATATCAACATACCGCAGAACGCTTCGCATTTCCTTTACGGCGTCGTCCATTGATTCCCACAGCTTTTCCCGCCAGTTTGGGTCGTAGGTGATTATCTTGCCCTGCTGCTTTGCGTATTCCACCGTATTCACTATTGCAGATTTGGAAGGCTCTCCCGTCAGCATGAGCGAACCGAAATGAACAATGCTGCACTCGTCGATAAGCTTTAAATTGACCTCGTTAAAGTTAAGGTTTGCGTCCGCGCTGTTTTTTCGGTAAAATATAAAGCTCCTGTCCTCCTCTGTCTTGCGTACAAAAGCAAGGGTGGTGGAGAATTTCGGATCAAGGATAACGCCGCGTGTATCCACACCCTCCTTTTCAAGAGTTTCCTTTAGGAAAAGCCCGAACATATCCTTGCCGAGCTTGCCAATAAAGCCGCCGGAGGCTCCCGCCCTTGCCGCCATAACAGCAACGTTTGCGGGCGCGCCGCCCGGATTTTGCTTATAGTAAATATCTCCGTTTTCGGCTGTGACCGCGGTAAAATCCACAAGCATTTCGCCGATAGAAATTATATCTGACATTTTTTACCCCTTTCTTACATGGTATTTATATAGTTTACACAAATAAAATAAAAATTCACAACAATTTTTAATTGCTCCGAACATCGTCGGGATACTGCAATAATGTTGCATAAATATCGTCGTAGCATTTTACAAAAATGTCCACGGCAAAGGGCGCAAACTGCGAGCCTTTTTGCTTTACTATCTCGGAAAACGCGTCCCTCGGCGCCCAGCCGTCCTTGTAAGAACGTTTCGACACCAGAGCGTCGAAAACGTCCGCCACCGCAACGAACCGTGAAAGATAGTCTATCTCCTCGCCCTTGTAGCCGAGATAACCGTTGCCGTCCCAGCGCTCGTGGTGCTGAAGGGCGATCTTTCTCGCCATGCTCATGACCTCTCCGGGAGAATTTTTCAAAAGCTCCTCGCCGTATGTAACATGGGTCTTTATGACTTCAAATTCCTCGTCCGTGAGCCTTGCGGGCTTTTCAAGTATCTCGGGCGGTATCATAAGCTTGCCTATATCGTGCATCATAGCCGCAAGGGCTATCTTGCTGCACTGGTTTTCGCTGTAGCCCGCGCAGGCAGCCATTATCCTCGTGTACTCGGAGACCCGCTTAACGTGCTGACCCGTCTGGTGGGACTTGGACTCGGAAATTTCCGCAAAGGAAAGTATAACTGCTTCCTGGGTCTTGAAAATATTGTTGTTTATTGTAGTCTGGTTAATAGCGGTATTGATGTTGTGGTAAAGGATATTCAACGCGCTTTTCAGCAAGTCGTCCCTCTCTGTTACGGGAAATTCCATAGCGATATAAAAGAACAGCTCTCCGTCTGAATAAAAGCTCATGCCTATTCCGTTCGGATCTATTTGTATCTCCTTGCTTGTCTTTTGCTTCTGCACAGGAAAATCAAAAGTGATCTTTTTCATGACGACATTTGCCTTGCCTGTTTCAAAATTTTCCTCTTCAATATTAAAGCTGCTGTCTATCCTATGGAAAATGCCGTCGTCATCCCGTATGCCGATAACGGAATTAACCTCGCTTTCCGGGTCTCTGAATTTTGCCGTTACTGTGGAAACAGCCGTCCTTATAAGTCCCGAAAGTTCAAGCATATTGCTTGCGCTGAAAAACGGGCGGGACACGCTGATAATAGTATCAAGGCTGTCCTTACGGCGTTCCATTTCAATAGTGTAATCGTTTAAACTGTCAAAAATATGCTGCGTCTTGTCGCCGAGAGCAATACACACCAGCGAAAACATACAAAATATCATAAGCCTCGGTAAAAGTCCGAATATCAAAATGCTTTTCAGTCCCACAAGCGGGTCGTCGAATACAACGGACGTAACGCAGCTCAGCAGATGCGCCGCAGTCATAAGTACAGCGCTGAACCATGTGGTGAATATGGTAAGCCTTCTGTCAAAATACATTACAGAAATAATAAGAGGAAAGGATAATATCATAACAATATGAAACGTAAGAACGCTGTATGCAAGGTTTATCGCAACGACTGCGCTGATTATGACTGCGTACCGCATCCAGCTCTCATATTTTTTTCTTATGATAAGAGCCGCCTTGGGAACGCAGAGAATAACTCCGCATATAAGAGCAATAGCGGTAAATTTGGTTTTATCGAGAATGAAAATGCCGGCAGCGTTAAGAATACACGTTAAAATAAAAAAAGCGGCGCAGACAATGAGAGCGTTCGCAAGAAAACGTGTGGTCTTTTCATGTGAGCTTCTTAGCAGTTTAGCTTTCAAATTCGATCCCTCGCCTTTATATTAAAATAAATATACTTATTTATATTATATCACAGCCTTTTTTTCATTTCAACAGGTTTTTTGTTTTTTTACATTTTTGTAAAAAATAAGAAAACCGCCCCGCCGATAATTTCGGCAGAGCGGTAATGGCAATCAGAACAAATCGCTGTGAGTTCCCGTGTGGGTCAAGGTCAATGTTAGCTTGCCCTTGTCGATACGGTAGACGAGCAGCCAATCGGGTTGTATATGACATTCTCTGAAGCCATCGTATTTCCCGTGCAGATTATGATCCCTGTATTTTTCGGGGAGTTTCTCTTCGTTTGCCAACATATCAACTACCTTGTTAAACTGCGAAATATCATAGCCTCGCTTAATGATTTTTTTGAATTCCTTTTTAAAAGATGTATGGTAATTAATCGTCAGCATTTAAATCCTCCATCAATTCGCGTACGCTTGTAAAATCGCGGCTTAAATTACGCCCGCTTTTTACATCGTCAAGAATTGCAAGAACGTCCTCTTCGGCTAAGTCCTCGTTGTAAACAGTATCCTTAAACATGAGGACAAAACCCTCAAGCTGTTCGTCAGTAAGACGGTCAAAAATACTGTAAGCAAGTTCTCTTGTACTCATATTCATCAGCTCCTTTAATTATATGATACCACAAAAAAACCGCAAATGCAATACTATTTTATTTTTTCAATAATTTTTGAAAAAATAAAAGTCCCCGCAATTATCACCGCACCTCCGACTAAAAGAACAGCATTAACGCTCCTCTCCCCTCCGCTTACGGAAAACAGGAAAAAATTCCCCAGCTTGTCTTTCAGACCGAAATTGCCAAGATAGTATATCATGGAAGCCATATATCCCACTGTGGGACTTCCCCCGAATTTCGCGAAAGCAAGTCCGATCGCTCCCAAGAAAAACGCCGAGGAAAAACCCGCTACGAAATGGACGGCTGCAACATTGCATTCGCAAAGCTTCATAGCCAGCGTGAACACCCCGATCACAGCGGCGAGGGTGATTGTCGAGTATACTACCCGTATAAGGCATACCGCAAGATAGTCCGTTCTTTTTGAACGTATAACGTCACGTATGTTCTCGTTCTGTTCAGGGAGGAATACAGGGGTCAGCAGGGCGGTCCCCGTCATGCACAAAAGCATTTCAAGAGGCTGAGCCGAAGCCGTGAAGTCAAGGGCGGATATACTGAAAACCAGCGGAGTAAGCAGCGCGATAAGGACTGCGATCCCAAGATGTACGGGAAAATTATGCCGCAGATTTATCCGAGTTATTTTTAAAAGTCCCTGAAAGTCCATTAAAACCGCCCCTCCTTTTTACTTCGTAAATTATTACAGTGAGTATAATAATCAAAATCGATAATGATGTGTAGAAAATTCTGTTGAACGTGAACTGCCTGAACGTGGCTGCAAACAAGTCCGCGCCGTAAAGATTGTTGTGTCTCGGCACAAGAACAAAGCTTGTGATATTTCCCGTAAGTCCTCCTGTGCTTGCGAATACGCCGCCGAACCACCATGCCCCTTGGACAAATATCGCAATAAGCGGCGAGAAAATTTCGGTAAGCAGCATACCGACAGCCGTCGCTAAAAGAATATTCGGCAGCAGCCACATTATCGGGTATTTCACAAAGGCAAGGGAGTCCGTATCATATCCCTCGTAAAGTCCGCAAACACCAATATGGGCGTGTATTGCCGTTATTGCGACAGGAATTGCCATTACGAAAACCAATGCCAGATACCTTGTCAGCACAAGCCTTGCGGAGGAAATTTTTCTTGAATATACAAGCTGCTCCATTCGGGACTTTTTGTCCTTTGCAGCAAGCGCCGCCGCAACGAATACAGGCATTATCGCAAGATCAATACAGGAATAATCGCAGAAAAGCCGCGCGTATGCAGGGGTGATCTTCTCCTCGTTTATCACGGCGTTGTACTCGTCCAAAGCGTCCTCATAGGTTTTGGGAACGCGTGAAAAACTCCCCACGATATAATCGTCACTGTAATCCGAACCGCCGCCGATTATCTTGTCCGCCTGACGCATAAGCTCCCGAAAACGCTCATAAGTAAGGCTTTCGGGAATATTTATTTCCGGCAGGACAGGCTCGCGCATTATCATTGCAAATCCGCCGTTGCCGTCGGGGACAGCCTCGTAACCGCCGCCCTCCTCATAGTCCGCAAAGCTGTCAAGCTGCTCCTTGGTAATTCCCGACAGCTCGTAAATTATTTCGCAAAGCTCGGTACTCTTTTTCTCGTTCAGCTTAACGTTTTTGTAGAAGCCGATAGGGTACGTCGTAAAGCTGCCCGATAGGTACTCGTTCACAAGCCCCTCGACGGCGTTGGGCATAAGTATTTCGGGGACTTCCTTTGCCACAGTGCCGTAATCCGCCATACCCGCTCTCGGCTGGGGAATAGGGTCTCTGTCGCTGACAAACTGGCTGAAATACATTGCAAAAACCACTATGACGTACATTAAAAAGGTCAGTGAAAAAATTATTTTTTTGCACTCTTTGAAAAACAGTCTCATACTTCCCCGCCTCCCACGTCGCAGCCTCTGCTGTAAAGGCAGTACATATATGCGTCCTCAACATTGGGTTCGGCAGGAGTAACGTTCCTTATGTCCGGAGTACTGTCGGAAATTATCCGCACCGTTGTGTACTCGCTCTGAACAAGCATACCTGTTACAATGTAGTCCTTTTTTATCTGCGGCAGAAATTTTTTCTGAATGTAACAGGTGTACACCTTTCCCTCCGCCTCTCTGATAAGGTCGGAGACTGTGCCTTTCCACAAAATTTCGCCGCCGTTCATTATGGCAATGTCCTCGCAGGTCGCCTCAATGTCCCCTACGATATGGGTGGAAAGAATTACTATCCTGTCCTCGGCGACCTCGCAGAGCAGGTTGCGGAAACGTATACGCTCCTCCGGGTCAAGTCCCGCCGTAGGTTCGTCAACTATAAGGACTTTCGGATCGTGGAGAAGAGCCTGTGCAATTCCGAGACGGCGTTTCATTCCTCCCGAAAGAGCCTTGACCTTTTTGTTTTTATGCTCCGTAAGATTTACTCGCTTGATAAGCATTTCAATGCGTTCTTGTCTAAGCTTTTTATCCATGCCCGAAAGCAATCCAAGATAGTCGAGACTTTCGGAAACCGTCATAGAGGGATACATTGAAAAATCCTGGGGCAGATAGCCCGTAATGCTCCGTATCTCCTTTGCGTTTTCGATAGGCACGCCGCAGACGGTTATTTTGCCCTTCTGCTTGTTGTGGAGGGCGGCAAGGGTTTTCATAAGAGTAGTTTTTCCCGCGCCGTTCCGCCCTAAAAGTCCGAACATACCCTGCTCTATGGTAAGGTCTATATTTTTCAGGGCTTGTTTTTTTCCGTAAAACTTGTAAACGTTTGTAATAATTATTTTGTTGTCGTTATCCATAAAAAATCACTTCCATAATAATATTCGCGGAACGGGCGACCCGTCCCCTGAAAAATATAATAAACCGTGATTTTCAACTTTTTATCTACTTTGCAGAAAAAATGCCGTGACCTTTCCACCCGCTGCGGAATTGCCCAAAATAAGCCTGCCGCCGTGCTTTTCGCAAAGCACTCTGCAAATATACAAACCCAGTCCGAAATGATTTTTTTCATTGTCCACGTTATTTTCATCTCGGAAAAACGGCTCGGCAGCCTTTTTAAGTCCCTCCGCCGAAAAGCCCTCGCCGTCATCGCAGACCTCGATAAAAAATCCCTTTTCCTCAACGGTAAAGGATACGCACACTTTTTCCTTTGCGTACCGCGCGGCGTTTGAAACAAGGTTCTCATAAACCTGCATAACAATTTCCGAGTCTGCGGAAAATTTTTCGCATCCGCCCGTATTGACCGTAAATCCGAAATCCTTTTTTCCGCAGATAAGCTCCCCCGAACGTGAAAGCTGCTCCGCAAAGGCTTTTATGGGAATTTCCTCAAAGCAGGCTGTGATGTCCTCGATCTTCTGGACGCTGCTCATTTTTTGAGTGTAATGCTCCAGACGGACTATTTGATTTTTCATTTTTTCAAGGACTTCCGCAAGCTTTTCGGGTGAAATCTTGCCGTTCGCAGAATATTTTTCAAGAAATTCCGCATACCCCTTAAGCACCGTCAGCGGGGTACGCAAGTCGTGAGAGAATGCCGAGTTCAGCCGCTTGCGTTCTTCAAGAGCATGCCAAAGCTCGCGGTTGTTTTCAAACAGAGCCTTTCTCATATCGTTGAACGCGATACAAAGCTGACCCATTTCATTTTGCTTGTAGTAGTAAATTTCAAAATCAAGCTGATTTTCCGAAATTTTTCTTGAAGCGTTCATAAGAATATTTATCGGCTCTTTAAGCTCGCGGCTGTAGAATATCCTCCCCGAAAGCGCGATACAGAAAATCACCCATATAGGTATAATGACCACCTGAGCGTTGCTGATAATGTCGTAGATAACCTTGCGCTTGCCCTCGTAAGAGTCGCTTTTTATATAGCCTGTGTGAGGGGTGCCGTTTTCGTCGAAAAATATTTCCAGCCGTTCCTCCCGAACCGTTTGGGAATATTTTGCCCTGTACCAATCCTGCAAATAATTTGTGGCAACGCCTATGCCGAACGCCCCGGCAAAGGAAATTATCACGCATACCGGCAGATAAAGGATAAAGCACCATTTTAAGGACATATTCCGCTTACTCTTAAAAAACCCTTTTATTTTACCCATTTGTAGCCCATCCCCCAAACAGTTTCGATGTGGTAAGCTTCATTCGAGGGTGTAAGCTTCGCACGGATACGCCGAACGTGTTCCGCAATGACGGAGCTGTCTCCCTCCGCGTCGTAGCCCCATATCCGCTCGTAAATTCTCTCCTTGTCGAAAACCTGTCCCACGTTAAGGGACAGCAGCTCGATAATTTCAAATTCCTTTTTGGCAAGGCTGATAATGCCGTTTCTGTCCGAGACGGTCTTTGCGGAATAGTCAACGGTAAGTCCGCCGAAAAATCGGACGTTGGCTTCTGCGGCAACACGCCTGTCGCGGCGTATATGAGCGGCGACCCGCGCTCCCAGCTCGTCAATGGAAAAGGGTTTGATGATGTAATCGTCCCCGCCCGCCGCAAAGCCTGTGATCTTGTCGCTGTCCTCCACCCGCGCCGTCAGAAACAGAATAGGGCAGGACACATAGTCGCGAATTTTTTTGCAGACGGAAATACCGTCCCCATATGGCATATTAACGTCCAGCAAAATTATATCCGGGGACTTTGCCGCCATAGCAATGGCTTCCTTTCCGTTTGAAGCTGATATGACCTCGTAGCCGTTTATTTCAAAATAATCCTTCAGCATACAAACGATGTCCTCCTCGTCGTCGGCAACAAGGATTTTGTACATAAAATCACCTCGTGAATTTAATAGTTAATAATTATTATACCATTATAACCTTTAATTTTCAACTTTTTATCAGCGGGGAACGCCCCGCGGCGAAAGTCACCCCCACGCAAAATACAATAAGCTTTTACGCGGTTTATGCCCCCTCAAGGGGGCAATAGGTTATAATTTACTTTTTTGAATCATTATATCATTATAACTCATAATTTTCAACTTTTTATCAACAGGTATTTTTTGCATGGGACTTGTTCCTAACAGAATTAAGCCGACCCGCTGTGGCGGATCGGCTCTTCAAAAATGTCCGTAAGAAAATATCTTATTCGGATTTTTTTGGTCAGCAGCAAGTGCAGTCGTTTGTGCAGTTGTTGTTGCAGTTACAGTTGCAGCCGCAGGTATTGCCGTTGTTGTTGCTGCCGCAGCAGAACCAGAGAACGAGCAGGATAATGATAATCCAGCAGCAGCTGTTGTTGCCAAAGTTAAGACCACAGTTCATAAAAAATACGCTCCTTCAAAAAAATAATGTATTTTGAACAGCCGCAGCAAAGGGTAGGAATTTCATGCGGCAAACGATTTATACTGATTTGCGGCTGAAAAGCGTGCAAAAAATCAAGCAAAAGCTTTAAAAGCTTTAACTTTTTATATGGATTTTGTGCAGATTTTTTGCATACGCTTTTAGGAGCAAATTGGTATTATTGCTGCATTGCCGTTTGCTGTGGGGCTTTTCATAGTTCATTTTATGTAGAAGCAGAAAAAGCGTTACAAAAAATATTCAATTGCTCCCTTTTCACGGCAATACAGCCAAATTAAAGATTTCCCCCGCACTTCGGAATTTTCCGAAATACGGGGGCTCATACTCCGTTTTATTTGATTATTTTAAAATAAAGACCTTGTCAGAGCGTTCGCCATGCTTTCAACAAACATTTTTAAGCAAAGGTTTCCCGCTATCGTACATAAAGCTGCGGTAACAGCCGCAAATATCACAAACAGCCAGAACGCGGGTATTTTCGTCCCGCCGACATTTCGTACAAGTCCGTAGCAAAGCGCTACAAGAGATATCAAAGCCGCCAGTATCAGAAGCATTCCTATCGGCGCGTAAATAAGGCTTAAAATCCCTGCCGCAAGGGTAATTATCGCCGACGGCATGACCGCCGTTGTCAGAGTATTTGCAGCCGCAGAAAAGCCGACCTGCTTTTTGCATATTGTCATAAACAGCATATAAATAAGTATAAGTACAAACGTGCATATCACCGACCATAAAAATGCCGCTCCGAACACCTTGAAAAAATTTCCCGCGCCTAAACGGATATAACCCGATGAGACCTGCGAAATTATTTTATTGACGTATATCGCAAGACCGAGGGACACAAAAACCGCTTCGACCGCTGCCATTATCACCCAGAGTATGTCGGTGCGCTCCGAGTTGTCCTTGACCTGTTTTTCAGGGTCAGCCGCCGCGCCTGTTATCGTAGCCAGCACCTCCGACACGAACGGGTTGTTTTTTATTGCCGCGGCAGCGTTTTTCGCACCGTCAACAATAGCCTTTCCGTCAGGCAGAGGAGAAGCCGACTGCTGATTATCCTGTGAATAGCCGCAGGAGCAAGGCTCGCCCTCAGTAAGTTCTTTTCCGCATTTTGGACAAAACATAATACATTCCCCTTTAAATTTATTTGGCAGCAAATTAAACTGCCGTTTTTATTATACAATATTCGACAAAAATTGTCAACACCCTTGCAGACAGGGCAGGGAACGCCCTGCAGCGAGAGTCACCCCCAATGTGAGATACGATATACTTTTTTCTTTTGAAAGCCCCCTCAAGGGGGCGGATAAGATATAATTGTATTTAAGCCACCCCGCAGGCACAGCGCTTTCCGCCTTGACAAGGGAGTTTTGGGCGTGTATAATAAAGTTGAAGGAAGTGAAAAAATATGTACCGTGTATTTATCGCCGAGGACGACGAGGGTATTGCGAGGGCTTTGGAAAATCATCTGAAAAAATGGGGACTGGACGTCCGCTGCGCCGATGATTTCCGTAACGTTACGGGGGAGTTTGCCGAATTTTCGCCGCATATTGTCCTGCTGGATATTTCTCTGCCGTTTTATAACGGCTTTTATTGGTGCACAGAAATTCGTAAGCTTTCAAATGTACCAATAGTGTTTATTTCCTCTGCCTCTGACAATATGAATATAGTTATGGCAATGAATATGGGCGGCGATGATTTTATCGCAAAGCCTTTCGATCTAAGCGTGCTTATGGCAAAGGTTCAGGCTCTGCTGAGGCGTACTTATGATTTCGGAGGCACGGTGGGGCTTATGGAGCACCGCGGGGCTGCCCTGAACACTTCGGACGCGGCGCTTACATACAACGGCGAAAAGATAGACCTTACCAAAAACGAATACAGGATACTCCAATTGCTTATGGAAAACAAAGGTAAAATAGTCAGCCGCGAAAGCCTTATGAACCGTCTCTGGCAGACCGACAGCTATGTGGACGAAAACACCCTGACGGTAAACGTCACCCGCCTGCGGAAAAAGCTTGACAGCGCAGGACTGGAAAATTTTATAACCACAAAGGTCGGAATGGGGTATATTATAGAATGAAAATGTTTTTTGAATACCTCCTGTCACATAAAAAGTCAATAACGCTGTGGGCGGTGTTTTCGGCTGTTTTTGCAATTGTTTTTTCGCTGTACAAGCTCCCCGCCGCCGCAGTTTTCTACAGCGTTTTGATATGCTTTTTCATCGGCACGGTGTGCATTGCAGCCGACTTCAAGGGCTACAGAGAAAAGCGGCTGACCCTCCGTCGGCTGTTGGACGAGATCGCTGTAACTACGGACAACCTTCCCCAGCCCCAAACCGCCGAGGAAGCAGATTACCAAAGCTTAATAAAAACCCTGTTTGATTTTAAGCAGTCCCTTGCAAACGAGATGAATGAAAAGTACGCCGATATGGCGGACTATTACACACTTTGGGCGCACCAGATAAAAACTCCCATTGCGGCAATGCGGCTCAGCTTGCAGGGCGCGGAAACTCCCCAAAGCCGCGAGCTCTCGGAAGATTTGCAGCGCATAGAGCAGTACGTTGAAATGGTGCTGTGCTATCTGCGGCTGGACAGCGAGAGCAGCGATTTCCTCATAAAAAAATACGACTTGGACGGCATTATCAGGCAGGCGGTGAGGAAATTTTCCTCACAGTTCATACGCAGGAAAATAAAGCTTGTTTACGAGCCTGTTGGAGTAACTGTCCTTACCGACGAAAAATGGCTGCTGTTTGTTTTGGAGCAGGTCTTGTCCAACGCCTTGAAGTACACAAAATCGGGGGAAATAGAAATTACCCTCGAAGAGCCGAAAACCGTATGCATACGTGACACGGGGATAGGAATTGCCCCAGAGGATATAAACCGAATTTTTGAAAAGGGCTACACAGGCTACAACGGCAGGACGGACAAAAAAGCCAGCGGTATCGGGCTGTATCTTTGCAGGCAGATCTGCGGTAAGCTTGGACATAAAATCACCGCACAGTCGCGGGTTGGCGAGGGTACTGAAATTCGTATAGATCTTTCGGAAACGGAGATAGAAATTGAATAAAAATGTCGTCCCCGTTCCTTGACGGGGCGGCAAAAATGTGATACAATTATAAAAACAAAGGAGGAATTTTATGAACGAAAAAGACAATTCCGCCGTAAACAAGCCGCAGATTGCATTTATTGTTTTATTTGCGGCAATTGCTTTTATTAATTTTATTTCCATGATTTACGACGACGACGGATTTGCGGGAGGGGGAACTGCCCGCGTTGTGAGTATGTCGGTGATGACACTTATTTCAATTTTTATTACGGCTGCTCTTTTGGCGCTGTATTTTTCAAGAATATCCCATATGGAAAATCTTAAAACAAGGTATTTAATTGTGTCGCTATGTTGCGTAATTATATGCACGGCAACTGTTTTAAGAGGTTCTTTCTATATGCGCGATCTTGCGGAGGGAACATCGGTTGCTGTTACCGATAAATATTGGTATTATATGGGCAGCGGTGACATAAAATTTACCGACTCAAACGGAAGCGTACAGGTTGTAAGAGTTAAAAACTCTTTGGGCGAAATGACCCTCCCGCTTATTACTTCGCAGTTTTTTCCGTCCGACGATTCGGAGCAAAACAAAAAAAGCATTTATATTGAGTATTATCCTCACAGCCGCACGTTGAAGGATATCCATTTTGTATAAAAAATAATATGTGACAATTTTGTAAGATTAAAAGGGAAAATGTAAGCCAAATCTATGGCGGACGTTTTCCCTTTCTGCTATAATAATTACAGAAACGTTTTATATTAATTCACGACCTAAATTTTTTGTCCGCACATTGGAAGTGAATTAGTATTAATATACATTTTGGGAGGAATTTTTATGCCAATACTTGAAGTTAAAAACCTTAAAAAAACATATATGCCCCGCTTCGGAGGGAACCGCGTGGAGGCTCTTAAAAACGTCAGCTTCACTGCTGAAAAGGGTGAGTACATCGCCATAATGGGCGAAAGCGGTTCGGGAAAGACCACACTGCTTAATATCCTTGCGGCTCTCGACAAGCCTACGGGCGGAAGCGTTGTTCTGGACGGCATAGACCTGTCCGCCGTAAAGGAATCAAAAATCGCGGAATTCCGCCGCGACAATTTAGGCTTTGTTTTTCAGGACTTCAACCTGCTGGACACGTTCACAGTCCGCGACAATATTTTCCTGCCCCTTGTGCTTATGGGAATGAATTACGGCGAAATGCAGCGGAGACTTGACCCGATAGCAAAAAGACTTGGCATTGCCGACCTTTTGAACAAGTACCCCTATGAAATTTCGGGCGGACAAAAGCAGCGCACCGCCGCCGCAAGAGCCATAATAACCGATCCGAAAATGCTCCTTGCGGACGAGCCTACAGGCGCGCTGGACTCAAAGGCGACCGACGAAATGCTCCGAATTTTTTCCGACATAAACAATGACGGTCAGACAATTTTAATTGTAACTCACTCCGTAAAAGCCGCCAGCCACGCAAACCGAGTCCTGTTTATAAAGGACGGCGAGGTTTTCCACCAGATCTACAGAGGGGAATGTACAAACGAAAAGCTGTACCAAAAAATTTCGGACACGCTGACTTTACTTGCCTCCGGCGCGAACTAAGCGTGTACATTAACTTTGTTCCCAAGAATAAAAAATTTATTAAAAAGGAAATGATCAAAATGAATAAAACTTTCCTATACCCAAAGCTTGCGGCAAGCGGCATAAAAAACAACCGCCGCACCTACCTGCCCTATATACTCACCTGCGCGGGAATGATAATGATGTTCTATATCGTTGCGTTCCTGCAGGGGAACAGCTTTGTCGCCGAAATGAAGGGCGGCGAGATGATGCAGCTGATGCTTGGCTTCGGCGTTGTTATTATGGTGATTTTTTCGGCAATTTTTATGTTCTACACCAACTCGTTTTTAATAAGGGGACGAAAAAAAGAGTTCGGTTTATACAACATTTTAGGCATGGGCAAACGCAACATCGCGCGAATTCTCATATGGGAGACCGTTATTGTGTACATTTCCTCCCTTGTTGTGGGAAACGGCTGCGGCATACTTTTCTCGAAGCTTTCGGAGCTTTTCCTTGTGAACATAATGAAAGCGGAGGTCGACTATGAATTTCATGTAGATCCCGACGTGATAAAAATGTCGGCGTTATGGTACGCAATAATATTTTTGCTGATACTTTTCAACACCATGCGGCAGATACGTCTCACAAACCCCATCGAGCTTATGAAAAGCGAAAACACGGGGGAAAAACCGCCCAAGTCCAACTGGTTTTTAACTGTTCCGGGAATTCTCCTGCTTGCGGGAGCATATTATATGGCGGTAACTATTGAAAACCCGCTGACAGCGGTATTCGCGTTTTTTCTTGCGGTAGTAATGGTAATTCTTGCAACGTATATGCTTTTTATTGCAGGGTCTGTTGTAATATGCCGTATGCTGCAAAAAAATAAAAAATATTACTATAAAACAAATCATTTTGTGTCCGTATCCTCAATGGTGTACAGAATGAAGCGAAACGGCGCAGGACTTGCTTCAATATGCATTTTGTCAACAATGGTTCTGGTAACTCTTTCCTCCACCATATGCCTTTATGCGGGGGAGGAGCAGATGCTTCAGGAACGTTATCCGAGAGATTTTCTTATAAACGCCTATTCTATCGAAGAGGAGGATGTTTCTCTCGTAAAGGGCTTTGTAAACGACTCAGTTGAAAAATA
The DNA here is from genome assembly GCA_947383835.1 of uncultured Clostridia bacterium. Classification (GTDB taxonomy): domain Bacteria; phylum Bacillota; class Clostridia; order Oscillospirales; family Ruminococcaceae; genus RGIG8773. The sequence continues at coordinate 45,758 of CANDEV010000004.1, forward strand.
CGGAGAAGTCCCCCAAAATGAAATTGAGTACTCTTATATTTCAATTTACGGAGTATTTGACGGAAGCAGCGTTGTACTCGACCCGACGAACACCGATATATCCTCAAACGAAGCAAGCACGCTGACCCTTGTGCCGATAACGGATTACAACAAGATCATGGGAGAAAATATTTCTCTTGCAAGGGACGAGGTCATTATCACAGGTGTAAGATCTGACTATGCTTTTGACACGATCAACATAAAGGAGCTTGGCAGCTTCAAGGTCGTTGGCAAGGCGAAGGACTTTATTTTCAGAGGCGACTCCGCTGCGATCATGGCTCCCGAAATATATATTTTTGTTTCGGATATTGACGTTTTAAGGGACGTTTACGAAAAACAGTTTGAGGTCTATGATACGAGATATACTTCCTCTCTGCACAATTATTACGGCTTTGATCTGAATTGCGATGATGATACCAAAATAAAAATTTACGAGGAGATACATTTCAGCGCTGCCCAATATCAAAAGGATCTGTACAATGCAGGCAGAGAGGACGAGTGGTGCGGCGTGAGAACAGAGTGCGCAGCATGGGACGCAGCCGAATTTTTCGCGATATACGGCGGACTGTTCTTTTTAGGCATAATTTTCGGCACGGTGTTCATTATCGCCGCCGCGCTGATAATGTACTACAAGCAAATTTCCGAGGGCTATGAGGACAAGGCTCGATTTGACATATTGCAGAAAGTAGGCATGACAAAGCGTGAAATAAAAAAGAGCATAAACTCACAGGTGCTGACGGTGTTTTTCCTGCCCCTTGTTTCGGCGGGAATACACATGGCTTTCGCGTTCCCCATTATCTCGCGGCTGCTTATGCTTTTCGGACTTACGGACACGGCGTTCTTTTCGGTTGTCACGCTGCTTTGCTTCGGCGTATTTTCGGCGGTTTATATTTTGGTGTACCTTATTACTTCGCACAGCTACTACAACATAGTACAGCAAGGCTGAGTCTTGACCTATAGCAATTCAAATAATTAACGCCAATCGTAGGGGCGCATTCTATATGCGCCCGTGTGTTAGAAAACTATTTCGTTGGGCGGATATGGAATCCGCCCCTACAAAAAATGTGCATTTATTTGTTGAATCGCTATAAGTACAGCAAATATTTATTTTATCAAGCCCCTATCAAGAGCGGGTGAATAATTATAATTTCTTAATTTAAAAAGGAAGTATTTTTATGCGTAATTTTTTCTGCAAAGCGTTAAGGGCGGCAAGCATTTTTCTGATAGGCGTTTTTATTATGCCGACCTCGATCTTCATTTTTATTATACAAGCTCTTTGGAAAATTGTGGACTATACCTTTGAAAGGAGCAGTCAATGAAAAAGCTGTTTAAATTTTTACTGACGATATTTATTTTAGCGATTTTGTCGGGAACTGTTTTTGTAACAGTTTACGCAGCCAAGGGCTACACGATGTACATAGAGGCAACGGGGAAATGCTCCGTTGAGACGAAAGCCGAGGAAATACAGGGCGCGGAAAATTTCGTTGCCTATGACGAGCTTCCGGAATTTTACGTCAAGGCTGTGATAGCCGCCGAGGACAGGCGTTTTGAAAAGCACGGCGGCGTTGACCCTATCGCTCTGGGCAGGGCGCTTATACACGACATACAGGCGGGCGCTCCCGTTGAGGGCGGAAGCACCATTACCCAACAGCTTGCGAAAAATCTTTACTACACGCAGGAAAAAAAGCTGGAGCGCAAATTCGCCGAAGCCTTTACAGCCTTTGAATTTGAAAAGAAATTTACCAAGAGTGAAATTTTTGAGCTTTATGTCAACACAATTTATTTCGGCAGCAATTATTACGGAATATCCGAAGCGGCGCAGGGTTACTACGGAGCGGAGGTCTCGGAGCTTACCGAATATGAGTGTGCAATGCTTGCGGGGATACCCAACGCCCCCTCGGCGTATTCTCTCGATACCTCCCCCGACCTTGCGGAGCAGCGGCTTGTGCAGGTTCTCGACAACATGGTGGAAAACGAGGACATAGACGCGGTAAAGGCGAAATCCCTGATAGCTGACAATTAAAAATGCGTACCCCAAATAAAACGGGGTACGCATTAATTGTATACTGTCAACTGTACATCGGGTATCTGTATTTTGTAACGATAAACGAACCGTCCTCACGAAGCTCGATGACGAAATCGCCGCCGTCAATGTAGGACATATCGTGGTTCTCGTTGTATTTATCCTGCTTTGTGTGGTAGGTGATAATATTGTCCTGCCGAACAAAATCGGTTATGGTAAGCTTGCCGAGGGTGTCGTCAAAGCCGCCGTCCCCTAAAATTGTATAAAGCTCGCCGTCAATGTCCCTGTACTTCTGTGGAGCGTTTATAAACATATAGTCCACAAGCTCTTCAGAAAAATATCCGCTCACATAATCTCGCAGTTCCTGCACCGTGTGAAATCTTGGGTCGTCCACCTTAAAGAAGTACTGGTTGTAGTCGCTGCCCGATACAGGAATTTCAACATAATTTTCATAGTCGGTAACGTTAAGGCTGGTTGCAATAAAGTACTGATAAATACTTCCCGCCACCGCGTGAGCCATATAGCCGAAGTAAACATTTTCCGTGGAGATCGGCTCATACGCCCTTCGCATGGTCATATCGTCGGGGTTGAGAGTATAAGTTACCACATTGGCGGAAAGACGTCCCGTATTGACGCTTTCAGCTATAGTCGGCTCTGGCATGAATTTCAGCGGCTCAGTCTGATAAAGGTAGCTTTCGGGAATGTAGTTAAGCCGTTCAAAATATTCGGTAACGTCCATTTCAACGGAACTTTTCATTTCCTCCTCCGAAACAGGCTCCTCTGTCGGCTCGATAACGAAATCCATTTCGGCAGACGTTTCCGCTTCAACGACTTCACCCGTTGTGTCGTAGACCTCAACCTCCACAAGCTGATTGTTCAGTATGGAGTACAGTCTGCTGACCGTGTACGGCAAAGATTCGTTCTCAAAATTTGAAAGATAGAAGTCTATCTTCAGCAGATCGGGGTAGGCGGCAGTATCGTCCGAGCTTTTTATCACCGTGCAGACCTGACTTGCGTACTCCTGCGAATAGGGAAGCGCAACAGAATAATTCACAGGCGGAGCAACATGAAATGTTGAAAATCCAAATGTATTATCCTCAACAGTAAGAGTCAGCCCCTCCATTGTTTCATCGGGAGCAGCCGTTATCATGTAGTTGCTGTCATAAACCTTAAAATCGTACGAATAAGATGTGAACGGTTCGCTTTCAATATATTCGTCAAAGCTGTTGCCCACGGCGGTCTTGCTGCGGACAAGATTTTGTTCGGCAGGTACGGCTTCGGTCACAACAGTTTCCTGAATGACCTCCGCGGCTTCTTCAGCAACACAGCCTGACAGCGATACGCATACTGCAATTATCGTTCCGACAGCTGCAAGATATTTTTTCATATTGCGGCAGCTCCTTTCCCAAGAAATAAAAACGTTTCAAAATATATGCAAAAATATACTTCATTTTTTTTGTACCGATTTTAATTTATATTTGGTATTAATACCATTATATCATATTTTAAAACGGAATGCAATTACATTTCAATTACAGTTTAACAGATTGTAAGGAAGTTTATGGTAAAAATAGGGGTGTTTGTGAATGTGATATTGCCAAACGGTAAACATATATACCGTAAAAGGTTACAGGCTGTAACCTTTTAATTTTGGTAATTTTTTGCATTAAAAAATAGACAGAACTTTTCCTGCCTATAACCTAATAACGCCCCTGCATTTAATGTACGTCCAATAGCAAAATCCTGCAAGCCTCAAATGCAGCAAGGTAGCCCCTACCGAAAGGACGGGTAAAATATGACTGCATCTCACCCGCCCCTTGATAGGGGCTTAATATAGTAAAAATATACCGTATCCTGCTTTGGGGTAGAACAACGCCGCACGCGCAGTGCTATTTTTCTTTGGGCTTGAAAATTAGGGCTGTCAGCAGTCCGAAAAGTATCGCTGCGGTTATTCCGCCCGCCGCGCCTGTAAGTCCTCCCGTGAGAACTCCGAGAAATCCTTTTTCGTCAACTGCCTGCTTTACGCCCTCCACAAGCGTATTTCCGAAGCCGGTGATAGGTACGGTCGCTCCCGCTCCCGCAAAGTCTATCAAGGGCTTGTATAAGCCAAGCGCACCCAGTACTACCCCGGCAACAACATATGAGACCAATATTCTCGCGGGGGTAAGCTTTGTGTAGTCGATAAGGGTCTGTCCCACGGCGCAGAAAAGTCCGCCGATAACAAACGCCCACAGATAATTCATAAACATAAAATTCCTCCTGTTCACTATTCATTTATACGGCTCTCGGACGAGATAAACACCGCATGGGATATTGACGGTATGCTTTCGCCCTGCTGAGAAGCGGTGGTGGACATCAGCGCGCCCGTTGCGCAGAAAAGTATATTTTTTATCTCACCCGACCGTACCTTCGGCAGGAAATATCCGCACAGCACCGAAGCCGAGCAGCCGCAGCCCGAACCGCCAGCGTGTACGTCCTGCTTTTCAATATCGAACATCATTGCGCCGCAGTCCCTGTGGCAGCCGGAAATATCTATTCCCTCGCTGCGCAGAAGCTCAACAAGGAGCTTGCTGCCTGTTGTGCCTAAGTCGCCGGTTATTATCGCGTCGAAGTCGGAAGGCTCCATTGAGGTGTCCTGCAAAAATGTTTTTATGACATACGCCGCCGCGGGAGCCATTGCCGCTCCCATGTTGTTGGCGTCGGTGACGCCCATGTCAACTATCTTGCCGATAGTTACGCCTCGTATGAAAGGGGCGGAAGTCTTGGGGGACACCACAGCCGCACCCGAAGCCGTACACGTCCACTGGGCGGTGGGAGTACGTACCGAGCCGTATGAAAGGGGAAAGCGAAACTGTCTCTCCGCTGTGCAAAAGTGGGACGACGTGGCAGCTATTATCTTTCCGCCCAGACCGCTGTCGGTCATAAGCGCGGACAGCACAAGTCCCTCCGACATGGTTGAGCAAGCCCCGTAAATGCCCAGCAAAGGTATGTTCAGATCCCGCAGCCCGTAGGTAGAGCTTATGCACTGATTCAGCAGATCCCCCGCAAACATATAGTCTATATCATCAGGGGAAAGTCCGCCCTTTGACATGGCTTTCGAGACCGTCCTTTTCATAAGCTCGCTTTCAGCCTGTTCCCAGGTTTTCTGTCCGAAATACGAGTCGTTTTCGATTTCGTCAAAAAACTGTGCAAGAGGACCCTCCCCCTCTTTTTTACCAACAATTGCCGCAAAGCTGTGTATAGTTGGCGGAGCTTCCATTAAAAAAGTATTTCGTGATATTTTTTTTGCCATAAACGGACTCCTTTCATAATTTGAAATCAATATTAGTGTTTCGTGCTTTAAAAAAAATATACATAATAAAAATTTTGCAAAATCTCTTTTCAAATCCTGCAAAATGTGTTATAATGTTATAGATGATTTTTTTGAAAGGATATGATCGAAATGGATAAAATCAGAATAGGTATCGTCGGCTACGGCAATCTCGGCAGAGGAACGGAGCTTGCGATAAGACAAAATCCAGATATGGAGCTTGCCTGCGTTTTTACAAGGCGTGATCCTGCTTCTCTTAAAATTTTGACGGAGGGCGTTCCCGTTTATTCACAAAACGACATTGTCTCTCATAAGGAGGACGTTGACGTGCTTATCCTCTGCGGCGGAAGCGCAACAGACTTGCCCGAGCAGGGTCCGAAGCTTGCGGAAATGTTCTGCACTGTTGACAGCTTCGATACCCACGCCAAAATCCCCCAATATTTTGAAGCTGTTGACAATTCCGCTAAAAAGGGCGGAAACGTCAGCATTATCTCCGTCGGCTGGGACCCAGGTATGTTCTCTGTGGCAAGGCTTTACGGAAGCTGTATTCTCCCGCAGGGTAATACTTACACGTTCTGGGGCAAGGGTGTTTCACAGGGACATTCCGACGCTATTCGCCGTGTTGAGGGAGTTGCGGACGCAAGACAATACACAATTCCCGTTGAAGCTGCTGTTGAAGCGGTAAGAAGCGGCGCAGACCCTGAGCTTACCACACGTCAGAAGCACACGAGGGAGTGCTTCGTGGTCGCCAAGGAGGGCGCGGATAAAGCTAAGATAGAGTCCGAGATAAAGAATATGCCCAACTATTTTGCCGACTACGACACTACCGTGCATTTCATCTCACAGGAGGAGCTTGACCGCGACCACAGCGGTATTCCCCACGGCGGTTTCGTTATCAGAAGCGGAAAAACAGGCGTGAGCGGCGAGACAAACCATATTGTTGAGTACTCTCTTAAACTCGGTTCAAATCCGGAATTTACCTCCAGTATCCTTGTTGCCTACGCAAGGGCAGCGCACCGTATGAATAAAGAGGGTCAAAGCGGTGCAAAGACCGTGTTTGATGTTGCTCCCGCGTATCTTTCCGTAAAAAGCGGTGCAGAGATACGTGCTGAAATGCTTTAAAATAAACATACACAGGCGGTCAGAGGCAATTGCTTGGAAATATGTAATTATCTGCCAACTGTCAGCCCGACAAAAAAGCCGCTCAAAGGCAATTGCTTTTGAGCGGCTTTTAATATAATTCGGTAATTTTTATTCCGCAAATATCTTTTCGAGTTTTGCGATATCATTATTTTAAGTCTGGAAGCTCGTCAAGAGTTATAACATACTTATCATTATAAATCGCTTTAAGGTCGTCTGTGGTGTTGTGGTCAGTGATGTGCTCGGTGTGCCATGTCATGAACCATACCCAGTCAGCCTTGCCGTCCTTAAGCTGCTGCACGGTGGGGATCCTTCCGCACTCATGGAAGCATATCGGCATTTCCTCGCCGACGATTTTCTCAACGCTTTGATAAAGCTTTTCGTTTGCACCGTCGTTATAGGAATCCGCGCCGATTATGTCAACATATTCATCACCCGGATACCATTTGTCGTAGCCTCTGTTGTTTCCCGAATAGCCGAATACCCATATTAGGTTGTCAAGCTTCCAGTACTCGGTGTAGCGGTCATACATAATAGTCCAAAGCTTTTTGAAATTTTCCGCGCCGCCCTTGCTCCACCAGAACCAGCCGCCGTCCAGCTCGTGGAAAGGTCTCCACAGTACGGGTATGTTTTTGTCTTTAAGTTCCTTTAACGCTTCCGCCGCCTTATCCATGCCGGCTATCAGCTTTTTGTATTCGTCGGTCCCCTCGGTCAAAGCCTTGTCCCAGTCGGCAATTTCGGTTTTCATGCATTCGTCCCAGCTGCCGCTGAAATCACAGCCGCAGTGCCAGCAAATAGTGACGATACCGCCGCGTTTGTACCAATCTTCAGCACGCTTGTTTACACCCTTGAAATCGTCGTTCATGTAGTCCAGTCCGCGAATCGCAGGGTACTTGCCTGTCTTTTCGTAAATGTACTCAAATTCATACTGGTCGCTGCCCATCCAAGTGGATTCCTGCTGACCCGAAATAATGCCGTTACGGTAGGTCTCGCAGATGTATCCGAATAGCTTCTGCGCCTCCTTTGTAGCGTTGGGATTTGAGAGAGTGATTTCGTTTCCATTTAATGCAGCAGACGAGGCAGCCGTGGTGTTTTCGGTAATGCGTGCGGCTTCATCGGCAGCGGCAGCATTTCCTGAGCAGGCAGATACTGAAAAAGCCAATGCTATCGCAGACAGAGCTGCGGTAATTTTTTTCTTCATAATAAAGACTTCCTTTCATATGTATTCAGACAGCACCACGCAAAAATTGGCTGACGCGTTTTACACACATACGCCTGCATAGCTTTAGCAAGCCGCGGTTCTGCCTTTATTTAATTATACACCATTTATTTGTTAAAATCAATAGCGATCATATATAATGTAAACGTCTTTTTTCATACTTAGTCTGACGCTTCAAAGGTGCTGCCTCAAATGCTACTATAGGCGGCAATACTTATGTATCGTTACCAGCCTAAAGGCGTCCATTTTTAGGAACAAATAACGAGGACATATCCGCCTTTTCTAATGTGAGAAGCTGCGCCTTTTTCTCAATACCTCCGGAGTAACCCGTCAAGCTGCCGTTTGTGCCGACAACGCGATGACAGGGGATTATCAGCGAAATGGCATTATGTCCTACCGCTCCTCCTACGGCTTGTGCGGACATTTTGGGAAGTCCTTTTTGCTTTGCGATCTTACCCGCAATTTCACCGTAGGTCATTGTCTGACCGAACGGGATCTCCAGCAGGATTTCCCAAACCGCTTTTCGGAAAGGCGTTGTTTCCATTTTTATCGGCGGGGTAAAATCCGGAGCCTTGCCGCTGAAATAAATATCGAGCCAGCGTACTGTTTCCTCAAATATGGGGAGCAGCTTATCCTCGCATTCTTTCGAAAGAGTGTCACCGAAATACTTTTGTCCGTCAAACCATAGACCCGTAATCGACCTGCCGTCGCTTGACATCGTAATTCCGCCTATAGGCGAATTGTAATTATATTTATAAATAATATCACACCTCTTTTTCCTCCGTCATATCCTCTGTTCTGACTTGCAGATACTGTTTTTACAGACTGAGAGTCAATTCGTGCATAGGTTGGCGTTTCGTCCTTTCCTTTCGATGTTAGTACCTTTTTTACTAACATTTGCTGTACTTTATCCCAGACACCATTCTTTTTGGCTCTGTAGTAAAACATAAATACTGCCTTCCAGTTTGGAAAATCTTTTGACAGATTTCTCCATTGGCAGCCGGTTTTTACAAGGTATAATACTGCATTCACCATATCTCTCTTGTCGTATTTTCTTATATGAATCAGAGTTTGAGATGGGTGCTATAAACGGTGTACCGCCTAATCTTTCAGCATATTCACGCAGATTTTATAATCCGGCATAAGGTCGGCAACCACGGCGTAAAAATCCTTGCTGTGATTCGGGATTATAAAGTGAGCGTACTCATGTACAAAAACATATGCTGCACATACCTCGGGGTAAAGCGCGAGCCTGCTGTTCATTACGATTTTCCCATCGTTTAAGTGGCAGCTCCCCCATCGGGAGGTCATACTGCGAATTTGCAGCGCGGCAAGGGGGACGTTATATCCCTTTGCACGGAACATCTCATATGTGCGCTTGTTAAGATCGGAAAAAATTTTCAATGTCTCGTCCGCATAAAATTTTTTCAGTACACGTCCCACTCGTTCCTCGCTTTTTACAGCGGCAAGCATTAGGCTGCCGCTTAGCTTTACGTCCTCTATTGGGGAAATTATTATGCTCAAGGTGTAATTCGTCCCGAAATAACGGAAATTATCGCCGTTTCGGTAAATTTCCTCGGCTTTGGGAAGCAGCGGAGCAGGAGGAATTGCCGAAAATCTTTCAATTGCCGAGAAAATAAAATCAGACTTTTGGCGGATAAAATCCTCAATAAATTTTATCCCCGCACGGTTCGGCGCGCTTATGTACACAATGCCGTCGGGCTTTATTCGCATATTTACGTTTTTGACCTTTTTCCTTGACAATGTCCAGACTATCTCTCTGCCGTTCACGGTCAGCTTGCGGAGATCATTCATAGAAAACCTCGTCAGCGGTTATAACAGGGCAGAAGCGTTTGTCCTTTTCAACTATCAGTCTTTTTGCCTCGTCAACGATCCTTTGACGTTCAGCAGGCTTTCGGGCGGTTACTGCCATGTCAAAAATCACATTTATACGGTTTTCTCCGTCGGTGATCCTGAAATCGTGTATTGTCGCTGTTGGATCGGCTTCATAGACGCACTCCAGAATTTGTTTTTTAATGCCGTCAACATATTCATTGTTCACGGTTATTGGGTCGGAATGGATCACCATTTGTATTCCAGTTTCCAGTAAAATACGCCGTTCGGTAGCGTCGATTATTTCGTGAATGTGTACAACGTCCGCATTGTCAGGGACTTCTGCGTGTACGGAGGCGAAAACTCTTCCGGGACCGTAGTCGTGTACCATCAGATCGTGTATGCCCACAATTTCCTCAGAGCTTAAAATTATTTCGCTCAGCGTGTCAATTGTCTCCTTAGAGGGAGGCATACCGAGGAGCAGGTCTATAGTCTCCTTAGCCATATTTACTCCGCTGTACATAATATATACTGCAATAATAACTCCGATAAAGCCGTCGATCTGAAATGGCAGAAAGCTTCCTATAACAGTAGTGACAATTACCGCAGAGGTGGAAATAACATCGTTTATACTGTCCTTTGCCGAGGCTTTCATTACAGAGGAATTTATTTTTTTGGCAATTGTGTTGTAGCAGAAATACATCCAAAGCTTTACAAGTACCGAGGCGGCAAGGATCATCATCATCACCGCGCTGAAATTCAGCGGCTCGGGATCGGCGATCCTGCCGCAGCTTGACTTAAAAAGCTCGAAGCCTACAAGCAGTATTATAAATGATACTATCAGCGAGGAGATGTACTCTATCCTGCCGTGTCCGAAAGGGTGCTCGCGGTCAGGGAGGCGGTTCGCCATTTTTGAGCCGATTATGGCAACAATGCAGCTCCCCATGTCGGAAAGATTGTTGAACGCGTCGGAGGTTATAGCAATACTCTTCATTACCGTTCCGATAATAAGCTTCAATGCGAAAAGGAAAAGGTTGCAGACTGCGCCCAAAATTCCGCCGAGAATGCAGTAATTCTGTCTCACGTTCTTGTCCGTTGTGTTTTCGTGATCGTGTATAAATCTTTTTGCAAGAAAATTAACCATAGCTTCTCCTTTCAAAAAATAAGCATAGTACAAAATATGTACTATGCCATTATATGTTTAAAAATGATCATAAAACGGTATTCAAATAAAAATATACTGCTGCAAGAATTACCACGCACAGTATCAGCACCGCTATGCCGATATAAATTGGGGTCATCTTCTTTTTCTCAAGCTTTTCTTCCTCTGCAAAGGTTTTTTGCATATCCTTTTTCATAAGCTTGATCTCTTTTTCAAGCTGCTTTATTTTTTTCTTTTTCTCATCATCGGCGCTGAATTTCTGCATGGGCATATTTGTTACCGTCCTTAATCTTTTTCGGGTGCTTCCGCTTCCTGAGCTGCTTTCGCCGCCTTTATCATAATGGCGCATTCAAGACGCTTCTTTTCCATTTCACAGGAAAGCTTGTGAGCTGTGAGAATGTTCCCCGTATATATGTAATTGTTTGCGTTGCAGCCGCCGCTGCAATAGAATTTTGCCCAGCACTTTTTGCAGTCCCCTTTGCTGTATATATGCGCCGCCGCAAAGTCCTTTTTGATTTCGGTATTGAATGTACCCTCGTTTATGTTGCCCATTTTGTACTCGCTGATACCCACAAACTGGTGGCAGGGATAAATATCTCCCTCCGGAGTTATCGCCACATACTCGTTGCCGCTTCCGCAGCCGCGGAGACGCTTTATAGCGCAGGGACCCTGATCGAGGTCAAGCATAAAATGGAAAAAGTTGAAATGCTTGCCGTTTTTGTCATGCTCAAGAATTATTGATGCAAGTCTCTCATACTCGGAGAAAATTGCGGGCAGGTCTCTTTCCGTTATAGCATAGCTCATCGAAGCATTGCTTACAACAGGCTCCACCGAAATCTGGTCGAAGCCCTGCTCGTTAAGGTGCAGAACGTCGTTTGCAAAATCAAGGTTATATTTGGTAAATGTTCCCCGAACATAGTAATTTTCGTAATTTCTTTTTTTAACTATCTCTTTGTAGCCTTCTATGATCCTGTCGTAGCAGCCGGTACCGTCAACACGCTTTCTGACACGGTCGTTGACTTCCTTTCTGCCGTCAACCGACAGCACAACGTTGGACATCTCCTTGTTGATAAAATCCATTTTATCTTCCGTCAGAAGCATACCGTTTGTGGTTATAGTGAAACGGAAACGTTTTCCGTACTCCTTTTCACGGCTTCTGCCGTATTCAACAAGCCTTTTCACAACGTCCCAGTTCATGAGCGGTTCTCCGCCGAAGAAGTCAAGCTCAAGGTTTTCTCTGTCCCCCGAATTTTCGAGGAGGAAGTCCATTGCTTTTTTGCCTGTTTCAAAATCCATATGCATACGCTTGCCGAGACCGTAATCGCCTGTTTCCGCAAAGCAGTACTCGCAGCGGAGGTTGCAGTCCTGCTCAACAAGCAGACACATTGCCTTGACCGGGGCGGCAACGGAGTACGCCGCAAATTTTTCGTAATCGTCCTCCGAAAAGAGCACGCCGTCATTGTAAAGCTCCACGACTTCGTTATAGCAGGAAACGATATCATCGGGCTTGTAAAAGCGTGAAAGCTTCTCCAGAACCTTTTCGGGACATTCCTTTTCAAAGGGCGGACTTACGTTGTCCAGCATATCATAGGTAAGCTCGTCAACCAGATGAACGCCGCCGCTGTGAACGTCCAGGACAATATTTAAACCGTTAAGCTTGTACTTGTGAATCATAAAAAAACTCCTTTTAGAGGATAGAAGCAAAGGCAAGAAGCAAGAAATCGTAAACTGAACTAAAAAATTCTTGCTTCTTGCCTCTGATTTTCTTATTTCTGCCTTACTTTTCGCACTTCTGATTAGCAACCGTGCATGAAGTTTTGCAAGCTGACTGGCAGGAAGCCTGACACTTGCCGCAGCCGCCCTTAACAGCGGTTTTCTTAAGGTTAGCCTTATTGATAGTGATGATATGCTTCATAGGAAAGACCTCCGAATAAAATAGAATGAGAATATTATATCACATTATGTGACATTTTGCAATAGTCAAAATAAACTATGGAATAAGCGAAAATTAGGTTATTTACTACAATTTCGACAAATTTTCTTTGCAGAGCACGGGTTATATTTGCCTTGCTGTATGTAACATTATTGAAAACGTTACCCATGGGGAGAATAAAACCGTTTCAACACGGTACGCCTGTAAGGGTCAAGGCTCAGCCTTGTTTACACCAATTATACCGCCTATCGCAGAACATACCATTATTATTAACAATTTTGTAAAAAAGCCTCCCGCCGAGAAGCTGCGTACAAATAAAATACCGCCAAGGAGCAGTACCCCGAAAATGACCGCGCCGCATAGAAGCCCTGTTTTTAAACCGTACCGCCGTCGTCTTTTCGCTGCCGTATAGCTTGCCGCAAAGCACCCTGCACACAGGGCTATGCCGGACAGTACATGGAACGTGCCGTCGCTGAAATCAATTACCGAAGCTATAGCGGAAAAAACCGTTACCGCAAGAAATACCGCACCTACGCAAGCCAGCGCCGCGCTGATGATCATAATGTTCCGTTCCGTGCGGATACGCTCCGCAGTGGTTTTCCGCCGCATAAGAAATACCTCCGTCCCCCATAGTCTTTATAAAAGACTATGCAGTACGAAGGTGAAAAAGAACCTATTTCTTTTTAGCAATTTCTTCCGCAGCGTCGTGAATTGTTGCATTTTCGGAAATCGCCCAGATCTTTACTCTGATCTTTGAGCGGTCGCCGCCTGTTTCGATAACGACTGTGTCCTCGGTCTTACGGACAACAATGCCGGTAATTCCGCCGATAGTGGTAACTTCATCGCCTATCTGAAGATTGTCACGCATTTCCTTGGCTTCCTTCTCCTTTTTCTTTTGCGGACGTATCATAAGGAAGTACATCAAGCCGAACACGATGACCATCATAATAACAGATGAAACAAGAGAAAACTGCTGTGCCTCCATATTTACCTGATTTGCCGATGTGTTTTCCGCCGAAAGTATGAACGATAAAAGAGCTGTATTCATTTAAAAAGTCCTCCTAAAAATTTTCACATATTACCATTATAACATATTTTTTCCGATTTGCAAGGGATATTTTCAATTTTCATTTACTTTTCAGATTTTTGGTGTATTTGCATTGACAATATATATTAAATAATGTATAATTTATGTATGTTTTGTAATATTTGGGAGGGCATTATGACTTTGAAATCTAAAAAGACAGTAAAAAAAATAATAATTATAACCGTAATAACCGCTGTTGTTATTACTCCAATATTAATGTTTCTTTTTGAGTATATTTCTTACCTTAATTATCTTAAAGAGGAAGAAGCTTCCTATAAGGCGTATTTCAAAAAGGTCTGCGAATATGTAGACGAGAACCAAGAAGTTTTTGAAGATTTTTCAGAATATCAGATTTCATTGTATGACGGTGAAAATGACTATATGGAGATAGAGCGTGAGGGAGAACATCAAGAATGGCGGAATATTGTGTTTGATCATATTAGCCGCGCAAGGGTTCACACTAACGATATAGGCGTATGTGTAGTTTATGAACATTTAGGGGAATCGTACGATATTGTGATATGTTATCAAAATGATGTTTATTTATTCGGCGGAGCTGAAAGCGATACTTTAGTATATATAACTGATAATATATCGGTTCGTATGAGTTCAGTGCGATAGTATAATTCATGTACATATTGCAACATTTGGGAGGGTATATGAAAAAGTTATTTGCCGTACTTATTTCTTTAACGCTTCTATGCTCCTGCGGGGCGTGGGGAAATGCTCTGAAGCCTGTCAAAGTGTAATAAAACACATAGCCGCAGAATAAAAAAGTCCGCCGTCATTTTAAACCGACGGCGGATTTTATCTATATATTCGGAAACAGCTTGTCAATATCCCCTGCGTCGATCTCCGTCCAGACGGGGTAATACCCCGCCCGCCGCGCCGTGTTCTGTGAAGCTATATTGCCGCTCCATGTGCTGTAGTAGGGGACTGCGCCGTGCATAAACACCGCTTGGGTGAGCGCGGAGACAAGCTCCGAGCCGATACCCATATTTCGGTATTCGGGAACAACGTCTATGCCTATCTGCCAAAGCCGCGCGCTGTCATTGCTTGCCCCTGCCATGCCGACGATTTTCCCGCCGTTTACCGCGCATACCGCAAGCACGTCCCGGCGGGGATTGTCCGCATTGTACATAAGAGCATTGTCAAAGCCTTTAACGCTGTACAGCTCCCTTACAATTTCGTCCTCCTCGTAAAATTTAAATTTGAAACCGTCCCTTGCCGTGTATTTGTACGGCGTAACGGGGAGATAGAAAATGCTGTTAAAGGCTATAGCTTTGCCGAATTCCGCAAGCTTGCGGTTTATGAGCCATTTCCGCTGCTCGTCGAAAATTTCCGAACCCGTATATTTTGAAGCAAGCTCCGAAGAAAATTCCAGCATTTCGCTTGCCGCCGTGATTATTGTTCCCCTGCCCATTGCTGCCGCCTTGAAAAAGGACGGTTCGGGCTTGAACCAACGCTGTCCCTCGGCTTTTCTCGAAAGCGTGACCTTGTTCCGAAAGCTTAAAAAGTCCTCCGCAGAGCAGCAGTAGTCGCTTGCAAGCTGCGCCGCGGCGGTGGCTATAATTTCATTTTTGAAAGTCATAGAAATCCCCTCTCTAATTCCACGGTTCAAACCGAAATACCCGCCAGCCGTCCTTAGTGTTCACCATTTGGTATTCTCTTTCATCGAACCATATTTCATAGGGGTTGTCGCCGTGAGCGTGAATGACCACCGCTTTAAATGTGACTTGGTATTCGTCCGCAGAAACGGGGAGAAAGCAGTGTCCCATATAACTTATATCGCTGCCCTTTCCCGCGTCATAAGCCATAAGCTCGCCGTTTTCGTCTATATATATTCCCTGTGCAAGTCTTTTTACGTACTCTTCGGTGAAAACGTCCGTGAAAAGTTCAATAAAATCATCGGCTGTATGGGTTTCTGCGTACTCTTCGGAAAGATAAGCGTCATACCAAAAAAATTCCTGCATACGCGCACAGGCTTTTGCGAAAATTTCCTGCTGTTCCTTTGTGAGAAACGTGGGGGCAATTCCCGTTTTTTGGCTGCCGACCCAGTTTTCGGGGTCGTCCACCCAAGTGGGCATTAACAGTATCGGGAAAGTTTCTTCGTACAATTCGCTGTTGTCGATAAAAAATTCCATTCTGCGTTCTTCAAAGCCAAAATTTGCAACCGCAACATAAATCCCCGATTCGCAGGCGGTGTAGTCAAAGTCCTCCGCTTGCAGAAGATAGTCCGTCTTGTGCTTGGACTGTACGGTAAAATCTATCCTGAGCGCGTCAGAACCGTCCGTAAACTTTATAGGATCGTCGCTGTACTGTTTAAAAATTTGTATGGTGTTGACCGTGACAGGCTCGTCCGTGTAGTTTGAAAAGGCAAAAATAAGCTCTTTTCCGTAATTCCACTCTTTGTCATAATGGCAGCCGTGCAGTACATCTGTGTCGCGGCACTCCCAATCGGCTAAATGCCAATCGTCGTACTCGTCATACTGCTTAATTATCGGCTGGACGAAAAACACAAGACCATCTTCGGGATTACCCGTATCGTATGATGTAACGGTTTCCATGGTTGTCGTCTCGGGCGGAGCGGTGGTTACAGCCGCTTTAGTTGTCGCCGTCGTTGTTGTTTCCGTAATTTCAATATCGTCGTTGTAGCATGAGGACAAACAAAGCGCCATAGAAAGAATTGCCCCAAATAAAAATTTTTTGTTAAGCAAAATAATTACTCCTTTTAATTTATTGTAAACCCGCAAAATGATACCAAATCTGTAGGGGCGGATTCTATATCCGCCCATGTGTTCGGAAATCGTATCGACAGGCGGATATGGAATCCGCCCCTACAAAATTTCACGCATTTAATCTGTAGTACAACGCCTGCACAGCCAGCAAATACCCGTCCTTGCCAAATCCGAAAAGGCTGCCCGAGCAGACGGGTGCGATAACGGACGTGTGACGGAATTCCTCCCTCTTGCAGATGTTGGAGATATGCACCTCGATAACGGGAATTTTTATCGCTGCGATAGCGTCCCTGATAGCATAGCTGTAATGTGTGTACGCCCCCGCGTTGAGGATAACGCCGCACTTGTCCAGCCGCGCCGCGTGAAGCTTGTCGATTATCTCCCCCTCGTGGTTGGACTGAAAGCACTCGCAGCTGTCGAAGCCCAACTCCGCCGCCTTTGCCTTTATCTCGGCGCAAATGCTCTCGTATGTGTCGGAGCCGTAAGTCCCCGGCTCACGCTCCCCCAAAAGATTTAAGTTTGGACCGTTTATAATAAGCAAATTTTTCATATCAATTATCCTTTCATTTTTGTTGTGCAATTTATATTTTAGCACGGTCGGGGCGTTTTGTCAAATGCTGTTATACTAATTTGAGACTAAAAAGCGTGTAAAAAATCAAGCAAAAATTTGCGCGTATGATTTTTGCGCAGATTTTTTTCTACGCTTTTAGGAGCAAATTAGTATTATAATAATCCCTCCGGTTTTAAAACCAAATATCGAACTTGTCAAACCGCCAGCCCTCGTCGGTTTTTACCATATGGAAATTCATTTCCTCAAACCATATGTAGTAGGGGTAATCCTCGTGCCCATGGACAACAAAGGTTTTGAACAGAACCTCGTTTTCGTCCGCATATATCGGTACGAAAAAATTCTCCTGCACCGATATATCGCCGCCCCGGTCGCCCGAAATTGCTATAAGCTTTCCGTCGCTGTCTATATATTTACCCAGCGATTTTGAGTAGGCGTATTCGCGGGTGTACCCCTCGTACATATTCTCGAGAAATTCCTCGGCGGTGTGTTCGTCGGCGTACTCCTGCGGCAGATATGTTGAACAGCCAAAATAACGTTCTGTGATCTCATATGCCTTGTCAAAAGTTTCCTGCTGCTCCTCCGTCAGGAAATTCTCGTCTCCGTTGAAAATAAAAAACTGCTGTTCAAGCCGTTCTCCGTTTACGTCGAAAACCACCTTGTATATTCCCGTTTCGCACTCGGAGAAGTGGAAAATATCCTCCGTAATATCAAGGTCGGAATTTGTATCGGGGTCTATGGCGAAATCGAGCTTATGGGACGCGCTTCCGTCCGCAAAGGGCATTGCTTCGTTCTTGCCTTTTTCGTCCCTGAAAATTTGGACGGAATTTACCGTCTGCGTTTCTTCGGTAAAATTTGTGAACGTGCATACAAGGCTGCCGTGATAATTCCACGTTTCGGGACAGTACGCCTGTGCGCCCGAAACTTGGCAGTCCCATTGTTTTTTTTCCGCGTTTTTGTTTACGAGTAAATTCGCGAAAACCGCAACTCCCTCCGTGGGTGTTTTTGTGTAATCCCATGGCGAGCTGTCAAGGCTGTAGTTTACTGTTTTTGCTCTCGCTGCTTTCATTAGCTTATCGGAGTCCTCGGTTGAATACTCTCTGACCGTGATATTCATTATGGTTACGCTTGAATTTTCCAGCAAGTCTGCAAGGGTATCGGTATTAATGCTCTGTCCGTCAAAGCCGAGATTGCGTATGTTTGTGTAACCGGTCAAAAAGCTGAAGTCCACGTCCTCGTCATAATCTTCAAAATAAACATAGCTTACGCCGCTGCCGCAGTTTTCCAGACCATTCGGCAGATACCTGCCGTCGTAATTTTTGAAGCAAATGCTTCTGTAATTCTGCTTGGGAGCTATCGTACTCAAATCGCCGCCCATATAATTGTCAAAGTATACGTTGTCGTTTAGGCTGCTGAAATCCGCGCTGCCGCTATAGTCCGTCACAATGATTTCAGTATAATGCACAAAACGTGAAAGAAAATCAAGGCTGCGACCGTCAACATTCTTTAAGGTCAGGCGCTCTATAGTTTTTAGATGTTCTTTGTCAACCTCTTCAAATGGATCGCCGTCAAAATCGTTCATATCGGCTGTTATGCCGTAGTTTTCAGAACCGCGGTACAGAACGTAAAAATCCTTGAAGCCCCGTTCCTTGAAATACTGCCGCGCACCGGCGTTCTCCTCAGCAGAGGTAGTTTTCTCTTCGGGATAAGGGTCGGGAAGAATCTCAAAGCCCGTCCCTGTTTCCACCGCTGTAACAGTCTGCGCCGCTTCCGTCTGCGGAAACGTTTCCGTAAAATCGTCGATAATTTCCGTATTCTTTCCGCAGGCGGATAGACACACTGCCGCCGCGAGTACCGCGCTCAATAAAATTTTTTTGCACATAAAAAAACATCTCCCCAAAATTTGATGTCTAAAGTATACACCAAATTTTAGGGAAATGCAATTACAGAACGGTTACAAATAGTTACAATTTGGAAACAGTTTATTTTAAGCTTTCATAATATTTCTTCATAGCCAGCGCGTCCTCGGTCTGTGTACCCGCGCTTTCGCATACGAAGATCGGGGATAAATTTCTCTCGTAGACAAGCTCCATAAGCGGTTCAAAATCGGGACCGTAGCCCTGATTGTTTTCAAAGGTCAGGTGCCTTTTCTCCCCGCCCTTTTCGGTGTACTCTATCTTTGAAAAATGCGAGTGGAAAATCTTCGCCCTGTCGCTGCCAAGTTCGTTTTGGATAGCGTCAAGAATTTCCGCAAATTCAGCCTTGCCCTTTATCGCGCCGAAAGTCCGCGCGTTGAGGTGTCCGAAATCAATGCAGGGGATAAAGCTGTCGTCTGCCTTGCATATCTCCAGAACCTCGCGGAGGTCGCCGAGCTGGTTTATTTTTCCCATAGTTTCGGGGCAGCAGTGGACGTCCCCAAGTCCCTCTGAAATAAGAGCCTCGCGGGCTTTTTTCATTGTAGCCTTAGCAAGCTCCAGAGCCTCCTCGCGGGTAATTTTGGAGCATGAGCCGCTGTGTACCACTATCCTGTTCCCGCCCATGGCTTTTACCGCCGCCGCAGAACGCAAAATGTAAGTAATTGAATTGTCCCGCTTTTCCTCCTCGGTGCTTGAAAGTGAAATAAAATAAGGCGCGTGAATGGACACGGTCACACCCTTTTCCGCAAGAGCCCTGCCTATCTCCTCGGCGGCAGGCTCGCTTACACGAACGCCCTGACCGCACTGATATTCAAAATGGTCGAGACCGAATTTTTCCAAGTATTCCCCGACCTGTACCGACTTTTTATAACCCATTGCCTTAAAGCTTTCCGCAGCGCCTGCGGGACCGAATTTTGCGCTCATATTGATTTTCCTTTCCGAACTTTTATGTGCTTTAATTATACCACGGGAAAGGGGAAAATGTCAATTGTTTTGCATAAAAATGTCCGCCGTACCTTTTGTGAGTACGGCGGTTTTTGTTATTCTTTTTTTACTGCATTGTTTTCGAGTATTGTTTTTATTTGATATACATTTTCTGCTGTGTTTTCAATATCTCCCGAAACGTCTCTGTTTTTATCTTCTATTATCATAGCACCTATTTGATATACGTAATTTACCATATCGCGTATATCACCTGCAATGTCAAGAAAAACAATTACAAAACCGACTGCAAGTACAGCGATTACTAACGAAGCACCCAAAATAATTATACCTGTTGAAGTATCGTCTGCTTTTCCGCACAGAATAATTCCTGCTAAAACTATTACTCCGAAAATAATTTTGTATATTAATTTTAGAGTGTCAATCCAAGGACTTTTTTCATATCTGCTCGGCGGTGGGGAATACCGTCTTTTATTTTGATTATCATACATACAAATTTCTCCTTAATCAAATAATATATTGCCGTGACTAAAAAACGGCAGTATATATTGCCTCTTATTTCCAACCAGTTGGTTTTCCGTTGTGGATTACAATAGTTTTACCACAGCCACTACAATGTGTAGTACCATTATCCGTAGCATAAGAAATCTCATGACCACATTTTGGACAAGAAGCGTAATGAATGAATCTTGCAACCATTTTTTTTATAAATGCCATTTAAAATTCCTCCCTTCTAAATATATGTAATTACTTTTTTATCAAAACTAACTTTAAACAATTAGTTTTACATATTATAACATAAAATACAGTTGCTTGTCAATACTGAAATAACTAAATATGATAAAATATTTTAAAGGCTTTTGAAAGAATGTGATAAAATGGCGTACTATCAAAGGATAAGAGACCTTAGAGAGGACAGCGACAAAAAGCAGACGGAACTTGCGGAATATTTAGGTACAACACCGCAGTATTATGGTTTATACGAAAAAGGTGCAAATGAGATATCTTTCGAGCGCGCCATAGCCCTCGCAAAATACTACAACGTCAGCCTCGACTATATAGCGGGACTCACCAACGACAAGCGGGGGCTTACCCGCAGCGACCTCACCCGTGAACAGCGCGACCTGCTTGATGTTGCCGATAAGCTATCTGGGAAAAAGGACGTTGCCGTCCTTCTGCGCGCAATGCTGAACGCCGTAAAATAAAAAAGGCTGAGCCTTTACCCTTATGGGTCTACATTATCAATAAAAGTAAAATGCTCCCACGGGTAAAATTCGTGAGAGCATTTTTATGTAATCATTTCTCGGAATTATTCTCCGCGGAGCGCGCCCGCAAAATAAGCAGCGTCCCCGCTATTATGCAGAGGATACCGACTGCAATGCTTTTGGCGGGGGAGACGTTTTCCTCCGTCCACAAAAACGCCGATATGAAAAGCAGCCCCATTGCCACCGTAAGCATTCCCGCATATGAACGGCTTTTGACCGTCCGTACAAATTCGGAATTTTCACGCTTCATATTAAAACCTCCAAATTATTTTTACAGAAAATAACTGTCAAATTTCAACCGTATCAGCCGCAGTCCCAGTTGTATGCGACCTTTGAGAAATCAAGATTTTGCAAGTCCTTTTGAGTAATGAAAAAGTTGCAGACCCCAACGTCTCCCCACATTATTTCGTCCTCGGAATTTCCCTCCGTAACGCTGGCGCTTTGGAACAAAAGTACGTCGTGATCGGCGATCTCCTCCTTGTAGCCGCGCGGGTCGCTTTGTGTGAAACAGGGATAGCCGCCTATGCAGGTGTAATCGCAGATCTCCGCGTCGTATGCCTTGTCAAAAATTTCGTCAAAACCCGCTTTCTCAACGTCGTTAAAATTCTTTAACTCCATGCCTGCGATTTCGCTGTAAATTTTCAGCAAGGCTTTATCAAAGCGGTAGTCCAGACCCGAAGCGCGGCACATTTCAGGCTGCTCCGCTTCAAGCAAAAATTCTCCCGTAAATGGGAAATTACCCAAATTATCGGTAAATGTCGGCATACTTTCCTTTGGCATTAGCTTGCTTTCGTCAGTGATAATGCTTTCATGATAGATCACGCGGAAACCGTCCTGCACAATGCGGTTGTCAAAATTAATTCCGAAAGCGCATTCCTCTTCGTCGTCGGAACAGAAAAACTGCAAAATGCCTTTCATGGGAAAATTTTCAATATACGGCAGCTTCTCAAAATTAAGCTGTGCAAGCAGCCGCAGGGGACGTCCCTCAAAAACGCCGCTTATGCCTTTGGGGTACTCAAAGTCCGCAGGCATATAGGGTACTCCGCCAAGCTTGCTTTCAAAAACGCTGAGGTTTTCCGCACGCTTGGGATTAAGCTTTACCATAGGCTTCGGCGGAACCATTCTGTCAATTTTTTTGTACAGCTCTTCAAGGTCGTATTCGGGTACGGTCGGGGTATTTTGAACAGGAACGGGAGTTTCTTTCACAGGTGTTTCCCGAACAGGCGGCGTGGATGTTTTCGGCATTTCGCAAGCGGCTTGCTGTTCCGCTTGCTGACGTTTAATTCGGCGAATAACAAGGAAAACTCCCAGTACAAACGAAAGCGCGCCGCCGACTATCTCGATTACAGCGTAAATTACTGAATTGCGTCTATTTGCAGCCATTTCTTCCGTTTGTCGCTGCTGCGCTTCGGGGGTCGCAAAGCCGATAAGCTTCGGATTGTGGGTACTCATTTCAATTTCAATGGTATCGCCCACCTTTGCCGAGCCGTTGTATTCAATCCTGCCGCTTCGTTCAATCCCCGACAGGTCGGTGTACGTCACGTCCGCAAAGGACTCAAGCTCTGGCGCGTGGGACGGGTATTTCTCCGTAATAACAGCGGTAACTGTTGTGTAATAGGGTTCGCCGATCTCGCTTTTGCCTGCGTTTTTTATTCCGAAAACAATACAAACAACCGCAAGCATAATGAAAACCACGCCGATACCGTAACGCTTGTATAACGCTCTTTCCATAACTGTATCTCCCTATTTTCAGTCAAATTTATTGAACCGCTTCGGCAGCAGCGGCTTTTCCACAGCACGTTTAAATTTGAACGGCAGACTTATTTCGGGTTCTATGGGGTACACAAAAACAGAACGTATCCCCGCAAGATTTGCTCCCAAAATGTCGGTGAAAATCTGGTCGCCCACAGCGGCTATGCGGTTTTTGGGAATTCCCTCTGCCGCAAGCTCTTTTGCGGCACGTTTAAAGCCGACAGGCAGGGGCTTTGCTCCGTTGGGGACGAAGTGCAGACCCAGCATTTCCGCAAAGGGCGTGACCCGTTCAGCATTATTGTTGCTGACGATAAGGAGCTTTATACCGTTTTTTTTCATATCCGCTATCCAGTCCAAAACACCTTCTGCGGGAGTAGGGTTATTATGAGTGGTAAGGGTGTTGTCGAGGTCGAGGATAAGCGCCTTTATACCACGTTTTTTAAGGGCTTGCGGAGTAATTTCCAACACGGATCTTAACGCAAAAGTCGGTTTGAAAAGTGCCATAAAAAATTCCTTTCGTTTTTGCGGGAAACGGATATTCCGTCCCGAACGCTTTAACGGTCAACTGAAATAGCCGCGCCGCTGCGCTTCTTCAATAAGCCGCGGCTGTATAAGCGGGTAAGTCCACTTTTCGGGCAGACCGTCAAGCAGACATATGCTCTCGATCTCGCTGTGCAGTTCCTTTTCAAAAGAAAAAATTTCAGCAAAGAAAAGCATACCAAAGGTTTCCTGTCCGTTGAAATTGTCGTCTGCTGTCACCGAGTAAACGCATATCGGTTCGATTTTAAAATCCACCGCGCCCGTTTCCTCGTAAAGCTCACGCCGCGCAGTATCGGAAATATTTTCTCCGACCTCTCTGTGTCCTCCGGGGATTTCAAGAGTCTCACGCTGTCTGTGCTTGCAAAACACCAACTTACCGTTATGCTTGGAGATTATTACCGCAAATTTTAATAAATCGTCGTTTACGGTATCGTAAAATTTTACTTCCATAAAAATTCTCCCGTACAATAAACATTTTAAGCAAACTAAACGTGCAGTATCATTCGCACGATCCATATCGCCGCCAAATGCGCGGGATAGAACGCATAGAAAAAGTATTTGTTGACTTTAATTTTACTGTTTGTACGCAGGAAAATAAGCGGCGCGGAAAGCAGAGCAAATACCGTCCAGTCCACGCAAAGACCGCCGAGCATGAGGCTTTTCGGGTCATCGGGATAACCGCTCCACAATGCGGGTATATACTGCAAAACATACAGCAGCGCGCCTATTGCGGGGTGATTTCTGCATATGTAGAATATCAGCATAAGAACAACGCCGTTTGCCGAATAGTCGAAATTTATAAAGGACAGCAGCAGAAACGCGGCAATAAACAGCCACCATTTGCGCTCCTTGAAGCCGACCATGGCAATAAGGCTCACAAACAGCGTGAAGAAGATGTTCATGTTCATCCATTCCTCGCGCCAGTCGTATGGGTGGAACGCCATGATATAAAGCGGCTGGCTGACGAGGGCAAAAATTCCCAGACGTATAAGGTATTTTTTTACATTGCTTGTGTAGAGCAGTCCTACCGTAAGGCAGTACGCAAAAATCGGGAACGCCAGCCGTCCCGCATAGCGGAATATCGGCATATCCTTGAAAAACGCGCCGCCAACATGGTCTATAAGCATGGAAATTATCGCGATAAGCTTCAAAAGATTTGTGTCAAGGTTTGTTTTCAGCCGCGGACCGTCCGTCGGTATTACGTCGGGAGTTGTAAGGTACTTCCAAGCCTTTGAGTCGGTAAATTTACTCATTTTACATCATTCCTTTTCTTTTTTCAACATTAAGCTATATGAATATAGCTTATAAATTATACACCAAAAAAAAAAAAAAAAAACAACGAATTTTTAGTAAATAAATTATTAACATCGGTATACAATATGAAATTTACCCCGCTGCCCCCCTTAAGGGGGCTAACAAGGTAACGGTATATTAATTTTTATGTGCGCGGAAAAACGTGTTTGACGCTTAAGCTTTATCTTTAGCTCTTTGCTTTGCGCGGAGGTTGTTGTCCAAAATACGCTTTCTTATACGGATAGATTTAGGAGTGATCTCCAACAGCTCATCGTCCGCGATAAATTCAAGGCTGTCCTCCAGAGAAAGCTTTCTTGGAGGCACAAGTCTCAAAGCGTCGTCCGAACCGCTTGCACGGGTGTTTGTAAGGTGCTTTTTCTTGCAGACGTTTACGACCAAGTCCTCCACCTTGGGAGACGCGCCAACTATCATACCCTCATAAACGGGAGTGCCTGCGCCTATAAAGAGAGAGCCTCTTTCCTGGGCGTTGAAAAGACCGTAGGTAACAGCTTCGCCTGTCTCAAAGGAAACGAGAGAGCCTGTATTTCTTCTGGGGATATCTCCCTTATAAGGCTGATAGCTGTCGAAAATGGAACTTATAACCCCCTCGCCCTTTGTATCTGTGAGGAATTCCGACTTATAGCCGAAAAGTCCTCTGGAGGGTATCAAAAATTCAAGCTTCATTCGGCTGCCCACGGGGTTCATGGTCTGCAATTCCGCCTTGCGTGTGCCAAGCTTTTCCATTACAGCGCCCACTGATTCTTCCGGTACGTCAATAACAACCTTTTCAACAGGCTCGCACTGAACGCCGTCAATCTCTTTATAAAGCACTCTCGGCGTGGACACGGATAACTCGTACCCCTCGCGGCGCATATTTTCTATAAGTATAGAGAGGTGCATTTCGCCTCGTCCCGCAACGCGGAAGCTGTCGGTGTTTTCAGTCTCGCTTACGCGGAGGGAAACGTCCCGCAGAATTTCCTTGAAAAGTCTGTCGCGAAGCTGACGGGAGGTAACAAATTTGCCCTCCCTACCGGCAAATGGACTGTCGTTTACGGAAAATGTCATCTCAACGGTCGGGTCGGAAATCTTCACAAAAGGTACAGGCTCGTAGCAGTCCGCCGCGCAGAGAGTGTCGCCGATAGTAATATTTTCAATACCCGATATCCAAACGATGTCGCCGACTTTAGCTTCGTCAACGGGGGTCTTGTTAAGTCCCTCAATTTGATAAAGGGTAACTATCTTGCTGTTAAAGGGCTTTCTGCTTTCGTGGTAATCGCCCACCATAACGGGCTGATTTACCTTTATAGTACCTCTTTCAATGCGTCCGATACCAATTCTTCCCACATAATCGTTGTAATCTATTGAAGAAATAAGCATCTGCATAGGCTCATCAGGCTCTCCCTGAGGAGCGGGTATGTGCTTTAAAATAGTCTCAAACAGTGGGACAAGGTCAGTGCCGCCGCCGTCAAGTACAAGTGAGGCAGTACCCGCACGTCCCGAGCAGAAAAGCACGGGGCTTTCGATCTGATCGTCTGTTGCGTCAAGGTCTATAAGAAGCTCCAGCACATCGTCAAGCACCGCTCTGATACGGGCGTCGGGACGGTCTATCTTGTTTACAACAATAATGATCCTGTGATCCATTTCAAGGGCTTTCTGGAGCACAAATCTTGTCTGGGGCATACAGCCCTCCGCCGCGTCAACAAGCAGCACAACGCCGTCCACCATTTTAAGGACGCGCTCTACCTCGCCGCCGAAGTCCGCGTGACCCGGGGTGTCGATAATATTTATCTTCACGCCGTTGTACATAACGGAAGTATTTTTCGCAAGAATGGTAATACCACGCTCACGCTCCAGATCGTTGGAGTCCATAACGCGTTCCGCAACGGTCTGATTTTCTCTGAAAGCGCCGCCCTGCTTCAGCATTTCGTCAACAAGGGTGGTCTTGCCGTGGTCAACGTGGGCAATGATAGCAATGTTCCTTAAATCTTCTCTTACCATAAAAATTTCCTTTCTTTTAGAGCATACTCATATACATTTTAATAAAAGTTTAGCTGTAAACAATCCACAAAAATTGTATATCCATACTATATATTTTAACATTAGGACAAAAAAATATTGATTTTGTCAAAATGCCTATAACCTAAAAAAGCCTTGCAAAAATAAGCTTTGCAAGGTTTTTTATTAAAAAATATGCCGTTTATTTGCCCGTACCCTTTGGTAATTAATAAAGGTATGCGGTACTTTTATTGCGCGTGACATAGGCGGCATTATCCGTCAAAAAATTACGTCCTGTAAAACAGGACGTAAGCTTGGTGGAAGAGGGTGGATTCGAACCACCGAAGCCGAAGCAACAGATTTACAGTCTGCCCCCTTTGGCCACTCGGGAACTCTTCCGTTGGAAGCTTAAGGCGGAATGTAAAATATTCCAACCTCAAAACTACATAAAAATGGAGCTGGTGGACGGACTCGAACCCCCGACCTGCTGATTACAAATCAGCTGCTCTACCAACTGAGCTACACCAGCTTACCTAAAAGCCTGCTCTTTCAAGCGACTTGTTTATTATATCATACCCAAAATGTTTTGTCAATACTCATTTTTATTTTTTACATTTTATTCATAAATCGAGCAAAACCGTCAAAAGCTGTCAATTGCTCAATATACATTATCGGCTGTAAACCGCCTGCGCTTTTTGCCCGCCCCTTGAGGGGCTTATAAGGAGAGCCGCCCCACACATCCAACTGTGGGGTGACTCCGCCCGCGGGGGCTTCCCCGCTGGTCGGGGCGACAGGACTTGAACCTGCGGCATCTTGGTCCCAAACCAAGCACTCTACCAAACTGAGTTACGCCCCGAAAAAAAGATAGCTTTAACATTATAACTCGTTTTGTGGGATTTGTCAAGAGGTTTTGGCAAAAAAATGCTCATTTTTTTATAAATAAATTCCCTAAAAAGGGTTGAAATTTATAGAACAAAATGTTATAATAATTAGGTATACTTGTGGACTGTTTTAAGAAAAAAATGCGCGGCGCAGCATGGGAAAGGATTGTATAACGATATGTCAAAAGGATTTTTAAGCGATATGATATGCCGTGAGCTTAAATTTCTTGTTCCGCGCGCGCTTTTTTTTGACGTGATAGTCTACATTATCTCGCTGCCTGTGTATAAGCTTTGCGCGGACGTCCCTCTGGGGCTTTTGGCGGGTACGGCAGTCATGCTCCTTAATTTTATAATACTCGGGCTGTCCTCCGAGAGAGCGGTGGAAAAAACGCTGTCAATGGCAAAGGGCTATATGTTCGGGTCTTATATGATAAGGCTGCTTATTACAGGACTGCTTTTTTACGCAGGTGTAACGTTTCCGCAGATAAATCTTCTCGCGGCGGCTATACCGCAGCTTTACCCGAAGCTTGCGTACACAACGGATGCGGCGTTAAAAGGCGGCGGAGAAGCTGTGCGGCGGCTGAAGCGGGGAGGCGAGACCGTGCGGATACTCCCCAAAACGCGGAAGTCTGACGACGAGGCGGCGAGGCTGAAAAGGAAAGGAGGGTGAAATCATGGGATTTGAGGTAAATGTAGAAGGACCGAGACGAATGTTCAGTATTCTGTCGGAGTCCGGCGAGCCTGTCTTCTCCATATCCGAATCGGTTGTGACCGGTTGGCTTGTTATTCTTATCGTTCTTGCTGTTTGTCTTATACTTACAAAGGACTTGAAGAAAGTCCCCGAGACGAAGCGGCAGTGCGCTGCGGAGTACATTGTCAACACCGTGAACAATATGGTAAAGGTCAATATGGATAACGAGTCGATAGCCTACGCTCCCTACATTGCCGCGGTTTTCGCTTATATCATTATAGGAACGCTTATTTCTATGATAGGCTTCAGAAGCATCACGGCGGATATAAGCGTTACCGGAGGTTTGGCTGTAATGACATTTGTGCTGATAACCTACACCAAGATACGTTGTCACGGCGTGGGCGGCTATTTGAAGCAGTTCATAAACCCGCTCAACATCATAAGCGAGGTTGCGACTCCTGTGGCTATGGCGCTGCGTCTTTTCGGAAACGTAGCGGGCGGCATGATAATTACGCTGATCCTCTATCTTGCTCTGGGTGCTGCCAGCGGTGCGCTCTACAACGTTATGGGAATACCGCCCATTCAGGACGTGGGTTATGTTTTCAACATTTTCCAGATCGGTATTCCGGCAGTTCTGTCGATATATTTCGACCTGTTCTCCGGAGCGATACAGTCATATGTATTCATCATGCTTACTATGGCTTACATCAAAATGGGCAAGGAATAATGCCCGAATACTGAAATTTTATTGAAAAATTTACAGCCGCTTTCAAGAAAAAGGCTTGACCTTTTCATATGCGGGCTTGTGCAGATGTTTATTTGCATTTTGATAAAATTTCAGCATAACAAGCAGGGTTTTGGTCCCCTTAAAAAATTTTTTGGAGGTAAAATTCTATGGAAAACGAAGCTTTATTGAATGCACAGGCAACTGTTCTTGCAGGTCAGGCTATTGGCGCGGGACTTGCAATGATCGCAGGTATCGGACCGGGTATCGGTGAAGGCTACGCGGTAGGAAAGGCGATCGAGACTATCGGCAGACAGCCCGAGATCAAGAGCACAGCTACATCTACAATGTTCATCGGCTGCGCGGTTGCCGAGACAACGGGTATCTACGGCTTGTTCGTGGCTATCATGCTTCTGTTCGCAAATCCGTTCCTCAAGTTCCTCGGCTAATTTGAACGGGATTTAAAAATTTATGCAGAACAGGAGGCAGTAATCAGCCCATGAATCATGTTAATTTAGATTTCTTTTCGATCGAACTGACTACCATTATAGGCACGATCATAAACACGTTGATTCTGTTTCTGGTTTTAAGGCACTTCCTTTTCGACAAGGTGAACGCGGTGCTGGATTCCCGCAAAAACGAGGTCGCCAACACTTATAAGGAGGCGGACGCGGCTCTTACGAACGCAAAGCAGCTTGAAAGCGAATACACCGAAAAGCTGTCGGCGGCTAAGGAGGAATCCGCGGAGATCGTCAAAAACGCCACCAAGAAAGCCCAGTCCCGCTCCGACGAGATCATTGCGGACGCCAAAAACGAGGCGAGGGGCATTGTTGACAAGGCTAACGCCGATATTGAAAAGGAGAAAAAACGCGCCGTCAACCAGATCAAAGACGAGATATCCGACATGGCGCTGTCCATTGCTTCTCGGGTAGTTTCCAAGGAGATCGACGGAAAGACCCACGAGAAGCTTATCGAAAGCTTTATCGACGAAATCGGCGAATAGTCCGCCGTTTCGGGAAAGGAACAGGCATTTACTATGACGGGTACAGTTGAAAAAGTATACTCGGAGGCAGTTTTTGAGCTTGCAAAGGAACAAAGCCGCACCGACGAGATAAAGGACGAACTGGCTTCCCTTGCCGTCGTTTTTAACGACAACCCCGAGCTGGGAAAGCTTTTGTCCGCTCCCACCGTGAGCATTGGAGAAAAGCTGGAGCTTGTTGAAAAGCTTTTCAAGGGCAAGGTTTCGGATACGTCCTACAATCTTCTGTGCGTTGTTACCGAAAAGGGAAGAGCAAGATTTATTCCCTCGATTGCGGAGGACTACAAAAACCGCTGGTACGAAATGAAAAATATCGCCGAGGTAAAGGTCACCACAAGCGTGCCCCTCAGCGAAAGCCTTAAGGCTAAGCTTAAAGCAAAGCTTGAAAAGGTCTGGGGTAAATCGGTCATTCTCACCGAGACCGTTGACCCCGACATCATGGGAGGAATTGTTGTGAACTACGGCAATACTATGATGGACGGCTCCGTAAAGGCTAAGCTTGAAGCGATTCAGAAGCAGATAAAGGGCATTATCGCTTAAAAAGCTTTTGAAAAAATTTGATTTGGTGAAATTCCCCAAATCGGGAGCCATGCTGCTTTAAGTATGGTATCTCTTAGAAAGGATGGTTATTTCCAATGGATTTACGCCCCGATGAAATTACAGGCATAATCAAGGACCAGATAAAGAATTATCAGTCCAAGATAGAGCTTACCGACATCGGTACTGTTGTAACCGTGGGAGACGGTATTGCCAGAATTCACGGACTTGAAAACTGTATGTCCGGTGAATTGCTGGAGTTTGAAAACGGCGTGAACGCTATGGCTCTGAACCTTGAGCGGGACTTTGTCGGCGCTGTTATGCTTGGTTCGGACGCTGATATTAAGGAAGGCGACACCGTTAAAAGCACCGGCAAGATCGTTTCCGTTCCCGTTGGTGAGGAGCTTCTGGGCAGAGTCGTAAACTCTCTCGGTCAGCCTATCGACGGAAAAGGCGCAATTCTTACCGATAAAACAATGCCAATCGAGCGTACAGCTTCGGGCATTATCACAAGAAAATCCGTAGACAGACCTTTGCAGACAGGTATCAAGGCTATCGACTCCATGATCCCT
The DNA here is from genome assembly GCA_947383835.1 of uncultured Clostridia bacterium. Lineage (GTDB taxonomy): Bacteria > Bacillota > Clostridia > Oscillospirales > Ruminococcaceae > RGIG8773. Next base: position 76,957 of record CANDEV010000004.1, read on the forward strand.
ATAGGACGGGGTCAGCGTGAGCTTATCATAGGCGACCGCCAGACAGGTAAGACTGCTATCGCTCTCGATACCATTATCAATCAGAAGGACAAGGACGTTATCTGTATCTATGTTGCAATAGGTCAGAAGCGTTCAACAGTCGCAAACGTTGTTGACACCCTTGAAAAGAACGGAGCTATGGGCTACACTATCGTTGTTTCCGCAACGGCTTCGGAGCTTGCTCCGCTTCAGTACATCGCTCCCTATTCGGGCTGTGCAATGGGTGAATATTTCTTAGAGCAGGGCAAGGACGTTCTGTGTATTTACGACGACCTTTCAAAGCACGCTGTTGCTTACCGTGCGCTTTCTTTGCTGCTTAAGAGACCGCCAGGACGTGAGGCTTACCCCGGAGACGTATTCTACCTCCACTCACGTTTGCTGGAGAGAGCTTGTAACCTCAACGAGAATTACGGCGGCGGTTCGCTTACCGCTCTGCCTATTATCGAGACACAAGCAGGCGACGTTTCCGCGTACATTCCGACCAACGTAATCTCCATTACCGACGGTCAGATATTCCTTGAAACAGACCTGTTCAACTCAGGTGTAAGACCTGCCGTAAACCCGGGTATTTCGGTATCCCGTGTCGGCGGCGCGGCTCAGATAAAGGCTATGAAAAAAGTTTCAGGCTCATTGAAGCTGACCTATTCTCAGTACCGTGAGCTTCAGTCCTTCTCCCAGTTCGGTTCCGACCTGGACAAGGATACAAAGGAGCGTCTCGCGCTGGGTGAAAGAGTTGTTGAGGTTCTTAAGCAGGGAAGAAACACTCCGCTTACCGTTGAGCACCAGGTGCTTATAATCTATGCGGTAACTCACGGCTACCTCAGGGATATCCCCCTTGAGCTTGTTTCGGAATTTGAGGCGGAGATGTTTGATTACGCCGATGAAGCCCACCCCGATATAATCGCTTCTATCAAGGAAACAAAAGACCTTACAAAGGAAAACGAGGAAGCTCTCAAGGAGATGCTGAACGAGTTTGTTAAAAAGTTCCTTTCGGATAAGTAGGATATATCGTAAATTTAATATCGGAGGAAATGATTTGGGCGAAGCTGTTTCCTGCTTCTTGCCTCCGATCATCCCGCCTCTGATAGGGAAGGAGTGTGCGTCCGTTGGCAAGCGGTAATATGAAGGACATTAAGCGGCGTATCAAAAGCGTCGAGTCAACCATGCAGATAACAAAGGCTATGGAGCTGGTTGCGTCCTCGAAGCTTAGAAAGGCTAAGGAGAAGGCGGATAAAGCCCGTCCCTACTTTAATGCCCTGTACGATACCATGTGCGATATACAGTCGGAAAACCCCGGCTTCTTATCGCAGTATTCAAAAAAGCGCAGCGCCAATACCGTTATGCTGGTTGTCATCGCAGGCGACAGAGGACTTGCGGGAGGCTTTAACTCCAACGTTCTGAAGCTTGCTCAGGCACGTATAGACGAGCTTAAAGGCGAGTGCAATATAAAGATAATCGCGATCGGCAAAAAGTCTGCCGAATATTTTACAAAGCGTGGATATGAACTTGCGGCAAGCTACCCCGGCGTTGCCGAGGGCATAAAGATCCACCATGCGGCGGATATTGCAGACAAGATCACCCAGCCGTATGTAAAGGGCGAAATAGACAGGGTGGAGCTTTTCCGAACGGAATATGTTTCGCCTCTGCTCCAAAGAGCGGAAAGCCTGCCTATACTCCCCCTTGACATAAAGGGCGATGAGACCCGCAAGGTCAAGGAGCTGCCTATATACGAGCCGTCGGCAGGTCAGGTGTTCGACGCGATAGTGCCGAAGTACATCACAGGCATAATTTTCGGAGCGGTGGTTGACAGCTTTGCTTCCGAACAGGCTGCCCGCAGAACTGCAATGGAATCCGCTACGGACAACGCAAGCGAGATGATATCAAGTCTGTCGCTGATGTACAACCGTGCGCGTCAGGCGTCCATTACGCAGGAGATCACAGAGATCGTCGGCGGAGCGTCCGCGCAGGAATAAATTTATCAGCAAATTTACTTTAAAAGGTTACTATGTATCCTTTGCATATTAAAGGCTGTATATTATACGGCTAAGGAAAGGATTGATTGTGTAAATGCCGCAGAAAAATGTCGGTAAGGTTGTTCAGATCATCGGCGCCGTTGTCGATATTCAGTTTACAAAGGACAATCTTCCGAATCTTTTGAATGCAATAGAGATCGAGCTTAACGGCAAGACCCTTGTGTGCGAGGTAGCTCAGCACATCGGCGACGACGTTGTTCGATGTATTGCAATGGCGTCCACAGACGGTCTCGTAAGAGACGTTGACGCTGTGGACACAGGCGAGCCTATCAAGGTTCCCGTGGGCAAGGAAACTCTCGGAAGAATTTTCAACCTGCTGGGAGAGCCTGTTGACAATAAGCCCGCTCCTCAAACGGAGGAAAAGTGGGCTATCCACCGCGAGCCTCCCACATATGAGGAGCAGACCGCTTCAAACGAGGTTCTGGAAACGGGTATCAAGGTTATCGACCTTATCTGTCCTTACCTCAAGGGCGGTAAGATCGGTCTGTTCGGCGGCGCAGGCGTTGGTAAGACGGTTCTTATTCAGGAGCTTATCAACAACATCGCCAACGAGCATAACGGTATTTCCGTATTTACAGGCGTTGGAGAGCGTACACGTGAGGGTAACGACCTTTATAACGAAATGACCGAGTCGGGAGTTATCGACAAGACCGTTCTTGTTTACGGTCAGATGAACGAGCCTCCCGGAGCGAGAATGAGAGTTGGTCTTTCGGGACTGACTATGGCGGAGTATTTCCGTGACGTTGAGGGACAGGACGTGCTTCTGTTCATTGACAACATCTTCCGTTTCACACAGGCCGGCTCGGAGGTTTCCGCTCTGCTTGGACGTATGCCTTCGGCGGTTGGTTATCAGCCTACTTTGGCTACGGAAATGGGCGCTTTGCAGGAAAGAATTACTTCAACAAACAAAGGCTCTATCACATCGGTACAGGCTGTATACGTTCCTGCCGACGACTTGACCGACCCTGCGCCTGCAACAACGTTTGCTCACCTTGACGCAACAACAACGCTGTCAAGAAGCATTGCTTCGCTGGGTATCTACCCCGCTGTTGACCCTCTTGACTCGACTTCGAGAATTCTTTCTCCCGATATTGTTGGTCAGGAGCACTACGAGGTTGCACGTGCGGTACAGAATATACTTCAGCGTTACAAGGAATTGCAGGACATCATCGCTATCATGGGTATGGACGAGCTTTCCGACGAGGATAAGCTGACCGTTTCAAGAGCGAGAAAGATACAGCGTTTCCTGTCGCAGCCGTTCAGCGTTGCGGAACAGTTCACGGGTATGCAGGGCAAGTATGTTCCTCTTAAGGAAACTATCCGCGGATTTAAGGAGATAATCGAGGGTCTGCACGACGACCTGCCCGAGTCGGCGTTCCTGTTCGCGGGAACTATTGACGAAGTAGTTGAAAAAGCCAAGAGCTCCGCTAACGAATAAGGAGGTGCTTTTCTATGGCAGCTTCATTTTCACTTAGCGTTGTAACTCCCGAAAAGATTTTCTTTGACGGCGAAACAACGCAGATAATCGTCAGAACGACGGACGGTGATATCGGAATACTTGCCAATCATACAAGTCTTGTCGCCGATCTGCCGTCGGGTCCCCTAAAGGTAAAGCAGGAGGACGGAAGCTGGCGTACAGCCGCTATATCCACCGGACTTCTCAAGGTGGGCGGAAACAAGGTGTCTATCCTTGCAAACGCCGTTGAGTGGGCTGACGAGATAGACATTGAATGGGCAAAGCGTTCCGAAGAGGACGCAAGGCGCAGGCTTCAGGAAAAGAAAGACAAGCACGAGCTTGATCTTGCGGAATTAAAGCTCATGCGCGCCCTTAACAGAATAAGCGTAAGCTCAATGAAGTAATTTTTTAGAGAAATTTTAAAAAAATACTTGACAATAGTCTCTGCATTGTGGTATAATAAAAATACCTCTTGCAGAGGCTTATTTTTTTGTACCCATGTGCGGAAGACGCTGCGGTGTTTGAGGCACGGCGGAAACATGAAAATACGGCTCTGCGGCTGCTCCTGCGAGTCAGCCTGAGTATGCCGGAGAGGGAGGCACAGGGGAAATACGTCCCCTGCGAAAACGCAAGCGGTGCGGGAATTTGCTATGCATGGCAAAAGCGCGGCACAGCGGAAAGCTGTACAAGAACGGAAAGCTAAAAGCGAGGGAGAAAGTCCCGACATGGAAACGAAGGACAGCGTCCCGAAGCGAAGAACAGTCAATGGAAAACAAAGCTTTTTCAATTTCTGATTTCTAACTTCTTTTGTAACATTTGACCGCCGGTAACACGCTAACAAAAAGTCCAAGCAAAGCAACAGTTTCCAAACATCGCCAATCTAATAGGAGGTGCCGATATGAGAGTAAAGGTAACACTTGCCTGCACAGAGTGCAAGCAGCGCAACTACAATACCAAAAAGAACAAGAAGAACGACCCGGACAGACTTGAAATGAACAAGTACTGCAAGTTCTGCAAAAAGCATACTCTTCACAAAGAAACTAAGTAAGCGAGGTGTTGAGAGTGGCTGATGCAAAAAACAAACCCAAGAAGTCGTCGATTGTTGCGCAGGCTGAGGCAAAGGCGAATAAAATCGTAAACGACCGCGAAAAGGCTAAGGCAAAGGACAAAAAGTCCGGAGCAAAAAAGCAGAGCGGCGTTGCTAAATACTTCAAGGATTTAAAAAGCGAGATCAAAAAAGTCACATGGCCTTCATGGAACAAGGTTGTAAACAATACGGCGGTAGTTCTTATCGGAATGTGCGTGAGCGCGGTGGTTGTTTGGGGAATAGACAGTATCCTGACAGCTTTGCTGAGCTTGACCACAAGGTAATAGTGCAAAAACTTAAAGCATGAGGACGCAGAAACAGTATTTTGCTTCTTGTCTCTTGCTTCTAACAGGGAAGGTATGGTAAATTATGTCAGAAACAGCAAAATGGTACGTCATTCATACTTATTCCGGTTATGAGAATAAGGTTGCACAAACTATTATGAAGGTTGTAGAAAACCGTAAGCTTCATCATCTTATTGAGGAAGTTCAAGTCCCTACCGAGTTGGTAATGGAGCAGAACGAGAAAACAAATAAGATGCAGGAGGTCGAGAGAAAGACTTTCCCCGGATATGTTCTGGTGAAGATGATACTTACGGACGATTCGTGGTACGTTGTAAGAAACGTCAGGGGCTGTACAGGTTTTGTAGGTCCCGGATCCAAGCCGATACCCCTTACCGATAAGGAAGCGGCGGCTATGGGCGTTAATTCGGACAGCAAGCCCGCTTCCGTTGAGATAAACTTCAAGGCGGGAGATAAGGTAAAAATTACGGCGGGTCCCATGGAGGGAATCGTCGGTGAGGTCGAAAGCGTTGATACGGAAAGCATGAAGGTAAACGTAAAGGTTTCCATGTTCGGCAGAGAGACCTCGGCAGCCTTGGATGTAACCATGGTTGCAGTTTCAGATGAATATTAATTTTATTGTTTAAGGAACAGTGTTCCTATATTTACGGAGGTGCAAAAAGCAATGGCACAGAAAGTAGTTGGCTTAATTAAGCTTCAGATCGCAGCAGGAAAGGCTACTCCTGCTCCGCCTGTTGGTCCTGCTCTTGGTCAGCACGGCGTTAATATCATGGCTTTTACAAAGGAATTTAACGAGAGAACAAAGAACGACATCGGTCTTATTATCCCTGTTGTTATCACAGTTTACGCTGACCGTTCATTCAGCTTTATCACAAAGACTCCGCCTGCAGCGGTTCTTATCAAAAAGGCTATCGGTCTCCAGAGCGGTTCAGGTGTTCCTAACAAGACTAAGGTAGGAAAGATCACCAAGGAACAGATCAAGAAGATCGCTGAAACAAAAATGCCCGACCTGAACGCAGCAAGCGTTGAATCCGCAATGAGCATGATCGCGGGTACTTGCCGTTCCATGGGCGTTGAAGTTGTAGACTAATTGCAGCCGATAGGCGGCGGCAGATGTTTTCGGAGCACGGGTGAGGATTTTCTCATGCCCATTGCTTCTATACATCTTGCGTTTAGTGGGAGGAAAAAATTCCGCTAAGAGTCCCAAGAATGGGAACATTTACCACTTACAAGGAGGAAATCTGATAATGAAACACGGTAAGAAATATAATGACAGCGCAAAAGCTGTTGATAAAACCAAGCTTTATGAGACTGACGAGGCGCTGACGCTTGCTTGTCAGAACGCTAAGGCTAAATTTGATGAAACTATTGAGGTACACGTTCGTCTGGGCGTTGACTCCCGTCACGCTGACCAGCAGGTAAGAGGTGCGGTTGTACTTCCCAACGGTACAGGTAAAAAGGTAAGAGTCCTTGTTTTCTGTAAGGAAGAGAAGGAGGCTGACGCTAAGGCAGCGGGAGCTGATTACGTTGGCGGCGCAGACCTCGTTGACAGAATCGTTAAGGAAAACTGGCTCGATTTCGACGTTTGTGTGGCTTCTCCCGACATGATGGGCGTTGTTGGTAAGGCTGCAAGAGTTCTCGGTCCCCGCGGACTTATGCCTAACCCCAAGGCAGGCACTGTTGCTCCCGACGTTGCAAAGGCTGTAACAGAGGCTAAGGCAGGTAAGATTGAGTACCGTCTCGACAAGACCAACATTATTCACTGTCCTATCGGCAAGGCTTCATTCGGCACAGAGAAGCTCGTTCAGAACCTTGACACACTTCTCGAAGCTATCGTTAAGGCTAAGCCTGCTGCTGCAAAGGGTACTTATATCAAGTCCTGCGTTGTAGCTTCAACAATGGGCGTTGGTATTCCTGTTTCAACAACTAAGTATGGCGTTTGATATTGATTGATAAATAACATTAGAAAAGCTGCGTATTACTGCGCAGCTTTTTTATGTTATGAATGGTTGTGATTTTGTTTTTGTGTACGCAGTTACGACATATTATGACGGCATAACCGCCTAATTGCCAAGAAATAACAAATCATGTCGTTGTCAATACTGTCTTCGACATACATTTTAGTCTTGATAACGACATAATTTGTGATATAATGACAGAGCGGTTGTGACGTTTTTCGACATTTACACAGTTTAAAAATCATACTCTTATGAACTAATAATATTATAATTAACAAAAATGTTGGTTTTATCTTTATTGGAGTATTTTGTCAATAAGGGCAAAATACTCTCAGGGACTATAAAAACTTTTATATCGTTATCTGCCTAAACCAACACCTTCATGCTGAAAGTGATTTTTATTGATATTACGCAAGAACGTATAATTACAGCCCAAAATTTGAGAGCATATCCTTAAGAGCGGTTGCCTGACCGTTAAGCTCTTCGGAAGCCGCCGCGCTTTCTTCAGCGTTTGCCGCCGCGGAGGATACATAATCCGCCACCAGATTTATCTTGCTGCTCACTTCCTCGATATAAGCGTCCTGTTCGTGGGATTTTTCGTTAATCTCAACAATGATATTGTCTATCTCATTCGTCTGTTCAACAACGTTTTCAAGAGCTTCTGAAGCGGCGCCGGCATATCGCATACCGTGGTTTACCGCCTCTGTTGAACGCTCTATAAGCTTTGACGTTTCAACGGAAGCCTCCGCTGATTTTCCGGCAAGATTTCTTACCTCGTCGGCAACTACCGCAAAACCGCGTCCCGCTTCGCCTGCTCTTGCAGCCTCCACCGAAGCGTTGAGAGCAAGTATATTTGTCTGGAATGCAATGTCCTCGATAGTACCAATAATTATCTGTATCTCCTCTGTAGCTTTTGAAATTTCGTTCATAGCTTCCAGCATCTGCTTCATCTGCTCGCTGCTGTTTTTTACTGTGTCCTCCGTTTTGATTGCCACGTTTCTTGCGTCGTCGGTTTTTTCAACGTTGCTTCTTATCTTTTCAGCAACAGCGTTTACGCCGCTGACTATGTCGCCGATAAGCTCCGTCTGCTTTGAAGCGTCTTCGGCAAGCTGATTAGCGCCGTTCGCAACGCCGCCCGCACCGCTGAAGACAGCGGACGAAGCGCCCTCGATACCTGTTAATACGTTTTTCAAAGCGGCAGAAAAATCATCCAGCGATTTTTTTATAGAAGCGTAACCGCCAACATAAGCCACGCTTGACGTCATATCAAAGTCACCCCTTGAAAGTCCGTCCAAACGCCTTGAAATATCGGTTATGTACTCTTTCATAACTCGGTTGTTGTTTTCGATAGTACGGCAGACCTCGCCTATCTCATCGCTGCCTGTGTAATCGAATTTTATATCAAGGTCGCCCTCCGAGACCTTGCGGGCGTTTTCGGCAATACCCGCCATAGGTTTGAATGCAAATCTTACCAGACGGGCAATGTGCAGCGCAAGGACGATAGTGAACACGATCGTTATAGCAACAAGTATCATACACACATTAAAAATATCAGCGTAGTACTCATTATAATCCAGCGCGTAGCCTAAGATCCAGTTGGTGATATCAACGCCTGTCTCCGAGCATTTTATCTTTTTGCCGTTGTGATCTCTTAGTGTGATAACATTTTTAAAAAGCTTGCTTGAATCGTAACCCTTGATCTTATCGCTGATGCTTGTCATAACGTCGTTGCCGTTTTCATCGGAATAAGGAATAAAATCCTGATTTTCGTGAACAAGAATATTGCCGTCAAACGTTGTAAGGAAAGCGTAACCGTTATCGTCAATACGCAGATCGTTGACTATCTCGGAGATACGGTCGATAAAAATGTCCGATGCAATAACACCGATAGTTTTGCCGTCCTCGCCTACGATCTTTGAAGCGCAGGTTATTACAAGCCTGCCGGTATCGGCGTCGGTATAGGGGTCTGTGATTATAACTCCGTCAGCAGTTGACGCTTCAATGTACCAATCCCTTTGAGTTGCGATATAGTCCTCGGGAACCTCCCAGCCGTCGCTGAAAATACACGCGCCGTTTGTGTAGCCTATGTAGCAGGCGTAAAAATCATCGTCCATTTTCATACAGTCAACCAAAAACTGAAAGCATTGATCGTCATTGTTGTAATATTCGCGCTGAATGACCTCATGTACCATAAATTCTGTGATAGTGATCTTTGAAGTAAACCATGTAGTAAGCTCGTTGTTGCAGTTTTCAAGCTTTGCAACCACCGTTTCATTGGTTTGTTTCTGACTTCTGTAGGCGATCGTAGCTCCTGCTAAAATTGCAATGAACCATATTGCCGCCACAACTGTAAGATTAATACGGTGCCGAACCTGTCTTTTAATGCCTTTGTTAATCTTTTCTGCCATAAGAATCCTCCCTGCCGCAAACATTGTCAACATTATACCACAGAAAATAAAAAAAATCAAGAGAAAAATTTAGCATTTTATAAAAATTGTACAAAAAATGTATTAAAATTATTATTCGTACTTCCTGTAAGATTTTCCGACAGATTACGTCTTATATTATAGAAGCAACTTTGAAAGGAGAAAAAGCTATGACCGATACCGAAATAATCGGGCTTTACAATGCCCGAAGCGAGACCGCCATTGCCGAGTCCAACGCCAAATACGGCGCGTACTGCTTCGCTGTGGCGGACAACATACTCAACGACAGGGAGGACTCAAACGAGTGCGTGAACGACACATGGCTCTATACATGGAACGTTATTCCGCCGAAGCGTCCCGACAGGCTGAAGCTTTTCTTTGCGAAGATCACACGAAATCTTTCCATTGACAGGCTTAGAAAAATGTCCGCCAAAAAGCGTGGTGAGGGGGAGCTTGCCCTTGCCCTCGACGAGCTGGAGGAGTGCGTCCCCGACAAGAGCAGGGTTGAGGAAGCTGTGGACGAACGGCGGCTGAGCGCTGTCATAGACGAGTTTTTGCGGACTGTCCCTACCCGCGACAGACAGTTTTTCCTGCGGAGATATTTTTACACCGAGGCGGTCTCAAAGATCGCCGCGCGCTTTAAGGTCAGCGAAAACGTTGTGTCCGTGTCATTGCACAGGACGCGTGCCAAGCTGAAATTACATCTTGAAAATGAGGGCTTTGAAATATGACTGCGTTTAATATTTACTCCGCGATAGGTGGGGTGGTTGAAGATATTTTGGAGGAGAGTGAAATTGTGCCGAATAAAAAAAATACAAAAATAATACCCATAGCGGCTGCTGCGGCTTGCCTTGCTGTTTTTGCGGTTGGACTTTCCCATACCTTGCGTACCGATAATATCCAGCAGCCGGTTACGGGAACGACAGTCCCCGCGATAACCTTTGAAACAAGAACGGAAACGGACAGCGGTGAAGCTGTGACGGGCGGCAATACGGGTACTTATGTTACACCTGTTACACCGCCGAACGAGGTTACAGACTCTAACGCGCCCACGGAAACTGCCGAAATGTTTACCGAGCCGTATCCTGCCGTTACGGAGGAAACTACTGTATGTCCTACCGAAACAGCCGTATTTACTATAGACGACGAGGAAATGGTTATAGTTCCCAAATGGGAAGATCTGAGCGATCTTGAAAGATATATTTATCTTGAATACGCGGGAAATGAGTACAGCATTACTATAGAGCATTTTGACGAGAGCAAACTGACATTCCTGCGAAACGGCGAGATATTTGGCATTGACGAATATACGAACGAAAGGTATGGCATTGATTGCGCAGTATATAAAATAGAAAATATCAGTCCCGAATATATGGTTGCGGTTCTGACAGCGGACAGTAAGTATACAGGCTTTAAGAGGGAACGTTTTTGGTTTGATACTCTTGGCGAAGCCGTTGAGGGTACGGGTATTCTCAAACGGAATATTATCGGCGATATGGTTACTATAAGCGACGACAGCGCGCGGCAGACTACGGTGTACACCGTTCCCGATTTGCAGCAGGCTGCCGAAAAGCTTCTTAATTCTGCGCCCGATACCGCCGTGCACGTCAATCCGCCGAGCGACAGCGGACTTATCAGCTATCGTATTTACGACAAAAACGGCAGAGATGGCAAATCGGTTTTGCAGGTCTATCCCACAGGCTATGTTTATTTCGGCGCAAGCTATTTCAATCCGGGAGCGGAGTACGCCGAGGAATTTATTGAATATGTCAAGGGTAACGCCGTCAGCGTTGAGGTTATACCCTACGACGCTCCCGACCCTAACGAAGTGACTGTTCCCGAGTAAAAATAAGGAGGGTTTCGACCTATGACCGCATTTGAAATTTACTCCGCGGTTGGTGGAGTGGGCGAAGATATTTTAGAGGAGAGTGAAATTATGCCGAAGAAAAAGGTTACAAAAATAGTTCCGTTAATGGCGGCTGCGGCTTGCTTTGCTGTTTTGGCAGTGGGACTTTCACATACTTTGCGAAACGACAATATCGAGCAGCCGGTTACGGGAACGACAGTCCCCGCGATAACCTTTGAAACAAGAACGGAAACGGACAGCGGTGAAGCTGTGACGGGCGGCAATATGGGTACTTATGTTACACCGTCCGACGATGAGGAGATCACGGTCACGGAGACAAGCGCACCTGCCGACGAAACGACTATGAACCTTACAACATCCGATATACCCGAGAATGAGCTTTACGGAACAATGCCTCCGCCCTTCGGTACTTCGGGCGATGGGACGGACACAGGCGGAGATCAAAACGCCGCATTTTATCTGCCGTGCAGTTATATTCTGAACGACATTCCGGTAGAATTGCTGCGGCTCAGAGACAGCGGCGAAGTAACGCAATGGCTGGAAAAAGACAAGCTTAGCTCAAGGCAAAGCGCGCCCGACAGTATTAGCGATTATGTAAATATATATACGTTTATAGAGCATTTCAACATCACCCGCGAGGAAGCGGAGACCGCCCTTGAATATTACCTGAATACTTCGGAAGAATTTGAGCATATAACCTATGAGGACCTTGACGTTATTTTCTCGGGAGATATTGGGCTGATAACAAAAACCTTTGCTTCAAAATATTCTATCGTTGTGGGAGACAAAATTTATACCCCCGAATGGCTTTACGTCCATTCTCCCGAGGAATACAAGGCGGTTGGAATAACCCCCGAGGACGTTTTGTCGCGGGTAGAATTTTACACCGATATTTATTTTACGGACGAAGCAAGGCAGGCGTTTTCCGAAAAGCTTTCGGAATTTACAGGCGAACAGGTTTACATCAAGCCTATGGTTTCCGAGGAAAAGGAAGATATTTACAATGTTGAAGATGACGTGCCTGAGGATGTTTCCGAAGATTTTGAAATAATTGACGAAGAAGTTGTTCCCGTAGAATATCCTTGATTTACAAATATTTTATACCGAAAAAAGGAGTACCGCCGTTGGTACTCCTTTTCTTTTAAAGCATTTTCGCAAATTCCTCCGCCAGCTTGTCAGCCTGCTCAAGGTCGGCAGCCGAGGGCTTCAAGACCCATTTGTAAGCGTCGTGAGCCTTTTTAAGTCCCAGACCCTCGCAGCGGCTTTCAAGCATTCCGCAAGCCTCGCCGCTCCAGCCGTATGAGCCGAACACAGCGTACGGCTTGTTCCTGTTTGTAATGGCGTCTATTGAGGAAAGCACGTCCCAAACCGGCTTCAAAGCGTCCCTGTTAATTGTGGGCGAGCCGAATATCAATCCCGCGGAATTTCCCACAGCCGCCGCTATTTCACTCATATCGTGCTTTATAATGTTGTAGCACTTTGCCTCAACTCCCAGCGAATTAAGCTTTGCCGCGTATCTTTCCGCAAAAGCCTCGGTGTAGCCGTACGCCGAAACATAGAATATCGAAGCGGTTTTCCCTGTGTCCTTGGGAGCAGACCATTCGGAGTATTTTTCCATAGCCTGCTTGATACCGTTTTTCAGTACGGGTCCGTGAGAACAGCAAACCATGTCAAAATCAAGCTTTTCAAGCTTAGCAAGACCGTCTCGAACAAACTTGGGGAAAGGTCCGAAAATAGCTGCATAATAATAAGCAAGAGCCTCAGCGTATGCTTGGGGATATGTTATAACATCGTCCGTAATAAGCGGCTCGCAATAGTGAGAACCGAGAAAATCGCAGGTAAACACAGTCTTTCTTGCAGGCAGATAGCTGAAAATGCTGTCGGGCCAGTGCAGATTTGGTGCGGAAATAAATTCAAGGATAAGTCCCTGACCCAAATCAAGAGTGTCGCCGTTTTTAACAGCCATGCTCTTGAACTCGCCGTTGGTAACTCCCGAAACGTTCTTTATCGCCGCCGCAGAGCCGACTATAATAACTTCGGGATTAAGCTTGATTATCTCGTCCACAGAGCCGCTGTGATCTGGCTCGGTGTGGTTGAATACAACATAGTCTATCTCCTTGGGGTCGCATATCTCGCGGATATTGTCCATCATTACCCCTCTGTAGCGGTCGTGCACCGTCTCAACGAGAGCGGTTTTGTCGCCTCTGATGAGATAAGCGTTGTATGTTGTGCCGTAATCGGTTTTCATAATAATATCAAAGACCCGCAGATTGGGGTTTATCGCGCCGACGTAGTAAATATTTTCTTTAAGCTTAAGCATAATGATTTTTCTCTCCTTTTGATAAAAGTGCAAGGCAGTCCGCATTTATGGGGACTGCCGAGTCTTTTTAAAGCTTTGTGAACTCGCTCTTTGCAAGACCGCACACGGGACAAACCCAATCATCGGGGATATCCTCCCATTTTGTGCCGGGAGCGATACCGCCGTCGGGATCGCCGACAGCCTCGTCATAAACGTAAGAGCATGGGCATTCGTACTTATCCATAGTAAGTTCCTCCTTTTATTTAAATGCACACTAATTTAGTATACATTTATTATACCATACATTTCTTATTATGTCAACATACTTTTGTAAATATTACAGAAATTTTGCACTGCTTTATTTAACAATAAGTTAAATTTAATGTTACAGATTATACATTTACGTATTGGTTCTAATATTGTATAATTAAATTATGATGAAAGAAAGCTTTAATGCTTGTCAATATAAAATAAAATTGCGTCTTCAATAAATTTACGTTTGGTTATTTTGTTTTCTTTGCAATAATCTTCCAAAAGACCGTAAACGCTGTTATTTATATTTACGCCAATTTTTCTGTTGTTTTCATAGTACTTGTTTAAAGCCTTTTCTTTTGCTTCTTTTGTAGACAAATAATCACCCCCGCCAAATGAAAGGAAAATACGTTATGAATAGTTTTATAAGAGATTTGTATGACTCGGAGCTTAGCGAAGTAAACAAAAAGTTTGAGTACACAGACGAGGCAAAGGGCGCACTGAAAGACCGTGAAAAAGCTTACAATAAACTGACGGAAAAGTTATGTGAAAAAGACATAGACTTGTTGGAGGACTATATTTCCGCCGCCCATATCATAAAAGATGATGAAATTTTTCACGCCTATGCCAGCGGAATGAAAGATTTGCTGCGCTTTGCTTTCGGAGCGTTTATAGCTTGATACTGTAGCCCTTTGTACTCCTTGTGCAGCAATTTGTTTTTCTTATTCTAAAGCTGCTGCGATAAATCGACATAATATTTGTGTTGATACTTAAACCGCTTTACCTCGGCCCAAACGGCGTCAAGCACTCACATTCAAGCTGGCAGTCGAAAGGCTCTTGTTCAACGTGCTCCATGTTGTAAACCTTTGCCTCGGTGCAGCCCATGGCTTTGTAAAATGCCTGTGTTTCCACCGCGGAGTGCGCCGAGATATAAAGCTTTTTTGCGCCATGCTCTCCCGCCCAATTTTTTGCAGCAAGGAAAAGCTCTTTTCCTATGCCCCGTCCCCTCATATCGGCGGAAACATGGATACAGGACAAGTCAAGGTATTTTTCCTCGCCGCCGAATATGCTGCTTTCCACAGAAGCGAAGCCTTTTAGCTTTCCGCCGCAAAATGCACCGTACACAAATCCGCCCGTCGCGGCAGTATTTTTTAAGCACTTAACAAGAAAAACGTAATCCTCCTCCGACCAGTCGTCGATAAAAGGGTCGTCGCGAATTACCCATTCGCCCTTTTCCTTTCGGTAACATTTTACCACTTCCTGACGGCGTATAAAATTGCGGAACAATTCCCTGCAAATTTCCGCCGCCGCAAGTTTCCTGTATTTTATGTCCTCCATTATCCTTTGTACTCCTTGTGCAGTAATTCGTTCTTCTTATCCCAAAGCTGCTGCGATAAATCAACATAATACTTGTGAGGGTACTCAAACCGCTTTACCTCGTCCCAAATAGTGTCAAGCTGTGCCGCGCAGTATTCCCGAATGTCCTCCGTGGAGGGTCTGTCGTAAATGCACACGCCGTCCTCGAAAATCGGCTCCATAAGACGCATTGCGCTGAAATGCTCCAATGTCTTGCGCTTGTAGGTATGGTCGGGATCAAAAATTTCATAGGGCTTTGTGTCGTCGATAATTTCGCCTCGACAGGTCAGTACGTCCGCAATAGCCATGCCCGTGGTAGTGTCAAAAAGCCGCCATACCTCTTTAAAATCGGGGTTGGTAATTTTTGTTGTATTTTCAGAAAGCTTTATTTTGGGGACTATCTTTCCGTCCTTTTCAATAGCCGCAAGCTTGTAAACTCCGCCGAAAACAGGCTCGGATTTTGAGGTTATCATTCTCTCGCCCACGCCGAAGCTGTCCACCTTTGCGCCCTGTAATAAAATGTCCCGAATAATATACTCGTCAAGGGAATTTGAAGCAACTATCTTAACGTCCGAAAATCCCTCGTCGTCCAGCATCTGGCGCGCACGTTTTGAGAGGTAGGTTATATCGCCGCTGTCAATGCGTATCCCCGCAGGCTTCTCGCCCCGCGCCCGCATTTCCTTGAACACCGTTATTGCGTTTGGCACTCCCGATTTGAGGACGTTGTATGTGTCCACCAAAAGGGTCGTGCCGTCGGGATAGCATTTTGCGTAAGCGCGGAAGGCTTCAAGCTCGCTGTCAAACATCTGCACCCATGAATGCGCCATAGTGCCCAGAGCCGTCGTACCCATTTCCTTGTCGGAAATGGTGCAGGCAGTACCGCAGCACCCTGCGATATACGCGGCACGCGCGCCGTAAATTGCTCCGTCGCAGCCCTGCGCCCGCCGCGAACCGAATTCCATAACAGGTCTGCCCTCCGCAGCTCGGACGATCCTGTTTGCCTTTGTTGCGATAAGGCTCTGATGATTTATGCAGATAAGCACCATTGTCTCCACAAACTGCGCCTGAATGGCAGGTCCCCTGACCGTGACAATAGGTTCATTCGGGAATATAGGCGTACCCTCGGGTACAGCCCACACATCGCAGGAAAATTTGAAATTTTTAAGGTATTCCAAAAACTTCTCGCCGAAAATGCCCTTGCGGCGGAGATAATCAATATCCTCCTCGTCAAAGCGGAGGTCGTTCATGTAGTCTATAAGCTGCTCCAAGCCGCACATTATTGCAAAGCCGCCCTCGTCGGGGACGCTTCTGAAAAACATATCGAAATAGGTTATCGTGTCACCCAATCCGTTTTCAAGATAACCGTTAGCCATGGTAAGCTCGTAAAAATCCGTCAGCATGGTGAGATTACGGCTGTTCTTTTTCATTTTAACGTCCTCCAATCATAAGATCTCCGAAACAAATTTAATTCCGCTGTCCTTTAAAATTTTGTACGCCGCAAGGCTCATAAAGCCAGCCTCATGGTAAGGCGCGTCGTAGGTCTCCACGCAGTTTAACGGAATGATAATTTCCGACCGCAAATTCTTTTGAGTAAACCAAGTTTTAAGACTTAGGCAGAATTGAAGCACGCAAATATCGGTGCAGTCCCCCGTAACGATAAACCTGCTCTTTCCGTTCGCTTCGAGACAGTCCCTGAATACCTGTTCATGAAATCCGTTGGTGGAATTTTTTTCAATAAGCTTGTAGCCGCCCTCTGCTTTTATCTCGTCCACTATCTCCGATTCGCTTGTACCCTTTACGCAGTGGGGAGGGAAGCTTTCAAACTCGGCGCAGCTTTCGCCGTGGCAGTCCGCAAACGCCGCAATGGGGATATTTTTTTCCTTGCATTTTTTCATAAGAGAAACTATATTCGGTATAATGCTCTCAATACGCGGCGAGGACATAGCTCCCTCGCGGATAAAACCGTTCACCGCGTCCACAATAACCATAGCCGTACCTTCGGCGGGTATTTCCGAAAAGCTTATACTTCCGAGCGAGTTTATTTCCTCCGCAAGTTCTCCTGCGGCTTTTTTGGCGTTTTCCGCAGCTTCATTTGAAATTTTAACCATTTTCATCATTCCTTTCATGAGAACGAGTTCTAAAATTTTATTGATAAGTAATGCTCCAATCGTTTGATTTCAAGCGAACCAATAAGTTCCGCAAATGGCTGAAGCTCTCCCTTTGACGCATATTTGTCAAGGCTTTCATAATAAGCTATCCTGTTGTCGGTACTGATATTCACAGGCAGAAAGCCGTTTTCCATAAGACTGTAATTCATTATTAGACGAGCCGTCCTGCCGTTTCCGTCCGGGAAAGGGTGTATACGGACAAACTCTGCGTGTACCCATGCTGCAAGTTCAATGGGTGTCATGTCTCTTCGGGCAAGCCGTTCGTAAAAATATTTTATTTGGCTGTACATCTCGTTTGGCGAGGGCGGCGTATGGCTTGCTCCCGTTATCGCAACATCGCAGCTTCTGTACACTCCGCCGACCATGATGTTTTCCATTAAAATGGCATGAATATCCTTTACAAGCTTTTCGTCTAAAGCGGCAGATTCTGATATTTTTTGCTTTGCATAGGCGAAAGCTTTACTGTGATTTGCCACCTCATAAATTTCACGGAGCATTTTACCGCCCACGGATATTCCGTCCTCAATAACGGCTTTGGTCTCAATAAGGGTAAGAGTGTTCCCCTCCATAGCAGTGGAGTGGTGGGTATATTCAATATTAAAAGCCTGCTCAAAGCTTTCCAAAATATCTGCGGAAATATTTTTGCTATGAAGCTTTTCCGACAGGGACTGAATATACGAAAAATCCATTTTAACCACCCTTTCCGTTAATTAGCACGATGCTTTGTAAATTTATACATCTATTATATTACAATAAAACCATTATTTCAATAGAATTTTTTTAAAATCATTGCAATTTATGACAAAATATTTTATAATAAGTGTAAACAATCTCTTTGCAAAAGGAATGTATATGAAAATGAAAAAGCTTTTAAACATTTTAACTGCGGCGGCATTGGTACTCGGAATGACCTCCTGCACAAGCAGCGATATTCCCCAAGCCGAATTTGAAACGGAGAGCACGGAAGCGGTCATGTCCGCCGAAACTGCCGTAACGACCATCCCTTCCGAAACGACCTCCGCCGAGACCACGACCACACAACCCGTTCCCGAATACAGCACCGTAAGCTTTGCCGCCGTGGGGGACAACCTTATTCATTCCAGCATTTACAAGCAGGCAAACGTCCGAGCGGGAGGAGAGGGCTACGATTTTGAATACGCTTATGAAAATATTGCCAAAATAATACGTTCCGCCGACGCCGCTGTGATAAATCAGGAGACGCTTATCTGCAACGATGTGTTTGAGCCGTCCACATACCCTATGTTCAACAGCCCCACAGCGCTTGGCGACCATATGCTTGACATCGGCTTCGACGTTTTCACTATCGCAAACAACCACACTCTCGACAAGGGTACGGAAGGTCTTTCCGCCTGTCTCGACTATTGGGACAGCCGCAATAACGCCGTTGTCTGCGGCGCGTACCGAAACGCAGAGGACAGGGACAATATCCGCACCGCCGAATTTAAGGGGATAACCTTTTCCTTTCTTTCCTACACCGAGTCGCTGAACGGACTGCGCCTGCCGCAGGATTCTCCCCTTATTATTGGCGATTCAAACGAAGTTGATACAATGATCTCCGAAATAAAAAGAGCCAAGGAGCTCTCAGATGTTTGCGTGGTGGCTCTTCATTGGGGAGTTGAAAATTCCGACGTTATCAGCGATTGGCAGAGAACAGTTGCCAAGCAGCTTTCCGACGCGGGCGCGGACATCATTATCGGCAACCACCCCCATGTCCTCCGCGACATTGAGGAGATAGAGAGGGAGGACGGCACGGTCACTCTATGCGCTTATTCGCTGGGTAATTTTATTTCCGCCCAAAGCGTGGGACAAAACCTCATAGGCGGCATACTGACGTTCGACGTTTCCCTCCGCACCGACGAGAACGCTTCCGAAACGGACAAGCCCATAATAGATCACATAAAGCTTGTTCCCATAGTTACCCACTATGACGGAAATTACAAAAACGTAAGGATATATCAGCTTTCAGATTACACAAGGGAACTTGCCGAAAGTCACGGAGTAAAGTCCATGGGCAAATTTGGTTACGACTATATCTTTGAGGTGCTGAAGAAAAATATAAACGAAAAATACCTTGACGCCGGCGAATATTATAAAGAATGAAATAAGCTTTGCGGGACGTTTTACGTAAAATATTACAAATTGGTATCAAATTTCAAAATACCTTGCAATGGCTCAAATTATACTGTATAATAATATGAGGGCAGTATGACCGTTTTATACTAATTTGCGGCTAAAAGCGTGCAAAAAACAAGCTAAAGCTTGCATATATGGGCTTTGCACAGATTTTTTGCATACGCTTTTAAAAGCAAATCAGTATTATCCCCTAATTTCTGTTTTTAACTTCTATGAAAGGACCTGCAATGCTTAAAACTGTTTTAAAAGTAATATGGCAGTATTTCAGAAAGCTTGACAAAACGCTTTTTATCGCTGTATGCGGGGTATCGGCGTTTTCGGTGCTGCTGATGTATTCCATTGTCCGCAACGGGATCGTTTCCGAAAACCATTCAAATATGTATAAAATTCAGTTCGCGTGCCTTTGCGGAGGAGCGTTTATTGCGCTGGTGCTTTCCGCGCTTGATTACCACAAGTTCACAAAGCTGTGGTTTTTGTACGCGCCTGCCGCTGTGGGGCTTACTCTGCTGACGTTCACACCTCTCGGATACAGACCTGTTGACGGTGTAGACGACGTGGCGTGGATACATTTAGGCTTCACAACGTTTCAGCCCTCAGAAGTGCTGAAGATCGCCTTTGTGATGACCTTTGCACTGCACCTGTCAAAGGTTGGGGAGAAAATAAACAATATCGGCAACGTCGCTCTGCTGTGTATTCATGGTGCCGTGCCGACGCTTATCGTCGTGGCTCAGGGAGACGACGGCACGGCTCTTATATTCTTTTTCATGTTTGTGTGCATGATGTTTGCGGCAGGGCTTTCTTGGAAATACATTCTCCCCTGCGTTATAGCCGCTCCAATCGCAATATGGATATTGTGGGACAAAATAATGCTCCCGCATCAAAAGCTGCGGTTTCTTGTGCTTTTCGAGGAAGACCCAATGTCTAATCCCGAGTTTTCCAACATTGCTTATCAGCAGTACTGGGGCAAGCTTGCTCTCGGTTCGGGACAGCTTTTCGGCAAGGGTCTTTTTGCGGACGAATATGTGAACGTACCCGAAATGCAGAACGACTTTATCTTTACTTACGTGGGGCAGTGCTTCGGCTTTATCGGCTGTATTGCGCTTGTTGCCGCTTTGACATTTGTCTGCATGAAAATACTTATTGACAGCAGGATCGCCAAGGACGATTTGGGAAAGTATATATGCATCGGTGTTTTCTCTATGATGTTTATACACTGTGTATTAAATCTCGGAATGGTACTGGGAGTAATGCCAGTTATCGGCGTGCCGCTGCCCTTTGTAAGTCAGGGCGGGTCAAGCATGGCGAGTATGTTTGTCTGCATAGGGCTTGTTATGAGTACCTATTCACACTCGGAGAAGAAATACAGGGTTTTCTATGACGCTAACTGATTTCAATTTATAATTGTCGGCAAAGCTTACTTGTTCAAGAAATTATTAATTTATTTGCGGAGCAAACACAAAAATTATTTATTATTAATAAATTGTAGAGGAGCATATATGAAACGAAATGCTTTGGCAATAATTACATCTGTTGTTATTATAGCAAGTTCAATAACGGTATATGCCGAAGATAAAAATGAAACAATATCCGAATATTTAGGCTATCCTCATTATGAGTATATTGATGATAGTTATGATGTTCTTGACAGTTCTCCGAACGGTATGCCTACTCATGACTATCGAACATGGTCGCCTAAGCTTATAAACAACAGCAAAAATGAAGTTATTTTAGAATTTTCAAATGGCATGTACAGCGATGATTTCTGCAATTCAAAAATGAAAGTTCCCGACAGATTTATAAGCAAAAAATATGGAACGCGCAATGTTATTGCGATAGAAAGTGCCTGCGCAATAAAAGCATTTGACTTAAACCCGCAAAATAATTATATGAAGCTTGTGGATAATGTTGTTTTCAGCAAGGACAGCAAAACCTTGATGTCATATGCTCAATTTGATGACAGAAAAGTTTATGAAATTCCCGACGGAACAGAAATTATTGCATACGGCGCTTTATACGGATCGGATAATTTAGTTAAAATTATTGTTCCAGATAGTGTAACTGAACTGTTGGAGGTTTGTTTTTGGGGCTGTGAAAACTTAAAAGAAGTTAATTTTTCAGAAAATTCCAAATTAAAAAGTATTGGGAATCGCGTTTTTCAGTATTCCCCAATTACCGAATTAACATTGCCGTCATTTGAAATTCAAATTAGCAATACAGCATTTGGCAGACGTCAAAATGACATTGAAAATTTAAAACTTAAAAGCTATGTTAAGCCGCAAGCTATGGCTGTTACATCACAAGGTTCATACAAACTTACTTGGGATAAAATACCTAAAGTATCAAGGTATGAAATTTATCAGAAAAAAAGAGACGGCAGTTATAAATTACTTAAAGAAACAACGGGTACATCAATAAAATTAAACAACTTAAAAATAGGAAAAGATTACACATTTGCAGTAAAGCCTATTGCTGAAATTAAAGCAGTTAATGACAAAGAGTTCGGAGAGGATATAGAATATTACACAATTGAGGGAACTATGTCAGATGATGTGACGGTGGTTGGTTGATTCAAATATAATACAAAAGGAGTTGTACATATGAAAAACATTGATGAAATTTTGAAAAAGCTTTACGGAGCGGGTGCGCTTGAAGTTCAGCGGGAGCGTTACCAAAAGGCGGAAAAAGCCTTTTCGGAGCTTTTCGGAGATACCGAAAATGCCATGATTTTTTCCGCTTCGGGCAGGACTGAAGTCGGCGGAAACCACACCGACCACAACCGCGGAAAAGTCCTTGCGGCGGCGGTAAGCCTTGACGTTATCGCATTTGTTGTACCGACTGCGGACGGCGTTATCACCGTGAAATCCGAGGGCTTCCCGCAGGACGTTGTGGAGGTTTCAGACCTGTCCGTAAAAGAGGCGGACAAGAACACCTCCGCAGCCCTCATACGCGGCGTTGCGGACGCTTTCAAGCGGGACGGTCTTGATGTGGGCGGCTTCAAGGCTTACACAACATCAAACGTCCTCAAGGGCAGCGGAATTTCCTCCTCGGCGGCGTTTGAAGTGCTTATCGGCACTATACTTTCCCACCTTTACAACGGCGGTTCGGTAAGTCCCGTCAAGGTCGCACAGTTTGCACAGTACGCCGAAAATGCCCATTTCGGCAAGCCCAGCGGACTTATGGATCAAATGGCTTCATCGGTGGGCGGCTTTATAGAAATTGATTTTGCGGACACCGCAAACCCTGTCATAGACGCGATAAGCTACGATTTTGCAAGCAGCGGCTACAGCCTTTGCATTGTTGATACAAAGGGCAGTCATGCCGATCTTACTCCCGAATACGCGGCAATTCCCGTTGAGATGAAGTCCGCGGCGAAATTTTTCGGAAAGTCCGAGCTTCGGGACATCACACGCGAACAGCTTTGGGAAAATATCTCCGAGGTTCGGAAAGCCTGTGGAGACCGTGCCGTATCAAGGGCGTTCCACTTCTTTGACGAGAACGAGCGGGTTGACCGCGAGGCGGAGGCTCTCCGAAAGGGGGACGTTGATACGTTCCTTCGCGAGGTAACGGCAAGCGGAAACAGTTCCTTTAAATATTTGCAGAATATTTTCGCAACGGTTAATCCTAAGGAGCAGGGTATGGTTTTGGGACTTTACACAGCCGAGCGTGTTTTGAACGGCAGAGGCGCGTGCAGAGTCCACGGCGGCGGCTTTGCGGGGACTATACAGGCGTTTGTTCCAAACGATCTGCTTGAAAAGTTTATTTCCGAAATGGAGCACCTTTTCGGCGCGGGAAGCTGTTACAACTTGTTTATACGTCCTGTGGGCGGCGTTAGAGTTGATGGCTGACAATTATTGTAGGGCGGGGGTATGCTCTCGCTTTACACTGTTCAATAAAAATATTACATCAGGCGGAATTTATAAATTTCCGCCTTTTTTATATATTAGAACCATATTTCGATAAATTATTTGTGAAAAGCATATAAAATTTAATGTTTATCGTTAAATTTGTATTGACAAACATAAATTGATGTGCTATACTCTATTACAGTGAGCAGCTTACATAATTTGTACTTGGAGGTAATCATTGTGAAAAAAACTTTAAGCGAAAAAAATTTTGAAATCATGGCAAAGGGCTTGTTTGTGTTTATGATAGCGTTTGCACTTTTATTTGCAGAAAGAATTGCAAGCAATATACATTGGATAATCTCTATGAAAGAGTTTTACGATGTTATGCCGTCCTCCGACAAGGCATATTACTTATGGAATTATCCCTCTAATGTGATAGAGAGCGTTGCTTTTATAATAACAGCGGTTTTAAGCTGCTTTATTTTATGGCGCTGCTTAAAAGCCAAAACCCCGTTTGTACCGAAAATGGGAAGATATCTGCGTATAATTGCGTTCACAATTTTGGCGGCTCTTCTGCTTATGTTTATCATGCGCATTATTGCGGAAACGATTGCAGGCGACGGTATCCACAATGAATACCGAGGATTTTTAAACGGCGGGGACGGGATCTTTGTAACTATTCTTATAATGCTGAGCTACATTTTTGACCGTGGCTTTGAATTGCAGCAGGAATCGGACGAGACTTTGTAAGGGGGGAATTACTATGAAAAAATCAATGAAACAGCAATTAGAGGAAATTTTAGCCGTTACCGAGGAGCAGCAGGGTTTAACAGGTATGCCCGAGGAGCTTAAAAACATTAAAGTGACGATAAGAAATTTTATCAAGTGCATAAATGTATTGACGTTTTTGATTATCTTTGGTATGGTATGCTCGTTTATTATGTGTATTATAGGTTTACTTGATTACGTTACAGAGCCTACTGCCGAAGCGATAAACGAGATTGGCGAGGGGATTGCCATGTTTATTTCGACAATCGCGTTTCTGGCGATTGCAATAATTTGCAGAAATATTTTTAAGGAGATCGACAAAAGCGATACCCCGTTTATCCCGCAAGTTTCAAAGGGAATGAGGAAGATAGCTGCTGTTATGTGTATCATGTTCTTTGTTGAGGGTGCGGAGTCGGTTGTGTACCCAATATTTACAGGTACTGAACCTAAGCTTTATATTAATACAACGGATTTTATATTTATCAGCGTACTTATGCTGCTTAGCTACATTTTCGACTACGGCTGCAAGCTTCAAAAAGAGTCGGACGAGACATTGTGAGGGAGGTAATTGCTGTGAATACTTTAAAAGAAATTATAAAGGAAAAAGACCCGCAGAAAAATTTCAGCACCGCGGCAAACGTTCTTTTTGCTGCAATGATAATGTTTATAATAATTTTAAAAGCGCATTTAGCGGTAGTCATAAATGCAGCTGTGACCGCCGCCAACAATGTTTACGGTACTGCTTCCGCGGAAATAAGGGCGGACATACTGGATTATTATTCGTGCAGAACCGTTGACATTCTGACCGTAATTGCAGTAGCCGTTATCGGATTTGAAATTTTCAGGCGTTTCAGGAGAGACAAAACACCATTTGTCCCGTATATAGCGAAAGGGCTGCAAATAATGGCGTGCGTTATGTTTGTAGGATATCTTATTATGTGCGCTATTCATGTTGCAGTACCAAATATAGCCGGAGCCAATCCGCCTAATGAATTTCACGGCTATATCAACGGCACAAGCATGGTCATTGTTTCAATACTTATTATGCTCAGCTACATTTTCGACTACGGCTGCAAGCTGCAAAAAGAGTCGGACGAAACACTGTAAAGGGGGCATAGTATGGCTATAATTTTAAGACTTGACCGCGTTATGGCGGACAGAAAAATGTCCCTGAACGAGCTTGCGGAAAAGGTGGGTATTTCCAACGTGAACCTTTCCAACCTCAAAACGGGAAAGGTCAAGGCGATACGTTTCTCAACTCTGGAGGCTATCTGCGAGGTGCTTGAATGTCAGCCGGGAGACATTTTGGAATATAAGGCTGAGCCTTGACCGTTTTTTCCGCAAGCATATGATAAGTTACAAAAATGCAGCCGTCTCCGATCGGAGGCGGCTGCGGATTTAAATACTGTAAATTTTAATCAATAATTAAAGATTTTCCCGTCATTTCAGCAGGCTGGGGCAGGTCGAGTATTTTCAGCATTGTTGGAGCAATGTCTGCCAAAACGCCGCCCTCGCGGAGCTTGCAGTCTCCGCAGCCCACAACGATAAGGGGCACGGGATTTGTGGTGTGCGCCGTAAATGGTGAGCCGTCCGCCTCCATAAGCTTGTCGGCGTTGCCGTGATCGGCGGTGATTATCGCCGCGCCGCCCTTGTCAAGGATAGCGTTCACCATTCTGCCCACGCACTCGTCCACCGCTTCAACGGCTGCCTTTGCAGCGTCGAAAACGCCTGTGTGTCCAACCATATCGCAGTTTGCGTAGTTGAGTATGATAACATCGTACTTGTCGGACTCGATAGCATTTTCAACCGCGTCGGTAACTTTATACGCGCTCATTTCGGGCTTCATGTCGAACGTTGCGATCTTTGGGGAGTCTATCAGTATCCTGTCTTCGCCCTCAAAGGTCTTTTCCTCTCCGCCGTTGAAGAAGAACGTTACGTGAGCGTACTTCTGTGTTTCGGCGATACGGAGCTGCTTCAGACCCCTGCTGCTGAGATACTCTCCCATTGTCATAGTGAGAGCCTCTGGAGGAAACGCTACCTCAACGTTTGGCATTTCAGCGTCGTACTGTGCCATGCAGACAAACTTAACGGGGAAGAAGCCGTTCCGTCTTTCAAAGCCTGTGAAAGCCTCGTCCACAAAAGAACGGGTTATCTGTCTTGCGCGGTCGGGACGGAAGTTGAAGAATATAACACTGTCCTCCGCCTTGATAGTACCGTCCTTATCAACTACTGTGGGGAGCATAAACTCATCGGTAACATCATTCTTGTAGGAATTTTTAATTGCCTCAACAGGGTCGGTCTCCTGAACGCCCTCGCCGTAAACAAGAGCGCTGTAAGCCTTTTCAACTCTGTCCCACATATTGTCTCTGTCCATGGCATAGAAACGTCCTGCGATAGTTGCTACAGAACCAACTCCGATTTTCTTTATCTCGGCAACAAGCTCCTCCATATATTCCGCAGCGGAAGAAGGGGGAACGTCACGTCCGTCCAAAAACGCGTGGACGTAGACTTTGTCGAGACCGTTTTTCTTAGCCATTTCAAGCAGACCGTAAAGGTGCTCGGCGTGGCTGTGTACGCCGCCGGGGGAGAGAAGTCCCATAAGGTGGAGGGCGCTGCCCTTAGCCTTGCAGTTCTCCATAGCGGAAACAAGCGCAGGATTTTTGAAGAAATCCCCGTCCTTGATAGATTTGGATATCTTCACCAGCATTTGGTAAACAATACGTCCCGCGCCGATGTTTGTGTGACCGACCTCGGAATTTCCCATCTGCCCGTCGGGGAGACCCACGTCCAGACCGGAAGCGCCGATAATAGTATTGGGACACTCCTTAAAATATTTGTCAAGGTTTGGCTTTTTTGCGGCGGCAATGGCGTTGCCGTAGGTATCGTTGTTGATACCGAAGCCGTCCATAATGATCAAAGCAAGAGGTTTTTTGCTCATTTTAATTAAGTCCTTTCATAAAAATAGAATAATTTTTATACTGTCCATTGGGGTACGCTACAAGCTGAATGCTTTGGGTATAAACCAAAATCCAATATAGTACCTTGTCTCGTTCTCAAATGGGTCATGATCCTTCCAGACCTTGTAGAACAAGCCATAATAATCCGTGCTGCCGTTGTAGTACTCAATAACAGGTACGCAGAACAGCGGCGGCTGGCTTCTTCTTTTGGCGCGGAAAAAGTCCACCGAAAAAAACACGGCGGCAATGCCGATAATCACCGCGCATACTGCCGCGATAATTTTCCGCACCTTTGGGGACACGGTTCTGTTGCGTTTCCGCTCCTCACGGCGGGCAATTTTTAACTGTTGTGATTTCATAATTGCCCACCTTTCGGAGTATAGAATAAACCTGTCCGCCACTTGGGGACTTGGTTAATTTACATTTTATAACATTAAAAATTGGGGGGACTCTGCCAGCGGGGGCTCCCCGCTTAGCCGTTGACAGCAGCCTGTACAATAGTGTTGAAGTCAGCAGCCTTAAGGGACGCGCCGCCGATAAGTCCGCCGTCAACATTGGGCTTGGAAAGAAGCTCAGCAGCATTGCCTGCGTTCATAGAACCGCCGTACTGGATAGTAACAGCGTCAGCAGTAGCCTGATCGTAAAGCTTTGCAAGAGTTGCACGTATAAAGCCGCAAACCTCCTCAGCCTGATCTGCTGTTGCAGTCTTGCCAGTGCCGATAGCCCAAACAGGCTCGTAAGCGATAACGGTTTTCTTAACGTCCTCTGCGGAAACATCGAACAGGTCAAGCTTGATCTGACGTGCAACAACTTCCTCGGTAATGCTGCACTCACGCTCCCAAAGAAGCTCTCCTACGCAAACGATAGGCTTAAGACCCGCAGCAAGAGCAGCCTTTGTTCTCTTGTTGACGGTCTCGTCTGTCTCGCCGAAGTACTGACGTCTCTCGGAGTGACCGATAACAACGTACTCAACGCCTATTTCGGTAAGCATATCAGCGGAGATCTCGCCTGTGAAAGCGCCGCTCTTTTCAAAGTGGACGTTCTCTGCGCCGATCTTAACGTTTGAGCCTGCAACGGTGTTTACGGCAGTTTCAAGGTTTGTGTAAGGCACACACGCGATGACCTCCACATCTCCCGCGTTTGCGACCAGCGGCTTGATAGCTTCCAGAAGCTCCTTAGCCTCGGGACGGGTCTTGTTCATTTTCCAGTTTCCTGCGATAATTGCTTTTCTTAATGATTTGTTCATGATTGTATCCTCCTGATAATTTTTTATAATACAGAGAAAAATTTTCTCTTTTATTTAATGATTTTCACATCGCTGTCTCGGTAAAGCCAGCAATCCACAAGGCAGCCGCTATCGTTTGCCGAATAATGTTCGACTGCAAACACAAGGCTTGAACAGCAGCTTATGTCAAGCTCGGCAAATTTATTTTCGTAGCAAATCAATCCGTAAATATTTGGACAGCCGCTTAAATCAAGCTTTGTCAGCCTATTTTCTTCGCAGTTCATATAAAATTTTGCACCGCAATTTTTTATAACGATTTCCGTCAGCTCGTTATTGCTGCAATCCAGTTCCTCCAAATCGTCACAATTTTTGATAACAAGCCGCCGCAGCTTATTTTTCTGACACTCAATTCTCTTAAGTTTAGTATTTTTACTTAAATCAAGCTTTGTAAGTTTATTTTCAGCACAGTTCAAATATTCAAGATTTGTGTTTTTGCTTAAATCAAGCTTTGTGAGTTTATTTCCACCGCACAACAAATAATTAAGCTGTGCATTTTGGCTTAAATCAATGTTTTTAAGCTTGTTTGTACCGAAAGACAAACCTGCAAGATTAATATTTTTTCCAACATCAAGCTGTGTTAATTTGTTGCAATTGCAGGTAATAATAGTAAGCTCCGTATTATTGCTGACATCAAGCTCTGTTAATTTGTTTGTACCGCAGTCCAATTCTTCAAGTACGGCATTTTTGCTCAAATTAAGCTCTGTCAATTCATTTTCAAAACAGTATAATGCTTTAAGCTCGATATTGTTGCTCACGTCAAGCTTTGCCAGCTTGTTTATGCTGCAATCCAATTCGGTAATTTTTGTGTTTTTGCTTACGTCAAGCTTTGTGAGTTCGTTGTTTTGACAGACTATATGAGTAAGCTTTGCATTATTGCTTAAATCAAGCTTTGTCAATTTATTATTGTAACATTCAAGATAAACAAGCTCGGTATTTTTGCTTAAATCAAGCTTTGTAAGCTCGTTGCTATTGCAGTACAGCCGTTCGAGCTTTGTAAAATACTGAATACCTTTAAAATTTTTTATGCCCGAATTTTCCGTTTCGATACGGTTTACAGCATCCCTTTCTTTTTGGGAAAGATAACCATTTCCGTCCGTATCAAATTCCGAAACATACTTTCTGAAATTCTCGTCGGGGAAATATTTTTCCGTCAGCGGCACTTTAGTCCCCGCAGCAAAGCTTGTCAATGTCATTGTCGAAACCGCTGCAATCACGGAAATAGCTGCCGCCGCGATTTTTTTTGCGTTCATAACGTCACTTCCTGTACAAAACAAATTACAACATATATTATACCATATTTTTGCGGGGAATATATTGCTAAAATGTTAATAACATAAATAAATCATAATAACCGCCATTGCAAAAACTGTACAATAAAAATAAACCCGCGGAAGAACACGCCGTTCTTCCGCGGGTTTTACAGTCCCTGCTTGCCGTCCTCGTCCTCGGCAAGCTCGCTCATGCGTTCAATAAGAAGCTCCCGCTCATTTTGCGGCAGCTTTCTGTAAAGCTGAAGCAGGGTGCGCTCGTCTGCTGTTTTAACAGGAGGCGAGTCCTCATTATAATATAGCATATCATCTATGGAAATATTGTAATGCTCGGAAAGCCGTATAAGATTTTTTGCTGTGGGGTAATTGTTTCGGTCACGGTAGCATTGTATCGTCTGGTATGTTACGTCTATTATATCCGCTATTTCGTACAGCTTGACGCCTGAATTTTCCAAGCTGCGTATCCAATCGCTGAAAATATCAATCACTGTTCCTTTCCGGGCTTTGCTTCCGTGCCGTTTTACGGTCTCGTCCTTATTATATTTTAGTTTATTTTATGTAATATTGCTACAGATTATATCTGTATTTTGTGAGTTATGCGTATTTACAGATATAATCTGTTATTGTATAATTATATTATAGGAAAAGAAAAAGGAGTGTCGAATAAATGAAATGCTTTTATCACAACGACCGGGACGCGGTAGCGCAATGCTCCGAGTGCGGAAAATTTTTGTGCAGCGACTGCGCCGAAAAGTGGGAGCCGCCGCTTTGCCCCTCATGCGGGAAATCTATATCGTCATATAACAGATCAAGCGCAGCGGCTTCGCTGATACTTACCGTAATACTGCTTGTGCTTGGAGGGCTGTTCACAGGCTTTATGTATTTCAGTACTGACAGTACTTTTTACAGCTTTGGGGAAAAAATTTTCGGTGTAGTACTTTACAGTTATATGATTGCCGGTTTTCCTGCCGGTTGGAGGAAGCTTTCAGGCTTAACGTCGAGGCTTTTTCTTGCGCTTCCCGTTGTCGGCTGGGTGTTCTATTTCGGCATAAAAATTGGATTATCGGCTATTGTCGGTTTAGTAATGCTGCCTGTTGAGACCGTCAAAGCTATACGCACACTGAAACAGGGATAAAAAAAGCTGTACGGCGTTTTGCCGTACAGCTTCTTGATTTAATAAACCGCGGAGGAACACCCGATCCCTTCGCGGTTTAAAATAAGCTTAATAAAATACCGTGTCGTACTCGCCGTAGCCAAGCTCGCAGACCTCTATCTTGCAGCCGGGGACGGATTTTTTTATCTTCTTTGCCGTTTCATCGGGGATCCCAGTAAAGTCCAGCAAAAGGTACTCCATATTTTTCAGCGTGGAAAGCTTGTTCATATTTTTTATAATGCCGCTTCCGCCGCCCGATATTCTAAGGTCTTTTATTTTCGCGCTCTCTATCCATTTCACATCAAAGTCCGAATTGCAGTTGTAAATAATAAGATTTTCAAGTGCTGGACACTTTTTCAGCTCCGACAGGTCGTCAAATTCGCAAAGCCATATTGAAACGTCCTTAAGCTTTTTAAGCTTAGAAATACCGGTAATGTCCAAATAGCGGTTGCCGAACACAAACAGGCTTTCAAGGCTTGTCAGCTCAGGCAGAAAGCTCATGTCATACCGTCTGCCGTCGTTTATTTCCGTAAGCACAAGCTCCTTGAGATTCTTTAAATTGCCTATCGTTTTTGTGAATGACCTGCTGGAATAAGAAATTGACAGCGCTTCAAGCTGAGTCATTTCGCCGATAAATGACAGATCCTCCCGTTCAAAATCGTGAATGCCCAGATCTTTAAGCTTTTTAAGCTTTGTAATAACATTTAAGCCCGTGCATTTAGTCCCTGAATAGCGTTCCGTAATATCAAGCTTTTCCAGTTTTTTCAGCTCGCCGAGGAACGTCAGATCCACCAGGCTGTCGCTGTCATTTATTTCAATGTCAAGCTCTCTTAGATTTTTAAGCTTTTCTATGATCGGCACATTTTTGCCGCTTATATTTTTAATGTAAAGCTTTTTCAGCTTGGTAAGACCCTTTAAAGGCGAAATATCTTCAACAGCCTTTGCGGGAACTTCAAGATAAAGCTCCGTAAGGTCTTTCAGATAAGAGATCGGTTTAATGCTTTCACACTGCTTGTCGCCGTAAATGTTTGTATAACGAAATTTTTTCAGACCCGTAAGATTTTTCAGGAACGACAGCTTTTCCGAGCCGCCGCACTGGTGAAGACCCAGCCATACAAGGTCTTTCATTTCCGCAAGAGCGGAAAGATTTTTTACATCGCTGCGTATAACAACAAGATTTTGAAGTTCGGGCAGCTTTTCCGCAACGACCTTAAAGTCTACCGTCTCGTCTCCAACATAATAATATTTTGTAAAGCTGCTGTCGTAAAGGCTTTCGGAGAGTGAATCCTCCTCTTTATTGCCCTTGACAAAGCAGATCTGCTTCGTGTGTACCGAAATTTTGTTTCCGTATATTTCCACCTTATCAGATTTTGCAAAGCTCTGCATCGGAAGCATGGTGAAAATTATCGCCAATGCGAAAATTACGCTTAAAGCTTTTTTCATTTTATTACCCTCCTGTTTTTATGCTGTTGAATTTATGCTTTTTTATGTTTTTTACGTCCCTTTCCAAGCTTGCCCGAAGTGAGGCTTGAGAAATTATCCCTGTTGCCGTTACCGTTGCCGCTGAATAAATTAAACTCAACGCGGTTGTGGTGCGGCGCAAGAATTGCCCCCAACACAAACCCCGATACAAGGCAGACGACCATACAAAGTACACACACGTTTTTATCTGTTAAAAAATTTTTATCTTTCATAGTCAAACTCCTTTCGGCGGAAACGTCCGCATAATATAATACGGAGAACGGAAAAACCCGTCCTCCGCATTTGTTTTTTTGTAACCCGCCCCCTTGAGGGGGCTTTAGCATATAAACAGTTTGTTGTATTTAACGTCGGGGGTGACACTGCCCGCGGGGGCTTCCCCGCCGCTTACTTGCCTGCGATTACGTCAACGCCTGGAAGAACCTTGCCTTCGAGGTATTCGAGGGAAGCCCCGCCGCCTGTGGAGATGTGGGACATCTTGTCAGCAAAGCCAAGCTGCATTACAGCCGCAGCAGAGTCGCCGCCGCCGATGATTGTTGTAGCGTCGGTCTCGGCAAGAGCCTTTGCAACCGCGATAGTACCCTTTGCGAGAGTGGGGTTCTCGAAAACGCCCATAGGACCGTTCCAAACTACAGTCTTAGCGGACTTAACAGCGTCAGCAAAAAGCTCCATAGTCTTTGTGCCGATGTCAAGACCCATTTTATCAGCGGGAATTTTATCAGCGTCAACGACCTCTACAGCGATGTCGCCGTCAATAGGATCGGGGAATGCTGCCGCAATCGTTGTATCAACGGGGAGAAGCAGCTTCTTGCCTGCTTTTTCAGCCTTAGCCATCATTTCCTTGCAGTAGTCTATCTTCTCGTTGTCAACGAGGGAAGTACCTACCTCGTAGCCCTTAGCCTTAAGGAATGTGTAAGCCATACCGCCGCCGATGATGAGCGTGTCGCACTTCTCAATAAGGTTGGAGATAACGTTCAGCTTGTCTGCAACCTTAGCTCCGCCGAGGATAGCAACAAAGGGACGAACGGGGTCTTCAACAGCGTTGCCGAGGTACTGGATCTCTTTCTGCATGAGGTAGCCTACAGCGGTTTCCTTAACGAACTTTGTAACGCCTGCTGTGGAAGCGTGTGCGCGGTGCGCCGAGCCGAAAGCGTCCATAACAAATACCTGACCGTCAACAAGCTCTGCAAGCTCCTTGGAAAGGTTCTCGCCGTTCTTGGTCTCGTCTGCGCCTCTGAAACGAGTATTCTGGAGTACAACAACATCGCCGTCAGCCATAGCCGATACAGCAGCCTTAGCGTTATCGCCTACTACAGTATCGTCAGCAGCGAATGTTACCTTAGTGCCGGGGAGAAGCTCTGCAAGCCTGTCAGCCGCGGGCTTAAGTGAGAACTTGTCCTCGGGACCGTTCTTGGGCTTGCCCAGATGTGAGCAAAGAACAATTTTACCGCCGTCAGCGATAAGCTTCTTGATAGTGGGGAGAGCCGCCTGGATACGGTTATCGTTAGTGATCTTGCCGTCCTTAAGAGGAACGTTGAAGTCCACTCTTACGAGAACCTTTTTACCCTTTACGTTAATGTCGTCAACTGTAACCTTGTTTAAACCTGCCATGATAGTGACATCCTTTCATAATAAAGTTTGTCGGACGCATAGCGTCCTGCCATATACTATTTTACACCATTTTCAATAATTTAGCAAGTGTTTTGGTAAATTTTTTTGGTTACAATTTGTTTACAGATTTTTATATAGTATTTACAATTCTACCAAACTATGGTACTATTTTAATATAATACATATTTGGGGGAATTTTTATGAAAAAACTGGTTTTGGCACTTATTTTCTGCACGGCAATGCTCTGCGGCTGTTCCGCAAAGGTCGGGAACGAGATTTCGGAAACCGACCTCCCAGAGACAAGCTCCGTTACCGTTACAACGGAAAGCTCTGCCACGAACGTTACCGAAGCGGAGACTACCGCAAATTTAACCGCCGCGACCGCAGAAACGACTGCCGTTGCCGATAATGAACAAATCGAGTATTCATACTCGCCGCCTGACGCTGCCCTTGACGTGGAATTTGCACGGGACAATATAATTTGCAGAGTCGAGTACAAAGATTATCCCAACGATAAAACAGCCGAGTTGCCCGAATATATTTTTTCGGATATGAATAATTATGCCCAAAAGGTTATTGCGGAAAATGATATTCTTAACAAAAATAGTTTCGTTTTAGAAGGGATAGGCGTTTATATGTTCGATATAAATTCGGACGGACTTGACGACTATATTGTTATTGGAGAGATCGTAGAAAACGACTCTATGTTTTACCAACCCGACATTATTGAAAAGCTATATATACAAAACG
Organism: uncultured Clostridia bacterium; assembly: GCA_947383835.1. Lineage (GTDB taxonomy): Bacteria > Bacillota > Clostridia > Oscillospirales > Ruminococcaceae > RGIG8773. The sequence continues at coordinate 111,470 of CANDEV010000004.1, forward strand.
GAAATAATGGTTTTCAAGCAGTTGATTTTCCTGCTTCCACAGCGAAATATGGTAGTATTGAAGATTATATTCTTTCAACAAAAACAAACGGATACAATGATTTTATTGGGATAAGTGTTAACGGATTTTTTACCGCAGTCTATGATGGAAACAGCACATATTCAGAGTCAGAAATATTGAATAGATATTATACTTGGGAATATCTTGACAATGGCTTGGCAAAAATAACTGTTTATGACCCTGATAATGAACATGAAAATGAAATTGCCGTGGCAAAATTTTTCTATGATACCGACCGCGTGGAGCATATGTTGCTTTATTCTTCACTTCCCGATGGCACGCCGTCTGTTTCAATCCCACAAACGTACGGTTCAAATATATTTGAGTTTTACGTTAAGCGGACTGATAAAGCTCCGGAAAATTGGTATGATTTAGGAGTGGGTCCTATTGAGATTAAGTATATTCCAGCAAGTTCTAATGATGCCGAGGAATAAACATCAATTTTTAACCCAAATGAAATTCGCTTCACAGACGAGGCTGTTTATGACGGTGACGTTTGGGCGGTAAAACCTGTTCACAACAATAATTGAGGGGGAATTTTTATGAAAAAACTGGTTTTGGCACTTATTTTCTGCACGTTAATGCTCTGCGGCTGTTCCGCTAAGGCGGGGAACGAGATTTCGGAAACCGACGTTCCCGAAACAAGCTCCGTTACCGTTACAACCGAAAGCTCCGCCGCCGTTACCGAAGCGGAGACTACTGCAACAACCACTGACAAAAGAGAAACGACCGTTACCAAGCCTGCCGAGGAAGAAATAATCCTCACGCCCATACCCTCGAAAGAACCTTTTGAAATAATGTCATGCAAAATTATTGAAGATATTGCGGTAGATAATGAGGAGGATTTCTATGACAAGGAGGTTTTGAAGCGCGCAAAGGAAATTTGCTTTGAGGACGAGGAAATACACAAAATAATAGTTGAGGCAAACAATGGTTATACCGAAGAGGAATACGGCGAAAACGCCGCGGAACGCAAAATAGAAACCGCAGAGGATATATCGTTTATATGCGGCTTGCGGTACGATTTTGACGGCGACAGCGAGTATGAATATGTACTTAGCCTGCAATACTTTTCTACGCCTGTAGGCATGGGCGGCGCTTTTGTGATATATATGGACGGCGATAAATACAAGATACTCGAAACCGGAGGAAATCCCGTGGCTCCCAAGCAAATAAAAATCATTACATCAGGCAGTTATGATTTTCTTATGCTGTTTACCTCGGCGGGCTTTTTGTGGTACAGCGAAGATATTTACGGCTTTGAAAGCGGTATGCCCGAAAAGGCGACAGATTTCGATGATGAAGAGTCAAAAAGTGTTTATTGTGAAAACGACATTTTTTACCTTAAATACAAATATTCATATACATCTAAACCGTTTGTACTCTGCGGCGACGGCGTTTTCCGTCAGCTTGGGCGTGAAAAGATTACCCGTGACGACTTTGAAGCCCACGTTCGGAACGGCGGCGCGTACCTTGACAGTCTTGCGGAAATCGGCGAGGAAATTACCGAAATTTACACCTATGGGTATTTTAATTATGAGCTTTGCGGCGAGGATTTTTACTATAATGTGTACAGTTCGCTTTACGGGGACGCTAAGGGTACGTTTCAGACAAGAAGGCGTGATCGGCTTCCCGAGGAAGAAGTCCGATTTACCGACGAGGTTGTTTACGGTGACTTGTGGGCGGTGCAGCCAATACATCGTTCGCGGAACTACGACATAGGCGGCGGATACGTCTGCTTTACCACGGGCGAAGCGGAAAATAAAGTACTGAATGTTGCAAAGGATAATGTTATTACAGATAGTATAAAAACAGGCATCTTTGACCCCGATTGGCAGATAAAATTTTATGATATGGACGTTCCGCCCTGCTTTGCGCTGAAAACGAGCAGCTGGGACATAGAATACCGCACATATTTTGTCATTGACGGCAAAATAACCGAAATAAACTGGACTCTTGACGGTGAAAAGCTTGACAAAATTGATTACACAATGCTACAATGTCGGGGCGAAAAGAACGGCGAATTTGTTTCCTACTCGATTCCCATATGGGATAACGACCGCTTCACAAAACGGTGTTTCACCTTTGCGGAGGGTGATTACACCAATATTGTAGGGTACAGCAAGGAGATCGACGGCGAGATAATAAAATGGTTGGATACGGACAGCGGTACAAGCTGCGAAACTGCCAATGAACTAATGCATAAATTCTGCGGTTTTTGGGACGGCGCATACCGCGCCGAAACGTCGTATGACGGTAACGAGCGTTGGTTATTGCTTATCGAAAAAGAGGGCTTCCGAACAAAGGAAGAAATGACGAATACCCTTTCGGAATTCTGCACTCCTGCCGCCGTGGAGGAAGTTTACTCAATGCTTCTTGAGAACAGATACTCCGATTTTGAACTCATAGACGGAAGAATTTATCTGCACGAGGGTCCGCCGAGCAATTATCGGCCGTATTATTACATAGAAAGCTCCGAGGAAAAGGACGGCGTTATCACAGCAAGATTTTTCGCCTACTACAGTAGACAGGATATACCTTACGTCATATGCCCGCCGCTTTACGCCGAGTTTGTCCTCGAGGACGGCGTTTGGAAAATTTCCTCTTTGCCAAAGGAAAGATAATTTTTAATAAATTATTTCGTTTTTGTAAAAAATAAAATATTTTCAATTCCATGAAAAATTTCGGAGGTTTGAATTGTATTTATTATAGGAAGTTAAATTCCTCCAAAATTAGAAAGGATTGATAATTATGAAAATGAAAAAACTTTTTGCAGCAATTGCGGCGGCGGTAATGGCGGTATCGGCTGTACCCATGACAGCGGCGGCTCTGCCGTCTCCGGGGAATTGGACTGAGGGTTCTGCGGCGTACGTTGAGTTCTCATCGCTGGACGAACTTAACGAGCATATCAGCAAAAACAGAGGCAGCGTTGTTATTCGCGACATATGGACTGACCAACAAGTTGCTTTTGAGGACGTTCAATCCATTTGGATACCTGCGGGATTTTCCCAATACGACAGCAGTATAAGCAATATTCTTTTCAGTGAGCAGTTTGTCTCGGTAGACTTTTCATTCGCAAACAGCAGCTACAAATTTTACGATTTCGGCAGCAGCCAAGCGGGAAAACTGCACTATGACAGCATGAAAAACAGTCCCGACAAGCAAAAGGTCGACGGCAGGACGGTCTACCGCAGCGGCTCGTACTATTGCTGGAAGCAAAGCGGTTCGTACTTTATGCTTGTGACAAACGCCAACGCGTTCTCATATTGCAGCGCGGAGGAGTACATTCTCCCAGAATATGCCGCTGAGGGTATCTCATACATCGGCGGCAAAAAATACTACGTCCAGTCGGACGGCTCATACTATGTGGGCTGGAAAACCATTAACGGCAGCAAATATTTCTTCGGTATGGACGGCGCGGCTCTTACTCAAAACACCATAGTTGGCAACGTCCGCTACACCTTCGACCCAAGCGGCGTTTGCACGGGAACATACACGGGCTGGCTGGAAATGAACGGCTTCAGATACTACTGCAAAAACGGCAGGTTTGTCACAGGCGTAAATAAAATTTCCGGCAAAACGTACACATTCAGCAGCGAGGGAATACTTCTTTCAGCTTATCCCGCGTAAGGTATATATAAATTTCTTAGCTTGCCCAAAAACACATTTTTCTCCGCCCCCTTGATAGGGGGCTTTGTTTTGTTTAAGTACAAACATATTAACATTGGGGGTAGACTCTCGCCGCGGGGCGTTCCCCGCAAAAAAACGGCGGAACGTTTAGTGCCGTTCCGCCAAAATCAAATAAAATAAAACAAGGAGTTCGGATAACGCTATCTGCATTAGCGCATCGAATATCATTAATAAAGGTACGTCTCCTATAAAATAGGAGATTTCCCAATGATCAATCAGTTGTTAATGTTCGGTAAGCCAAATTCAAAGCCTTTTTCTTTAAGGCAGTCTATCACCTGCGGCAGTATCTCGGCATTTGTTGCCGAAACGCTGTGCAGCAAGTATATTGCTCCGCCGTGAGCCGCGCCGCTTATACGCTCTAAAGCCTCTGTGGGATTCGGCTGATTGTCAACCTCCCAGTCCTTGTAGGCAAAGCTCCAAAGCATGGTATTGTAGCCAAGCTCCTGTGCAAGAGCCACCGCCTGCTCCGAATACTCGCCGCAGGGAGGACGGAAATACTTCATCTCATATCCGAACTTGTTCCGCACATATTCATGCAGCGACATTATTTCGTCCACCGCTTCATCTCGGGAAAGCTTAGGCAGGGACGAGTGCTTCATTCCATGGTTACCGATAACGTGTCCCTCGTCGATCATACGCTTAACAAGGTCAGCGTTACGCTTAACGTAGTCTCCCGTAACAAAGAAGACCGCTTTAACGTCCTTTTCCTTTAAGGCGTCGAGAATAGGCGTTGTGTACCCGTTTTCGTACCCTTGGTCAAAGGTCAGCACTATTTTTCTTTCGTCGTCGAAAATGGCGCAGCCTCCGTATTCCGACATTTCGTCGTTGAACATCTCCGCGCCGACGGGACGGTTGTTTTCGTCTACCTCTCTGCCCTGACCGTAGCCCTTGCAGGTGTTGTCGAGCGAAGCTGCGTCCGCAGAAGCCGTAACGGAAACAATACCGAAGCAAACCGCAGCCGCCAGAGCGTACTTTAAGATATTAATAAATTTTTTCAGCATATGCTCCTCCATTATTAATTTATTTTAATAATAGTATAAGCGTGCCGAATTTTTTTATCACATATATATTATAACATATTTTTTTCCAAAATGAAATTACAGAATTATTACAAACAGCCGTAATTGATTACAATTTGGAAAAGATACAGCCTGTAAATAAACAATGCGTTATGAAATTATGTCTAATCCATAACGCACATATCGTTCAAGCTTATTCGAAGAAGCATTTAATTATTCTCCCAAATAAGATTTCACCAACACCTGAAGAAGCTCATCGCGGTCAATGTGACGTATCAGGCTTCTGGCGTTGTTGTATGTGGTTATGTATGTCGGATCCTCGGAGAGAATATAACCCACTATCTGGTTTATTGGATTGTAGCCCTTTTCACGGAGAGCGTCATAAATAATGGTGAGATTTTTTTTCATTTCGCCCTCTGTATCTTCGATGACCGAAAAGGTCATGGTCTGTTCGTTGTTCATTTATAACACTCCTTTATGGGAAAAACTTCCTAAAAAATTATACTCCAAGTCTTACATATATTATAACCCATATTAAGAATAAAAACAAGTAGTTTTTGTTATTTTTTTATAATTGGCAGAAATTTCATGCATTTGTTTATGCACAATGCACAAAGTTTTATGCATAGATTTTGACGTTTCCGTAAACTGCGTTTTTATGATGAATTTATATTTGTCGTAACGGTTGTCGAACATCTGTAAGACGGTACTTATTCCTCATACAGATGTTTGATCGCAGCAAAAATTGAGATTTGCATTATTGAATTTTTTTGAGATACGTGCTATAATATAAGTGCAAAATAAAGACCTTGAAAGGAGTACCCAATATGTCAAAAATTTATTCGCGTCTCGAAAAATGCTATAACTGTTTTAAGTCAAAAATAAGCTTTATCCCGGATATTGCCCTTGTCCTTGGCTCGGGATTGGGAGATTATGCTGACGGTATCGAAATTGAAGCGACCCTCCCTTATTCGGAGATAGAGGACTTCCCCATATCCACCGTTGCGGGTCACAAGGGCAGGTTCGTTTTCGGTACTGTAAACGGCGTAAAAGTCGTTATCATGCAGGGCAGAGTACACTACTATGAGGGCTATAAAATGGAGGACGTTGTTCTCCCCATACGCCTTATGAAAATGATGGGAGCAAAGCTGCTGTTCCTGACAAACGCTGCGGGAGGAGTGAATTTTGATTATCATGCGGGGGACTTTATGCTCATCTCCGACCAGATATGCATGGCTCCCTCGCCGCTTATCGGAGAAAATGCGGACGAGCTTGGGGTGCGTTTCCCCGATATGAGCAACATTTATAACGCGGAGCTTCGCGCTGTCGTCCGCGATACCGCCCAAAAAATCGGAGTACCCTTGCAGGAGGGCGTTTACATTCAGCTTACGGGACCTAACTACGAAAGTCCCGCAGAAATAAGAATGGTACGTACTCTCGGTGCGGACGCTGTGGGAATGTCCACAGCCTGCGAGGCTATCGCCGCGAACCACGCGGGAATGAAGGTTGTGGGTATTTCCTGCATTTCAAACATGGCGTGCGGAATTACCGACAAGCCGCTTACTCACGCGGAAGTACAGGAGACCGCCGACCGCGCCGCGCCGCTGTTCAAGAAGCTTATCACGGAGTCCGTTACGGAGCTTAATAAGTGCCTGTAATTATTGCATATTTTTTTCGGTGTTGACATATTTTTTATTTTGTGATATATTATAATAAAAAGTACTTTCGGAGAGAAAACATATGACGTTTAAGGAAATTGAAAGGATCATCAAAGCTGACGGCTGGGAACTTAAATCCGCAGAAGGTTCGCATTTTCACTATATCCACCCTCGCAAAAGCGGAAAGGTAACTTTGCCAAAGCATAAGGGAGATATTCCTAAAGGTACTGTGAATTCAATTTTTAAACAGGCGGGACTTAAATAACAACTTCCCGCAGAAAGGAGCGTTTATATGATGACTGTTTATCCTGCGTGCTTTTATAAAGAAAAGGACGGCGGCTATTCGGTGATATTCCCCGACCTCGACCATCTCGCCACCTGCGGGGACACTCTTGAAGACGCTGTTGAAATGGCAGTTGACTGTCTTGCGGGATATGTTGACAGTGCAAACGAGGAAAACGAAGTCCTCCCCAAGCCGTCAGACATTGAAAGCATTGATATTAACGCCGAATACGACGAGTACGAAAGCGCGTTTGTAAATCTGATAGCTGTGGACGTTTCCGAATATGCAAAAACGCATTTTAAAAAGTCTGTAAATAAAACGCTGACCATTCCAATTTGGCTCAACGAGCTTGCCGAGGAGGAAAATATAAATCTTTCCAAAACGCTTCAGGAAGCTTTAATGGAAAAATTAAACGTTGGATAAAATCAAGCCGCGATCTGAAAATTGGATCGCGGCAATTTTTATTTTTCAAAAAAATGCGTTAATTTGCACTTTTAAATCGTATTATATATGACGGCAGAAAACGGGAGGTGAAAATAAAATATGGATGTGCAGGAAAAGCAGGATATGCTTGACGAAATTTACAGGCGCAATCTCGACACGGTGTACCGCGTTTGCTGGCTGTATATGAAAAACAAGTCCGATACCGAGGACGCGGTCTCCGATACCTTTGTGCGGCTCATGCGGTCGGACGTTAGTTTTGAAAGCTGTGAGCATGAAAAGGCTTGGCTGATCGCGGCGGCGCGGAATATCTGCAAGGACGTGCTGAAAAGTCCCAAATACAGAAACGAGCCTTTGGACGAAAATATGCTTACGGGCGATACGCTGACGGACGAAACTCTTATTACGGTAAAGGAGCTGCCCGAAAAGTATCGAACGGCGGTGTACCTTTACTACTATGAGGGCTATTCCTGCGGCGAGATAGCGGATATGCTCGGCACGGTAAAGTCCACCGTAATAAGCAGACTGGCAAGAGGCAGAAAAATTCTGAAAAAAATCATAGGAGGCGATATTGATGAGACTGAAAAGAGCGTTGTCACAAATTAAGCCCGACGACGGGCAGAGAGATAAAATTTACGGCGATATTATGGAGAAGCTTTCGGAGGAAAATATCAACCCTGAGCCTAAACGCCGCATGGTCTTTAGCAAGAGAAGAATAGGCGTACCCGCGGCGGTGTGCGCGTTGGTTCTTATATTCGGGATAACGGTCTCTGCGGCGAATTTCGGCTGGGGACATAAGCTTTTCGGCAGCAGCGCGGCAATTATCGAGAGGGATATTTACGACTACAGTGTTGAGATAGGCAATGTCAAAATCGAAAATGCCGAGGGTGTTCCCTATAATTTTACCGTGGGGGACGTTATCAGTGACGGAGAGTCCCTTTACTTCAATCTGCTTGTTGAGGGCATGACGATAGAACCCGATTGGGCAGGCTATTGGGATTCGCCGGGGGTGGCACATCCCGTAAATACAAACGGCAACATCATTCGCATCACAAACTGGTATGAATTGGGTATGGAAGGTAACACGGCAAACACCGCCGTATTTGTGAATTATACCAATGCAATAAAAAAGGGAGACGTTCTTGAATTTGAGTTTAAAGAAAGCAATGTCGAAACAGATGAAAACGGCGCGGTTTTGAGTATGTCCTCTCCGCTTCTTGCAACGGTAAGCTTTGAGATACAAAGCGATGTCAACAACGCGAGAAAAACAATAGACATAAACCGCACAGCGGTTTTCAAGGACAGACTGGAGCCGTCCTTTGCCGAGATCGAGCCTTACGATGAGGACAAGCTGAAAGCCGTTGAACTGAACGTCGAGAGCATAAGCATTTCCCCTTTAAGCTATGTTATAAAAGCCACCGCCGACCTTTCACAGCCGGTTACAAGCAGCTATTTTGCGCACGGCTGGGGCAATGTTTGGTTTATACTTAAAAACGGAGAAAAAATATGTTTTCCGCCGGACTATATGGGCAGCGACAGCTCAACGGGCGAATATGTAATATCCATGCTGTCCAATTTCTCGCCGCGGCATGGCATACTTGACCTTAACGAAATAGAAGCCATAGAATTTGACGGGTTTACAGTATCGTTTGTATCCGACGAAGCTGTTGAATAATTTTTCATAGGGCGGGGAAAAGGCTCAGCCTTTTGACACGTAACGGTATAGAAGTATTGTTACCCATGGGAGCGTTTTACCATTGTTGACGTAGTACGCCTAAAAGGGTAAAGGCTCAGCCTTTCTCCCTGCCATTTTTTATGAAGCAGGTCAGGACTTTGCCTGATACCGTCTTTCTGTGCCGCTGTTCTGCCGTAAAAGCTTTGTTAAAAAATAATACATTGATTTTTCCAATGATTTGATGTATAATATAGCTGTGATTGACTCCCCGAAAACTATTGACAAGGAGGTCGGTAATATTGGATACTAAAGGAAAAAAATATGCTGCAAAGCTTACACTTGCGGCAATGTTTCTGGCGATCGGTTTGCTGCTTCCGCTTCTTACGGGACAGATAAAGCTGATCGGCAATATGCTTTTGCCGATGCACATACCTGTGATCTTGTGCGGGCTTATTTGCGGCTGGCAGTACGGTCTCGGGGTGGGATTTGTTATGCCGCTGCTGAGGTGCGCTTTATTCGGAATGCCTGTATTTTTCCCAACGGCGATAGCAATGGCGTTCGAGCTTGCGACCTACGGCTTTGCGGTTGGATTTTTGTATTCCCGCTCCCGTTGGAAATGCGTTGTGGCATTATACCGCTGCATGATAGCGGCAATGCTCTCGGGACGAGTTGTGTGGGGCATAGCGCAGGTTTGTCTGCTTGGTATCGGTGAAAACGGATTTACATTTGAATTATTTATTTCGGGTGCGTTTCTGAAGGCGATTCTGGGAATAATTTTGCAGCTTGTTTTAATACCCTTGATAATGATAGCGCTTAACCGCACGGGGCTTGTTCGATTTTCAAATAATCACGCTCCTGCAAAAAATGCGGAAAATTAAAAATAATGCAGGGTATAAGCAGTACATAACATAAAACGTCCCGCGGACAGATCAAATGTCCGCGGGACGTTTTATTTTATGTTAATTTGATGTTCTGCTGCGAATGTAATTGCAGATTATGTCCGCGCTTTCTTCAAGACCTACCGAGCTGTCCAGCATAAGCTCGTAATTATGCCTGTCTCCCCAATTCTGCGATGAAATTGTTTTATAGTAGGAAGCCCTTGCGTCGTCTGAACGGCGGATATTTTCCACGGCTTGCTTGGCGTCGTCTCCGTAGACCTCCATGACCCGTTTTATTTTGTACTCCTCATTTGCGTAGATAAATATACGGACAGCGTCTTTACGGTCCTTTAAAACATGGTCGGCGGCTCTTCCGACAATAACGCAGCTTCCGTTGTCGGCGATCCTGTTGATTATCTTATCCTGCGCCGCAATAGCCTGCTGTACAACATCGGTGCTTAAATAAAGACTGTGCAGCACTGCGGGCGCGTTTGCGTTCAGGTCGGAAATAAACTCCTTGTCCAAACCGCTTTCCTGTGCGGCGAGAGCGGTCATTTCCTTGTAATAGAAGGGGATATTCAGTTTTTCGGCAACAAGCTTTCCTATCTGCTTTCCTGAAGAGCCATGCTCTCTTGCGATAGTGACAATAACTCCCTCGGCGGACGGCTTCAATACAGCCTCCGAGGTCTCGGCGGAACGTGTGCCTTTAAGGCTCTTCATAAATGTAACGGTAAGGGCTGCGGCAACCGCCATTGCAATAAAGTCTGCGGCGGGAGCGGCAAATAAGATACCCTCTATCCCGAAAAAGACCGGCAGTATGATTATCAGCGGTATAAAGCAGATAATATCCCTTATCATAGAGGCAGCCACCGCGTGTATCGGCTTGCCCACCGCCTGAAAGAATATAGAGGTCATTTTTATCGTGCAGGTAAAGGTCACAAGACAAAGGAATATCCTGAATGTCAATTCGCCGAATTTCCAGTAGTCGTCCGGGTTTGGGATATTTGTGGGAGTACCGAACATTCCCACAACAGCGCGGGGAGCAAGCTCGAACAGCAGAGTTGAGACAATACCGATAATAACGGTGCAGAGAAGTATTTTTCTGTACAGCTCCTTTACACGTTCATAATTTTTTGCGCCCATGTTATAGCTTATGATAGGCTGACAGCCAAGAACGATGCCAACAACGAGGTTTACCACAACGGTAAAAACCTTGCTTTCGATACCGATTATCGCGATAGGGATATCAATGCCGTATTGAGATAACGCGCCGTATTTTGCAAGCATGATATTGCAGACCAGCGAAATGATAACGATAGTCATTTGGGTAATAAACGAGGACGCGCCAAGCTGTAATGCGCCGGAAAAATTTTTGAGATCGGGGATAAAGCTTTGCAGCTTTAATTTAAAGGTTTTGGTGCGGAAGAAATAAATAAGCGTGATAACAAATGAGACTGTCTGACCGATAACAGTCGCAAGAGCCGCTCCGAACATTCCCCATTTTGCGCCGAAAATAAACACCGGGTCGAGGATAATGTTCGTAAGCGCGCCCGCCAGCATTGATGCCATGGACCACGCGGGTGTCCCGTCCGCACGTATTACGGCGTTCATCATATTGGCGAGCATGAATATAGGGAAAAATGCGAGGATAAGATCAAAGTACTCGACCGCCATTTCAATGCTGTTTTCGGACGCGCCGAACAGCGTCAGTATCTGTGTTTTCAGCGGATAGAACACCGCCATTAAAGCAAACCCGCAGATAAGGGTCACGGTGATACCCGTGCCTATTGATTTGTGGGCGCTGCCGGAATCATTTTTTCCCTGACATATGTTCAGATATGCGGCGCAGCCGTCTCCAAAGCACCATGCAAACGCCTGTGCAATGATAAAAATAGGGAAAACGACGCCTGTTGCGGCATTGCCCAGTGCGCTTAATTCGCTGTTGCCGATAAAGATTTGATCGACAATATTGTAAAGTGCGCTGACGAGAAGTGACAGCACACAGGGTACGGAAAATTTCACCATAAGCTTTGAAATTTTTTCAGTACCCAAAAATTGAGAGTTTTGTTCCTGATTCATATTTTCCTCCAAATATAAGAACCTGTCTTCACAAGCTGTATGCACGTCTTTTCGGCGATTCTTTGCCGAAGTATGCGTTAAAATCCTTGCCATATGCGATGTATGCAAAAAGCCAAAGCTTTTGCGGATTTTTGCCTTGATCTCGGCAAAATCTTGCCAAAAATCTGCACACACATCTTGTGAAGACAGGTTCTAAGTTTTCCGATACAGAAAAAAGCGCAGAAATCGTCGTGATTTCTACGCTTTCGGCTGTTCGACAAGTATTATTATATCAAAAACAAATAGATTTTTCAAAGGGATTATTTCACAAAAAAACGGAGTTTTTTTATTTTGTCCGCGGACATTTTTACTAAAAGTTTTCTGTCGTATAGGCGTTGATATGTTGACAAAATTATTGGGGTACTATATAATAAATATAAAATTAAAGCTTGAGAGGGATATATATGCAGATAACGATCGCGCTTTGCGACGACGACAGCGAGCAGATAAAAAACCTGCGGCGGCTTATCGGAGAATGGGCGGAAAACAAGCCGTTTGCAGTAAATATTGCAGGCTATGAAAGCGGCGAACAGTTCCTTTTTGAGTATAGGGACAACCCTTGTGATCTGCTGCTTTTGGATATTGAAATGAGCGGAATAAACGGAATGGCGCTTGCAAAAAAGCTCCGAGGAGACGGGGATATGCTTCCGATAATTTTTATTACGGGCTATTCGGACTATATGTCCGACGGCTATGATGTGGAGGCTCTGCACTATCTTTTAAAGCCTGTAGAGACGGACAAGCTTTTTGCAGTTCTTGACAGATATGCGGCGCGGCATGAAAGTTCCGAAGAAATTGTTCTTTCCACTGCGGACGGGGTTTGCCGAATTGCCGCGGACAGCATTGCCTATATCGAAGCGTTCGGAAGAAAAACCGCCGTACATCTGCGTGACAAGGCTACGCTTGAATGTAATATGAGCATAAGCGAATTTGCAAATTTTGAGGGATTTATCCATTGTCACCGCTCTTACATCGTTAATCTGGAGCAGGTCAGGGCGATAACAAAAAATGCCGTGATTATTGAGACGGGGGAGGAAGTCCCCCTGTCGAGACGGCTTTATAATGACGTGAATAAAAGCTTTATCGAATTTTATACGAAGCGGGAGTAATTATATGAAATACGTTTTAATTGCAGCGGGTATAATAGTTGTATTAATAATTTTTGCGGTATTTTTTTTATTTTTCCGCAGGCTTTTTTTCAACACTATCGACAAACGTATCGAACGTTTTCAAAGCGAGCTTATTGAAAATCAAATACGCGAGATAAGGAATATGTACAATCAGGTCCGCGGCTGGAGGCACGATTACCGCAACCATATCCAGAACATGAAAATTTTGCTTTCAGAGGGAAATTACGCCAAGCTTGACAGCTATCTCAATGAGCTTGCGGAAGACCTGAATACTGTGGACACGGTGATAAAAACGGGGAACGTTATGGCGGACTCGGTGCTCAATTCAAAGCTTACCACGGCGCAGAGGTCGAACATAAAGGTCAGCGTAAAAGCCGGAGTTCCAAACGGTATCGTTATGTCCGACGTGGAGCTTTGCGCGGTTATGGGAAACCTTTTGGACAACGCTCTGGAGGCTTGCATGAAGCTCCCCGAGGAGGAAAGATTTATGCGTATTTATATCGGGCGGATAAAAAACCAGTTTTATATTTCGGTGCAGAACTCGGCGGGAAATGTAAAAAAGGTTGATGGGAAATATGTCACCACAAAGGGCGGAGATTTGCACGGATACGGTATTTTCCGAATTGACCGTCTGGCGGAAAAATACGGCGGATATGTAAATCGTCAGAACGAGGAGGGGATCTTTGCCACGGAGATAATGCTGCCGCTTAAGACAGTTGAAAGCTGATAATTTGTAGTGTACAATTAACTGTACACTACAAATTTTTAATTGGAATTTACCTTTCGTGCAAAATATTGACCGTTCGTTACAAAATCCGCACAAAAGAAATTTTTTGAGTATAATAAGAGGTAAAGGAAGTGATCTTATGGTTAAAGTCGAAAAATGGAAAGGCGAAAAGAAAAAGCGCGATTTAGAAAAAGCCGATGCCGAAATAAAAAAACAAAAATACGGCTTGGGGGAAAATCTCGCTTTTGCCATGCGGGAAATATGGCGCGCCGACAAGCTGGTGGTGATATCCTGCTTTGGCTTTGCGGCGGCTATGTTTGTGCAAAGGCTGTGTATGGTCTATATCGACAAATACGTGGTGGAGCTTGCTGTGACGGGTTTTGAGATCGGCTTGTTACTGACCTGCGCGGGATTGTTCCTGCTTAAGGAGCTGTGCGACTACCTCAGCCTTTTGGCGGAAAGATACCGCGGATATGTGGGTACAAGCAACGCACACAACCATTTCTCAAAATTAATAATGAAAAAATGTGTTACCACCGACTATGAAAACAAGGAACGCTGCGAAAATAATAACAGTCTCAATCAGGCCTTGGGGGGCTGTCGGGTGGCGGCTTATAATACTCCCGTGAATTTAAGGGGAAGTATCCGCCATATTCTTGAATTTTTCACATATTCAGCAATTCTTTCAATGCTAAGCTTTTGGCTTGTGCCTATCGTTGCTGTACCTGCGGCTTTAAGCTATGCGATAGAAAGGCACAGAATGATGTGGATATGGAATATGTCCGACCGTTGGCAGGTCTATGAGCGGCAGCTAAGCTATATCAAGAACACGGGCGGCGACCTGTCGAGAGCAAAGGACGTGCGGCTTTTTAATTTCTCCGCGTTGTTTGAGCAAGCCTTTTCCCGCTCGTTCAAAAAGCGTTTTGACTGGTACCGTCAGCAGGATGCATGGGAATTCCGCCATTTTATTCTTGAAACGGTAGTTTTGGCTGCGGGAAAATTTGCGGCATACGCTTATGTTATCTACCTTGTTGTTTCGGGCAATATAGGCGCGGGGGATTTCGTGCTGTACTTCAATTCAATAATGAAATTAAGCGAGGCGACCCGTGACTGGTGCAATAACTTTTCGGGGTATCAGTGGATACGCAATAATATAAGCTACGTCAGGGAATATCTCGAAATGCCCGAAAATACCAACCGCGGCGAGGGCAGACCTCTTCCGAAGGGCAGCTTTGAGGTGGAGTTCAGAAACGTCTCCTATACTTATTTCGGAGCGGAAGAACCGACGATAAAAAATCTTTCCTTTAAGATAAAAAAGGGGGAAAAGCTTGCTCTTGTGGGACTTAACGGCGCGGGCAAAACCACGGTCGTCAAGCTTCTTTGCGGGCTTTACGACCCTACCGAGGGAGAAATTTTAGTGGACGGTATCCCAGTGAACGAATACAACCGCGAGGAATATTTTACCCTTTTCTCGGCTGTATTTCAGGACATTTCCGTATTTTCCGCAACTATCGGCGAGAACATCACAGGCAGCGAAAATTACGACAACGAAAGGCTTGTGCAGTGCCTGAAAAATGCGGGAGTTTACGAAAAGACGGAAAGCCTGCCGAACAAGGAAAACACTCATCTTATAAGGGGCACTTATAAGGACTCCATAGATCTTTCGGGCGGTGAGACCCAAAAGATCGCCCTTGCAAAGGCGCTGTACAAAAACGCTCCCATGCTTATTCTGGACGAACCTACCGCCGCACTCGATCCTATCGCGGAGCAGGAAATGTATCTTAATTACACCAAATTTTCCGAGGGGAAATCCAGTCTCTTTATTTCCCACAGGCTTGCTTCGACGCGGTTCTGCGACAGGATAATCCTGCTTGCGGACGGTGATATTGCCGAGTGCGGAACGCATTCGGAGCTTATGGCGAAAAACGGAAAATACGCAGAGCTTTTCGAGCTTCAGAGCAGCTACTACAATGACGAAAAGGTGCAGAGGGAGGAAGATTTATGAGCGAGGAAAAAAAGCTTACCTTTAAGGAAAAAATCGCCAACATAAAACGCACGGTGAATATGGTAAATACCGCAGATCCGGGAAGCTTGACCCGCGCGCTGGCAAAGAATATACCACAGATCATAAACTTTTATGCCGGAGTTTATCTTGCAAGCCTTGTAATAGACGGCGTTACTGCCGCAAAGCCTGTGTCTTGGCTGCTTATGGCGGCACTGATAGTTTGCGTGGTGGAGCTTGTTTCATTTTTGATAAGCAGGGTAATCTGCGTAAAGCAAAACTGCCATGAATTTACTTTAAAGGAAAATCTTAACAAGCTTTTGTGGAAGAAAACCCTTACTCTCGATTACTCCAAGGCTGAAAGTATAGATACCAGAAATAAATATCAAACTGCCCATAACTATATTGACGAGCAAGGCATTACGTACCAGATAGAGCTTATTTCACGGACAATAAGCGCGCTTTTCAACCTTATTGTGGGAATTGTGATGATCGCTCCTATCGCATTTTCAAAGCCTGTGTCGGCAGTTGGCTTTATCGGATTTATTCAGTCGGGGTGGGGCTTTGCGGCGGTCATTGCAATTGCCGCGCTGATAATTTCCGTCAACTCCTTTGTGATAATTCCCGCTTCGCTGAAGGACTTCCACAAATTCAACACCGATGAAAGACTGCACGAGCTTAACAGAGTGGGGCAGAACGTTTTCTCACGCTGCGTTTACAACTACCGAACGGGAAAAGAGATACGGATTTACAAAGAGCAGGAGCTTATGCTCAGCAAGTACGACTACGTCCAAAAGGAATTTGTCAAGGGCTGGGGAATAACCTTGAAAAAGGGAAACAGATACATCTTAATAATAAACTGCCTTAACGCTCTGCTGACATTTTTAATTTACGGCTTTGCGATAGTCAGAGCGGCAAGCGGCATGATAAGTCCCGGCGAGGTTATCGCGTTCGCAATGTATTTCGGCAGCATAAGAGGCGGACTTGACAACATTTCCAACGATCTTTCCAACCTGTTTGAAAGGACGGAGTACTGCCGCTCGGTGTTTGATTTCCTTGATATTCCCGACGAAAAATACAAAGGGTCTATACCAACCGAAAAGCGTGACGACAACGAGTACGAATTTGAATTTAAGCACGTTTATTTTAAGTACCCCGACACCGAGGAGTACGTCTTGAAGGACATAAATTTAAAATGGCGCATAGGTGAAAAAATGGCTCTTGTGGGACGGAACGGTTCGGGAAAATCCACGCTGGTAAAGCTTCTTTGCAGGCTCTACGACCCTACCGAGGGTGAAATTTTGCTGAACGGCATTGACATTCGCAAGTACAGTACAAAGGATTATACCGACCTGTTTTCCGTGGTATTTCAGGACTCGGCGCTGTTCGCCTTTTCAATCGGCGAGAACGTTGCGGTGGATACAGAATACGACAGAGAGCTTGCGGAGGAATGCGTCCGCAAGGCGGGATTTTCCGAGCGCTTCGATGACTGTCCCGACGGTCTGGATACCTGTCTGTACAAGGATTTTGACAGCAGAGGCGTGGAAATATCCGGCGGCGAGGCGCAGAAGCTTTGCCTTGCCCGCGCCGTATACAAGGGTGCGCCCTTTATCGTTCTTGATGAGCCTACGGCGGCTCTCGACCCTATTTCGGAGTACGATATTTACACTAAATTCAACTCAATTGTAGGTACGAGGACGGCTGTGTATATATCCCACAGGCTTTCCTCCTGCCGCTTCTGCGACGATATAACAGTACTGGACAAAGGAGAGATCGCCCAGCGCGGCAGCCATGACAAGCTTGTTTCAAGCGAAGGCGTTTATGCCGATATGTGGCGCGCACAAGCCGAATACTACAAGGATACGGCGAAAGAATTGTTTCTATAAAAAGTTTGCGGACGCTGCTTAAAACAGCGTCCGCTTTGCAATGTTATCTTGCTTATAGCTATGAAGAATTTTAAGAGGATTTTTTTAAAGATATTTTACAAGCTCGTCTATAACCGGACTTATCCATTCGTCAGAAAGTCCGAAATCCTTTTGCTTGTAATTCCACGCGCAGCGGGAGATACCGAACCGTTCAAACGCGCTGTTTATGACCTTGTACCATTTCAGAACGTCCTGCGGTTTTGCCTTGTCGATAACGCCGTATTCTCCGCAGTAAAGAGCGGCATTGTATTTTTCGGCGGTTTTTAATGCTGCCGAAAATCTTCCCGCAAAATATTCGGCGGAGACTTCATTTTCGTCAAAGCTTTTTCTGAATGAGGGATCCATTGCGTCTACCCACTCAGCGCCCTGATGTGTGAAATCAAACGGGTCGTAGCAGTGGAATGACAGAACTACCTTGTCATCGTAAGGCTTTACAATGTCAGGCAGCGCGTCCGGACTGTTCTGCCAGTATCCGCCTACAACAATGATCGTGTCGGGAGCGTGCTTCCTTATCTTTTCAATGCATTTGTAAATAATGCCGTTCCAAACGTCGCTGTAGCCTTGATCGGTGACCTCGTTCAAAAGCTCGAAAGCGACCCTTTCGCTGTATTTTCCGTAACGCTCCGCAAGCCTTTCCCACAGCTTGTAAAAGCGTTCCTGCAAAGCCTCGCTTTCAAAAAAGCCGCTTTCCCGCTCCCCCTTGTCAAAGGAGAAGCCTGCCGTTTTATGCAGATCGAGAACAAGATCAAGTCCGAACTCGCCGCACCAGTTTATCGCGTTGTCGATGTACTTATATCCGCTCTCAATGATATTACCGTCTCTGTCCTCAATAAGGTTGTAGTCAATGGGGAGGCGTACATGATCAAGTCCCCAGCCGGCGATTTTTTCAATATCCGCCTTGCCGATAAAGCTGTCGTAATGAGCTGTCTCATGGCTGCACTGTGAAAGCCAGCCGCCGAGATCGACTCCTTTTTTATAGCCGTCAAATGTTTTCATATTGCATTTTCCTTTCGCAGATTTTTTATGCAATTATTATAGATTTTTTTTGAGGCAAAATATATAAAATTTGTTTGCTGATTATAATATTTGTTAAGGAACTGCCTGCGAAGGTGCAGACAGTTCCCACGAAAGAAAATTACTGTTAATTAGAAAATTCTTCCTGAATTTTAGTGTTGGTCTCATCAACGGATATCTGTGCGAGACCGCTTATTGACTCTCTTGTAACAGCCCAGTCAGTACCGTTGAAGGAAGCCTGCTTTAAGCCGTCGTCAACAGCGTTTGCAACGTCGCTTGTAAGTCCCATATGGATATTTATAACAGGGTTCTCGTCTGTAAGCTCACGAACCTTGTACCACATCTCGACCATTTCATCAGTCCAGCCGTAGTCTGTGCGGTACTGCTTTTCCTCAATTGCGAGAGCGTTCTCGTCCTTTGCGGAAATAAGCTTGCACTTCATGAATGCGGCAGCTCCCTCGGGGTTAGGCGCACCCTTGCAGAGTACGTATGCGTCCATGCTTGCGGGGAGGTAGTACTTGTCAGCTTCGGGATCCTTAGGCATCGGCACGAACATTATCTCGTCAAGAGCGCCGTATGCTGAAAGGTCTGCTTCCCATAATGCCCATGTGCCGATAGGGTAGAACAGGGTCTTGCCTTCGCTCATTCTCTGGGGCTGCTCCGTCCAGTTATATTCAGCCTTGGGCAGAGGCAGATCATTCTTTTTCAGATCGTACATAAAGTTTTCGGCACGTTCGATCTCAGCGGTCGTAAGGTTGCTCTTCAGCAATCCGTTTTCCGTGCTTATAGGCGCAACGCCTGTTGTCAGCAGAAGATTTAACTCAAAGTACCAGCTGTCGTATGCGAATTTATCCTGTTCGCGGTCGCAGTATTCAACGCACATTTTTCTGAACGCGTTCCAGTCCCACGCATTGTTTGCAAGCAGCTCGGCAGGGTCGTCAAGAGCGTTTTCTTCAATGGTTTTCTTGTTGTATATCATTATGCACTTTGAGTCGGTGGTTGTTGCTACAAGGTAATGCTTTCCGCCCATAGTGTGAACGTCGGAAAGTTTTTTCGCGCCCTCTGTCCAAAGATCGGCGTCGTTGAAATCAAGGTAATCGTCCCAAGCTTCAAACATACCGTTAAGAACGCGCTCGGGGAATGTGTCGCCCTCCTGACCGGGGAAGATGTCGGGAGAAGTACCGCCGAGAACCAGCGTGGAGAGGTCGTTGAAGCGGTTTTCGTAAACAGTGGGGATAAATTCGATCTTTCCGCCGTAGTTGTTTTCAAAAAGCTCCAGAGCGGCAAGCTTCGGCTTGTTGTCCTCGGGATTGATGTCGTACCACGAAAGCCATTTTACAGTGCCGTTTTCAAGCTTTTCCGCATCACTCATGTCGATCTGTTCAACGGCAGCCTTGTCAGCCTCGTCAAGCTCCTTGGGAGCGGTGGATACTGTGGTAGATTCGCTTACGCCCGCGCTTCCGCCGTCGTCCGAGCAGGCAGCCATTGTTCCCATAAGGGTAAGAGCCGATACAAATGCGATTGTTCTCTTTAAATTTTTCATATGAATATCCTCCTAACAAATTTTTTATATAATATTTCGATTATTGGGTTTGTTCCTGTGCTTATAATATACCATAGCTGCGGTGAGAAAAATACTATTTTTTTGTTTTTTATATCAAAATTTTGTTGCAATTTTCTTTTGTATGCTGTATAATAATATTGCGGATCGATACCATAAAGAAAGGAGCAGTAATGCTATGCCCCAGTCCGAAAAGGAGCTTACATACAGAGCCTTTATGAACAGGGAGTACGAATTTAAGCACTCTCCCTTTGAAAAGGAATTTGAATTTTATGACTGCGTTAAAAGCGGTGATACAGAGCGTGTTAAAAAGCTTATGACACCTCTCGGTTCCGGCGGTGCGGGAAAGCTTTCAGACGATTCGCTGCGAAATCTCAAATACCACTTTACCGTCACTATCGCACTCATAACCCGCTTTTGCGTTGAGGGCGGTCTGGAAATGGAAACAGCTTACACCCTAAGCGACCTCTATATATTAAAAATGGACAAATGCCAAAGCGAGGTGGACGTACATAAGCTGCACAGCGAAGCGGTGCTGGATTTTACCGAGCAGATGAAATTTGTCTCCCGCGGTACAGTCTACTCAAAGCCTGTTATACTTACTATGGACTATATCTATGACAATCTTCATTCTAAAATTTCCGTATATGATATTGCTGAACAGGTGTCTTTGAGCGAGTCATATCTGTCAAGACTTTTTCACAGCGAGGTCGGCGTTACCATAAGCACCTACATTGCGGTAAAAAGGGTGGAAACGGCGCAGAATATGCTGAAATATTCCGATTATTCCCCCGTTGACATCGGAAACTATCTTGCGTTTAACTCCCACAGCCATTTTATCAGCACCTTTAAAAAGTATACGGGCATGACGCCAAATGAATTCCGAAAAAAATATTATCGTTCAAACTGGAGCACGGACAGAAAAAATAGGTCAAAAAACTGATATTTGCAGCAAAATAATGATATACACCGCAGAAGTAAAGCCGTATAATAAGTGCATAAATGAAAACTAAGAACCTGTCTTCACAAGATGTGTGTGCGGATTTTTGGCAAGATTTTGCTGAAATCAAGGCAAAAATCCGCAAAAGCTTTGGCTTTTTGCATACATCGCGTATGGCAAGGATTTTTAACGCGGAGTTCGGCAAAAGATTGTCGAAAAGACGTGCATACAGCTTGTGAAGACAGGTTCTGATTTTACGGAGGTAATTTTTATGAAAAAAATCTTATCTTTAGCGGTCTCGGCGATATTATGCACGGCTATGCTTTGCTCCTGCGGCGAAAAAGGAGCGGAAAGCAATATGGGCGAAGTAACAAGCGTTACCCAAAACCCCGCAGAGACGGGTCTGCTTAATGTTGACTTAAAGAACGGAGCTTCCGAATTTTTTGAGGCTGCGGACGGCTGGTGCAACGGCAGTATGTTCAACGTAACATGGCGTAAGGATAACTGTACCTTTGAAAACGGCAAAATGCAGCTTATTATCGACGCCGACAAAAGCGCGGCGAAAACTGTGCCGTATTCCGGCGGAGAGTACCGTTCAAAGGATTTTTACGGCTACGGACGGTATGAGGTTTCAATGAAAGCAATAAAAAACGATGGCGTAGTGTCCTCATTTTTCACTTACACGGGTCCCTCCGACGGCAATCCATGGGACGAGATCGACGTTGAGATCCTCGGCAAGGATACCACGAAGGTGCAGTTTAATTATTTCACAAACGGCGTAGGTAATCATGAGTACCTCCACGATTTGGGCTTCGACGCTTCGGAGGATTTCCACAAATATGCTATAGAGTGGCACAAGGACAAAATAGTCTGGTTCGTGGACGGTGAAGAAGTATATTCGGTGACTGAGAACATTCCCGTGACAAAAAGCAAGATAATGATGAACGCATGGTGCGGAACAGGCGTAGATAGCTGGCTGAACGCCTTTGACGACAGCAAAATGCCGCTTATTGCAGAGTATGAGAGCATTTCATTTACGGCGTTTGACGAATGAGCCTATATGTATTCTCTGTGTAATATTAATTTGCTCCTAAAAGCGTAGGTAAAAAATCTGCACAAAAATCATATATGCAAATTTTTGCTTGATTTTTTACACGCTTTTTAGTCGCAAATTAGTATAAGCAAGCCTCTTTGACAAGGAGGCTTGCTTTGTTTTGCTCTGAAAACTTCAAAATAAAGCTATGCAGTAAGTTTATGAATAAAATTAACTGTTTGTACAAAATATATCCGGTTGACAATTGGGTAAATTTGAGTTATAATATGTATATGATACTCACATTCTGTATAAAAACGCAGCGTAAAAGTTGAAACTTTTAGGGGAGATGATACAAATGGGTAAAAGCATAGGTCAGGCAATGGCTGATTTTGTAGGTACAAATGATAATATGTGCGTGTTTGTTTATGATTATAACGACGATACCTATGAAATTTCACCTATAGGCAAAATAGGCGTTCTTTTCAGCAACGCTTCCAATCCTCTTGTTCAGCTTTGCGAAAATGAAAAAATACACCCTGCCGACAGTGTAATGGTCACTGCGTTTTGCCGCGATCTTTTAAATTTAAAAAACGGAAAGGTCCCCGATGACAGGTTTGCTGTAAATTTCAGGATAGACCTGTCCGAAACGGACGAACCGCTTTATAAATGGGCTACGATTACCGTTATTATTAAGACAGAAAACGAAGCGCCGTCATATATAGTAGGTCATATACGCCTTATGAACAGCGCGGAGCTTCAGAAAAAGCTTGCTCTGGACAGCTTTACAAACGATAAGCACCCCAACGTGTTCAATTCATGTGCGGTGAACGCGCTGAAAAACAGCGGCGATAAAAATGCCGCAGTAGTGCAGTTCGATATAAAGCAGTTCAAGCTTATAAATGCCAAGCACGGCGAGAAGCTTGGCACCGAAATACTGAATTACATAAGCGAGGGTCTGGATTCGATATGCGGCAGCGACAAGCCCCACATAAGGCTCTCGGCGGACGTTTTTACGGTGGTTGTTACCTATGACGACAGGGGTGAGCTTGAAAAATTTATTGAAAATATAAAGGAGCGGCTAAGCTGCTACGGAGATATAAAATATAAGCTTGTTTTCGGCATTTTTGAGGTTGCCGACAAGAGTATACCTGTGCGGCATATGGGCGACAGGGCGGCTATCGCACGTCAGGGTATAAAAAATAACGCACTGTGCGACGTGGGCTACTACACCGAAAATCAGAAGGACACCCTTTTGAACCGCAAATTTATCGAGGACAGAATGTACTACGCTCTTGAGCATAACGAATTTGTGATGTATTTGCAGCCTAAGTACAGTATTGATTCACCCCATATCGTGGGCGCGGAGGCGCTGGTGCGGTGGATACACCCCGAAAACGGCATCATCTCTCCCGCGGATTTTATCCCCATATTTGAAAAGGACGGCTTTATTATCAAGGTTGACGAATATATGTGGGAGCAGGCTGCAATTACAATAAAAAGCTGGATAGACGCGGGTCTGGAGCCGCTGCCGATATCGGTAAACATATCGCGTGTTCACCTAAGCGACGACAGGTTTGTAAAAATTCTGGACGGTATCGTAGCTAAATATGATATCCCCAAAAAATATCTTGAAGCGGAAATAACGGAATCTGTTGAGAACGACCATTCGGGCGATATGATAAAGAAGCTGAAGGAAAGCGGTTATACTCTGCTTATGGACGATTTCGGGTCGGGGTACTCCTCTCTGAATATGCTGAAAAGCACACCCTTTGACGTTATCAAGATCGATAAGGACTTTTTCAGCGAGTTCATGCTCTCCGACAGGGGAAAGAAGATAATCTCCCACACAATTTCAATGTCCAAGGATATCGGTCTGGAGCTTGTCGCCGAGGGCGTTGAAACAAAGGAGCAGGCGCAGTTCCTCTACGACAGCGGATGCAGAGTTGCACAGGGCTTTTACTACTCAAAGCCCGTAACCGTTGACGAATTCAACAGGATAGCCTATGGAGACGCTTTTATCAAGAGATAAAAAATTGCAGCGGTACAATTGTATCGCTGCTTTTTTGCACATTAATTTTCGGCAATTCCGTATTTTGCCGCAATAAATTTGTAGTACTTGAACGGCACGAAATATCCCTGCTCCACCTGACATACTGGGCATTGCTTCGGCGCAAGCTTTCCCTTGTGAACGTTGCCGCAGTTAAGGCACATCCACTCGGTATCCTCGTCCCCTTGGAACATCTTGCTGCTCTCGATAAGCTCCGCGAAGCAGCCGAAACGGTCGCCGTGTACCTTTTCGATCTCCGCGATCTTTTCAAAGGAAAAGGCAATGTCGTTAAAGCCCTCCTCCTTTGCGATTTTGGCAAATTCGGGGTACACCTTTTCGTACTCCTCATATTCGTTGTGCTGCGCGCTTTTGAGCAGGTCCTCTATCTTGTCATAGTTATCAATCGGGTAGCCCGCGTTGTCGATAAAGACTGTCCCGCCGTTTTCCTTTTTGAGGTGGTTATAGAAAATTTCGGCGTGAGCTTTTTCCTGATTTGCGGTGAGGTTAAAAATGTTGTAAATAAAATAACAGCCCATTTTTTTAGCCTTGTCCGCGGCAAAGGTGTAGCGGTTCCTCGCCTGGCTTTCTCCCGCAAAGGCTCGCATAAGGTTTATTTTTGTCTGACTTTCTGAAAAATTTACGGACATAATATCAACTCCTTTTGGGGAGTATTATGCGTAATTTTTTAGGTAATATACAAAAATCTGCACGGGTTTCATGCCGTGCAGAAAATTTTATTCAGATTTTCTTTAAAACGTAGAAGTGATTGTTGCCATCGCCGTTGCTCCATTGAAAGTACATATACATACTTCCGTCTATTTCATAAACGTAATATTTATCATCGCCGATTTTATTTTTGCCGATTTTTATTTCATTCCAATTGCCGTCTTTGGCCTGAAAAGTTATTTTGCCGTTTTTAACAATTGCCCCTGTAACATAAAGTTCTTCAGCAGACCATTGAGGATTAAGCGGGTCGTAAT
Organism: uncultured Clostridia bacterium; assembly: GCA_947383835.1. GTDB lineage: Bacteria > Bacillota > Clostridia > Oscillospirales > Ruminococcaceae > RGIG8773. The sequence goes on from CANDEV010000004.1 coordinate 136,654, forward strand.
AATCATTTTCGCTTATATCAAAAGTACAAAAATCTGTAGCAGTCCAGCTACCCTCAAACTTGCTTATGTCTGTGACCTGCTTCTTTTCAACAGCCGGTTTGTATTTTTTAAAGACGTATGTATATTCTCCGTCAGGGTTTATCAGTTGAACAAGAAGAAATTTATCATCGCCGTATGAGTATACTTTGTATTTCATTAGCATATCACTAACAAATGAATTATTTTTTATTTCAGTCTGATACGGTTCTATTCCCCATTCCTTGTAATAATAAATTTCGGCTTCTTTATCATTAAATATTTGAATTTTAGGTATCCATTCGTAACCGTCATACTCAACCTTTGCAGGGTTGTATTTTGTACCTTTATTATATGTTACTGTTTCTGAAATATCGTAAAATAACCATACTCCGACCAGATTTTTCTTGTTTGCGGTTATTTCTTTCATTTCCGCTTTAGGCTTTGACGAAACTGCCGCCGAAGCCGTACCAGTTTTGTAGGATTTGCCGTTTTTTACAGCCGCCGCAACCTTGAATTTATAAGTTTTTCCGTTTTCAAGACCCGTTACAGTAGCTTTTTCACCTTTAACAAATTTGCATTTTTCATATTTTTTTGTTTCCGCATTGTAAATATATACTCTGTATGCGTCTGCGCCGTTTACCTTTTCCCATGTGAGGGTTACTTTTCCGTCTCCTGCCGCAGCTTTTATGTTTTTGGGAGCCGCAAGTTTGCTGTCCGCCGCCTCGGCAGTTACCGCCAAAAGCGGACTGTTTTCCGTACTCATAGGTACGCCTGTGACAATTCCCGCAGCCATTATGGCAGCCGCGCCGAACGCCGCAATTTTTCTGATATTCATAATTTCATTCTCCCTTTCAGGTAAAATTTTTGCCGTATTTCTACAAAATACGCTATTACTGATTATACAGAAAAATGCAGACAAAGTGTTGAATAATGTGTTTTTTTTTTTTTTACCAAAATATGAATATCGGCGAATTGCCCGTGTCATGTACTTCTTTGCAGTATTTTCCGCACCGTCAGCAGGTTTTCTTTTACCGTGAAATGCACTTCAAATTCCGCAAAGTCCATAATATAAACCCGTTCGGGAGAGTTCTGATACGCGGGACGGGGGTCTTGCTCCAAAGCCTCGGTAAGTCCTTTTCGCATATGTTCGGGGAGCTTTTCAAGTTGCCCCTCCGCAAATTCCACCCGCAAAATCTCGCCACGAGGGACAGAAAACCCTCCCGCCGCCTCGGGGTGTGAGTCGGTGTAGGCAAGATAAGGCTTGATGTCGTAAACGGGAGTACCGTCCATAATATCCGCGCCGCTGACGTACAGGACGGGAGCGTCCGCCGCTTCAAAATCTATTTTTTCAAGCTTCACCGAGGAAAGTCCTATCGGATTTGGACGGAACGGCGAACGGGTCGCAAAAACCCCCATTCTTGTGTTGCCCCCAAGCTTCGGGGGACGTACCGTAGGCGACCATTCCTCCCGAACAGCTTCGGAGAACTGCCACAATATCCATATGTGGGAGTAGCCCTCCAGACCCCTGAAAGCCTCGGGGACGCGGTATTCAGGCTCGAAAATAATTTTAGAGACAAGCCCCGTAAGTCCGCTTTGACGGGGTATTCCGAACTTTTCGGGGAAGTCGCTTTTTATGTGCGCGATGATTTTCATAGGCATTGCTCCAATTTATATAATGAAATTAATTTGTCGAGGACTTCCGCGACCGCGTCCATATTGCAGTTATCCGCAAAAGGAACATGAAGAAAAAACATATCGGTTTTCAGATCGTTTTCATAAATATAATTAAGTCCGAAATAATAAAGATTATTGCAGAAGGACGTCCCGGCATTGTGGGAAATATAGCAGTTATATCCGAATTTTTTTATTATTTCCGAAACGTTTTCCGCCTTTGATTTCAGAATTTTTCCGTTAAGCTTTGCCGTATCTTCGGCAGAAATTTTATTTTTTATCAGCGGCTTTTGTCCAAGAGAAAAAACGTACCGAAAACCGCTGTCAAGCTCATTTTTCAGCATTTCACAGCTTGCAGCTTTATCGTTGGGAAGAATAATTTTTTTGCAGTCCGTTTTAAGCTTTCCGCATATTATTTTTGAGGAATTATCTTCGCCGTCAAATGCCGTTACAAGGCAGGCGAATTTTATTTTTGTCATAAATTTTCCTCCGTATTTTTTATTGTAATTTTCAGCTCGTCCACAATTTTTTCAATGCGCGCGTAAACGTCACCCGAAAACATTCCCGCAAAAAGCGCGTTTAAATTTTCCTCAAAATTATTCGGCAGGACTTTACAGTATTTTTTACAAAGCTGTACAAGCCGCTTTTCGCCGGGGTGAGTAAGGCTGTTCAGAGCAAAAATAACATTGAAATAGCTTGCCAAAAACTCTGCGGTGCGGTGATTTATGCTGACTGTATCGCCCCTGTCCGCAGCTTTTTTTATCTGCATATCATAGGACGGCAGCGCGCCGCTTAAAAGCTTCATATTCCTTTCAATAATATTTTTCCGCAGGGTCGGAGGGTAGGGGACATTGTACCGATTTTGCAGCTCCGTAAGCCTACCGTTTCTGTCGAAAATAATTTTGCAGTTCAGCAGGTTGTGCCACATACAAGTGGTGTAACCGTTTGTCGCCTCATATTTGTCAACGGTTCGGGAAATACCCGCCGCAAAATCGTCAATATCTCTGTAAATAATATCAATATCTATTCCGTTGTTGAGGGTACAGTTATCCTCCGTTTCCCAGTAATGATTTCCTATTTCCGATACGGCGCAGTAATGGGAAAGTATCTCCCTGCGCTTGCCGTCGGGAATACTTTCGGTAACATAAACATAAACGTCATAATCGGAGCTTTCATCGTAAATTTCAGCCGCCCTCGAACCGCCGAGAGCAATAGCGTCCACCTCGGAAAAACTGCTGAAATCGTTAAAAAGCTTTTCGGTAATATCCATAAAAATTCTCCTTGCAAACATTTATTAAAGTATAGCATGTAATAGCGGTCAATGTCAACTAAAAAATAATTAAAAAGGACTCCCTATTTTTCGGAAGTCCTATAAAATATTCATTGCCGTTTCATCTGCCGCAAAAACGCAAACACAGCCGCTGCAAATGCAATTATCATGTACCCCAAAACCCAGTAGATATGCGGGAACATATCGTCGTAATTTCCGCTTAAAACCACCCGCTCCATTTCGACCGCGTGTACAAAAGGGAGCAGGTCTGCAATTTTTTTGAACGCTCCGCCTACAAGATCAAGGTCGAACCATATTCCCGAAAGCCATGCGGTAAGATTGGTAAGCAGCGCGCCGCAGATACCGCCTACCTGCTTGTCGGTAAAAATGCTGCCGCAAAGCAGTCCCAAGGCTATAAAAAACAGCGCGGAGGGAATTATTGCAATTATTGCAATAAGAATATTTACCGTAATTTCAAGTCCCAAAATAACCGCAAATATGTAACATATCACACATTGCGCCACCGCTATGGGAAGTATCGGCAGGGTGTACCCCAAAATAAAATCCTTGGGTGTAAGGGGAGTGGTGTAAAGCCGCTGGAGTATAGCGCTGCCCCTGTCCTTTGAGATAAGAGTCGCCGCAAAAAGGGTCATGAACGAAAGTCCGAATATAGCTATGCCGGGAGCAAGATTTTCTATCACAAAAAGCTCCACAGGAATATTAGCCTGTATCGCGCTGAGCAAAAGTATAAGCACTATGGGAAATCCCAGCCCGAACCCCAAATTCAGCGGGTCGCGGAGGATTTCCTTTGCAGTGCGGCTTGAAAATGCTTTTAATCTCATTTTACTCCCTCCTTTACTATCTTTACAAATGCGTCCTCAAATTTTTCTTCTCCCGCGAAAGCCTTTATTTCTTGGGCAGTACCGGTTATCATCAGCTTTCCGCCTTTCATCACGGCAATTCTGTCCGAAAGAGACTCCGCCTCCTCCATATAGTGGGTGGTGAGTATTATGGTAATTTTGCCCTTTAAAGCGCGGATATTATCCCAAAGCTCGCTTCTTGCCACAACGTCAAGTCCCAAGGTCGGTTCGTCCAAGAAAAGGATTTTCGGTTCGCTTATGAGAGCCATGGCAATGCTCAAACGCCGCTGCCAGCCTCCCGAAAGCTTTCCCGCCTTTTGGGATGTTACCTCTCCGAGACTGAACTGCTCGGTAAGCTCTGTGATCTTTTTCTCGGTTTTCTCTTTTGAAAAGCCGTGTACCCCCGCCATTAATTCGAGATTTTCACGGACTGTCAGATTGGGCGCGACTGCCGTTTCCTGGGGAGAAACAGCTATAACGGACTTTACCGCGCCGCTTTCCGTCACAATGCTTTTGCCGCATAAAAACGCGTCCCCCGACGTTGGCTTTGCAAGACAGGACAGCATTTTTATAGTAGTGGTCTTGCCCGCTCCGTTTACACCCAAAAGGGCAAAAAGCTCCCCCTCGTTTATCACAAGGTCAAGACCGTCCACAGCGGTAACGTCCTTGTATTTTTTTGTAAGCCCCGAAATTTTTATCGCTTCCATCAGGCTTCCTCCTTTTTAATGTATCGTTCCTTCAGTCCCATATAAAGATCTGTAAGCATTCTGCTGATAGTTTTTTCGTCCCATTCAAGGTATGACGTGGCGATCATCGAGGCGATCCCATGTACGTAAACCCACATTTCAAGGTGGAACATAGCGGCGTCCTCCTCGCTTATACCGAGGTTTTTCATAAGTATGCCTATTATCGGCTTGACTTCATCGTCCTTCTGCACAAAGGTCTCGTTCCGCCTGTCCCGCATATAAAGAAGCTTGAAAAGCTCCTGCTCCTCCTTCGCAAATTGGATATACGCCATACCGTTCGCTTTGTAGACCGGGTACTCTCCAGATGTCATACCTCTTTCCAGATAACCGCAGTATATCTTGTAAGCGCAGTTCAGTACGTCATTTTTTAGCTCTTCCATAGTGCTGTAGTTTGAAAATATCGGCTGTGTGGACACTTTCAGCTTTGCGGCAACGGCTCTTGCGTTAAGAGCGGATATTCCGTTTTCCCTTACTATGTCGGCAGCGGCTTTTATAATATCTTCCTTTTCGACCTTTATTTTAGGCGGCATTATATCACCTCTTAAATATCGTATGTTATATAACATTTGTTATTTTACCATAAAAATAATTATTTGTCAAGCGGTTTATAAAAAAAATATTATCCGCATTTCAGCATATATTTGATTTTTCATGTTGAAATCTCTGTAAAAATATGCTATAATAATGTTTATGCAAAAAAAATTGCCGTTTTTAATACTAATTTGCTCCTAAAAGCGTAGGTAAAAAATCTGCACAAAAATCATATGTGCAAATTTTTGTTTGATTTTTTACACGCTTTTTAGTCTCAAATTAGTATAAAAGATACGGCGGAAAGGCTGCATAAAAATGCGAGGAATGAAATATTTATTAATTATATCGGTACTTCTGATACTGCTGGCGTTTGTGCTGACAAATTTTGTCTTTAAAAGAGGCAGCAATGAGCAGGACACCGCGTCTGAAACAATTTCGGTCACAACGGTGCAGACGGAATCCGAAATCCAACCAGAGGAGGAAGAGGATATCAACGCTGACAATAAATGGGCGATGTTTTTGGTGAACAAGCAAAACCCGCTTCCTAAAAATTACGACAGCATGATCGAGACAGAGCTTGTTTATGAGGGAGACAGAGACGGCTATGTTGACAAGCGTGCCGCGAAATATGCCAAGGATATGTTTGCTGCCGCTCTGGAGGACGGCATAGATCTTTGGGTCGTATCGTCCTACCGCACTATAGATTATCAGCAGCAAAATTTTGACCGAAGCGTTCAGCAGCGTATGGACAACGGCATGACATATGACGATGCTTATGCGGACACCTTGCGCGAGGTTGCGATGCCGGGTGAAAGCGAGCATAACGCAGGTCTTGCGATGGATATAATGTCCGTAGAGTACACAAGCATGGACGACGCGGGTTTTGAAAATACAAAGGCTTTTGAGTGGCTTGACAAGCACGCGGCGGAGTACGGCTTTATCCTGCGCTACCCCAAGGACAAGGAGGCTGTAACGGAGATAATCTATGAGCCGTGGCATTACCGTTTTGTGGGAATTTACTATGCAAACGAGATAAAGGAAAGCGGTCTGTGTCTTGAAGAATATTTTGCCGAACGCGGTTGGACGGACGAGGACGGAAAAGCTGTAAAAATGCGCGGTCCCTTTGAAACGGAGGAGAACGAACAACCCGCAGAGACAAAGGTCACGGAGCCTACAGAACCGAAAAAGACAATGCCTGCTATAGAGCATAACGAGCAAAAGGTCACAATTATAGTATAATATTTTGTTTATATTACAAATTGTATAAAAAATACTTATATTATGTCGTTTTAGATTTGGGAAAATCCCCCTAATTCATTTGTTGAATTAGGGGAATTTTATAAATTAAACGTCTTGCATAAGTTTTAAGATATTTTTTTGTGCAGCTTTTAAGAACAAATTTTCTAAAGATTATTGACAAACATAAACGGTTGTTCTATAATAATATAAAATAGTAACGGAGACAGCATATATGAAAAACTATACTCAAGTTTATGTAAAAAACAGTTTAGAGGCAGCAAAAACATATTGCGAAGCATTTGGCGCAGAAATAACATTAGAGATGAAAAATGACAGCGGGACTGCCTATGAGCATTGTGTATTATCGGTTGACGGAGAAGGATTTTTGGCATTAGCCGAAGCTAAAAAACCTTATGATGTTGAGGTTATTCACAAAATGAAATGGGAAACAATGACTTTTAATGCCTTTGAAATGGGGACTGAAGAGCGTGTAAACCATGCATTTGACGTTTTGAGCGACGGCGGCGTTGTTATTGATGAAATTCAGGAGCTGCCATGGAATAAATATAACGCTACCGTTATTGATAAGTATGGCGTATGCTGGTGGATCGCTATTTAGAGCAATCCAACAAAATAATAACCGTATCTGTAGGGGGCGGGTTTCCCGTCCCGCTGTTTCATAATTGCGGGCGGGGAGACCCCGCCCCTACAAAAGGCATTATTTTATAGGATTGCTATAGTAAGTTCGCGTTATAGCTTAAAAATTAAACGTCTTGTACAAAAAGGCTCCCATGTGTTACAGTACTTCTGTACTATTAACTGCCAAAAAACAAGGCGTTTTTTTGTGCAATTTTTTACGAACAAATTTTCCGAAAACTCTTGACAAATCTAAACGATTGTTCTATAATATTATTCAGAACAAACGTGTGGAACATACGTACATAGAAACATACGTGTAAAAAGAAAGGAAGTTTTTTATGACAACCTCAACCGCGAGAAAAATAGAACCCGAAGCAAGAAAAATAGTCATGACCGTCTGTGAAAAGAAAGAAAGCCTCACCGCGCAAAGGCTTGCAGGATTTGCAATGCTTGTGCTGATAGGATTTGCCCTGCTTTCGGGAACGGAGCTTGCCGCCCTGGCGATAGTTTCTCCCATGGCTTTGGCGGCAATGTTTTCAAAGGAAAAACTCCTTGATTTTGGAATTTTCCGTATAAAAAAGCCTACTGTACGATCTCGAAAATTTTCCCCGAAAACGGCGCAAGATCTACAGTAAAGCTGTTTTCGAATTTCCCGTGAGGGACAGGCTCCGAGGTTATAGGCGGGATATTCTCGGACGGTGTGCAGCCGCCGTAAATATCGCTGTCGCTGTTAAGTATTTCCTGCAAGGTACATGACTTGTCAATGCCGAAGCGGTAATTTTTCTTTGACTTGTCCGAAAGGTTAAGAGCGACAACAAGACTGTTTTTCCCCGAAGTCCTGCGGTAGCAGTAAACACAGTCCTCAACGGCGTCGGCTTCAAGCCATTGGAACGTATTCATGTTGTACTCGCCGTCGTAAAGCGCTGGATTTTTGCCGTAAAGCTCTGCAAGCTCGGTGAAAAACCTGCGGAAGGAGTCGTGGTTGGGATATTTAAGAAGATCCCAGTCCTGCTCGCGCTTTTCGTCCCACTCGCGGAACTGTGCGAACTCGTTGCCCATAAAATTCAGTTTTTTTCCGGGGTGGGTGAACATATATAGATACAACGCCTTGCATTGGGGGAATTTTACCTCGTAGTCTCCCCACATTTTCTGAATTATCGTCGCCTTTCCGTGAACGACCTCGTCATGCGAAAAGGGCAGCAGAAACAGCTCGTTGTAAAAGTACTGCATAGAAAATGTAATCTTATGGTAGTGCTTTGAGCGTTCGTCAGGCGGAATACGGAAAAAATCCAGCGTGTCGTTCATCCAGCCCATGTCCCACTTGTAGTCGAAGCCAAGACCCTCATATTCCACGGGAGCGGTCACTTTCAGGTAGTTTGTGGAGTCCTCCGCCATAAGCAGGGCGGTGGGGTGAATGTGGTGCAGACCGCTGTTCATGTTCCGAATAAACGTTACTGCGCCGCTGTTTACGCCGCGGGCAGCATCCCCCTGCCAGTAAAGGGCATTGCTGATCGCGTCCATTCGCAAGCCGTCAAAATGGTATTCGCTTAGCCAGTAATTTGCCGCAGACTGCAAAAATGAGCAAACCTCTCCGCGGTAAAAATTAAAATTGTAGGAACCCCATTCGCTCCTGCCTGCGCCGTCGTTGGGGTATTCATAAAGCCCCGTGCCGTCAAATTCCGCAAGAGCATAGCCGTCCACCGCGAAGTGAACGGGAACAAAATCGCATATTATGCCTATATCCGCATTGTGGCAGGCATTTACCAAATATTTCAGATCATTCGGCGAACCGTAGCGTGACGTGGGACTGAAAAAGCCTGTGACCTGATATCCCCAGGAGCAGTCCGCAGGGTACTCGCAGATCGGCATGATCTCAATGTGTGTAAAGCCCCGCTCCTTGACGTATTCAATCAGCGGTTCGGCAATTTCCTTGTATGTGTACCAATTTTCGGGGCAGGACTCTTCTGTATCGTTTGGAGTTTTGGCAGGCTTTGTACGCCACGAGCCGAGATGTACCTCGTAAATGTTCATGGGACGGTCATAGCCCTTGTCGCGGGACTTCATCCATTTTTCATCGTTAAATTTATACTCTCCCAAATCGGTAATTATTGAAGCACAGTTCGGACGCAGTTCCGTCTGAAATCCGTATGGATCGTTGTGTTCAACGACCTTTCCGTCTTGGCGGTAAATGCGGTATTTGTACATTTGACCTATCCCCGCATCGCCGCAGTATGCTGAGTATACCCCGCATTTATCGCGTGACATTTTCACACCGTTCCAGCCGTTCCATTCACCAATGACCTCAACGCAGGTCGCGTTGGGAGCATAGACTCGAAAGGAGATGCCGCTGCCGTCGGGGTGCGCCCCGAAATATGTATATGCGTCAAAAGTCCGTCCTGTGAAAAAATCGTTCATTACCATTTTTTATGCCCCCTATAATAGATTATTTTCACCATTATACAATATTTTTCGACCAAATTCAATAGGCAAAATTTTAGATATGCCAAAAACGCGAAATTATCTATTGCATTTTCATTAATTTTGTGATACTATTATAAAAGAATAATTACCGAGGAAATGATCGCCATGAAGTTAAAAAAATATGCGGCAGTCTTGACCGCAGCAATTTTGACAGAATTTTTAACGGGCTGTGAAAGAATTGATGACGCTGTTCCTGCGGACGCAACTTTTCCCGATGTGAGCCTTACCACTATGGGAACGCTGTCGGAGCACGTTTCAGAATATGAAACAGAGTCGGTAACTTCCGAAAATCAAAACTCGGAGACAGCAGGGTTCGTTGAAACTACGCAGCCGCAATTTGTCGAAGCGGGAGGCGACGTTGAGGATAACCCTCAAAAGAACGGCGCAACCTCCTCAAACGATCCTGTCGGAGTTGAAAGCATTTCGCTAAGCACATACAGCGTTGAATTGCAAGTGGGACAAAGCAAGATGCCAATAGTTACTATGTTTCCCGAAAACGCCTCCGATAAAGGAGAGATTTGGACTTCCAGTGACACCGATGTTGCCGTTGTGAACGAATTGGGTAATATTACCGCCGTTTCCGAGGGAGACTGTATCGTGACCGTAACCTCCGCCCAAAACCCGCAGGTTTCAGCAGAAGTTACAGTTACCGTGACCGCTGCCGCGGGACTTACATATTTTGACGGAATTCTTGTTGTGAATAAAACATACGCCCTGCCTGCCGACTACGCTCCGGGAGTGAATGCTGAAGCGCAGGCAGCATTTGATGAAATGCAGTCGGACGCGGCTGCCGAGGGGCTTAACATATATATTTCCTCCGGTTTCCGTTCCTACGATTATCAAGCCGGACTTTATCAACGATATGTTGACAAGGACGGCAAGGAAGAAGCTGACAGATACTCCGCCCGTCCCGGACATTCGGAGCACCAGACGGGACTTGCTTTCGACTTGAACTCAATAGAAGAGTCCTTTGCCAACACCGCTGAGGGAAAATGGGTAAATCGGAACTGTTACAAATACGGTTTTATAATTCGATACCCCTCCGACAAGGAAGATATCACAGGCTACAAATGGGAACCATGGCACATACGCTATCTTGGCAAGGAGACTGCACAAGCAGTTTATGACAGCGGGCTTTGCTTGGAGGAATATTTGGGAATAACTTCACAATATGCGGAATAAAAAGCATCCGACAGCAGTAAAGCTGTCGGATGCTTTTTTGTTTATGAATTAATTATAGACATTTATTAATTAATTGCTAACTAATTATAGAGCGTTTTATAACAAGCTCTTTTTAAAAGCTTATCTTTCTATCTGCTGCTCTCTGTCGGGACCAACGCCGATCATTGCGATTTTACACTCGCAAAGCTCCTCAAGCCGCCTGATGTAGCTCTTGCAAATTTCAGGAAGCTCCTCAAAGCTCCTGCATTTGGAGATATCGTCCTTGAAGCCCTCGTGCTCCTCGTAAACAGGCTCACAGCCCTCAAGTTCCTCCAAAACGGCAGGGAAATCCTTTATAACGGTACCGTCAGGCTTCTTGTATGCAACGCAGATTTTCAGTGTGTCAAGTCCCGCAAGCGTGTCAAGCTTGTTCACAACAAGGCAGTTGAGACCGTTCACTCTTACCGCGTGACGGACGATCACGGAGTCAAACCAGCCTGTGCGGCGGGGACGACCCGTTGTAGTACCAAATTCGCCGCCGTTGTTGCGGATATAATCGCCTGTCTCATCGTCAAGCTCCGTAGGAAAAGGTCCCTTTCCAACTCTTGTGGTATAAGCCTTTGCAACGCCGTAAACCTTGTCAATTATTGTAGGACCCGCGCCTGTGCCAATACATACGCCGGCGGAGATAGGGTGGGAGCTTGTTACATATGGATATGTGCCGAAATCAATGTCCAAAAGGGTAGCCTGCGCGCCCTCAAAGAGAATTTGCTTGCCCGCCTTGTTTGCCTCGTATGTCAGCACGGAAACGTCGTCAACATACTGTGCAAGACGTTTTCCGTACTCGGTGTACTCCTTTATAACAGCTTCGATGTCAACGGCTTCTCCGCCGAAAACGTTGGTTATGATGCTGTTGCGGAGCTTGCCTGCAGCCCGCGCTTTTTCTGCGAAAACCTCCGGGTGAACAAGGTCGTAAATGCGGATACCGCTTCTTTCGTATTTGTCCATGTAGCACGGACCGATACCGCGCTTGGTGGTGCCTATGTCCTGATTGCCCCTGAATTTCTCGGAAAGACCGTCCAGAACTATATGCCAAGGCATAATAACGTGCGCTCTGGGGTCGATCTTGAAGTTATCGAAGGATACGCCCCTTGAGGAAAGTCCGTCAATTTCTTCCAGAATTACCTTTGGGTCGATAACAACGCCTGCGCCGATCATGCAGAGAGTGTCTTTATAAAGAATTCCCGAGGGAATAAGGTGTAGCTTGTAAGTTTCGCCGCCGCTTGCAACGGTGTGACCTGCATTGTTTCCGCCCTGTGAGCGCACAACAACGTCCGCCCTTGAAGCGAGAATGTCGATAACCTTGCCTTTTCCCTCGTCTCCCCATTGTGTGCCGATAACAATATTTGCAGCCATATTTTTGATCCTGCCGTTAGATTACGCGGCAGACTCCTTTCTATGCGATTGTCTGAAAAACATCAAACATATATATTATACCAAAAAAATAAAGTCCTGTCAACTTTTTTGCCAAAATACTTGACTAAAGTGATAAAATATGGTATCATTAAAAAAACTTAAACGTTTTATACTGATTTGCGACTGAAAAGCGTGCAAAAAATCAAGCAAAAGCTTGCATATATGGGGTTTTGCACAGTTTTTTTTGCATACGCTTTTAAGAGCAAATTAGTATTATTGACTTTTTGTACCATGTTAAAGGGGATATGTATATGAACAAAATAAGAATAGCAATAGTTTTCATATTTCTGGCAATAGCCGGAGTTGTGCTCACAGTGAGCGGAATTACTGATATAATCAGAATTAACGGTGATATTCCCGACTTTAATTTTGAGAGTATGCAGAACGTCAAAAAGGGTGATTTTGTCTGCGGCTACGTCAGCAACATTCTTGATTGCTACGCCAGTGAAACAACTACCAACACTACTATGGGAATCGAGACTTCCTCACGTACCTCTGAGGAATACTTTCTTATGCCGCTTGTAAACGATGTTGACGAGGCGGAAAGCCTTTATGTTACAATTTCAGCCGGCAATATTGAGGACAGAAAGCTTCTTTACGCCATTTGCGACGACACCTGGGAATATATGGACGGCAATACCGATATCGACTTTACCGAAATGGCAATTATTGCCCGCGTTAAAGAGATCGACGATGACCTTATGCCGCTTTTGATAGATTGGTTTAAGGAGGCGGATTACTGCGACGGAAACGAAATTGAGATAAGGCAGCATATCCTGCCATATGAATTTGTTGTTTACCGCAACACCAACGCGCCGTACATAAGCCTTATCGTCGGCATTATTATGCTCGCGGTCGTGGCTGTTGCAGTATTTTTCATTGTCAAAAAGTTCATGCCCAAAAGGGTCGAGAGCGCACCGTACACGCCGCCGTCCGATATTTCCGAAAACACCGCCGCCAACGGCTTTGCTGAAGCATATACCCCTCCTCAGCCGCTGCCGAACCTTTCTCAGCCTGTTCAGCCGGAGGACTTTTTCCCTGCACCAAAGCCTAAGTCCGCGCCGGAGCCAAAGCCTGCGCCGCCCAAAGAGCCTCCGAAGCCTGTCAGCGCAAATAATTATGAGGACACAAACCTCGATACCTCGGAGCTTAACGCCGAACAGGATCTGTACAGGCAGGAACAGGCGACAGCAGCAAAAGCAAGGCATATCGAGTATGACAATCAGCTTGAAACCACCGATATGGACACCGACCAAAGACTTGCCGAGCAGGAGAGGGCAATTGCCGCAAATGCCCGTCATATCGAGTATGACAACCAATTGGATACCGCAGACCTTGATACGGAGCAAAAGCTTTACGAGCAGGAGCAGGCGGTCGCCGCAAACGCACGTCCCATGGACTATGACAATCAACTGGAGACCTCCGATCTAGATACCGACAGACGACTTGCGGAGCAGGAACAGGCTATTGCCGCGAATTCCCGTAAAATGGAATATGACAACGAGATCGATACCTCCGACCTTAACACCGACAGTCTTGATTATTACGACGCATCTGCGCAGGGCGGGGACGATGATATATTCATATTCTCAAACGATTTTGACTACGAGGACGCGGACGCTTCCAAAATTGAGATTTCCGACTGATTTTTTTGGGCAATTCAAAAATGAGTTGCCCATTTTTATTTTAATGTCTTTTGGTAGTTTTGTGCAATTTCTTCCAATGATTTTTTATCGTCTCTGCACATTTCAGTCATGTGCGCCCAGTAACGCTTCGGCATGAAATTCATGCGGCAGCGCGGGTTGTAACGTTCCTTAATGGCAATTGTATCATAAAATCCCCGCCAAAGCTCGCGGTAACGCTGTTCCTCTGCTATCGCTGGCGGAAGCTCAAACTCAATATTTTCTGCAATTTTCGCTTTGTGATCGTAATATATCAGCGCCATGCCATGGGTCTTGTCGAAAATCAGAAAATTCTCGTTTGGGAGCCTGTCCGTAAAATGCGCCGCGATCATCGGAATGACCTTGTTTTTTGGCTCTATGACCGATACAAGATATCCTCCGTAATCGGAAAATCGGATAAACTCCCGAATTTTCTGCGCCTCGTTCCCGCAGAACAAAACAGTCTTATTAATGGCGTTCACGGTGTCGTCCGCAAGCATATCCAATATTCTCCTGCCGTAGTGAAAACCCTTTTGTAAAAATTCCAAAATAAGTAAATCTTTACCGATATCACAGCTAAGAAAAGCCTTTTTGATAAGCTCTTCCGCTTCGGGAGAAATTTTTTTTGGTATCGCTCTAAGCACTCTTTCCGCCTTTTCAACAGAGGTCTCCACACAAAGCGTCTCTGCAAGGCTTAGCTGTTCAGGCTCGCCTGAGACAACAGCGCAGGGAAGCTCCCGCCGCTCAAAGCTGATAAAAACGCAGCTTAAAAGTCCTTCAAAGCTGCCGTCATAGCAGTATATCACATCTCGCCTGTCAAACATTTCACAGCGTCCTCCATGCTTGGCAAAACCGCCTCGGAATTTTTGGTATTATCGAAAAAGCTTAGCTGCTCTCCAAAATTTCCTTTTTGCTCCAGTTCCTTTACTGTGCTTGCGGACATAAGCTGCCGCATAATTCCAGCCTCCGTTACAATAAGTCCTTCGGCACGTTTCCCGCCGCACAAAATGAAGTAGACCGCACGCTTCAAAACGACTCCAAGCTTGCCGAGATCGGGATAATCAAGCTTGCTGTGCCGTCGTGCAACGGTTATTCTTTGGGCGGACTTCACACCGATCCCCGGTACGCGCAAAAGCGTTTCATATGGCGCTTTGTTTATCTCCACAGGGAAGTTTTCGGGGTGGTGCAGCGCCCAGTTGCATTTCGGGTCAAGCAGCGGGTTAAAGTCCTGATGTTCTTCGTCAAGAATTTCCTCTGCCTTGAAGCCGTAAAAACGTAGCAGCCAGTCTGCCTGATAAAGCCTGTGTTCGCGGAGCAGGGGAGGTTTCGTGCCCGCAGGAGGCAGTATTTTTTGATCGCCTACTGGAATGTATGCCGAGTAGAAAACCCGTTTTAAGCGGTATTTCCCGTACATTGCTTCGGAAAGTCTCAAAATCTGGAAATCAGTATCCGGAGTTGCGCCGATTATCATTTGGGTACTCTGACCCGCAGGCGCAAACTTCGGTGCGGACTTGTATTTAACAATTTCATAACTATTCTGCTGTATTCTGTTAGTAATATGTCCCATTGGCAGTAAAATAGAACTTTTGGATTTGTCGGGAGCAAGTGCGTTCAGGCTTTTCTGCGAGGGCAGCTCAATGTTCACGCTTATCCTGTCCGCAAGCGTGCCGAGACGGTTTATCAGTTCGGGGTCAGCTCCCGGGATAGCTTTGGCGTGAATGTAGCCGTAAAATTTGTATTTGTTCCGCAAAATGGAAATTGCCTCGATCATCTGCTCGCAGGTGTAATCGGGACTTTGAATTATCCCCGAGCTTAGGAAAAGTCCCTCAATATAGTTGCGGCGATAGAAATTTATGGTAAGGTCGGCAATTTCGTCTGGGGTGAACCTTGCGCGGGGGACGTCGTTGCTGCGGCGGTTCACGCAGTATTTGCAGTCAAAAAGGCAAAAATTGGTCATTAAAATTTTCAGCAGGGAAATGCACCGTCCGTCGGCGGCAAAGCTGTGACAAAGTCCGCCATAGGAAGCGTTTCCAATTCCGTCGCTGCCGCTTCCGCGCCTGCTGACTCCGCTTGATGTGCAGGAGGCGTCGTATTTGGCGGATTCTCCCAATATTTTCAGCTTTTCAAACATATCCATAACACGCACCTCCGTTTTTTTTATTTTAATCCAAAATATTCCGCAGATTCAGCCGCAGTTTCCTCTTCAGTCACGTTGTCGTCCCACGATATTACTTTAACGTCGTTTTCCGTTACCCAACGGGGAACAACGCCCTCGTTTCCCGATACGGAGTTATAGGCATTTTGAATTACAGCAGCCTTTTCCTCGTCTGTCAGATCGGTTCTTTTACTTGTGATCTCAACAATATTTTCATGGTCGGGACGGTCAAACCAATCAAATTTTGTTCCGCAGTTGTTCAAGTATACGAAATGCTCCGCAGCGGGAATTATTGCCAAATAATCAATATCTCCCTCGCATATCACGGCTTCATACCGCGATGAAAGCCCGATAAGGTCGGCAACTATCATAGGCGTAACCTCCCGCAGAAAGTGTTCCTCTCTGTCCCTTATCACTTCCTTGGGAAGCTCCCAAAAGCTGTTTACGCCGTATTCCTTTACAAAATCACGGCACATAAACGGCTGATTTTCGGGACAGGCATAAGCCATGTTTCGGTCTCTGGCTTCGTCCGTGCTGAAAACATAGCAACCATATTTATCACACAGTTTATTTGCAACAGTAGTTTTTCCACGTCCCCATATGAAATACACATTTTTCAGCTTGTTTCTGATAATATTATCGGCAATGTTCACAGCGTACGTCCTCCTTTTGCAACAAATGTTCTTGCAAGAGAATTATACCATGAAACAACCGTTCTTGTAAATAGTAAAATCGAACAAATTTTTTAGTGATTTTTCGTACATCTGTTCTAAAATTAAAAAAACTATTGCAATTTTAGGAAAGCTGTGATATAATATTTAAGTAAGCCTCCATAGTTAAATGGATATAATAAACCCCTCCTAAGGGTTAGTTGTGAGTTCGATTCTCGCTGGGGGTGCCAACGGGGAAGTCCCCGCAGTCAGAAATGTTTCCATAACATTATGGAGACATTTCTGTTTTATATCAAACTTTTTCAACATTGGAAAGAATTTCTTATATAAAAATTAAAGAGGATAGAATGTGAAAACTCTATCCTCTTTGTTTTTATTTGGAATTTTCCGCAGAAGTCCTCGTTAAATTGTGCACCCAGCGGTATTTTTTATAGTGCATATAAACTGCTGGGAGTTTTACTATTTCGTCAATGTTTATAATAATATACACGGTTTCGACGGGTAATTTAAGTAAAAACGCTGAAATTAATCCAATGGGGACGGTCACACACCACATTGTAATAGTATCGCAGACAAGTCCGAACTTCGAGTCCCCACCAGAGGGGAAAATTCCGGAAATGACCGTCATATTCACGGACTTTCCCACGACATAGTAGGAGCTTACCAAAAGCATGGTTTTCAGGTAACCCTGTGCCGTGACGGAAAGACTGCCAAACATTGGTATAAATGGAATTATACACAGTACGATAATTCCCGAAGCAATACCGCTTAAAATGGCGATTTTTGTAATTTTGCCGCCGTACTCCTTTGCCTTTTCAAGCTCTCCCATGCCGAGAAGTCTGCCTGTCATAACTCCGCTGGCGTTGGCAATGCCTGTGCAGAAGCAAATTATAAGATTTTTGGCAATATTTGCTATTGAGTTTGCTGCCGCAGCGTCGCTGCCCAAATGTCCCATTATTACCGAATACATGGTAAAACCGCCGCCCCAGCCGATCTCTCCGCCTAAAATGGGTGCGGTGTACTTCCAAAAATCCCCTTGCAGCGTTTTATCGCAGTAAAAAATATTGTTCAGCTTAATCTTTACACTGCCAGAACGTACCATTACGCAGAGCGTCCATACAAGTTCAATGACCTTTGAAATGACGGTGGCAAGAGCCGCACCGCGAATTTCCATTTTAGGGAAAAGTCCCACGCCGAAAATAAGCATTGCATTGAGAATGATGTTCACAACCACAGAAGTTGAGCTTATTACAGCGCATTTTAACGCCTGTCCGCAGTTTTTCATTATGCAAAGGTAAATTTGCGATATGCTCAATAACAGGTAAGAAATTCCAACTGTCCGCAAATATTCAGCGCCGCCCTCAATGAGGACTTGCTCCGAAGCAAACGCTTTCATCAGAACCTGCGGAAAGAAAATTGCTCCCACCGTGAAAGGCAGAGACAGGAGTACCGAAACCTTCAGCCCTATGCCGAGGATCTTTTCAATGGACTCCGTGTCGCCGATGCCCCAGTACTGCGCCGAAAAAATGGAAACCCCTGCCATTGCTGAAAATAAAAACAGAGAGTACACAAACTGCACCTGCCCCGCCAGCGAAACGGCGGAAAGCGCGTCCTGACTTATAAATCCAAGCATCAGCGCGTCTGAAACTCCGACAAGAGCCGTCATGAGCTGCTGGAACGCCATTGGAATTGCCAATGATTTCAATTTTCTGTAAAATTCTTTCTTTTCAATTGTATCCATAATTTATCTCCGTAAAAAAATTTGCAACGTTATTGATTGTACCACTATAAAATGACAAAATTATGGATATATACTTAATTTTATTGCATTATTATTTCATGTATTTTATCGGTAATTCCAGCCACATCTTGGAAGAACTTTACATCAAGATTTTCTCCCGTGTTCCGCACATATGCGGTCAGTATGTAATCTGTGTCTCCGCTGACTATGGCGCAGTCTCCCAAGGTGTAAAAATCCTCCTGGGGCAGGTAGCCATACTTTTCATGCACCGTTTTGTCCGTCAAGACCGCCGAAAACATATCGCGGTACTCGGCATTTGCCATACATTCAAGCATGAAATCACCATTTACGTGCTGTTTAGAAAATGCATAAATATCCTTAAAGTATATTGCAGATTCTCTCGCTGTCAGCCTGAACCAGTAATTTTCGTCCGTCATTCTTTGGGGCAAGCCCAAACCTGCCGCATATTGGTTAAATTTTTGATAGCCTATATAATTGTACAGCATTTTGTATGCCGTGTTGTCACTTTTTACCAAAGCAGCTCGAATAAGCTCCTCCGCCGTAAAAAATGTTCCAACGGGCTTGCCGTTCACAAACTCATATTGTGAGTTCAACATTTCCTCCGTCATTTCGTACTCGGCAGTCAGGTCAATCGAGGAATCGAGTATACTCCTCGCATAAACAGCCTTTATGATACTTCCGGAGGAAAACTTTTCATCAGCGTTGTACTCCAGACTGCCGCCTGTGTGCGGGTTGTAGTACAAAAATCCCGCGTCCGCACCGTGCCGCCGCAAAACAGCGTACAGCTCGTCAGCAAGCTCTTTTGCACTTTCGGGTACTTCCATTCCAACCGCAGTAAGCTCCAGCTCCGCGTCGGGGTAACTGTGTTCAAAAGCCGCCTCGGGGTTTTCTATCGATCCGTCCACCCGCTGAATTTCCTCGGGGATTTCCTCCTCCGTTTCGGCATGTATATCCTCCGTAACAGTGACCTCGGAAACCGTTGTCTCAACAGGCTTTGCGCCTTTGCTGACGGTAACCTTTACATTTGAGCCTCCAACCAAATACTCTGATCCCGCGTCGGGATATTGTGACAAAATCGCCCCCTCAAGAAATTGGTCGGAATACTCCTCTCCCGTTACTTCAAGGTCAAACTGTTCATTATAGTAATCTTTGACCTCAAAAAAGCTGTACCCAACAATATTAGGCATAATGCCGACTTCAAATTCGCGTTGGCGTGAAGCTGGAAAAAAGAAAATTTTTACGGTAATTCCCGCGATTATAGCAAGTGAAACAATTATAATTATAATGCTGATGATTTTTTCCCGTCTGTAGTTCATAAAATTCCCCCAATCAGTAACTTTTGTTAGCAAATAATACACAAAAATTCAGCAATTAATATACAAATATTTATCAAACCGTCTGCAAATAAGCTTACTCAATAGCCTTTAAGGACGTCGCCATATCGATCTTTTTCAGCCTGAAATACAGTGTAAGATTTACCAAAAGCGAGAAGAATACGCTCATTGCCGCCGCCGCAAGGAAACAGTAGGCGGGGATTCCGGGAGCAAACATTACCGCGTCCACCTCGGCGGTCTTTACTACAAATTTTTCAAGGAAAATTCCCATGACCAACCCCGCAGCCGTACCCATGATCGTTGAAACAATATTCTCACGGTAAATGTACGCCGCAACCTCGCCGTCGTAAAATCCAAGCACCTTTATTGTGGCAAGCTCGCGTATACGCTCGTTCACGTTGATGTTGGAAAGATTGAACAGCACCACAAACGCCAGCGCCCCTGCACAAACAATTATTGCAGCAACTATCAGAGCAAGGCTGTCCACAAGGTCGCGGAACTTGTCGCCGCCCCCCGCGGAATAGCTTATTCCAAGCACCGCGTCATTCTCCAAAAGCATTTCCGACAGCTTGTCGCTTGCTGAAATATCCTCCATATTCATCAGCAGGATATTGTTTTTCAATTCTCCAAGTCCCGTTTTTTCGTAAGTCTCAGGCTTCATGTACGCATAGTTGAATGTATAATTTTCACAAATCCCGTCCACGCGGATAGGCTTGTTTTCTGCGAAAAATATCTCGTCTCCCGCCGTTACTTCAAGGAATTTCGCAAGCTTTTCGCCCAGTACAACTCCGTCTCTAAGCTCAATGGGAGTCTTTCCCTTTCGCGTGTGCATATCAATAAACCTACCGAATTCATCAGGTTCATCGGGTACCATTATATATGCTTCGTATTTTTCACCGTTTGAGGAATTGCTCCAAACGTCCTCCGTGCCTTGCATTGCAAGCATTTTTTCGGTAACTGTGCCTGAATTTTCGCACTCCGCAAGTACTGCGTGGAATTCGTCCGCCGATTCATCGTCCAAAGCAGCAAGCGCGTCATATTTGAAAATATCTCCGTACTGCCTGTCAACTATGGCGGAAATGGATTCTTTAAGTCCGAAGCCTGTCAGCAGCAAAGCCGTGCAGCCCGCAATTCCTATAACCGTCATCAGCAGCCGTGCCTTATATCTGAAAAGATTTCGGAAAGTAACCTTCGTGGTAAACTTCAAACGCTTCCATATAAAAGTAATTCTTTCCAGCAATATCCGCTTGCCGTCCTTGGGAGGCTTGGGGCGCATTAGTTGAGCGGGGCATGAGACCAATTCCTGCCTGCTTGCGTAAAGAGCCGATAAGCCCGTGCAGAGGCAAGCAGCCGTAATGCAGCCCACAGCATAATCCCACTTAAAATCTGCAATAAGATATGGTTGACTGTACATACTCTGATAGCATACGAAAATAACTCTCGGCAGCGTGTTGAAGCCTACCAGCAGTCCTGCAAACCCTCCCGGTATGCTTGCAGCAAGGGAGTATAAAATGTACTGTGAAATAATGGTAAATCTGCTGTAACCAAGAGCTTTCAGAGTTCCGATCTGAGTACGCTGTTCCTCAACCATGCGGGTCATTGTGGTGCAGCAAACCAACGCCGCCACCAAAATAAAGAATATAGGGAACACCGCCGCGATAGCGTCCACGCGCTCGCAGTCCTCCGCATAATTAGAATAGTATGGATTGTAATCTCGGTCAAAAACATACCATTTTGAGTCGGCAACCGCGTCCTGCGCTTCCTGCTCCGCATCGGCGATTTCCTTTTTTGCGTCCTCGATTTCAGCTTTTGCATCTGCAATTTCTTTTTTGCCGTCCTCAATTTCGGTTTTTCCGTCGGCAATTTCTCTTTTTGCCTTTTCGATTTCTTCTTTTCCCTCGGCAACCTCCGCGCGTGCGTTTTCAAGCTCCTCAGCCGCATTGTCAAGCTGTATTCTCGATTGTGCAAGAGCTGTTTCCGTTTCACGAACCTGCGCCGAAAGTCCTGCCGAATATTGCTCCAAACCCTGTCTGCAAGCGGCTTTCGTGCCGTCGTCATACGCCGCGGGTATGGACATATATCCTGTTATAAGCTGCCGCAAATTATCGTCCACAGCCATAAAATCATTGTCGGGGTAACGGGCAATTCTTTCGGAAATTTCAGTCTCGTCTGCCGCGGCATTAGTCTCATAATCTGTAAGAATATCATTTATCCAGTTAATTGCAGCGTTAAGCGAATTTACCGCGCTTTCGCCGTTGCGGTACTCAATTTCTCCGTCCGTAAGCTCTTCCTGACCGTCCGCAATTTCCTGTTCCGCATCGGCAAGTTTCTGTTCGTTTTCTGCAATTTCCGTCTCACCGTCCGCAATTTCCTTTTCGGCGTCGGAAATTTTCTGCTCGTTTTCAGCGATTTCCGCTTCGCCGTCAGCGACATCTTGCTTTGCTTCATTTATTTCTTCGTAAGCTTCATCAAGAATAACGCTTTTTCGGTGCTCTATCTGTATGTCCCCAAGCTCTTCGAGACGGTTAATATTGCTGTCAATAATTTCCTCATATTTTTCGGAAAAGGGATCGAATCCCGCCGTTTCGGTGAGCTTCACATAAATATCGGTATATACGTCAAGTGCAAAGTTTTCCTCGGGAATAAGCAGCCAGCCGTTTATAACGCCGTTGCCGAAGCCCGCGCTGCCCCTGTCGTGAGCAACGTAAACAGGAAGTCGAGCCTTTCCCACAATAGTATATTCAGCGCGTGAAAGGTAATCGCCAATATCATTTTCTCCGTTTGCCGCCAGCAGGATCTTTTCTCCTATCTGCGGAGTTTTCGCCGTGTAGAAACGGTCGTCCACTACGATCTCGTCCGCTTTTTCGGGCAGCCGTCCCTCCATAATGTAAGGCATATTTATACCGCTGTCTGCGCTGTAGGAGTACGTCTTTACAATTTTCCCGTTATTGTCGCCGCCCGAAATTATTAGGTCGGCGGAGTACCCCGCGTAAATTTCCTCCGCATCGCAAGCGTCGGAGACAGCTGTCACGTCCTCATCGTCAAAGCCTAACGAGGACATCATATGCACGTCCGCCAAGCCTTGTTTTTGGAAATAGTCCGCCGCGCTATGCTTCATGTCGGGACCTGCCGACTTTACACCCGCGAAAAATCCGCAGCCGATAGCAATAATTGCCATAATTGCAAAAAATCGGCTTTTGGTGTTTTTAACGCTTCTTAAAGTATTTAGAATCAATTTTTTATTCATAACTTCACCTTTTTATGTAAAAAATCACCATTCTATAGTTTCTACAGCCACGGGGTTTTCGTTCAGCGTTACCCGAGAGACCTTGCTGTTTTTGATTTTTATAACGCGGTCAGCCATGGGCGCGATAGCCTGATTGTGAGTAATAACCACAACCGTCATGCCCTTTTCGCGGCAGGTATCCTGTAAAAGTTTGAGAATATTTTTTCCCGTAGCGTAATCAAGCGCGCCTGTCGGTTCGTCGCACAAAAGCAATTTGGGGGACTTTGCCAACGCCCTTGCAATGGAAACACGCTGCTGTTCGCCTCCCGAAAGCTGGGCGGGAAAATTGTTGATACGCTCTCCAAGTCCCACCTGCCGCAGAACTTCCTCCGCGTCCATAGCGTCGGAGCATATTTCTGTGGCAAGCTCCACATTTTCCTTTGCGGTAAGGTTCTGCACCAAATTATAAAATTGGAAAACAAATCCAATATCCTGCCGTCTGTAACGGGTCATTTCCTTTTTTGAAAATGCCGCAATATTTTTTCCGTCCACAATAATTTTGCCCTCATCGCAGGTGTCCATACCGCCGAGCATATTCAGTACCGTTGTTTTGCCCGCTCCCGACGCGCCTACAATAACGGCAAATTCTCCCTTTTCTATTTCAAAATTCACCCCGTCAGAGGCGGAAATGGTAACCTCACCCATTTTATAGCGTTTGTAAACGTCCTTAAATTCAACATAGCTCATTGCGGAAATCTCCTTGCAAAAAATTAATTATAACAATTATAACATATTTTCAGCAAAAATGGTATACTTTTTTTGTGATAATATGATGAAAAAATACAGCTGATAGTAACCAAATTTGGCGTAATTTTATAATTTGTGAATTACTGGATGTAGTTAATAATTTATTTACAGAAAATATGTAGTTTTTTTTTTTTTTTTTTTATGGTAAAATAAATAAGGTGTGTTTGTCAGAGTACGCCGAAAAAAAAAGTTGGTTTGTCATACAAATTTGTATACCACAGGACTTTTTTTATGTGGTATAATGGCTTTGTTATGATTTCCGACAAATTTTAGGAGATCACTTATTATGCAAAAAAGTTAAGAAAGGAAAATGAAACATGAAAAAATTAACAGCATTAACAATTGCGCTGACAATGCTATTGTCATTTGCGGCGTGCAGCTCGGAGGAAAGCGGTACTGCCGAGGCTGACGTTACTACCTCAAAAACCGAAACGGTAAAGGACGAGACAGAAAAGGCGGAAGAAACCACCGTCCCCGAGGAGACAACAACAGAAGAAACCACCACTACAGAGGAAGTTACAGAGCCTGCCGAACCCGAATATGAAATTCCCGATTGGGACTCAATCGACTACGCGGACGAGCTTGACTTTATGACGGAAGATGTTGACGGCGGCGTTGCAATCACAGAATATCTCGGAACAAATCCTATTGTTAAAATTCCCGAAACTATTGGCGGAAAAAAGGTTGTTAAACTTAGCTATATAGCGCCAAGCAGTAAAACCGATTGGTATACATTTTCTCTGTTTTATAAAACGAAAATAACTGATGTGAGACTTCCAAGCGGCGTGACTAAAGTTGATAAGTGTGCTTTTTACCAATGCTCAGAACTTAAAAGCGTATTTATTCCAAATAGTGTAACGGTTATTTGTGACGATGCTTTCGATGGGTGCTCAAATCTTGAAAGTGTAAATATTCCTGATAGCGTAACTAAAATCGGTGCATACGCTTTTTATTACTGCTCCAGCCTTAAAAATATAGATATTCCCGAAAAGGTTACAAATATAGGCTGGAATGCTTTCTTTGGTTGTTCAAGCATTACAGAGTTGATTTACCCACAAAATGTTACTTTGGATAATGGCGATTATGAATGGTCAAAAAATTATATTCCGATTTTTTTGGGTGGATGCTCGAGTTTAAAGAGCATAGATATTCCAAATTGTGTTACCTATATTGGACGCGATGAGAATACGGGCGGTATTTACAGTTTTGGTTACTGCAAAAACCTTGAAAGTGTTACTATTCCAAATACTGTTACCGAAATTGGATCCAGTGCTTTTTATAACTGTACCAGTCTTAAAAGCATAACCATACCCGACAGTGTTGTTAAAATTGATGAAAAAGCCTTTGACGGTTGTTCCGAAGACCTCGAAGTCTCATATGGAGGTACAACTTACAAATATAACCAACTGCCTCATTTGTACAGCAAGATTAACGGTTAAACAGTTTCTTAAATATCTTCTTTTATAACATTTGCGGAAACAGCGGGAGCAAGAAAATTGCCCCGCTGTTTCTATTTTTTGTCAGAAAAGCGGTGCGGAAAATATATAAAAAATTGCCGAAAAAATGCCGCCGCCCTTGTAAAAAATTTATAGGGGAAAATTAAAATAAAGCTTGAAAAACGGCGCAGTTTGTTGTATAATAATATAGTATTTTAAAATTTTCTTTAAGAAGGTTTTTTATGGCAAGTTATAATGAAAAGGCTTCCCCTGCGGACGTGGCTGCGATTTGGGCTATTGTGTTTCTGGCAGCCGTTCTTGCCGCGCTGGTGGGCGTGTATTTTTGGCGTAATCACAGCTTTGCGGACGTTTCCGCCGCAAACAACGAAACCTCGGAAATTAATATTATCGGCACGGAAACGTCATATATTCCCCCCGAAACCGTTCCCGCGGAGACAACCTCGGCGAGCGTAACAACGACAGTTACCGAGTCCGCAACCGAAGTAACCGCCGAGTCCGAAAAAGCCGAGACTGTTGCCGCTTCAAATGAGTACGACCCGGAATTTTTCGGCAGGGGACTTATTATCGGTGACTCGATCTCCGTTGGATTGGTAAATTACGGATATTTGCAGCCCGAAAATGTTTTCGCGCAGATAGGTCTTACCCCTTCCTCGGTTCTGACCGCCGATATTGACGGGACAACCGTATATACAAAGGCTTCGGGTCTGAACCCCGATTATATATGTATAATGCTGGGAACAAACGGTCTTTCATATCTTTCCGAGGACTTTATGGCGGAAAAAATGGGCGAGTTTATAGACGGTCTGCGGCAGACCTGTCCAAATGCTGAAATTTTTCTTGTGTCTATCCCGCCTGTTACTGCGGAGCATGAAAGCGAAAAGCCTGAAAAAATTGAAAATATCACCAAATATAACGACCATATCTCAAAGCTTGCGGAGGAAAAATCCGTGACCTTTGTCGATACCTTTACTCTTTTGCAGGACAGCAGCGGCTACCTTGCGGAAGATTATGCCGAGCATGACGGTCTGCATTTGAAAGGCGCAGCATATCCTGTCTTATTGAGTGCAATTCAGACAGCGGTGGAAAGCGGCGGATATGTTCCAACAGCCGCGCCTGCTACAGTACCGACGGAAACAGCCGCGCCCGTTACAACTATCTCGGAAACCCTCCCTGCCGTTCCGGACGAAGCTCCCGCTCCCGAAACAGTTGAGGAAACGATCGTTCAAACCGCGTCTGCGGAAGACTTTTTGGAAATTATCCAATGAAAGGAAAAAATAGTATGAAAAAGTTAATATCTGTAATTTTATCGGCAATTCTCACAACGGCGTTGTTTACCGCCTGCAATAACGTTGACGATTCGGTTCCGGCGGACGCTACAGTCAACACCGACGATACCGTCCCAACAACAGGGGAAATACAGCAGAACGTATCCGCAGCCGACATAACTGCGGCGGTAACTGCGGAGATAGAAATTCCCTCCGCAGTAGAAAAAACTGCCGAAAACATAGGCGCGTTCTACGATATAGACACGTCCGCGCTGGAGGAAATGTCCGTATTCATCTGCGGCAGCGGCGCGTACCCCGACGAGCTTGCGGTGTTCAAATTTAAGGACGGTACTGAAGCAGCGGCGGGCGCAGAAGCCGTGCAGAAGCGTCTCGACAGCCAGATCGCTCTTTATACCGACTATACGCCGGACGAGGTGTACAAGCTTGACGATGCAAATCTTATTGAAAAGGATAATTGGGTAATTCTTACAATTTGCGCCGACAACAGCAGGGCAAAGGAGATAATCAACGGATTGATTTAGTTATGAATAGAATAAAGTAATACCGCACGCGATTTTTGTGCGGTATTGCTTTAATTTAAATGGAAAGGATCGATCTTATGAAAAAAATTGCGTTATGTTTGGCAGCCGTTATGTCATTAATTTCTTTGACAGCCTGTTCAAATACGGCAGCAGATGAAATTTTGTCGGAGGACGAAAGTTCGGCGGCGGTCTCGGTACAGATTTCCGCATCGGAAGAAACGACTCAAAGTACGGCAAGTGAGACCGCAAGTGAGATGGAAACGGAAAGCGTTTCAGCCACAGCCGAAAGCTCGGAAACCGCCGTACCGTCCAAGCCTTTGAACGGCTTAGAATATGTCCTCGCGGAAAGCTTTGCGCCGATATATGAAAAAGCGGACTTTAGGGAGGATTTCCCGGACGGCGTTCCGACTACATATGAGGAATTGCTGGATTTTTTTCCTTCTTATAGTAACGTAAGCTTTCTCGAGTACGAAATTATCTCCCAGTACACTTCAGAAGAAGCGGTTGAGAAAACAGGGGACGAAGTTTTCAATCGCAGCGCAACGCTGTATCAAGCGCATATTTATTACGATCACCTACACGATATGCCCGTTGATATGACTGTCGATTTGGCTAAAGCTGGAGTTCCCGGCAACCAGTTAGAGAACAACCCACCTTACGTAATCGGACAGAAATTGATTTCCGATTTGTCGGGCTTCGACAGTACAAGCTGTGTTGCCGTTCCCGAGCTTGTGTATTTTGTGTACGAAGTAAACGGCGTTGATTTGGCTTATCACGTTGACCATGAAAGAATTGCCATTGAAAGCGAGGATTTCCCAAATCTCGATATTGAAATGGCGGAAAGTGAACTCTTTTTGGTAACGACTACCGCAAACAATCCCGTTAAATTTACGCAGAAGTCAACTGTTGAAGACTTAACAGCTTTTATAAGGCAGGATTGGGAAAAGCGCGGCTATGAATTTTTTGATGCGGCAAATTTTGACTATGAGGGTCGTACAGTACTCGATCCCAATGAGGACGTACCTGTAATAGAGTAAATTGCTCTAAAAATCCAAATAATTCAATAAATTCCCAGTAATAACCCCCGCCATATGCTGCATAAAATAACAGCAAGGCGGGTGTTTTTATGGATAAAAAAACGGTAAGAACTATAATTATTGCAATATTTTTGGCTGCGGGGACGGTTGCCGCTATCCTTAAGCCCGAATTTTTTATGGAAATTATTTCAAGGACGTTAAAGCTGCTCATGCCGGTATTTTTGGGTCTTGCAATCGCGTTCGTTATGAATATGCCCGTTTGCCGCTTTCAAAAGCTTTTTTCGGGAAAATTCAGGGACTGCGGGCGGTGCGTGACAATATTATCCGTGGCGGCGTCCTACCTGCTGCTCGTTGCCCTTGTGACGGGCATTGTCTGGATAATTATACCGCAGCTTGCCGCCAGCGTGAAGCTTTTTATCAGCAACGCCGACTATTATTACAGCAATTTCATTGGCTACTGCGACGCATTGGAAAAGCGGGACACGCTGGGTATCTTTTCCTCTCTGAAATCCGCCGTAACAAGCCTTGGGGAACGTCTCCCCGCCATTTTGGGGACAACCTATGCAAAAACCTCCGACATTATCGGAGGCGCTGCGGACTTGCTTATCGGGTTTGTGATTTCCATATATATCCTTATTGACAAAGAGAATATACGAAAAGCGGTCTCCGCCGCCGCAAAACACGTTGCGGGGGAGAGGTACGAAAAGCTCCGCAGCGGATACAGACTTGTTTTCAGCACGTTCAGCCGCTTCGTCAGCGGTCAGATAACCGAAGCGGTCATTCTTGGGGTACTCTGCTTTATCGGCATGAAACTGTTTCGCTTCGAGTACGCCCTGCTTATAAGCACGATGATCGGCATAACCGCGCTTGTCCCTGTGGTTGGGGCGATAATAGGGACTGTACCCTCGGCGTTCCTGCTGTTGCTGATAAAACCGATAAAAGCCGTGTGGTTCGTGGTTTTCATAATAGTTTTGCAGCAGCTTGAAAACAATCTTATATATCCTCGGGTGGTGGGAAAAAGCCTGGGTATCCCTCCGCTGCTTGTGCTTCTGGCGATACTTTTGGGGGCGGGAATAGGCGGCGCGGCAGGTATGCTTTTGGGAGTACCGGTGATGTCGGTTTTATATGCGGTTCTCCGTGAGAAAATATGCTGTGAGGAAGAATCGGAGGTGACTGTAAAACAAGTTCTGTAAACAAAGTCATGACAATATTATAAGGAAAAGTTTACTGTTCAGTTTGTTAAAAAAGTCGCAGCATCTTCGTTACAGCGTACATGAAAATTAAATCATAACGGGGACTTTGACGATAATTTCCAACTAAAAAAGCCGAGGCATACCAGCCTCGGCTTTTGCATTTTATTTTCTGCGGTCAATTCCCGACCGACGGTAATACTCGCTTTTTTCTTCGTACATAAGCCGCTCCGCGCTTTGCATAAGGGACTGGATACTTTTATCTCCGCCCTTGCCCCAAGCCGCTCCGACAGCCATTACTACGGCGTTTTCGGTTTGCGCGCCCAGCATATTCCTAAGCTGTTCGACACGTTCGTCAAGTTCGCTTTCGGGAATGTTTCGGCACAGT
This sequence comes from uncultured Clostridia bacterium, assembly GCA_947383835.1. Lineage (GTDB taxonomy): Bacteria > Bacillota > Clostridia > Oscillospirales > Ruminococcaceae > RGIG8773. Next base: position 166,241 of record CANDEV010000004.1, read on the forward strand.
GCAAGAAGCTCGTCGCCTCCAACTCGGAATAAGCCGTACTCTCTGAAAGCGGCTTTAAGCATATAGGCTGCACGGCATATAAGCTCGTCGCCTTTTTTATGACCGTATGTATCGTTGGCTCGTTTAAGTCCTGTAATGTCACAATATACCACTCCGATATTTTCCGTTTCGGCAACACCGGAAATGTAATCGTCCATAGCATATCTGTTCCCAAGACCGGTCAGCCTGTCGGTATGGCTCATGTCCCGCAGCTCGTTCATCATGTCCCGCCTTTTTATTGTCGAGCTGATAAAATATCCTACTATCTGAAGCATATTAAGCGCATAATTCATGTGCTGCTTTGGCGGATTGTCAATACCGTAAAAGCCTGTAACTTTATTATCGTTGAAAAGCGGTACAACCACTATCGAGTGTATATTCTGCCTTTTCAGATTTTCGTATTGGAGCGGATCGCTGTAACGAATTTCCTCCAGATCCTCTATAACGATATTTTTATTTCTGCCGAAATTTTTATACCAGTTGGCGCAGACCTCAGGAGGAAGGTCCTGCAGATTATCCTTTTCGGAAGTAACGCCTGCCGCGGTCCATTCGTAAGTATTATCATCGTTTCCAAGCGGATTTTTTTCAAAAATATACGCTCTTTCGCCGCCCAAAGCCTTGCCTAAAAACTCCAGCATTATCTCTATAGATTTGTCCGGCACAGGCTCGCTCATGGCGAACTTTATCCCGTTGTTTACCAAAGACTCCAGATCCTCATATTCATCAAGAGTATTGTGTATCTCGTCCTCCTTCCCAACAATGATCGTTACCTCAAACCGGCATCGCCTGCCGTCAATTTCGGTTATAGTACCAAGAACAAGCACATACTTGCCTAACAGCGGATTAAAATACCGCCACTCGGTAAACTTTCCCTCGGTAAGTTCTCTGCCGCTGCATATCGCGCAGGGGGAACTGTTGCCGCTGAAAATCTCATAGCAATGTTTTCCTCTGACCGCATCCATAGAGGGGATACCGTACCGCTCCATAGCGGCGCGGTTCATATATACTATTTCATGGCTTTCAAAGTCCGATGCGTAAGCGATTTCCTTAATATCATCAAAAAATTCCCAAATATTGTTCATATATGTAAACCTTTCAAAATAAAATCAGTATAGTCCGGCAAAGTTTTTCTCTATAAATGCTGCAACGCTGTCGGCATTGTTGACTCCTATAATACCGTCGGCAATTTTTTTCAGATCGGGAGCGGCATTTTCCACTGCGTAACACTCGTCGGCAGCCTTGAACATGGGGATATCATTTATTCCGTCACCGAAAACAACTAACCTTTCACAGCCGCAGTATTCCTTTAGCTGTAAAACCGCGTTCGCCTTTGTTGCCGCGTTCGGCATGACTTCAAGCCACTGATCGCCGCTGTAGATGTCCCTGCTGTAAACGGTGTAGTAACGTTCTTTCAGTACATCGTAAGCTTCCGCCATACTTCCCGCCTCGTCAATGCAGGTAAAATAGAAGGGTTCGCCGTCCAACATACCTTTTTCGGAGGTCAGGGGACGGTGCCGAGGGTCTCCACGGCGGCTGTCAAGGAAGTCCGTCATGCCGCGGGTAAGCCTTTTAGGTATGTAGGAGAATTTTTCCACGCCCTCTATGACAGAGTATACCAGAGGGGAAATGCCGAAATCCCGCAGAGTGCGGAAAATATCCTCCGTCTGGTCAAGAGAAAAGGTGTTTTTCACAAGCTTTTCCCCGCTGACGGAATCAATGATAAACACGCCGTTGTTCACAATTACGGGGACGGAAAAATTAAGTCCCTTTGTGACTTGTCTCGCTGTTATCAGCGACCGCGCCGTGGCGTAGGAAAATATCAAGCCCTGCTCTGTGAGCCTATTTATAATTTCACAGCTTTTATGGGAGACGACCTGACCGCTTGTCAGTAAAGTACCGTCAAGGTCTGTCACATAAAGTGTTTTCAGCATAACTTACCTCTTTCACATATTCAGAACCAGTCTTCACAAGCGTATGCGCACGTCTTTTCGGCAGTATTTTGCCGCTGACTGCGTTAAAAATCCTTGCCATACGCGAGTATGCAAAAAGCCACAGCTTTTGCGGATTTTTGCAGGCTATTTGCCACGGCATCGACAAAATCCTACCAAAAATCCGCGCACATATCTTGTGAAGAAAGGTTCTCAATTATTCTTCAACTATCCTTTCAAGCAACTCTCTGCCCTTTTTATATTCCGAACTCACTTCAGCAAGCAGACTGTTGTAAAAATCCACAGCCGCTTTCTGCCGCTGCAGTGCAAGCTCTTTGCCGCGCTTTGTGAAAAACTTTTCGTATACATTTTCCAGCTTGAATTTATACTCACGGAAAAACGAGGGAGCGAGGTCGTTTGCGCCGTCGGAAACTGTGCCGTCCGTATTCAGACTGTAAAGCGGATCTCCCACCTGTCCCCTGTAAAACAGCGTCCTTGCAATGCCTGTCGTTCCGGTTACATCAAGCTTGTCGGCGTCGAATAAAATCTTTGCTTCAATGCTTTCGGGAGGGCAGTCGGAACGGAAACGGTGAGTTTTTACGCAGTCTTTTACCCACGCCGCACGTTCTTCGTCCCAACCGATTTTCAAAAGAAATCGGTACGCCTTTTCGCTTCCGATCTCCGCATGGCAAAGCTTCGGGTCGGCGAACTGCTCTGCCCTGCCTATGTCGTGGAGCAGACACGCCGCTGTCAGTATATCAAGGTCAACGCAGCTTTCATTCTCCGCAATATCCATTGCGCCGTAAAGTACGCGGTATACGTGCTCTCTGTCGTGAGAGCTGTCGTTCATACACTCCGCCATATAGCTTTCTATGGCATTGTAATCGCTTTTCAGCATAATTGAGTTCCTTTCAAAATTCCCCAAAACAATAATATCCGTCCCTTGCGATATGGTCGTTATTTTGCAGGATTGATATAAATTATAAATAAGGGAGCAATAACACTGCCACTTGATATGGGCTTAGCAGGGTAAAGGGATTCTTTTATTCAGCTTCGCGGCAAAATAAGGCTGCGAGTGCTACGCGTCAAGACCTTTCATAAGTCCCTCAACGATCTCGGGGAACTCCCATGTGCAGGTTTTTCTGTTGAGCAAGCCGAAATTCTCGCCCATGCCGCTGAACGCGCCGTTATCCCACCAAACGCAGGGAATACCTGCTTCCTTTGCCTTGCTTATATAATAGGTCGCCCACTCTGCGCGAATTTCGGTGTTTGCTTTTGCACGTGCGCCGAATTCGCCGATTATAACGGCAATATTATTGTCAGTGTACTTAGTTTTCAGCCTGTCCAACAGATCTAATATCTCGCTTGCGCTGCCCTCGTCGGGAGTAAATTCACGCTGGGTAAGGTCTCCGTCCAGAGCAAATTTATAAGGAAGATATGCGTGTACCGAAACGATTATCTTATCGTCGTTTTCGGGGAGCACAAGATCGTTCATAGCGGCAGGGGTGGAGCTTGCAGCATACGCGGGTATCATAAGATGCCGCTTTGCATTGTTGCCGCCCAGTCCCCTTATTGTCTCCACAAAAGCAGCGTTCATGTGGTTCACAACATCATGACCCTCGGCGTCGCCGCCGTTCCATTCAAGAGCGGTATTCCTCTTTCTCGGTTCGTTCAAGCCCTCGAAAATGAGCTTTTCGTCATAGCCGGCAAACCGTGTGCCTATCTGTTTCCAAAGCGCTGTAAGCTTTTCGATTGATGCTTCTTCGGTCTCATAGTACGGGTCATGCCATTCCTCGTGGTGAATATTTAAAATTACAAACATATCCTGGCTGTAGGCGTAATCCACTACCTCCTGGACGCGATCCATCCATGCTTCGTCAACGTTGTTGTTTTCGTCCATGTGGTTGCCCCATGTGGTGGGAAATCTAATGATGTTGAAGCCTGCGTCCTTTACGGCGGTTATCATTTCCTTTGTTGTAACAGGATTGCCCCAGCTTGTTTCGCTGGTAACGTCTTTGGCGTCCGGAGCGTCAAGAGTGTTGCCGAGACTCCAGCCGATCTTTATCTCCTTAACAAGCTCGATTGAGGGCAGATCGCGTATCTCGTCGTTTACAGCGGGCGAAGCATTTACAGTTGTTGAAGCTGTTGTTCCGTCGTCGCTTTCGGGAACGTCTGAACTGTCCTTTCCGCAGGAGGAGAACGCTGTGACCATTATTGCGGCTGTGACCGCTGCCGTAACTCTCTTTAACAAACTTTTTTTCATTTTAAAATATCCTTTCTATAATTTATTTTGAAACAATAGCTAATACTTATTTGCTTCTGAAAGTGTGTGCAAATTAGTATAACTCTATATAAAAACAAAGCCGAATACAATTATACCAAAAAAGCATTCTCGTTTCAACCCTGTTTAAAAGTCATTTTCGACGTTAAACCTGCCGATTTCGTCAATGCGCCAAAATTATAAATTCGACAGAATATCAGTCTGACCGCGAAGCTTTTCGGCAATTTTCCTACAGTCGCCCATGCTGCCGTTTATATCGGAAATGTCCGCAGCAAGGCTCTTTGTGCTGTTCGCAGCCTCGGATATTTCTCCCGAACTGACTTCAAGGGAGGCTGTTATGCTTTCAATAGCCGCGGCGATATCAGAAACGGAATTTTTAAAACGTTCCGTCCTGCCGTTAAAGTCCTCAACAGCCTTTTCGACATACTCCGAATCCTCGCGGTACTGCCTGCCTGTGCCGGCAAATTCCTCAAAAGCGGCAAGAATGTCTCCGTTAAGGTAATCGAGAAGCTCCTCGGAGTGCTCCGAAAGATTGCGGACGGCTCTTGTGACAGTCTCGTTGACCTCTTGAATACGGCTTGCCGCCGCTTGACAGGAGCCTGCAAGCTGTCTTATCTCGCCTGCGACAAGAGAGAAGCCCTTGCCTGCGTTTCCTGCGTGTCTTGCCTCTATAGAAGCGTTTACCGCTATCATATTTGTTGTGGAGGCTATCTTCACAATATCCTCCGTAAGGGCATTTACGCTGTCCACGCTCCTGCTCTCCTCAATGGCTTTGCCGAGGAGCTGTGAAATATCCGCAGCCTTTCCGCTTATTACCTTAACGCTTGCTTGGGCTGATTTTTCCATGTCCTCAGCCCTGTTCATCATTTCGGCGGAATAAAATGCGATCGCGCCGCATTTGTCAGCCATATCCTCTGCGTCGGTCTTTATGTCCGATGCGCTGCTGTTTATAAATGCCGCGCTTTCGGCGGCGTTCCTGACATTTCCCGAAAGCGTGTCCGAAAGCATGGAAAGGCTCTCTGCGCCTTTTCCGGAGTTTGCGGTGCGCTTCGATACCTCCTCCGCAACGCCGCTTATGCTGTCGGAGCTTTGCTTCAAAGCCGTCATGACCTTTGACATAGGGTCTATTACGTTTCTTGAAACGATCTTTGCCGCTGTGCAGGAAATAATTATACCCGCGGCTATTGCCAGAATACCTATTGCCGCCGAGACCGCATACACCTCGGTGAGCCGCTTTTCAGCCTCGTCTGCGCGTTCCATTATTGAGCCGTAAAGCTTGTCGATACACTCCTCAGCCGCTTTTCCGTACTCAGCCGCTTCGCCGTTTGCAATTGCGTAAGCTCTGACCGAATCTCCCTCCGCGCTTGCACACAAAATACCGATCACCGCGTTCCTGAACGAAGAATAGCTTTCAAGAAGCTTTAGGTATACATCTGCCATATCCTCGGAAACATATTCCCCGCAGGCTTCAAGATCGCTTTCAAGAGAAGCTTCTTCCGTCTTTATCCTCGAAACTATGTCTATCATGCTTTCCGAATCCGTCGCGATTATGTGTGAAAGCGCAAGCTTGTGCATATTAAGCAGAGAGCTTTCCGTCTCCGCCAGCAGAGCTTCGCCTGTCATATAATTTCCTGTAATATCTCCCGCATTTCTGTTCACGATATAGATGCCGAAAACCGCCGTAATATTTGAGATAAGCAGCGCCGCTCCCAAAAGCAGAATGGGCAGCATGATACGTCTGCGGATACTTAGCTTTGCTTTCATCGGTACGTCCTCCATAAAAAAGTACAGCCTTTATTTTGCCGTTATTTTGTTCACCATAACGTCCAGCATTCGCTGAAAATCTGCCCCGGGAGGGTTATCTGCATAAATGCACATTGCCACCTCCGCAGGAGGATCCCAAAATCTTTCCCCGACCCTTTGAAGATTGGAGTACTCTGCTTGTTCCATGACCGCCGCTGCCACAGGCGAACGGCTTACGCTTTCAGCTTTTGCAGCATTTATATTGGAGGGTATCTGCCCGCGCTTTTCAAATCTCAAGGTCTGATTTTTTTCGTTTGATATCCATTCGGCAAGCCTTTCAGCCCAGTAATGCTCCTTTGAATAAGCGTTTACCCCAATAAGCTTGCTTCCCGAAAACGACGCCATCTGTACCTGTTTTCCGCCGCAGGTATAGGTGGGGAGCTTTGCAGCTCCTAAATCATCGCCCCATATCTCCGTCATCTTGTCGGAATTCCATGCTCCGCTTATTCCCGCAATAACGCTGCCGTTTTCCGCGCCGCTGATAAAGCCGACGTCATTACTGCTCAAAAAGCTTCTGTGTCCCGTAATATCAGTCATTGCTTTAAGAACGTCAACGCCCTTTATACCGTCCTCGGCGCTGTTCCATGTGCAGTAGTTTGTAATGCCGTCCTCGTTCAGCCCCACAGTCATTCCCGTGCAGCCGAAAAATGAGTACACATACCATGCGGACGACCAATCCATAGTAAAATATCTGCCCCCTCGGTCAGCAATATTAAGAATTTCGTCAAGCGTCTGAACGTTTTCAGGTGTCAGGTACGCTTTATTATAATAAAGAAAATATCCGTTATCGGAGGTGATCGGATAGGCATACAGGATATCGTTGACAGACGCGGCTTTTACCGCCGAGGAAAGGTTTTCGGCACGAACACGATCCGCGTTTTCAATAGGCATAAGCACCCCTGCCGCAGCAAGCGCGCTGAGCTGATCGTCAGCAAAGGCGAACACGTCCGCGCCTGCTTGAGGGTCGTCAAGCAGAATGTCCTTGCAGTCCGCTTCGCTTTGCGCCTTAAAGGAAATGTTAAAATCAGCCTCAGAACCGTACTCGACCTTAAAGCCTTCGGCGATCTCCGAAATAAGCTCTTTGTCCTCCTCAGCGCTCCATACGGTAAGATTTATCGTCTCAGATACAGTCCCGTTTACAGTGACCGCTTCATTACCGCAGCCTGAAAAGCACACGGCGGTCAATCCTGCCGAAAGCAGCGCACATAATACTTTCTTCAATGTAAACTTCCTTTCCGTTAAAAAGTCCTGTGCCTATACCTATTCAAGCATAATTATACCACAAAACACCATGTTTTGTCAAGCAAGCGGACCAAGCCTGCGCGGGAAAATCAATTTTTAACGTTCGGATCTAAAGCGATACTGTAAAGCGCAGCCGTACATAATACTAATTTGCTTCTAAAAGCGTAGGTAAAAAATCTGCACAAAAATCATATGTGCAAATTCTTGCTTGATTTTTTACACGCTTTTTAGTCGCAAATTATAGCAATCCATAAAAATAACCTTAAAATTACTGTAGGGGCGGGGTCTCCCCGCCCGCAGGCAACAGACATTTACGCAGTTCTGTGGGACGGTAAACCCGTCCCCTACAATTTATGTCAAGATAATTTTCTGTGTTGCTATAGTATAAAGTTGTGCGGGAAGAAATATAATCAAAAAAAATTTATTTATTTTTTTCAGCAGTAAGACGTACCTTAGTTCTGGAAGCAAGTCCGTCGGTCACGGTTTCTTCGTCAAAGGAGGTTATTCTAAGTCCGCAGGTGCTTACCGCCTGTAAAATATCGGTAAGAGCAAAACGTTTTTCGCATGCTTCGGGAAGCTGCCGCTGAATATATCCGAAACGGTTATTGTCCGCAAAGCATATGCCGTCCTTGTAAAACGGGTGGAAATCTATACAGATCAGCTTGCCGCCGGGCTTAAGCATTGAACGGACGACGTTAAAAAACGTCTTAATGTCATAAAAATAATGAATGGAAGCTTTTATAATGACAACTGCGTCAAAGCTTCCGCTAAAGCGTTCGTCCGTTTTAAGTATGTCGCACAGCTCGTAATTTATATGTACGCCTGCTGCTTCGGCTGTTTTTAATGCATACCGTTTTCCGTCCTTAAATGTGCCGAAAACAGTTGCTTCGGCGCCCATGCAAGCCATTGGCACGGCGTAAGAACCGTCCGTGTCGGATATTGCGGCAATTTTCAAGCCGCCGTAATCATCAAAGCAGTCCGAAAATTCCGCAAGCATAGCGGCAGCGTCATGCGTAAGTTTTTTGGCATAGTCCGCAGGCTCGCCGTTTTTGCAGGTCAAATAATCGTAAACATTGTTATCCTCGGTATTTTTAAATGCCGCTCCAATAGTGTACTCTACCATGGTATATCACTTCTTTTCTTATTCTTTCGGATCGAAAACAAGCAGCTTATCGGTACTGAAATTCTGTAAAGCTATCCTGCCGTCCGCGTAGGTGATCCCCCTTATTTTTCCGTCGTAATCGTCCCAGTCATCTCCGCTGTCATGCTTTGCAACAATCTCGCCGCTGTCCAAGGAAACAATATATGCGGTCTCTTTACCAATATTATACTCCAAAGCAACTGCCATATAACCGCAGTTTTGCTCCATAAAGCAATCTATACTTCCCTCTCTGCCATCGTCAGGAGTGTGAAAAGTCATGAGGATATTTTTTTCAAGGGTTTCGACGTCAAAGGAGTAAATTTCCCCTACGCATTGTTCCATTTTAAGTTCAGCTGTATTTGTGTTATATGCGTAAATTTTCCCGTTATAATATCCGATAACGCCTAAAATGTCGCTGTCGGGAATTTCCGTTATCCCGCCTGTGGAATAATCGTAAATGCCGATATAAGTGCCAACACCGTATTCCCTCTTTATAAATGAAAAACGGTTCTCGTCAATGGACGCGCCGAACAGGGCGATACCGTTATCGCCGTCCTCAACAAGAGTGGTGTTTGTTCTTAAATTCACAATGTCTTCAGCGCCCGGTTCGTTGCCGTATATGCCCGTGTTGCAGTAATCAATTCCAGGGTATGGCGTTGAGTCATCGTCAATAATATCATAGCTGTAATCTTTGTAAACGGTCATTTCGCTGTAATGTACAGTATCATCGCGGTAACTGCTCATATAAACCTGTATCAGCACGTTTTCGTCATTATTTTCGCAGCCGTAGGCAAGAAAATTGTTTCCGTCAGGCATAAGTATTTCCGCTGCGATCTCGTTTTGGTCAATATCGTATATCCGCAGATAATGCAGGCGGTCCTGATCAAGCTCCTGATATTGATAAATTGCACATAAAAGATTTTTCGATAAGAGCTTACATTCTCTGTGGGTATCAGGTTTAATTAATGCAAAAGGATAATCTTCCATATTTACTTCAAATTTTCCAAAATCAAATGTGAAGTAATCGAAATGATCGCTTGAAGTACTGCCGCTTATATCCTCAATTTTCTCTTCGGCAGTCTCCGCAGCGGTCTCCGTTGTCTCCGAGACTGTTTCCGTTTCCGTCGGTTCTGTTTCCAATGCCGTTGTAACTTCGCTTTCCGTGGGATTTTCCGCGGGACTTGACGTGCTTTCCGAATTGCAGGCGGCAAGCAGCACTGCCGATAAAATTATCGGGAAAATTATTTTGTTTTTCACAAAATCCCTCCTTAATATGTTACATCAAAAACAACTATTTCGGTCGTATTATAGTTGAATGCCGCAAACCTGTTGCTGTTCGCAAATGCAAAGAAGCGGCAGTCGTTGTATTCGCTGCTGAGTTCGTGCTGTGCCATAACCTCGCCGCTTTCGGGGGATATAATAAAAATTATACATTTGGAATTTTCGTAATTTTCATTATCATAGTTAAAATGGCTTGCAATGATGTATTCTCCGTTCGGGGGCATATAATATTCCGTATAATCGTTATTTTCAATCGCAGCGGGGGAGGACATGAAATGCTCCTTTTCCGCAGTCTCTATGTCAAAGGTGTACAGCTCACCCTGACACATTTCGTCCCACGCGCCTTCCTCCGCGTAGATTTTTCCGCCATAAAAACCGACAGGCATAAAATTTCTCGAATCGGCAAGTTCCACAGCTTCTCCCGCCGAAAAATCGTAGTAACCGAAGCCGGGCATACTTTCAAAACCGCAAATTCTGTAAACAAAACGGTCGTTGTCAATAGAAAAATTATAATCATACATCCGTGAGTTAAAACCCAAATCTGTTTCGGTATCTTCAAAGCCTTTGACAATAATACTGCCGCTGTCCGCGTCAAAAATATCATACATTTGGTCGGAAATATTGTGATTGCCTGCGGGGAAAGAAAAAATTTCCCGCGGCTCGCCCTCGGTAAGCTCTGTTGTAAAATCATTGCGGACTATAAGCACGGCGTACTCGTCCTGCAATTTTTCGCTGTCAAAGCGTGAAAGCTTTATCTTGCAGAAAACGTCTCCGCTGCCCTCGATACAAGGACGAGTGAAATCGTTGGCAAGCTCCCAGCCCTCGGGAGCGGCTATGCTTGCTTTGACTGTCAGGTCGTTTATGTCGAAAAACCGTATTTCATCGCTGTCGTTTCTGAAACACTCTACAGCGGCAATGTCGCCCGAAAGGAACAGTCCGCCGCTTGCTAAACGCTCGTCCTCCGCCGTAATGACGCTGATGTTAATTTTTTGTACGTCAAGAGAAAATTCCTTTTCGGCGGGTTCTGTTTCTGTTGTCGTTTCGGCAGCGCTGACCGTCGTCTCGTTCCCACCGCCCAAAACAGAGCTTGTCTCCCCGCCGTTTTCGGGTGGAACGACAACCGTCCCGACAGACTGTTCCGTCTGCGCCGACGCGGTCGTTCCCGTCGGTTCAAGCTCGTCTGCTATCTGTGTTTCGTGATCGCAGGCGGTGATGAGCAGTGCCGATAAAATCAATGTAAAAATTATTTTGTTTTTCAAAATGATACCCTCCTTAGTAAGTTACTGTAAAGACAATAACTTCGTTTGCGTTATCGTCATATGCCGCAAATCTATTATTGTCCATAAACAAAAGTTCAAAGTTCATATGCTTCGTCTCAACCACGCTTTGCGCCAGTACTTCACCGCTTTCAGGCGAAATAATATAAACCGTGTTTTGGGAATTATCAAAATCATAGTAATTCGCGGCTATGTAATTAGCGCCCTGCGGCATATAATATTCGGTGTAATCGTTAAGCTCAATTTCAGCGGGTGAGGACATAAAATGCTCCTTTTCCGCCGTCTCTATGTCAAAGGTGTACAGCTCTCCCTGACACATTCCGTCCCAAGCTCCCTCTTTGGCGTAGATTTTCCCGCCCTTGTAACCGATCGGGAATAAATTCCTTGAATCGCGGAAGTTTGTTGCCGTCCCCGCCGAAAAATCGTAGTAACCGAAGCCCGGCATACTTTCAAAACCGCAAATTCTGTAAACAAAGCGGTCGCCGTCAATAGAAAAATTATAATCATACGACCGTGAGTTAAAACCCAAATCTGTTTCGGTATCTTCAAAGCCTTCAACAATAATATCGCCGCTGTCGGTATCAACAATGTCATTTGGGTAGTCGGAAATATTATGCTCCCCCGCAAGGAAAGAAAAAATCATGCTCGGTTCGCCCTCGGCAAATTCCGTTGTAAAATCGCTGTAAACGGTTATTGCGGCGTACCGCTCCTGCTCTTTTTCATTGTAGCTAAGAGGTATCTTGCATAAGACCTCGCCGCCGCCCTCTATGCAGGTGGAGTAGCCGCCGTATAAAGCCCAGCCCTCGGGAGCGGGTATGTCCGCCTTAACAGTCATATCGTCAAGGTCAAAAAAGCGTATCACTCCGCCGTTTTCGTCGTAGCAAGCCATTGCCGCGGTGTTTCCCGAAATGAATATTCCTCCGCTGAAGCTCTCACCCTCGGCTAAAAGTACGTCAAGAGAAAGCTTTTCATATTCGAGGGAAGCTTCTTCAATGACAAATTCCGTCATGTCTGCTTCCGTTTCGGAAACAGTCGTTACGGAGGCAGCGGTTGTTGTTTCCTCATAATTCCCGCCGCCCAAAACAAAGCTTGTCTCCCCGCCGTTTTCGGGAGGAACGACGGCAGTCCCGACAGACTGTTCCGTCTGCGCCGAAGCGGACGTTCCCGTCGGTTCAAGCTCGTCTACTATCTGCGTTTTGTGATCGCAGGCGGTGATGAGCAGTGCCGATAAAATCAATGTAAAAATTATTTTTCTTTTCACAAAAATTCCTCCTTATAATAATTTGCGACTAAAAAGCGTGTAAAAAATCAAGCAAAAATTTGCGCGTATGATTTTTGCGCAGATTTTTTACCTACGCTTTTAGGAGCAAATTAGTATTAGATCGTTACATCAAAAATGATTATCTCATTGTTTTCCACATCATAAACGGCAAATTTATTTTCGCCGATAAATTTAATTTCCGAGTTGATGTCGAGGGTGTTCAGCGTGCATTTTGCCAGTACCTCGCCGCTGTCGGGGGAGATAATGTAAAACTCCGTTGTGCCGCTCATAGCATTAAAACGTTCGGCAGCCAAATACCTGCCGCTTTCGGGCATGGCGTATGTCATATAACCCCGAAAATCTTCCTCCGAGTCCGCTTCGGCAGGGGAGGACATAAAATGCTTTTTCTCAAGAGTTTCAATGTCAAAGGTGTAAAGCTCGCCCTGACAATCTCCATCCCATGGGGATTGCTCAGCGTAAATTTTTCCGTCATGTACGCCAACAGGGGTGAAATCCTCTGAATCGGGGAAGTTCACCGCCTTGCCTGCCGCAAAATCATAGTAACCAAATCCTGGCTTGCACTCAAAGCCGCAAATTCTGTAAACAAATCGTTCAGCGTCAATCGGGAATTTATAATCAAACCATTTTGAAGCAAAAACAAGCTCTGTTTCGGCATCGAAAAAGCCCTCAACGATTATTTCACCGCTGTCCGCGTCATAAATATTGTAGGGTATGTCGGAAATATTATGGCTGCCTACAGGAACGGCAAGACTTTTTTCGGGTTCGTCCTCGATGATCTCAAAGGAAAAATCATTGCGGACAACAAGTACGCCGTATTCATTTTCATATTTTTCATAATCATATCTTAAAACCTTTATCCTGCATAAAACATCGCCGCTGCCTTTGGCATACGTGTAATACCACGCAAATTCCCAGTCGTCGGGGAGGGTAATTTCGGCTTTCACGGTTTCGCTGTCAATATCCAAAAAGAATATTCGGCTGTCGCTGCCGCCGTATGAGCTTATAGCGGCAACGTCCCCGAAAAATATTAATCTTGCAATATTGCGGTCGGCTTTGTAAAAATCGTCAAGCTTTTTCACTTCAATGTCAAGGGTAACGTCCCCGCCGATATTTTCAATTTTAGGCGGCACAGTTTCGGCAGCGGTCGTTGTTGTTTCTGCTGTAGCTTCGGAGGTCGTTACCGTTGTTGTCGTTGCTGCGGAAGCTTCTGCTTCTGTTTCGGGAGCAGTCGTTACAGCTTGGGACGTTGTTGCCGTCTGCTCGGTAACAGTATACTGCTCCTGTGTTTGACAGGAGGTAAGGAGCATTGCCGATAAAAGTATTGAAAAAATAATTTTCCTTTTCATGGTAATTCGTCCTTTCAAGAGTTTTCCTATCCAAAGTATACCACTATTTTAAACAGCGGTCAATAATTGTTACTGCATTGTAACCGCTCTGTAACCGAATTGTAATAACAAAGCCTCCACGATCTGCGGAGGCTTTGTTTTAGCGGTATTTCTCTGCTTATATTTCGTAAAGTCTGTCAAGGAGTACCTTGTTGTTTTTCTTTTCGTAGAACCATATCACCACAAGGGTCGCCGCGCCGAGAAGCGACAGGACAATTCCCGCAGCCATGCCCTTGGGGAAGAATTTCATCTCAATAGTGTGCGTACCCGCGCTGACGGGGACGCCGATAAGCGCGTCCGCAAGCTCAACAGGCTCGACTCTTTCACCGTCGACATAGACTTTCCAGCCCGGCTCCCATGAAATTGAGGTGAACATTATCCCGTCCTCTTTGGCGGTAATGCTGCCCTTGATATGATCCTCCTTAAAGGACTCGATTTCAAGGGGCTGACTGCGAAGCTCTTCTATTGCTTCTTTAAACATTTCCTCGTCAAGGTAATAAATATAGTTGTCCTTAAACAGTACCTCGTTTTTGTCGGTAATTGTGGTTATGAGAGAAATCTCTTCACCCTCGCCGTACCGTCCCAAGGGCTGTATGGACATATTTCCGCCCTCGTAGTAGTAGGCAAGGAAATCCTTGTTAAGCCAGAGATTTATCCGTCTTTCATAGCTGGAGGGGAAGTACATATAGATCATGTCCTCGGTGGGAGCGTCAAAAAGATATTCGATATGGGAATTTTCTCCCTCTATCCTCGGTACGTACTTGGTGTGAGTTCCGTAGGTCGAAGGCTTTGCGTTTTCGGGGAGAATGTCCTTGATCTCTATCTGCTTGAAAAAGTCCTGCTCCTCCTCCGAAAGCAGCGCGGAGAGCAGTCTGTTCTGATTTTCAAAAGGATTTTCCCAGCCCTCAAAATGTATATCCGCAATGGCGCTGTCCGCCATAAATCCTATCGGCAGAGCGTAGGGATTTTCATAAACGTACATTATCTCCTTGCTGTCTCCGTTGGCAAAAACGGGGTAGTCCTTGTAGTGCTTAGATACGGCAACCTCTGTCTCCTTTTCCTCGGGGACAGAGCCGTCCACATATTCTGCGTCCTCGTCCTTTTTTTCCGGTACAGTACTTTTTTCCATAACGTACTTGACGCCGAAAAGCGCGTCGGTTACATAGGTCGCGCCCTGATACCTTATATAATGTCCCCCGTATGAAAAGCCGAGGTTTCTCAGGAATTGGATCGGCGCGGCGTTGAGGGTGGAGCTTGAGTGTGCAAGTCCAAACGAGCCGAAAGCCATTGCGTCGTTTACTGTTCTTTGGAAGTTTTTCTCAATACGGTAAACGCCGCTTTCCTCAAAGCTGTCGTTTTCGTAAATTTTGTTCACGGTATTCCTGCCCAGCGTGATGTATCTGTTATATGAACTTCGTGTGGAGTAAGCAACGTCCCTGTCGATCTGGAACATGGTGTAGGTAGTGGAAACGGTCAATTCCACCATAACAAGCGCAGTCACCGCTATCGGTACGGGCTTTATACGGTAGTATTTTTTGTGAGCGTGCAGCATAAGAGCATAAATACCGCTTATGAGTACGGTAAACCACACCGTTGCTAAAATATTGACCTTTTCTATATCCTTGCCGTTGGCGGAAACAATAGGATTTTGCTTGTCAATGTAAAATACGTAAGCGATTATCAGGAAGAAAACAACGCCGATCTCCTTAAAGGTAATTCCCTCTATGCGCTCAAACGCCTGCGCCGCCATAACGAGAAGCAGAAAGCTGAATATGAACGAGTAGCGGTAGGGCAGCCAGTTAGGTACTTGAAGTCCGTGCCAAACAAGGTCAACGGTGGACATATACATGGAAAGAATTATCGTAAGCGCGAGAAGTCCATAACCGATCTTGTGCTTAAGCTTTATGTTGGTGTTGAAAAAGAAAAGCGGTATAAGCAGCATTGTCAGCACCCCGCAGTACACTACGGGAGACCCCTCTGGACGGCAGGTGTCGTAAACGTTGGGGAGCAGGTTCACAAAAAAGTCGATAAAATCGAACTGAGTCTTCATTTCGTAGCTTGGGGTGGAAAATTCCAGCTTGCCGAGGCTAAGGCTGTTGTAAAGCGGTATCAAAAGCCATGCGGAGCAGACTGCGGCAAGGACTCCACCCGCGGCGAATTTTACTCCCGAGATCAGGAAATGCTTGATGTGAAACGTATTTGTTTCGGGTGAAATAAAGAAATAGTACGCCAAAAAGTAAAGACAGCAGAATATTGCTATCATCCAGCCAATGTAAAAGTTTGCCATAAACATAAGGGCAAGAGGGATTATGAACAGCAGCCATTTTTTTCGGTCGATAAGCTGTTCTATTCCGCGGCAGATTATGGGAAGATATACCAGTCCGTCCAGCCACATAGGGTCCATAAGCTGTACTATCATGTAGGACATAAGACTGTACAGTATCGCAAAAATAAGGGACGTATAGGGTGAAGTCCGCTTAGCGCTTCTCATGTACCAGCAGAAAGTAACGGAAGCCGCTCCCACTTTAAGTAACTGCATGGTAAGCAGCGCGTCCACCATATGAGAGCGCGGGAACAGCATTACAACGATCGAGAACGGGCTTGCAAGGTAGTAGGCAAATATGCCTATTATCTCTCCGGTAAGATTTCTGCTCCAGCTGTTGACCATGCTGCCGTTGCCCCAAAAGGCGTCGCGCAGGTTCTCGTAATAGTATACGTACTGACCGTTAAGGTCGAGAACCAGCACCGATTCGTCCCCGAAAGGATATATGCCGAAAATAAAGTATGATATCAAAAGAATAAGCATCGGCACAAAAAATGCAAAAATATAAAGCCTTTTGTTGAACAAAAAGGTTTTGGGACTGAATTTGAGAGTAATTTGTGAGTTATCCAAGGATAGACCTCCGTTCGGAAAATTTGAAATTTTTGTATAAAAAATTACATACACTATTATTATAAAACTTTTTTTGTCTCATTACAATAGCTTTTGCAGATTTTTTTTGTAAAAAAAATAAAAAAATTGCCAAAAACCCCTTGTTAAAACAGAAAATATGTGTTATAATATTTCAGAGAACATTTGTTGTGCTGTAAAAGCGTGAATTTTCGTTTATACTATTATAAATATATTTTGGAGGAAATGCTATGCACCTTTTTGAAAAAACTGTTGATTCCGAGCTTATTTTCGACGGGAAAATAATTAACGTTAAAAAGGACAAAGCCGAGCTTGAAAACGGCGAGGTCGTTACAAGAGAGCTTGTTACCCACCCCGGAGGAGTATGCGTAGTCCCTGTGAATGACAAGGGCGAGATACTTATGGTGAAGCAGTTCAGATACCCATTTCAGACTGTCCTGACGGAGATACCCGCGGGAAAGCTTGAATACGGCGAGGATCACCGCGAAGCAGGACTTCGTGAGCTTCGTGAGGAGACGGGAGCGGTGTGCGAAAAATTTGAGTATCTCGGCGTATGCTACCCCTCGGTGGCGTATCTTACGGAAAAAATTCATATGTACCTTGCAACCGGGCTTACATTTGAAAATCAGGACTTGGACGATGACGAATTCCTTGACGTTGTAAAAGTCCCCTTTGAAAAAGCTGTTGAAATGGTAATGAACGGCGAGCTTCCCGATGCAAAGACTCAATGCGCGATACTGAAAGCCGCCAAAATTTTAGGGAAATAAGTTCCCGATACTTAGAGCCTGTTCAGAATCTTTTTACGCACGTCTTTTCGGCAATCTTTTGCCGAACTCTGCGTTAAAAAGCCTTGAAATACGGCAAGTATTCCTGCGGCTTTTTGCCTTGATTTCGACAAAATCTTACCAAAAATCCGCACATAAAAAGATTTTGAACAGGCTCTTACAAAAATAATGCAGCCCCTTTAGTTAGGAGCTGCAAAGTAGTTGTAATTTTTTGAGCTTACAGACCTGCTTCTTCCGCTTCGGCTTCAGCCTGCATCTGCTCAATGTGGCGGGTGTAAGCGTCGAGAATTTCGTCCTCTACAAGCTTACGGGCTTCGGGAGAGATCGGGTGAACGATGTCCCTAAAAATACCGCTCTCATCTTTTCTGCTGGGCATTGCTACGAAAAGTCTCTCGTCACCCTGTACGACCTTGATGTCGTGTACTGCAAGCATATTGTCGATAGTGATAGAGATAACTGCTCTAAGCCTTCCGTCAGGAATAATTTTCCTGATCTTAATGTCTGTGATGTTCATTGAAACGTCCTCCTTAATAATTGACATTCGTGATATACTTTTTACAAATATATTATTGATTGCTGAATGGTAAATTATTCAGTAATAAAAAGAATTTTCAGCAAATAATATGTATACCACTGTATCTATTATAGCAGGATATTCTTAACTAAATCTGAAACAAAATCGGGCGAGGTGTGTTTTTTGAATAAACATTTTTTAAACAATAGCAGTCATATCCATTTTATTGGAATTGGTGGAAGCGGTATGTACCCTCTTGCACAGATACTCCACAATCAGGGTTACTATCTCACAGGCTCGGACAACAACGAGACGGAGACCTTGCAGGCAGTCCGTGATATGGGTATCCCCGTGTATTTGGGGCAGCGGGCGGAAAATATCGGGGACGCCGATGTTATCGTCCACACGGCGGCTATAAGTGAGGATAATCCCGAATTGGTGGCAGCAAGGGCAAGCAGCGCAAAAGTCCTTGAACGAAGCGAGCTGCTGGGTATTATTACCGAAAATTTTGCCAACGCCGTCTGCGTAAGCGGCACTCACGGAAAGACTACGGTTACTTCTATGATAACCCAAATACTGGTAATGCAGGGTATGGATATAAGCGCGGTGATAGGCGGAAAGCTCCCGCTTATCCACGGCAGCGGCATTGCGGGGGACAGCGAGGTCATGGTCTGTGAAGCCTGCGAGTTCCGTGACCATTTTCTGCACCTTGCGGCGGACACGGCGGTTATCCTAAATGTTGACGAGGATCATTTGGATTACTTCAAAAATTTGGATAATATTATTAAGTCATTCCATAAATTCTGCGAACTTACCACACGTACTATTATAATAAACGGTGACGACGAAAACTCCATGAAAGCGTTGGAGGGTATTACCGGTAAGGAAATTATTACCTTTGGAGCAAGTCCCGAAAACGATTGGTATCCTGCCGAAATAAAGCATATCAGCGGCATGAACACGGAGTTCACTATTATGCACAATGGGAAAGCTTTTTGCAGGACTTCCGTCCACGTCCCGGGAGAGCATAATATCGTCAACGCTGTGGCTGCGGCTGCTGCGGCATACAGCGCGGGAGCGACTTCGGAGGGCGTTGCAAAGGGTCTTGAAAGCTTTAAGGGCGCGGGACGGCGTTTTGAAAAGTACGGTGAAATCCACGGCATAACCGTTGTGGACGATTACGGTCATCACCCTGCGGAGATAGCCGTTACCCTCAATGCCGCGGTAAAGCTTGGCTTTAAGCGGGTGTGGGCAGTCCACCAGCCGTTTACTTTCTCAAGGACTGCTCTGCTTTTGGAGGATTTCGCCAAGGCTCTGTCTATTGCCGATAGGACTGTTCTTACCGCAATTATGGGCGGACGTGAGGAAAACACGGTGGGTATCCATACCAAAGACCTTGCCGAAAAAATAGAGGGCTGCGTGTACTTCGAGGAAGAAGAACACGACGCGAATTTTGAGCTTACGGCGCAGTATGTTGCCGAAAACGCGGAGGAGGGCGACTTGATAATCACTCTCGGCTGCGGAGATGTAAACAAGGTATCAAGGCGGATTTTAAAGCTTTTGGAAAATAAATACAATAAATAAAAAATGAAAGGACTGGTCTTATGAACGAAAAGCAGAAAAGAGTTTTCGAGTACGTAAAGGAGAGAATGGAGGATGGCTTTGCGCCGTCTATCCGCGAGATATGCGCCGCGCTGGATATACATTCCACCTCCACTGCCGCAAGATATGTAAATAACCTTGTTGCGGAGGGATATCTCGAAAAGGTGGACGGCTGCAACCGTGCAATAAAGCTTGCGGGAAAGGGAGCGGTAAAGGTGCCGCTTGTGGGCACTATCACGGCGGGTCAGCCTATTACTGCGGTAGAGGATATTACGGATTACATTAATTTCCACCAGCAGAAAAACTATTCGGGTGAACTGTTTGCCCTTAAGGTTCGGGGAGAGAGCATGATAAACGCAGCTATCCTTGACGGGGATATAGTTATTATCGAGAAGTGCCCCGTGGTTTCAAACGGCGAGATCGCCGCAGTCATGGTGGGCGGCGAGGAGGCTACCATAAAGACGTTTTACAAGGAGGACGGACATTACCGCCTCCAGCCCGAAAATGACACTATGGATCCGATAATAGTTGACGAATGTGAAATTATCGGCAGAGTCATTTCTGTAATAAGATATATTTAACGGAGGAAGCTTTGAAAAATGAATTATAACGGTCAATACAATATGCCCCCTCCGCAGCAGATGCCTCCGCCCCAATTCTTTTATCCTCCCGCAGACTATGTTCCGCAGGAAGAAAAGAAAAAGCTTCGTCACGAATATAATGTGATAGGTATAGTCCTGCTGTCGCTGTTAGTGGCTATGAATGTGATTTGCCAAGGAGCGTTCCTGATTTTGATGAAAATGGGCGACGAGATCGTTTACGACGAAAACGGCTCGGTGGTAAACGACCTTTGGGATATTATAATCGGCGGGTGCTTTCCCGCGCTTATCGCCATGATAGTTTTTGCGGGGTACTGCTTTTTTACAAAGTACAACCCGAGAGAGCTTTTCAGCGTAAAAAATGTCAGGGCGGGGGAGACATTCCGATACGTGCTGATAATTTTGTTTTGTCAGCAGCTTTCTATCATCTGTACTCTGTTTATAAGCGGAGGACTTGACGTTTTGGGGCTTTACGTTCCAAGCGTGGACTATGTTCTTGAACATGACCCAATGGTGTACACAGCGGATTTTTTAGGCGCGGTCATTCTTGCTCCCATTGGCGAGGAGCTGATATACAGGGGCGTTGTTCTAAGGTGCAGCGCAAAGATAAGCCAAAAATTTGCGATCTTCTTTTCCGCATTTATTTTCGGCATAATGCACGGCAATCCTTACCAGTTCGTGCTTGGTTTTCTTCTCGGCATACCGCTTGCTATGGTAACGCTTAAAACCGGTTCTCTTATTCCTGCCATTATATGCCATATGGCTAACAATTTAATGGCGTCTGTTTCAACGGTTGTCGGCTATTTTAATGAGGAAATATCCTATATAGTACCGTTTATAATGCTGCCGGTTTTCTTTATAATAGGAATAATAGTACTGATATCGGCAGTTTCAAACGGCAGGGTAAGATTTCCCGCATATACGCTGTACCACAAAAGCAGGACAATGCCGATACTTATAACGTCATGGAGCGTGATAGTTGTTACGGCGCTTTATGTGATCGAATTGGTGATGAGCATTAAGCCCATACCTTAAAGATATCCCTGCAGAGGATTTTTTGTGCT
Source organism: uncultured Clostridia bacterium (assembly GCA_947383835.1). Taxonomy (GTDB): domain Bacteria; phylum Bacillota; class Clostridia; order Oscillospirales; family Ruminococcaceae; genus RGIG8773. The sequence continues at coordinate 187,375 of CANDEV010000004.1, forward strand.
TTAATAAACGATATTCATTATTTTGAAAGGAAGATTTGCTTGAATATTAACAAAATACTTGCTACTGAATTTAAACTCAGACAGGAACAAATTGATAACACAGTCTCGCTGATTGACGATGGAAAAACCATACCGTTTATTGCAAGATACCGCAAGGAGCTGACAGGCTCGCTGGACGATCAGGTGCTGCGTGAGATATTTGATCGGCTTACATATCTGCGAAATCTTGAAAAGCGCAAGGAGGAGATCACTTCGGCGATAACAGAGCAGGAAAAAATGACCGACGAGATCGCTGCGGCTATTGAAAAAGCTTCCACGCTTGTGGAGGTGGAGGACATTTACCGTCCCTTTAAGCCTAAGCGTAAAACGAGAGGCTCCGCTGCAAGGGAGAGGGGACTTATGCCGCTTGCGGAATTTATTCTTGCACAGGAATCTAAGTCCGACCCTTATGCGGAGGCTGAAAAATTTACGGACGAAGAAAAGGGAGTCCCCGACCGCGAGACTGCAATTCAAGGCGCTATGGATATTATTGCGGAGGATATTTCCGACGACGCGGAGCTTAGAAAGTCTTTGCGTTCAATGACGATAAAGAACGGAAAGGTCGTTTCAAAGGCTGTGAATCCCGACGAGGACACGGTTTACAGGGATTATTACGAATTTTCCGAGCCTGTGTTTAAAATTGCGGGACACCGCGTCCTTGCCGTTGACAGAGGCGAGCGTGAGGACAAGCTGAGGGTCGGCGTTGCCATGCCGGAGGGTATCGGAGAAAAATTTACTGCGGAGAAATATGTCAAAAACAATTCTGCCTGCGGAAATATAGTAAAGTCCGCCGCGGAGGACAGCTATAAGCGTCTTTTGTTCCCCTCCGTGGAGCGTGAGATACGGGCTTGGCTCACTGAAAGGGCCTGTGAGGCTTCGATCAAGGTGTTTTCCTCCAATTTAAGGCAGCTCCTTATGCAGCCGCCTGTTAAGGGACAAGCCGCTCTCGGCGTAGACCCCGGATACAGAACCGGCTGTAAGCTTGCGGTCGTTGACAACACGGGAAAGGTGCTGGATACGGGCGTTGCTTATGTGACTATCGACGACAGGCACAGGACGGAAAAGGGAATGGCATTGATGAAAAGCTTCATTGAAAAATACAATGTGACAATTATTGCCATCGGTAACGGTACGGCTTCCCGCGAGGCGGAGGCGGCTGTGGCAAAGGTCATTGGGGAGATACCGCGGAAGGTCTCATATATGGTGGTATCAGAGGCGGGGGCTTCGGTGTACTCGGCTTCAAAGCTTGCTGCGGAGGAATTCCCCGAGTACGACGTTTCACTTAGGAGCGCAGTCTCGATCGCACGGCGTTTGCAGGACCCTCTCGCGGAGCTTGTGAAAATAGACCCAAAGGCGATAGGCGTGGGTCAGTATCAGCACGATATGCCCAAAGCCCGAATGGACGAAGCTTTGTCGGGTGTTGTGGAGGACTGCGTAAACAGTGTGGGAGTTGATTTGAACACGGCTTCGCACTCGCTGCTCTCGTATGTTGCGGGCATAAGCGGCGCGGTGGCGAAAAATATTGTTGCATACCGCGAGGAGAACGGTTCCTTCAGCGACAGAAAGCAGCTTTTAAAGGTCGCAAAGCTGGGTCCAAAGGCGTTTGAGCAGTGCGCGGGATTTCTTCGGGTCAGGGACGGAAAAAATCCCCTTGACAACACTGCGGTACACCCAGAAAGCTATGAGGCGGCAAAGAAGATCATCGGCGAGTGCGGCTTTACAATTGCCGATTTAAAGGCGGACAAGCTGACGGAGATACCTGCTGCGGCTAAAAAGATAGGAGTCCCAAAAATTGCGGAAACCGCGGGGATCGGCGTGCCGACGGTGACGGATATTCTTAAGGAGCTTTCAAAGCCGGGACGCGATCCCAGAGACGAGCTGCCCCCTCCGCTGATGAGGAGCGGCGATATTATGGAGCTGGAGGATTTAAAGCCGGGCATGGAATTTTTGGGAACTGTCCGCAATATTATCGACTTTGGCTGCTTTGTTGACATAGGCGTTCATGTGGACGGACTTGTGCATATCTCGCAGATATGCCATGAGTTTATCAGACACCCTCTTGATGTTGTAAAGGTCGGCGAGGTTGTCAAGGTCAAGGTTCTGGACGTTGATGTGAAGCGCAAAAGACTTTCTCTTACCATGAAGCTGGACGGCAAGAAGTGAGTTTTCTACGAATAGATGTAAATTCCATATAGAATCAAGCGGCGTTTTGTGCAATGAAACAACGCCGCTTTTTGCTGTATTTTTATGGAAATATTTTTTTGTGACAAATGACTGAAACACTGTGTAAATTGTCAAAAATTCTGTATACTTACAATAAATTTGAACAAAATATTTTCTGCGGTTCACTATTTGCGAAAAGTCTTGAGGAGGAGTATACTGATAACATCAATACTGATTTGCTCCTAAAAGAAAGCGCGCAAATCAGCATAAACAGAAAGAGGGACTTTAGTTATGAAAAGTATTGCTGAAAAAAGAAAATTAATTTACAAAATTGTTACCGCAGGATTGATGGCTGCGCTGGTATACGCAGGAAATTTTATTTCCATTCCTTTGCCTAACGACGCGAGAATTCACGTTGGAAACTCAATGTGTCTGTTGGCGGGACTGCTTTTCGGCGGGGTAACGGGAGGCGTTTCCTCCGGAATAGGCGGGGCTATGTACGACTTGTTCAATCCGAAATATATTACCTCCGCTCCGTTTACATTTATTAACAAGTTTGCTATGGGCTGGACGGCGGGTGTTTTGAACCGCAGAGGGGTAAAAAATGAGTTTGCAAGAGCTGTACTGGCTGCTATCGTGGGACAAATCGTATATATTATCCTTTATCTGGGGAAAACTTTTGCTGCCGAGCTTATCAAAGGGAACGCTTTCGGCACTGCTATGGTAATGGTTGGAGAAAAGGCATTATCCTCTACGTTTAACGGTTTTATCGCCGTGGTAATTTCCATACCGCTTTATTTTGCTATAAAGGCAGCGCTGGAAAGAACTCCTATTGGAAAGTATATGATAATGGGCAGCGTCAAGGAAGCCGAAGCAAAATAGTGAAATTGCTCAAAAAAGTCGGTGCAAAATTGTGCAGGAATATTTATGAGAAGTGTTGAAAAGTTGCTGTTTATATTGTATAATAGGTGTGTACTATCCGTAACGTCACTTTGAAAGGAAAAGGGCTGTAAAATGCTTAAAGCTATCGGGTCGAAGATCGACCTTAACGACAAGGATCTGATCACCTACTATTACCTCGTTGCCGACCTGTTGGAGAGCGATGTGGTGCAGCAGATGAAGAAATACACTCATCACGGCGAGACCACCTGTTTTCAGCACTGTCTCAATGTTTCTTACTATAATTACAGGCTTTGCGGATTTTTCTCGCTTAATCAGCGGGCGGGCGCAAGAGCGGGACTGCTCCACGACCTGTTTCTGTATGACTGGCATACATACAAGCGTCCCAAAGGAAAGAGACTTCACGGCTTTACTCACGCAAAAGAGGCTCTGGAAAATGCCAAGGAGAATTTTTACATTTCCGAGCTGGAGAGTGATATTATCGAGAAGCATATGTTCCCGCTGAATATAACGGCTCTGCCGAAATATCGGGAAACTTTGGTTATCGTGCTTGTTGATAAGTACTGCGGTTTGCTGGAGACGGTGATACCCAGAATAAGGAAAATTTCAAAGCTTTTTTCAAGGCACAGGAAAGCTGCTAATGAATAACTTTAAAAATAGTACCAAATTATGGTGCTATTTTTTATATTATGATTTTGAGAACTATGATTTTTTCTCCCGCCCCTCGGGGGGCTTTTGTTCTAAGGGTACATGACAGCGTGCCTTGGGGGGACTTTGGCAGCGGGGGCACCCCGTCGCAACTATTGGTTGCGTTTTGAAAAAATTAAAAATGCAACCAAAAATGTCTTGCAATAAAATAATATATGTGATATAATATTGTTAAACAAAAAGAATGCACACCGATATTGCATACGGAAAGGAAGATAACGATGAATGTTGAGATAGCTAACAGATTACAGCAAATGAGAAAAAATAACAATTTGTCCCAGGAAGAGCTTGCGGAAAAGATAGGAGTTTCGCGTCAGGCAGTGTCAAAATGGGAACGGGCGGAGGCTTCACCCGATACCGATAACCTGATACTGCTGTCGAGACTGTATAATGTGTCCCTCGACGAGCTTTTGCGGACGGACAGCAGACCTGTCGGCGGCGGAGTCTCCCTTAAAAAGGATAATTATAAGGAGCCTGCACGTGAGATGCGTCCCGAAAATTATACCGAGGAGGAGATTTATCCCAACAGGGAAACGGTACACAATTCTATACCGCAGGGTGCGCCTTTCGGCGCTGACATCAGCGAGGAGGAGAGCCGTAAAACTTCATCCGAAATTGATTTCGGCGATTTCGGGAAAGCCGTTGAAAAAGCGGGACGCGCTGTCGGAGATGTGATAAACGCCGCGGGTCAGAAGATAAACGAGGAAATGAAGAAGTCAGACAAGGACGGTAAGACCTTTGAAGATAAGCTTGAAAACGGTATCAACAAGCTTGGCAGAGGTATTGAAAAGGCAGGTATGGCTATCGAAAATTCCTTTGACAAGCTTGGACAGAAAATTGAAGAAAAGGAAAAGAAATATAATTATAACTACAACTATAGTTATAATTACAGCAATTCCGAAAAACAAGGAAAGAAAAAGAAGCACAAGAGTAATGGGCAAAGACCGCCTATGACGTTGTTTGACAAGCTTTTCCCATTTATAATAGTATCGCTGTTCTTTATCAGCGCAGGCTTGGGGATACCGCATTGGGGCTGGGTGCTGTTCCTGTTGATACCGCTTTATTATACTACTAAGGAAGCCCTCAGAAAACGCAAGCTTGTACTGTTCTGCTATCCGCTGCTTTGTACGGTTATCTACTTCGGTGTAGGTATGCCGCTTATGGATATATGGAGCGGCGCCGGCGAGCTTTGGATGAGTACAATGTGGCTTTTGTTCCTGACGATACCGCTTTTCTATACGGGAATTGCGGCGATAAAAAAGCGTAATCCGATGATTTTCTGCTACCCTGTGCTGTGCGTGATAGTATACCTGTTTTTCGGTATACTTTTTGAAGTAATGTTTTCAAGCGAATTTTGGTTTGCGACCGCTTGGGCGCCGCTGGCAATGTCGATCCCGATTTATTACATTGTGATAGACCATTACCGCAAAAAGCGTGGAGCGGCAAAAAGTACGCAAAGTACCATGTCGAACGCTGCTGATTGAGATTATTATTCGCCGCATCTGTCATCAGGTGCGGCAGAAATTTGCTGCAAAGGGGTCAAAAAATGAAAAAGACTTTAAAAATCACATTAACAATAGTAGGGGCACTTGCTGCACTGCTGATTTTGGCGGCAATATTTGCTCCGCCGATAATCGCAAGGGTTGTGTACGACGACAATTTCGGCAAACGGTTTGAGACCTATAAGCCAACGGCAAGAAGCATTGACGAGTTTGAGGGACTGAATGTTGCGGAGTATGCTTTTAAGTCAGACAAGGGGCAGAAGCTTGCAGGGTACAAATATTACCGCGGCGATGATCCAAAGGGCGTTGTGGTCATGGCGCACGGCTTCGGCGGCGGGGGACACAACGACTATATGGTTGTTGCGGACTACTTTGCGTCCTGCGGGTATGATGTGTTCGCATATGACGCTACGGGAAACGACAAAAGCGAGGGCAAGGAGGTCGGCGGTATGCCCCAGGGCGTTATCGACCTTGACTATGCTTTACGGTTTGTTGAGAGTACGGAGGAATTTGCGGACTTGCCTATAATGCTCTGGGGGCATAGCTGGGGCGCGTATTCGGTTGGCAGCGTACTCAATCTCCACCCCGAGGTCAAGGCTGCCGTAATGGTGTCGGGCTTTGACAAGTCCGCCGACATAATAGAGTTTCAGGGCAGGGAAATTGCGGGGGACGCTATTGATTGGCTCATGCCCTACATAAACAAAATCGAAGAGAAAAAGTTTGGGACATATGCTTCGCTTAGCTGCATGGACGGCTTTGCTTCATCAAATACGGCGGTTATGATAGTCCACAGCAAGGACGATGGCATGGTACCGTATGACAAAAGTTACCAAAAATTTTATGATAAGTACAATGGCGACTCGCGGTTTGAGTTTGTTTCCTTTGATGACAAGGGGCATAACTTTGTGTTTTGTGCAGAATCGTCGTTTGAGTACCGTGACGAGTTTAACAGGCAGTTCGATGAGTACATGGCGGCGGCGGGAGGTTTTACTCCCGAATTGAAAGCAAAGTATCTGGAGGAAAATCTTGACAAAAAACAGCAATATGCTCTTGACGAGGAGCTTATGAAAAAGATGTCGGAGCTGTATGATAATAATTTGTAATAAATTTCCGCATACTATACATAATGGTGTGCGGAAATTTTTTGCTTATTTACAATACTTAAAGTATACTTACTGATTAAATATGCGGTAAGTATTATTTTTGTAATAAATCACAAAAATAAGGGGCAAATTTCGTTGCTAATTTTTTACTCAAATTTTTTCAAAGGTTGCAATTTGGGCGGAATTGGTGTATAATATCATTAAAGTGGTGAAAAGTCACTGATTTGAGGTGAAAAGTGGTGAATTTTCCACAAGGTGTGGAAAACGTTGTGGAAAGCAGGCTGAACTTTTCCACCCAATGTTAGTGATAAGAAAGCTTACTTGAACGCAGTCCCCTTCAAGTGGGAGGGTGAAATACAGCAATATTTACCGGAAAATCCGCAGAAAGAGGTGATAAAGCATGGCGGGCAATACGTTAATGGGTACTTATGAACATACTATGGACGCTAAAGGGCGTATGGCTTTCCCAACAAAGCTGCGTGAGCGGCTGGGCGTCAGCTTTATTGTCACTATCGGGCTTGACGGATGCTTATATGTATATTCCAATGAGGATTGGGATATATTTACAGAAAAGCTTCAAACTCTTACCGGCGCAAAGGCAAAGGCTGCGAAAATGCTTATCATAAACGCCTGTACTGTTGAACCCGACAAGCAGGGACGTATTCTTGTCCCGCAAAATCTGCGGGATTACGCGGGTCTTGACCATGATATAACGGTGCTGGGCGTTATTAATCGTGCCGAAATTTGGGACAGCGCCAAATTCAAGGCGTTCAGCAGCGAGATCACCAACGATATGCTTTCAGAGGCTTTGGAAGATATTGCTTTTTGATAAATGAGGATATTACAAATTAATGGATAATACAGTGAAATTTTCCCATGTTTCGGTGCTGCTTGCCGAGACGATAGAGGGTCTGAACATAAAACCCGACGGCGTTTATATTGACGGCACCTGCGGCGGCGGGGGACATTCCCTTGAAGTCGCAAAGCGGCTCACGGGCGGCAGGCTTTTGGGTATCGACCGCGACCCTAACGCTGTTGCGGCGGCTTCCGAAAGACTTTCGGGGTACAACGCTAAAGTGGTGCACGGAAATTACTCCGACATAAAAGCGATAGCCGAGGCGGAGGGAATTTCCGCTGCGGACGGTATTTTACTCGATTTGGGAGTATCCTCTCACCAGCTTGACACATTGGAGAGAGGGTTTTCCTATCATGGGGACGCTCCCCTTGACATGAGAATGTCACAAGAGGGCAGGACTGCCGCTGACCTTGTGAACACGCTCCCCCAAGAGGAGCTTGCGAGGATAATGTTCGAGTACGGCGAGGAAAAATTCAGCAGGAGAATTGCTGAACTGATAGTGAAACGCCGTGCGGAAAAGCCGATAGAGACTACGTCACAGCTTGCGGAAATTATCGGCGAGGCTGTCCCCGCAAAATTCAAAAGGGACAAGAACCCCTGCAAGAAAACATTTCAGGCGTTCAGAATTGCGGTAAACTGCGAGTTTGAACATCTTGACAAGGGTCTGGACGAGGCGTTCGGGCTGCTGAAAAGCGGCGGGAGATTGTGCGTGATAACGTTCCACTCTTTGGAGGACAGGATAGTTAAGCAGCGGTTTGCAGGCTTCTGCAAGGGGTGTATATGTCCCCCCGATTTTCCCCAGTGCGTGTGTGGGAGAGTACCCGAGGGAAAGCTTGTAAACAGAAAGCCCATAGAGGCTTCCCCCGAGGAGCTGGAGGTAAATAACAGAAGCAGAAGCGCAAAGCTAAGGATAATAGAAAAAATATAGATGTAAAATGGACAAGTTGTGACAAAGAAAGGAAAATGGTGAGCGAATGAGTAATAATAATCTTGCTTACGATCTTACAAAATACGAAGATGTTGCTCCCGAAAAAGCTCCCAAGATACGTATTCACAGGCGCAAAGCCGAGAATACGGGGTCTGTGCCGAGCATGATAGTGCTTGCGGCGGCAGTCGGTATACTTTTGGGCGCGGTAATTTACGGAAAGGTGGAGGAGGCTTCTATCCATGCCGAAATTACGGCGCAGACCAAATATGTGGAGATGCTGAACAGCGAAAACGCAAGAATGCGCTCCGAGCTGGAGGAAAAGACCGCTCTCAAATCGGTTGAGACCTATGTTGAGGACGTTCTCGGTATGCAGAAGCTGGACAAATCCCAAATAGAGTATGTAAGCATTTCTAACGGCAGCGTGGTGGACATTCCCGAGAATGAGGATAATATTTTTGTCCGTATAAAGCACACTTTAAGCGACTTTTTGGAATATATCAGAGGGTGACAAAATAAAAATTAATAATGGAATATTTTGGGGACCCTCTTGCGGAGCGTCCCCGATAATGTCATAAAGACCCCGAAAGGAGAAACGAAATTGTCCTATCAGCCAACAAATAAAATGAGATTTAAGCTTAATCTTGTTATACTGCCGCTTTTTTTGGCGTTCACGGGCTGGATAATCGTCAGCCTTTTCAATACTTCTATAACAGAGAATAACAAATACCAGGCTCTTGCCAACGAAAATCAGTTCAAGAGCACTATTGTCAAGGCTAACAGGGGCAGTATATACGATACGAACGGAAAAATTCTTGCACAGTCGGCAATGGTTTATTCTATTTGTGTAAACCCGAAAAAAATTTACGATCAGCAGCAGAGCGAGCTGAAAAACAGCGATGTCGATACGGAAAGCGGTATTCCCGAATCGCAGCGCATGATAAACGCGGCGGCGACTATTTTAAGCGAGGAGCTTGCCGTTACTTATGATTTTGCTGTGAAAAAGCTTACTACCAACGGTGCGGACAGCAAATGGGCGCTGATTGCAAAATCTATTGAAAAGCCCGTCTACGATAAAATTATGACGCGTGCTGAGGAGGATAATCTGGGAGACCTTATTTTCAGTGAACCCGACACAAAGCGTTATTATCCGCAGGCGGAGCTTGCCGCTTCGGTCATAGGGTTTACGAATTTTGACGGCGACGGCGTTTACGGAGTTGAATCCTACTACAACGAGTACCTTAAAGGCGTGGACGGAAAGATAATTTCCGCAAGAGACGGCTACGGCAACGAAATGCCCTACAAAAATGACAAGATGTACGAATCGCAGGACGGAAATTCCGTCTATCTGACGATAGATATGACCTTGCAGTATTATGTTGAAAAATATTTGCAGCAGCAGGTACAGGCTCACGCGCCTGCGGAGAGAGCCTGCGCCATAATGATGAACGCAAAGACGGGGGCGGTTTACGCAATGGCGACAGTTCCCGGGTACGATCTGAACGATAAAAATTCAATTTACGACAAGAACGCGGCGGCTTTCCTTTCGGGAATAGTTGACGAGGAAGAGTACAGCGAGCAGTACGCCGCCAAACGTGAGCAGCAATGGAAAAACAAGGCTATTACCGAGCTTTATTTTCCCGGCTCTGTTTTTAAGGTAATTACAGGCTCCTCCGCTTTGGAGGAAAAGGTAATTGACCTAAATTCCAGTTTTGACTGCGGTCAGGTTTATCAGGTGGCGGACGTTCAGATGCATTGCTGGGCAAGCTATTCTCACGGTATGCAGGATTTTACAACGGCTATGACAAACTCCTGCAACCCTGCTTTTATTCAGATAGGACAAAGACTGGGCAAGGATAAGTTTTTTGAATACTTCAAGGCTTTCGGCTTTACAGAAAAAACCGGCATAGACCTCCCCGGCGAGGCGGACAGTATCTATGCAAACACAAGCGAAAAGGGACCCGTTGAGCTTGCTTCAAGCTCGTTCGGTCAGACCAATAAGGTAACTCCAATTCAGATGATAACCGCATATGCGGCTGTAATAAACGGCGGGTATCTTGTTACACCCTACGTTGTCAGCAAAATTGTTGACCCTAACGGAAACATTGTCAAGACCACCGAGCCGTCCGTAAAGCGGCAGGTCATTTCCGAGGAAACATCGGCGCAGATGAGGGAAGTCCTTGAAAACGTCGTAGTTGCAAAGGACGGTTCAAACGCTTACATAAAGGGCTATGACATCGGCGGAAAGTCGGGTACTTCACAGAAGCTGGACGACCCGGAGTGGGCAATTTATCAAAATCAGTACGTTTCCTCCTACTGTGCGTTTGCACCTGCGGACGACCCCGAAATAATCATGCTTGTTATGGTTGACGAGCCTACCGCTGCGGATCAGAACGGCGCGCTTATGTATTACGGAAGCGTTGTTGCCGTACCTGCCGTTGCAAATACGCTTAAAGAGGCTCTGCCGTACTTAGGCTATTACCCCGAATACACACAGGCGGAGCTTGACGCTCTCGGCGTAACGCTGCCCTCCGTTGAAAATGAAAGTGTTTCTATTGCTAAGGAAACTCTCGAGTCGCAGGGACTTCAGGTCACTGTAATAGGCGAGGGCGAAAAGGTCATGGCGCAGGTCCCCATAAGAGGAAGTCAGGTGCCGAGAAACGGAAAGGTAATACTTTACACCGAGGAGGGCTACAAAACGGAGTACACCACCGTGCCGAATATTATCGGGCGCAGCCTTTCGGAGGTAAATACTATACTTACAAACGCAAATCTTAACTTTAAAGTTGGCGACGGAGCGTCCAACCAGGCGGGGGCGGTTGCCTACAGTCAGAATTACGCCGAGGGGGACGAAGTTCCCGTAGGCACTATCATTGAGGTAATTTTTGTTACAAAGGATCAGGGTTAATACTAGGGTGTGTTGACACTACCGCTCAACGCCCGTCTTACAAGCATATTTTCCGTATTTCTGCGTTAAAAATCCTTGAAATACGCGAGTATGTCTGCGGATTTTTGCCTTGAAATACGAAAAATCCGCTTGCAATCCGAGCATTTCGGATAGTGTCAACACACCCTAATCAATAATTTTAATTGCCGAATGAAATATCCATGATGTACGGCATGAGAGGAATGATCGCAATGAGACTTGACGAACTTCTTAACGAAGCGGGCAAAGATACGGAAGTTACAACCTATATAAGCAATATGAAAGCGGCGGTTGAGGGAATTACCGACAATACCGAAGAGGTGGCGGCAGGGTTTGTGTTCGTCTGCATAAAGGGAACAAAATTCGACGGTCACGACGCAGCGGAGGATATGCTCAAAAAGGGTGCGCTTTGCGTTGTTGCGGAATACGATTTAGGACTTGAAAATCAGGTAGTTGTAAGCGATACAAGGGATTTTTACGGACATCTCTGCGCGGTTTGGTTCAACCACCCCGAGAGGCGCATGAAGCTTGTGGGCGTAACGGGTACTAACGGCAAAACCACTCTTGCTTCAATGATAAAGGAAGTCCTTGAACGAAAGGGACATCGTGTAGGCTTCATCGGTACTACAGGTACGACAATAGGAGGAAAGCCCGTTCAGACGGACGGCTCAACTCCCACTACCCCAAGAGCGTACGAGCTTTACAAGCTTTTTTACGACATGGCAAAAAGCGGCTGCGACACCGTTGTTATGGAAGTCTCTTCATTTGCTCTTGCACAGAACAGGATAGGTCCCGCAAAATTCCGTATCGGCGTTTTTACAAATCTTACACAGGATCATTTGGACTATCACGGCGATATGGAGAGCTACTACGAGGCTAAGAAAAAGCTTTTTACAGAACATTGCGAAACTGCCATAATCAATATTGACGATAAGTACGGAATGAGACTTTACGACGAGCTTGCGGGCAGAAGCGACGTTGAGCGCATATCCTGCTCCATAAGCGGACAGCCTGCCGATATCACAGGCAGCAACATAAAATTTTCAAAGAGCGCAACAAAATTTTGGGTGAACATCTCACAGAAAAGCTACCCATTTTCGATAAATATGATGGGAGAATACAACGTTGCCAACGCTATACAGGCTGTTGCCGCGTGTTTAAAGCTTAATTTGGGCATAAATTCCATTACCATGACTCTAAGCTCCTTTAAGGGCGTTAAGGGAAGATGCGAGTTTATCCCCACAGGCAAGGACTTTATGGTAATTTGCGATTATGCACATTCTCCCGACGCTATAGAGAACGTGCTGAAAAATATAAAAGAAAACTGCAAGGGCAGGCTTATCTGTCTGTTCGGCTGCGGCGGAGACAGGGATAAAACGAAGCGTCCCCTTATGGCTGCCGCTGCGGAAAAGTACTCCGACCTGCTTGTTATAACCTCGGACAATCCGAGAAATGAAGAACCGGAGGACATTATAAACGATATCATAGGCGGACTTTCCCACGAGAAGCCGTATATAAGAATTACTGACCGCAAGGCGGCTATACGCCGCGCAATAACCATTGCCGAAAAGGAGGATATCATCGTTCTTGCGGGCAAGGGTCACGAGGATTATCAGATAATAAAGGACGATGTTCATATTCCTTTTGACGAGCGGGAGATAGTTGCGGACATAATGAAAAGCTATGTCAGAAAAAGATACGACCCGGAATTCTTTGAATATATGACAATAAACGAGGTAATGGACGTAACCGGCGGAAAGCCCTATAATATCAGGAATTTTGACAGGCGTATCCCCGTGTCAAGCTTTTATTCCGATACGAGGAGCGCTGTTCAGGGCGGAGTGTTCTTTGCGATCAAGGGTGAGAGGTTCGACGGTCACGAGTTTGCGGCGCAGGCTGTCCGCGACGGCGCTATGCTGGTAATTGCGGAAAGGACTCTCGCAGAGCTGCCGTGTATTGTTGTAAAAAGCGTAAGAAAATCTCTTCTTGACCTTGCAAGATATTTCAGAATGAAATTCAGCCCCGTGGTTGTAGGCGTTACGGGAAGCGTAGGGAAAACCACGACTAAGGAAATGATATCGCTTGCACTTTCAAGCAAGCACAGCGTATACAAGACCGAGGGCAACCATAACAACGAGATAGGTCTGCCGTTTACCGTGTTTAAGATGAACAGCACCTGTTCCGCGGCGGTGTTTGAAATGGGTATGTCAGATTTCGGCGAGATAGAACGGCTTTCAAGGACTTCCCACCCTACCGTGTGCGTGATAACAAATATAGGTTATTCCCATATTGAAAACCTCGGCTCTCGGCAGGGGATCTTGGACGCTAAGCTTGAGATACTCAAGGGCGCTGATAAAAAAGCTCCGCTTATAGTGAACTGCGATGATGATATGCTTGCTCCCATTAAGGAGGAGTATGACGGCTACCGCGAGGTAATAACCTTTGGTATAGACAACGAAAAGGCGGATTACAGAGCGACAGAGGTAAGCATACGCAGCGACAGAATGTATTTCAATGTCCGTAAAAACGGCGAGATAATTTGTGATGTTACACTTTATTGTCTCGGCAAGCACAATATATACAACGCGCTTGCGTCGATAGCTGTGTCCGTATGCGCGGGCTGCGATCCTGTTGCGGCTGCGGAAATGCTTAGCGGTTTCCAGCCGGACAATCTGCGGCAGAACATCACAAAGCGGGGAGAGCAGACTATTATTGTGGACTGCTACAATGCTTCTCCCACATCAATGGAGGCGGCGATAGACGTGCTCTGCGAAATGCAGCCTAAGGAGGGCGGCAGGCGTGTGGCTGTTCTCGGCGATATGCTGGAGCTTGGTGAACAGTCCGCCAAGCTTCACCGAAAGGTCGGAGAGTATGTTGTGCTAAAAAAGGTAGACTTGCTTGTTTGCTACGGCAATGACGCCAAATATATTGCACAGCGGGCAGACGAGCTTGGTATGCACGCAGGCTGCTCCGAGGACAAGAAAATGGTGCTGAACTTCCTCAAATACAAGCTGAAGCCCAACGACGTGGTGCTTTTCAAGGCAAGCCGCGGCATGAAAATGGAGCAGATAATAGACGAATTTTATAAAGACTGCTGACGGGGAAGCCCCCGCAGGCAGAGACCTCCCCTGCATATAAATGAAAATATACCTTAATTTTATTAAGCCCCCAAGCAAGGGGGCGGGTGTGAAATTCTAACCTCTTACCTCTTATTTTTATATTTCTAAAGGAGTTTTTTAATGCCATTCTGGATAAATATGGTTGTCGCCCTGACAGCCTTTGCGATAGCCGCAGTTATGGGAATTTTTCTCATTCCGCTGCTTAAAAAAATTCATTTCGGTCAAACTATATATGAAAAGGGCCCCGCGTGGCATAAAAGCAAGCAGGGTACGCCAATGATGGGCGGGTTTATGTTTATCGTCGGTACGATAGCTGCTGTTGCCGTAGGTTACGCGATATTCCGTTTCAGGCAGACGGACGCGGCGGCAGTCCCCGACAATACGGGGCTGTACCGTCTCCTTGCGGGACTTGCCTTTGCGCTTCTCAATTCCGGTATAGGCTTTATCGACGACTATATCAAGGCTGTTAAAAAGCAGAATTTGGGTCTTAAAGCAAAGCAGAAAATGGTCATGCAGTTCGTTTTGAGCGCGGCTTTTCTGTACGCTCTGTACCTTTTGGGCGACCGCTCCACAGCAATAACCTTTCCCTTTTTCGGGGATGTTGATTTTGGTATTTTCTACTATCCCCTTATGATGCTGTACCTTATTTTTCTGACCAATGCGGTAAATCTTACCGACGGTATAGACGGACTTTGCGGCTCGGTAACGGTTATTTCGTCGCTGTCCTTTGTAATGCTCTGCGCTTCAATGGGTGAGTGGGAGTACTCAATATATTCTATGGCTCTTGCGGGAGCGTGTCTCGGATTTCTCGTATGGAATCTTCACCCCGCAAAGGTTTTCATGGGGGACACAGGCTCAATGTTTCTCGGCGGAAGCGTGTGTGCAATAGGCTTTGCATTACATCAGCATCTGCTGCTTGCGCTTATCGGTATAATATACGTTCTGGAGGCGCTTTCGGTGGTGATACAGGTCTGCTATTTCAAAGCGACAAAGGGCAAGCGTTTATTCAAAATGTCGCCTATACATCACCATTTCGAGCTTTGCGGATTTTCAGAATACAAAATAGTAATAACATTTTCGTCAGCCGCTCTTTTAGCAGGTATTGCCGCAAATCTGATATACAATCTTTGATGTAACAATTCTATCTTCTGATTTCAAAGAAAGGAGCTGCAAAATGCAGAACGCCTCAAACGCCGTTCCCAAGGGGAGAAATCCTCATGAAGAGCGCAGAAAGCAAATAACCGCAAGCGGGACCTCAAGGGGATATAAGGAAAAAATCGCTACGGGACCTATGGATTTTCCGTTTTTCCTGATAATAATGATCCTTCTTGTAATGGGCATCATAATGATGTTCTCGGCAGGCTATGCGTGGGCTATCGCTAAAAGCGGTACGGGTACTAACTACGTAAGCCGTCAGCTCATCATGGCGTGTGTCGGTCTTGTGGGAATGTTTTTCGCCTCATTTTTCGATTATCATTGGCTTAGAAAGCCTATCATTGCATACGGCTTTTATGCGGGCTGCGTAGTGCTTCTGATACTGTGCCTTGTTGGACCTTTCAAGTACGACAACGGAAGCGGCTCGTGGCGTTGGGTAAAATTTCCCGGAATACCTGCGTTCCAGCCCTCGGAGCTTATGAAGCTGGCTATAATAATTCTTTTTTCCTACCTTATTTCGGTAAATTATTCCAAAATGAAATATTTTAAGTACGGCATAGTCCCATATATGATGTTTTTGGGGATCGTGGCGGGGCTTATGATGATGGAGACCCACCTTTCGGGTACTATAATAATCTGCGCTATCGGAGTTATTATGATGTTTGTGGGCGGCTCGCGGTTCAAGCACCTGTTCGTGCTGTTCATTCTTGCGCTGCTTGCGCTGGCAGCGATAATGTTCGTGCTTATAGAAGTAAAGGGCGTAAACTATTTTGAAAAGCGTATCATGTCTTGGACAGACCCGTTTAACGCGAATACCAGTCAAAACGACACATGGCAGACCCGAAACAGCCTTATCGCTATCGGTTCGGGAGGACTTTTCGGTCTCGGCTTGGGCAACTCCCGACAGAAATTTCTGTACCTCCCCGAAGCGCAGAACGACTTTGTTTTTGCGGTAGTATGCGAGGAATTGGGCTTTGTGGGCGCGATAATGGTAATAATCCTGTTCCTGCTGTTTATTTTGAGAGGAATGCACATTGCCTCGAAAGCTCCCGACAAATTCGGCATGATGCTTGCTGTGGGACTTACCGTCCAAATAGGCTTGCAGGCGCTGCTGAATATTGCCGTTGTAACGAATACAATACCGAACACGGGAGTGTCCCTGCCGTTTTTCAGCTACGGCGGAACTGCTCTTATCATGCAATTGGTGCAAATGGGAATTATTCTGAATATTTCAAGGCAATCAATTATTGAAACATAAGATGAATAACACGGCAAATAACTGTAGGGCGGGGGCTTGCTCCCGCCTATAGATAATAAACTATTCCAACAAGGAAAGGCGAAAAAATTATGCTAAAGGTACTAATGGCAGGCGGCGGAACGGGCGGACACATCAATCCCGCTCTCGCCATAGCTTCGATAATAAAGGAACACCACCCCGACGCGGAGTTTCTCTTTGCGGGAACTCCAAACGGTATGGAGGCTAAGCTTATCCCAAAGGAGGGCTACAATTTCGCGCCTATTAAGATTAGCGGCTTTCAGCGTAAAATTACCCCGAAAAATCTTGTGCGTGACGTTCGCGCCGCGGCGTATCTTGCCGCTTCGGGACACCGTGCGAAAAAAATAATTACAGACTTTTCTCCCGATATTGTCATCGGCACAGGCGGGTACGTCAGCTATCCTATACTTGCAAAAGCTGTCCAAATGGGTATTCCTACCGCTATCCACGAGCAGAACGCTTTTCCCGGCATAACAAACAGGCTTCTTGCCAAAAAGGTTGACGAGGTCATGCTCACAGTTGAAGAAGCGGCGGGACATCTTGACCCGAACGCGAAGTACACCGTAACGGGTCTGCCTGTAAGAGCAGGCTTTTCAGCGGGAGCAATGTCCCGCAGCGAAGCGAAAAAGCAGTTGGGTCTCGATGACAGCATATGCATTTTCAGCTTCGGCGGAAGTCTCGGCGCAGGTGCGATAAACAAGGGAGCAGCCGCTCTAATGAAATGGGAAAAGGAAAACAATATCCCTGTGAACCACATTCACGGCTACGGAAAAATGGGTCGGGAGACGTTCCTGCCGACGCTGGACGAGTACGGCGTTGACTACAAAAACAATCCGCGGCTTTCGGTGAACGAGTACATACACAATATGAACGTCTGCACCGCCGCCGCCGACCTTATTATCAGCCGCAGCGGGGCTTCAACAATATCCGAGCTTCAGGCAATGGGCAGGGCTTCGATACTTATACCGTCCCCAAACGTTACCGCAAATCACCAGTATCACAATGCTATGGTTCTTGGCAGAGCGGGTGCTGCGGTGGTTATCGAAGAGAAAAATCTTACCGACGAGCTTCTTATCGAAAAGGTGGGAGAGTTTATTGACGACCCGTCAAAGCTTTACACCTTGTCAAAGCGCGCTTCGGAGACATATGTCACCGATATTCCCGACAGGATATACGGCGTTATTGCACGGCTTATTGATAAGTCCGAATAACTTAATACTAATTCACTCCCAATGAGTAAGCAAAAAATTCGGCGCAAATTTTTGCTTGAATTTTTTGTACACATTTAGGTCGTGAATTAGTATAAAAAACTTAGCTATTAACCATTTTTCAACTCCTGCATACCATAATAATACCAAACAGCAAAAGTTTGGTATAAAATGGTAAGGGAGCTGCCGTTATGCAGAAGCTGGTAATAAACGGAGGTAAAAAGCTAAGGGGAGAGATCACGGTACAAGGTGCAAAAAATGCTGCCCTGCCCATAATGGCGGCAGCGGTCTTATGCGAAGAGGAAATTATCCTGCATAACTGTCCGAGGATATCCGATACATATTCGGCAATGCGTATTCTTACGTATTTGGGCTGCAAGGCGGGTTTTGAGACGGGTCACACCGCTGTTTTAAAGTGCGGGACTGTTACGGCGGAGGGTATCTCCGACGAGCTTATGCGGGAAATGCGCTCCTCTATCTTCTTTTTGGGAGCGGTACTGGGTCGCACAGGACGGTGCAGGATAACGTTCCCCGGCGGCTGCGATCTGGGTCCCCGACCTATTGATATGCACCTTGCCGCACTGCGTAAAATGGGCGTGACCATACGCGAGGAATACGGCGTACTTGACTGCGCGGCTGAAAGGGGTCTTCACGGAGCAAAAATTTCGCTGTCCTTCCCCTCGGTTGGGACAACGGAAAACGTCATGCTTGCGGCGGTTCTTGCGGAGGGTGTAACGGTGATCCAAAACGCCGCAAGAGAGCCTGAAATTGCCGATCTGGCGGACTTCCTCAACGCCTGCGGAGCGAAAATAAGCGGCGCGGGCAGCGGCAAGATAACCGTCTGCGGCGTAAAAAAGCTCCACGGCTGCGAGTACAGCATAATGCCCGACAGGATAGTGTGTGCAACATATCTTGCCTGCACAGCCGCGGCGGGAGGCGAGGTTGCGGTTTTCGGCTGCCGACCCTCCGACATGGAGAGTATACTGCCGATATTTGAGCAAATGGGCTGTATAGTTCACGCATACAATGATAAAATATATTTCAGCGCAAACCGTCCTTTGCACGCCATTGCGCCTATAAGGACAATGGTGTACCCGGGCTTCCCCACGGACGCGCAGGCTTTCGTTATGGCTGCACTGTGCAAGGCTAAGGGGACTTCCGTGTTCGTCGAAAACATTTTCGAGAACCGCTACAAGCACGTCGGCGGCTTGCAGAGAATGGGCGCTGATATCCTTGTGGAGGGCAAGGTAGCGGTTATTGAGGGCGTAAGCCGTCTTTACGGCGCAAAGGTGGACGCTCCCGATTTACGGGGCGGCGCGGGACTTGTTACGGCAGCTCTTTCCGCAGAGGGCAGGAGTGAAATTTCAAACATACACTACATAGACAGGGGCTATGAGGAGATAGAAAAGGCGTTATCGTCGATCGGGGCAGATATTTCAAGGGTTTGATTTTTGCGGCATATTTTCTGAATTACGGAGAAAAATTTTTATGGGAAATGAAAAACGGCGTCCTGCGGGCAATCCTGCGGTGCGGAGAAAACGAAAACGGAATATGTCCCTTTATTACGGGACGGTGCTTTTTATCGCAGCGATAATTTTCGCAATACTTTCGGTGACAGTTTTTTTTAACGTCGAAACGGCGCTTATAAATGGTTCGTCAAAATATACCGTTGAGGAAATTATTGAAGCAAGCGGCATAAACGGCGGCGACAACATGATACGCAAAAATATGGGCAGGGCGGAGGAAAAAATTACCTCGGAGCTTATTTATATAGAAACTGCCGAGATAAAGCGTAAGCTCCCTTCAACGGTAGAAATCACGTTGACGCCCTGCATCGAGACAGCCTGTATGCAGAAGGACGGAGGCTTTTTCGTAGTCAGCGAGACAGGAAAGATACTGAAGCTTTCCGAGGAACCGCAGCTTGATCTGCTTGTGTTTTACGGTGCAAATCCCTCCGAGGATATGGACGTTGGCATGAAATTCGCTTCCGAGGACGAAAACAAGACAGAGGTGATATACGATCTTTTAAGCCACAGAGATTCGGGCTTTGTCTCAAAGATAACAAGCTTTGACATTACCGACAGACTAAATATAAGCTGTGTTTACGAGGACAGGATAACCGTTGAGCTTGGGGTCATCTCCGATATAGACTACAAATTCGAGCTTGCGGAGAAAATAATCACAACAAAAATATCTCCCGACTCGCGAGGTCAGCTCAGAATGCTTAAAAACGGCGGACAGTTCCTAAGCGAAGCGGATCTGGAGCAGAATGATGAGCTGCACCAAAGGCAGAAGGAAAACGCCGAACGAAGGGAACAGGCGGAGTCTGAACAGCAGTCCGAAGCCGCCGAAACGTCTCAGGATAACGAAAGTGAGACGGAGGTTACCACAAAGCTTAATTTTGAATAGAAATCCGCACATCTTACAGCTTTATAGCGGCAGGGTTTTTAGTAATTTTTTCTAAATTGCATATTTTTTTCCCAAACTACTTGCAAAGTTCTGTAAAGTATGTTAAAATAATTATTGTATATATGTGATTTTCGGATTGCAAAGGGAATTTTTTTAGGAGGACGTTATAAATGGGTTTTTCTGTTGATAATGAGGAAATTTATTCCGACATAAATATAAAGGTCGTGGGTGTCGGCGGCGGCGGCGGAAACGCTCTTAACTGTATGGCTACCGAGGGTATCTGCGACGTTGAATTTGTTGCTGTCAATACCGACGCAGCGGCTCTCCGTTCATCAAAGGCAAGCACCAAGGTTCAGATAGGCGAAAAGCTTACCCGAGGCAGAGGCGCAGGAAACAAGCCTGAGATAGGCGAGCGCAGCGCACAGGAGAACAGGGACGAGATAGCGGCTGCTCTCAAAGGCTCCACAATGGTATTTATCGCAGCAGGTATGGGCGGCGGCACAGGTACAGGCGCGGCTCCAGTAGTTGCCGAGATAGCTAAGGAAATGGATATCCTTACCGTTGCCGTTGTTACAAAGCCCTTTAACTTTGAGCAAAAGGCAAAGATGACTCAGGCGGAAAAGGGTATAGGCGAGCTTATGAAGCACGTAGACTCGCTTGTGGTCATTCCTAACGAGAGACTTATTTCTTCTTCGGAAAAGCCTCTTACAATGAAAGAAAGCTTTTCCCTTGCGGACGATATTCTCAAAACTGGCGTTAAGTCAATTGCAGAGCTTATTACGGTGGACGGCTTCATCAACCTTGACTTTGCGGACGTTGAAACTACCATGAAAAACGCAGGCTACGCTCACATGGCTATCGGTCACGGTTCGGGCAAGGACAAGGCTGCCGAGGCTGCAAACGCGGTTATCACAAGCCCGCTGCTTGAAACGTCTATCAGCGGAGCAACACGTCTCCTTGTTAATATCGTTATGTCAGAGGACGCGCTTTCTACCGATATAGATACTGCCACTAAGCTTATTACCGACGCGGCAGACCCCGATGTTGAACTTATTTTCGGCGCAAGCTTCAGCGATAAAATGGAGGACGAGATCAATCTTACAGTTATTGCCTCCGGCTTTAAAAATCTCGGCGAGGGACTTGTTATCAATGCCGATGAGGAAAAGGCAGCAGCCGGCGGAACAGCTGCGGCAGAGCCTGAAAAATCATCAGCGATCGACGATTACACCGAGCTTTTGGGCATCTTTAACAATCGTTCATAGTTTTTTCCTTTAATAAGTATTTAGAAGCTCTCTCCCGATGGCATATGCTGTTGGGAGAGAGCTTCTTATACTAATTTGCGACTAAAAAGTGTGTAAAAAATCAAGCAAAAATTTGCATATATATGATTTTTGTGCAGATTTTTTACATACGCTTTTAGTGTAGCCTGCCGCGCAAAACACAAAAAAATGACACCCAAAATGCAAAAACCCCGCTTTGAATTGCCATTAAATGACATTTGAGACGGGGTTTTAAAATTAAGAAGCGCAAGCCTATCGGTTAAATCGGCTTACAAGATAAGTATAGCACAAAAGATTATCACCGTCCATTTTCATATATACTATATAGCGTAGGCGAATGACTTACATAATTCACAACATAATCAGACGAGAGAGCAATTTGCAGATTAGCGCTGGAGGAATTT
>CANDEV010000005.1 GCA_947383835.1 uncultured Clostridia bacterium
GTCTGTCTGTCTGTCTGTCTGTCTGTCTGTCTGTCTGTCTCATTGTAGCATATTGTCATTTTTATTTCAACTCTTTTCTTTTTTACAATTGTAAACTTTTTCATAAATCAATTGTAGCACAGCCTTGGCAAAAAGGCAACTGTCCAATTGGACATATCGGCAAATTTTTTAATGACCTTTTCACGAATAGCGTGCCTCTGCACTTTTTAGAGCCTGTTCAGAATCTTATACATTTTTTTTCTAAATTCTGTTGCAAAGCTTTGTAAAATGTGGTATAATATATTCTGTATTATTGAATTTCGTCATAGAAACGAGGAATATTTATGGATCTGGAAATGGTAAAATACCTGTCAAAGCTTGGCAAGCTCAACTTTACCGACGAGGAACTGGAAAAAGCTGCTAAGGATATGACAAGCATTATCGAAATTATGGATACGATCAAGGAGATCGACATCACCTATGAGCCGATAAAGGATAACCACAATGTTTACCTTAACGGTCTTAGGGAGGACGCCGCTATGGATTCATTCCCAACGGAAAAGATATTGCAGAATGCGGTAAACAGCGAAAGCTGCTTTGTTGTGCCTAAGGTTGTGGAATAATTCGGAAAGGAATGATTAAAATTATGAACGTTGCCGAGCTTAAAATTCGGGATATGAGAAAAATGCTTGACGGTAAGGAAATTTCCGCCGCAGAGCTTGCTGAGGCATACCTCAAAAGAATAGACGAGACGGACGGAAAGCTTGAAAGCTATATCACCGTTACCGACGAGGAAGCAAAGTCCGCCGCCGAAAAGGCGCAGGCTGTTATTGACAGCGGAAAGGCAGGTCCCCTCACAGGCATACCCCTTGCAATTAAAGACAATATCTGCACAGACGGCGTAAAAACCACCTGCGCTTCAAAAATGCTGGAGGACTTTATTCCCCCCTACAATGCCACGGTCATGGAAAAGCTTAACGCAGACAACATAGTTATGCTTGGCAAGACTTCCATGGACGAGTTTGCCATGGGCGGTTCGACCCAGACCTCCGCTTTTAAAAAGACTAAAAATCCTTACGATTTAGGCAGAGTTCCGGGAGGAAGCTCGGGAGGCTCGGCTGCCGCTGTGGGAGCGTCCCTCTGCGCCGCGGCTCTCGGTTCGGACACAGGCGGTTCTATCCGTCAGCCCGCTTCATTCTGTGGCGTAACGGGTCTTAAGCCTACTTACGGAAGAGTTTCACGTTACGGTCTGGTGGCTTTTGCAAGCTCCCTCGATCAGATAGGACCTATCGCAAAGGACGCTCATGACTGTGCGATCATTTTGAACGCAATTTCGGGGTACGATTACCACGACGGCACAAGCGCAAAGCTTGACGTGCCCGACTTTACAGCAAAGATCGGTCAGGACATAAAGGGCATGAAAATTGCCATGCCAAAGGAATTTTACGCCGAGGGAATTGACTCCGAGGTAAGGGAAGCTGTTGAAACGGCCGCAAAATGGTATGAACAGCAGGGTGCGGCTATCGTTGAGTGCTCAATGCCGTCCCTTAAATACGCAGTCGCAGCGTACTATCTTATCGCTTCGGCAGAGGCTTCCTCAAACCTTTCGAGGTACGACGGTATCAAGTACGGTCACCGCTCCGAGGTTGGGGACAGCTACAGCGACCTTGTGTGCAATTCCAGAAGCGAGGGCTTCGGCGACGAGGTAAAGAGAAGAATACTTTTGGGTAACTACGCCCTTTCCAGCGGCTATTATGACGCTTACTACGGCAAGGCTATGGCTCTGAAGCAGAAAATCCGTGAGGAATATGACTCTATTTTCGAGGGCTGCGACGTTATTCTTACGCCTACTGCGCCTACAGTTGCATACGGCGTGAACGAAAATATCTCCGACCCTGCAAAGATGTATCAGGCGGACATCTGCACGGTAACGGTGAATATCGCTTCTCTCCCCGCAATTTCAACGCCCTGCGGCTACGATAAAAACGGTATGCCCATAGGTATGTCGATTATCGGAAAACGCTGGGACGAGGCTACCGTTATACAGGCTGCGGACGCTTACGAAAAGCAGTTTGTTTACAAAGCTGCCAATATATAAGGAGGAGAACGAAAATGTCTGCATATATTCCCGTGATCGGTCTTGAAATACACGCAGAGCTTTTGACAAAATCAAAGGTTTTCTGCACCTGCTCCGCTGAATTTGGAGGAGACAAAAACACACGCTGCTGTCCCGTATGCTCCGGTATGCCCGGTACGCTGCCTATCATAAATCAGACAGCCGTTGAGTACGCTGTTAAAGCGGGCTTTGCGCTGGGCTGCGATATAAATAAATTTTCGGTATTTGACAGAAAAAACTATTTTTACCCCGACCTTCCGAAAGCATACCAGATATCACAGCTTAATCTGCCGCTGTGCATAAACGGTCTTGTGCCTATCGAGTACGAGGAGAACGGCGAAAAGAAAACCAAAAATATCCGCATTAACCGTATCCACCTTGAGGAGGACGCGGGCAAGCTTATCCACGACGATTTGAACGGCGTTTCCTTGGCGGACTACAACCGCTGCGGAATCCCGCTTATTGAAATAGTTACAGAGCCTGATATCGGTTCTGCGGACGAGGCTAAGGCTTTCGTTGAAAAAATATCCTTGCTTTTGCAGTACGCGGGAGTATGCGATTGTAAAATGGAGCAGGGCTCGCTCCGCTGCGACGTAAATATTTCCATAATGAAGCCCACAGACACTGAGCTTGGCACTCGTGCCGAGATAAAGAACCTTAACTCCGTAAAGGCTATCGGACGCGCTATCGACTTTGAGATCTACCGTCAGGCAAAGCTTCTTGATATGGGAAAGAGAGTTGTTCAGGAAACAAGACGCTTTGACGATAACCGCGGCGAAACAAAGTCAATGCGTTCCAAGGAGGACGCTCACGACTACCGTTATTTCCCTGAGCCTGATATTTTGCAGGTGAACTTTACCGACGAGGACTTGGACGCTATCCGCGCGAAGCTTCCCGAAATGCCGTACAAGCGTTTGGAAAGATACCTTGCTGACGGTCTAAGCGAAACGGACGCGAAAATTATCGTCAATAAGAAGATACTTTCCGACTTCTTTGACGCTGCCGTAAAGGCGTACAACAATCCCAAATCGGTGTGCAATTTCCTTATCGGCGAGCTTATGAGACGTATCAACCTCGGCGAGATAGAGCTTGAAGATCTGCCGTTCACAGCGGAAGAATTTGCAAAGCTTGTTGAAATGGCTGATACCGACAAGGTGTCCAAAAACGACGCCAAGGACGTGTTCCGTACCATGTGCGAAAAGGGCGGAGACCCCGAAGAGATCGCCAAGTCGGCGGGACTGCTCATTACCAACGATACAGGCAAGGTTCTTGAAGTTATCGAGGAAGTCCTTGCCGCAAACGAAAAGGCAGTTGCACAGTACACAGGCGGAGACCAAAAGGTATTCGGCTTCCTTATGGGACAGTGTACAAAGGCTCTCAAGGGCGTATGTACTCCAAAGGTAATAAAAGAGGAGCTGGAAAAGAAGCTTAAATCTCTTTAATGAAAGGAGACCGCTATGAATAAAAAGGAAAACGTACTCTATTCCCTTAATATAATCCTGCTTACCGCAAGCATTATTTTCACGGGACTGAATATTTTCGGCAGCAAAAAGAGCGACAAGGAAAAGAAAAATAACCTTATCGCGGCACTGTTCTGCCTGTCTCTCTCAAATATGCTGAACGCTTTTCGTTCGGGTGAAAAAGAATAGAAAAATTTAAACTGAAAGGTTGTCTTGAAAATGATAAAAATAGGCGGAACCGATCTGCTTGAAGAATTCGACCTTGACAAGGCTTTGTCAAAGGTCGGCGAGACCATAGAGCTTCGCGCCTGCGTGCATAGCGTGAAGCAGATGAGCGGCTTTGCATTTGTTTCTCTGCGCACTGCTCGGTACGTTATCCAGTCCGTGTACAGCGAGGCGGACTGCTCTGACTCAATTGAGGATATACGCGAGGGCTGCTTCGTAAATGTGACCGCCGTTGTGAAAAAAGAGGAACGGGCGCGCAACGGTATTGAGCTTACTCTGAAAACTATAAAGCTTATGTCCAAGCCTACGGAGGACTATCCTCTCCACGTTTCAAAACGCCGTCTCGGCTGCTCCTTGGACGTAAATCTCGACAACAGAAGCGTTGCTCTCCGTAATCCCTTTGAGAGAGCCACATTTAAGTTTCAGGAGGGCGTTGCGGAGGCTTTCCGTAGGTTCATGCTGGACAACAAATTTACCGAAATTCACACTCCCAAAATCGTTGCACAGGGTGCAGAGGGCGGCGCGAATATTTTCCATTTGGACTATTTCCAGAAAAACGCTTTCCTCAACCAGTCGCCACAGTTTTATAAGCAGACCGCCGTTGCGTTCTTTGACAGAGTTTTCGAGATAGCTCCCGTGTACCGCGCAGAGCGTCACGCTACCTCACGTCACTTGAACGAGTATATCGGTCTGGACTTTGAAATGGGCTATATCAACGATATGTATGACGTTATGAACATGGAGACAGCCATGCTTCGCTATATGATGCAGTACCTTAAAGAAAATTATCAGCACGAGATAACTATTCTCGGCGCGGATATTCCCGAAATAGGCGAGATACCCTCTATCAAGTTTGAGGACGCTATTTCCCTTATCAAGGGTTCAAAGGCGAAAAACAAGTTTGACCTCGAACCGGAGGACGAGGTTTTCCTCTGCAATTACGCAAAGGAAAATTACGGCACGGAATTTATTTTCGTGACCCACTTCCCGTCATCTAAACCGCCGTTCTACGCAATGAACGATAAGGATGACCCACGTACAGCCTGCAAGTTCGACCTGCTTTTCAGGGGACTTGAAATCACAACAGGCGGACAGCGTATCCACGACTACAACGAACAGCTTGAAAAGATGAAGGCACAGGGTCTTGATCCGGAGGACTTCAAGTCCTACCTTGAAGTACACAAGTACGGTCTGCCCCCACACGGCGGACTTGGAATAGGTCTTGAACGTCTTGTTATGAAGCTTCTTAATCAGCAGAATATTCGTCAGGCTTCGATGTTCCCGAGAGATTTGAATAGGCTTATACCATAAATATTTTCTCCCTTGGATTTTATTCCAAGGGATTTTTTTTATAAAAATAGTTGACAAAGTCAACTTGATGTGTTATAATGATAGTGGACAAAATCAACTGTTTGGAGGGGTAAAATGAACAGAGCCGAAACCGTTGAAAAAATACGGGAATTTAACAGATTTTATATGCCGATAATGGACTTGCTGGATTCCTGCTACCTTGATTCCGAATATTCGGTAACGGAGGTGCGTGTCCTTTACGAAATCTGCGGCAATAAAAACTGTACCGCAAATTTAATTGTTGGGAAGCTTCATATTGACAAAAGCTATCTTAGCCGTATACTGAAAAAATTTGAAATGGACGGCGTTCTTGCCAAAAAAGCTTCGGCTGAGGACACAAGGTCGATAGAACTTTCGCTGACCGAAAAGGGTATAAGCCGTACGGAAGAGCTTGTGAAACGTGCAAATATCGAAATTTTAAAGCTTTTGGAAAAGCTTTCCGATACAGAGTGCAGAAAAATCGAGGCTGCAATCGATACGATTACAAAAATTATTTTAAAAGGAAAGGATTGGTAATATGGAAATTATTCAGTACGCTCCTAAATATAAGCAGGATTTTATCGACCTTAACACAGCTTGGATAACCGAGATTTTCGGCGTGGTTGAGGAGCATGACAAGGAGACCTTTAACAATATTGAGCAGGAGATAGAAAATGGCGCAATGATATTTTTTGCTGTAGAGGGCGAAAACGTCCTTGCCTGCTGCATGGTTGCCCCTATGGAGGGAGGTACTTGGGAGATATGCAAGCTTGCGTCAAATTCCAAATTTAACCACAAGGGCTGCGGCAGCGCGGTTTTCGGCGCGTCCGTTCAGTGGGCGATAGACAATGGCGCAAAAAGGCTGTTTATTCTTTCCAGCACAAAATTAAAGCCTGCGCTTCATATTTACGAAAAATTTGGTTTTAATGAGGTGAAGCTTGAGGATTACGGTTATGCAAGAGGAGATATTGCTCTTGAAAGAATTGTAGAGTAAATTATGCAAAATACAATAATATTGTGCCGAAATATATCGAAGAATAGTTAAAAATGCAGGAAAATAAAAAAATCTTGCAAAATTTCAAAAAGGGTATTGACAAAATGAAATAAACGTTGTATAATATAAACATATTAAAAATGTTATGAAGCAATGGCGCTTCGGCTGCGGGATAACTGTCTGCGGTCGGGGCGTATTTTGTTTTGATTT
This sequence comes from uncultured Clostridia bacterium, assembly GCA_947383835.1. Lineage (GTDB taxonomy): Bacteria > Bacillota > Clostridia > Oscillospirales > Ruminococcaceae > RGIG8773. Next base: position 6,314 of record CANDEV010000005.1, read on the forward strand.
GGGAGGAATTTTTTATGGCGGAAACAACACAGAACGTTAAAAACGTGCAGGAATATTTTGGCTGCAACGTCTTTAATAAGGAAACAATGAAAGAAAGATTACCAAAAAATGTATACAAGGGTCTCCTGAAAACTCAGAATTTGGGTATTGCTCTTGACCCCGACGTTGCGGAGGTTATCGCAAACGCAATGAAGGAATGGGCTGTTGAAAAGGGAGCGACCCACTATACCCACTGGTTTCACCCCATGACAGGCGTTACCGCCGAGAAGCACGACTCCTTTATCTCGCCCACAAGCGACGGCAAGGTGATTATGGAGTTTTCAGGAAAAGAGCTTATTAAGGGCGAGCCTGACGCGTCCTCATTCCCTTCGGGCGGACTTAGAGCAACCTTTGAGGCAAGAGGCTACACTGCTTGGGACCCCACCTCTCCCGCATTTGTCAAGGACGGCTCTCTGTACATACCTACAGCTTTCTGTTCCTACACGGGCGAAATTCTCGATAAAAAGACTCCGCTGCTCCGCTCTATGGACGTTATTTCCGAGCAGGCTATACGTGTTCTCCGTCTTTTCGGCAACACCACCGCTACAAGAGTTACCACAACGGTAGGTCCCGAGCAGGAGTACTTCCTTGTTGACAAGAAAATTTACGATCAGAGGCGCGATCTTATCCTTACGGGCAGAACTCTTTTCGGTGCAAAAGCTCCAAAGGGTCAGGAGCTTGAAGACCATTATTTCGGAAACATCAAGGACAGAGTGTCCTCATATATGAAAGACCTTGACGAGGAACTTTGGAAACTGGGCATACTTGCCAAAACGAAGCATAACGAGGTTGCTCCCGCACAGCATGAGCTTGCGCCGATTTTCACAACCTCAAACGTTGCCGCAGACCAGAACGCCCTCACAATGGAGATAATGAAAAAAATCGCTCTGAAGCACGACCTTGTATGCCTGCTCCACGAAAAGCCTTTCGCAGGCGTAAACGGTTCGGGTAAGCACAATAACTGGTCTATCTCCACAAACGACGGTCAGAACCTCCTCGATCCGGGCGATGACCCTAAGGATAATATCCAGTTCCTGACATTTCTGCTTGCAGTAGTCAAGGCAGTAAATAATTACGCGGATTTGCTCCGTCTTTCGGCAGCTTCTGCGGGCAACGACCACAGACTTGGCGCAAACGAAGCGCCTCCCGCAATCGTTTCTATCTTTTTGGGTGACGAGCTTCAGACCATTTTGGACGCTCTTGAAACAGGTAAGATGATAGCAACAAATCAGGATAAGGAATTTGTTATCGGTGTTGAGGCTCTGCCAAACTTCCCCAAGGACACCACCGACCGTAACAGAACATCCCCATTTGCTTTCACGGGCAACAAGTTTGAATTCCGTGCGCTGGGTTCTGCGGACTCTATCGCTTGCACAAACATGATATTGAACACTATAGTTGCTCATGTTCTTAAAGAATTTGCCGATAAGCTGGAGGGTTCAAATGACTTTACCGCCGACCTTAACAAGCTCCTTATAGATACATTTAAGGAGAATAAGAGGGTAATTTTCAACGGCAACGGCTACGATGAGTCCTGGGTCAAGGAAGCTGAAAAGAGGGGACTTCCCAATCTTGTATCAACAGTTGACGCAGTACCCCATTATACCGACGACAAAAACGTTGCTATATTTGAGGAATTTAAAGTCCTTACAAGAACGGAAATTCAGTCCAGAAAAGAAATTCTTTTGGATAATTACTCAAAGATAATCAATATCGAGGCTCTTACCATGGTGGATATGGCAAGAAAGCAGATCCTCCCCGCAGGAATCGAATTTGCGAAAAAGCTTGCCGATTCTATAGCTGTTAAGAAGTCTGTCGGCATAAGCTTTGACGCTGAAAAGGCTCTTGCTGACAAAGCCTCCTGCCTTACAAACAGCATTCTCGAAGCAACCGACGCTCTTGACAACAAGCTTATTGACGTTAAGAACTGCGGTGACGGCGAAGCGACAGCAAGATTTTACCGTGATGAAGTATTTGCTGCAATGCAGTCTCTCAGAGCAGTGGTAGACGAATTGGAGACCATCGCTCCCGAAAATATCTGGCCGTTCCCCACATATACAGAGCTGCTGTTCGGCGTTTGATTTGAAATTTCTTTTATCCGTATTCACTCACTATAAAGGCGGAGTTACCCCCAATATCCGCCAATATCTCCCTAAGACCGTCCGAGAAGGCTTGTCCTTTTCGGACGGTCTTTATGCGGAGCGAATTTTATTATAAAAATCGTCTCCGCAAGTACTATTTTGTCCCCCGCCCCCTTGAGGGGGCATAACAAAGTAAATGTTCGCCGTACCTAACATTAGAGGTGACTTTCGCCGCAGGGCGTTCCCTGTCTGCCATTGCAAATATTTTTAAAATATGGTTGAAATCCTGCCGAAAATGTTGTATAATAAAGATATATTTTTCGTAAAGGAGCAATCACTATGTACAATGATATTATGGATACTATCGGATTTGTAGCCGCTGCCGACCCCGAGGTGGGCGAGGGCATGAAGCAGGAGCTTGCCAGACAGCGCAGAAATCTGGAGCTTATTGCCAGTGAGAACCTTGTTTCACCGGCAGTAATGGCGGCTATGGGATCGGTGCTGACAAATAAATATGCGGAGGGTTACCCCTCTAAGCGTTACTATGGCGGCTGCCAATGCGTTGATATTGTGGAGAATATCGCTATCGAACGTGCCAAAAAGCTGTTCGGAGCAGGCTTTGCCAACGTTCAGGCACATTCCGGCGCACAGGCTAATACTGCGGTATACTTTGCACTTCTTGAACCCGGCGACACAGTCCTCGGAATGAGCCTTGCCCACGGCGGACACCTTACACACGGCTCACCTGTAAATCTTTCGGGCAAGTACTTCAACTTCGTTTCCTACGGTTTGGGTGACGATGAGACTATAGACTACAACAAGGTTGAGGCTCTTGCCAAGGAGCATAAACCTAAGCTTATAGTTGCGGGAGCTTCCGCTTATCCGAGAATAATCGACTTCCCTAAGCTTCGTGAGATCGCAGATTCCGTCGGCGCATATCTTATGGTTGACATGGCGCACATTGCCGGACTTGTTGCCGCAGGTGTACACCCAACACCTGTACCCTATGCTCATGTTACGACAACTACTACCCATAAAACATTGAGAGGTCCGAGAGGCGGACTTATCCTTACCAACGATGAGGAGCTTGCAAAGAAGATAAACAAGGCAGTTTTCCCCGGAATTCAAGGCGGTCCTCTTATGCACGTTATCGCTTCAAAGGCGGTATGCTTCGGCGAAGCTCTTAAGCCCGAATTTAAGGAGTACGGCAAGAAAGTAGTCGAAAATGCACAGGCTCTTGCAAAGGGACTTGTGGAACGCGGATTTGACCTTGTTTCAGGCGGTACGGACAATCACCTTATGCTGGTAGATCTTCGTCCCTTTGACATTACGGGAAAGGAGCTTGAACGCCGTCTTGACGAGGTTTATATCACCGTAAACAAGAACGCTATCCCCAACGACCCTCAAAGTCCATTTATCACAAGCGGCGTGAGAATAGGTACGCCTGCGGTAACAAGCCGCGGCTTGGGCGCAGAGGATATGGAAAAAATTGCAGAATATATTTATCTTACCGCTAAGGATTTCGAGGGCAAGGCTGACGAGATCAGAGCGGGCGTGAACGAGATATGTGCTAAGTATCCCCTTTATGAATGATCAGTAACTTTTTCAATATGGGCAGGCGGTTTGTCCCCCTGCCTTTTGAAATAAAAACAAGGAGTGAATATAATGAGTGGAAATGTAAAGGCGCAATTTTACAGACAACCACGGTATTACAATAACTTTTCCTGCATAGGCGGAAGTTGCCCTATGAACTGTTGTCAGATTTGGCGTGTTGACTGGACAAAGGAGGAGGTCGAAAAGCTTAAAAATACAGCATGTTCCGAGCATTTAAAAGAACTTATCAACAGTTCTTTTAAGGAAAACGGAGAAAAATATATGATTAAAATGGACGAGAAAAAAAAATGTCCGCTTCTTACAGAGGATAATTTTTGTTCCATTCAGCGAGAGCTTGGAGCAGAGTATCTTTCCTATACCTGCATGATTTATCCAAGAAAATCAATATTAAGTGGAAATACAATTTTAAGCTACTGCAATCTTTCATGTTATCACGTTATGGACATGATTTGTAATGACAAGGACTGCATGATATTGGAAAATTATCGTCCTACAGCCAAAAAATCAGGCAGAGCAACAATAGATAATGAGGTAGATATTTTAAATCACCCTGAGCTTAAATACCGTCATCAGCTTTTTGAATTTTTATATGAAATAATTTCTGATGATTCTCATAGTATTGAAACTTCCATAACGTTGGGTGCTCTTGCTGCACACAGCATTTCGAAACTTGTAAGTAAGGGTGCATACAGTAAGATTCCTGACAGTATTTCTGCGCTGAAAAAACAGCTTAACAATTCCGAACAAATAAAAAAGCTTGAAGATATAAAGCCCAATTATGCGGTAAAGTTTGGCTTTTTGAACGAAATTAATAAAATCATTATCCAATCAAATGTAATTTATATGATAAGTGAAAACGGTGTAATAAGCGTAAACAAATATAATGCTGGTATGGAAAATTTCCGTAGCGATTTTTCCGAAAGAGCGTTTGCGTTAAGAAATATTGCCCTTAATCTTCTGCTTGAATGTAAAATGCCGTTCAGAGATATAAATTACAGCATCTTTGAAAATTATTGTTACTATGCCGCTGCTTTTGCTGCAATAAAGCTTTTTGCTGCAGCAATTTACGTGTCGGGGAATGATTCGGAAAAAGATTTTAAAACCTCATCCTCATACATCAGCCGTTTTTTTGCTCACGACGATTTGAAAGTTACGCAGATATTGGATATATTTAAGAACCTTAACTGTATGTCTCCGGCATACATAGCGTTAATTGTTAATTAGGGGTGTGAATTATGAACGCGCCTCTTGCGGACAGAATACGTCCCAAAACCTTGGACGACGTTGTGGGGCAGTCCCATATACTTGGAAAGGACAAACCATTGCGTCGAATTATCGAAAGCGGCAAGATACCCAACATGATTTTCTATGGCAGCTCGGGCGTTGGCAAGACCACCGTTGCCAGAATTATCGCGGAAAATACAAATATGAAGCTCCACAAGCTTAACGGCACTTCCGCCTCGATTGCCGATATAAAGGACGTTATTGCAGATACAAACACCTTTGACGGGCTGAACGGTATTTTGCTGTACCTTGACGAGATACAGTACCTGAACAAAAAGCAACAGCAGTCCCTCCTTGAATATATAGAGAACGGACAGATAACTCTTATCGCTTCCACCACCGAAAATCCATATTTTTATGTGTACAACGCCATAATAAGCCGCTCCACGGTGTTCGAGTTTAAGCCAATAACCGCTGAGGAGCTTGTCCCCGCTGTGAGCAGAGCGTTCCGCCTTGCCGCCGAGGAGCTTGGCATGAAAATAAAGGTGGAAAAGGGCGTTGTAGAGCATATTGCACAAGGGTGTGGGGGAGACGTTCGGAAGTCAATAAACACAGCGGAGCTTTGCCTCCTTTCCGCCGCAAGCGGGGCGGGGGAGGTAATAATAAAAATGGAAACCGCCGAAGCTCTTACCCAGCGCAGCAATATGCGCTACGACCGCGACGGCGATTCACATTACGATATTTTGTCGGCGCTGCATAAATCCGTCCGCGGCTCGGACGAAAACGCCGCACTTCACTATGCCGCCCGCCTTATTGAAGCGGGGGACATTATTTCACTTTCCCGACGGCTTTTGTGCATAGCCTCCGAGGATATAGGTCTTGCCTATCCGCAGGCTATACCTATCGTTAAGGCGTGTGTTGACAGCGCACTCCAGCTCGGTCTCCCCGAAGCGAAGCTCCCTCTTGCAAATGCCGTGATACTTCTTGCCACTGCGCCTAAGTCAAATTCGGCGTGTCTTGCTATAAATGCGGCTTTGGAGGACGTTCAGACTAAAGAATGCGGCGATTTCCCCCGCCATTTGCAGAATAAGCATTTCGACGGCGAAGGGGCTGCGGTAAAGGGTCAGCACTATCTGTACCCCCACAATTTTCCAAATCATTATGTTGAGCAGCAATACCTGCCTGACCCCATAAAGGACAGGGTGTACTATCAATACGGCGAAAATAAAGCGGAACAGGCAGCGAAGCAGTACTGGGAGAAAATCAAGGGGAAATAAAAATGTCCCCGCCCCCTTGAGGGGGCTTGATAAATTAGGGTGCGTTGAGTGGTAGTGTCAACACACCCTAAAGGTACGCCGTATTTGTCTTTGGGGGTGACATACCCGCGGGGGCTCCCCGTTAAAAATGACTTTCTATTACTTTTGAGGATAATTCCGAGGAATATCTCCAATGTGAAATATGCCCCTCGGTAATAAAATATTCGGGAGGACGGTGAATACGGGAACCGTTGAAAACGTCCACAATAATAAGCTTGACCTTCATTTTTTCGGGAATAAGAGCTTTTATGTACACGCTTGCGTGCTGCCCCACAGCCGCACCCTCCTTGGGCTCGGCAAGTCCTGCTAAATTCGGGGCAAGTTCCACGAAAATCCCGTAATCCTCGACGCTGCGTATTATTCCCGAAACTGTCTCCCCATAGTTGAAGCGGGAGGCGTTTTCTTCCCACGTACCCAAAAGCTCCTTGTGGGAAAGCCAGACTCTGCCGCCGCTTATGTCCTTTATTACGACAAAAATATCCTGTCCCGTCTGGAAACGGTCGGAGGGGTGAGATATTCGCGAAACGGAAATAGCGTCTATCGGTATCAGGGACGGTATCCCGCAGCCTATGTCAACAAACGCGCCGAACTGCTCAAGATGAGTGACCTTTGCGGGGATAATATCTCCGGGGGTCAGCGCGGAGATGAATTCCTCCATACATTCCTCCTGCACCTCCCGACGCGACAAAATCGCTGTAAAACCACCGGCTTCGTCCTTTAATATCTGCTTGACCTTGAAGCAAACGGGCTTGTTGACCTTTGTGATAAGAGCGATGTCCTTGGTTGTCCCCTCGGAAATGCCGAGAGCGCCCTCCTCGCGGGGGATTATTCCCTTTGCACAGGGCAGGTCGATGTGCAGGTCGTGGTCATTGTCGCATATCAGCACACGGGCTTCAAGTATTTTCCCCTGAAGCATGGCTTCCTGCAAAGCGTAAATTGATTTGATACAGCTTTGATTATCGGGCGTCATAAAAAGTTCGCCCTCAGGACAATATTTATTCATTTTGTACCTCCCGAGTTTTATTGCAATTCCCGTTTTTCGGAAATCGGTGTTAAATTTTTCTGCTTTTCAATTCTATGCTTTTGGGACGTTTTATATTCGGGAAAAGTTTTTGGCAGGGGAAATTTTTTTGAAAAAGTGCACATTATAAAAATAACCGCAGAGAATACCCTGCGGTTTAATACTAATTCACTCCAAATGTGTAGACAAAAAATTTGGCGCAAAAATCATATACGCAAATTTTTGCTTGAATTTTTTGTACACATTTAGGTCTTGAATTAGTATAAATCAGCTTATGCGTGAAATGTCTCTGCCGCCGTGACCTATTATTATTCGGGAGGCTTTGGCGGCGTCCTCGCTTCTGCATACCACTTCAAGGACGTGCTTTGCAGAAATATAATCGTTTTCGTATACTTCGCTTTCGTTGTCGTGCGAGGGGTAGCTTAACGGCATAGAATATGTCGGGTTGTTTGTGGTAGTGTTAAAGGCGACGATAGTGTTCATTTTGTTTGTCTGCTTTTTTGCGGAATAATCTTTTGTCTCTATAGATGCAAGAGGGGACAGAGCATTTCTAAGCGCTCCCGCGGCAAAATCCGCGCTGTCGGGTGAGTCGAAATGAGCGATTATTTTCATGGTAATTGTTCTCCTTTCAGGTCGTTTTGTGCAAATCGCTTTGTTTGAGGTTAAATATACGCGCTATTTTTTATTTTGTTTAGAATTTCTGAAAATATTGCTGAAAATAATTGCCTTTATAGTATAAAATGTGGTATAATAAATGTAATTGGATTTTTGGAAAGGAACGGCGGCTTATGGACATTCGCCCAATGGATATACTTGTTATGAAAAAGCAGCACCCTTGCGGCGAAAAGCATATGCTTGTGCTGCGCGCAGGTATGGATTTCAAGCTCCGATGTCAGGGCTGCGGACACGAGTTTATGGTGTCCCGAAGTAAAATTGAAAAAAATGTAAAATCGGTGGAACGCGCTGAAAAGGAAAATCCTTAGCAATTATGTCTAATACTGATTCACTCCCAATGTGCAGACAAAAAATTCGGCGCAAAAATCATATACGCAAATTTTTGCTTGAATTTTTTGTGCACATTTAGGTCGTGAATCAGTATGAATTTGGAAAAATACCGATTTTGAAAGGAGCGTTTGCTGCGGCGGTATAGGTCGGAGCAATATTGTTATGTTTGAAAAGCTAAAGGCTGCCGAGGAAAAATACGGCGAAATAAGTGAGAAGCTTACTGATATGGAGGTTATCGGCGACAATAAGCTGTACGCCTCTTTGATGAAGGAATATAAAAACCTTACCCCAATTGTGGAAAAGTACCGTGAGTACTGCAAGTGCAAAAAGTCTGCCGACGAGGCTAAGGAGCTTTTGGACGACAGCGGCACGGACAGCGAAATGAAAGAGCTTGCAAGAATGGAGCTTGACGAGAACCGTACCCGCATTGACGAGATAAGCGAGGAACTGAAAGTACTCCTTATTCCCAAAGACCCCAACGATGACAAGAATGTTATTATTGAGATCCGCGGCGGCGCGGGAGGGGACGAGGCTTCTCTGTTTGCGAACTCGCTGTACAGAATGTACAGTATGTACGCCGAGGCTCGCCGCTGGAAAATAGAAGTACTCAGCATTAACGAGACGGAGCTCGGCGGTATCAAGGAAATAAGCTTCAGCGTAGAGGGCGAGGGAGCATACTCCCGTTTTAAGTATGAAAGCGGTGTACACCGTGTGCAGCGCGTTCCCGAGACCGAGTCCCAGGGGAGAATACACACTTCAACGGTAACGGTTGCGGTGCTTGTTGAAGCGGATGATGTGGAGCTTGAAATTAATCCGACGGACTTGAAGATCGACGTATTCAGAGCGTCGGGAGCCGGCGGTCAGCACATCAACAAAACCGAGTCGGCTGTAAGAATTACCCACCTGCCCACAGGCGTTGTTGTGGAATGTCAGGACGAACGCAGCCAGCATAAAAACAAGGACAAAGCAATGAAAATTCTCCGCTCAAGGCTTTACGAGGCTCTTATGCAGGAGCAGAACGATAAAATAGCCTCCGAGCGCAAATCCCAAGTGGGAACGGGCAATCGTTCCGAGCGTATCAGGACTTATAACTTCCCCGAAAGCCGCGTTACCGACCATAGGATCGGACTTACCTTGTATCGTCTTGAAAGCATTCTCAACGGCAGCCTTGACGATATAATCGACGCTCTTGCCACCGCAGATCAGGCGGCGAAGCTTTCACAATCCGGCGAGGAGTCCCCACAGTTATAGTCCGCCAATGTTAAGTGCGGAGGAGATAAAGCTTATCAAGCGCCTAAATGCGTGGGAAAATGTTACTAAATTTACAAGGTGAGATAGCGTAATGCAGTTTGCAACAAAGCTTCTGACGAGCGCAGATGCTGATATAAATTACGCCGCAGAGCTTATCAAAGGCGGCGAGGTAGTTGGTATGCCTACGGAGACGGTCTACGGACTTGCGGCGGACGCCGAAAATGCCGACGCTGTAAAAAAAATCTTCGCGGCAAAGGGCAGACCACAGGACAATCCTCTTATTGTCCACATTGCGGAAATTGCCGATATTGAGGTGTACGCCCATGACGTACCCAAAATCGCCTATAAGCTTGCGGAAAAATTCTGTCCCGGACCGCTGACAATGGTACTGCCCAAAAGAGACAGAATACCCGATATAACAAGCGCGGGGCTTGACACGGTGGGAATACGTATCCCGTACCACCCTGCTGCAAGAAAACTTATACGTTTAAGCGGCAAATCAATAGCCGCTCCCTCGGCAAATTTGTCGGGAAGTCCAAGTCCTACAACCGCTGATCACGTTATGAACGATATGAACGGCCGAATACCTGCAATAATTGACGGCGGAAGCTGTCCCGTCGGAGTGGAAAGCACGGTCATTTCCTTTGAGAACGGGGCGGTGAGAATACTTCGTCCGGGGTTTATTTCGTGGGAGGAGCTTTCCGAATTTTGCGATGTCATAAAGGATAGGCATATTACCGAGTCAGCAGCTGCGGGAGAAGCGGTTCGCTCCCCGGGAATGAAGTATAAGCATTATTCTCCAAAGGCAAAAGTAACTATAGTTTGCGGCAGCGAGCAGCAATTTATTGATTTTGTGAACAATACAAATGATGATAAGGTGTACGCAATGCCATTTGAGGCTTCGGAAAAGATATGCGTACCGTGTATTCCTTACGGAAAAACCTCTGAGGAGCAGGCGGCAAAGCTTTTTGCGGCGTTAAGGGAATTTGACGAAAAAGGCGCGGAGCGAGTTTATGCAATGTGCCCTGCCCAAAACGGAGTCGGACTTGCGGTATACAACCGTCTTTTGAGGGCGGCAGGGTTTGATGTTATTGATTTGCATGAAAAATAGGGAATTGTTAAAGTCGGAAAAGTTTTTTAAAACGGAGACATACATTAGGGAGGATGGTTAAATATGAGCGATGCGCCGGATACGGCAGTAATTGGTCTTACGGGTCAAAGCGGAGCAGGGAAGACTACTGTTTGTCAGGTGTTTGCCGAAAGCGGATTTGCTATAATAAACGCTGACCAAATTGCACGGAAAATTATGGAGCCGGGCGCTCCATGTCTTGAAGAGGCTGCCGAATGCTTCGGGAGGGATATTTTAAACAGCGACGGAAGTCTTAACAGGCAGCGGCTTGCGGACATTGTTTTTGAAGATAAGGAGAAGCTTAAGCAGCTTAATGCTATCAGCTATCCGTACATAACTTATGAGATTTTGCAGATGATAAATAAATATACCGATGAAAAGCAGAGATATGTGCTTCTGGACGCGCCCACACTTTTCGAGAGCAGGGCGGACGATTTCTGCGACCTGGTGATAAGCGTTACCGCCTCGGAAAAAAACCGTACCGAACGTATATTAAAGCGGGACGGAATTACTGCCGAACAGATAAAGGAACGTTTTTCCTCCCAGCATTCCGAAAAATTTTTTGTGAACCATTCGGATTTTATCATCAAGAACAACAAGTCTGTGGAGCTTCTCAAGGAGAAAGCAAAAGAGGTTGCGGAAAAAATTAAGGAGTATTACAATGCTGAAGAAGCTTAGCAGCGTATTTTTGATTTTGCTTATCGGCTGTTTTATCTGGGCTGTCTGCAACATTGAGTCAATAAGCAAAAAATATCTTTATCCGATAAATTACAGCGCATATGTTGAAAAAGCCTCGGCGGAAACGGAGCTTGACAAATACCTTATCTATGCTGTGATAAAAACCGAAAGCGGGTTTGACGAGAACGCTGTTTCCAATGTCGGCGCAAGGGGGCTTATGCAGCTTATGGAGGACGCTTTCGACTGGGTAAAATTCCGTATGGGCGATGAGCGGGAAATAAGCTACGAAGATATGTACAAGCCCGAGTATAATATCGAGTACGGCAGCTATCTTATAAAGCTTCTGTACGATGAATACGGCGACATAGAAACAGCGATCGCCGCATATCATTCAGGCAGAGGAAGCGTGAACGAGTGGCTTGAGGATCCGCAGTACAGCTCCGACGGAAAAACTTTGGACGAGATACCGTCAAGTACTGCAAAACATTACGTCCATAAGGTTATGACGGCGTATGAGGGGTATACTAATTTATACAAGGCTGAGCCTTGACCTTTATTGGGCAGCTTTGTCAAATAGTGTTAATAATCCCCATGAGTAAAATTTATTGTTATTTCGCTTTTAAATTGGGCAAAGGTTAAATTTCTTATCTCTTGCCTCTTAAATTCTTACACTAATAGGAAAGGAATGGTTTATAATGTCAAAGGAAAAATCGGCTGCCGAGCTTTTAAAGGAAAAGCTTTTTATGCAGAAAAAACATGCGGGACTTCTCATGTCCGAGCAGCAAATAGCGGAATGTGATGATTTCTGCGAAAGCTACAAGGACTTCCTCGACAGCGCCAAAACCGAGCGTGAGGCTGTTCAAACAGTCATAAGGCTTGCAAAGGAGGAGGGTTTTAGAGAGTATACTCCCGGAGAGGCTCTCAAGACCGGAGACAAAATTTATTTCAATAACAGGGGCAAGGCTATTATTCTCGCGGTCATAGGCAAAGAATCCGTTGAAAAGGGCGTCCGTCTTGCGGCGGCGCACATTGACTCGCCAAGACTTGACCTTAAACAGAACCCTCTTTACGAGGACAATGAGGTTGCTTTGTTCAAAACTCATTATTACGGCGGTATCAAAAAATATCAGTGGGCAACAATACCCCTTTCTCTCCACGGTGTTGCCGTTAAAAAGGACGGCACAAAGGTAACTCTTTGTATAGGCGAGGACGAGGGAGACCCCGTGTTCTTTATCAGCGATCTGCTTCCTCACCTTGCACAGGAGCAGGTAAAGCGTACCCTTAGCGAGGGCATAAAGGGCGAGGAGCTTAACGTTATTGTCGGTTCAAGACCGTTCCGAGATGATGACGTCAGCGAAAAGGTCAAGCTGAATATTCTCTCGTTCCTCAACGAAAAGTACGGCATTACCGAAGCGGACTTTCTTTCTGCGGAATTTGAAATGGTACCCGCGTTCAAGGCAAAGGATATCGGTTTTGACAGAAGCTTGGTCGGCTCATACGGACACGACGACAGAGTGTGCGCCTACACAGCTTTGGAGGCGATTTTAGGCTGCAATGATGTGGATAAAACGGCAGTAGTCTGCCTCACCGACAAGGAGGAAACAGGCAGCGACGGCAATACGGGACTCCGTTCCGCATATCTGAAAAACTTTTTGTACGACCTTGCTGACAGTTTTGGCGTAAGCGGCAGAGCGGTCGTGACAAACAGCGAGTGCCTTTCCGCAGACGTAAACGCGGCATTTGACCCAACCTTCCCCGACGTTGTTGAAAAGAGAAACGCCGCATTTTTGAATTACGGCGTTGTGGTAACAAAATTCACAGGCGCAAGAGGCAAGTCGGGTACTTCCGACGCTTCCGCGGAATTTGTGGGCAGAGTTCGCTCCCTTATGGAGAAAAATAATATAATCTGGCAGACAGGCGAGCTTGGCAAGGTAGACCTCGGCGGTGGCGGAACAGTTGCGGCATACATTGCAAATCTCGGTATGGACGTTATCGACGTTGGTGTGCCTGTCCTTGCAATGCACGCGCCATATGAGGTCGTTGCAAAGACGGACGTTTATATGACATATAAGGCGTTCAGTTCGTTCTTCAATGACTAATAAAAGGTTATCGGCAATCAGTACGATACTCATAAAGAAGTTTAAGCCCCGAAGCAGTTATTGGTAACCGCTTCGGGGCTTGTTGTAAATATTCGATTACTCATATAAATCAGAATTTCGCAATAATAAATATCACGATTCAATTACCTGTCAATTTGATAATATACCTTTGTATTACCTCGCCATAAGTATCACTAAAGAATTCCGCGTCAAGTTCTCCATTGCAATTCTTGATAACAGTTGAAGAACCAATATTAGCTTTGTCGCAGGTAACGATTACATTCTTGATTCCGATTGTCCTGCAAACCAGCAAGGCATCTTTGAGCATAGAAGTCGCATAGTACTTTTTGCGCTCGGTTGGTCTGACTGAATAACCGATATGACCGCCTTCTCTTTCTAAAAAGTCGTTTAACGCCAGCCGGATGTTTACCATGCCGACGATTTTATCGTCTGATTCCCTTACATAAAAATATGTAAGTCCAGGCACTTTACCTTCGGGGATGTTTGCTATATCAATGTCTCCAAAAATTTTTTTGAGCCACTCTTCATAAGTCGATTCCCTTAAATACTTGTCCAAGCTGCCGCTTCCGTTAATCTCAGAACCATATGTATAGAATTCATTTATATACTCAATTGCTTTGCTTTTATAAGCCATACTGGGAAACACCATTTTCATATTGATTTTCTCCTTATAAATTCCGATTTATCTTAGTAAAATTATACATCATAAAAATTGTTTTGTCAATAGAAACGCCATAGCACTTTTGAATGAAAATCATAGTGCTATGGCAAAAACTTCTTTATAAGCCCTGTCTTTTTACAGTTAACCTTTTTGTTATCTATTCTCGTTCATCTTAGCTCTGTATTCCTCTTTAAGCTTTTGCAAGCGGACGGAATCCTCTTTCCGCTGTTCCTTGGCAGCGTCCTGAATTTTTCTCGTCTCGTCAATGCCGTCAACAATAGTCCGCCACGTTTCTTCAAGAGTGTCAACCTTTATGGAGCTTCCCGAAGCAAGCTGTGTGGTAAGCTTTGTCTGGGCAACCGTGTTCTGTGCATTTTTCAAAAGCAGCTCGTTAGTTTTTTCGTCCAAAGCCTGCATAGCCTCCGCCTGGACGCGCTGCCGCTTCAGCATTACCGCCTGTGCAAGGGACTGTTTGAAAACAGGCATTGTGATAATGAAAGCCGAGTTTATTTTTCTTATAAGATTAAGGTTTGAGAACTGCATTGATTTAAGCATGGGGACAGTCTGCATGGCAACATTTTCCGCTATTTTCAAGTCCATAACTCTCTGCTCGAAAACCTGCCTTGTCTGTTCAAGAGTCTGCAAGTCCATAGCCACCGCTCCCGAATCGGGGGACTCCTCCAGCTTTTTGCGGTAGTCGGCAATGTACTGGTCAAGCTCTACGCAAGCCTGCTCGCCCGCCATGATGTAAAGGAGCAAGTCCTTGTAGTACTGAATATTTGCGTTGAACATTGTTTCCAGCTTTATGTTGGAAGCCTCGATCTCGGTCTCGTACTGCTTAAGCTGAACGTAGACCTTGTCTACCTCCTCGCCCATTGTGTGGTACTTTGCAAGAAGCTTATCAACCTGTTTGCGGAGATTTGCAAAAATGCCCTTTTTAGGTTCGTCCTCCAGCTCCTTAACATCAAACTGCGCCATGATCGCGGAGAGGTGCTGAAGAAGCTCTCCCGAATCGTTGATCTGATCCATATTCATGGAGTTAAGGACTTGGTCTGAAGCCTTTGAAATTTCCACCGCAACCTCGTTGCCGAACTTAACGATAGAGTTTACATCGTTGATGTTGATAGTGCTTACAAGCTTGTCTACCTCTTCATTTTTTACAAGCTCCTGCTTGATCTCCTCGGTTTTTTCAACAATTGAAAACTCCTGGGGAGCCTCCACCTGAATGTTGAGATTTAGGGGCGCAGCCTCGGTTGTAACGTTTGCCTGTGCCGCCTGTTCCTCGGAAGAGGGTGTGAACTGCAATGCCATTGTTATTTTCCTCCCTTTTTGAATAGTCTGCCGAAAAAGCCTTCGTCCTTCGGCTCCGGTATTTCGTCCGGAATTTTAAATTTTGGAATGTGTACGTTGTACTTGAACTCGTTCATAGTATAGTTTTCAAATGCCGAGTCATTTACAAAGGCCTCGATATTTTTATAGCCCGTAGGCGTGTATATAACAATATCAAAGCCAAGCAGACTGCACAGAACAAGCTGAATACATTCGATCTTGCTGAACGTATCCTCTATAACGTCAAGTACGACCAGCTTTGGTATATCCTTTGTGAAATCGTATTTTTGCAGCAGCTTTAAAATTTCACGGTCAAGGTTAGTACCAACATAAAGTACAAGAGGCACAAGCTCCTTGCTGTCTATCTTAAAGAACCCGCTGTCTACAGCCTCCTGCATTTTGTTAAAGACAAGGAGCTGCAGGCTGTCGGAAAGATACGAGTATTTGTTAAGATTTGAAGCTTTAAGCTTCTCTATCTGTATCTGTTCGCCTATATAGTACGGATTGTAAACGTCCAAATGCGTCTCGCCGTATTTTCTATAGCTGGGCGATTTGTACATTATCTTCGTGTTGGGGGAAAGCTTCCACTTAACGTTGTTCCAGTATGCGTTAAGGTTGCCGTCCTTTACACCGCTTATTTTGGCAAAAATTGTCGGCACTGTCACCCTGCTGTCCTCTGCCGCAAAGCCTGTTCTGTACTTGGACGGCTGGTGCCACAGTATGTCAATTTCTTCATAAGTGGTTTTCAGCGTGACTGCCTGCATATCCGAAAACTGAAAATCACGGAAAAATGTGTCATTGCTGTATAAAATTTTGTTCAGATCTCTTGAAGCGTTGTACGCGACAGTAGCTATTTTGGTCTTGACCGGTTTGTCGGGGTACGGAGCGACAGGCTGCGAGTTCGGCAGCTCGAATATCTGCATACGTCCCTCCGAGTTGTTTCTTTTTAATGTGGGCAGCATGGACATATTGCTGCAAATGTACAGAACGTCTATCCCTATCCTCGACATGAAATGGAGGAACTGAACAACAGCGGGGGACACGTTGCCGTAATAAAGCAGAACGGGTATTTCCATGTTGGAGCTTCTGTATATCTCCGAGTTGAGACAGCGGTTCATCCACACTATAAGGGGCTGCACCGCTGCGAGCATTGCCTCACCGCTAAGCTTACCCGCAAATTCCGGAAGGACTTTCTTTGCAAGCTTAGTCCGCACCTCGTCTCCGGGAATATTGATCATTCCACAAAGTGAAGAAAGCATATTCTCGCTGTCGGTACGGTCAATGCCGTCAAACGGCGAAAGCTCGTCGGGCGTCGGCGGTTTAAGCTCATGCTCGATATAAAGCAGCAGCTTGGGACTTTTTATCAAGTCTTCCCGAAGCTTGTAGAGCATATTGTGAAAATTTGCCTGTTCGTCCTTGTCCATAGGTATGCCGAGGATAGCGGCAAAATAAACGGGTATAAGCTGTTCAGCGGTGAAATGTCCGCCCCGTGAAGCAAGCCGCTCCGAGTGAGATTCCAAAATATCCGTTACAACAGTTTCCGCCGATGTCGAAACAGTCTGGACAAGTTTTTTATTTTCGGTTGAAAAACCCTCAAAAATCATAATTGTGAGCGCCTTTCTATCATAAGTTATAAATATTTTGCATGGGCGGATTCTTATCCGCCCCTTGGACAAAATGCAAAAATTATCGTATCCTTAATATATTATACTATACATCATATAATATGTCAATACATATAACAATATTTTTTCGGAAAATTTTAAGCGTACTTCAAAAGTGTACGGGCAGCCTCGGTAAGTACCGCAGCAGCGTCCTCCAAATACTTTTTCATGGCAGCGCCGCTAATATCTGAGGACATCTCCATAGCGTGGTTAAGACTGTCGCGGCTGACATTTACCTGTGTCTGGTAAAGATTGTCAAGCTGCTGCAAAGCAGTTTCTTCCATAGATTTGTAAGCCGCCTTTAAGTCCTTTAAGGTGTTGTTTCTGATATCGTCGTAATTTTCCAAAGCCGTATCGATAATATCGGTTTGGCGTTTTTTGCGGAGGATATTTCTGAATGAGGTCATCGCCCCGTCGGGGAAGCTGTCGCTGTTTCCGCCCGAAGCCGCGTCCATAACGGACTGCGTAACAAGCATATTCAGATTATCCGCCTTGCCGTCGGCTGAAACCGCCGTCTCGCCCGCAAGTGAGTCAATGCCAAGTTTTTTGGCAAGCTCCGCGCCGAGCTGAGCGATTATGGAATTGAGCCTGCCCCAATGAATGTCAAGACACCGTCTGTACGCCTCGCCGACCTTGTCAACGAGATATGAATAGAAGTGCTTGTCAATATCCTCGGGTGAAGCGGTATTGCGGCTTTCGAGAATATCCTCCCTAAGCTTTGAGAAGAAACCGTACATCCACTGCTCCGCTTCCTGCTGCATTTCGGTAATGCTAAGCAGAATTTTCGGCTTTTTGCTTTCAAGCGCGGTTGCAAGAGTGGAGCACTCCCTCTTAATGCTCTGAGAAATATCGTCAAGCTTTTTGCGGTCCATAGCCATCATATCGTAGATCATGCGTATACGGGCAGCCGTGTCCTTTATCATAAGGTTCAGCATGGTAAGTACTCGCTGGGTGCGTATAATGTCCTTCTGCAAAATTATTTCACGTTTAAGTGACATCTCGAATTTCAGAAATTCAGTCTCGTAAAATTCCTGAAAGCCCTTTATATCGGGACGGTTCAAGCCTATCTTTCTGCGGTACTCGTCAATGCCGCTTACACCGTAAACAAAAGCGTTCGGCATTATCGCCTCGCAGCGTTCGCTTACACGGTTGATTATCTTTTCAATGTCCTCTTTTGTGTTCATAGCGTCTATCATATTTACAAGCACATAAAGCTTGTTGAAGCTAAGGGGACGAATGTGGCTTGCAAGGAAGAACTGCTCCGACTCCGAAAATGGCGAAAGCGCGCTTGCAACGTAAATTACCGCGTCCGCGTTTACAAGATAATCCTGCACCTGCTTGTCAAGGCAGTCAAGGTCGCTTAAGCCGGGAGTGTCAACAATCCGGATTTCCTTGAGGATTTCCGCATTGTCCTTAATGTCAATATAATCCAAAGTGTCGGGGAAAGCCCTCATAAGCTTTTCCAGCTTTTCCCGCACAAGGTCGTCCGCCAGAAGATTTATCCTCTGACCGTTTTTCAGCACAGCCTCTGCCTTGGGGGTATCGCTGTAGCTTATGGAATTTATTGTAAATGTTTCGGGGGCAACGTTTACAGGGGCAATTGATTTGCCCAAAATAGCATTGATTATAGTGCTTTTGCCCCGCTTGAAGTCGCCGAGGACTACCAGCGAAAACGCTTCCGTACGCCGCTTTGTGATAGCAGCGTCCCATTCTCTCAAGCGTCCCGTGAATTCCTCGCCCAATATCGTGCAGAGCGGCTTGTTGTCCAGCAGCCCCTTAAGCTTGTTCTGGACGTTTTCAATATCCGCTTCTGCCGCGGAATAGCCAAAATTATTTTCGGACATATCAAGCGCCTCCCTTCGCAGCGTCAAGAATGATCTCGCATCTTACTTCCAACGCCTGTTTGTTTACCGTGTGCATATCGACTTTGTTAAGGTCGGCGCGCCAGTTATAAAGTATTTCGCAGCTTAGAAATTCAAGTCCCGCAAGGATCCTTCTTTCAATTGACGAGCAGCTTGAAGGCAGTGTAATGCTTCTCGCCGGCGTTCTGTGCAGCACCTCGTACAGCTTCAGAAGCTCGTCAAGGTCAAGGCTTTCTTTTTTGTACATACCGAGTACGCCCTTGCTGTGCAGACTGTTCATTACCGTTGGGTAATTGTTCGGGTCGTTCAGACATATCATGCCCGCACGGTCTCCCGTAACGTCCGCAAGCTTTATCCATTCGGACATCGTACCTGCGATCTGCGTCAAAGCCTTATAGTTTTCCTGTCCCTCTCCCTCTTCGGCGTCTTCGGAATTGTTTATTCCGAAATAAGGGGCAGCCATGCTGAAAATACAGTGATTGTTCTGAATGTGACCGCATTCGCAGCCTACAAGAAAGCAAAGCTCCTCTCTGCTGCAAATACCGATAAGCCCGGTTGTGGCAACAATGCAAGGCTCAACGCCCTCTGCCGCAATGGAGTATATCTCATACTTTTGGGGGGCGTTTCTCACATAGACCGTCGGTACGCTTATCTGAAGCTTTTCCGCACACTGCTGAACAGCATTGTAAATTTCGGGGTGCTGAAGCGATCCCGCAACGTCGGTGGACTGAAAAAGTCTTTTTATCTTTGAGGGAATTTCATGCCCTGTAAGATTTTTGTAGACCTTTGACCAAGAGGGGAAAGTGGTGATCTTCTGCTTTACCGAAAAATCCGAATCGAAAGCGTAGTCCATCATTCCGCCCACAATATGATCCTTGTAGGAACGAGTCCTTGCGCTCAGATATGCGGTAAAGCTGGTATCTATATCCAGCAGCGGGTTGTATTCCGCCGCTTCTCCAATATTCATCATGTTAAATAAGCCTCCCTTGTTTATTCCATATTGTCGGTAAGAACCTTGTGCAGATTATAAGTCTCAGCAAGCAGCTCACCTGTGTATTCGGCAATATTCCGGAGCTTTTCCTTTTCGTTGTCGGACATATTTTTTCTGTCTGTTTTAAGCTGATTTAGATTGTCAAGGGTCTTCTGCGTGTCCATAAGTATAATTTCCGTCTCATTCTCGATCTTGGATTTCAGTCCCTGGAACGAAGCGTAAACCTGCTGACGTACAGTCTCGGTAAAGTCGCTTGAAATTTTCATTTCATGGAACTGTTTTTTGACGGACTGCTTGAAGCTTGCTTTATATTTGTCAATTCTTTCCTGAACAAGAAGCTTGTCAACCGAGAATTTTCCCGCGAAAGTACCCGCAAGTCCCGCAACAGCCGCAATGCAAAGCACCACGGGACCTGCCGCTATGCCAAGGACTGTGGCAAGTGAAAATGCCGCGTAAAACGTCGCATAAAAACCTGCAAAGCCTGCCGCGCCGCCTAAAAGCGCGCCCTTTATGCCTGCTTCGCGAATGCCTATGAACAGACCGCCCGCGCCTACAGTACCGATAGCAACGCCGATTATCTGATCCACAACGCCGCCGTTTCTGCGGGAGCGCTTTGAAGCCACCGAGAACATCTCCTGGATCCTCGTTACAGAAGCAAAGAACTCGTCCTCAAAGGACTGCAAACGCTCCGCTTCATCGCTAAGAGCAACGTTTATCTTGTTCTGTATCTGCTCGCAAATGAGCTGAGCCTTGTTCTCGATATTTTCCTTGATCCTTTCCGTAAGCTTTGAGTAAACTATCTTCAGCTTATCCTTTTTAAGGTCGTCAGCTCCCATGGGGTAATCGTCGATAACCTTCATAGCCGTTTCTTCTATCTGCACCCAGTAGCTGTCCAGAATAGGCTGCAAGCCTTCGAAAACCTTGTTTGCAGCATCGTTTATGCGGACAAATTCAGCACGTTTTTTGGTGCGTATCTCGTCAATTTCCTCAATTGCCGCAGAATATTTTTCCATAAATTCGTCCGTCTCCATCATAAGGGAGTTTTCCCGAATAATAATGGAGTTGATAAGCTCCGAACCGGAGCTGATTATCTTGTTTGCAAGTATCTGGAGGGTTATTGCGCCTCTCTCCTGCGTCAGCATAGTCTCCAAAGCCTTTTCAAAGGTAGGGAAGTTGCTTTCCGCCAGCATGGCTTCGTCGCCGCTTTCCTTAGCCATAAGAGCTTTTTTGGCGTAAACGCCTATTACCTTGGGCTTTCCTATCTTACGCTTGTAAACCGCAAATTCCTTGGAGTCCTCTCCCATGACCATTTTTGCCTTTTCCATAACGTAGCTGCCGATACGCTTTTCAACGGTGTCAACTATTCTGTCCTCGTCCTCTTTGGAGAACGTTCCGAAACAGTTTACCGCAAAAATAATGCGCCCCATGTCGCTTGTGAGCATACGCTTTTCGAGAAATTCCTTTTCAAACTGTGAAAATGGAGAGTTTGCGCTTATAACAAAAACCGCAGCGTCGATCTCCGGAAGTATGGACAGGGTAACGTTTGTCATTTGTTCGTCGTCGTTAAGACCCGGAGTGTCTATAATATCGACGTTGTTTTTGCAGAACTCCGTATCGTAGTACACCGTAGCCTGCTTTACAGTCTCGGCAGTCTTTTCCGACTCGTATGAAAGCTTTGTAACATAGTTTTCAAGTTGATTTATATCAACTTTTTCCGACTCGCCCGATTTGTACTCAACCATGACGTAAGGGGTCTCGCTGTATGTGACCCTGTTGAGAGTGGCGGTAGCGGGAAGAACGTCGGCAGGCAGGACCTCCTGACCGAGAAGAGCGTTTATAAGCGTACTCTTGCCTCGTTTGAATTCGCCGACGATAGCGACCTCAAAATGTTCCCTGGCAATTTTCTCGATAGTCTCACCGATAGATTTTGCGGTGTGTTCAAGCCCTATTTCTTCGCTGTACTCTTTCAGCTGGGCAAGACTTTCCGTCAGCTCGGAAACCGTCTGCTTATACGCCGAATAGCTTCCATAGTTCAATGCCTGTTCCATAGAAATCCTCCTGTACATAAATTTTATCATAAACTAAAGATATGTAAAAAATCATACAATTACATAATAATTATAACACATTTATAATAGTCCTGTCAATCAAATTAATAAATTTTATCCGCAAATTATTGCAAAATTTGTAAAAATAGTATATAATTGATTGTGAAAAGCGAATCGGAGGAGTAAAAATGAAATTCAGACCATGTATAGATATCCACAACGGAAAGGTAAAGCAGATAGTCGGCGGCAGCCTTGCCGACAGCGGAAATTCCGCAAAGGAAAATTTTGTCTCCGACTGCGGCGGGGAATTTTACGCAAGGCTTTACAAGGAACGCGGAATAAGCGGCGGACATATTATCCTGCTGAATGCGGCGGGTTCGGAATATTATGAGGCGGACAAGGCGCAGGCATTTGCAGCCTTGGCGGAGTACCCGAACGGCTTGCAGCTTGGCGGCGGCATAACCGCGGAAAATGCCGCGGAGTTCCTTGATAAGGGTGCGTCCCACGTTATAGTCACCTCTTACGTTTTTAAGGACGGCAAAGTTGATCTTGAAAATCTGAAAAAGATATTTTCCGCCGCAGGCAGAGACAGGCTTGTGATAGACCTTTCCTGCCGCAAAAGGGGAGAGGACTATTATATCGTCACAGACAGGTGGCAGAAATTCACGGACGTTAAGCTTGACCGTTCCGCCCTTGATATGTTTGCGGAGTATTGCAGCGAATTTCTCATTCATGCTGTGGACGTTGAGGGAAAAGCAAGCGGTATTGAAGTCCCCCTCGCGGAAATGCTGGGCGGCTGGGACGGTATTCCCGTGACCTACGCGGGAGGGATAGGCACTTACGCCGATTTGGACGTTCTCAAGCAGGCAGGCAAGGGCAAGCTTGATTTTACTGTTGGCAGCGCGCTTGACATATTTGGCGGAAGTCTTGATTTTGAAAAAATTTGCAGTTATGGAGTACCCTATGAAAAATAAAATTCTCACAGAAAAATTCTTTCACAGAGACGTTCTGGACGTTGCTCCCGATTTAGTTGGAAAGCTTATAGTCAGGACCTTTGAGGACGGTTCCGAAATATCCCTTCGTATTACGGAGGCTGAAGCGTACCGCGGCGAGGAGGACACAGCCTGTCATGCAAGCAAAGGGAAAACTGAACGTACAAAAATTCTGTACGACAAGGCGGGTACGATATACGTCTATCTCTGCTACGGTATGCACTGGCTTATGAACGCCGTCACGGGGGAGGAGGGTCAGCCGCAGGCTGTCCTGTTCCGCGCCTGTCAGGTTTATGACGGTCCCGCAAAGCTTACAAAAAAACTGGGCATTGACAAAAGCTTCAACGGCGAGTCCTTTTGCGGCAATCCGAGAATACGTATCGAGGACGACGGATACCGTCCCGAAACAGAGGCTCTGCCAAGGGTCGGCATAGACTATGCTACTCCCGAATATCGGGATATACCGTGGCGGTTTGCGGATAAAAACCGCAAAAATAAAAAGTAGAGGAGTGTTAATTATGCACGATTTGATAAATGAAATAGGCGATTTTATTTTTGTTGATAACAAGCCTGAAAAGTGCAGCGTAATAATCACCGTCGGCGGCAGCTTCCCTCAAATTGCGGAAAAAGCTGCGGAGCTTTATAAAAGCGGCTTTTCTGACTATGTCCTCGCAGGCGGCGGAGTAAGCGTAAAGACAGGAGTTTTCGCTGGCGTTAAGGACAAAAAGGATATTTACAGCGGCGATTATAAAACCGAGTGCGATTTCTACGAGGACGTGCTGATAAAAAATGGCGTTCCCGAAACAGCTATAGTCCGCGAGGATAAGTCCGGTCACACTCGTGCCAACGCGGAGTGCGCGGCGGAAGTCCTTAAAGAGCAGGGCATATCTGCCGAAAAAATGATTTTAGTGTGCAAAAGATTTCATGCAAGACGGTGTCTGATGTTTTTTCAATCGGCGTTTCCCAAGGCGGAAATTTTAGTCGTTCCCGCAGATATAGAGGTCGGAGATTTTAACGTCACAAAGGATAACTGGCACACCTCGTCGTACGGGATAAAGCGTGTTATGGGAGAGCTTGCCCGCTGCGGAGACCAGTTTACGGAAATGGATATAAATAATTTTAAAATGGTGAAATAATATGTTAAATTTAATTCTCGGCGGAGCAGGCAGCGGTAAGTCCTACGAAATGACAAACCGTATCGAAGCCGCCGTAAAAAGCGGAAAGGACGTGCTTGTAATAATCCCCGATCAATTTTCGGCGGAGTTTGACAGAAGCCTTTACGAACGGCTGGGCATGGTTCTTTTCAACCGTGTGAATATCCTTTCCTTTTCGAGAACGGCAAAGGATATTTTTATAAAACACGGCGGACTTAAAGGCAGATACGCCGACGATGTTGTGAAAAATGTTATGATGTTCCGCACCCTGACAGAGCTTTCCGAAAGGGAGGGACTTTGCTTTTACAACAGGCAGGCTAAGTCTCCCGCATTTGTGGACAGCGGTCTTGACATTGTCAAGGAGCTTACCGTCAGCGGCATTACCCCCGAGCAGCTTACCGACTGCGCGGAACGTCTTGATGAAAGCGTCCGTGACAAGGCTGCCGACATTGCCCTCATCTATTCGGAGTACTGCCGAATGATGCAGGAGAGCGGCTATAAGGACGGCGAGGGGGATATTTCCGAGGCGGCTAAAAGGGCGGCAAGGTACGGATATTTCAAGGGCATGACGGTTTTTGCGGACGCGTTTAAAAGCTTTACCTCTGATGAGATCGCCATGCTCGAAGCGGTCATTGCCGACAGCGAAAGCTTTACTATATGCCTTACCACGGCGGACAGAGAGCCGAAAAATTACTCCGTGTTTGACACCGTTAATAAAACCGTCAGCACCCTTGTGCGAACTGCGGACGAACACGGCGTTGGGGTAAATAAAATTTTCCTTGAGGAGCAGCGGCGTTTTAAAGTCCCTGAGCTTACATTTTTCAGCAATAATGTGCTCAGAAACCGCAGAAAAAAATTCGAGGGGGACTGCAAAGCCGTTCGGGTGTACCGCTCAAACGACGGCTACGGCGAGGGGGATTTTGTTTGTTCGGAAATTCGCAGACTTGCTATGGAGGAGGGGTACAAATACAGCGACATCGTTGTAATGGCGCGCCGTAAAGAGCTGTACTCATCAATAATGGAAAGCGCGTTTGAGCGCTACGGAATACCGTTTTACACAGATGAAAACGGTTCTGCGGCTCATAAATCCCTGTTCATTTTTGTAAAAACGGCAATTGCCCTTGCCGCTGATGAAAACTCCTCCTCCGAGGACTGGCTCCGCTACATGAAAACAGGTATGCTCGGACTTGCGGAGGAGGAGATCGCCGCTGTTGAAAGCTACTGTTACAAGTGGTCGGTGGAGGGGAAAATGTGGGGAGAGCCTTTCCCGTACGATGATGTTGAGCTTGGCGCAGAGTCTGTCAGGGAGCGGGTCTATGAGCCTGTCAGAAATTTGCGGAAAGCCTGTGAAAATGCTGACGGTAAATCGGTCTGCGCCGCGCTCCTTGACTTTTTTGACGAGGTGAAAATTTTCGACAACATCAGCGCGGTTTATGAAAGCTGCAATACCGAGGACGCAGCCGCGCTTGAAGCTGTCCGCGAGGTAAAACAGCTTTGGGATATGCTCTGCGGACTGCTTGAGACTTTTAATAAGGTGCTTGGAGAAACCAAAGTCACCCTTTCCGAATTTGCGGAAATGTTTTCCTCTGCGGTGCGTGACATAAAGCTTTCCGCGCCGCCTCAAACGCTGGACTGCGTTCGCTTTGTTGCGGCTCATACCGCAAGGATAGCCGAGCCGAAAATAGCTTTTATTATCGGAGCGAACGAGGGATCGTTCCCATATGCCGAAAAGCCCTCGGGACTGTTCAGCGACAGGGACAGGCTTGCCCTTGAAAACGTTGGTATAACCCTTTCGGGCGGCGCGCAGGACAAGCTTGCGGAGGAACGCTTTGTGACATATTCCGCGCTGTCTGAAGCCTCCGAAAAGCTTTATATTACATATGCCCTTTCGGACGTGACGGGCAAGGCGCTTTATCCCTCTATCGTCGTAAATCAGGCTGCCGAAATGTTCGGGGAAAATTCGTCAGCTTCATTTGAAGACCGCGGCTTGCTTTCTTTCTGTACTACACCCGAGGCGGCGTATTATCAGTACGTACAGAACTACCGACGAAACGATACAGCATCCGCAAGTCTTTTGGTGGCTCTAAATGAAATTCCCGAATATGCGGACAGGATAAAATACCTGCGCGATATAGAATTTTCTTCGGGACACGCCCTTTCCAACGAAACGGGCAGACGGCTTTTCGGCAGGTCTGTGTCCCTTTCCGCTTCACGTTTTGAGGACTATCAAAAATGTCCCTTTATGTATTACTGTAAAAAGGGTCTCGACCTCTATCCGCCTCAAAAGATCGAGCTTGACAGACCCTCCAGAGGCAACGCGGTGCATAATTGTCTATGCGGTATTTTAAAGGAATTTGACAAGCAAGCTTTGTCGTCCATGAACCGCAGGGAAATCGAAGCCGCCGTAAAAAAACATCTTAAAAAGTACTACGAAAGCGACGCGGTAGGCGGAGATTACGGCAAGACAAGGCGTTACAAGGCGGCGTTTTCACGGCTTTCAAGCACAGTTTCCGATATATTGGAAAGGCTTGCCGCAGAGTTTGCACAAAATGAATTTGTGCCCTCAAATTTTGAGTATACATTAAGGCATGCCGACGGTGACGAGGAGCCCTTGAAGCTTGTTACCCCAAGCGGCATAAACGTATATTTCAGCGGCGCGGTGGACCGCATAGATATTTTTGAAAAGGACGGGAAAAAGTACATTCGTATTGTTGACTACAAATCGGGTGTTAAAGAGCTGAAATTCAGCGACCTGCTTTACGGCGTAAATATGCAGATGCTTCTGTACCTCTTTGCGCTTACCGACAGCGGTCATAAGGGCGCATACAGCGGAAGTATTCCCGCGGGAGTGCTTTATATGCCCGCAAAAGACGCAGCCTCCGCACTTGACAGGAACAGCGGCGAGGACGAAAAGAAAAAGGCATTGAAAGACACCTACAGAATGAGCGGACTTGTGCTGCTGAACGATGACGTTATAACCGCTATGGAGCAGGACTGCGGCGGCGAGTTCATACCTGTAAAGAAAACCAAATCGGGGTATGCGGCGTACTCAAAGCTTATCGGTGAAAGGGAGCTTGAAAATCTGCGGAAGTACTCATATGAGCTTTTGGAGCAGACCGCAGAAGCTCTGCACAAGGGCAAAATAGCCGCAGATCCGCTTATGGACGAAAAGGGCGGTTTCCCCTGCGCGTACTGCGACTACAGCAGCGTTTGCGGCAATTACCCTCCCGAACGTTTTAGGGTGTACGACGACAACGCCGAGGAGAAGATAAGAGAAATTATTTCGGAAAAAACTGCTGACGAAAACAGCGGAGGAGGCGATGAAAATGAGCGTTT
Organism: uncultured Clostridia bacterium; assembly: GCA_947383835.1. Taxonomy (GTDB): domain Bacteria; phylum Bacillota; class Clostridia; order Oscillospirales; family Ruminococcaceae; genus RGIG8773. The sequence continues at coordinate 33,829 of CANDEV010000005.1, forward strand.
GGACTAAGGAACAGCTTGAAGCGATAACCGCAAGAGATACAGGGATAATAGTCTCCGCGGCGGCCGGAAGCGGCAAGACTTCTGTCCTTGTTGAGCGTCTGCTTGGTATACTTTCAGACACCGAAAACAAGATACCTGCCGACAGGATAGTCGTGGTAACATTTACAAACGACGCGGCGGCGCAGATGAAGCAAAGGCTTTCCGCCGCCCTCTCAGAGGTAATAGAAAATGACCCTGACAACCTGTGGCTGTGCCGACAGCAGGCTTTGCTGCAAACAGCTAAGATATCCACCATTCACTCATTCTGCTTCGATCTGATAAGGGAAAATATCCAGTCGCTGGACGTATCAGCAGGCTTCCGTATCCTTGACGACACCGAGGAAAGGCTTCTTATAGGAAAGGCGGCGGAGAATACCTTTGAGAGGCTTTACGGAGAAAATGCCGAAAAAATAAACGAGCTTGCGGATTTTTTCAGCGGCAGCGTTCGCAGCGACGGAGAGCTTGAAGAAGCAATGCTGAAAATATACGATTTTCTCATGTCTATTCCATTTTACGAGGACTGGTTACAGGCGCAGATAAATTATTATTCCGCGGACTTTGATCCTGTCAGCGACCCGCTTGCAAAGGCTTATGGGGAACTTACAAAAAAAGCTTACGGCAAAATTTTAAGCCGTGCCGAATACGCCCAAAATATTTTTACGCAAAGCTTCGGAAAAGCTTCAAATGCCATTGCAAACGACATTGACGGGATTTCGGAAATTCTGTTAAGACTGAATAATTCCGGTATTTTCGGAGCTGCCGAACTGCATGACGGATTTAGCTTTTCAAGAATCGATCTGCCGAGAAAAGGCAAAAACGAGCCTGTGGACGAGCTTACGGAACAGCAAAAGGAAAAAATAAAAAAGATACGTGACGACTATAAAAAGGAATTTGAAAAGATCGGGAAAAATATTTTCACCGCCGAAGAAATTTCTGAGGACTATAAAAAACACGCAGATATATTAAGCGGTATTTCCGAGGTAATAACAATATTTTCCGAGGAACTTAAAAAGCTGAAAATCTCAAAAAACGCTTTGGGCTTTTCCGACGCGGAGCAGCTTGCTATAAAGCTTCTCGCTGAGAAAAAAAGCAGCGGTGAAATTGTAAAGACGCGCCTTGCAAAAGAGCTTTCTGAATATTACAGCATGATAATGATAGACGAATTTCAGGACGCAAACAACAATCAGGATCTGATTTTCAAGCTTCTATCAAAGGGAGGTACTGCCGATAAGGGCGGTACAAATCTTTTCGTAGTCGGTGATGTGAAGCAGTCCATTTACCGTTTCCGTCTTGCAAATCCGCAGCTTTTTCTGGACGTTCTGAAAAAGTCGGAGCAGTACACGGGAGAAGATTTTTCGGGCAGCTTTGCCTCGATACTTCTGAACAGAAATTTCCGCAGCAGCGGCGACGTGGTCGGATTTGTGAACTATGTTTTCGGCTTGCTTATGAGCAGGGAAAACGGCGAGATAGACTATACTGCTGACGAGACTCTCGTTCAAGGTCTGGAGTACCCCGAGGGCGAAAGAACAACGGAAATAATTATCGTCCCCGACAATGATGAAAATACCGAAAGTGAGGACGATGAGGACGCTTCTCCAAACTGCGAGGCAAGGGCGGCGGCTCAAAAAATAAAGTCCATGCTGGGAGTAAAAACGGTGTTTGACAAGGGTGCGCTGCGGCCGTGTGAACCGCGGGATTTCTGCATACTTCTGCGTAATAACAAAAGTGCGGAATTATATGTCCGCGAGCTTGAAAAAGCGGGCATAAAAGCCTATGCGGAGGAGCCTGCGGGCTACCTCAGATCGCGGGAGATATCTGTCCTGACCGCCCTGCTTGCGGTGGTTGATAACCCAATGCAGGATATCCAGCTTGTGACAGTGCTGATGTCGCCGATGTTCATGCTGAACGCCGAGGATATGGCTGCTATTGCGGGAGAAAGAAATTACGGCAGAGAAAAATATTTCAGCGTTATACGCCGCGTTATGGACGGCGAAACTTCACTCACCGCCGACTCGGTCTTGTACGGCAAGCTTGTGCGTTTTATGAAAATGTTTGAAAAGCTTAGATACTGCGCTGCTTCTCAGCGTATCGAAAGGTTTATCCGCACTGTCTATGACAGCACCGACTTTTTGTCGGCAGTACAGGTCTATAAGGACGGCGGCAGAAAGCGGGCGAACCTGCGGCTTTTGCTGGAGGTGGCGGAAAGCTACGAAAAAAATTCAGGAGGCGGTCTGAACGGCTTCGTGCGGTACGTTGACAACATAATAAAGCGGGACGGCGACTTCAGGCGCGCTTCAACTATAGCCCCCTCCGACAATGTGGTGTCGGTAAAAACCATACATAAATCAAAGGGGTTGGAGTACCCGTTTGTATTTCTCTGCGGCACCTCCGTGAAATTTAATTCCGATGAGCTTAACAAGCGCATACAAATAAATTCCGACTTCGGCATAGGCTTTAAAATTCAGGACAGAGAGAATTTAAAGCTGTACAATTCTTTCCCGCAGCACACAATTAAAGAGATAAACAGAGCCGCCGCAAAAAGCGAAGAAATGCGCCTTCTGTACGTTGCGCTGACCAGAGCAAGGGAGCAGCTTTTTATCACTGTTCCCGACAACGAGAAAATCAGGAAACGTATAGAAAAAGTCCGATCGGAAATCATCGCTTCGGGGGACGTGACTGCGGGTACGGTCTCATCGGCGGATTCAATGCTGGACTGGATATCTGCGGCAATGCTTGTGCACCCCAACGGAGATTGGTTCAGAGACGGAGAAGTTATTTCCGTGAATGACAGTGCGGTAAAGGTCGGCGTCTGCACAGCTAGTTCGGAAACGGAAAAGGCTTTGGAGGAAACCAAAGCCGAAAAAGCCCTGCCTGACAGCGGAATGCTCCAAAAGCTAAGGGATATGTTTGCGTTCCGCTACGATGACAGTCTTACCCAAAAGACGGCGAAAATAACCGTTACCGAGATAGCCAAAAGCAGCGGCGGCAAGCTCTACCTCCGCCGCCCTGATTTTGCTTTGGAGCACGGCGGTCTCACCGCAGCGGAACGTGGCACGGCTATGCATACCTTTATGCAGTACGCCGATTACTCTGCCGCGGAACAGGACGCAGCCGCGGAAGCAGCACGTCTTGCGGAATATGGCTTGCTTAGCTTTGAGGAACGTGACAGTCTGAATATGGGTCAGCTCAAAGAATTTTTTGAGTCAGACTTGTACGCAAGAATGAAAAAAAGCGGCAATATTCGACGGGAACAGAAATTTTTGATCAAAAAATGCGACGCTGCTCTTGACGATGAGCGATTAATGGAGTATAATAATGGTAGTATGCTTCAAGGCATTGCAGACTGTATGTTTGAGGAGGACGGCGAGATAGTCCTTGTGGACTATAAGACCGACCGAGTTGACAATGGAAAGATACTCATTTCCAGATATGATTTGCAGATAAAGCTTTACAGCGCGGCTCTGTCTAAGATATTCGGCAAACGCGTTAAGGAAGCTTACCTCTATTCATTCAGTCTCGGCAAGGCGGTAAAAGCAATTTAATTACATAGGAGGCTCTCAAATGGCTAATCGAAACAATCCAGCGCCCGCAAAGCGTTCGGGCGGAATCAACGCAACGTTCATAGGAGCGGTTTTCCTCGGTATCTGTATTTTAATAGCGGGAATAAATATCGGCAGCGGTGTGAGAAAGCTAAATAAAACTATTGAAGCGACCACGTTCGCTTCAACAAATACTATGAATGTCCCCTCCGAAATGGAGGTGGGTCAGAAAAAGTACCTTACCGAAACGGAGGCAGCGGATTACCTTAACGTTACAAAGGAAAAGATTATAAATCTTATCTCAAGCGGAGAGATAACCGAATATGTAAAGACAGATACAGGCTACTCTGTTTCTATTACAGTTTTGGATAATTGGTTTGATAACGAGGCATATCAGAATAAGCTTAGGAGCAACGCTTCAAGCGACGATGACGAAAATTCGGAAAGCTGATTTTTGCACATTTTTGAAATTTTTTAAAAAAAGTACTTGACAAACGGATATAAATGGTTTATAATAATTAGCGTTGGTGTTTTTCACCGTGTAAAAAGAAAGCAGAACTTCCGTTCTCACCCTGCCGCAATAAGGCGAGCAGAGGTCAATATGCGATTTTATTTATGGACACGGCGTACGTTTCAGTGCGTGTGACTATGATTTTTCGTATGAGCGGAGCGTTCTGTTCCGCTCATTTTATTTTAGTTGGGGGTGCTTACCATAAGCAACAGCAGCAAAGATATCCAGATCAATGAAGAGATCAGAGACAAGGAAGTCCGCGTTATAGACAACGACGGAACGCAGCTCGGCGTAATGCCTTCCAAGGAAGCGTTAAAGCTTGCCGAGGAAAAGGAATTTGATTTAGTCAAGATCGCGCCGCAGGCAGATCCGCCGGTGTGCAAGATAATGGACTACGGCAAGTATGTTTTTGAACAGAACAAGCGTGAAAAGGAAGCAAGAAAGAACCAAAAGATTGTTGAGATCAAGGAGATAAGGATGTTCTCCACTATTGACACAAACGATTTCAATACAAAGGTAAATCAGGCTATAAAATTCCTTAAGTCGGGCGACAAGCTAAAGGTCTCGGTTCGCTTCAGGAAGCGGGCTATTGCTCACCCTCATCTGGGCGAGGAGCTTCTTGAAAAGTTCAAGGAGGCTTGCTCCGAGGCAGGTACTGTTGAAAAGCCGTCTAAAATGGAGGGACGTTCTCTCGTTATGTTCGTTTCCCCCAAGGCTTCAAAATAAATTTTGAGAACAAGCTGATTAATTGTGAAGCGATGCTGAAATTATTTAATCGGAGTTTTGTTTAAATTAAAGGAGGATATATATTATGCCAAAGCAAAAAACACATTCCGGCGCAAAAAAGCGTTTTAAGCTCACTAAAAACGGTATGGTAAAGTACCAGAAGACAAACAGACGCCACAGACTTACTCAAAAGGCTACAAAGCGTAAGAGGATCAACAGAGCTGCGGGTTACACAGGCTCTGCAAACACAGCAACGGTAAAGCAGCTTATTCCTTATAAATAAGGGCTGACAGTATTAGCGGGAGCGCAGGTCGATCTTGCCTCTTGCTTCTTAAATTCTAAAATTTCTAATACGGAGGTAAAAGATTATGGCTCGTGTTAAGGGAGCAATGGCTACTCGCAAGAGAAGAAATAAAACGTTAAAGCTTGCTAAGGGTTACTGGGGCGCAAAAAGCAAGCACTTTAAAATGGCTAAAGAAGCCGTTATGAAATCAGGAAATTACGCATACGTTGGAAGACGTCTCAAAAAGCGTGATTTCAGAAAGCTCTGGATAACAAGAATTTCCGCAGCCTGCAAGCTGAACGGAATGAATTATTCCACATTTATGAACGGTCTGAAAAAGGCAGGCATTACTCTGAACAGAAAAATGCTTTCCGAGATCGCTATCAACGATGCGGCAGGGTTCACGGCTCTTACCGAAAAGGCAAAGGCTGCTCTTTAATTAAAAAATGCTTAAAGGTCAGAAGTGAATTTTTGCTTCTGACTTTTTGCGCTAATAGAAGCAAGAAAAAAGAAACAAGAGGCAAGATGAAGGAGCCGGTCTATGGAGAACGCTATGCAGCTTATCACGTCAAAGGACAACCCGAATATAAAGCTTTTCCGTAAGCTTACCGAAAGCAAAAAGCACCGCCGCGAAATGGGTATGTTCACCCTGGAGGGCATACGGCTTATCTCGGACGCCGTACATGAAAATGCGGAGCTTCACTCTGTTTTTATTACCGAAAGCTTTGCTGAAAAGCTTGATAAGCAAGGTGAAGCATTGAATTTTCCAAGCGGCGCAAATCTGTACATGATAACCGACGAGCTGGGCAGAAGCATTTCCGATACAAGCAGCGCGCAGGGCGTTTTTTCAATATGCCGATTTATTGAAAAGCCCCATTTTTCGCAAACTGTACAGAGGGGCGGCAGGTATCTGCTTCTTTGCAGCATACAAGACCCCGGCAACCTTGGCACTGTTATCAGGACGGCGGACGCTGTTGGACTGGACGGCGTATTCCTTTCGGAATGCTGCGACCTGTATAATCCGAAGGTCATACGCTCCACAATGGGGAGTCTGTTCAGACTGAACGTTTCAGAAGTAAGCTTTGAGGAGATTTTTCCGTTTTTCGGAGAGCGGGGAGTACCAACCTACGCCGCTGTTGTGGACAGGGACGCCGCGTCGCTTACAGATTGCGATTTTTCGGGCGGCGGAGCGGTGCTTATCGGCAACGAGGGGAACGGTCTGCCGAAAAATATTACAGAAGCTTGCAGTAAAAAACTTACAATAAAAATGAACGGAAATATAAATTCGTTAAACGCTGCAATGGCTGCGGGAATAATAATGTGGGAGCTTACAAAATAGAAAGAAGGAAGCTGTGCAATGGACAGACAGAATATTTTGGATTGGCTTTGGATAACAAATTGCCTTGGCTGCGGAAATAAAAGGATATGGGAAGTTGTCGGCAGATTTTCAACAGTATCGGAGGCGTGTAATGTTCTGCGTGACCGAAAAGCAAGAGCAGAATTTCTTACAGCAAAGGAGCAGAAGTCTGCGGACGGTATTGACAGTGATCAAATAGACGAGCTTATTTCCTACTGTGAAAAGGGAAATATTTACATATTAACATACGACGACGAAAAATATCCCGAAAGGCTGAAGTCCATATTTAATCCGCCCGCAGTTCTGTACTGTCGGGGCGATATGACCTGCCTTGAGAATGATTTCAGTATTTCCATAGTAGGAACAAGACACCCCTCGGATTACAGTATCCGTCTGACAAATGCTCTTTCAAAGGAACTTGCAAAATTCGGCGTGGTAATAATCAGCGGCTTTGCCGTCGGTATTGATATCGCGGCAAATATGTCCGCGGTGAACAGCGGCGGAAAAACAATAGCCGTTCTTGGATGCGGTCTCGACCATAATTACCCGAAAGATAATTTTGTGTACCGAAGCGAAATAGAGAAAAACGGTCTTTTCATTTCGGAATATTATCCAAAAACAGGCGGCAGCTCGATTTCATTTCCCGCAAGAAACAGGATACTTTCCGGACTTTCTCTCGGCACTGTCGTAATAGAAGCGGCTGAAAAAAGCGGCGCACTAATTACCGCAAACCTTGCTTTAAGTCAGGGAAAGGATATTTTTGCCGCAGCTCCCCACGATCTTTTTGATAAAAGATACGGCGGAAATGTCCGTCTGATAAGGGACGGCGCAGTATGCCTGTGCGGATTAAAGGATATTTTGTATGAATATTACGAAAATTACGGACATAAAATAGCAAGTGCAGCAGATGAACTTTTGATGAAGCTTCCCGAAACGGCGGAGCAAAAGAAAACGCCTATGAAAAATACTGCCGGCAAAACAGCGGACGAGCCGGCTGAAAATAAAGAGAGAGCCGTTTATGAGCCCGAAAATGAGCCGCAGTTTGACGCTTCTGTTTTAAGCGGAGAAGAAGCGGCGGTGTATAAGACTCTTAAAAATTACGGCTCCGCCATGCTTGCCGATGATATTGCGTCAGTCTGCGGGATAGACATTTCCGATATGCTTACTATCCTTACAGACCTTGAAATAGAGGGGGCTGTCACTCAAAGAGCAGGGCAAAGCTACACCGCAAATTGATTTGCATTTACTCCGCGCGTATTTTGCGGATTCACATATATTGAAAGGATTGATTTTAATGTCAAAGCTTGTAATCGTTGAGTCGCCTGCAAAGGCGAAAACAATAAAAAAATATTTGGGAAGCGGCTATGAGGTGGTTGCCTCAATGGGACACGTCAGAGACCTGCCCAAGTCCAAATTCGGTGTGGACGTTGACAACGGCTTCGAGCCTGTTTATACCGAAATAAAAGGCAAGGAGGAGCTTATCGAAAGCCTTAAAAAAGAGGCGGAAAAGTCTGATTTTGTATACCTTGCAACCGACCCTGACCGCGAGGGAGAAGCTATTTCATGGCATTTGGCGCAAATGCTTGACCTGCCGCTTGACGACGCGAACCGGGTCACCTTTAACGAAATTACCAAAACAGGCGTAAAAAGCGGTATGGAGAACCCGCGCTCCATTGATATAGACCTTGTGAACGCCCAACAGGCAAGACGTGTGCTGGACAGGATAGTGGGATATAAGCTGTCTCCGTTCCTGTGGAAAAAAGTCCGCAGAGGACTTTCGGCGGGACGTGTGCAGTCGGTGGCTGTGTCACTTGTAGTTGACCGCGAGAAACAAATAAACAGCTTCAAGCCGGAGGAGTACTGGTCTATAGATGCAAAAATGACAGCTCCCTCCTCAAAAAAGCAGTTTGACGCGACCTTTGTGGGAATTGACGGCAAAAAGACGGAGCTCCATTCACAAGCCGAGACGGACGAGGTGCTGAAACGTCTCGAGAATGCGGAGTACAAGGCTGCGGACGTTAAAAAGTCCGTGAGAAGAAAGTCTCCCGCGCCTCCGTTCACAACCTCAACAATGCAGCAGGAGGCTTCAAAAAAGCTTGGCTTTGCCGCGGCAAAAACCATGAAAGCGGCGCAGATGCTCTATGAGGGTGTTGAGATCGAGGGAATGGGCTCTGTGGGTCTTATCACATATATGAGAACCGACTCACTGCGTATATCCGACGAGGCGAGAGCCGCCGCATATGAGTATATCGGCGCGGCTTACGGCAAGAATTACATTCCCGCTTCGCCGAAAATCTACAAATCAAAATCCAACGCACAGGACGCGCACGAAGCTATACGTCCCTCAACCCCAGAGCTTACTCCCGACAGAGTAAAAAACAGTCTCACCGTCGAGCAGTTCAAACTCTATAAGCTTATTTGGGAGCGCTTTATAGCAAGCCAAATGGCAAACGCCCTGCTTGATACGGTTTCCGTTGAGATAGAAGCAAACGGCTGCAATTTTCGTGCAACGGGATTTTCTGTAAAGTTTGACGGCTTTACGGTACTCTATGAGGAATCCAAAAACGATGAGGAGGGAAAAGTCCTCCCCAATATAGAAAAAGGTGATACCTTGAAGCTTAAAGCAATAGAGGGACACCAGCATTTTACCCAGCCCCCCGCCCGTTACACCGAGGCTTCACTTATTAAGGCTTTGGAGGAAAACGGTATAGGCAGACCGTCTACGTACGCTCCCACAATTTCGACAATTGTCAACCGTTTTTACGTTGAGCGTGACGGCAAGCAGCTCCGTCCCACGGGCTTGGGAGAAGTTACCACAGAGCTTATGAAGCAGCATTTTAAAAATATCGTGGACTCAAAATTTACCGCCACAATGGAAAGCGACCTCGATAAAATTGAAGTGGGCGAAATGAACTGGGTTGACTCCATAAGCGGCTTTTATGAGGATTTTGCGGACACTCTTGAAAAAGCGGAGGTCGCCATGGAGGGCAAGCGGGTGAAAGTCCCCGACGAGGAGACAAACGAGGTCTGCGAGATATGCGGAAAGCCTATGGTCATCAAGATAGGACGGTTCGGAAAATTCCTTGCGTGCAGCGGTTTCCCTGATTGCACAAACACAAAGCGTATCGTCAAGGACACGGGCGGAGTATGTCCCAAATGCCACAAAAAGGTGCTGCAGAAAAAGTCCAAAAAGGGCAAGAAGTATTTCGGCTGCGAGGATAATCCGGGCTGCGATTTTATGACGTGGGATACCCCTGTTTCGGATAAATGTCCCAAGTGCAACGACGGCACGACCTTGTTTAAAAAGGGCGGCAAGATGTTCTGTCTGAAAGAGGGCTGCGGGTACGAGGTGGCTATTAAAAGGGAGAAATAAGCAGGGCGGGACAATAAAGAGGTTTAATTATGAAAGAAACAATTAACTTTAACATAATTGAAGAAAAAGATATTCAATTCTTGTCGGACTTGCTGAATAACGAAAGCATAATTGCAGCTCTGCACAATGAAAAAATGCCTTATGACGAGTGGCTTGAAGTTTACAGAAAATACTGGAAAAACGATACCGACGAAAAGCATTTTATAATGTTTTGTGATGATAAGCCCGTGGGCTGGCTTAAAATAAACGGTCTTGACGGAAATGGTACCGCATGGCTGTCAATGCTCGCCATAGTTCCCGAATGTCAGCGTAAAGGACTTGGCACAGCAGCAGTTTCATTTTTTGAGAAATATATTTCCGACCGCGGTTTTTCTTCCGCGGGAATAAATACAACGGAGGATAATTCCGCCGCTCAAACGCTGTACGAAAAGTGCGGATATGAAGTTACCGACCGCTCCGAAAGCGTTATGGGAGACGGCTCAAAAATGATGAGTTACACATTTTTTAAGAAATTAAAAACGGAGAATTAAATTGAACGATAAAAAAGTTACCGTAATAGGCGCAGGACTTGCAGGCTGCGAGGCGGCATGGCAGCTTGCGAAATCGGGTCTGTACGTGGAATTGTGGGAAATGAAGCCACAAAAATTCACCCCCGCACACAAATACAACGGCTTTGCGGAGCTTGTCTGCTCCAATTCGCTGAAAGCCGCGAGGGTGAACTCGGCGGCGGGACTTCTCAAAGAGGAAATGCGGCGGCTCGGTTCGCTGACCGTCCCCTGCGCCGAGGAAACAGCCGTCCCGGCAGGCGGTGCGCTCGCCGTTGACAGGGAGAAATTTTCCGACCTTGTCACCGAAAAAATCATGTCAAATCCCCATATAAACGTAAGGCACGGAGAGGTGTCCCAAATTCCCGACGGAAACGTTATAATCGCTACAGGTCCACTTACAAGCGGCGGACTTGCCGCGGACATTGAACGTCTCTGCGGAGGATATTTAAGCTTTCACGATGCGGCGGCTCCCATAGTTACCTACGAGTCTCTTGACAAGGACAGGATTTTCTTTGCGGCACGCTACGGCAGGGGGGACGATGATTACATCAACTGCCCCTTTACGAAAGATGAGTACACAGCCTTTTGGCAGGAACTGAAAAACGCCGAGTCCGCGCCGCTGCACGATTTCGACAAGCCGAAAGGCAAGGACGATTTCACGGTCTACGAGGGCTGTATGCCAATAGAAGTTCTTGCAAAGCGTGGGGAGGAAACCATGCGCTACGGGGCAATGAAGCCTGTGGGACTTTCCGACCCAGTCACGGGGAAACGCCCCTACGCAGTGGTGCAGCTCCGCAAGGAGAACAGCGGGGGGACGCTCTATAACATTGTTGGATTTCAGACAAATCTGAAATTCGGCGAGCAGAAGCGTGTATTTTCAATGATACCGGGACTTGCAAATGCCGAATTTGTGCGGTACGGTGTTATGCACCGCAACTCGTTCATAAATTCCCCCAAGGTGCTGAACGGCGATTTTTCTCTGCGTACCCGTCCCGACCTGTTTTTTGCGGGACAGATAACAGGTGTGGAGGGCTATATGGAGTCCGCCGCAAGCGGTATCATGGCAGGTCTGAACATGGCAAGACGGCTTAGCGGACTTGAAACCTTAGTCCTGCCGAGGGAAACTATGATAGGCGGACTTGCAAGGTATATTTCCGACGAGACTGTGGAGAATTTCCAGCCTATGGGGGCGAATATGGGGATACTGCCCGACCTTGGCGTTCGCATAAAGGACAAGCAGGAACGTTATCAAGCTGTTGCGGACAGGGCGTTAGCGGCGTTTGATAAGTACATAACACAATAAATTATAATTCGGAGGAAAAAATGCAGCATTTTGGCACAAAAGCCTTTGAAACGCCAAGACTTATTTGCAGACCGTTCACGCAGGAGGATTGCGAGGATATGTTCAAAAACTGGGCGGCAAATCCACGCGTTCAATTCGAGTACGGCGAACCCGTTTACGATACCGTACAAAAGGTCGAAGTCCTTTTGGCGGAGTATATAGAAAAATATCAAAATCCCGATTTTTACCGCTGGGCAATTGTTGAAAAATCACGCATGGAAAATATAGGGCAGATAGCGTTCTGCAAAGTATATTCAGATCGTCGGACTGCTGAAATAGAGTACTGTATAGGAGAACCCTTTTGGGGCAGCGGTTACGCAGGCGAGGCGCTGAACGGACTTATTGATTTCACATTCGGGAACACGGAATTTCTAAAGCTTGAAGCCTATCACAGAAGCGAAAACATAAGGTCGGGAAGAGTTCTTGAAAAATCAAAAATGCACATCACCAACACGGTCGAGCGTTTTGTAAGAGAAAATATTTCACCGCACAACGAAGTGTGCTATTGCATTGAAAAGGACGGCTATACTGCTTTTTAAATTTGGAGGAATACAATGGAAATTTCAAATAGATGTAACTGGGTAAACATGAAAAATCCTCTGTACATAGATTACCACGACACTGAATGGGGAGTCCCCTGCCATGACGAGCATATGCTGTATGAGCTTCTGCTTCTGGAGTGCTTTCAGGCGGGACTTTCATGGGAGTGCATACTGAACAAGCGGCAGGGCTTCAGAAAAGCGTTTGATAATTTCGATATTGACAAGGTTGTCCTGTATGATGACAAAAAGCAGGAGGAACTGCTTGCCGATACGTCTATCATCCGAAATAAACTAAAGGTAAAGGCGAGTATTGCGAACAGCGTTGTTTTTAAGCAGATACAGCGGGAATTCGGATCGTTCGACAGCTACATATGGGGATTTTCGGGCGGCAAAACCGTTATGGAAGATTATTCGATCAGGACTACCTCGCCGCTGTCCGACATGATCTCAAAAGACCTTAAAAAAAGAGGAATGAAATTTGTCGGCTCGACAATAATATATTCATATTTGCAGGCGATAGGCGTTATTAACGGTCACGGAAAGGAATGTGCCCGATGCGGAAAGAATTTAAAAAATTAAGGAGGAACACGTTCCATTGAGAAAAGCCGTACTTTTTATTGCAATGAGCCTTGACGGATATATTGCCGACGAGCGGGGCGGCGTGGAATGGCTTGACGGACATGATCCCGATACGGAAAATATCGACGCATACTCCGAATTTGTACAGAACGCCGATACAGTCATAATGGGGTGGAACACCTATCATCAGATAGTGACAGAGTTATCCCCCTTGGAGTGGGTATACGGCAATTTGACAAGCTATGTTATCACCCACCGAAAGCTGCCGCCAAAAGACAATATATTTTTTACGGACAAAGACCCTGCCGAGCTTATAACGGAGTTGAAAAGCCGTGACGGAAAAAATATCTGGATATGCGGAGGAGCAAGTCTTGTCGGTCAGCTTGCAGACCTTATAGACGAGTACCAAATTTCGGTAATACCTACGATATTGGGCAAGGGTAAACGGCTTTTTGATACGGTGCAGGACGAGGTAAAGCTAAAGTTGCTTTCCACGCGGAATTATAAAGGAATAGTAGAGTTGGTTTACTCACGCAGATAAATATAAATCCAAAGAAAGGAAGATAAAACCATGAAAATCATAGTTGACGCATTCGGCGGGGACAATGCCCCTTTGGAAGTCCTGAAAGGCGCAGCGGAGGCTGTACAAAAGCTTGACGTTGAGGTCGTCCTCACGGGAAACGAAAAAATTATCAAGGAAACTGCCGAGAAAAACGGAATATCTCTCGATAAAATATCAATAATACATACCGAATCGGTTATTGACATTCATGAAGAACCCACCGCTGTCATCAAGGAAAAATCCGACTGCTCCATGGCTGTGGGACTTAAAGCTCTCGCCGAGGGCAAGGGGGACGCTTTCGTTTCCGCAGGCAGCACAGGTGCGCTTGTGGTTGGCGCGACCTTTATCGCAAAGCGTATAAAGGGCGTTAAACGCGCGGCTCTTGCGCCTATAATGCCTATCGCAAAAGGCTATATGATCTTGGTGGACGGCGGCGCAAACGTTGACTGCCGACCGGAAATGCTGGTGCAGTTCGGCATTATGGGAAGCTGCTACATGAGCAAGGTCATGGACGTAAAGTCCCCAAAGGTGGGACTTGTAAACGTGGGTTCGGAGGATACCAAGGGCAGAGAACTGGAGCTTGAAGCATATAAGCAGTTCAAAACCGCTCCCGTAAGCTTTTACGGAAATCTTGAAGCGAGGGAGATACCTTTCGGAGCCTGCGACGTGGTGGTCTCCGACGGCTTTACGGGGAACGTCCTGCTGAAGCTTTACGAGGGCATGGGTTCGTATTTCAGCCACACCCTTAAAGATATGCTTATGGGAAGCTTCGGCGGAAAAATTGCCGCTCTTATGATAATGAAAAAGATCAAGGCTTTCAAGAAAAAAATGGACTATACCGAAGTGGGCGGAGCGGTGCTTTTAGGAATTTCCAAGCCAGTTATAAAGGCGCACGGTTCGTCCAACGGGACTGCATTCTACAATGCTATCCGTCAGGCGAAAAACTGCGTTGAGGGCAAGGTAATTGAGGAAATAACAAGCTCACTGATGTCTCTCGAAAAAAAGAGCGAGGCTGAAGCAAAATAAAGCGGGGAAGCACCCGCAGGCAGAGTCACCCCCAATCATTAAAGTTATAAACTATTTCTTTGCAAAGCCCCCTCAAGGGGGCAGGTAAGTTGTTTTGAGGAGTTTAAAAATGGATTTTACAGAATTTGAAAAAAAGATCGGATATACATTTAAGAATAAGGAGCTTCTCCATGAAGCGCTGTCTCACTCGTCATATGCAAACGAGGCGAAAAACGGCAGACATTCAAACGAACGTCTTGAATTTTTGGGGGACAGCGTCCTTTCAATTGTTGTGTCAAGGCATTTGTTTACGCATTTCAAGCACCTGCCCGAGGGGGAGCTTACCAAAATACGCGCTTCTCTTGTTTGCGAAAAGGCGTTGTTCGAGTTCTCAAAAAAGATAGATTTAGGTCAGCATATCATTCTCGGTAAGGGCGAGGAAAACAGCGGCGGCAGGACGCGTCCTTCCATAGTTTCCGACGCTTTTGAAGCGGTTATCGCCGCGATATATCTTGACGGAGGAATTGAGGCTGCCGAAAAATATGTGCTGTCCTTTATCCCAAAGGATCTGAACGCAAACAGCTCAAAGTCCCTCCACGACTACAAAACCACCTTGCAGGAAATTATCCAGCGCAACCCTGAGGAGCGGGTGGAGTACGTACTCGCCGACCAGCACGGTCCCGACCACAACAGAGTTTTTGTGGTTCAGGTCAGGCTGAACAGCAACGTTATCGGTACAGGCGAGGGGCACAGTAAAAAACAGGCTGAACAGGCTGCCGCAAAGGAAGCTCTGCGGCTCATGGGTTACAAAGAATAATGGGTAAGCAAAGGCACAGCAATATTTCAATATTTATACCCCATATGGGGTGCCCAAATATGTGCTCATTCTGCAATCAGCGCACTATCAGCAATTCCTCAGCACCGTCTCCCCGAGAGGTTGGAGCAATGCTTGAAAAGGCCTGCGAACAACTTCCCGAGGGCAGATCTGAAATAGCCTTTTTCGGCGGGAGCTTTACCGCGGTTGACAGGGAATACATGACTGACCTCTTGGAGCAGGCGTACCCTTATATACAAAGCGGCAGGGTACGGGGAATAAGGTGCTCGACACGTCCCGACTGTATTGATAAGGACGTGCTGAAAGTCCTTAAAAATTACGGAGTTACAGCAATAGAATTGGGCGCGCAGTCAATGGACGATGAAGTCCTTGCCGCAAACAACAGGGGGCATTCCGTCGATGATGTGCTGACAGCTTCTGCGTTGATAAAGGAGCAAGGCTTTGAACTTGGTTTGCAGATGATGACGGGGCTATACCGTTCGTCTCCCGAAAAGGACATAGATACTGCTGAAAAAATCGCTGATATCCACCCCGATACCGTGAGGATATATCCTACTGTAATACTTAAAGGGACGCGTTTGGGAGAGCTTTTTGAAAGCGGAGAATACGTACCGTACGGCTTTGATATTGCCGCGGAAATATGTGCGGATATGCTTGAGATGTTTGAGCAAAAAAATATACGCGTAATAAAGCTTGGACTTCACGCCTCCGAGACGGTGGAGGAGGACATGATCGGCGGATTTTACCACCCTGCGTTCCGAGAGATATGCGAGGGGATATTGTTTCGCAGAGAAATTGGAAAGCGGACGGAAACCGGGGGACTTTATACTGTACGGGTTTCACCAAACGCCGTAAGCAAGGCTGCGGGACAGAAAAAGTGTAACATAAAATATTTTGACCAAAAGGGAATAAGCATAAAAATATGTCCCGACGGGACGCTGAAAAATCGTGAAATAATCGTAAAAAAGGACGAATAAAATGTATTTGGAATCACTTGAAATGCAGGGGTTCAAATCTTTCCCCGATAAAATAAAGCTGGATTTTCATAAAGGTCTGACCGCCGTGGTCGGACCCAACGGCAGCGGAAAGTCGAATATCGGCGACGCCGTCCGTTGGGTGCTTGGCGAGCAGTCAACAAAAAATCTCCGCGGTTCAAAAATGGAGGACGTTATCTTTTCCGGCACGACCCAGCGAAAGGCTGTAGGCTTCGCACAGGTCACTCTCAATATTGTAAACAATCGGGGCATTTTGCAGATACCCTCCGACAGAGTTTCGGTAACGCGAAAGCTTTACCGCAGCGGCGAAAGCGAGTATATGATAAACGGCTCAAACGTCCGCCTGAAGGACATCTACGAGCTTTTTATGGACACGGGTCTTGGACGTGACGGATACTCCATAATCGGTCAGGGACGCGTTGCCGAAATAGTATCCGCAAAGTCTGGAGAACGACGTGAAATTTTTGAAGAGGCGGCGGGAATTTCAAAATTCCGCTACAAAAAAGCCGAGGCGGAGAGGAGGCTTGCGGCGGCGCAGGAAAATATTTTAAGACTGCGGGACATACTTGGCGAGCTTGAAAGCCGGGTTGAGCCGCTTCGTATCCAGTCGGAAAAAGCGGCGCAGTTTATCGAGCTTTCGGAAAGGAAAAAGGAGCTTGACATAACCGTTTGGGTCAAGCAGCTTGACGACCTGAAAACAAGGCTTTCCGACCTGTCGGATAAAATACTTATAAATACCAACGAGTACGATGCGGTGGACGCAGATATTTCCCGTCTCGAAGCAGAGGAGGAGCAGCTCCGCAGCGATATGCAGGCTGCCGAGATACGCATTGAGGAAATGCGTGAAAAAATACTTGATTCCGAGCGTTCAAATACACAGCTCCATTCAGATATTGCGGTTTTTGAGAACGATATCTCCCACTGCAACGAGGCGATAGCCGATATTGAAAATCAGCAGAAAACCGCCGCAAATTCGGGGGACGAAAACCGCCGTATCATTGAGGAAAAGCTTTCCCTCGTGAAAAAAGCGGAGGAGGATATTTCCGAAACCGAGAAAAAATATCTCGCTGCGGAGGAAGAGTTAAACTCCCTTATTTCCGAGCAGAACAGCTTCGACAGCAAGACCGGCGACATAAGCGGCAAGCTCAACGCGCTTTACGTAAACCGTTCAAAATTTGAGATAACCATATCCTCCGCAAGCTCCGTAAAAGCCGATCTGGAGGAGCAGCTCCGCAAATGCGGCGAACAGGAGGAACAGCTCCGTGAATACTCCGAGGAACTGACGGCGGAAAAGAAAAACGCCGAGGACGGTACGTTGCTGCTGAATGAAAAAACAGGTGAGGCAAGCAACCGTATTTCGGGTCTTTCAAAGCTTTTTGAGGGACGTTCCGAAAGGCTTTCGCTCGCGAAAAAAGAGTACGAAGATTTAGGCTTTTCAATTCGCGACAAGGAGCAGCGGATACGTATGCTCACGGACTTGGAAAACAGCATGGAGGGCTTTGCACACTCTGTAAAGCAGGTTCTGAAAGCCTCCAAAACAGGGCAGCTGAGGGGCGTTTACGGCTCTGTTGCACAGCTTATAAACGTTGAGCAAAAGTACAGCCTTGCAATTGAGACCGCGTTGGGCGGCGCATTGCAGAATATTGTTGTGGATAACGAGGAAACAGCAAAGCGGGGCATACGTCTTTTGCAGGAAACCAAGGCGGGACGTGCAACATTTCTCCCTGTGACTTCGGTAAAGGGCAACCGCATTGCCGAAAGAGGTCTTGACGATTGCATCGGTTTTGTCGCTCTTGCTGTGGATATAGTTGGATTTGACAGTGCGCTTACGGGGGTTTTCACCTCCCTTTTGGGACGTATTGCCATTGCCGAGGATATCGACACAGCTACGGTAATTGCAAAAAAGTACGGCTATAAATTCAAGATAGTAACTCTCGACGGTCAGGTCATCAATGCCGGCGGTTCCTTTACGGGCGGCTCTGCGGCGAAAAGCGGCGGAGTGCTTACCAGAAAGAACGACATTGAAAAGCTTACAAACGAGAAAAACAAGCTTGCGGAACGTCTTGCTGAGGTAAAGAAGAATGTTGACAAGCTTCAAGCGGAAGCGGATAAGCTTGGTTTTGACATTGAGGGCGCAAAGGACGAGCTGCGTATAATCGGCGAGGATAAGATACGTTTTGAGTCCGAAATAAAGCGTATTGCTTCACTTTTGGAGCAAACCCTGCAGCAGCTTGACGTCACGCAGAAAAACGCAAAGCAGTTCACTGAAAAAATTTCGGAAAATGATAAAAATGTCAGCGCTGCGGCTGAAAGTCTGAAAAGCTGTGAAACAGAAATTGCAGACCTTGAAAAGCTTGCCTCGGAAAATGAGGAGCAAAGCGCGTCTTTGAGGGAAAAGCGTGAAAGGCTTTCCGCCGAAATGTCGGATATGAAGCTTTACCAATTGGAACGCAGTAAGGATAAGGACGCGTTAAATTCCGAAATAAAGCAGCTTGAAGAGCAATTCTCCGCATTGGGGGACAACAGCCTGAAGCTTGCCGCCGACCTTGAGGAGCAGAGAAAAATAATTGCCGAAAAGCAAAAGCTTATCGAGGAGCGGAAAGCCGCGCTTGTAAGCTCTGCGGACGCTGCCGCCGAGATAAACGCGAAAATTTTGGAGGAGCAGAATGCTCACCGAAGCATGGAGCAGAAGTCCAATGAGGGACGTGTTAAGATCCGCGAATTAAGCGACGAAAAGGAAAAATACTCCCGTGAAATGACTCGTTTGGAGGGTCAGCGGGAATCTGTCCAAAACAATTATGACAACATAATTTCCGATATGCAGGAGCAGTACAGCCTGTACCTTTCGGAAGCGCAGGCGATAGCAAAGCCTGTTGAGGACTTGCTGACCGTGCAGAAAATGCTGAACGAGGTGAAGCAGAAAATACGCAGCTTGGGCAACGTAAACGTCGCCGCTATAGAGGAGTACAAGGAGGTCTCGGAGCGATACAATTTTATGAAGGAACAGCTTGACGACGTTGAGACCTCAAAGCGTGAGCTTGAACAGCTTATAGAAGAATTGACCGAAAATATGCGCCGTCAGTTCAGCGAAAGCTTCAACCAAATAAACGAAAATTTCAAGGAAATTTTTGTGGAGCTTTTCGGCGGCGGCAAGGCGGAGCTTACCCTCACCGACCCGGAGGACGTTTTGGAGTCGGGAATAGAAATAAATGTCGCCCCTCCGGGAAAGGTCATAAAAAATCTTTCTCTGCTTTCGGGCGGCGAGCAGGCATTTGTTGCTATTGCCATATATTTTGCGATACTTAAAATAAAGCCCGCGCCGTTCTGTATTCTGGACGAGATCGAGGCTGCCCTCGACGACGTAAACGTAAGCAAGTACGCCCAGTACCTGCGGCATTTCACCGACACCACCCAGTTTATTCTTGTTACGCACCGCCGAGGCACAATGGACGAGGCGGACGTTATGTACGGCGTAACAATGCAGGAAAAGGGAATTTCCCGCGTTCTGCGGCTCGACCAGCCGCCTGCGGATATTGAAGCGGCTAATTAAAATATAATTGGAGCTGCTGCATTCGCACAGCAGTTCCAAGAAATATTTTTGGGAGATGGGGATATGTTTGTTATCTTTTTTGGTGAAATAGTGTGCTTTATCATATTTTTGGCAAATATTTTTCTTATTATTTGCAACGGCGTAAATGACGATCTGTTATCGAAAGCTCTTTTCAGCGAATCTCTTCTTCTGGTACTTACGCCGGTATCCGTAATGTACTTGATTGATATACATAAAAGAAAAAAACTTTTAAATTATTTGAAAAATCATTCGGTAAAAGCTAAATGCAGGATTTTGGATTTTTTTATTATCCGTATGCGGGATTCGGGAGAAACCAAAATAGTTTCTAACATTTGCCTAAAAGGTAAATGTTAGAAACTATTTTTATTAGGAGGAAAAAATTATTCCAACAACAAAAGAACAAGAACGCAAGGCATTTGAAAAGATAAGGAAAATCGTTTCTGACCTCGGAGATGGCAGCTACTTATCAATGGCATTTGACGGTTGCTGCGAGATTGCCGAGAGCAACATAGACAAGATCCTTTTTAGCTGCGCGCTATCATTGTAAGCGCAACGCTTACCGCCACAAGAATTATTCCCGCTCCCACAGGCAGGACAGCAATATTTTTTATGGTTGTAAGGTTTTCTGCGACAATACATATAGGGATGTTAAAGTCAACATTATTCGGGAGAAAAATTTCCTCAATAAAGATAAGCTAGGAAAAGTTGGAAATAAATGCAGAATAAGACTTCCCGCGGGAGGTCTTTTTTTTTTTTTGCAGTATTTTTTAAAATACTATTGACATTTGAAATTAAAGTGTTATAATTATATATAATGTATATATACAATTTGAGGTGAACTATGGATATTATCATCAGCAACTCGTCGGGCGACCCTATCTACGAGCAAATCTACACACAGATAAAGTCCGCAATTATGAACGGTGCATTAAAGGAGGGGGACGCTCTTCCCTCAATGCGCGTCTTGGCGCAGCAGCTCCGCATAAGCGTTATTACCACAAAGCGGGCTTACGAGGAGCTTGAACGGGACGGCTTTATCGAGTCCTACACAGGCAGGGGCAGCTTTGTGAAAAAGCAGAATGCCGAGTTCCTGAGGGAGGAAATTCTCAAACAGACGGAAAGCCTGTTGGACGAGGCTTGCTCCAAAGCAAAGCAGTGCGGCATGACCCTTGATGAGATGAGGAAATTGCTGGAAATCATCTACAAAGGAGAGTAACATTATGAACGATTACGAAAACGCCATTGAAATAAGCGGACTGATAAAGCGTTACGACGGCTTTACGCTGGACCGCTTGTCGTTTAACGTCCCCAAAGGCAGTATAATGGGCTTTATCGGGCAGAACGGCGCGGGCAAGACCACCACCATAAAAGCGATACTTAACATAATCAAAACGGACGAGGGCAGTGTGAAGCTCCTCGGTATGGACAGCACTGCCGAAGAAATCGCCGTAAAGGAACGTATTGCCGCGGTCTTTGACGAGATACCGTTCCATGATGAGCTTACCGCAAAAAATTTGGACGTTATACTGGGAGATATTTACAAAAGCTGGAGCAAACGGACCTTTGAGCAGTACTTAGACCGCTTTGCCCTGCCGAGAAAAAAGAAGATAGGCAAGCTTTCAAAGGGTATGAAGATGAAGCTGCAAATTGCCTGCGCCCTTTCCCACGGGGCGGAGCTGCTTATCATGGACGAGGCTACAACGGGTCTTGACCCTGTAGTGAGAAATGAGATACTGGACATCTTTTTGGAATACATTCAAGACGAGAACCACAGTATTTTAATGTCCTCGCATATTACCTCTGATCTGGAAAAAATCGCCGACGGCGTTACCTTTATAGACAGGGGAAAGCTTTTGCTGACAGGGTACAAGGACGAAATTCTCGAAAATCACGGCGTGATAAAATGCGGCAAGTCCGACTATAAGGAAATAGCGGCGGAGGACGTTATCAGCGCGCGGCTTACGGATTTCGGCGCGGAGGTAATGGTGTCCGACAAAGCCGCCTGCAAGCGCAAGTACGGTGGACTTGTCATGGACAACACCACGCTGGAGGAAATCATGGTTTTCTACGTAAATCGTGAAAAAAGGGAGTGGCGTTAATGAACGGTGTAAAGGGACTTATTATCAAGGAATTTTATCTGCGGCGCAAGACGTTGCTTTCGGGACTGACGGTATTCGTGCTGTTTTTTATCCTTGCGGCTTCATTCTGCCTCAGCTTTGATTACGGAAATCTGAGAAATAACGAAAATCTTTCCCCCGACGCGGCAATTCTCCTTGCCTACAGCATTGCGGGAATGGGTATACTGCTGATAAGCCAAAACGGTGAAACGATCACCAATGATACAAAGTGCAAATGGGATATTTTTGAACGTACTCTCCCCTTGTCCGCTCAAAAGCTTGCGGCGGTGAAAATCGGTCTGCTTTTGGGCGCAAACCTTTTGGGCACGGCGGTTTCAACTGCTCTTTCGGCAGTAATTTTCACCCTTGCCCACCGCAAATTCACCCTTGCGGTCATGGCGAATATTACGGCAATTGCGCTGATAGTTTTTGTACTTATGATGATCATGGACTTCCTGCTGCTGAAATTCAAAAGCAGTCAGAAAGCGGCAATGGTTTTTTTCGTCATTATCGCTGCGGTATACGCTTTGTTTATTTTATGGGTAAGGAACAGAAGCGCCGAAATAAGCGCAGCCAGAGACGCCGCAGGAGCTATTGAAGCGCTGACTATTGAGGAATTTATAGCTCCCGCGGCAGAGCTTCGGGACAGACTTTTCCCCTTTTCGGCACTGATCTTTGCAGCTGTCGCGGTGGTTGGATATTTCCTTTTTCTGTCACAGATAAAAAGGAGGGACAAATAATGGCAGGCTTACTTTACAGAGAGTTTATTCTCAACAAAAAAAATCTGCTGATGATCGCGGGCGGAGAAGTCCTCGTATCGTTTATAATGTTTATACCCTTTATTTTTAAGGACGGCTATGCGGAAACAGAGTTTATTACCGCTTTGCTAAGCGTGTTTGCGTTTATAATGATGTTCCTCATTCTCGGAATGCTGACTGCAAACTTTTTTGAAGCCGACGAGACTAAGAAGTGGGCGTATTTCATAACATCCACCCCGATAACCGGCGTGGGACAAATAAAGGAAAAATACCTTTTCACGCTGCTGCTTTACATTGCCCTTTTTATATGGTGCTATTTTTTGGAAGTCCTCTCGGCGGTTTTGGGCGGAACGACGCTTTCCATAGTCGCCTTTGAAATGCTTTGCATAATGCTTGTGACAAACGCCGTTGAATTTCCGTTTTTGGTACGCTTCGGCAGCAAAACGGGCGGTCATGTAAAAACTGCGTTTTTCATGGTAATAATGATTATCGCTTTTGAGTACCTTTTCTTCGGCGATCTGACGATTTTCGGCAGTCCCGAAAAAATATATGAATTTTTCCTGAAGCTTTCGGACAGCGGCGCGATGTCCGATATTACCCTTGTGCTTATGGCAATTTTCCCCTATTTTGCGGTTGGACTTTATTATCTGTCATATAAAATTTCCTGCAAACTGTATTTGAAAGGAGCTGAGGAATATGACCGATAAAAAGCTTGCCGCAAAGCGTATTGCAATATTTGTGCTGTTTTCTTTCGGACTTTCATGGCTTCCTTGGCTGATGTGCAGACTGTTTGGAATTTTTCAGAGCGAGGCGGGTTTTCAACTTTCCACAACCTTTATAATGTTCACCCCCGCTATAGGCTCGCTGCTGACACGGCTTGTCACCAAAGAGGGCATGGGAAATTCCCTGCTGCGTTTAAATCTGAAAAACAACGGGAAATATTATCTTTTGGGAATAGCCGTCCCATTCATCTATACGGCGATAGAGACCGTCCTTAACGTTGCAGTCATGGGCGCAAAATTTGAACCGAACGCAGTTTTTGAGCTTGTTGGAGTATCTGCCGTCGGGTACACCGCCTCGATATTTTTCAATATAGCAATATCTCTCGTGATGTTCCCGATATTTCTTGGGGAGGAGCTTGGCTGGCGTGGATACCTGTTCCCGAAGCTGAAAACGGTGATAAACCGTCCCGCCGCATATATCGTGGGAGGAATAATATGGGGCGTGTGGCATACCCCGGCAATTATTGACGGACTTAATTTCGGCAAGGATTACGCAGGATACCCCTATGTGGGCGTGCTACTTATGTGCCTGTTCTGTATAGGCACGGGAATAATTTTCACATGGCTGACGGAAAAGACGAACTCGGTGTACCCAGCCGCTTTCGCCCATGCGGTGAACAACAACGCCGCACCGCTTATCCCAGCTCTTGCGGCAGGCAGAGACGACGAAAGCAAGGTGCTCCAATTTTTCGTTTTGGGGACGGCGGCGATTTTCATAGTTGCAGCGGCATGCATTGCCGAAAGCGTCACAGCCCAAAGGCGGGCAAACACATAAATTAAAGAGGATAGAGTATGTGGCTCTATCCTCTTTTTGTCAGGCGAAAATATCTTCAAACATTGTTTTTCCTTTTTATTTGGAACATCAAAGCTAATACCGATTGAAGTAATTTTTTCCAAAAACGGCATTTTAAAATCCTGCATATTTTTTGTCTCCTTTTGTCGGAATGTGTACAAACCGTTTTATTGATATAAGTATATCATTCACGCTGAACACCTGAATACCTCTGAATTGCCGTTAAACTGATTTCCTGCTCATTGTGTAAAATGCGGTATTTCAAATCATCAACCGAGTAACCGTCTCCAAGCCTAAAGCTGCGGATAGAATTTTTCTGTTTCGGAGCTTTCACAGAAAGATACTTTCTCGACCGAACAGTATAGCCTTGCTCTTTCAGCTTGTACGCCAAATCGGAAATACTTTGAACGTCCTCGCACAAAATCAATTTGTCGATTTCGGCGGAAAGCTGATTTTTCCAAGATACTCCGTTTTGCTTCGCAAGCCATTCAGAATACTTCATCGTGTTTTTGTGCTTTGGATTTTCTATAATATGTAACTCAGGTTCGAGCGCGATTTCATCTGAAATCTTTCTTGTGCGTTTCAGAGTAGTATAATTTGCGTACCATTGCTTACCGTCAAGATTATACGGATATACCGCGAAATGATTATGAAGATGTCCTTTATCCAAATGCGTTGATACAATGACTTGTATATTTTCTCCGAAAGTTTTCTTTGCCAATTCAATACCAATTTTATGAGCTTCTTCGGGAGTAATATGCACCGCCTGAATTTAGGCAAAGTCTTTGCGCCTGAAATTTCCTCGGCAATATGCGCCATGACATCGGTATTTATATTCATTGCACGGTAATTGAGAAAACCGCCCACGGACTGCGTGCAGGAGTGTTTGTCATTGGGATTGAACAGCAGGATATCTCCGGTTACGGCTGAATATTCATTACCGTTGCAGAAAAGCTTTCTTCCGCCGCTTTCTATGAAGCCCGCCACATAATATTCGTGAAAATGCATTGGAAAGGGCTGCGCGATTCCTTTAAGGCTGTATGCTTCTATTTGCAGAAATTTATCGTATACCGCAATTTTTTCTTCGGCATTCAAGGTATATCACTTCCTTTAAAAAAATTATACCGCGGAATTTTTATAAAATCTTGTAAAATATGCTCAAATACAGAAAATTTCTGTTTATTTGACTATTAATGCAGCCGTCTGCAATTCAAAAAGTGTTAAAACGGTGAAAATTGTCTTATTAAAATATTATTAATAAAATCACGGAAAAATTTTGACAAAAAAGTATTATAATAAAAAGGATAATTTGAGAAAAAGAGAGGTAAAAAACGTATGATAAAAAAACTTGCGGGATGCATACGAGAGTACAAAAAAACCTCAATAGCAACGCCTATACTGGTTTCGCTGGAGGTAGTAATGGAGTGCGTGATTCCGTTCGTTATCGCCGAGCTTGTGAACCGTATCAAGGACGGCTGCGAGATGAGGACAATACTGCTTTACGGACTTGCGCTTGTGGCAATGGCTTGCCTTTCGCTGCTCTTCGGCGCGCTGGCAGGCTCTACCTGTGCAACGGCTTCATGCGGCTTTGCAAAAAATTTGAGAAAGGATATGTTTTTGAACATTCAGAAATATTCCTTTGAAAACATCGACAGATTTTCCACCTCGTCGCTGGTGACAAGGCTTACCACCGACGTGACAAACGTCCAGAACGCGTTCATGATGATCATAAGAATAGCAATACGCTGTCCCCTTATGCTGATTTTTGCCTTTGTAATGGCGTTTGTCATGGGCGGAAAAATGGCGTGTATATTTTTGATAGTTGCACCGATACTGGTTTTTGGACTTATTATCGTAATATCCAAAACCATGCCCCTTTTCAAGCGCGTGTTTAAAAAATATGACAATATCAATAACTCTATACAGGAGAACGTAAAGGGTATCCGCGTTGTAAAGTCCTACGTCCGAGAGGAATACGAAAAGGAAAAATTCGGCGCTGCCGCCGAGGACGTCTGCGCCGATTTTACAAAGGCAGAAAGAATACTTGCCGTAAACAACCCGCTTATGCAGTTTTGCTTGTATACTGTAATGGTATTCGTCCTGTCATTCGGTTCTTACACAATTATTACGACCCACGGTGTTGACCTTGATGTTGGACAGTTCAGCGCACTCCTTACTTACAGCTTTATGATACTTATGAGTCTTATGATGATCTCAATGGTCTTTGTAATGCTTACAATGGCTGCCGAGTCGGGAAAGCGTATTACCGAGGTGCTTGACGAGGAAAGCTCCCTGCACAATCCCGAAAACCCGATTTACGAGGTTGCGGACGGCTCTGTTGACTTTGAAAACGTTAATTTCAAATACTATGAAAAAGCTGAAAGAATGACCCTTTCAAATATAGACCTGCATATAAAGTCGGGTCAGACTGTGGGAATAATCGGCGGTACGGGTTCTTCAAAATCCACACTTGTGCAGCTTATCTCACGTCTTTACGATGTAACTGAAGGTTCGGTAAAGGTAGGAGGCAGGGACGTAAGAGAGTACGATCTTGACTCCCTCAGAAATCAGGTTGCGGTAGTGCTGCAAAAAAATATCCTGTTTTCTGGAACAATAAAGGAAAACCTCCGCTGGGGCAATAAGGAAGCCACGGACGAGGAAATGATAGAGGCTTGCAGGCTCTCACAGGCGGACGAGTTTATACAGACATTCCCCAACAAATACGATACTTATATCGAACAGGGCGGAGCGAACGTCTCCGGCGGTCAGAAGCAAAGGCTTTGTATCGCCCGTGCGCTGCTGAAAAAACCGAAAATACTTATTATGGACGATTCTACAAGCGCTGTGGACACCAAAACGGACGCTCTTATCAGAAAGGCAATGAGGGAGTATATCCCCGAGACCACAAAATTCATCATTGCCCAGCGTATTTCCTCCGTGCAGGACGCCGACCTTATAATAGTTATGGAGGGCGGCACTATCAGCGCGGCGGGTACTCACGACGAGCTTTTGAAGTCCAACGAGATCTATAAAGATTTGTATAATTTGCAGAACAAGGCGGGTGATAATGATGAGCAGTAAGAAAAAAATGCCGAAAATAAAAAAGGGTACAACAGGCAGGCTTATTAAGACGCTTTTCGGATTTTACCCTGTATTGCTGCCGCTTACGGTGGTGTGCATACTTTTCAACGCGGTGGTAAGCTCCATGCCGTCAATATTCATGCAGCGTGTAATTGCGGCAGTTGAGGAAAACTGGCAGAGCGGCACTTGGGAAGCCGCTGGCAAGACAATAATCGGCACGGTGGTAATTCTTGGTATATTTTACGTGCTTTCCCTTGTTTCGGGATTTATATACAATCAGACCATGGCGATAATCACGCAGGGAACGCTGAAAAAGCTCCGTGTGAAAATGTTCAACAGTATGCAGAATTTGCCCGTCAAATTTTTTGATACAAACAATCACGGCGACATAATGAGCCATTACACAAACGATATAGACACTCTCCGTCAAATGGTTTCTCAAAGCTTTCCCCAGCTTCTTATTTCGGCGGTAACGGTGCTGACGGTGTACAGTATTATGCTTTACTTCTGCGTATGGCTCGCTCTGGTGGTTGCCGCAGGTGTTGTTATCATGGTTTTTGTTACCGAAAAGGTCGGCGGCGGTTCAGCAAGATATTTTGTAAGCCAGCAGCAGGCTCTCGGTAAGGAAGAAGGATATATCGAGGAGATCATGAACGGTCAGAAGGTCGTTAAGGTTTTTTGCCATGAGGAGGAGTGCATCGCCGATTTTGACAAGATAAACGACAGGCTTTTCAAGGAATCTGAACGGGCTAATAAGTACGCAAATATTTTAGGACCTATCCTTAATAATATCGGCAACGTCCTTTATGTTGCCGTGGCAATAGTTGGCGGTTTCCTGCTTATTTCGGGCGCACCCAACCTCAGTCTTTCGGGCATGGCTATCAGCATAAGCGTTGTTGTGCCTTTCCTTAACATGACAAAGCAGTTTGCGGGAAATATCGGTCAGGTTTCTCATCAGATAAATGCGGTGGTAATGGGTCTCGCAGGTACGGAGCGTATTTTTGAGCTTATCGACCTTGAACCGGAGGTAGACGACGGTTACGTTACCCTTGTGAACGCTAAGGAGGAAAACGGCGTTATTACCGAGTGTACCGAGCGTACAGGAATGTGGGCTTGGAAGCACCCTCATCAGGCGGACGGCTCTGTGACATACACAAAGCTTACAGGCGACATTGTTATGGACGACGTTGATTTCGGCTATGACGAAAACAAAACTGTGCTGCACAATGTTACTCTGTACGCTGAGCCGGGGCAAAAGGTTGCGTTTGTCGGCGCGACAGGTGCGGGAAAAACTACCATAACAAATCTGCTGAACCGCTTTTACGATATTGCGGACGGTAAGATACGCTATGACGGAATAAACATCAACAAGATAAAAAAGGCGGACTTGCGCCGCTCCCTCGGCATTGTACTTCAGGACACGAATTTGTTTACGGGGACGGTCATGGATAATATCCGTTACGGACGTCTCGACGCTACCGATGAGGATTGCATTGCCGCGGCAAAGCTTGCGGGCGCGCACGATTTTATAACACGTCTGCCGCAGGGCTACGATATGCTTCTCACAGAAAACGGCGCAAGTCTCTCACAGGGTCAGCGTCAGCTCCTTGCAATAAGCAGAGCGGCGGTTGCGGACTCCCCCGTAATGATCTTGGACGAGGCGACTTCCTCCATAGACACCCACACCGAGGCTGTGGTGCAGCGGGGCATGGACGCTCTCATGAAGGGCAGGACGGTTTTTGTTATTGCTCACAGGCTTTCAACGGTAAAAAATTCGGACGTTATCATGGTTCTTGAGCAGGGCAGGATAATCGAGCGCGGCAGCCATGAAAAGCTTATTGCCGAAAAGGGCAAGTATTATCAGCTTTACACGGGCGCGTTTGAGTTGGAGTGAGCGCTTGTTTCCTTAAATGCGTCGAAAACGTCATTTGAAATTTCAAAAAGCTTTTCCGAGTGGTATTTTGATATTCTGTACATTAACCAAGCGGCGTCTTGAATATTTTCAAAATTTAATTCGGTTTTTGCGTAACCGCAAAAGGCTGTGTGCAGAATATCCATTATTTCCGATATTGATTTTGCTATTAGGACTTCATGTTCCAATTCGTTTGAGATTTGGAGTAAGTGGTTGTTCATCATGGGTGATTTTCCTTTCGTTTTTTGATTTAATCATAGCACAAAACTTTGTGTAAGTCAATAGACACGTTGCACAAAGTTTTGTGTGATAAATATATAATGTTTTAGAATTAGAGGTGCTGTAAATGTCAATAAAATATGATAAATTATTCACTCTTTTAAAAGAAAAAGGCTGGAACAGCACTCGAATAAGAAATGAAAACTTGATTGGACAAGGTACTTTAACTAACCTAAGAAACGGTACAGGCGGTTTAGACCATAAGACTATTGACCGAATATGTCGGGTTTTGGGCTGTCAGCCCGGGGATATAATGGAATATGTTCCCGATGAAAATAAATAGGCGGTGCGGTTATGCCGATAAACTATTCAAAATTATTGAAAATATTTGAGGAAAAGGGTATATCCTCGTACGCGGTCACAAAAAAGGATAAAATTATCGGTCAGGCGACGTGGAAAAAAATACATGACGGCGGACATATTGATACGAGAACAGTTGAAGCGTTATGCAAATATTTGAATTGTCAGCCCGGAGACATTCTTGAATATATTCCAGAAGATAATTAGGCGGTGCAAATATGCCAATAAAATACAAAATTGATGTTTTGGCTGAATTAAAGGTAAAAGGATATTCAACAACAGTACTTCGCAGAGATAAAATTCTCGGAGAGTCTGCCATACAGCGGCTTAGATGCAAGCAAAGCGTTTCGTATACTGTGCTTGCAAGGCTTTGCAAAATGCTTGACTGTCAGCCGGGGGATATTCTCGAATATATTCCCGAAGAAAAAGATTAAAAAAGTACGGACTTTTCCCGACCCGAAAAGTCCGTATTTTAAACAGGAGTGATATTATGAAATCAAGAATTATCCCAACAATACCCGAAACGATTTTATCATATAATATCGGAGAAAAAGCGGAAAAGCTTGAAGAAGCCGCAAATTCACTGAACATGAAGCACGTCCCCATACCCAAGGACAAAGCAGGGGAGACAGTTGGCTTTTTGGCAGGGTACAACGGCTTCACCTCCAACGGCACGGAAGTTTCCGCAGAGGGCGAGTGCATAATCTTTTCGGGAATAACAAGCAAGCGGCTTGACCAATTGCTGAAAGCCATGCGCGAAAGGGGACTTGACATTCCCTTGAAAGCCGTTGTAACGCAGTACAACCAAAGCCAAAGCGTGGAGTGGCTTTTGGAGGAGCTTGCCAAGGAAAGAAAAAGTATAGATGAGCAGAAAAAATGAACATACAAATTTTCGGGCGGGGAACGCCCCGCGGCGAATGTCACCCCCGAAGTTAAAAATTACAGATTTTAACTATGACTTGCCCCCTCAAGGGGACGGTAAAGATAGGAGTTTAAGTATGAACATACAAATTTTCGGAAAGTCCAAATGCTTCGACACAAAAAAAGCGGAGCGTTACTTCAAGGAGCGGGGAATAAAATTTCAGTCGGTTGACATTCTCTCCAAGGGCTTGAGCAAGGGCGAGCTTGAAAGCGTCTGCAAAGCTGTCGGCGGACTTGAAAAGCTTATCGACGAGAACAGCAAGGATTACTGCAATATCAAGTACCTGTTGGACGAGGCAAAGGCGGACAAGCTTGCGGAACAGCCAAAGCTGTACAAAACGCCGATAGTTCGCAACGGAAAGCAAGCCACGGTTGGGTACTGCCCCGAAATATGGAGCAAATGGTCGGAGAACGCTCCGCAGCGATAGTCACCCCAAAAGTAAAATACTGTAAACCTTTTTGCCCGCCCCTTCAAAGGGGGCGGGCAAATTTTTTTATCCCTGTCTACTGTATACCGAGGGACGTTATCGCCTCCAGCATTTCGTGCCAGTCGGCAAGCGCTTTTTCAAGACGTTCCCTGCCGTTCGCGGTCACGCGGTAGTACTTCCGAGTTGGACCTCCAGAAGTCTCCCCGGTGTAGCTTTCGGTGCAGCCGTCCGCATGAAGCCGTCGCAGAATGGCGTAAACGGTGCTTTCGTTGATGTCGGGAAAAGCCCCTGTTATCTTTTTCATTATCTCGTAGCCGTAAAGCTCGTCCGAGGAGACGACTTTCAGAATACACATCTCCAGCACGCCTTTTTTCATTTGTCCCTTATCCATATCAGACATCACCGTCTTTCTTTTTGAATTTCAGTCTGACTGTTATTATTGCGGCAAGTGAAATTATAAAAGTTGCTATGCCTATTACGGCAAGCATTGTAATTGTACTGTTGTTTACAAATTGCGAATGTGGGTCTGTCGGGTCAATTCTATTCAGCTCCCAGCGTATAAATTTTGAAATTATTCCACCGAAAACAATTATGTACTGCGTTGGTACAGACAGCGCGTTGCGGTTTAGTATTTCCCATAAAAACAACTCTGCGGCAGTTATTATCATAATTATTGAGTAAACGTTAAGCACTGCTCCCGAGTAGCTGTAATATGCCCTCAGTGTGGCTATTTCAGCCGCTAAATCGCTAAAATCCCGCGATACGATAAATTCCGAAACTATTACCATTCCGATTATAAATGCGGGAACAATGCAAAAAAGCTTTGGTTTGCCGCTTTTAAAAATTGAAATCAGCAAAAAAACCTGCGGAACAATTATCAGAGCAGAAATTTTAATGGATAAAATAAAGGCTGCATCGCCGTCTGCCGACAGCATAACGTTTGAAAAGGGCAGGAAAATCAGAACCGCTCCAAACCATAAAATTGCGGCAGATAATGCAAAAATGTCTGTTTTTTCGGCTTTGAACGCAGCCAAAAAATTATTCCGTTCAAGAATAAGATGTATAAGCAGCGGCAGGATAATTCCCGCAATTGCAAGAGCGCCAGAGGTCATAAAATCAACGTTTAATAAAACCAATACTCCCAGTGCCGCGCATATGGTCGGTGAAATGTATTTTTTTCCGATCCGCGAAGCTAATGGTACTGCCGACTCGGTTCTTTCCGAAAGAATTGCCTTTACCGCATCCCTCGGACTTCCGAGACTGAGGCATATATCCTCTTCGGTTTTCCCATCAGCAATTCCCGCTTCAAAGCATTCCTCCATGTCGCATAAAATGTCCGAAATCTCGTTGTCCGGCAGCAGAAAGCACAATTGGTTCTGTAATTGGTGCAAATACTGTTGTCTTGTCATAAGTACCATTTCCTTTCTATTGTTTATTGAACAGTAGTCCTTGGAAGTATAATAACACACTACTGTTCAAAAGTCAATAGTTTTTGAAAAAATTTTTTTCTTGACATTTTGTACCTACAGTAGTATAATTAGTTTGTATAAAAGTTAGCCTAAACTAAGTTTTGACAAATATTTCAATAAACCGCCGAAAGGAACTTTTTATGACTCTTAACGAATTAAAAGCGGGGCAGTCCGCTGTAATAACCGACGTTGGCGGAGACGGCGCTCTCCGCTGCCGCCTGCTTGATATGGGACTTATTCCCAAGACAAAGGTAATGGTGAGAAAGGTTGCCCCAATGGGCGACCCGATAGAGCTTTTTTTAAGGGGCTACGAGCTTACGATACGCCTTGAGGATGCCGAAAAAATCACAATAAAGGAGTGCGGCGAGGTATGATATTAGCTCTTGCGGGAAATCAGAACTGCGGTAAGACAACCCTTTTTAATCAGCTTACAGGCTCAAATCAGCACGTTGGAAACTTTCCGGGCGTTACCGTGGACAGAAAGTCCGGCGAGGTAAGAGACCACAGCGGCTGCGAGGTTGTGGATCTGCCGGGGATTTATTCCATAAGACCCTATACAAACGAGGAAATTGTTACCAGAGATTTCCTTATGGACGAAAAGCCCGACGCGATAATAAACATAGTTGACGCAACAAATATCGAGCGTAATTTGTACCTTACCCTGCAAATGCTTGAAATGAATATACCAATGGTGCTGGCGTTAAACATGATGGACGAGGTGCGGAACAACGGCGGAACTATCGACGTAAAGGGACTTTCCGAAAGACTGGGAATACCGGTCCTGCCGATAAGCGCGGCGAAAAACGAGGGCATAGACGAGCTTGTGGCAAAGGTCGTGGAGTGCGCCGAAAAAAAGCGTAAGCCAAAGCGTCTGGACTTCTGTCACGGCGCGGTGCACAGGTGTATACACGCCGTTTCCCACATGATAGAGGATCATGCCCTGCTTGCGGATATTTCTCCCAGATTTGCCGCGACAAAGCTTGTTGAGAACGACCCCGACATCAACAAAAAGCTGGGTCTGAACGAAAACGAGCTTGAAATGATAGAGCACAGCGTTACCGAAATGGAAAAAGAGCTTGATATGGACAGAAACGCCGCCCTTGCGGATATGAGGTACACCTTTATTGAGGAGGTCTGCCGCGACACGGTTGTGAAGTGCCACGAAAGCAAGGAGCATATCCGCAGTCTGAAAATAGACAGCGTTCTGACAAACAAATACCTTGCCATACCGCTTTTTCTCTGCATAATGCTGCTGGTCTTTTGGATAACCTTCGGCTCTGTGGGTGTATGGCTAAGCGACCTTTTTACCGCGCTTATCGACTTTGTGATATCGGGCGCGGACAAGGCTCTCACCGCATACGGTCTTAACCCGATAGTACATAGTCTAATTATCGACGGCATTTTTGCAGGTGTGGGAAGCGTACTTGGATTTCTGCCGACCATTGTAACGCTGTTTTTCTGCCTTTCGATTTTGGAGGACAGCGGCTACATGGCGCGTGTGGCTTTTGTAATGGATAAGCTCCTGCGTAAAATAGGTCTTTCGGGACGTTCCTTTGTACCGATGCTTATAGGCTTCGGGTGCAGCGTCCCCGCTATTATGGCGACAAGAACGCTCTCCTCTGAGCGGGACAGGCGCATGACTATTTTTCTCACGCCGTATATGAGCTGCAGCGCGAAGCTGCCGATATACGCAGTGTTTACGGCAGCTTTTTTTCCGAAATACAAGGCGTTGGTAATGCTTGTTCTGTACGTCGGCGGTATGCTTGTGGGAATAATCTGCGGTATGCTTATGAACAAAACTAAATTCAAGGGAAACCCTGTGCCTTTTGTTATGGAGCTTCCGAATTACCGCCTGCCGTCGGCGAAAAGCGTAGCCCTGCTGATGTGGGACAAGGCTAAGGATTTTATCGAAAAAGCATTTACGGTAATATTTTTTGCAACTATTATTATATGGTTCCTGCAAAGCTTCGATATACGGCTCAATCATGTTGAAAACAGCTCCGAAAGCCTTTTGGCAATGCTCGGCATAGTTATTGCGCCGATTTTCAGACCTCTCGGCTTCGGTGACTGGAGAGCGGTAACTGCCCTTATAACAGGCTTTTCCGCAAAGGAATCGGTGGTGTCAACGCTTGCTGTCTTGACCGGTTCAAGCGTTTCCGATTTAAGTACGGTTCTTTCGGGCGTTTTTACACCGATATCAGCGGCAAGCTTTCTTGCTTTTACGCTTTTGTATACGCCATGTGTTGCGGCTATTGCGGCGGTAAAGCGTGAGCTTAACGGGAAGTCCGCCTTTGCACTGGTTTTTATGCAGTGCGTAACGGCATGGCTGGCAGCGTTTTTGGTGTATACCATTGGAACGTTCTTTTTTGCTTGATTTGAATATTACGTCATTTGCTTTTTTAAAAAGGTTATTTTGCACAAAAAAACACAATTTTAACCTTGACATATGTTTATTTTTGTGGTATAATTAATTATAATTGGATTGTTGTACCTTTTAAAATATTTGATTTGTATAAATATTTTTGGAAATTTTATTCAAATTCATATATGTGCGGAGGAAATATTATGTATAAGTGCAGAGTTCATTTTTATTTGATCGGAGAAGAAAATCCAATTTTTGAAACGATGAAAAAAATGCCCCCGCTTAAAAGTTTCACACATGATTTTACTGTGAGCGGATGCTTTGAAAAGGCTGCTGCGGAAAAAGCGGACGTTATTTTTGCCGACCTTAAAAATAAAAATGCGAAAGAGTTTGTTAAGGAGATAATACACTCTAAAAAAAAGTCAGCCGAGGTGATACTGCTTGCTGAAAAGGAGCAGATAGGCGAGCTTTCGGAGGCAATGGAAAGCGTCGGGGATATATGGATAATGCCTATGTCAGAGGAGGAAGCCCGTTTTCGTTTCTTAAAATGGCAGCAGCGCCGCAAGTCCGAAGCGGACGCGTGGGAGACGTCGCATTTTCTGGAAACAACTATAAACAGTATACCGAACCTTATTTGGTATAAGGATAAAAACGGAATACACGAAAAGGTGAACGACAGCTTCTGCAAAACGGTAAATAAAACAAAGGCTCAGGTAGAGGGCAGAGGTCACGCATATATTTGGGACGTCGAACATGACGACCCCGCCTGCATTGAATCGGAACGTATAGTTATGGAAACAAGACAGACCTGCGTATCCGAGGAAACTGTGCAGACCGGAGACGGAATAAGACTTCTCACTACATATAAATCACCGCTGTATGATGTTGACGGAAGCGTAATGGGTACGGCGGGCATCGGTATAGACATTACAAGGGAACGTGCTTTTGAGCAGGAGGTCCTTCGTAAAAACCGTACGCTGGAAAAAATATTTACAAGCATAGACTGCGGCGTATTATGCCACTCCTTGGACGGAAAGCGCATAATAAGCGTAAACAGCGCTGCTCTTAAGATATTGGGATATAATTCTATCGACGAGCTTAAAGCCGACGGCTTTGACATGGTTGCTCACACCGTTGCCGAAAAGGACAGACAGATGCTTAGGGAACGTATGAAAACCCTTAAAGATCCTGGAGACAGCATAAGTCTTGAATACCGTGTGGAGCACAGTGACGGTACGATAATCCATGTTATGGGCAACGTTAAGCTTTTGGAGGAAAACGGCGAGTTGTTCTATCAGCGGTTTCTCCTTGACTGTACTGCACAGAAGCTTCAGGAAAGCGAGAATGAAAAGCGTCAGTCGGAGCTTGTTCAGGCTCTCAGTATTGATTACAATCTTGTTTGCTTTTTCAATCTCGATTCGGGTATCGGTCATGCGCTTAGGCTCATAGACTGCGAAAGAGATGTACTTGAAACTATTTTCGGCAATAAAAGCGATCTGCTTTTGGAATATGATATGGGCAGGTATATCAACACCTGCGTATATGATGACGACAAGGAAATGATGACAAACGTCTGCTCACGTGAATGGATAAGGAATGAGCTTGAAAATAAGAAGCTTTGCTATGTAAACTACAGGACGCTTTGCGGCGGCAAATTAAGATATTTTCAGATGAAGGCTGTTCGGACCGGTAACTGGGAGGAAACAAAAAGCGCAGTACTGGGTTTCCGCTGTGTGGACGAGGAGATACGCAGCGAGATAGAGAAGAAAGAGCTGCTTGAAAACGCTCTTATGCAGGCGAACAGAGCAAGCAAGGCAAAAAGCGTGTTCCTGTCAAATATGTCGCACGATATACGAACTCCAATGAACGCCATAGTGGGCTTTACTTCTCTTGCAATAACTCATATTGACAATAAATTACAGGTTGAGGAATATCTCAAAAAGATAATGACGTCGGGCAACCATTTGCTTAGCCTTATCAACGACGTGCTGGATATGAGCCGCATAGAAAGCGGAAAAATGCACCTTGACGAAAAGCCTTGCAGTCTGCCGGAGATATTTCACGGGCTTCAGAACATCATTCAGGGCGATGTTAATGCGAAGCAGCTTGAACTTTTTGTGGACACTGTTGACGTTCATAACGAGGATATTTTCTGCGATAAGCTGCGTCTCAATCAGGTGCTTCTCAATCTTTTGAGCAATTCTGTAAAGTATACTGTTTCGGGCGGCAAGATCACAATGAGGATCACTGAAAAATCAGGCGCACCCGAGGGCTTTGCAAATTATGAATTTCTTATAAAAGACACGGGAATAGGCATGAGCGAGGAGTTTGTTTCACATATCTTCGAGCCGTTTGAAAGAGAGAGGAACTCGACGATAAGCGGTATTCAGGGTACGGGTCTTGGCATGGCTATTACCAAAAATATAGTGGATATGATGAACGGCAGGATAGAGGTAAAGAGCGAGCAGAATGTGGGAACGGAATGTACTGTATCTCTTACCTTCCGTATTAATTCTGAGGCAGGCGAACCGAAGCCTTTGCCCGAATTTCAGAACTGCCGGGCTCTTGTTGTTGACGATGATTTCAACACCTGCGACAGCGTTTCATATATGCTCCAGCAGATGGGAATGAGGGCAGAGTGGACGTTATCCGGCAAGGAGGCTGTGCTGAGAACACGGCAGGCTCTTATGCGCAACGACCACTATGACGTTTATATTGTGGACTGGCTTCTTCCCGATGTAAATGGAATAGAGGTTGTAAGGCGTATACGCAGGGAAACGGATGAAAACGTCCCTGTCATTGTGCTTACCGCCTATGATTGGTCTGATATCGAGGAGGAAGCCAAGGAGGCGGGCGTTACGGCATTTTGCAGCAAACCGCTGTTTATGTCTGAGCTTAGAAGCTGTTTGAATTCCATCGAAAATAAAGCCGACAACAGCGAAAGTATGGTAAAGATCGAAGCAAAGCGCCGCACGGAGCGTATTCTTCTTGCGGAGGACAACGAGCTTAATCAGGAGATCGCCGTTGCTATTTTAAGCGAAGCAGGTTTTAACGTGGACGTTGCGGCAAACGGAAGGATCGCGGTGGAAATGCTTAGCGGCTCTGAACCTGGATATTATCAGCTTGTGCTCATGGACGTGCAGATGCCTGTGATGAACGGTTATGACGCTGCCTCTGAAATAAGAAAGCTTGAAAATAAGGAGCTTGCTTCAATACCGATAATCGCCATGACTGCAAATGCCTTTGAAGAGGATAGACAGGAGGCTTTGAACAGCGGTATGAACGAGCATATCGCAAAGCCTATCGACGTGAAAAAGCTTATCGACACTTTAGATAATATGCTGAATTTATAAAATAGACCTGTTCGGCAATCCTACGGTTGCCGAACAGGTTTTAATGTATACGCTTTCTGCTCTTTTATACTAATTTGCGACTAAAAAGCGTGTAAAAATTCAAGCAAAAATTTGCATATATGATTTTTGTGCAGATTTTTTACCTACGCTTTTAGGAGCAAATTAGTATTAGCATGGGAGCGTGTAATTGTTAATTATTGATTAAATTATAAATTACCTATTGACAAAAGAGAGGTTATGTGATATAATTTATTTCATAATATGAAAATGCGCTGACAGGAATAAAAGCCGACCCGCTTTTTCAGAGAGCCGCCGTTTGGTGAAAGGCGGTAAAACGGTACGGTCATAACTCGTCCTTGAGCAGTCCGCTGAACATTTGCGAGTAGGTATACATATTCACAAATAATTAGGTCGGAACGGGTTCTCCCGTTACAGAGATACGCATTGGATATACCAATAATAAGTATTGAGATGCGGTGAGGTGCGGATGAAAGTCCGAACAAGAGTGGTACCGTGGAAGCTATGCTTTCATCTCTTTGGTCTCTTATATAGAGACGCGAGATGAGGGCTTTTTTTATTGCGTGTAATGTCCCGCAGGTAACTCCCGCCGCAATTGTGAAAGAGAGGAAAATATCATGAAAAATTTTGATCACTATCAAAAACGTTATTTTATGCCGCCCGAGCCTTGCTATGACTGGGTAAAAAACGAGAGCGTTACAAAAGCGCCCGTGTGGTGCTCCGTTGACCTCCGTGACGGCAACCAGGCGTTGATAATCCCAATGTCCTTGGAGGAAAAGCTGGAGTTCTGGAAGCACTTAGTTAAAGTAGGCTTCAAGGAGATCGAGATAGGATTCCCCGCTGCAAGCGAGACGGAGTACGCTTTCTGCCGCGCGCTGATCGAGCAGAACCTCATTCCCGACGACGTTACCGTGCAGGTGCTGACTCAAAGCCGCGAGCACATTATAGCAAAGACATTTGAAGCTTTAAAGGGCTGCAAAAACGCCATAGTTCACCTCTATAACAGCACCTCCGTTGCACAGCGTGAGCAGGTGTTCAAAAAGTCCAAGCAGGAAATTATTGACATTGCTACATTCGGAGCAAAGCTTTGCAAGGAGTACCGCGAAAAGACCGAGGGAAATTTCCGCTTTGAGTACAGCCCCGAAAGCTTTACCGGAACAGAACCCGAGTTCTCGTTGGAGATATGCAACGCTGTGCTGGACATCTGGCAGCCAAGCGAAAACGACAAGGTAATAATCAATCTGCCCGTGACCGTTGCGGAGAGTATGTCTCACGTTTACGCTTGTCAGGTTGAGTATATGTGCAAGCATCTGAAGAATCGTGAAAATGTTATTGTTTCCCTCCACCCGCACAATGACAGAGGCTGCGCTGTTGCGGACTCCGAAATGGGTCTGCTTGCGGGCGCCGACCGTATCGAGGGTACTTTGTTCGGAAACGGCGAGCGGACCGGCAACGTTGACATTGTTACACTTGCTATGAATATGTTCACCCACGGCATAGACCCCGAACTGGACTTCTCCAATCTGCCCGAGATTACGGAAATGTACGAAAAGGTCACTCGTATGCACGTATATGAGCGTCAGCCGTACAGCGGCGCACTGGTGTTTGCGGCATTTTCAGGCTCTCATCAGGACGCTATTGCAAAAGGCATGAAGTGGCGCGAGGAGAAGAACCCAGAATTTTGGACAGTACCTTACCTCGCTATCGACCCCAAGGACGTTGGCAGAGAGTACGAGGGCGACGTTATCCGTATCAACAGCCAGTCTGGCAAGGGCGGTATCGGTTACCTTATGGAGCAGAAATTCGGTATTGATATGCCGCCGAAAATGCGTGAGAATTTCGGCTATGCAGTAAAAAGCGTGTCCGACCACAAGCATAAGGAGCTTATGCCGGACGAGATTTACGAAATTTTCAAGGAACGCTATGTGAACAAGACCGATTATTTCAAGGTCGAGGAGGCTCATTACGCCCAGACAAACGGCATTACAGCCAGCGTAAGCGTTGCGTACAACGGCAAAACTATCGCCCGTGAAGCAAGCGGCAACGGACGTCTCGACGCGGTTTCAAACGCGGTCAAGGACGCAATGGGCATCAAGTACACGATTGTCGCCTATAAGGAGCACGCTTTAGAGCACGGTTCAAGCTCCGAAGCTGCGGCTTATGTGGGCATTGAGACCGAGAACGGCGTATTTTGGGGCACGGGTATCCATACGGATATTATCGTTGCTTCGGTAAACGCGCTGGTCTCCGCAATAAACAACAGCGGCTTGGTAAAATAAAAAAATAGGCAGGAGCGTAATGCTTCTGCCTATTTTTAATAATAAAATGGAGGTCAATATGGTAAATTGCAGATTGCTTTTATTTGATCTGGACGGAACTCTGCTCCGAAGCGATAAAACGGTGTCCGAAAAGAATCTGAAAGCCTTGTTTAAATGCGGAGAAAAAGGCATACTTATCGGTATAGCAACGTCCAGAGGTGAGCAAAATACATTGTCATTTCTCGATAAATTTACTCCCGATATTCTTATCACAAGCGGGGGCGCACTTGCAAAATTCCATGATAAATATATTTATAAGGCTGAATTTTCCGAAAGTGAGACAAAGCAAATAATAGCGGCTGTTAGGGATGTTTGCGGCGCTGACTGCGAGATAACGGCAGATACGGTTGCTCACCATTACTGGAATTACAAGACCGACCCGAAGAAACAGGATAAAAGCTGGGGTGACAGTATTTACACCGATTTTGAGAATTTTGAAAAGTGTACTCTTAAAATGTGTGCAGAGATTTTTGACGGCGAACGCGCCGAACAGTTAATGAATTTATTGCCCGAATGTGACTGCAAACGCTTTTCGGACGACTATTGGTATAAATTCACAAAAAAGGGAATTACAAAAGAAAACGCGGTAATGGAAGTATGCGGCAAATGCAGAATACAGGCAGATGAAATCATTGCTTTCGGAGACGATTATGCAGACGCGGGTATGCTTGAATTGTGCGGCATAGGCGTTGCTATGGGTAACGCCATAGACGTGATAAAAGAAAAAGCAGATATTGTCATTGGCAGCAATGATGAGGACAGCATTTCAGACTTTTTGGAAATGTATTTATAATTCATTCTCTATGTTTTCGTTTTTGGGTGTAAATAATTAGAAATAAATTTCAAAAAAGGAACGGGCAGCAGTACAAATGTATGTACCGCTGCCCGTTTTGTTATTTATTTTTTGCAGCAAATTCCACAGCTTCACGCGGAGTCATGGTGTGCCGTTTTTTAAAATCGTTCAGCAGGTGAGGCTGGTCGGTGTAACCGTATTTTTCTACAGCGTCCAGCACGTCAAAGCTGCGGCTTGAAACCATTTCCTGCCATAAAAGCTGATACCGCATAAGCGAGGAAAACGCTTTCGGAGAGATACCCATATTCCGCATAAAAATGCGCTCAAGCTTTTTTTCCGAGACTGCCGTGTGCGCGTAAACATCGGAAATTTTCACTCTGCCGTCATTTTCAAGCATGAAGTAAATCGCGTTCAGCAGGTCGCTGTCAGCACATTCAGGACGTAAATGCTTCATAAGAACCTTTTCCGCAGCAGCCTTTCTGCCGAGAAGCGAATGCTCCTCGAAAATGTACGGTTCAAGCTCCCTGCGAATTGCGGAAAAATACTTTTCAATGGGGAATCGTCCGTTTTTGCTGCCGTCCATTTTGTCCTCCGCAAAAAGCGCAGCCGTCCAAGCGTAAAAACGAATACCGAAAGAGGAAATAAGCGCGTTCGCCGAGTTTTTTTCGGGAGCGTATCGAAAGGAACGATCGTCAACCCCGCAGAAAACACCGTCCGATCTGTTTTCGGAGTGGTTCACATAAAAAATTATGTCCATGCAGGTGTCGGGGATTATAATTCCGTCCCTGTTGTTGGGAATAAATTCCTTAACAGGCAGCACAGTACCCCAAAAGCACCGTATAAACGGCTTCAAAGCCTCGCAGGGTGCAACCTCGCAATGTTCGGGGACGCTCTTGAAAGGGCTTGCCGTTATTGGTCTGTACATTTTTGAAAGTGAAAGCAAAAAACGTCCTCCTTTCAAATTCAGAACCTTTTGAAGAGAGGTTCTATTTATCTGCAAGCAATGCAGCCATGTCGTAAAGTCCCGCCTTGCATTCTGCAAGAAAAACCGCAGCGTTTACAGAACCCACCGCAAAAACCTCCTTGGAAGCTGCTGAGTGGGAGAGTGTAATGACTTCGTCACGTCCCGCGAAAATAATGTCGTGCTCGCCGACAATAGTGCCGCCGCGTACGGAGTGCATACCGATCTCGTTTTTCTCACGCTTTTTACGCTGGGAGTGCCTGTCATAGGTGTACTGATACTTGTTGTCGAGAGTCTCGTTTATGGCGTTGGCAAGCATGATAGCTGTGCCGCTGGGAGCGTCGATCTTCTGATTGTGGTGCTTTTCAAGAATTTCAATATCGAACTGTCCGCCGAGAATTTCCGCCGCAGTTTTCGCAAGCTTGCAAAGCAGATTGATACCCAGAGACATATTGAATGTGAAAAACACGGGTATCTGGTCCGCCGCCTTTTTGATAGCTTCTATCTGCTCTTCGTTGTAGCCCGTTGTGGCAATAACAATAGCCGTCCCCGTGGAAAGACAGTACTCCAGCAAATTATATTGTATCAGCGCGGAAGGGTGGGAGTAGTCTATAATAACGTCAGGCTTTACAGGCAGACTTTTTACATTGTCGTAAATCTCAAAATCTCCATATTTCTCGGTGTTCAGGTCGATACCCGAAATGACTGTGCAGTCGTCCCTGTCCTTTATTACAGAAGCAATGACCCTGCCCATTTTTCCGTTAGCTCCGCATATCGTAACATTTACCATTTTATCTATCCTTTCAATAATTAGACTTATGGTTTAATTATCAAACTATAAGTATTATACTGCAAGTTTAATGATTAAATTTGCAGTATAATTATTAAACTTGTTATTTAATAAGTCCAACGTTTTTCATTGAAGCCGTGAGAGAGTCTATCTTGCTCTGCTCCATTTTAAGCAGCGGCAGACGGCATTCTCCCGCATTGAAGCCCATGATATTCATAGCTTCTTTTACGGGAATGGGGTTCACATCAATGAAAAGATTTGTACAAAGGTCGAGATATTTTATCTGAAGCTTCGCTGCCTCGGCAAAATTGTTGTCGAGACAAAGCTGCGCCATTTCATGTGTTTCTTTTGGGCAAACGTTTGAAAGTACGCTTATAACGCCCTTTCCGCCGAGGGACATTATCGGAATGATCTGATCGTCGTTACCGCTGTAAACGTCCAGTCTGTCGCCGCATTTTTCAATAATTTTAGCGATAGAGGAAATGTTTCCGCTTGCCTCTTTTACAGCAACTATATTTTTATGATTGGCAAGGATATCGTATGTATCAAGTGAAATATTCACGCCTGTTCTGGATGGAACATTATACAGAATTATTGGAATATTTACGCTGTCCGCAATGGCAGTGAAGTGTGCGATAAGTCCGCGCTGTGAGGTCTTGTTATAATATGGAGTAACAACAAGAAGCGCGTCAGCGCCAAGCTTTTCCGCTTCAACGGAAAGATCCACCGCGTATTTGGTATCGTTGCTGCCGGTGCCCGCAATTACGGGGACGCGCTTGTTTACCCTGTCAACACAGTAGCGAATACATTCAACGTGTTCCTCGTCCGTCATGGTCGCGGATTCGCCTGTAGTGCCGCATACAATTATAGCGTCGGTGCTATTATCGATCTGAAAGTCGATTATTCTGCCGAATTCGTCATAATTTATTGAACCGTCGGCGTTCATGGGGGTAACGATTGCAACGCCTGCGCCTGTAAAAACAGTATTTTTCATAAAAATTATCCTTTCCGAATTAATTCAAATTTAATGTATATGTCAGCCAACCGTCGTCGGAAATTTCTCCGCCGATATTGCTGTAAAATTTCTGCGCGGAAGTGTTCCAGTCAAGGCACTTCCATTCAAGCCGCGCACAGCCAAGTTCGCTTGCAAGCCGTTTTGCTTCCGCAAAAAGAGCAGTACCGATACCGCTGCCCCTTTTGTCAGCCTCGATAAAAACGTCTTCAATGTAAAAGACGCGTTTGCCCGAAAATGTGGCAATTTTATAAGTGTACCACGTCATCATACCAACGGGTACGCCGTTATTTTCGGCAATGACAGCCCGCACGCCGTTTTCCTCATTCATAAGCTTTTTGAGCTTTTCGGGAGTAATATTGCACACGTCCCCAAGCTTTTCATATTCCGCAAGCTTTTTCAGATAGTTTACTATCAATTCAGCATCAGCTTCAGTTCCCTTTCGTAAAGTAATTTCCATAGAAAAACTCCTTTGTCGGAATATTGTGGTGTGATTTATATATTTGGTAAGGGGCAAGACTTTTCGCTATCCCCCTTAAGGGGGACTTTATTAAGTTCATGCTTATGATATTTCAAATTTGGGGGAGACTTTCGCCGCGGGGCGTTCCCCGCTTAATCAAAGTATCCTTTTGCCGCAAGAAGTTCAGCCATAAGAACAGCGCCGCCTGCCGCACCTCGGAGAGT
Source organism: uncultured Clostridia bacterium (assembly GCA_947383835.1). Taxonomy (GTDB): domain Bacteria; phylum Bacillota; class Clostridia; order Oscillospirales; family Ruminococcaceae; genus RGIG8773. Next base: position 78,767 of record CANDEV010000005.1, read on the forward strand.
GTTGTGTGAAAGGCAAACAAACTTGTAATCATACTGTGTGTCCTCACGGAGACGTCCGATAGAAACAGCCATGCCATTTTCAAGCATTCTGTCAAGCTTAGCCTGTGGACGGTTATCCTCCTCAAAATAATTCAGGAACTGTTTAGGCGCAGAGGGGAGCTCCAACTCCTGTGGTACGCCGCTGAAATTTTTCCATGCTTCAAGCATCTGTTCCTTAGTAGGTTTCTTTTTAAATGAAGCGAAAACCGCGGCAGTATGACCGTCTGAAACGGGGACGCGGAGACACTGTGCTGTGATCGAGGGGGAGTCCGCATTAACTATCTTGTCGCCCTCGATGTGACCCCATATCTTCAAAGGCTCCTGCTCGGATTTTTCCTCCTCGCCGCCGATAAATGGGATAACATTGTCGAGAATTTCGGGCATTGTGTCAAAGGTCTTGCCTGCGCCGCTGATAGCCTGATATGTGCAGACGAGAGCTTTTTCAACGCCGAATTCCGCCATGAGAGGGTGCAGTGCGGGAACGTAGCTTTGCAGCGAACAGTTGGACTTTACCGCAATAAATCCGCGTTTTGTGCCGAGACGTTTTCTCTGCGCCTCAATAATTTCGATATGCTCCGGATTTATTTCGGGCACAACCATAGGCACGTCGGGAGTACCTCTGTGCGCCGAGTTGTTGGAGACTACAGGACACTCCGCCTTTGCGTAACGCTCCTCGAGAGCCTTTATTTCGTCCTTTTTCATATCAACAGCGCAGAAAACAAAGTCCACCATTGAGGCAATTTTGTCAATATCGGCAGTAGCGTCCAAAACTACCATATCCTTGATGTTTGCAGGGATAGGTGAAGTCATAGCCCATTTTTTGCCAACAGCTTCTTCGTAACGCTTTCCCGCGCTTCTTGGGGAAGCCGCAACAGCCGCAACGTTGAACCAAGGGTGATTTTCCAGCAGAAGCGAGAACCTCTGACCAACCATACCCGTAGCACCGATAATGCCAACATTAAACTTTTTCATAAAAAATTTGCTCCTTTGAATAAAATTTACATAAAAATAAAAAAATCGGTTGAAAACCGACTGATCATGCTGTATAATAGAAATACTGACATTTTATGCCGAACGGCAAGGTCATGTCGATAGCACTCCATCACACGTGATGACAATTACATACCTATTCGATATGCAATCAGGAAATCATTCGCCAAATGATTTCCTTCGGCAGTATCGCCTTTCCCGCGCCATACAGACGACCTCGGCGGTCTTTGGGACGGTACTCATCTTTACTGCGCCTCTATCGGTTGATTACTCTTATTATATACAAAACGCCGGGCTTTGTCAATAGCTTTTTTACAATTTATAAAATTGCCTTAAAAATCGGCAAGATTAAGTTCGGATGCGATAATCCGCGAAGCTTTGTCCGCACCGGCGGAATTAAGGTGATCGGCGTCAAAAAAATCTTCCGAAGTCCATATATCTATATTGTTCAAATCGAGAAGCTCTATGCTGACCGGAGAATTTTCAAATATGCCGTAAATAATTTCCCTATACCGCGGGTCAAGATTATTCAGGTACGCTTTTGAAAAAGGAGGAAAAATGACAATTGGGGTTATGCCGTTTTTCTCCAGATATTCAAACATGCTGTTGATTATTTGGGTATTTTCGGCAATGGTCTTTTCATATTTGATAAGCTTGTTATGCACTTCAGCACGATGCTTTCCGATTTTCTCACGAATTTCTTCGGGAATTGTTTTATAGTCTGCTGTTTGGGTATAGCCGCTTATGGATTGTTTATGGTATTTATTATAGTATGTAAGCGTCTGCGGGTTATTCACATCATTTGAGATAAAACCCCTTAAGGCGAAGCTTTCAATGAAATCGACTGCCAGGCTGAATTCGTCGGGGTTTTCGAAGGCGTCTCTGACGTCTCCCCAAATGTCGCAGGGATTTTCCCAGTGATGAGGGTCTTTGAAAAGGGTGTATTCAATAGCTCTTCTGGTTTCGGTTTCTTTGGTTTTGCCCGAGGATATATCGTAAGCTATGCTCCAGTAACCCCATATGCAGAAGCAGCGTTTGATTTTTGACGCTGAATTTTCGACCGCTCTTTTCAAATTCAGAAAATCATAATATACGTCCTGATAGTCCTTGCAAAATTTCACAAGTCCACCCTTGAAATGCTTTTCAGTGAGCAGACTGTTGCCGTATGACACTCCAACTGCGACGCTGTCGGCAGGGTGCTGCTGTATCAGCTTGTGCATGGCAGTGAGATAGAAGTATCCGTAACTTTCGTTCATCGTTTTGATGAAAAGATGTTTTATTTTTTCTTCATTTTTCTTAATAAAATAATTCGGATTCATTTAATACCACCTGCATTTTGGAGATTGTAATACTAATTTTGTCAAAGCTAAAGGATTTGACAAAATTAATATAAATAAATTGTATCATAAGGTATTACCAAAGTCAATACCTTAAATAATAATTTGACTAAACATCTTTTTTGTGCTATGATTAAATATAATATCAACATTGAAAGGAATTTAATAATAATGACAAAATCAGATTTTTACTACGACCTGCCTGAAGAGCTTATCGCTCAAACTCCCATAGAACCGAGAAACCACTCCCGTATGCTTAAAGTAGACAGGACAACAGGCGCGGTGGAACACAGGCATTTTTACGATCTTTGCAATTACCTCAAAGAGGGGGACTTGCTTGTTATGAACGACTCCCGCGTACTGCCCGCACGTCTTTTCGGTATAAAGGACGGCACAGGCGCGGTTGTGGAATTTCTGCTTTTGGAGCAAAAGGGGGACAAGCTTTGGGAGATACTTGTCCGTCCCGGAAAAAAAGCAAAGCCGGGAGCAAAATTCACTTTCGGCGAGGGACTGCTCCGCGCGGAAATTATTGAGACCATAGAGGGCGGAAACCGTCTTGCAAAATTTGAGTGTGAGGGGAATTTTTTCGCCGCTCTCGATCAGGTTGGACAAATGCCCCTGCCGCCATATATTACCGAAAAGCTTGAAAACAAGGAGCGTTATCAGACGGTGTACTCCCGCGAACTTGGCTCTGCTGCCGCGCCAACGGCAGGGCTGCATTTCACCGAGGAAATGCTTGCGGACTTGAAAAATAGGGGCATAAATCTTGCCTATGTGACACTCCATGTGGGACTTGGCACGTTCCGTCCCGTCAAGGAGGAAAACGTCCTTGACCACAAAATGCACAGTGAGCATTTTTCTGTCCCAGAAGAAACTGCGGAGCTGATAAACCGAACCAAAGCGGCCGGGGGACGGGTCATAGCCGTGGGTACGACCTCCTGCCGTACCCTTGAAAGCGTTGCGGCGCGTTACGGCTGCGTGCGTGAGTGCGAAGGGTACACTGATATTTTCATATATCCCGGCTTTGAATTCAAGGTTCTGGACGGACTTATCACAAATTTCCACCTGCCCGAAAGCACCCTTATCATGCTTGTGTCGGCGTTTATGGGGTACGAAAATACAATGAACGCCTACAAAAAGGCGGTTGAGGAGCGGTACCGCTTTTTCAGCTTCGGGGACGCGATGCTGATCATTTGACAGTGTACAGTTGATAGTTGACAGTTTTACTTTAAAGGGTTGATTTATGTGATATTTATTTTTATTCCAAGTATGCCGCTTGTGCTTATATACGGAATTTACGTTATTGTTAAGGGGATCATTTACTATATATCCGCCGAAGAACGGGAAGCGACGGTCGTTTACAGTCAAGTTTTGAATGGGGATAATTACGGCAGAGCTTATTACAGCTTGACGGTCGATATAGAGGATAACGGCGTGATATTTACTGTACCCGTGGAGGGGCGTCTCCGTTTAAAGAATATTGAACATGCTCTTAAAAAGGGTGACAAAATCACAGTTTGGTATTTGAAAAATTCAAAAAAATGTGTATGCGACAAAAATAAGTTCATAAAAAGCGGGGCGGGATTTATTACGGCTGCTATTTTGATGATTATGTTAATTATCTTTAGTTAATTAATTTTGAAATATAATCGGAAAGGATTTTTAATATGGAAAATCCAAAAATAAGAAATCAAAAAATAATAAATGCAATTATAGAAAAGGCAAACAAAATATGTCCCGAAAGTCTTGCGATGATAGGAATATGCGGTTCTTTTGCAACGGGAGATTTCTATGAAAAGTCTGATTTAGACTTGCTTATTCTCATAAATGACGATAATGGCTGGCAGCTCGGCAGTACCTTTATACAGGACGATTTGGAAGTAGGTCACGATATTTATTGTACGACTTGGGAGGACTTACGGGAAGCCTCCATTTACAACGATCCGAATATTGCCAAGCTTATGGACTCAAAAATAGTATATTGTTCGGACGAAAAGTATATGAAAGAATTCGAGACGTTGCGAAAAAAAGCGTCGGATATTCTGCAAAAGCCTTTTTCGGCAGAAGACTATACAAAGGCAGAAAAAATGCTCAAAGAAGCGGAACATTTTTATATGTCCGCAATGACTGCGGAAAAAATAACTGATATTCGTACTTATGTGGGATATGCGCTGTACTACATTGAAAACGCGATTGCAATGATGAATAAAAAGTATTTCCGATATGGTACAAAACGTATTTACGAAGAGCTTGAAGCAATGGAGTACAAGCCCGCAGGGTTATGTGAAATGATAGAAAGCGTATTGTCCTCAAATTCTTCGGAAGAAATAAAAAATGCATTGACCGTCCTTATAAGTGAAACTGTACGTGTTTTCCGGTCCGTAAAAGCGGAAATAACCACTCAAAAGAAATCGACAGCAGAGGTTATCGGCGGCACATATGAGGAGATGTTCTCAAACTGGCGGAATAAGATGTACGATGCGTCCAAAAGGCAGGACAGACACCTTGCTTTTATGAGTATAACAAATCTGAACGCCATGCTTTCCGAGATAAGCGCCGAAGCGGAAATCGGCGCTTACAATGTGTTTGATTTTTACGACCCGAACAATTTGCAAAAAACAGCGCAGGCGTTTGATGATTTCCTGAAAGAGTATTTAAATGAGTACCGAAAAGCAGGTCTTGAACCAAATCGGTTCGGGGACATAGATTTATTTGTAAAAAATTATTTAGAAAAAACTTGAAAGGAGTTTTATTATGGAGCTTTATGAGTTTTTCAAAAGCGTTATCGACATGGACACGTCAGCGGTGGTAATATGCGATCTGTCCCACAAAATTGTCTATATGAATCCTGCGGCAGTAGAAAGGTACAAAAAAAGCGGAGGTTACGGACTGGTGGGTAAGTCCCTGCTTAACTGCCATAATAAGGCGAGCAATGAAAAAATAGAGCAGGTTGTGGAGTGGTTCGGAAAAAGTCCCGACAACAACAGAGTGTACACCTTTTACAATGAAAAAGAGAACAAGGACGTTTACATGATAGCCCTGCGGGACGGAGACGGCGTACTTATCGGCTACTATGAGAAGCACGAGTACCGAAACCGTGAGACGGCGGAGTTTTACGCCATGGACTGAAAGGGGATAGTATGACTTATAATTTTGATTTTAAACCGACAAGGCAAGCACGACAAGATTATACCTGCAAAAAATAAAATCACATAAATTACAAGTTTAACAAAGCGGGAAATGTTTTTACGATAATATATGATATAATAAAGCTATCTCAGGAATGCTATATATAACTTCCAACGAGATAACATTTGCCCAAACGGAGCGTTCGATATTGAATGCTCCGTTTTTATTTTTACCGAAAAAATATATCTTGGGGAGCAGTTCATTACGCGGCAGCGTTTTTATTGCATACTGTTGACAACAAATAAAAAGTGTTGTAAAATTAAAGTAAATTATAAACCTTTATTGAATTGGAGGAAAACCATGCTTTACCATGCTTCTCAAACGCCTGATATTAAAATTCTCGAGCCGCGCATTTCAAACCACGGAAAGCCCCTTGTTTATTTTTCGCAGAAGCGAGAGAATACGCTTGTGTACCTTAGCAACGCAATTGAAAAGCATTGCAGAGAAAACGGCTTTGCACATGACGGTGTATACACAAAATGGGGTCCGTATGGCTTTAACGGTGACGGTATTTTGGTACTGGACGAATATTATCCAAACGCTTCCCGTGAGACTTACGAGGGTATGTCGGGGTACATATATTCCGCGGCTGAAGCTGGCGAGCCTATGGAGGACATACCCTTTGCGTTTATTTCCGAAACGCCTGTGGAAGTGTGCGGCTGTGAGTTTGTCACGGACGCTTATGAAGCGCTTTTGCAGGCGGCTGAGCAAGGGAAAATAATTATGAACAGCTATGCGGATAACAGTTTCCAAAAGCTGGCATGGATAGAAAAGACCGTCCGCGAAGAATATGAAGATCCCAAAAGCACGGCAGAATATAAATATTTTTTAAGGTGTAAATTCGGATTATGAGCTTCAGAGTATATATCGGGGGATTTTTTTAATTAAAGCTTGACAAAAAGGAAATTTTGTGGTATAATGTCCATATTATATTTGTGGGGCATTAGCGCAGTTGGGAGCGCACCACACTGGCAGTGTGGGGGTCAGGGGTTCAAGTCCCCTATGCTCCACCAAGCGGGGAAAGCCTCCGCAGGCAGAAATGCCTCCGTAAGCATTGCGGAGGCATTTTATTTTGCTGTTTTTGAAAAAATCATACGTCAAATAAATTAGATGAGGTATACTTATACAATTTAACTGTTTATATAGGGAAGGAATTAAAATATGTACACATTACTTAAACAAGAGGGCAGCGCCCGCCGAGGAAAATTCGAGACCGTACACGGTACTTTTCAGACGCCATGTTTTATGAACGTGGGCACAGCCGCCGCTATAAAAGGCGGAGTGTCCTCAATGGACTTGCGTGAATTAAAGTGTCAGGTGGAGCTTTGCAATACCTATCATCTACACGTCAGACCCTCCGACAGGGTCGTCCGTGAAATGGGGGGACTGCACAAATTTATGAACTGGGACAAGCCTATTCTTACCGACAGCGGAGGATTTCAGGTATTTTCACTTGCAAAGCTGCGTAGGATAAAGGAGGAGGGCGTGTACTTTAACTCCCACGTTGACGGCAGGAAAATTTTTATGGGTCCAGAGGAAAGTATGCAGATACAATCCAATCTCGGTTCTACCATTGCTATGGCGTTTGACGAGTGCGTGGAAAACCCCGCGGAGCACGAGTACTCCAAGCGTTCATGCGAAAGGACGGTGCGTTGGCTATACCGCTGCAAAGATGAAATTGCAAGGCTCAATGCTTTACACGATACCATAAATAAAAATCAGCTTTTGTTCGGCATAAATCAAGGCTGTACTTATGAGGACCTCCGCGTTTGGCACATGGAGGAAATCGCCAAGCTTGACCTTGACGGCTATGCTGTGGGGGGACTTGCAGTTGGCGAACCGACAGAGGATATGTACCGTATTTTGGACGTTGTTGCACCTGTCATGCCGCAAAATAAAATACGCTATCTTATGGGTGTGGGAACGCCGTCCAACATCATCGAAGCTGTGGTGCGGGGCATAGACCTGTTCGACTGTGTAATGCCCAGCCGAAACGCGCGTCACGGTACAATCTTTACATGGAGCGGCATTATGCACATCACAAATCAGCGTTATGAGACCGATCCGCTTCCAATTGATACCGAGTGTGACTGTCCCACCTGCCGCAATTTTTCCAGAGCATATATCCGCCACCTTTTCAAGGCGAGGGAACAGCTTGCAGGCAGACTTGCGGTCATGCATAACCTTTATTTTTACAATACTCTCATGGAGAAAATACGCGCGGCTCTGGACGAGGGAAAATTTGCGGAATTCCGCTCAAAATATTCGGTATTGTTGGAGCAGCATATTTAGTGTAACGGTTGTCAAACCAATGTAGGGCGGGGGCTTAGACAGGCAGCTATACAGAAGTATTGTTACCCATGGGAGTATTTTATCCTTACGGGCGATGTATGCCTATAAGGGTAAAGGCTCAGCCTTTGCTCCCGCCTTTCCAACACTATTGGAACAATAGGGCAGGAGCAAGCCCCTGCCCTACATTGGTCACAAAAAATTGCAATTGCAAATGGAAATTTACATTTGTCCCGCAGGCATAATATTTTCAGCAAAAGGCATTCTTTTTGGTTATAGCTATTGAAATTTAATGCCAATTATGTTATACTGATAATTGATACTGCAATTATTACACGTTATTTTGGTGATTTTATGAAAACGATAATTTTCGATTTGGACGGAACACTTTTAGATACCCTTGCCGATCTTGCAAATTCGGCAAATTATACTATGGAGCAAATGGGATACTCGGTGCATCCGCTTGAAAGCTACAGATATTTTGTGGGGAACGGCGTCCCCAAGCTGCTGGAACGCTGTCTCCCAGAGGATAAGCGTACACCCGAAAATATCGAAGCTGCGCGGGCAATTTTTGCGGAACACTATAACACACATTTTGCGGACAAAACACGTCCATATGACGGCGTTTCGGAACTGCTTGAAAAGCTTAAAAGCAGCGGCGTAAAAATGGCTGTTGCGTCCAACAAGTCGGACGATTTTACAAAATCTTTGGTAAAGCGTTTTTTCGGAGATGTTTTTGACATGGTGCAGGGCGGTAAAGCGGACGTGCCTAAAAAGCCCGCTCCCGATATAGTTTACGGGATCATGGAGAAGCTTGGGGCAGTCCCCGAAAATACATATTTCGCGGGGGACTCAAACGTGGATATGTACACCGCCAAAAATGCGGGAATTACGGCAATAGGCTGCCTGTGGGGATTTCGTACCAAAGAGGAATTAGTGGAGGGCGGTGCTGATCACCTTGCGGAAAGTCCGTCAGACATATATAGAATTTTGGAGGACTGACTATGACAGGCGATACTTTAAACAAAAAAACAGGCGTTATAAGTTCGACAGTGAATGTTATATCGGTAGTCGGTTTTGCGGTATCCATGCTTGCGGGAATTGATTTTTGTCAATATCTTTTTTCGATTTTCATAGCTTTCAGTTTTGTGACAATGATGTGCTGCTACGGGTTTTATGCGGACAGCTCAAGAAAAATTCCGGGAATATGCGCCGCCGTTTTTTCGGCAATATACGCCGCAATAATTTTACTTGTGTATTTTTCGCAGCTTACAACAGTCCGTTATTCCGAGCTTAGCGGGGAGGCTGCAATGCTGCTTGATTTTAAGCGATTGGGTCTTATGTTTAATTATGACCTGCTTGGTTATGCCAATATGGGACTTTCAACCTTTTTTGCGGGTTTAACTGTTATCCCCAACGGCAAAGCCGACAAATGGACGAAATATCTCCTTATGATACACGGCGTTTTCTTTCTGTCTTGCCTTATCGTTCCAATGCTCGGCGTATTCAAGCCGAAAGCAGACAGCTCGGACAACGTTACAGGCGTGATACTTCTTACATTTTGGTGCGTTTATTTTATTCCGACAGGTATTTTATCGGCGTTGCATTTTTCACGAAAGGAGACTTGAAATGGAAATCAGAAAAATGACAATTGAAGATTACGAAGCAGTTTACGAATTGTGGCTGTCCTGCAAGGGCATGGGTCTGAATACCGTTGACGACTCGCGTGACGGCATTGAAAGATTTCTGAACCGCAACCCCGATACCTGCTTTGTTTCAGAAAGGGACGGCAAAATTGTCGGCGCAATAATCGCAGGCAGCGACGGCAGACGGGGATATATCTACCATACAGCGGTAAGTCCCGGCCAAAGGAGGCAGGGGATAGCCTCAAAGCTTGTGGACGCGGCAATGTCCGCGCTTGAAAATATAGGCATAACAAAAGCCGCCCTTGTAGTCTTTGACCGAAACACCGACGGCAACTCATTCTGGGAAAATGCGGGGTTTTCCGTTCGGGAGGATTTGGTTTACAGAAACAAGTCCATTGCCGATATGGTGAGGATAGATACATAATATAAATTTAATTTTTTATTTGGAAAGGAAATGAAGTTATGGAGAAAAAATTAAAAATAATTGTTGAGAATTGTCCTAAAAATCACAAATGTCCCGCTGTACGCGTTTGTCCCGTTGGAGCTTTGAGCCAAAAGGATTTTGACGCGCCAGAGATAGACCATGACAAGTGCATCAAATGCGGGAAGTGTTCAAATCTCTGCCCTAAAAAAGCATTGGTGCTGTAAAATATCAATTTGGCATACATATAAATCGGAAGTTGGGAAAACGGTTAGAATGAGCGAATGTGTTTTTTGTGATAAGAATAAAATAACAACCGATTTTGTATATGAAGATAATTCGGTTATGGCATTTATGGACAGCGAGCCGATAAATGAGGGTCATATATTAGTAATTCCCAAGGAGCATTATCTTGATATAGATGAAGTGCCCGATGAGATACTTGCACATCTAATGATAGTTTCAAAGAAAATTGCAGCGGCTTTAAAGGAAATTTACAAGCCAAACGGATACAGTATCATGCAAAACGGCGGGGAATTTAATGATGTAGGTCATTTTCATTTGCATATATTTCCCAGATATAAAGGGGACGGTTTTGGATGGACATATGGCAGTGCAGGCATAGAAGTAAATAAAGAAGCTGCGAAAAGAATAAGAGACAGAATTTGTTGAAATTAAATTTGTCGAAATTTTATAAATGATGAGGACAGACACACAATTTATAAATCAGTTGCGGAGGAAAAATGAATATAGCTTTATACTCGGATAAGATTGATGAATATTTAAAGCATGATGATGTGATAGATTATGAAAATGGAGCTATTGCAGAACTTGCTGATAAATTATTTAAAAAAACAAATAATGAGGTTGATTTCATAAAAGCAGCTTATGAATTTGTCAGAGATAATATTTCTCATTCGGCGGATATAAATGAAGATGCAGTTACGTGTACCGCTTCGGAGGTACTGAAAGCCGGTCATGGGATTTGTTTTGCAAAATCTCACTTGCTGGCTGCCTTACTGCGGTGTAAATCTGTTCCGTCGGGCTTTTGTTATCAAAAGATAATTTTAGACGATGAAACAGCTCCCGTTTTAGTATATCACGGACTGAACGGTGTATATATTAAAGACTGTCAAAAATGGATAAGGCTTGACGCAAGAGGCAATAAAAACGGTGTGAACGCACAGTTTTCCGTAGAAACGGAACAGCTTGCGTATCCGATACGTCAGAAAATGGGAGAGGAAGATAACCTTACGGTATACCCAGACCCCGATATAAAGATAGTGGAAAAATTAAGAAAAATTAAAACAAGAACAGAACTTTGGGATAATCTTCCTAATGAACTTGAATATGACAGACAGCATTAAATCCATGTTTATGGAAATCTTATAATTTGAAATAAAAAAGAAAATGATATATTTAAAATGCTGTTAATTTATGGAGGAGCATGTGAAATATCTGATAGAATTAGAAAATGCAGTATCGGACGCTTGTTATAAAGAACGTCATGTTTATTGTATATGCAAAAAAACAGTTTATAAAATTGACAAAGAAACCAAAACAATTGCATACAAAAAAGAAATATTTGAAAAAGACGGACTGGCAAGAATTTTAATTGCCGACAAAAATCGTATCTTTATAAGTGATTTCTGTACCTTATATGTTTTGAACGAAGAAAATTTTGAAATTGTCGTAAAAATGAAACTCGGAGAGGATTTAAGTTCGGACATCTGCGGAATGACTGTCGATGATAAGAATATATATTGTTCTATTCGTAACGGAAAGATAATAACTGTTGACAAAAACTCTTTCGGTAAAAATGAGTATGATATTTCCGACGCCAGTATGTGGAGATTAAAAATATATGATAAATATTTGCTGTGTGGGACAGTAGACGGGCAGTTACTGTTATTGGACAGGAATACGATGTCCGCAGAGAAAAAGCTGATTTTAAGCAAACAAAATGTCAGAAGCTTGTATATAAACGGTACAATATTGTACGCTGCCTGTCAGGATAAAAAGCTATTTAAAATAGACTTGTCAAAATTTGAAATAATCCAATTTCAAAAAAATGTGCATAAGAAAATGTTTGACTGTGTCGGATCATTTGATGATATATTAGTTACGGTTTCTTATCCTTGCAGTGAAATTGCTTTATGGGATATGAATACGCTGGAAAAAAGAAAAGAAATCAAAACCCCGTTAAGTCTCAGCGGAAATGCTTGTGTTGAAGAAAATAAATTGTATATAACTTCCCGAAATATTTATGGGGTCGGAATAATTTATTTAAATTAAAAATAAAAAGGAGAATCGAGTATGAACTACAGCATTAAAGAAGTTGCGGAAAGACTTATAGGTCTCCGCGAAATTGTCGGAATATCCGCCGAAGAAATGGCGAAAAAAACCGATTGCACCACTGAAGAATACGCTCTTATCGAAAGGGGCGAAAAAGATTTCTCGGTAACATTTGTTTACAAGTGCGCTGAAATTCTCGGCGTGGACATTGTGGAGCTGCTGACAGGCGACACCCCTAAGCTTAAACGCTACTGCGTTGTGAGAAAGGGTACGGGACTCCCCGTTAAACGCCGCGAGGGTTTTGAGTATCAGCACCTTGCCTACCTTTTCAAGGATAAAAAGATCGAGCCGTTCCTTGTTATCGCGCCCTATATCGAGGAGGAGCAGGACAAGCCTATTTCTCTTTCCGTCCACGAGGGTCAGGAGTACGACTATATCCTGTCGGGTTCTCTCAAAGTGGTTATCGATGGCAAAACAAAGATATTCACCGCAGGGGACTCCATAATTTACGATTCAAGCGCGCCTCACGGCATGATAGCCACAGGCGGAGAAAAATGCGAATTTTTGGCAATACTTATTAAGTAGCGGGCGGGGAAGCCACCGCGGGTAGTGTCCCCCCAATGTTAAAAATAATCAACTGCTAATTTATCAAGCCCCCAAGGGGCGGGCGAGGATATTATGACCTCTGATTTATATTTTCAAATATGGAAAGGACTGTTTAAAAATGGATATGAACGACTTTTACAAAAGATTTATAAAGGACACCTTTGACGAAAACGGTGTTCTTACAAAGATAGAATGTACCGTCCCCGAAAACTTCAATTTCGGCTACGACGTTATTGACGAGATAGCAAGGCTTGATCCCGACCGCCGCGCGCTGGTGTGGGTGAATGAAGCAGGAGAGGAGCATACATTTACCTACTCCGAGCTTATGAAAAAGTCCAACCAAACGGCAAATATGCTTCTTGCCCACGGTATCAAAAAGGGGGACAAGGTCATTTCCGTGCTTAAAAGGCACTATCAGTTCTGGTTTCTGACCATTGCGCTTTGCAAGATCGGCGCGGTAATTATTCCTGCAACCAATCAGCTTATGAAAAAGGACTACACCTACCGCTTCAAGGCTGCGGACGTTAAGTACGTAGTTGCGACTGCCGAGGGCGAGGTCATAGACCATATTGAGGAGGCAATCGGCGAGTACGGCGGAATTACTGAGAAATACGTTGTCCGCGGCGAAAAGGAGGGCTGGGTGTCCTTTGACAAAGAGATAGAAAAATTCCCCGACACGCTGGAGCGTATCCCCAACAATGTGGAGGACGATATGCTGCTGTACTTCACAAGCGGTACGACGGGTTACCCCAAAATGGTGCTCCACAATCATTATTACGCTATAGGTCACATTCAGACTGCGAAGCACTGGCACAATATTATGGACGATACCCTGCACTTTACCATTTCAGAGTCGGGCTGGGGCAAGTGTATGTGGGGCAAGATGTACGGTCAGTTCACCTGCGCGGCGGCCATTTTTGTGTACGACTTCAACCGTTTCCATTCGGCGGACATTTTGCAGAAAATTCAGGATTACAAGGTAACTTCCCTGTGCGCGCCTCCCACAATGTTCCGTATGTTCATCAAGGAGGGCATAGAGGGGTACGACCTGTCGGGACTTAAATACTCCACAATTGCAGGAGAAGCCCTTAACCCCGAGGTGTACAACCGCTGGCTGGAGTACACAGGCTTGAAGCTTATGGAGGGCTTCGGTCAGACGGAGACCACTCTTGTTGTGGCAAACCTCCCCGGAATGGAGCCTAAACCCGGTTCTATGGGCAAGCCTACACCGCTTTACAATGTTGATATTGTGGACGAGGACGGCAATTCTCTCCCTGCCGGCGAAACGGGCGAAATTGTTATCCGTACCAAAAACAACAAGCAGGTTGGTATGTTCAAGGAGTACTACAAAAATCCCGAGGAGACCCAAAATGCCTGGCATGACGATATGTACCACACAGGCGATACTGCATGGAGGGACGAGGACGGCTACTATTGGTACGTGGGACGCACCGACGACGTTATCAAGGCTTCAGGCTACCGCATAGGACCGTTTGAAATTGAAAGCGTCCTTATGGAACACCCCGCTGTTCTTGAAGTTGCGGTAACGGGCGCGAAAGACCCTATCAGAGGTCAGGTGGTAAAGGCAACCATAGTCCTCACAAAGGATTATAAGGATAAGGGCGATGATGCTCTCGTCAAGGAATTGCAGGAGCACGTTAAGAAAAACACCGCTCCGTATAAATATCCAAGAATTGTGGAATTTGTGGACGAGCTTCCAAAAACAATAAGCGGAAAGATCAGACGTGTTGCTATCCGTGACAAGGACAATAAGTGATTTTTTAAATTATGTAAGCCTCGGAAGATTTTTCCGAGGCTTTATATTTTGTAGGAAACTATATCCTGCCAGTTACGGTAAGAACGGCAGTACCTGGGTTTACAGTCCAAACGCCGGTTGTGGGGCTCTGCGTGAATGTTGCAGCGGGAACGCTTACAACTCCGGCAGCAGTTCTGAATACGCCTGTCGTCTCGTTATAGGAGTAGCTTGTTTCGGGAAGCGTCTCGCCGTTGAGAGTTACAGTGATGTCCGAAAGCACAGGTGTAAATGTGTCCGTAATGAAAATATTATCGGCTGTGTCCGTAGCTGTATTGCCTGTATTCTGAACGGTAATTGTATAAGTCACCAGACCGTTTTCATTTACCGTTGTGGGCGAAAGAGCCTTGACGATAGAAAGATTTGGTCTGTTTTCAACAGTTATAAGCTCGTCGTCGCTGATAGGAGTAGTAACTCCCGCACCCGATACAGTCGCGGTATTGCGTATAGTCGAGCCTGACGCAAGAGGCGCGTAGCTGTTTACGTCCGTTTCATAAACAATGGTGACATTGCTGTTTGCGGGAACGTTTATTCCTGTAAGGGTAAGAGGATTTGTCGAATTAACGGCGGGCGGGGTTTGGAGTTCGCCGTTGACAAAGTACCGCAGGGAATTTGCCCTGTAGGTCAGAGGAACAACATTTGTCGCGCCGTTTCTGTATGAGCCGAGATTGTCGGTCAGGGTAAGTCCCGTAAAGGGTGCAGTACCTGAGTTTTTGATGTTCACGATATAAGTTATATTGTCGTTTCCGCCGTATGTGGAGGTAACGGCAGTTTTTGTCATAGCAAGGGTGTCAACTATTTCGCCTGTGGTAATGTTTGAATTTATAAGATTTCCGTTATAGGAAAGTGTCGCCTGATTGTAAAATGAAGCCATATATTTTTCCTCCTGATTTTATTGAGGGCATTGCTCCTCTCTATAATATATGACATTGTTTTCATTAAGGTTACAATTTGCTTTAGGTGTACCGTTTGGCTTATTTTGTCTGATTTGCATATTTGTTTTAAGTAAATGCTGTTTAAATTTCCGAAAATATAACTATATACTTGACAACTATTACGGTTAGTGATATATTTATTACAGTAAACGTAGTAAAAGGGAGGGTGATACTTTGCGGGACAGCGTTAAGGGCGGCGCATTGACAGAGGTTACTTTTTATATTTTGCTTTCTCTTTATGATCCGAAGCACGGTTACGCCATTATGCAGTTTATCGAGGAAAAAACCTCGGGGCGGCTTGTTTTGGGCGCGGGAACTTTATACGGCGCGCTGAATATTTTGCAGGAAAAAGGTTGGATAGCCCCTTGCGAAAAAAACGCCCGCGGAAAAACCGAGAGCAGAAAAAAGGAGTATCTTATTACTCCTACAGGAAAGGAAATTGCCGAAAATGAGCTTCGCAGACTTTGCGAGCTTACGGCAATTGCAAAAGAAATTATGGGAGGATAATAGTTATGAAAAAATATCGTTTTTTCGGAAGTTTTTTGTCCGCACAGGAAAAATGGCTTAATAAAATGGCTTCACAAGGGTATAGGCTTGTTCGTACAGAAAAGCTTATTTATGAATTTGAAGAATGTCAGCCGAATGAATTTCAATATTATGTGGAATTTATCGGAGAGAAATCCAAAGAACACGCCGAAGAATATAAACGCTTTCTTGAAGATGAAATGGGTTATAGGGTAATGTATAAGAATATAAATCTAAATTATTCTGTCGGAAAAGTCAGATACAGACCATGGGCTGAAAAAGGCGGCAGGATAGCGACTAATTCTTCAACATTCAATCGGGAATTGTTTATAGTTGAAAAGAAAAAGGATGAAAAGCCATTTGAATTGCACACATCGTATGATGATATGATCTCTTATTACAAAATTTTGCAAAAGCCATGGCTGACAATGGCAATAGTTTTTGGTATTTTGGGAATTGCAATGCATTCTGTTTTGTTCGGAGCCTTTGCAGCGGTTACTCTTATACCTGCTATAATGTATCAAATATCTGCTGCAAAAATAAAACGCGAAGCAATTACCAAAGAAAGCGAATAAAATTACAAAAAAATACCGCGCGGACAATAAGTCCGCGCGGTTGACTTTTTAAAGATTGATAACGATTTTTCCATTACAGGAAGCGTCCGCCTTGACAGCTTCCTTGCCGAATACCTTTACGGTAAAGCTTGCGGAAGTGTCGGTGTATGAAACCTCAACAGTATTGCCCTTTCTCTCGGCAGTAAGAGTAAATACTTTCTTAGCTTCGGTGTCATAAATATTGCACTCGATAGACTTGCCGTCCTCGGGTTCGTAGATAACAAACTCTGTGCCGTTCAGGTAATCGTACTCGAAATCCTTTTCGAAATTACCGTAGGCAATAATGCTGTTAGGCTTAGCAAGGCAGGGGAGAGACATATAATCGAATTTTTCGTTGTAGAACTTGCCGCCCTCGTACTGCTTGCCCGAAATGATGTCCGTCCATGTTCCCGCAGGTACGTAAAATTCCGCAGTACCCTCCTCGTTGAAGATAGGCGCAACAAGAATATTGTCGCCGAACATATACTGACGGTCAAGACTGAGACACGCAGGGTCGTTCTCAAAGTCGATAACCATTGCTCTCATCATAGGTACGCCCACGGTGGAGGTCTTTATAGCCTGTGCCCAGATGTAAGGCATAAGCTTGCCCTTTAATTTTGTGAAGGAGCGGAGCACGTCCACCGACTCATCGTCAAAGAGCCAAGGCACTCTGTAGGAGCTGTTTCCATGGAGACGGGAGTGTGTTGAGAACAGTCCGAATGCAGCCCACCTCTTGTAAATATCGGGAGTTGCAGTCGCCTCA
Organism: uncultured Clostridia bacterium; assembly: GCA_947383835.1. Lineage (GTDB taxonomy): Bacteria > Bacillota > Clostridia > Oscillospirales > Ruminococcaceae > RGIG8773. Next base: position 96,208 of record CANDEV010000005.1, read on the forward strand.
AAGCCGCTCATATCGTGGCTGAAATAGCCGAAGCCGCTTGCACAGAGGGAAAGTCCGCCGCGGACGGTTTCCGCCATGGAGGTGTACTCTGCCGAGCAGTCACCGCCCCAGTGTACGGGGAATTTCTGACCGCCAACAGTTGCGGAACGTGCGAACAGGCAAGCCTTGTTCTCGCCGTAGTATTCTTTCAGTACGTTAAATACCGTCTTGTTGTAGAGGTATGTGTAATAGTTGTGCATTGCGATAGGGTTGGAGCCGTCGAAATATTTTACCTTTGTGGGGATCCTCTCGCCGAAATCGGTTTTAAAGCAGTCAACGCCCATTTCGCAGAGCTTTTTCAGCTTTGAAGCGTACCACTCGCAAGCCGCGGGATTTGTGAAGTCCACAATAGCCATGCCGGGCTGCCACATATCGCACTGGAAAACGCTGCCGTCAAGGTTCTTGATGAAGTATCCGTTCTTAACGCCCTCATCAAAAAGCTTTGAACGCTGTGCAATGTAGGGATTTATCCAAACGCATATCTCAAGACCTCTGTCCTTGAGCCGCTTTAGCATTGCGGGAGGGTCGGGGAACTGGCGCGTATCCCACTCAAAGTTGCACCATTCGTATTCTTTCATCCAGAAGCAGTCGAAGTGGAAAACCTGTAAAGGAATATCCCTTTCCGCCATGCCGTCAATAAATGATGTAACGGTCTCCTCGTCATACTTTGTGGTAAATGAGGTTGTGAGCCAAAGTCCGAATGTGTAAGCAGGGGGCAGAGCAGGCTTGCCTGTAAGTGTTGTATAGTTTGCAAGCACCTCGTGGAGGTTTTCGCCGCCGATAACAAAGTACTCCATTCTTTCACCGGGGACGGTAAAGGAAACCTTTGAAACAGTATCGGAAGCAACCTCGTAGGAGACCTTGTCCGAGCTGTTTACAAAAATTCCGTAACCGCGGGAGGAAATATAAAAAGGTATGCATTTGTAGGACTGCTCCGAGCAGGTACCGCCGTCGGAATTCCAAGTCTCAACGTTCTGACCGTTTTTAACGAACGTTGTAAACTTCTCGCCGAAGCCGTAAATGTTCTCGCCAACGGAAAGAGTGAGCTGCTCTCTTATATAAGTATTTCTTTCGTCCTGCGGGTAGTCCCAAAAAGTGTCGTCCTGTGTGTAAGCAAGGCGTGAGGACAGTCTGAACTGATTTTCGTTGATGACCGTAGTCGCTCTCCATGAGCCGCCTGTCAGCTTCTTGTCCTTGTGGAAGTACTGAATATTCCAGTTCCACTTGCCGATACGTACCTTTGTGTCGCCGCTTATCAATTCCCAGTACTCGTCCGACTCCTTTATTTCAGGAGTGTAGCCCTGATCCTCGTTAAGCTCGAATTTGGGCATATTGTCAAGACCGCCCTTGAAATGGTCAACAGAAACCTTGATAACGTCCTTTTGAGTGGAGGAGAATGTCACCTCAAGCACAGGACCGCCAAGGGTCATGCCCCTGTTCTGAATGTAGCTGGAGGGAGCAAGAACGTTGATAAAATTCCTGCCCGTCTTGATCTCGTAAGCCTGCGAGGCGTAGCTTACCTCATAGCCGCGTTTGTTGAGCCAAAAACCGTCTGAAAACTTCATATATACCGAACTCCTTTGCATAAAAATAGTACTTTTTTAAGGGTAATCGCAACATTATGTAAACGATTACGAATACATTGTACACCATAAAGAAAAATTTTTCAAGGGGTTTGTAAAATTTAACCTTTTATTCATATTTAGTTCTGTGTTTTTACCGATAAAAGCAATAAATCAGCTATATCATTTTCAGTTTATTAAAATTATATTGCAGTTCATTTTCAGCACCGATAAAAGCTGGCCAAGCATTAATATTATCATTCATCTTTCTTGGTATAATGTGAATATGAAAATGAGGAACTGATTGTCCCGCACTTTCATTATTTGCATTCAGCAAATTAATTCCGTCATAACCGCAATTGTCAACACAATGATTTGATACTTTTTTTATTGCACTAATTAAATGATTTAGCGTATTTGTGTCGCAATCCAAAATATTTTCAGTATGTTTTTTGGGAATAGCAAGCATATGTCCGTCAGCATCGTTTGCAATATCCATAATTACCAATGTATATTCATCCTCAAAAACTTTAAAGCAGGGTAATTCACCGCTGATTATTTTACAGAATATACAGTCCATTTTTAGTCCTCCTTCAAATCTTGACTTGTAACTCCATTGATTCTTATAAAAACAAAATCAATTATAATAATATTATACCTGTTTTCTCCTGCTTTGTCTATAGAAATAAGAAAAAATAAAGGATAATTTTTTCCAATAAATAAAAATTGTCATACAAGCCCCCATAAGAGAATATAAATATTTTAGCAGTTGAAGCTTGGCAGGGTTATCCGTAATTTCTTGCTTCTTGCTTCTTGATATCTAAAATTCTTAAGGAGGACTAAGCATGGACTTTAAAGTAAACAGAGAGGAAATCACCTCGGCAGAGGTCATATTCGACGATACGCAGGAGCAGTCGGTGGAGCTGGATTACGTACTGCCCGATTATTTTCCCGAAATTTTCAAAATAATCAAATGTATAACCTCACCGAAGATATTGTCCTACAGCACAGCGGGGGACAGACTTACATACGAAATGGCGGTGTATATACGTGTTTTGTACTGCGCCGAGAACAGCAGCGCGGTGCAGTCCGTTGAGCAGAAGCTTACCTACACAAAAAGTGTGGAGTTCGGCAAAAATGCTGTGGATCCGAGGGTTTGCATTTCACCCAAAATAGACTATATAAACTGCCGCGCCGTAAATTCGCGCAGAATAGACATAAGGGGCGCGGTCTCCATAAAAATTAAGGTCACGGCACTGGATAAAAAAGAGATAGTCTGCGACGCTTTCGGAGGTAATATCCAGCTTAAAAAGATACCCGTCACATTTCCCGCGAACAAGCTGTACACAACAAAGCGCATAACCGTTTCGGAGGAATTCGATTTAGGTATGTCCAAACCGCCTATCGTAAATATTTTAAGGAGCGACGCGGTTATCGCCTCCGGTGACAAAAAGGTAATTGCAAACAAGCTTATAGCCAAGGGCGAAGCATATATAAGTATGCTCTACAGCTGCCAAAAGGACGGCGAGGACAGCGTCGAGTCCATGCAGTTCACCCTTCCGTTTTCGCAAATTATAGATTTGGAGGGTATCGACGAGCGTTTTGTCTGCACCGTTGAGGAGGAGATAATATCCTGCGATATTGAACCCCGCTCCGACGGTGACGGGAACTCAAAGGTAGCCTGCTGCACCGCTTCAATACTAATCACCTGTTCGGCGTATCGGACAGCTTCCGCAGAGCTTGCGGTAGACGAGTACTCAACGTCCTATAAAACCGAAAGCATGAAGTCGGACGTTAAAATAGAGCTGCCGCCGAGACAGATAAATTCCTCCTGTGTTGCAAAGGGTACTCTTGATTACGCCGACGGCGGAATAGAATGTATTTACGACGTATGGTGCAGCGTAAACAGCGTTACCGCAAAGCCCGACCCCGATAATAACTGCATTGCGATAAGCGGCACGGCTGTGTACTGTGTAATGGCGAAAAATACCGGCGGCGAGCCTGTTATGCTTGAAAAGGAAGAACCGTTCACAGCGACCGTTCCGGCAGAGGGACTTGATTCAATGTCCGCTGCGGAGGTAAAGCTCATACCTGTTTCCTGTTCCTATAATCTTGCCTCGGACAGCAGTGTTGAGGCTAAGGCGGAATTGAAGATAACAGGGGAGATAACAGGTACTGCAAATATATGCTGCATAACCGACCTTTCCGTTGACGAGGACGAACCGGTGCAGAAAAGCGGAGACTATGCGTTAAAGCTTTATTTCACCGATGAGAACGAGGATCTGTGGGAAATAGCCAAGAAGTACGGCACCTCCGTTTCCGCAATTATGGAGGAAAACGATATAGACGACGAGATCATTGCGGGCAAGGTCATGATACTTATTCCAATTGTTTAATTTTATCGGGAGGTAAACAAAATGACAAATAACGATATTTACTGCGATATAGCAAAACGTACCGACGGCGATATTTATATCGGCGTTGTCGGACCTGTCCGCACCGGCAAGTCCACCTTTATCAAAAAGTTTATGGAGCAGCTTGTTATCCCCAACATCACAAGCGAGTACCGACGTGAGCGGGCGGTGGACGAACTGCCTCAGTCAGCCGCGGGAAAGACAATAATGACTACCGAGCCGAAATTTATCCCCGAAGAGGCGGTGGAGGTCACTATCGGAGACAAGGCGCGCTTTAATGTCAGAATGATAGACTGCGTAGGCTATATCGTCCCCAGCGCCATAGGGTACATTGAGAACGAAGCGCCCCGAATGGTGATAACACCATGGTTCGAGGACGAAGTGCCATTTGCAATGGCGGCTGAAGTCGGCACTCAAAAGGTTATTCAGGATCACTCCACAATAGGTCTTGTTATCACTACCGACGGCAGCATTTCCGACATTTCCCGCGAGGAGTATGAAGAAGCGGAGCAGCGGGTCATAAGCGAGCTTAATTCCATAAACAAGCCCTTTGTGGTACTTCTTAACTGTCTGTATCCCGAATCAAAGGAGTCAAAGGAGCTTGCCGCCGAGCTTGCCGCAAAGTACAATACTCCAGTAGTTCCCGTAAACTGCGTCGATCTTGAGGAGGACGATATAAACAGTATTTTAAAGCAAGTTCTGTACGCTTTCCCAGTAAAGGAAATAAATATCCGTATGCCTAAGTGGATAACCGGTCTTGCAAAGGGGCATTGGCTGAAAAATGACGTTTTCGGAGCAATTCGCAGCGCGGCGGAAAATGTGCGCTTTGTGCGTGACATAAGCGGGATCGCGGAGAATATTGCCGGCGGCGAGAACATCAGCCGCGCTATGATAACGGGAATTGACCTTGGCAAGGGCAGCGCGGAGATTGACGCGGAGCTGAAAAGCAACCTTTTCTATAAGATACTCGGCGAGGAAACGGGTATCGAGATAGCGGGGGAGAGCGATCTTATGCCGCTTTTAAAGGAGCTTACCTCCATACGGAAAAAATTTGAAAAAATCGAAAACGCCCTTTCCGAGGTAGACGCGACGGGCTACGGAATTGTTATGCCCACAATTGACGAACTTTCTCTCGAAGAACCCGAAATTGTGAAGCAGGGCGGGAAATACGGCGTCCGCCTGAAAGCCTCCGCGCCGTCCATTCATATGATGAAAGCGGATATCGTCACCGAAGTAAGCCCTATAGTCGGTTCGGAAAAGCAGTCCGAGGAGCTTGTTATGTACCTTTTGAAGGAGTTTGAGGAAAGTCCGCAAAAAATATGGGAGTCCAATATTTTCGGCAAGTCCCTGCACGAGCTTGTGAACGAGGGTCTTCACAACAAGCTTTACCGTATGCCTGTGGACGCGCGGCTGAAATTGCAGGAGACTCTCGAACGCATTATCAACGAGGGCTGCGGAGGTTTAATTTGCTTTATACTGTAACATACGGTGGAGTTGACGGTGTACAGTCAAAAAACCCTTACCGAAAAACGGTAAGGGTTTGATTTTTCATAGCCGCCCCTTTAGGGGCTTAAATTAGGTAAATTTAATTTGTATTTAACATTGGGGTGACTCTGCCCGAGGGCGCTTCCCCGCTTAGTCGTCGTAGATTTCGTTGAGACGTTCAAGGAACATATTTCCGATACGCTCGTATTCCTCGTCATCGTCAATGGAAACCAAAGTCTCCTCGTTGTTTTCATCATATTCCGATTTGAGAACAACAAGCTCGGTGTCCGCTTCGATCTCCTTTGTGGGATCGTCATAATAGGGTACGAGAGCATAGTAGCGTTCATCGCCCACTTCCATAGTATCCAGCATTTCAAACTGCTGTTCAACGCCGTCCTCGTCCACAAGGGTGTAAAGGTCGGCAGCCATTTCATTATCAAATTTTTCAGCCATGATAGAATCCTCCTCAATTTACGCATATTTGTAAAATTTTCGGTAAGGCTGCAAATATAAGCCAGCCAAACACCCAACTATTTAATTGTACAACTTTTACAGCTTTTTGTCAAGGTATATTTTATATAAAAAATCTGCACAAAACTTGTGTAGTATTTTATGTGGAAAACTATTGACATTGCATAAAAAGTGTGGTATAGTATATTCAAGGAAAGAGAAAGACCGTAAGCGCAGGAGCTAAAGCTGAAACGCGATGGCGGCACGATGGTGCAGAGGTAATATCCAAAAGCCGAAAGCTCTTGAATTCAAGCCATAAGGCTTCTCTTACTTAAAGAATTGGACCCGGTCAAAGTCAGCAAGTTCAATCAATGCAGACGATTAAAAAAGAACAAAGCTTACTCGGGAATCCAAAATTTTTCTTGGAAAGGCGGCGAGTCCCATGGAAATAACAACTGAACAGCATTTCTACGCAGTGATCCGCAGTGGCTCGAAACAGCCGTACTTTAAGAGAGAAGTTTGAACGTGGAGTTTAAAGGAAAGCGTCCTTAGTGACCTCACTCCAAATTGAAGTAATTAACTAACAAATTTAACTTAAAGTATAGATAAACGAGCCGCATACCTTAGCATAAATCGTAAGCTGAGTATGTGGTATTTTTATACCCGAATTACTACCGTCGGGCGTTATACCAAAGCTTCGATATTCGATGAATAATGCAGATCACGTTTATGCAGTGTCCTTTAAGGACTTTACATAAAAGGCTGTAATCTTATCATTACTATGAGAAAGGTGAATACCAATGCAGTAAATAAGCTTCTTAACGAATAACTTTCTGTAAGGAAGTGATGTCTTATGAAATTAAGATCATTGAAAGGAACTATAAACCTTATCATGTAATCGGATTGGAGTGAGACCACCTAAGCAGTTAATTTTACCTTGAGAATTTTAATGAAAAGAAGGGATTGCATATGAGGATATTGAAATATGCGTACCATGATTTAAATATTCATTAAATAACGTAAGGGAGTGAGTCCAACAGGACAGGTAAGACGGCTTTAGCCGGTTTTCGGATAGATCAACGGGTAAATACCCGAAAAGAAAGAGTTGGTTATTATGGTAACCTTTAAGACTTCCCCGAAAAAATTCTGAAAAAACAGGAGTGAGTCCAATGGCATAAAATGCGGCTATATAGCCTGATCACGATTAAAATAATTCCCAAAGGAGAGAGCGCCTATGATTTTTAATAGACCTTGCCGAAAGGAATATGAATTTTAAGGAGTGAGTCCAATGGCATAGTCCACATTCTCTTGAAGCTAAATTTCTTACAGGAGTGGTTTATATGATTTGTTTTAAATTACCCCGCAGGAAATATGAATTTTGAGGAGTGAGTCCCATGGCATAAGCAAAAGAGTTCCGCAATATTAACGAAAGGATGCGGTGCCTTATGAGGAATGTTTGGAGTAGACTTAAAATTTGAAGTATTGGAGTGATACCCCCAGAACATTTAGTACGCTTTAACAAGCCATTTGAAAATATGTTGATATAAATCAAGAGCTGTCAGGTCGGCAGCTCTTTTACTTTTGCAAATGCTATTGCTTTTTGTGTAAAAATATGCTATAATTGCTTTCAGTACAAATATGAAAGGACTTATCAAAATGAATTTTTTCGGCAAAGCTAAAGACAGCATTATCCTCGTCCTGAAAGGTATCGCAATGGGTATCGGCAACGCCATTCCGGGCGTAAGCGGCGGAACTATCGCTGTTGTTACAAAAATTTTCGACAGGCTTATGGAAGCCATTACTCCAAATATAAAAAAGCTGATAAAAAATATGCCGTTCCTTATCCCAGTGGGGCTTGGCATGGTTATAGGAATTTTCTGTACATCCTTGGCTCTGGACAAGCTATTTGAGACATACTACGTCCCCACCCAGCTTTTCTTTTTGGGACTTATTATCGGCAGCATTCCAACTATCCTTCGTGAGTGCAAAAAGGAGACTCCAAAGCTTCGTCCCATAAATTTGATACCGTTTTTTATCGGGGCAATTTTTATGGTTGCACTGCTTTTCCTGAATGAGGGCGGAAGTATGTTTACTGCGGGAGCGGCTCTTACTGCGCGTGATATAATTTTGTACATCATTATGGGCTTTATCGGCGCAGCGGCAATGATTATCCCCGGGGTAAGCGGTTCTATGATAATGAAGGTTTTCGGCGCATACGATTCAATAATCAGTGCGGTTGCAAATCTTGATATTGCGGTACTCACCGTGTTCGCCGTAGGAGCGGTTATCGGACTTTTTGCCGCTGTAAAAATTATTGACGTGCTGCTGAAAAAATGTCGGCAGGGGACTTACTGTCTTATCCTCGGACTTATCATGGGTTCGGTCATTCACATTTTTCCTGCGGAATTTAAATTCAATGTCCAAGGCATAGTTGGCATATTTCTGCTTTTGGTCGGATTGGCAATACCGTATCTTACAGAGCTTCCCTCAAAAATTAAAAAGTAGGTATTGTTTATAAGGAGACTGATAAAATGAAAAATATTAAAAAAATTTTTGCAGCTGCTTTTACAGCGGTCCTTATCTTTACAGGCTGTACAAATAAAACCGAAAGCAGCGAGACTGTTATGACCATATCTGCGGGCGAAAATACGCTTTTTAAAAGCGGTTTGCTTTTGGTGAGAAAAGACGGAAAGTACGGATATATTGATAAAAGCGGAAATTTTGTTATTGAACCGAGATTTGAAGCCGCATATGATTTTGACGAAAGCGGTTTTGCGTTTGTCCTGGAGGATTTGTGGGGGATCATTGATACGAGCGGAAATTATGTTATTGAACCTCGTTTTCACCTTGCAGATGATTTTATGAATAATGGTCTGGCTTGGATAAATGAGGATGGCAAGTGGGGGTGTATTGACAGAAATCTGGATATTGTAATAGAACCGCAGTTTGATAATGCTATGGATTTTGGAGGAAACGGCTATGCGGCAGTACGCTTAGGGAAAAAGTGGGGTTATATCAATGAGAGCGGTACGGTTGTTATTGAGGGAAAATTTGAAAAACCCGAGGCTTTTTATGAAAACGGCAAGGCGTGGGTCAGTGAGGGAAATTTATGGGGCTGCATTGATGATAAGGGTAATTTTGTTGCGGAGTCGCAGTTCTTAAATGTAGGCAATTTCGGCAAAAACGGACTTGCCGCTGTTATGACGGAGACAAATTTATGGGGATATATGGACGAAAACGGCAGCTTGGCAATTGAACCCCAGTTTCAGATGGCGAGACGCTTTAATGACAACGGTCTGGCTTGTGTCAAAATCAATGATAAATGGGGATTTATTGACGGACAGGGAAATTTTGTCGGCGAACCAATATTTGATTTGCCAGTAAGTTTTGAAAAAAATGGTTTAGCAGAGGTCTCAACGGACGGCAAGTGGGGGTATATAGACCAAAGCGTCGAGTTTGTTATAAAACCAAAGTTTGATTGTGCCTACAGCTTTAGTGAGAACGGTTTTGCCGCGGTACAGAAGAATGGCAAATGGGGCTGTATTGATGAGAGCGGCAAATTTGTTATTAAACCGAAATTTGAAGAATTGTACAGTTTTGATCGACTTGGATTTGCTGCAATTTATAAAAACGGCAAATACGGTTTTATAGATAAAAATGGAAAAATTTCTATTAATCCGAAATTTGACAACTACATAGGTTTTTACGACGACGGCTTTGCAGTGGTTTCAATTGATTGGAAATATGGGGTTATAAATCAAAACGGCGATTATGTTCTTCCTCCTGAATATGATTATATAGGTGAAATGAAATTTTAATATAATTCACATTTACGGGCAAAATAAGTATAAAAAAATACTTTTCAAGGAGTAAATGTGATGAAAATTCGATTTGGCAGCAAAAACTCCGAGTCCGCGAAAAAAAACGGCTTCGGAGTTTCCTCATTAATAGGCGCGGCAGCGATCATTTTTATGGCGGCGGGATTTTTATACCTTTATTCGGAGCGTGAGACTGTCCCCGCAGGCGAGGACGTTAAAAGCGCGTTTGTGCTGACTGAAACGTCAAAGGAATTGACCGTTCCCGAAATCGTGAAAAAAGCAAAGCCGTCGGTTGTGGGGATTTCCTCAAGGTTTGGTGAAAGTTCTGTAGGCACGGGTACGGGAATAATCATGTCCGCGGACGGCTATATTGTTACCAATGCCCATGTTGTAAAAAATTCTGATCATACCGCCGAAAGCGTGACAGTGGTTTTGTCGGACAAAAGCGAGTATCCTGCCGAAATCGTTGGCACGGACAGCCGTACCGACCTTGCGGTCATAAAAATAAATACGGGAGCTGTCTCTCTGTCTGCCGCCGAATTCGGAGACAGCGGCGTTTTGTCCGAGGGCGAACTTGCCGTTGCAATAGGAAATCCCCTTGGCTTCGAGCTTTACGGCTCTGTAACAAGCGGGATAATCAGTGCGCTGAATCGCACTATAACCGTTGACGAGTACACAATGACCTTGATTCAGACGGACGCAGCAATAAACCCGGGAAACAGCGGGGGACCCCTCCTAAATTCCTGCGGACAAGTAATAGGGATAAATTCCAGCAAAATTATTTCCGACTCCGCCGAGGGACTGGGGTTTGCAATACCTATAACATCCGCAAAGCCGATAATCGACGAGCTGATGAAAAACGGTTTTATATCTGGCAGACCGCGTATAGGCATAAGCGGCGAGGATATCAGCGAGGACATTGCAATATATTACGACCTGCCTCAGGGCGTGTACGTTCGGTTCGTCGAAAAAAATTCAGCGGCGGACGCTGCGGGAATACGCCTTGGCGACATAATCGTCTCCGCGGACGGAAAGCCCATAAAAACCATGCAGGAGTTAAACGCCGTAAAGGATAAATTCAAGTCGGGAGAGGAGCTTGCAGTCACGGTCTACCGCGCGAAAAGCAGGATCGAAATAAAGATAATTTTGGGTGCGGAGGAAAATTGAGGTCCCGTATAAAATATAAAAACCGTGACATAAAGTCGTCACGGTTTTTGTGTTGTTAATATAGAATTTCTCAAACAATAAATTCAAATTTATTTCTGCTCCAAAGCCACAAAGGAGTGTGGATATCAATGGGAGCAATTCCCGTTCCGTTTAGCAGTCTTTTCCAACGTTCAGCGGTTATCGTCTGGACGTTGGATTTTTCCGTCTCTTCCGAAGTAATTATCCCCAGCCGCACGCTTGCCTGAATAATGTGCGTATCGGGCGCGATCGTAATATTTTCACGGTCAGAAAATTTCATATCCGTGTATTGTTCGATAACATACAGCCAGTAATTGCAAATTTTATTTCCGCCTAAATACGGGAATTTCTTTTTATTATTTTGTATGTGGGACTTTATCTCTGCGACCTTAAAATTCATTTTTGAAAATAAATTTCTTATGTCTCCGTCAAAGTCCTGCTCAACAGTGCCGCATAGGGTACGCCATATAACAGGCTGCTTGTTCGGTTGGAGCGCGACCTTATAGCTTACCAAAATATTTTTTAACTCTTCCGTACCCATTTTGCAGACAGATTTGCTGCAAAATACCTGTGGACAGTCGCGGTACATTTTGTTTGCACATTCCCAAAGGGCGTATGAATTGCGCTGATAATTAAGCGACATTGGCAGCGTAAAATACATATAATTTTCTTGGGACGATATCGGCAAATTCGGATTTTCATGTTCGGGCATTTTTTCCCCGCCAAGCAGCCCGTTTTTGTATGCAGTCAAAAGCTTTTCAAGCCTTTCAAGAACATCATTTTCATTATCCATATTGTACCTCGTAATTACTTTTTGTGCAGAATTTACGCTTCAATATAAACCGAAACAAGACTTCTTTCGGTGTAAACAAAGGTTAGTTCGGTTATACCGCCGCCGTAAAAGCTGTATGTTATCGTTCTGTCAACGTCGCCGTAAATATTATCTGCAATGCCAACCTTGTCGGGAATGTCGTTGGGACGAGACTTGAAATCTATCCCGTAAACTGAAAAGTCCGAGGGAGCGGAATTTCTCTCAAATCTAAGTCCGACAATGTTTCCGAATTCATCGTACTTTGCCGCCGCCGAGCCGTTTTCAAAGAATATGGTTTCGGGCAGATTTTCCGTGTCAGTAGTTTCATCTGCCGCAATCGGCAGGGGACGGTTCTCTCCGCAGTAAAAAATACTGTTCAGCATTTCGCTGCCGACCCAAGGGCGTACAAGTGCGTAGCTGTTGTCCTCGGTTGTGACTTCCGTGGTAATTTCCGTTTCGGGAACGACCTCGTTTCCCGAACAGCCGCACAAAAACGCCGCCGCAATAATTGCCGCAAAAATTTTGATTTTTTTCATATTTAAAATTCCTTTTTTATTTACTGTAATAATAATAGCACAAATTTTTTTATGTGTCAATAATACAAATTTCAAATGAAAAGCGCAGTCAAAAAAACTGCACAAAAATCATATATGCAATTTTTTGTGCAGTTTTTTTGAGCGCTTTTTAATTTGAAATTTTTATAATCCTTGCAAACCCGCAAAAAATGTTGTATAATGTAATTATAAAATAATTTGGAGGACGGTCTAAAATGTCAATAGAAAAAGCAAGAGAGCATTTGGCAAAATTCGGCGCTGCGGAAAGAATAGTGGAGCTTCCCGTTTCAAGCGCAACGGTGGAGCTTGCGGCAAAGGCTCTGGGACGTGAGCCGGGAATGATAGCAAAAACGATCTCCTTTTACGACAGGGACGGCGGCGTAATACTTATCGTTGCGGCGGGGGACGCGAAAATAGACAACAAGCGTTTCAAGGAGCGTTTCGGTCTGAAAGCGAAAATGCTCACTCACGAGGACGCTGAAAAGCTTATAGGTCACGCTGTGGGCGGTATCTGTCCCTTTGGTGTAAACGCGGGGGTGCGGGTCTTTCTGGACGAGTCCCTGAAACGTTTTGATACGGTTTTCCCTGCCTGCGGAAGCTCCAACAGCGAGATAGAGCTTACTATAGCAGAGCTTGAAGAATTTGCCGTCCCCGAGGATTGGGTGGACGTTTGCAAGCTTGGATCAGGGAACGCCCTGCAGCGGGAGTCACCCATAATATAAAATACGATAATTATTTACTATGCAAAGCCCCCTCAATGAGGCGGGAAAATTTATGCGGCAAGTTTTACATAATTGCAGTTGTATCGGTATAAAATTTATTAGCTGTAAAAATTTTGCTATGCACAATTTTATATGACACATTCCGTTTATGTCATTTACAGCTTGCCCTATAATATGTTATAATATATTTGTCGAATTGTGCGAAAACACATATTATTGTAAAATATCATATAAAAATTTACAAAATATACACAATAAATTTGCGGCGGACTTTTCTGCCAAGGTTTTGTTAGATAGGAAGGAATGGTAAAGCTTATGATGTTCGATACCAGTGTGCAGGAGCTTAAATATAAGGTTTTGCGCGAGGTCGCCAGACTTGCGTTCGATGACAGGCTGGAGGAGGGAATGTTGGATATATCCAACATAATCGTTCCGGGACCCCAGCCGACAATGCGCTGCTGTATCTATAAGGAGCGTGCAATCGTCAACGAGCGTGTAAAATTTGCAATGAATCAGGGAAAAAGCAGCAACGTTATCGAGGTTCTGCCTATCGCCTGCGACGAGTGTCCCGTTGACGGGATACAGGTCACACAGGCGTGCAGAGGCTGTATCGCCCACAGGTGTATGAACGCCTGCCCCAAGGACGCTATCACTATTGTCGATCACAAGGCGGTGATAGATAAATCAAAGTGCGTTGAGTGCGGACGGTGTCTCGCTGCGTGCCCATATTCGGCTATCGTCAAGAGCGAAAGACCCTGCGTAAGAGCCTGCAAGCCAAAGGCTATCTCGATAGACGAGAACCGCTGTGCAAAGATAGACGACGAGAAGTGCATCGCCTGCGGAGCGTGTGTTTATCAGTGTCCGTTCGGCGCGATAAGCGATAAGTCGTACATACTCGATACGATTGATTTTATAAAAAATTCTGAGAATAACAGCAAATATAATGTCCACGCCGTTGTTGCACCCTCTATTTCGGGGCAATTTTCAGTACCCCTGGGCAAGGTCGTTTCGGGACTGAAAAAGCTTGGCTTCAGAAGCGTTATGGAAGCAGCCCTTGGCGCGGATATGGTCGCCTACAAGGAGGCTTCCGAGCTTGTGGAAAAGGGATTCCTCACAAGCTCCTGCTGCCCTGCGTTTGTAAGGTACATTGAGACCCAATTCCCCCAAATGAAAGATAAGATATCTCACAATCTTTCACCAATGGCTGAAATTGCCAAATACATGAAAAAGCATGAGCCAAACTGCAAAATAGTCTTTATAGGACCATGCACCGCTAAAAAGGCGGAAATCAAAAGAGATACTGTCAAGCCGTACATCGACAACGTTATTACCTTTGAGGAATTGCAAGCCCTGTTTGATTCGAGAGACATCAAGCTTGACGAGCTTGAAAACGAGCCTTTGGACAACGCTTCCTACTTCGGAAGAATTTTCGCAAGAAGCGGCGGACTTGCTGACGCTGTTGCCGAGGCTCTCAAGGAAATGGAAATACCCGAGGAGGTATTCAGGCTCAAAGCTGTTACCTGCGACGGTATCGACAACTGTAAGACCGCTCTGCTGAAAGCGCAGAAAGGCGTTGGCGGCGAGAACTTTATCGAGGGAATGGCTTGTATCGACGGCTGTATCGGCGGTCCCGCCTGCCTTGCACACGGACCTAAGGATAAAATGGCTGTTGACAAATACGGAAAGGAAGCGGCGGAGAAATCCATTCTTGACGCTATCAATATCCTTAACCTTTAAGGGGAGGTTGTCTTATGAGCGTTAATACCTCGTTGAAAAGCGTCCCAAGGGCGGCTCTGGCGAGACTGCCGAAATATTTGGAGTACTTTAAGGCGCAGAAGCGAAAGGGTGCGGAAATAATTTCCGCGGCGGATATTTGCTCAGAATTTGTTTCCGACGGCGCAGACTCTTTGGACGACCTTGTCCGCATAGGCGCGGAGCAGGGGTGCGAAAATTATAATGTAAATTCCATGATAGAGCTGCTGAACGGTTTTTTGGAGTGTGAAAATTACAGCGACGCAGTTATAATCGGGGCGGGACAGCTTGGAAGGACTCTCCTTGCCTACGACGGTTTTGGAGCATACGGCTTGAACATTGTTGCGGCGTTTGATATAAGCCCCTCCGTTATCGGGACGCAGGTGAATGGAAAGCAGATATTTTCCGTGGAAAAAATGAAAAATCTTTGCGAAAGAATGAATATCCATATCGGGATAATCACCGTCCCCGCAAGGAGCGCACAGCTTGCTGCGGAGCTTCTTGTAAAATGCGGAATAAAGGCGATACTTAACTTTTCGCAGACCGGCTTGAAGCTGCCGGAGAAAATAATCGTCAAAGACGAAAACATAGCGGAGTCGCTGTCGGAACTTTCCAATAGGCTTAAAAGCAGGAGCAATTCGGGCGGTTAATAATACTAATTCGCTTACATTTTGCAGAAAAAATTTGGTCGCGAATTAGTATAAAAATATTACTAAAAAATATTGACGAAACGGCTTTAAAATGGTATAGTATATTATAGAGAATTATATCGTTTTTTGCCGAATAAAAAATTATAGATTGGATGTTGTGTTATGAATGTATATGTTTGCGTTGGAAGCTCATGTCATCTTAGAGGCTCGTATAAAATTATAGAGCTGATGAAAGAAAATATCGAGAAGAACGGTCTTGAGGAAAAGGTAAATCTCTCGGCAGCCTTCTGTCTGGGAAAATGTACCACAGGCGTTACTATTAAGGTCGATGAGGAAGTAGTCTGCGGAGTGTCTCCGGAGAATTTTTCCGAGATATTCAAGGAGTATATTCTCGACAAGGTATGATATTTTTTGCTTTGTCTTTATATCGGGACGTCCCGTAAACTGAAAAATGAATATAATTCATTATTGGTTTTCGCAGACGTCTTTTGTTTTAATTTATATTGAAAGGGTGAGCAAATAAAAATGACTGAAAATTTTAATTATCTCCAGCTTAAAACTTCAAACTGCAAAAACTGCTATAAGTGTATTAGGCACTGCTCCGTAAAATCCATTAAATTTTCGGGCAGCCAGGCGCATATTCTTCCAAACGAGTGTATACTCTGCGGCACTTGCTATGTGGTCTGTCCGCAGAACGCAAAGCAGATAAGGAACGATGTGCATGACGTAAAAAGCGCCATTGCAGACGGAAAAAAGGTTGTGGCAAGCCTTGCGCCGTCCTTTGCGGCAAACTACGGTGTGGGTATAAAGGCAGTTTCCGAGGCGGTGAAAAAGCTCGGCTTCGCATACGCGGAGGAGACCTCTGTTGGTGCTGAGATCGTCAAAAAGGAGTACGAAAATATCCTGCGTGGCGGAAAGACGGACGTGCTTATTTCATCCTGCTGCCATACGGTAAATACCCTTATTCAGAAGTATTATCCCGATCAGATACCTCACCTTGCTCATGTGCTCTCGCCTATGCAGGCGCACAGCAAGTACATAAAGGAAAAAGACCCCGACGCATACGTCGTATTCATAGGTCCTTGTATTTCCAAAAAGGAGGAAGCGGACAAGTATAAGGGCTACGCGGACACAGTCCTGACTTTCGGAGAGTTTACGGGCTGGCTGGGCGAAGAGGGCGTTCAGATAGCTCCATGCGAGGACGACAAGAGCGTGAACAAGTCGGCGCTGTTCCCCACATCGGGAGGCATACTCCGTTCAATGAACAGAGACGACCTTGATTACAGCTTTCTTGTTATCGATGGTATGGATAACTGCCGCCGCGCTTTGGAGGATATCAGAAGCGGCGAGATAAAGAACTGCTTTATTGAGATGTCTGCCTGTGCGGGAAGCTGCATAAACGGTCCCGTTATGGAGAAGATTAAAGCCGAGCCTGTTAAAAATTACCTTGCGGTGGATAAATATGCGGGCAAGAGCGACGTTCTTACAGAGCAGCCCGCTGCGGAAAGCATAAAGAAAACCTTTGCCGTTGAGGCAGCGTATAAGGATTACCCAAGCGAGGCACAAATCAAAGAGATCCTTGTTAAAATGGGCAAGACCTCTCCCGAGCATGAGCTTAACTGCGGAAGCTGCGGATATAATACCTGCCGTGAAAAGGCTGTTGCAGTATATCAGGGCAAGGCGGACTTTACAATGTGTCTGCCGTACCTTAAGGATAAGGCGGAATCTCTTTCCGACAACATTATCAACAATACCCCCAACGGTATACTTGTTCTTAACGAGGACTTTGAAGTCCAGCTCATCAACAAGGCTGCCTGCAAGATGATGAATGTCAAAAATCAGGCGGACGTTCTTGGCAGTCCCGTTATCAGAATTCTCAACCCAACGGAATATATGAACGTTTACGCAAACAATCAGAACGTTTATGAGAAGAAAACATACCTTGCGGAATATCAGCTTTATGTTGAGGAAACTATTATATATGATAGAAATTACCATATTATAATGAGCATAATGCGTGATATTACCGAGGAGGAGCGCCGCCGCACCAAGAAAGAGGACACCAACAAGCAAGCGGTGGAGATCACAGATAAGGTTATCGACAAACAGATGAGAGTTGTCCAGGAGATAGCTTCGCTTCTGGGTGAAACAACTGCGGAGACAAAAATTGCACTCACAAAGCTGAAGGAGACTTTGGTTGATGAATAATTTATGTACCGATATTGGTTTCAGCAGTATCAATAAAAAAGGCGAACAGCTTTGCGGCGACCATGTTGAGGTCGTGCAGCAGAATGAAAACAGTCTTGTACTTGTTCTTGCGGACGGTCTCGGAAGCGGCGTAAAGGCTTGTATCCTTTCAACGCTTACATCTAAAATTATTTCCACAATGATGGCAAACAACCTCAGCATTGAGGAATGTGTTTCCACAATTGCGGCGACCCTGCCCGTCTGCGAAAAGCGCGGAGTGGCGTACTCAACCTTTACTATCATACGCATTACCGACAACAGCGAGGCTGAAATAATCCAGTACGATAATCCGCACGTTGTCATGCTAAGGGGAGGGGATAACTATGAGTACCCCAGAACCAGCATGGAAATAGGCGGCAAGACCATTTACAAGTCTAAGCTGCCTCTTGAAAAGAACGACGTTTTTATTGCAATGAGCGACGGCGCGATTTACGCGGGCGTGGGCAAAACAATGAATTTCGGCTGGCAGCGCGATAATATTGTGGACTTCATGGTTGGCAACTATGACAGAAAAATGTCCGCAAAGGGTATCGCCCAGCTTTTGCTTGACCAGTGCAACGAGCTTTACGGCGGCGAACCGGGGGACGATACCACTATCGTCTCTGTCAAGATACGTCAGAGAGTGTCCATGAGCCTTATGATAGGACCTCCCTCAAATCCGCAGGACTTGAAAAAAATGCATACTCTCTTCTTTGCCAAGGAGGGCAAGCACATTGTCTGCGGCGGAACTACTTCAAAGCTTGCGGCGGAGTACCTCGGCAAGCCTGTTGTGCCATGCATTGATTATTTCGACCCCGATATACCTCCAATTGCAAAAATAGAGGGCGTTGATCTTGTTACAGAGGGAGTTGTCACAATGACAAAGGTTTTGGAGTACGCCGACCAGTACCTCAACGGTACAATAAGCATTACCGATTTGAGTATGCGTAAGGACGGCGCTTCAAGAGCTGCTCATATGCTTTTTGAGGAGGCTACTGACATCAGCTTTTATGTTGGAAGAGCCATAAACCCCGCTCATCAGAACCCTGCTCTGCCAATAAATTTCAATGTAAAAATGCGCCTTATTGACGAGATAAGCAAAAAGCTGAAAGAAATGGGCAAAAATATCAATGTATCATATTTTTAATTTGTAGGGCGGGGGCTTGCTCCCGCCTAATAGAAACAGTTTTGTTAAAAGGCGTGAGTAGAGTTACCGCCTTACAAAAAAGGTACACATTGTTTAGGGATTGGAATTTTATTACACAAAAGGGAATGATCACATTTGAATTTGATGCACCTGAAATATCTTGTTGAGGTGGAAAAAACAGGCTCCATAACCAAGGCGGCTTCATCGCTTTTTATGGGACAGCCAAACCTCAGCAAGGCGATAAAAGAAGTTGAAAACGAAGTCGGCGCACCCATATTCAAACGAATCTCAAAAGGCGTAGAACCCACCGAAAAGGGAGTGGAGTTTCTTAAATGCGCCAAAGCGATTATCCAACAAATGGATAAAATGGAAAATCTTTTCAAGCCCGAGGTCAGCGATATAATCAGCTTCAACGTGTCCGCACCGAGGGCTTCTTACGCAGCACAGGCTTTTTCAAGGTTTGTTTCGGAGCTTGACCGTACACGCCGTTTTGCGGTAAATTTCCGCGAAGCAAATTCTTTGGACACAATTAACGGCATTTTAGAGGGCGAGTTTAACATGGGAATAATCCGCTGCGAGGAAGCATATGAGGACTTTTTCCTGTCCATGCTTGCGGACAAGGAGCTTAAAAGTGAGGAAATATGGGATTTTTCCTATGTTGCCGTAATGTCCGAAAACAGCAGGCTTGCTTCAAAGGACGCCGTTACAATGGAGGAGCTTTCAGATTGTATCGAGGTGGTCCATGGGGACGTTTCGGTGCCATATCTTTCGGAAAGCTACCTTAAAAAGACGGAAAAGGGCGAGCAAAACCGAGTATTTGTCTATGACAGGGGAAGTCAGCTCAATATTCTGAAAAGCGTCCCCGACTCGTTTACATGGGTGTCGCCAATACTTCGGGAGGAACTGAAAAGCAGCGGTCTGGTGCAGAAACGCTGTGTGGACGGTGCGCGCAGAAGCAAAGACCTGCTGATACAGGAAAGGCATTACCACCGCACAAGCGAGGATAAGGCGTTTATTGAAAAGCTTTTTCAGGTCAGAGACGAGATAAATAATCAGATAAGATAGTTAAAGGCTGTACAGATGTACAGCCTTTTTTACGGTTCGCATTTTTTGCAGGGCTTATAACCGCTTGAAATTAGGTCGTTTCTGTTTCCGATATACTCCCATTTATTATGTTCACTCATTTGCTCAACGCTGGGGCAGTCGGGGCAGTGAAATTTTTTTGTGTTGACATTAACAATATATGTAATTTTTACCTCGGAAGTTGTTTTTGACGTCTCTGCTACCGTTGTATAACTTATATTGTCGATAATTTCGTTGTTTGATTGATTTTTTTTACAGCTTGTTAAACTTGCTGAAATAAATATGCACAATAAAAATACAGGGAATGTTTTCCTCCAAAAGGTCAAGATTTCACGTCCTTACGTATTGTTTTAGTTTTTAATTAAATTATAACTAATTATATCGGTATAATTCAACTAAAATTCCTAAAACAATCTGTAATATACCTTTTAAATTTGTAATACAATAATATTATTAATTATTGCGGAGGTATATTATGGACAATGCCGAATTTATCAGAAACAGAATTACGCAGTTGAGAATTGCGAAAAATGTTTCCGAATATCAAATGAGTCTTGACCTCGGTCACAGCAAAAGCTATATTCAGGGAATTACGTCCGGCAGAGCTTTGCCGTCCATGAATGAATTTATTTCTATCTGCGATTATTTTGAAATTACGCCGAAAGATTTTTTTGACAGTAATACAGACAACCCCATTTTAATACAGAAATTGTTTAATGCGACGAGCGACCTGCACGATGAAGAAATTGAATTGCTGATAAATGTTGCGGAAAAATTTAAGAGAAAATAAAAGTCGGTATCATTGAATGATACCGACTTTTGTCTGTAAAAATTTACAGTTCCGCCAGCTTAGCACATTTATCCTTAACCGCAGGATAGATCTCATCATAAAGCCTGAAATATTTTTCATACACGGGAACATTCTCCGCAACAGGCTGCTGAACCTTATCAACGCCAACAATTTTCTCGCAGGCTTCGGGGACGGTCTTATAAACTCCAGCTCCAACAAGCGCAAGAATAGCCACGCCCAGCGCGGGACCCTCTTTAGAAGAAGCCGTCTTTACGGAGCAGTTGTATAAGTCCGCAAGCATCTGCCTCCACAGCGGGGAAGTACCGCCGCCGCCGCAAGCCATCATGTCCGAAACGTTAATATCCATTTCGCGGCATATCTCAACGCAGTCGCGAAGCGAGTACGCAACGCCCTCCATTACCGCGCGGAGCATATCTTTTTTCGTGTGGATAGCGGAAAGTCCGAAAAACATACCTCTCGCGTTGGGGTCAAGGTGAGGAGTACGCTCGCCCATAAGATAGGGGAGATACAGCAGCCTGTTCGCGCCAATGGGGACGGTCTCCGCTTCCTTGTCCATGAGGTAGTATTCGTCCACGCCCATAAGCTTTGCGGTGTCCTTTTCGGCTTGGCAGAAGTTGTCCCTGAACCATTTGAGGGACAGTCCCGCGCCCTGTGTAACACCCATAATGTGCCAGCAGTTCGGCACAGCCGCGCAGCAGGTATGTACCCTGCCCTTGGGGTCAATTGAAACCTTTGAGGTGTGTGCAAAAACAACGCCCGAAGTGCCTATGGTCGTGAAAGCCTTTCCGTCCGCAACAACACCTGTTCCCACAGCAGCGGCGGCATTGTCGCCCGCACCGCCAACAACGATAGTACCCTCGGCAAGTCCCGTAAGCTCGGCGGCGGACTTTGTGACTTTTCCTGTCACCTCACAGGACTCATAAACCTTTGCAAGCAGGGACATATCAATTCCCAACGCGTCGCAGACCTCCTTGCTCCAGCAGCGGTTGGGTACGTCCAGAAGCTGCATACCAGAAGCGTCGGAAACATCCGTCGCAAACTCGCCCGTAAGCTTGTACCTGATGTAATCCTTAGGCAGCAAAATGTGTCGGCACTTTGCGTAATTTTCGGGTTCGTTATTTCTCACCCAAAGAATTTTTGCAGCAGTCCAACCGGTCAAAGCAGGGTTCGCGGTAATTTGGATAAGCTTATCACGACCCAGCTTTTCGTTCATTTCGTCAACTTCCTTGGCGGTACGCTGATCGCACCAGATTATGGAGCGGCGAATGACCTCACCGTTTTCGTCCAGCATAACAAGACCGTGCATCTGTCCCGAAAGACCGATACCGACAATGTCCGTGCTGCTCACACCGCTCTTGCCGATAACAGTCTTGATCGTGGACACCGCCGCGTTGTACCAGTCCTCAGGCTCCTGCTCCGCATAGCCGTTTTGGGGCTGATACATGGGGTACTCCACAGTTGCCGAAGCGACGACTTTTCCCACCTCGTCGAAAAGCACTGTTTTCGTGCCGCTTGTGCCGATGTCGATTCCAATTACATAACGCATAAAAATCTCTCCTTTTAGATGATAGAAATTAGAGGATAGAGGCTAGAATTATACCTGAATCCGTTTTGGCTGTTGTGTCGGTAAATACTTGCCCATAAAAAAATTGAAATTTATAGTTTTCTTTGCAGATAAACCATATCTATAAGCTGTACACCGTATTCATATATCGGGTGATCGTAATTATCAATAAAAAAGTTTTTTAAAATGTGAGAACGTTTAAATCCGCACTTTTCATAAAAAGGAACCGTTAAAGGACTGTCACCTGTGCCGACTTGTAAAACAGCGTATTGCCCCGAATACTTCCCAACAATAAAGTCTACCAGCGTTTTTCCATAGCCCTTTCCCTGATGATTCGGGTCTGTCGCAATATTTTTTATTTCCAGAATTCCGTCTGCTTCATCGGTAACAACGCATTCGGCTTTCACCCCGTTGTCATCAAGAACGTACATCGTTCCCTTTTCAAGATAGCGGTCTATCATGTCCTCCTGCTCATCGGCAAGAAAAAGCAAGTCTATATACTTTTTCTTGTTAGTTTTAACTTCAAAAATATCCATAATACCCCTTCTCCTTTATCACTTAATTGAAATAAAAAATAACCTTGGAAATCTAAAAATAATTTCCCCGTTTGCCTGCTTGGGGTACGCCTTTTCAACTTCTCGGTAAATATCCTTTTCAAATTCCGATTTGTCGTCAGTGGAAAGCGCCTCCAAATAGGGACGAAGTCCCGTGCTTTTGTACCACTCCATAATGTCCGAATGTGACTTC
Source organism: uncultured Clostridia bacterium (assembly GCA_947383835.1). Classification (GTDB taxonomy): domain Bacteria; phylum Bacillota; class Clostridia; order Oscillospirales; family Ruminococcaceae; genus RGIG8773. The sequence continues at coordinate 119,228 of CANDEV010000005.1, forward strand.
ATTCGGTGAAAATACGTTGTCTGCCACATTGAAAAGTCCTCGGAGATTTCCGCAAGAATATCGTAATATTCTCCGCAGGAAAGAGTGTAAAAATGTCTCGGATCGTTAAACTTGTCCCGCCATTTTTCCGATTTGACGGCTTCCCCAATTATCCTGTGGATCGGTTCATCGTAATTCATAGGTATCTGCACCGCCAGCGCGCCGCCCTCTTTCAGCAGAGACATCATTTCCCGCAGAAGCTTAGGGTGGTCGGGAACCCACTGAATACACGCATTGGAAAAAACAACGTCAAATTTCCTGCCGATACTGTTCAGATCCTTTGAAGCATCGCAGTGAATAAATTCCATGTCAGGATATTTTTCTATTGCTGCTTCAAGCATATTTTCCGAATTGTCCGCACCGACGACTGCTGCATTCGGGTAACGTTTTTTCAGTATATCCGTGCTGTTCCCCGGACCGCAGCCTATGTCGATAATATCGGCGGGCGACTGTACGGGAATTCTGTTTGCCAGATCAATTGCAGGCTGAGTGCGTTCAGTTTTGAATTTAAGGTATTGCTCCGAATTCCAGCTCATAATAATTCACCCTTTCAGCAAATGTTTTCCGGATTATAACATAGAACACCTGCATTTCATTTATGTAAATGAATACTCACAGTCCGCCTGTCCTTTATGATATGTACATTCAATTATTTCTGCTGGACTTATTTTTTCAATATACATCAAACACCGAAAAGCCATGCCATGACCGACAAAAATAACCTTGTCGTGATCTGCATATTTGTCTGCAGCACGTCTCATTCTTTGTCTCATATGGCTGAGGGATTCCCATTTTAATTTCTTGCCCTGCGGGTACTCGCCGTTAAATCGGGTAAATTCATGTGCAAGCTCAAAGCTTTCCTCGGAAGTTGTATAAAGATTGTCCTCATCGGGTATCCACTCGTGCAGGTCAATATCCACCTCGACCCGCAGCCCTGTCTCTCTTGAAATTATCTGAGCCGTCTGCAATGCTCTTGTGTACGGAGATGATACGATAAATTCCGCGCTTTTAAGACGAATGTCTTTGGCGGTTATTTCCGCTTGTTCCTTTCCTTTTTCGGATAAAGGAGCAAAGTCTCTGCCGAATCCCCAAAATCCGTTTTCAAGCATATGGTCGTAGACAGGTTCTCCGTGTCTTACAAGATAGAATAGTGCCATTGTATTAAACCTCCTGATATATAAATTTAGTTTGTAAATCCATGAGACGTCAGGAATAGTTTGCCTTGTTGTTAAAATTATTACCGCCGTTCTTATTGAAATAAATCGGAATTTGTCACTCCAACAGACCGCTGTTTATTATTTTATTTAATCCCTTATTATACATATCATCTAATCCCATTGCTTGTCCGCCCAGTACTTGCTCAACAGGGTAATATTCATCATTCAAATCGGCTTTCAAAATTGCCGTATCTTTGTTCGGGTGATCATAATATTCCAAGACCTTTGATCCGAATTCCCTGCCGATCTCCTGAATACTGTTCTCAAGCAGATATACAAAATCCTTATCCCTGTCGGTAACAGCAGAATCTCCAAAATCAATTATTCCAACAACATTATTATTTTGGATTATCATATGCTTACAGCTTAAATCATTATGACACAAAGCTTTGACATAATGAGAAATTCGTTCATCATCAAGTATTTTTTTATATAAATTATTCAAATATTCTTTTGAGCTATCGGGTATTTTATCATAGATCATTTCCCTCAAAGCGTCACGATCGCTTTTATAATCTTCCGTTACATTGCATTCTAACCCGTCAATATCGGGTAAAGGAACAGAGTGCATTTCTCTTAGAAACAACGCAATATCCTGCGCTAACTTATCCTTTTCATCATCGCTCATGTTTTTGTAAATATCGGGGGTCAGATTATCACCTTTAATATCCTTATAACCGCAAACGCTGTATTTTTCGCTATAGTATTCAATATCGGGTATCTGTAATGTGACTTTGCCTTTTATGTAATTTAATACCTGTATCTCTTTTTTTAAATTATCTCTTGCACCATCATGCTTTGACTGTTTAAATATATATTCGTTGTTTATAAGATATGCAGTACTGTCAAGTCCCTGACCTAAAACGGTAATATTGCGGACTGTTAAGCCAAATTCACTTTCAATAATTTCTTTAATATCCATAAAGTGTATCTCCTTAATAAATATATGTGTTTTGCACCCTAAATCTCAATTTATCTTCTAAACATTTCCGATAATACAGCCGGAAAAATAGAAACTTTCTTTTGGTTTGCTGTCAGAGAATTTTAATGCCGTTCATATTATTAACGCCGTTTTTACCGAAATAAATCAAAATTTAGCATTTTAAAACGATCTCCATAGCTTCATTGATAATGTCCTCAAGTTCCTTTGCACCGTCGATCACATGATCGGAAGCCGACAAATGATCTTTCAACATTTGAACATAAGCAGTTCTTGCATATTTCAAATATGTATCCATCTCATTACGAATTTCATCTGCCGCAGCATCTTTCATATCTCTAAGAACTTTTCGAGCAAGTGCTATATCTAATGGCGTATCAATAAATATACAGCAATCCAAATAGTCCTTGATCATTGAATGTTGGTATGCAAACGGATAGTCCAACAGCAGATAGTCATATTCGCCGCTGTGTATGATCTTTTCAATATCAGCTTTTAACGGAGATAAGTCCCATACATGAACATCTGCACCCTCTGCTATCCATTTGGAAAAGTCTTCAACTTCTCCCTCAAATGAGTAGTCGTCAAAGTGAAGTGACGCTGTTCTTGGCAGGCGCTCTTTAATTGCATTTACAACTGTTGTTTTTCCGCCCGCTGTCACAGCTCCGAACGCTATTATTTTCATAGTCTGCTCCTTCAGAGCCTGTTCAGTATCTTTTTACGTACGTCTTTTTGTCAATCTTTTGCCGTTGACTGCGTTAAAAATCCTTGAAATACCCGCGTATTCCTGCGGATTTTTGCCTTGTCATTGACAAAATCTTGCCAAAAATCCGCATATAAAAAGATACTGAACAGGCTCTTAAATTCCAAATTTGCGCGAGAGACTGTATTATGTACAATTCCTAATATGTTTCCATTTGCCCGCATAGCATATTATAAAACCCAAATCTCTCATAAAACGGTTTCAAGCATTCATCATAAACCACTGAAATCATGTAGATATGCTTTTCCTTAAGATATTTGATCATTTTATTCATTAGGTCTGTGCCAATTCCTTTGCCTTGGTAATCAGGACAAACCATTAAATCCTGAATATAAGCATCTGTTACCCCATTTGATACACTATCAATATACCCAATCAGTTTATCATCTTCATAAACTGCAATATGGAAATATGATGTCATCAAAGGGTTTTCATACTCTCTTTCCATCCTGCTCCAGCCCACAGATTCACGCAAATCCGTCAATGCTTTTACAGACACTTTTTCGTTGAATTTGTACACCATTATGTATTTCCTCCTCTTGGAATGCTTATGTCGTTAAATTCCGATTTATATTCTCAACATTTCCGATAATACAAACAGAGAATAGAAATTTCATTATACACAAAATTCAAATGTGATCTGGTCGTCGTATTTATCATCATGTCCCTCATTTCTCTTGATCACAGTACCGCCCATAGAACGATAAAAATTCTGTGCTGAATAATTGTGCGAATTGCAATTGCAGGTAAATTTGTCAAACCCATGCTCTACGCAGTACTCTCTTATCAGCGCAAATGCTTGTTTTCCGATACCTTGACGCTGATATTCCCGCCGAATATAAAGCGATTGGATATAAACAGTCTCTGTTGTCAAAAAAATAAAATACCCTATCGGTTCGTCAAAATCGGTTATCAGATATACCTGATAGGAACTATCTTGAATACGCTGCAAATCACGCTGCCTGTGTTCTTCATGATCGTAATTATCAATTCTTTCATCTGAATATATTCCCCGATAGGTTGTACCCCATATCTCATGACGGAGTTCAGCAATGATTTTTGCCGTATCATCATTTGCCAAAATAAACTCAACTGCCATTTGATTTTCTTCCTTTCATAGATCGGAATTTAGTTCAATCATTGCTTTTTAATATATTGATAAAACTGTGTATGCAATCGTCTCATTTCATCAGGGGCATTTATAGAATGCTGATACATAAATACATTTCCAAAATTGCTTCTGAAAATTATGGTAAGTCCTTTTTTTAGCATGAAAACAGGCAAAAAGCGGAAAATATTTATTTTCCTTGGTGAAAGTGTTATTCCCAAATCATAAAGTAGATTAAAATTTCTTTTCATTCGCTTTGCAGTTTTAGTCATTATTTCACATTCCCGCCATACCTCTTTTGGATTTTGAGCTTCATAATAAGCATCTGCAATCGGTACAACCATTGCAAGGTGGCACAACTGCCACTGGTGCATATCTTTCACAATCTGGTATGGTATTTCCGATTTTTTTAATAACTCTGCCAACTTAAACGAACGTTTCGTTTTGCTGCCATCAATTTCAGAAAATGTGGTAGGTTGAATAATCCATGGCGTAAGAGCAGCTTTTAGTATGCCGTTATCAAAACTGCCACCTGCTCCCGGAAACGCAGGAATAATACGTCCTTTTCCGCAAAGTTCTTCCCAAGTGCTATACTGTTCAAGTGTATTCACCATAGTAACTATATTCGGGCTGATATTCAAACTTAGTTCCTTTAACGCTGTATGTACTTGATTTTCTTTTACCGTCAAAAAGATAAAATCATATTTATCATCTTCTTCTAAAATATCAATAATCTTTACTTCTGCTTTACATATTTTGCCCTTTATTTCATATAGTAAACCATTCTTTCTGAACGCCTCAAGCTTCTTTCCTCTCGCATATAAAGTAGTATCATACCCCGCTTTACTGAATAAAGATGCATACAAACAACCGATTACACCAGCACCATATATCAGCAATCTCATATTATAACCGCCCCATCAATTCCGATTTATCTTCTCAAAATTTCCGATAATACAGACAGAGGATAGAAACGCAGTTCTATCCTCCGATCTATATTTTCTAACCCATATCAAAGGCTGAACATAATGTTGTTGAGAATGGACTCCAGCATTTCCTGTCTGCCACTTGTGAGTGAATTGGTGACCTCGCCCTTGTCAAGAGCATATTTTTCAAGGTCAGCAAGAGTTGCCTTGCCGCTGATGATGTCCGCGCCGATACCGGTAGTCCATGAAGCGTAGCGGTCGTCAACAAACTTGTCGATCCTGCCGTCTGTGATGATCTTGTCGGCAATCTTAAGACCGAGCGCAAATGTGTCCATACCAGCAATGTAGCTGTGGAAAATATCCTCAGGAGTGTAAGAACCTCTCCTTGCCTTGGAGTCGAAGTTCAGACCGCCGTTTGTGAAGCCGCCTGCTTTCAGTACCTCGTACATACAAAGTGCCGCGTCATAAACGTTTGTGGGGAACTGGTCAGTATCCCAGCCGAGGAGCATATCGCCCTGGTTAGCGTCGATAGAACCGAACACGCCGTTGTCGCGAGCAACTCTCAGCTCATGCTGGAAAGTGTGCTGTGCAAGCGTAGCGTGGTTAGCTTCGATGTTCATCTTGAAATCCTTGTCAAGACCGTATTTGCGGAGGAATCCGAGGACGGTTGCCGTATCAAAATCATACTGGTGCTTTGTAGGCTCCTTGGGCTTGGGTTCGATGTAGAAATCGCCCTTGTAGCCGATAGAACGAGCGTAATCAACGGTCATCTTCATAAGACGAGCCATGTTGTCAAGCTCCAGACCCATGTTGGTGTTCAGCAGAGTTTCGTAACCCTCGCGTCCGCCCCAGAATACGTAGCCGTTACCGCCAAGCTTTACGGTAGCTTCAACAGCCTTTTTGATCTGTGCCGCAGCATATGCAAAAACGTCTGCGGAGGGGGAAGTTCCTGCGCCGTGCATATAGCGTGGGTGGTCGAAGCACTTAGCAGTACCCCAAAGCAGCTTTTTGGAGGGGTTATACTTCATCATGCTGTCAACATAATCAACAATCTCGTCAAACTTTGCGTTAGTTTCAGCAAGGCTGCCGTATTCGGGAGATAAATCCCTGTCGTGCCAGCAAAAATAGTCTATGGACAGCTTATCCATTATTTCAAAAGCGACGTTCACCTTAGCCTTAGCCCTTGCAACGGAATCGGACTCGCCCCATGTCTTGTCGGCAGTGCCGCAGCCGAACATATCGGTGCCGTCGCCGCCCATAGTGTGCCACCATGAAAGGGCAAATTTAAGCTGCTCACGCATTGTTTTGCCCGCAACTACCTCGTCGGGGTTGTAGTACTTGAAAGCAAGCGGATTAGTGCTGCCCTTGCCCTCGAAAGGTATTTTGCCGATGTTTTTGAAAAATTCGCTCATTTGAATTTCCTCCTTAAAAAATATGTACAAAAATTATTGATTTGATAAATACGGTTTCCCGCTTTAACTATATTTTACATTGAAAACGATTTACTGTCAAGTGCTTTTTGTAAAATTTACATAATTTATTTGGATATTTATATGTAGCATGGCTTTAAGATTATGAATAAATTCTAAATTTTTGTAAAAGCCATTGACAAAAGGGAAAAAATAATATATCATTGTATTAAGCAAATAGTACAAAAGGAGGAACAGCTATGCCATGGGACTTTAATTCAACTGCACCAATATACGTCCAGATAATCGAGCATATAAAGCTGCGCATAGCGATAGGCGAGTATAAAACAGGTGAAAAGCTGATGTCCGTCAGGGAGCTTGCCGCCGAAGCGGAGGTCAATCCTAATACGATGCAGAAAGCGCTTTCCGAGCTTGAACGGGACGGCTTGCTGTATACTCAAAGAACGGCGGGACGGTTTGTAACAGGCGATGAAAAAATAATTACCGGACTTAGACAGCAGCTTGCAGGTGAACAGCTTGATACGTTCCTGAAAAAAATGCAAAGGCTGGGGTACGCTCCCAACGAGGCGTTGGAGCTTTTGAAAAAGCATATAGGTTAGGAGAGTTATTATGAATAATAAAAGTAAAGAAATTATTGAAGATATAGTGTGTCCCTTCTGCGGCGGCAGTGATTTCGTTTTGGGCAAACAGGACGGCTACGCCTCTATCAGAACGGAGAAGCTGTCCTTCCGCGACCAGACCCTTTATCATGACATATGCAAGGACTGCGGAAGCATTGTAAGGAGCTACATTAAAAATCCCGACAAATTCTCAAAACGCTGACATATCGGCATGATAACAAATTTTTTGAAAAGAGTGATATAGATTGCTTGCAGAATGTAAAAATCTGTGCAAAAATTACGGCAGTAAAATTGCGCTGAACAATATTAATTTAAATATAGAGCGGGGTAGAATAATCGGCTTGCTTGGACCAAACGGCAGCGGCAAGACTACCCTTATAAAAATATTAAGCGGACTTCTCACGGCAGGCAGCGGCGAGGCTCTTATCTCTGGAAAGCCTATCGGGGTCGAAACCAAGAAGATAGTTTCATATCTTCCCGAAAGGACTTACCTGAGCGAGTGGATGACCGTTAAGCAGACCATAAATTTTTTTAAGGACTTCTACGCTGATTTCAGCGAGGAAACAGCTTACGGTATGCTTGAAAGACTGAATATAAACCCGGGCGAGCGGCTGCGTACAATGTCCAAGGGTACGCGGGAAAAGGTGCAGCTTATACTTGTTATGAGCAGAAATGCCGAGCTTTATCTTTTGGACGAGCCGATAGGCGGCGTTGACCCTGCGGCGAGGGATTATATACTTAAAACTATTATTTCAAATTATAACGAAAATGCTTCGGTAATAATATCCACACACCTTATAACCGATGTTGAAAATATTTTGGACGAGGTTGTCTTCCTCAAATACGGCTGCCTTATGCTCCATGAAACGGTGGACGAAATAAGAGAAAAGCACGGAAAATCCGTGGACGCTCTTTTCAGGGAGGTGTTCGCTTGTTAAAAAAGCTTATAAAATACGACCTTATGGCAGACTATAAAAAATACGCCGCAGTTTATGTTGCAATGCTTGCGGTAAGCGTACTGCTGCTGTTTTTTGATAAAATGACCTCATGGATAAAAAACAACGCTTTTATAAATATAATGGCAACGGTGTTTTTGTTCGTGTTTTTTGCCCTTACGGTCATTGCGGGAGTAATGCTGATCGTTTTTTCAACAATAAGATTTTACAAAAATATCGTCCGTGACGAGGGCTATTTGATGCACACCCTGCCCGTACCCACATGGCAGCTTTTGGCTTCAAAATTTATCAGCATTTACATATGGTTTGCAGCAACTGTTATAGTTGCCGGCATTTGTTCGGGAATAGCGTTCGGAGAACCGTTATGGCTGTTCAAGCTTCATGACGCTTTTGGGGAAATGTCGGACAGCGGCGATCTTTCGGCGGAGGATATTAAACTTACCTTTGTTATGCTTAAATATTTTGCAGTATTTATGATTATTTCGCCGTTCGTTGCAATGTCTCATATTTATTTTTCCTTTGCATTGGGCAACCTTTTCAACAAGTCAAAGCTGGGAATGTCGGTAGTGATGTACTTTGCGGTAATGTTTGCCGAGCAGATAATATCTTCGGTATTTTCCTTGTTTTTCTATTCGGACATTATGGCGATCGCGTCGGCAGACCCGAACAGCGATGCTTTCATCGCACAAATGACGGAATTTTTCAGAAAAACAATGAATCTTTCGCTGATAATGGCAGTTATTTTTGCAATAGGCTTCACCATTGCCGCGGAACGGATCTTCGCCAAAAAGTTAAATCTTGAATAAAAAATGCTCCCATAGATAATACCAATCCCTCATTGAATTATGTAAAATCTCTCGCCGCAAAATCCATATACGCAGGATTTTGCGGCGATTTCTTATTCATAATTCTAATGAGGGATTAGTATAACATATTTTCGTATCGTTACCCATGGGAGCATTTTGTTTTTTTGATGCAGTACATCTATAACGCCACAACGCCACGCGCGCAGCGGTTTATTTGCTCTTTTTAGGTCTACCGCGCTTTGCGGGGGGCTTTTTCTCTGTTATCATCTTTTTCAGATACTGCCCGGTGTAGGACTCATCACAAGCCGCGATCTCCTCCGGTGTGCCGCATTTTACAAGAGTGCCGCCGTTTTCGCCCCCCTCGGGACCCAAATCAATAATGTGGTCGGCGCACTTTATCACGTCCAGATTATGCTCGATAACAAGGACAGTATTTCCCGCATCGACAAGAGCCTGCAAAACCTCAATAAGCTTGTGCACGTCCGCGGTGTGAAGTCCCGTGGTAGGCTCGTCCAGAATGTAAATGGTCTTTCCTGTTGAGCGTTTTGAAAGCTCCGTTGCAAGCTTCACACGCTGTGCCTCGCCTCCCGAAAGAGTTGTGGCAGGCTGACCTATTTTGATGTACCCCAAACCAACGTCCTGCAAGGTTTGAAGCTTTCTCGCAAGCTTAGGAATGTTTTCAAAAAATTCAACTCCCTCCGCAACTGTCATTTCAAGCACATCGTAAATGGACTTTCCCTTGTAGTGAATGTCAAGCGTCTCACGGTTGTACCGTCTGCCCTTGCAGACCTCGCAGGGGACGTAAATATCAGGGAGAAAGTGCATTTCGATTTTCAGTATGCCGTCACCCTCGCAGGCTTCGCACCGTCCGCCCTTGACGTTAAATGAGAACCTGCCGCTTGCGTAGCCTTTCATTTTCGCCTCGTTGGTGCTTGCGAAAAGCTCCCGAATATCGGTGAAAAGCCCGGTGTATGTTGCAGGGTTTGAACGGGGCGTCCTGCCGATAGGGGACTGGTCTATCGCAATCACCTTGTCAAGATTTTCAATTCCCTCCATGCGCTCAAAGCTTCCGGGACGTATTTTGGCGCGGTTGAGCTTGCCAGCAAGATTTTTGTAAATTATCTCGTTTACAAGAGAGGACTTGCCGCTGCCCGAAACACCCGTAACGCAGGTGAACGTGCCGAGTGGAATTGAAACGTCGATATTTTTCAGATTATGCTCCGCCGCGCCGATGACATCAAGTGTAAGACCGTTTCCCTCCCGCCTTTTTTCGGGTATCGGGATACTCCGCTTGCCGCTTAAATACTGCCCTGTTATGGATCGTTCGCAGGCTTTGACGTCATCGACCGTACCGGCGCATATCACCTCGCCGCCGTTTATACCCGCGTAGGGACCTATGTCCACAATGTAATCGGCGGCGTACATAGTGTCCTCGTCATGTTCAACAACAATAAGAGTGTTGCCCAAGTCGCGGAGCCGCTTCAAGGTCGCAATAAGCTTGTCGTTGTCCCGCTGGTGCAAGCCTATGGACGGTTCGTCCAAAATGTACAAAACCCCCATAAGGGACGACCCTATCTGCGTTGCAAGACGAATACGCTGACTTTCACCGCCGCTGAGCGTACCGGAGGAACGGGATAAAGTGAGGTACTCCAAACCAACGCTCTGCAAAAATCCGAGACGGGACTTTATCTCCTTGACGATCTGTCCGCTTATCATTTTTTCCCGCTCTGTAAGCTCCAAGCCGTCAATAAACGCCATGCAGTCATTCACCGAAAGTGTGCAAAGCTCTGAAATATTCTTCCCCCCCACAGTAACCGCAAGGCTTTCCTTTTTCAGCCTGTGACCGTGACATTCTGGGCATGGGCTTTCCGTCATGCACTCCTCGATCTCGCCCTTGCTGTACTCCGAATTGGTGTCGCGGTAACGCCTCTCCATGTTGGGAATAATTCCCTCAAATGGCTGATAGTAAACGCCCCCGCCGTACTCCGTGGCACGGTGCAGCTTCAGCTTTACACCGTTTGAACCATACATGATAACGTCAATTACCTCCTGCGGCAAATCTTTTACAGGCGTGTCCAGCGACACTCCGTAGTACTGCGCTATGCCCTTGAAGTACATCATTGATATGGAGTTCTCGTCCGTTGTAGCCCAGCCCATAGCCTTGATCGCGCCTTGCCGTATGGAAAGGTCTTTGTTCGGGATTATCAAATCGGGGTCGATCTTGCGGAACACGCCCAGACCCGTACACTTTTCACAAGCTCCGAAAGGATTGTTGAACGAGAACATTCTCGGCGCAAGCTCCTCAATGGAAACTCCGTGTTCGGGACAAGCGTAATTTTGTGAAAAAAGTATCTCCTCGCCGTCAATAACGTCAGCGATAACAAGTCCCCCCGAAATGGCGGAAACCGTCTCCACACTGTCCGCAAGACGTGTCTCAATGCCCTCCTTGATAACAAGACGGTCTATCACGATCTCAATGCTGTGCTTCTTGTTTTTCTCCAGCTTAATTTCCTCGGAAAGGTCGTAAATGATACCGTCCGCGCGGATACGAACGTACCCCGCCTTTCTCGCACGTTCTATCTCCTTGACGTGTTCGCCCTTTCGTCCCCGAATTATCGGCGCAAGAAGCTGGATTTTAGTACCCTCCGGCATAGCCATAATGCGGTCTACTATCTGGTCAACCGTCTGCTGTTTTATCTCACGTCCGCAGACAGGGCAGTGTGGTATGCCTATCCGCGCGTACAAAAGACGAAGATAATCGTAGATCTCCGTAACAGTTCCCACCGTTGAGCGCGGGTTTTTGGACGTGGTTTTCTGGTCGATAGAGATAGCGGGGGAAAGCCCCTCAATGCTGTCCACATCGGGCTTTTCCATTTGCCCCAAAAACATTCTCGCATAGGACGAAAGGCTCTCAACGTACCGCCTCTGACCATCCGCATAAATAGTGTCGAACGCCAGCGAGGACTTGCCCGACCCCGAAAGTCCCGTCATAACAACAAGCTTGTCACGTGGTATTTCAATGTCAATATTTTTCAGATTGTGTTCTCTCGCACCCTTGATAACGATTTTATCAATTGCCATTTTTTATTTTCCTTTCTTTTATGGATTTACTTCATAAAAATATTTATATTCCATATTTGTTTTTATTTTCGGTATCATTGCGTATTCTGTTTCATTTGTAAGATCGCCGTTCATATTGTGTGTGTGCGATATTATCGTTCCGTCCTCATTGTAAGAATACTCCGTGGTATATCCTATTGGATACTCATTGTGTGGGTCATATTCAGGGTCATATGTGTAAACTTCTTTGACTATCCTGCCGTTTCCGTCATAAAAATATTCGGTCGTTTCATTGTTTTCCCAATATTCGGACTTATCGTCTCTATAAACATTGCAGGCTGTTTCCTTTTTTAATTTATCTCCCTTGTATTCATATGTGTACGAATATATAAGGGTTGATTGTTTGCTTAAGTTAAAATAATCGTCCGGCGCGATAAAATCATCTGAAACGGTATGATTTTCATATATCAGACGGTTCATATCGTCATATGTGTATTCCGTGAAAAGCTTACCTTTTACATAATTGCTGTTACTAATAAAGCCAAAATCTGAAATTTCCTTTATTGTATTTCCGTTTTCGTCTTTTTCTAAAACTTTCCATAATCCCTCTTTCAAGTCATATCTGGAATAATAAATATTTTCAATATTATCGTCATATTCGTGTCTTAAATGACTGTATGATCGATATTTGACATTGTTAAATTCCTCGTAAAGTCTGCCCTCCTCATTATATGTGTATTCAAAACCCTCTTTTTCTCCGGCATAAATTTCCGATTTGCGTATCAATCGTCCCTCGTCGTCAAATTCATATTCATATTCGTTAGTAAATTCTGAATTATAGCCTACAGAAGTTATTTCAATGCAGTATCTGTTTTTATCATATTTTTTTATTTTACTTAATTTTCCGTCTTTAAAAGTTGATACGCTGTTATACGTCCCGTCGGGGTTATAGTCATATTCATATGTTGTATGATTATCTTCGCGAATTATGTTTCCTGCCGCGTCGTATTCTTTTGTAAAAGCGCCATTTAACGTTCCGTTTCTGTAATATGTAGCCTTGACCGGCAGCATAACCTCCTCAAAAACCACATTATCATTGAAAAAATCCCGTGTTATCGGCACATTTTCCTCCGCCTCGGAAACCTCCGTAACAATTTCCGTTTCTTCCGAAACCATTTTGGACGTTGTTTCTGCCGAGGTAGTCGTAACCGTCGTTTCCGAAGCATCCGCAGAAGCTAAAGAAACGCTTTCCGAACTCGTCTCGGACAGTTCTTCAACAGTACCGTTCCCGCAGGAGCAAAGCAACGCCATAGAAAAGACTGCCGCAAATATTTTTTTGTTCATGAAATCATTCTCACTTTCCCCGCCGTTTCGGCAAAGCCCTCTTAGGCTTGCTCTCCTCTTTCAGCTCGTTGATTTTGTCACGGAGGTACGCCGCATGCTCAAATTCAAGTATCTTCGCCGCGTTTTTCATCTCCTCGGTAAGCTTCTTTATCATAGCCTCACGCTCTTCGGGAGTCATGCGCTTTTTCTTCGCACTTGCGGTCTTTTGGTCGGTCTCCGCCTTTGTGGAGATCTCAATAACGTCCCGCACGTCCTTAATAATGGTTTTCGGCACTATACCGTGCGCCGCGTTGAAATCCATTTGCAGCTTGCGGCGGCGTTCAGTCTCCATAATGGCGTTTTCCATGGACTTAGTCACCGAGTCCGCATACATAATGACCTGCCCCTCCGAGTTTCTCGCCGCACGTCCGATAGTCTGAATAAGGGAGCTTTCCGAACGGAGGAAGCCTTCCTTGTCAGCGTCAAGAATTGCAACGAGCGATACTTCCGGAATATCCAAGCCTTCACGGAGCAGGTTAATTCCCACCAGCACGTCAAACTCGCCCAAACGCAGGTCTCGGACAATTTCCATACGCTCGATAGTGTCAATGTCATAGTGTAGATACCGAACCTTTACATCCATTTTTTCAAGATATGCGGTCAAGTCCTCCGCCATTTTTCTTGTAAGCGTTGTAACAAGCACACGCTGATCCTTTTGTGTACGCTCATTTATTTCCAGCAGCAAGTCCTCGATCTGACCCTCAACAGGCTTTACAATAATTTCCGGGTCAACAAGCCCCGTGGGACGAATTACCTGTTCAACTATCTGCTGTGAATTTTCCCGCTCAAATGGACCCGGAGTAGCCGATACAAAAATGGATTGATTAAGCTTGCCGTAAAATTCATCAAAATTCAGCGGACGGTTGTCATATGCCGAGGGCAGACGGAAGCCGTAATCAATAAGCGTTTTCTTGCGTCCTTTGTCTCCCGCGCTCATGGCACGGACCTGCGGCAGGGAAACGTGGCTCTCGTCCACAATAAGCAGAAAATCATCGGGAAAGTGGTCTAAAAGCGTGTAAGGAATACTTCCCGGCTCACGGCGCGCAAGTATGCGGGAGTAATTCTCGATACCCTTGCAGAAGCCGATCTCCTGGAGCATTTCAATGTCGTAATTTGTGCGTTGGGCAATGCGCTGCGCCTCTATCAGCATTTCGTTGTCCTTGAAATATTTTACGCGTTCGTCAAGCTCCTGCTCAATTTCGGCAATAGCCTCCTGCATTCTGTCCCGTGAAATAACATAGTGTGAAGCAGGGTAAATAGCCACATGGGAAAGAGTCGCAAGGACTTCACCCGTAAGAGCTTTGAATTCTGTAATACGTTCTACCTCGTCCCCGAAAAATTCCACCCGAATAGCGTTTTCGGAAGAGCCTGCGGGGAAAATCTCCACCACGTCGCCACGTACCCTGAATTTGTTGCGTATAAAATTCATGTCGTTGCGTTCGTACTGAATACCCACAAGCCGCGCCAAAAGCACCTCTCTTGACATCTCCATGCCCTGCCTTATGGAAATGACCATTGTTCGGTAGTCGATAGGCGAACCGAGAGAGTATATGCAGGACACCGATGCAACAATGATAACGTCCCGCCGTTCCGCAAGAGCTGATGTCGCCGAGTGGCGGAGCTTGTCTATCTCATCATTTACCGCGGAATCCTTTTCGATGTAGCTGTCCGTTGAGGGGACGTATGCTTCGGGCTGATAGTAATCATAGTAGCTGACAAAATATTCCACAGCATTTTCGGGAAAAAATTCCCGAAATTCGGAGCAAAGCTGCGCCGCAAGTATCTTATTGTGTGCAAGCACCAGCGTGGGGCGGTTCACTTGTGCGATAACATTAGCCATAGTAAAGGTCTTTCCGGAGCCTGTAACACCTAAAAGGGTCTGCTCCTTAAGTCCGTCGTCAAGTCCCTTTACAAGGGCGTCTATAGCCTCTGGCTGATCGCCGGAGGGTTTGTATTCTGAAACAAGCTTAAATTTATCCATTTTTATATTCTCCAGAAAATCATATATTTAAAAATTTTATGTATGCGTCGTCACAGAGCGATATTGTACGTTCCTCACCGACAATGATATGGTCAAGAAAATCTATCCTCAGCGGTCTCAGCGTATCGATTATTTGCTGCGTTGTATTGATATCGCCGGAGGACGGCTCAGGAGAGGTTTTGGGGTGATTGTGAGCAATAGCGACAGTAGCTGCATTTTCACGAAGAGCAATATCAACAAGCTTTCTGATGTTTACCGCCGTTCCTGACGGGTCGCCGCTGTCCAGCGCAACGTGCTTTATAAGAGCGAGCTTGTTGTCAAAATACGCCACGCGGAACACCTCGTGTGCAAGACCAACAAAATACGGCTCAAAAAGGTCGATAAGCTTCTGTGAGGTGTCATAGATAGTGCCTGCATTTTTAGAATTATAGTATACCGGCATCAATTTCGGTATCATTTTAAAAAATGTGGCAGCGTTCTCAGTAATGTATTTTACTTTTATAAGTTCGTTATATTCAGCTTCGATAATTCCTGCAATACTGCCGAATTTATTTATAAGCTCGTGAGCGATCACATTTGTGTTTCGCCTCGGACATACGTAGAAAAGCAGCATTTCAATGACCTCATGTTCGCTGAAGCCCTCAAAGCTGTCTGTTTCACGAAAGCGGCTCCTCATTCGTTCTCTGTGACCGTCGTGAACATTTAAGCTGTTTTTTAAAGAATCTGTTTCGCTCATTTTAATATTACCTCCGTGTTGCCTGTATGTGAATACACTATAATTATTTTGCAGGGATTTATAGTTTTATCATCAAATTTAAAACAAATGTTTTTATAATTATACTACAAAATAATTTAAATGTAAAGACCTTTTGAGAATATTTTTTATTTGTATTGAAAAAAATTTTTATTTGTTGTATAATGTCGGTAAGTATTTCTGTATTATATTCCATGTGAAGGAGTTGCAGAAAAGACGTGCACATATGTTTGTGAAGATTGGTTCTGAATGAAATGGAGAAATTATGAAAGAGTTTACAATAAATGCTAACGACGCGGACCAAAGGCTTGATAAATTTGTGGCAAAGGCTGTGCCGAAGCTGCCCCAAAGTATGATGTATAAAGCCATAAGAAACAAACGAATAAAGATAAACGGAAAACGAGGTGAGATATCCGCGAGGCTTAAAAAGGGAGACACGGTGCAGATGTATATAAACGACGAGTTTTTTGACGTTGCGGAGGAAAATGATTTCCTGTCCGCGCCTCCCGTGCTGAATATCGTATATGAGGACGAAAATATTCTGCTTGTCGATAAGAAAAACGGTCTCGTTGTGCATGAGGATAACGAAAATACCTCCGATACCCTTATCAACCGTATAAAGCACTATCTGTACAGCAAGGGCGAGTACGACCCGGAGGAGGAAAACAGCTTTGCTCCCGCCCTGTGCAACCGCCTCGACCGCAATACCGGTGGAATAGTCATCGCCGCAAAGAATGCGGAAGCTCTCCGGGTGCTTAACCAAAAAATAAAGGACCGGGAGCTTGAAAAGCTCTATTTGTGTATAACGGTGGGTGTTCCTCCAAAAAATCGTGACAGGCTTGTAGCTTATCTGGAAAAAAATTCCTCAGATAACACGGTTAAGGTCACAGACAGAAAAACCTCAGAAAATAAGACTATAGTCACCGAGTACGCCGTTTTGAAAAGCAACGGCAGGCTTGCGCTGCTTGAGATAAAGCTGGACACGGGGCGTACTCATCAGATCCGCGCCCACATGGCGTATATCGGCTGCCCGCTTTTAGGCGACGGAAAATATGGCATAAACAGAATAAATAAAGAATATAAAGTAAAGACGCAGGCTTTGTACTCATATAAGCTGAAATTTGCCTTTACTTCAGAGGCGGGCTGCCTTGAATATCTTAACGGCAGGGAATTTACCGTAAAGGACGTGTGGTTCGCAGACAAATTTTTATGATTTTCGGAACGCCTCTGTACAGTACGGTATTATTCATGTTTTTTTGATATAATTCATAAAAAAGTATTGCAATATAGGTGGATTTTGTGGTATAATTAAAGCAATATGCAAACTGCTGATCTTTTTCAGCTTTTTGCAGACAACGGTACCGAGGCTTGTATCGTTTATGTAAGCGATTTACTTTTATTGCTGCAGTATGTCAATAAAGGTAAATTTGCAGTGTATGTCCCCTGAATTAGAACAATTTATTAAATTTTAATCTAAGGAGGATAAGGGTATGGTTGGCGACCTTCATTGTCATACTAAACTTTCCGACGGTTCCTTGGGAATTGAAGATATTATCGTTCAGGCGAAAAGAACGGGAATTGATTTTATTTCCATTACCGATCATGACACGATGTCATCAATTTCCCGCTCAAAAATTTTGGGCGACAGATACGGCGTCCGCGTGCTTCCCGGGGTGGAGCTTTCCGCATGGGATAAGTCAAGAGGGCGAAAGGTACACATTCTCTGCTATGCTCCCCAGAAGCCGGACAGGCTCGAAGGCGTGTGCATAAAGGCTTGTGATATCAGAAAGACCTGCGCCAAGGAAATGGTGGAAAACGTTATGAAAATTTACCCCATTACCGCAGAAAGCGTTATGAAATATGCCACAGGCTCGAAAAGTATTTTTAAGCAGCATATTATGCACGCTCTTATCGACTACGGCTACACTACCGAATTTTACGGCGAGCTTAACGACAAGCTGTTCAACCTTAAAAACGGCACCTGTATAGTTGAGCGTGAGTATCCCGATGTGAATTTTGTGCTGGACTTGATACATTCGTCAAGAGGCGTGGCAGTTATGGCGCACCCCGTTTACTATGACTCCTTGGATCTGCTTGAAGAGCTTGCACAAAAGGGCAAGCTTGACGGCGTTGAAGCTTACCACTACACTGCAAACGACGAGCAGCGCGCCAAAATTCTGGAAATTGCGGAAAAGTACAACCTTATAGTAACAGGCGGTTCTGATTTTCACGGTCTGTACAACGCCCACCCAACCTACATAGGCAGCAATACCACCAGCAAGGAAAATATTGACAGGATCATAAAGCTTGCCAACAAAAAGGAAAAGTAAGCGGGTACGGAAAATTAACGGATAATCAGAAAAACATATTAGGAGGTCTTTTTTATGAGAGTAAAATTAGGTTCAAGCTTTCAGCTGCGGAGTTCTTACAGCAGCAGGGTAAGCAACGCTAAGCTCAGGCGGTCGTACAGAAGCTCCTCAACAAGCTCCGATGCTTCGTCAAGCGGTATAACGGACGTTTTCAGAGGTACTGCACTGTCGAGAAGCCGGAGCAGTCTGCGAAGAAGATTCAAAACAAGCTCAAATAGTATCAAAATAAGCGGCGGCAATTCGCTTACAAATTCAAGCCTGACTGTCAAAGACGAGTACAAGGACAAGGCTGCAGCAAACTTTAAAGTCATAAATAAGGCTAAAAACGAGTTGGAGGACAGGATCCCTGAATGGCTGAAAGAGGCAGGCGTCCCCAAGAGCGTTAAGTTTGAATTTGATTATAATATTGATACGCAAAAGGCGGAGGTCACAAAAATATCCGACGAGAAATATCGTGAAAGCGTTGAGTCCGTCCTTAATGAAAATATTGGCAAGGAAACGCTTTATACAGCGTATGCTTCAAGAATTATGAACGGGTATATATCATCTGCGTATTACTCCTCCGCAGCAAAAAGTCTTGAAAGCTGCTTTGGGCAGGATATTGACGAGCTTTCCCTTGACAAAAACGGCAATATCATTGGCGCTAACGCAAACCTGCAAAGAGCGATAAAAGCGCAGAAAAGGGGCAGGGAGTATACCTCTATCTCCAGCCGCCGTTTTCCCTCGGACGATATTGAGGGACTGCTGAAACGGCTGCTTTCCGACAAAAAAATAACTGACAACGTTTCCCATATGGGGTACGACGGCGGCAGTGTTTATACAAACGACGGTAAATTCAAGCTTGGAAAGAGCTTCGATTCGAGCGTGTTTAACGATAAACGCTATGCGGCAAGAGGTTCGATAGCGCTGGCGTCCGCTGCGGATTACGACGGCTGGCTTAAAAATGAGGAAAAGTTTAAATAAGGAAGCTGAGTTTGCAGGCGGGTCACCACCCGAAGCCGAATACGGGCTGATTTTACTCTGTTAAGCCCCTCAAAGTGGGCGATTTACAGTTATGTCATATTTTAATTTTATTATAAAAGGAAGTCAAAAAATGGATATTATGCAGTCATCACTTGAAAAACATTATGAATGGAAAGGCAAGATAGAGGTAGTCTCCCGCTGCGAGGTAAACAACAGGGAACAGCTTTCCAACGCCTACACTCCCGGAGTAGCACAGCCCTGTTTGGAAATCGAGAAAAATCCCGACCTGTCTTACGACCTTACACGCCGCGCAAATCTTGTGGCAGTAATTACGGACGGTACTGCTGTCCTTGGTCTCGGCGATATTGGTCCGAGAGCCTCAATGCCCGTAATGGAGGGCAAATGCGCCCTGTTTAAGGAGTTTGCGGGTGTGGACGCTTTCCCTATATGCGTAAATTCCAAGGACGTGGACGAGATAGTCCGCACCATTGAGCTTATCTCTTACAGCTTCGGTGGTATCAATCTGGAGGACATCTCCGCTCCCCGCTGCTTTGAAATAGAGCGCAGACTTAAAGAAAAGCTTGATATTCCGGTTTTCCACGACGACCAGCACGGTACTGCAATAGTTGCCTCTGCGGCAATGCTGAACGCTGCAAAGGTCAGCGGCAAAAAATTGGAGGACATGACTCTCGTCATAAACGGAGCGGGTGCGGCAGGCTGCGCTATCGCAAAGCAGTTTATCTCCCTCGGCATTGGGGACATTATTATGGTGGACATTAAGGGTATCATCTGCGACGGAGACGATTTTGAAAACCCCTCCCATTATGAAATGGCTAAAATTACAAATAAAAACCGCCGCAAGGGTACTCTTGCGGACGCTCTTAAAGGCTCGGACGCTTTTATCGGCGTATCCAAACCAAATCTTGTCTCACAGGATATGGTGCGTTCCATGGCGGACAAGCCGATAATTTTCGCAATGGCTAACCCCACACCCGAAATAATGCCCGATCTTGCCAAAGAGGCGGGGGCTTTTGTTGTGGGTACGGGACGTTCCGACTTCCCAAATCAGATAAATAACGTTATTGCTTTCCCGGGAGTGTTCAAGGGTGCGCTGGCAGTTCGTGCAAGAGATATAAACGAGGAGATGAAGCGTGCGGCAGCGTATGCAATAGCAGGGGCAGTCGCTCCCGATAAGCTTTGTGCCGAATATATCCTGCCGGACGCGTTTGACAAAACTCTTGCGGACGTTATCGCAAAGGCTGTTGCTGATGCGGCTGTAAAGTCAGGTATATCAAGAATTAATAAATAAATGGAGGAATTTAAAAATGACTATCAACTACACACCAAGAGGAGTATGTTCAAGAAACATCACTATCGAAGTAACGGACGGTATCATCGACAGCGTTAAATTTATGGGCGGCTGTCACGGAAACACACAGGGAGTTGCCGCTCTCGTAAAGGGCATGAAAGTTACGGAGGCTATCGAAAAGCTTGAGGGTATCAACTGCAACGGTAAGGGTACGTCTTGCCCCGATCAGCTTGCAAAGGCTCTCAAACAGGCTCTGTAAGGTCATGCGGGCTAAAGTGCTGATAAAAATTTTTTTAGCTGCAATTTTTGCGCTTGGATTCATCGTTTTTCTCGCGCCTGCTTTCACAAATATAATGAATATCGGCAGCCTTGCGGGAATGGCGGTCTGCGCCGCGCTGTTCTGTTTAACGGTGTTTTGGAGCAGATTTTATGCACTGCTTCAAAAAAGTGCGGCTTGCCGAAGAATTTCTTTGGTACTTTTGGCAATAGCCGCCGCTTTGGCAATTTTAGCGGCGGTTATTTCAGTATTTATGATAAAGGCGGCAAATTCTGCTCCCAATGGCAGCAGTACTGTTATCGTCCTCGGCTGCAAGGTCAGGGGAGACGTCCCAAGTCTTATGCTGGGTCAGCGTATAACGGCGGCGTATCGTTACCTTGAAGCAAATCCCGATGCGATATGTATAGCTTCGGGCGGACAGGGCGCGGACGAGCTTATATCCGAGGCGGAGTGCATAAAGCGCGTACTTGTTGAAAAGGGTATCGCGGAGGAACGGATAATTCTGGAAGATAAGTCCACAAGCACAGACGAAAACATACGCTTTTCCGCAGGAAAAATGGAAGAATACGGTATAAGCGGCAGCGTAACTATAGTAACCAACGAGTTCCACCAGCTTCGGGCAAGCATGATAGCAGATAAGTACGGTCTTGACTCCAATGCTGTCTCGGTAAGGACAACAACCTATCTTCTCCCCACCTATTGGCTGCGGGAGTGGTTTGGGGTAGTTTACCAGTTTTTGTTTGGCAGCGCTTAGGAGGAGTACTTATGACGGGAAAATTTACGGACTACAGCGGCGGAAAGTTTGTTTTCCTTACATCGATACTTGCGTCAATATGCTTTGGAGTGTGTATAAAAATTCTTTTAGGTTACTTTACTGTCCCGTGCCTTGTTTTTTGTTTGGCGGCAAACAGACTGCTGGCTGCCGGCAGATTTTTCGCCGATGAAGATAAAATTGTTTTCCGTGTGGGTCTGATAAAGAGAGAGTACAGCTATGCAGAAATTGTGTCAACCGTGTCGCAAACGGGCTTCAGCAGTGGCAGACTTGGTATGTTGCCATACATTAAGCTTTTGATAAAGCTAACGGACGGCAGTATTGTGAGCGTAAGAGACGATAATATTTCAAAAAATGCGTTCAGCACTCCCGAAAATCACAAACAATTCCAAGAAAACCACCAATTCACAAAGCTAAGCGATTACATAAATTAACGGGTGAAAAGATAAAAAATTCCTCCGAAAGCATTTTTTGAGAAGCAGGCGCATATGCTTGTACAAAACGCTTTTGGAGGAATTTTTACAGTTATGTATCTTTGCGTAAGATTAAAAAAATTTATTTTGCTTGTGTGCGCCCTGCTGGTTATTGCAGGCTGCGCGGTAAAGCTTACCGCCGACGGCTTAAAGTACGAACCTGCAGACGCGGAAGTCAGCGAGGAGATTTTCGTCCCCGTGATAATGTACCACAGCCTCCTGAAAGACCCCGACAGAGCAGGGGAGTATGTGGTAAGTCCTGAGATCTTTGAGGCGGATATGAAGTATCTGCTTGATAACGGTTTTACTTCGGTTTTTGTAAGGGACTTGGTTGATTATGTTGAAAACGGTGCGGACTTGCCCTCAAAGCCCGTGGTTGTCACATTTGATGACGGATACTATAATGTTATGGAGTATGCTTATCCTTTTATGCGGGAAAACAACATCAAAGGCGTGATGAATGTCGTTGGCGCATATACAGAGCAGTCCACCGCCGAGGACGAGCACAACCCCGCCTATTCATACTTGACTTGGGAGGAAATTTCCGAGCTTGAACAAAGCGGTGTTTTTGAGATAGGAAATCATACATATGATATGCACTCCATAGGAGTCCGCAGCGGCTGCAAAAAGAAATACGGCGAGAACAACGAGACCTACCGAAATGCCTTGACTGAGGATATTGGCGGCTTGCAGCAGCTTCTTGCTGAAAAAAGCGGAGTAACGTCCGTTACCTTTGCCTATCCATACGGCTTTATTTCGGAGGAAAGCGTCCCGGTTCTCCGTGACATGGGCTTTAAGGCACTGCTGACCTGTTATGAAAAGCCAAATTATATTTCAAGGGATAACCCCGACTGTCTGCTCCAAATAAACCGATACAACCGTCCCGCAGGAATTTCCACAGAGGAATTTATGGAAAAACTTTTAAAACAAAAATGAGCTTGCTGATCATATGCAAGCTCATTTTTATGTATTATTCGTTAAGCATTACAAATTCTTCTTCTACAAAACCGTCGCCGTCATCTTCGGGAACTGCCGCTTCTTCACCTTCAACGTTTTCGGTTTCAGAAACTTCACCCTCAAGCTCCTCCTCGGGAACTTCCTCAACCTTTGGATTAAGGAAGCTGTCGTCATAAACGGACTGGTAAAATCCGTCAATAAGATCAAGCACAATGGGAGAATACCTGTCACGGTATTCAAGCATTTCATTAAGATATGGAGCATACTGGCTCGGCTCGCGCTTGTCGCCCTGCTGGAATTTATTTTGCTTATTAGCGTCTTTCCATGCGCGGTTTATCATATTCTCGGTATACCGCGGTATTTTGTCGTTTATCTCTTTTTTAAATTCGGTGGGGACAGGCTTCTTAAAAGTATAGTACTTTTCCAGATTGATAAGCTCATCAATATCCTTGATAAGCGAATCATAAGCCGTAAAAAACTTCCTCGGACTTTTTGTCGCAACAATAAATTCCGACATTTTATTTACATTTTTCATACGCTTCGTAACGTATGCCTTTGTCATATCATCCAAAAATTCCTGGGAGACCATGAGTTTTTTCTCTTCGGTGCCGAAAATAATGTTTTGAAGCTCTATCTGCTTGAGCTTGCTTTGATTAGGTGAAAAAAGTCCCATAAAACCATATCCTTCCGAATGTATTTTACATATGCGAACGGTGTTTGAAAGTTCGTTCGTACAGAACCTGAATTGTAGGCATTAAAGTCATTATAACGAAAACGTAAAGAATAAGCTCGGTTGAAACTGCCCCGTATCTTATAATGAACTGCGCCGAGGTATTGCTCATAAAACCAAAGTGCATAAGAATTGCGGTATTCAGCAAAAGACAAATTACTGCCGAGTCGATAACACGTGAAACTATTGAAAATATCACAAGCTTCATACCGTTTTTTTTGTAGAGCATGATCCCGTATAAAAAGCCCTCCAGCATAGCTGTAACAGATAGGGGAACGATAGGAGCCTGACCGCTCAGAATACAGCCGATCAAATCTCCGGCAATAGCTGCCATTACCGCAGGAACAGGTCCGAACAGCATACCTACAGCTGCAAGAGCAATAAATGCGAAATTAAATTTGATATACTCCACAGGTCTGAAAGAAAACATATCCAGTACAATAAATACAGCCACCAAAATTCCTGTAACTGTAAGGCAGCGGACGTTTTTCAGCTCTGCCGCAGAGCTTTTGAAGTTTGACAAAAAGTTTTTCATTGATATTCCTCCTTAAAATTATGCTAATATGCACAATCAGGAAGAATGAAAAGCTCCTGCTCATGCATTTCAGCGGGATGCGGAAAACGCACCGCAAACACAGTAAAAACCGTGTTTTTCGTCAAGGCGGCAACTCCCCGTCCGCCAAGCACTGTACGCGCGTAAACCTACTCTGTAATGCTTTATATAAATGCTTAAAATTATGTTCTTAGAACGAGATCTCGTCAGAAATTTTGTAAAGGTTTTCGTCAAAAGGCTTCTTCATAGCAAGAGCCTCCTGTATGTCAAAGTCAACGATCTTGTTGTCACGCATAGCAACAACTCGGTTTCCGATTCCCTTGTCCAAAAGCTCTACAGCGTGATAGCCCATTTCGCTTGCCACAACTCTGTCTCGGAGCGTAGGGCTGCCGCCTCTCTGAACGTGACCGAGAATAGTCGCTCTTGCGTCGATACCGGTGCTGTCCTGTATCTTCTTTGCGATTTCCTCAGTATGTCCAACGCCCTCGGAAACGACGACAATAAAGTGCTGTCTTCTGTTCTTCTGTGACTTTATTATCTTAGCGATAATGTTGTCCATAGAAAATTCCATCTCGGGAGTAAGGATAGCCACCGAGCCTACAGCAGTACCGACATTGAGAGCGATCCAGCCCGCGTTTCTGCCCATTACCTCAACTACAGAGCAGCGGTCATGGGACATAGCTGTATCACGAAGCTTGTCGATCATTTCCATAGCTGTGTTCATAGCCGTGTCATAGCCGATAGTGTAATCTGTGCAGGCGATGTCGTTGTCGATAGTGCCGGGGAGACCTATGCAGGGTACTCCGGCCTTTGAAAGGTCAGCCGCGCCTCTGAAAGAACCGTCGCCGCCGATAACAACTATACCAACAAGATTAAGCTCGTCGCATTTTTCCTTAGCTTTAAGTACGTATTCCCATTCCTTGAATTCAAGACATCTTGCGGTAAAAAGAGTTGTACCGCCGCGCTGAATGATATTTGAAACGTCTCTTGCGTCAAGGTGAACGGTTTCGCCGTTCAAAAGACCGTTATATCCTCTCTGGATACCAACGACCTCATAGCCCTTGCTGAGAGCCGCTCTCGTAACGGCTCTTACAGCCGCATTCATGCCGGGAGCGTCGCCTCCGCTTGTTAAAACACCTATTCTCTTCATATCTTTCTCCTCCAAAAATTTATTACATCAAATAAATTACATATTTCAAACAACTTTTATTATAGCATTTTCAATTAATTTTGTCAAGGGCTTACAGTTATTTTTAATTTTTCAGCAAATTCATCGCCGTTTCGAGGCACTTTTCACCCTCCGCCTCGTATTCTGGAGCAACTCCGTTCACTCCGAACGTCTCACCGTCGGCATTGCACATAAGTCCCGAAACAAAAATAAAAAGATGCTCGGTCTCCGATTTGTCAAAGGAGTACTCAAAGTATTTCCCGTAGGTGCTTTTACCGACAATAAAAACCTTGTCGTCAAAATCCGAGTTCATATTGAAGATCATGACTTCGGCGGAGCTTGCGGTATTTTCGTCACAAAGAAAGGCTATCTTTTCAAAATTTATTTTGGATTTCCCAAAAGCAGTGTGCTCTTTTAGCTCTCCGCCTCTTAATTCCGTGAAAACCGTTTGCTCATTTGGGTAAAAAAGGGACATTATCTTTATCAGCTCCTCAATATAACCTCCGCGGTTGCCGCGCAGATCAATTATAAATTTGTCCGCCGATTGAAGCATATCCATATTTTCCGCAAGCCTTTCATATGTTTCGCCCTTTGAAAAATCGCCTATTTCAATAAGACAGACGCTGTTCTCCAAAAGACTGACGCCGACCTCTCCTACTTCGTTTATCTGACCCATTACATTTTCCGAACGCTCCCTGCTGAATATGGCATTGTATTTTTGTATCTCCTCAGGCTCGTATTTATTTATATCGTCAATAACAAGTCTGTACAGATAATTGTCAAAGTTGGAAAAACCGTTCTCCTCATAAACGTCTCCCAAAGTGTTTTTCATGGCAAGCTCCAAATGGTCGGGGGAGTAGTAATATTCCGTCATATAAACCTCAAGCTTACCGATCCTGTCATTAAGATAAAAGTTTCTGAACATTAAAAATATAACTGTCAGCAGAAAAATAATCACAATTACCAAAATGGCATTAATGCCTTTTTTACTTTTTGCACGTTTTTCTCTCATGCTTATCATCTCCGTTTATTTTAGTACAGCGTTTCCGTGCCCCGCCGCAGCAAGTATTTCCTCCGCAAGCTCTCCGCAAATTTTTACTCCGCCGATATTTTTCGGCACAAACTGCTGCTTTATGTCCTCAAAATAAAATATAGTACGGCTTGTTCCAGAGTACTTTCTGCAAACGCTTAAAATATTCTGCAATTTTTCGCTGTCATCGCTTCTGCACTTGATATAAAGGGTCATTCCGCCGCAAAGTCCGTCATACTTTTCCGCCGCAGTAACTTTCTGCACAATAAGCTTAGGCGAATCGTCCTTGAAAGAAACCTTTGCGCCGATGTGCAAAGCTCTGCCCCTTTGCAGCAGTTCACGGCAAGAGGCATACGCTTCAGCGAAAACAAGTCCCTCGACTTCTCCGGTCATGTCCTCCAGATCAACGAAAGCCATTCGGGAACCGTTTTTCTGCGTGTGCTGCTTGACGTTCTGCACCGTGCAGAAAAAGGAGAATTCGGCATTATTTTTTATTGGAACAGACTCGTCGTAAAGCTGCGAGACCCTGTTCATTCTGCAAAGCTCTGAAAGGGTCGCGTAGCTTTGGAGCGGATGCCCCGAAAGGTACATTCCTATGACTTCTTTTTCCATTTCAAGCAGCTCGCTCAAGGGATATTCTGGGAAATGCTCTATCGACACCGAAGAATTTTCCTCCTGTGGCGACATATCGAAAAAGTTTATCTGCCCCTCCATATTCCTCATGGAGTACGCCTGTACGCCGCTGAAAATTCGCTCGTAATTTTCCAGCATTTCATGCCTGTTCAAGCCAAAGCCGTCAAACGCTCCGCACTTTATAAGACTTTCCACAGCACGGCGGTTCACGTCCTTGCCGCTTATTCGTCTGCAAAAGCTTTCAAGCGAGGAAAATTTTCCCTCTCTTTTTCTTTCTTCAATAATTTCGTTAATGGAATTATATCCTAAATTTTTCACCGCCGCCAAAGCAAACCGTATTCCGCCCTCCGTGGGGACGAAACCGGCGCCGCTTTCGTTGATGTCGGGGGTCAGGATTTTAATTCCCTGCTTGGAGCATTCCTCCATATATTCAAGAATTTTTCCCGTGCTGTCAAGGGCGGCTGTCATAAGTGCAGCCATGTATTGCTTAAAATAGTGACATTTAAGGTAAGCGGTCTGGTACGCAACATGAGCATACGCCGCAGCATGGGACTTGTTAAACGCATATGAAGCAAAGCTTGACATTTCGCTGAAAATATCGTCCGCAATTTTTTCATCCACACCGTTTTTCTTAGCGCCCTCAACGAAAACGCTCCGTTCCTTTTCCATAACGTCCGCTTTTTTCTTAGCCATTGCACGGCGTACAAGGTCGGCTCGTCCGTAAGAGTACCCCGCCATTTTTCGGCATATCTCCATGACCTGCTCCTGATAAACGATGCAGCCGTAGGTAACGTCCAAAATATCCTTTAAAAGCGGGTGCTTGTAGGTAACTTTCTGCGGATTGTGCCTGCACTCGATATACCGCGGTATACTGTCCATAGGACCGGGGCGGTACAGCGAAATAACAGCGATCAAGTCCTCGATAGATTCGGGCTTCAAACGCGTAAGGACTTGCCTCATGCCCGCGCTTTCAAATTGGAAGACGCCCGCCGCGTCCCCTGCGGACATCATTGCGAAAACTCCCGGGTCGTCAATGGGAATTTTCTTTATGTCAAAATAAGGCTCAAACTCCCGTATGGAACGTTCCGCGTCACGTATTACCGTAAGGTTGCGAAGTCCCAAAAAGTCGATTTTCAGCAAACCGAGACTTTCCAGAACAGTCATAGTGTACTGGGTAACAACAGAACCGCCGTTCATCTGAACGGGGACGTACTCCCTCACAGGCAAGTCCGCAATAACGACCCCCGCCGCATGAGTGGAGGCATGGCGGGGCATACCCTCGATTTTCGCCGCCGTGTCTATAAGCCGCTTTACCTCAAAATCACTTTTATACAGCTCCGCAAGGTCGGCGTTATCTTTCATGGCGCTTTCAAGAGTAACGTGCAGACCAAATGGAATAAGCTTTGCAACCTTGTCGGAGGTCTGATAGGGAAGTCCCATTACCCGTGCAACGTCCCGTACCGCAGCCTTTGCAGCCATTGTACCGAATGTGATTATCTGTGCAACATGGTCGCCGCCGTATTTCCGAACAACATAATCAATGACTCTCTGCCTGCCCTCGTAGCAAAAATCAATGTCAAAGTCGGGCATTGACACTCTTTCGGGATTGAGAAATCTCTCAAAGAGCAGGTTATATTTCATAGGGTCAATGTCGGTGATCCCAACACAGTACGCCGCAAGACTTCCCGCTCCCGAACCTCTGCCCGGACCCACGGGAATACCGTTATCCTTTGCGTACTTTATAAAATCCCATACTATCAAATAGTAATCAACATACCCCATTCGTGTGATAACGTCAAGCTCATATTCCATTCTTTCTGAATACTCCGCAGGAGGGTTTTCACCGTAACGCTTTTTCATTCCCGCAGCGCAAAGCTTTTTTAAATAATCCGCATTGTCCGTAACGTTCGGTATTGTAAATTTCGGCAGCTTGGTCACTCCAAATTCAAAGGTAACATTGCACATCTCCGCGATTTTCACCGTGTTGTCTACAGCGTGGGGGACGTTTGCAAAAAGCTGCCGCATTTCCTCCTCCGACTTCATGTAAAATTCGTTTGTGGGAAAGGAAAGCGGGTTCGGCTCGCTTAAAAGAGTATTCGTCTGAATAGCAATAAGCGTCCGCTGGACTTCCGCGTCCTCCTTTAAAATATAGTGAGCGTCGTTTGTTGCCGCAAGGGGAATACCCGTCTCCGCCGAAAGCCTGTACAAAAGGGGAAGAATACGCATTTCGTCGGGAATATCGTGGTTTTGTATTTCAATGTAATAATTGCCGCTGCCGAAAATTTCGAGATAGTTCAGAGCTATCTCCTTAGCGTTATCATATTCTCCGTTTGTAAGCTTTCTGGGAATTTCACCTGCAAGACAGCCCGACAGCGCAATAATACCCTCATGATATTCTTTCAGCAGATCAATGTCCACCCGCGGCTTGTTGTAAAAGCCCTCGGTGTAACCGTAGGAAACAAGCTTTATAAGGTTCTGATATCCCGTGTTGTTTTTGCACAAAAGCACAAGATGATAAGGCTTGTTGTCCTGACCGTGTATCTTGTCAAACCGCGTTCGGGGAGCGACATAGACCTCACAGCCGATTATCGGCTTTACGCCTTGGGAAACAGCTTCATTGTAAAAATCCACGGCTGCGTACATACAGCCGTGGTCGGTAACAGCAACAGCGGTCTGCCCAAGCTCCTTTGCCCGTGAAACAAGCTGCTTAATGCGGCAAGCCCCGTCAAGCAGGCTGTATTCGCTGTGCAGGTGAAGATGAACAAAACCCATAGTTATCTCCTTTACTCAATGATATATGCGGAGCTTTCGCTCTCAAAAACAATTCCCTGACGGTTCCCCAGCATAACGGGGGATACCGCTTCAATATCAATAACTCCCCCAGTCTCGCATTGGCTGTCATCACAGTGAACGTTTAAGCAGCGTTTCAGCAAGCCTAAATTATTTTTAAGATTATTGGCAAAAATAATACTTCCCGCACTTACACCTATTACTGATCGGTTATCGCTTATAAACTCTTTTATGCACGTCCCAAAGCCGATCTCGTTTATTCTTTCGAGCAGGTACTCCGTGTTCCCACCGCAAATATATATAATGTCGTAACGCTTTAATTCCTCCGCCGTCATTAGCTTGTGCAAATCGTATACAGTTATGTTTTCTTTTCTAATGCCGCATTTCAGCAAGTCGTTCATACATTTCGGCAAAACGCCTATCGCGTCAGCGTCAACAGCAGCGGTGGGGATAAACATAGCCTTTGCCTCGGCAGGGTCTGTATCAAGCATATCAATAAATTTATTCTTTATATTTTCCGTTTCCAATCCGCATGATGTAAGCAAAACTTTCATAAAATACAGCTCCCTTATTTTTTCGCTAAAAAATAGAAATTAGAGGATAGAGGATAGAACGTCTGACTATCCTTTATCCTCTATTGTTTTATCGTGGTTTACTTTTCGTCCTTATTGCCGCCCATTTGCTGAATAAGGTCTTCAAGCTCCTTTAATATTTCCTCTTTATTTTCGCAATGCTTCACAATTTTATGGATCATTACAAGTATTTCCATCATTTGTTTATCAGTCATAATATTCTCCATTTTTATCCTTTCTGCCATGCGGCATATTGGGAAATTATCCACAATTACATTATACAGCAAATTTAAAAATATGTCAAGTTTTTCAGTAAAATTAAGGACTACCCTTTTCCTCACGCAGCTTCTCCGCAATTTCGGAAATACGCTTCAGCCTGTGGTTTGCCCCCGACCGTCCCAAAGGCTTGTCCAAAGCCTCACCAAGCTCACGGAGGGACATTTCGGGGAACTCCATACGAAGCTCCGCAATGTTTATCAAGTCCTCGGGAAGATTTTCCAGTCCTATGGTACTTGAAATATACTCAATATCGGCGATTTGCTTGTCGGAGGCTCTCAAAGTCCGCTCAATATTTGCCGAATCGCAGTTTGCAATGCGGTTAGCCTTGTTGCGGACGTCCTTGTAAATTTTCACATTCATAAGGTCAATGCTGCTCATGGTAGCCCCCATAAGGGTGAGCAGGTCTTCAATAGCTTCGCTGCCTTTAAGGTAGATAACATACATATTTTTTCGTTCGGTGTACTTTGCGTTTATCCCAACCGAAACAAGCAGCTTTGTCAAGTCCTGCGCCAAATCGTAGTAGGGGACGGCAAATTCAAGATGATATTCTTTGATAGGTTCGGTGACGCTGCCGCAGGAGAGGAACGCCCCCGCAATAAAGGCGTAAACACTGTTGTTGCCGATAATGTCCTCCTGAATACGGTGTATCAGAGTACGGCTTGAAATTCTGTAGCGATAAATTATCTCCTCGCGGAAATGCTCCGAGGGTATGCTAAGGGAGTAAAGCGCACCTCCCGATTTCTTTTCGTTTTTAGTAACGGCAACAATATTTTTACCGTCAAGAACGTCGTCCGACAGCCTACGGAAAAATTCGCTGACCTGTTCGTTTTCCGTTTGAAAAACGATTTGGTCTGGAGAGAAATTCCTGCAAAACAATAACATTCCGTAAAGGCAGCAGTATTTTCTGTCCTTGTCGGTTATGACCGAGCAAAGCTCTTTTTTTACCGAATGAGAGAAAGACATTTTTATCACGACCTGTCAGAGTTTTTATTGTATTTATATTTATCCCGTACAAACATATTTGCAGTAGGCACAATGGTTAAAATCGCAGCGCTTACAAATAAAAACAGTCCAATTGATTGAAAAGTGTTTTTATAATAGCAGTTTAAAATAAAAATAAATTCCAAAATTACAGAGGCGGACGTGCTTATAATGCAAAATTTTTGGGGCTTGTGCATTTTGTCAATAAACTCGGTTTTATAGCCCTTAAAAGCAGTGCAGCAGCATATTATCATCAGTATTCCGGGTATGCCTAACATTCCGATAAAAGCCCATAAATTTAATTTATAAGCAATTTTTTCGGGGTAACGTCGGTTGTAAAGGACAGTTACATTATCGCCAACATTGGCTTCCGGCAAATATATTGCGTCAATATAAGTCCTGTCAGAGTGATATTTTATATTGTAAAATCCGTCTAAATCGTTGTATTCGGATAATACCATTCCTTCCGTACTTTCGAGAAAGGAATTGTCATACTGCTGAATACCGAAAATAAAAGCCGCAATTAACGTTAGAACTATGCCTAAATTCAAGAATACTCTTTTAACAGTCATTTTTAGCACCCTTTTTATTTTATTTTGCTCTTTTTCATGTTCCTCACCTATCTTTATTTATGTCCCTGTGACTTATCCTGCACCGCATTTTCTTCTCTGAAAGATATTTGAAAATCGTTTCCGCAAATGTAACGCTCCTGTGCTTGCCGCCTGTGCAGCCGAAAGCTATAACAAGCTGGCTCTTGCCCTCATGAATATACAGCGGAATAAGGAAATCCAGTAAATCCTCAAGCTTTTTAACAAGTTCGCGGGACTGCTCAAAGCTAAGCACATAATCGCTTACGCAGCTTTCCGTACCCGTGTGGTGCTTTAGTTCGGGAATGTAAAAAGGGTTGGGCAGACAGCGGACGTCAAAAACCAAGTCCGCCTCACGGGAAACGCCGTACTTATACCCAAAGGACATCACCTTTACAACCATACTGTCGTTGGGATTGTCAAGAAACAGCGAATAAACCGTCTCCTTTAGCTGATTAATGGAAAGGTCTGATGTGTCAATATAGTAATCTGCATTACCCCGAACCGCTTCAAGCATTTTCCGCTCAGTGTCTATGGCGTTTTGCAGACTTCCGTGGCATTGCTCGTCAAGGGGATGCTTGCGGCGTGTCTCCTTATAGCGTTTTATCAGCACCTCGTCGCTTGCGTCCAAAAAGAGTATGGACGTGTCAAGCTTGTTGCTTTTCAGATAATTCAATCCCTCGTCAAGCTCCAGAAAAAGCTCTCCGCCCCGAATGTCCGTAACAATAGCCACCTTGTTCATCTGACCGTTGTTTATACATATCTCGGCAAATTTCGGGATAAGCTGGGGCGGAATATTGTCAATGCAGTAGTATCCGATGTCCTCCAGCACGTTTACCGCACCCGATTTTCCCGATCCCGAAAGACCAGTTACTATCAGAAATTTCATGTTATCATTCCTTTCCTAAAGCTTTTTGTCAGTAATAATAAGCGGTTCGCATTCAAGGACATATCCCGTTTTTTCCTTTACCGTGTCCTTGACTATTTGAATAAGTTCCATAAGCTCGGCAAAGCTTGCGCCGCCCTTGTTTATAATGAAGCCGCTGTGCTTTGTACTTACCTCTGCGCCGCCTACGCGTACCCCTTTAAGTCCGCACTGTTCAATAAGCGCGGCAGCGTAATTTCCCTCGGGACGTTTAAAGGTACTCCCTGCGCTTGGGTACTCCAAAGGCTGCTTGGTGCGGCGTTTCTCCATAAGTTCATCCATTTTCGCCTTTATTTCGGACTTTTCACCCTTTTGCAGCTTTATTTCCGCAGATAAAATTATCTCACCGCTTTTGCAGAACCTGCTGTGCCGATAGGAAAAGTCAAGCTCCGAAGCCGAATAAATCTTGATATTGCCTTGTCTGTCCATAGCCTTTACGGAGGAAACAACGTCCTTCATCTCGCCGCCGTAAGCCCCCGCGTTCATAAAGACTGCACCGCCTAAAGTCCCCGGTATTCCGTATGCAAATTCAAGCCCTGTAAGACCATGCTCCAAAGCCGTATTGCAGATCTGCATAAGAGAAGCACCCGCCTGACAGACAAGCGCTTCGCCGTCTTTTGGGGAAACAGCGGAGAAATCCTTGCCCGAAAGAAAAACCACACCCGAAATACCGTCGGAGTCCACGATAAGATTTGAGCCCTTGCCGAAAATGTAATAGGGTACACTAAGCCGTTCCGCAAGGGGAACAAGCTTCAGAAAGCTTTCCTCACTGTTCATCTGTACCAAAAGACCGCAACGTCCGCCTATTTTAAAGGTGGTATGCTCTCTCAGCGGAGCGTCTCTTTCAATTTTGCAGCCGAGAGCCGTTGCCTCCGCCGCAATTTGTTCTGTATATTCCGAATTCATTCCCCAACCGTCCTTTTTTGAAATTACAATTTGATTTATATGTAAATTTTATGCCTGTTCTTGAAATATATTTCCTCTTTTTGATATTATGTAATCCCTAAGCCTGTCCCAGTCGGCATTTACCACAAGCCTTTCGGGGAAATCCTGCTCCTCCAAAAGAGCAAGAGACTTGTCAAATTTTCCTACCAAACCGCAGAAATGGGCGTCCGAATTTACCAATATAGGAATTTCATATTTTTTGCATATTCTTATGACCTCTTTGAAATTATCGGTCGTGCCTTTCCATTTAATGGAGCTTTCGTTTATTTCCACAAGCTTGTTGTACTCCTTGAATTTTTTAAGGCACTTTTCGTAATCAAACTCATACCCAACAGTAGCACAGTGACCTATAACGTCAACATAGGGATTTTCCGCAACTCCCAAATAAAGCCGTGTTATTTCCTCGGGTGAAGCTTTTTTTAGATGCTCCCTGTGAATGGAGGCTATCACCCAATCAAGGTTTCTGCACTCGTCTTCGGGGAAGTCTATAGTACCGTCATAGTCGATAATGCTTGCCTCTGCGCCGAAAATAAGCGTAACGCCGCAAAGCTCCCTCGGCAGGGCTTTCCTAAGATTGTGGAAGTGCCAGACGTGAGGACCGTCCGTAGAAGCTGGCGTGTGGTCTGTTATCGCCAAAGCGGTAAGTCCCGCCTGACCCGCAAACTGAGCCATTTCCAAAACCGTTGAAAAGGCGTGTGTGGACGCTATCGTGTGTGAATGGGTATCTGCTATAATTTTCATTTTAATGCTTCCTTTAATAAAAATTCCTATTTCTTCACTCTTTAACTCTTTTAAATCTCTTTAATTTATTGCTCTATCAATAAATATCCCACTTTTTGATTATCTCCTTGCGGTCCATGTCAAGACCCAGATTGTCAAGAAGCTCCTGACCCGCGTTGTAGCCCATTTTCTTCTGACGGTTGTTCATAGCCGCGACCTCAAGAATTACCGCAAGATTTCGTCCGGGCTTAACGGGAATAGTGTTGCAGGGCACCTTTACTCCAAGAATTGAGGTGTACTCGCTGTCAACGCCCATTCTGTCATAAACCTTTTCGCTGTCCCAAGGCTCAAGCTCCACTATCATGTCTATCTTTTCGGTTACCTTTACCGCGCCCATACCGAAAAGACGGCGGGCGTTCACAATGCCTATGCCGCGTATTTCGAGGAAGTGCCTGATATTTTCGGGGGACGAACCCACAAGACTGATGTTAGAAACACGGCGTATCTCAACAGCGTCGTCCGCAACAAGCCTGTGACCTCTTTTGATAAGCTCCACAGCACATTCGCTCTTGCCTACGCCGCTTTCGCCCAGTATAAGCATTCCCTCGCCGTAAACTTCGATAAGTACTCCATGACGCGTGATACGGGGCGCAAGGTGCAGATTAAGGAAAGCGATAAGCGCCGCCATAAAGCTTGATGTGCTGTCCTTGCTTCTGAGCAGGGGGACTTCATATTTCTGCGCGATCTCCACCATTTCGGGGAAATACGGCAGTTCACGGGTTATAATAAGCGCAGGGATATGCTGCGCCATAAGCATATCAAGCCGTTCGTAACGGGTCTGTTCGTCAATTGTAGCAAGGTAGGCAAACTCCATTTTTCCCACAATTTGGATACGTTCGTTGTTAAAGTACTCATAAAATCCCATAAGCTGCAAGCCGGGACGGTTAAGGTCAGTCTCGTTTACCGTAAGCTTGTAGGAATCCTCCGGGAGATAGATAATTTCAAGATGAAACTCATCTATAATAGTCTGCAAATCAACGTTGAATTTTTTTTCCGCCATTAAAATCATTCCCTTTCAATTTTGTGTTTCCCTGTATTGTATTGAAAACATATATACTATCATTATACAGTAATTCCGGAAAAATATCAAGTGTAAAACCCTATTGTTCATAACAAATTTATAAGCAAACGTTTACAGCGCGGCTGAAAAATACTCTGTCAAAAAAATTCGGGAAAATTTGCAAAAATCTATTGCATTTTTGTGCATTTTGTAGTATAATATTTTTTAAGTTTAACTTCTAAAAGGAGGAATAACAATGGTTTCCGTCGGTTTTATCGGCGCGGGAAATATGGGTTTTGCCATTATCAAGGGTATTCACGGCAGCGGTCTGTGTGAAAGTGGCGATGTGGAAATGCACGCTTTTTCAAGAAGTATCTCTCTGTATGCCTACGACCCGAACAGCGAAATGATGAAAAGGCTGAACGAATTCGGCGTATCTCCCTGTGCAAGCGAATCGGAGCTTGTGGAGAAGTGCGATTATGTTTTTCTTGCGGTGAAGCCACAGCAGCTTGAAGCTGTTCTGAACAACGCCAAAAGCGCGTTTACGGATAAAAAGGTCATTATTTCCATATGCGCGGGAATTACCGCAGAATATATACAATCCCAAACAGTTGCGGGCGCCAAGGTCGTCCTTGTAATGCCCAATACTCCGCTGCTGCTGGGGGAGGGCGCGTCCGCTCTTTCCAAAAACGACAAGGTAACGGAGGACGAGTTTGAGTTCGTTAAAAATATCTTCGCTTCATGCGGAAAAGCGGCTGTTGTCCCCGAAAATAAAATGAAGGAAATTATTGCCGTAAACGGCAGCAGCCCCGCGTTTATCTATCTTTTTGCAAAGGCGTTCATTGATTACGCGGTCAAAGAGGGGATAGACCCTGCCGCCGCAAAGGAGCTTTTTGCCCAGTCCCTTGTGGGGTCGGCGAAAATGATAACCGATTCGGGGTACACTATAGAGGAACTTATCAAAATGGTATCCAGCCCCGGAGGTACCACTCTTGCGGGACTTGATGAGCTTTACGGCGGCAAGCTTGAAGATACTGTGAAAAAGGCTTGCGAAAGCTGCACAAGGAGAGCCTATGAATTATCCAAATAGCTGCAAAAATTGTAAGTAATTTTTTGCAGTACGTCCGCATAAGCTTTACTATTAATATAAAGTAAAGGACGATAACTATGACGGACAACCATATCCCAAGGAGCAGAAAAAAAGACACACTGCTGACCGCTCTTTCGGCGCTGTATTTTTTCGGTGTGCTTTTGGGCGCGGCGCTTTACCGCACTCTTGACAGCGGAAAATTGCAGGTACTTGACGGCATTGCAGGCAGCTTTGTTGCGGGGCGGCTTTATCATACGTTTTGGCAAACACTGGTAAATTCCTTTTCGGGAGCGTTCCTGCTGCTGCTTGTCTGCTTTCTGCTGGGACTAAGCGCGGCGGCGCAGCCTTTGGAACTTCTTGTTCCGCTTTTCAGAGGACTGGGAGCGGGGGCTTCCATAGCGGGAATGTACAGCAGTTACGGGCTTGCGGGTGCGGGCGCGTCGGCGGTGCTTATCGTTCCGAATGCGGTGGCTACGGCGTTTGTGATGATTGTCGCTGCGAGAGAAGCGATCAGATTTTCATTCGGGCTCTACCGAGCCGCTTTCGGCAGGAATTCATCGGGCGAGCCTATGGATATTAAGCTGTACTTTACAAAATTTGTTATTTTATGTGCAATACTGGCAGTTTCGTCTTTGATCGACAGTCTGCTGACATTCGGGCTTGCGGGTCTTTGGACAAGTCTGCTCGGTATATAGAAGTATATATAGGGGAATTAAAATTTAAAGGAGCTGCAAATTTTGGCATTATTCGGTATGTTTGACTATGAAAAAGCAGGACGGGGCGT
The DNA here is from genome assembly GCA_947383835.1 of uncultured Clostridia bacterium. Taxonomy (GTDB): domain Bacteria; phylum Bacillota; class Clostridia; order Oscillospirales; family Ruminococcaceae; genus RGIG8773. The sequence goes on from CANDEV010000005.1 coordinate 157,178, forward strand.
TGCAAAAAATGCGCCCAAAAAGAAGAGCTTTTTTGCGTTTTTTGAGCTTTATTTCAGGTACTGGTGGCGGCTTGTTAAACTTAACCTGCTGACGTTTGTTTTTTGTATCCCCGTTGTAACGATAGGTCCCGCCATTGCGGGAATGACGAGGGTGCTTAAAAATTACACTCTTGATAAAAATGCCTTTATTTTCCACGATTTCTGGAAAGGCTTTTCGCAGAACTGGAAACAGTCTCTGCCCATAGGACTTCTGGACGCGCTTTTTACCGTTTCGGCAATAACTGCGTTTCAGGTTTATCCGCAAATGGCTGACGCCGCCGAGGCTGCGGGCAGGAGCGGAACTGTATACACCGTGCTTTGTGTACTTTCAATAAGCTTTGCGCTTACCTTGCTTATGATGAATTTTTACATCATGCCAATGATAGTCGCAACAAATCTGTCCCTTAAGGACATTATTAAGAACAGTTTTTATCTGACCTGTGTGGGACTTAAAAAGAATATTTTCACGCTTCTTATAGTTGCGCTGATAGTTGTTATGTTTGTGCTTTTCCTGTTTACGGGCAGCGCGTCGGGACTTATCCTTATTCCGATATGGGCGATTTCCTTTACAGGGTTTGTTATAATGTATAATTCCTATCCGCTGATACAAAAATATGTTATAAATCCATATTATGAGGAGCGGGGCATGGATAATCCCGAGTACGATTATCTGAAGCCGCTTTCCGCCGAGGACAGCGTTTTTACCGATATGGGCGGTCAGGAAGCACCCATAGAAAGCAAAAAGAAGAAAAAAGGAAAAATTATTTCATAAAAACCCCTTTACAAATTCGATTTTATATGATATAATGTTTTTGTTGTGCATAATTGCACAGAAAAATTCCGTGTACTTGGTCTGCGGATTAAGCCCTTTAAGGGAACATACCTGCCGCCTACTATGTTTGCGGAAAATATTTAAAAAGAGGTGTTTTTGCCATGATGCAGAAAGATGAAAAGACAGCCATTATTCAGGCTAACAAAACAAGTGAGAACGATACAGGTTCACCCGAGGTTCAGATCGCTATCCTTACAAAGAGGATCAACGACCTTACAGAACACTTGAAGGTTCACAAGAAAGACCACCACTCCAGAAGAGGACTTCTTAAAATGGTCGGTCACAGACGTAATCTTCTCAACTACCTTGCAAAGAAGGATATCAACAGATACCGTGCAATCGTTGAAAAGCTTGGTCTGCGTAAGTAAGAATATGCCGAAGGCAGAAAGTAAAGGTGCAAGCCTTTACTCTGCCTTTTTGCACATTTAAAAAGCAAGGAAATTTCAGGCAGCAGGCTTAGCATTAAATCGTGTCCGTAATAAGGCGGACAGGCTTTATTGCTAAAGCTGCGGTCTGTAAAAATATAGGAGGCAGTTTATGTTTGATAATCACAAAATTTTCAAAACCATGTACGCTGGAAGAGAAATGACAATTGAAACAGGCAAGACCTGCGAGCTTTCCAACGGCTCATGCTGGGTTCGCTACGGCGAGACAGTAGTTATGGCGAACGTTACCGCAAGCGTTAAACCGAGAGAGGGTATAGACTTTTTCCCTCTTTCAGTTGACTACGAGGAGAGACTTTATTCCGTGGGACGTATTCCCGGTTCGTTCATGAAGAGAGAGGGCAAGCCCAGTGAAAAGGCTATCCTTACCTCAAGAGTTGTTGACAGACCTATCCGTCCGCTTTTCCCCAAGGATATGAGGAACGACGTTTCGGTTGTAATGACAGTCCTTGCGGTTGATCCCGACCACTCTCCCGAGATATGCGGAATGATCGCTACATCTGTTGCAATTTCGATTTCAGATATTCCTTGGAACGGTCCTATCGGCGGCATAAGCGTGGGACTTGTTGACGGCGAGATCGTTCTCAATCCTACCCTTGATCAGCGCGAAAAATCCGACTTGAACCTTACGGTTGCAGGTACAATGGAAAAAATCGTTATGATCGAAGCAGGCGCAAACGAGGTTGACGATGACACAATGCTGAAAGCTATCATGACAGGTCATGAGGAGATCAAGAAAATTGTTGCTTTCATTTCCGACATTCAGAAAGAGATCGGCAAGAAGAAATTCGAGTTTGAGTCCATGGAGGTCGATCACGATCTGTTTGACGCTATCGAGGAGCTTGTGGGCGAAAAGGTAAAGGTCGCTCTTGATACAAACGATAAGAACGTCCGCGAGGAGCGCCTTAATCCTATCAAGGACGAAGTTCACGAGAAATTTGACGAGCAGTACCCCGAAAAGATCGCTATGATAGACGAGTGCATTTACAAGCTTCAGAAGAAAATTGTAAGAAACTGGCTCTATGAGGGCAAGCGTGTTGACGGCAGAGGTATCGATGAGATACGTCCCCTTGCCGCAGAAGTTGGCGTTCTCCCCAGAGTACACGGTTCGGGACTTTTCACAAGAGGTCAGACACAGGTTCTTACAGTTGCTACACTCGGTCCCGTAAGCGATTCACAGAGAATTGACGGTCTTGACGAAGAGGACAGCAAGAGATATATGCACCACTACAATTTCCCCTCATATTCTGTCGGCGAAACAAAGCCCAGCAGAGGTCCGGGACGCCGCGAGATCGGTCACGGTGCGCTTGCTGAAAGAGCTTTGGAACCTGTAATCCCTCCTGTTGAGGAGTTCCCATATGCGTTGAGACTTGTTTCCGAGGTGCTTTCCTCAAACGGCTCTACTTCACAGGGTTCGATATGCGGTTCGACTCTTGCTCTTATGGACGCTGGCGTGCCTATCAAAGCCCCCGTTGCAGGTATTTCCTGCGGACTTATCACAAGAGACGACGGCAGCTTCATGACAATGGTTGACATTCAGGGCCTTGAGGACTTCTTCGGCGATATGGACTTTAAGGTAGGCGGTACTCATAAGGGTATCACTGCTATTCAGGTGGACATCAAGGTTGACGGTCTTACTCCCGAAATCATCAAGGAAGCCTTTGCAAAAACTCACAAGGCAAGAGACTATATACTTGATGAAATTATGCTGAAAGCTATTCCCGAGCCGAGGAAAGAGGTTGGCAAGTACGCTCCCAAAATGCTCCAGACCAAAGTTCCCGTGGACAAGATCCGCGAGGTCATCGGTCAGGGCGGAAAGGTCATTCAGAAGATTTCCGCTGACTGCAATGTTAAGATCGACATCAACGACGAGGGTAATGTGTTCATTTCTGGCATTGATATGGAAAATGCCAAAAAGGCTATCCAGATAGTTGAGACAATTGCAAACGATCCCGAGATCGGCGCAATTTACAAGGGTAAGGTCGTTCGCATAATGAATTTCGGCGCGTTTGTTGAGATCGCTCCGGGCAAGGATGGATTGGTACACATTTCCAAGCTGGACAAGCAGCGCGTTGAAAAGGTTGAGGACGTTGTTTCCATAGGCGACGAAATAGTTGTAAAGGTTATGGAGATCGACAGTCAGGGCAGGATCAATCTTTCAAGAAAGGACGCTCTTGCTGACATCGAAGCAAAGAAAAACGTATAAATTATTCATGGCGGGGCTTGTCCCCGCCTTTTTTTGAAATAGCGGAACAATATGGAAAATATTCATATAAGAAAAATGTTGGAAAATGACATTTGCAGAAATTGAGGTATTCAATTACAGAATAAATTTTTATCCAATATAAAAAAATGATAATTATTATTAAATTGATCAAAAAAATTGTACCGCATAAAATATCTTCACAAAATTTTGCCCCTTTCATAAAATATATTGAAAGGGGAGTTTTTTATGCTCGAAATAAAGCTTTTGACAATTTTTGTTTTGTGTACAGCTTTTCTGCTTGTCAGCGGAATAGTAATTGTAAAATACGCGGGAAGCTCCGATACAGACACGAGAATTTTTATTATGCTCCCCGTGAGCAAGAGTACAACAGATATCGAATTTTTGGTAAGAAACTGCATTTACAAGGCGGCGGAGCATTATCCCGAAACTGCCGTGATATTGTGCAATTACGGCGCGGATAATGAAACTGTTTATATTTTTGAAAGGCTTATGAGGGATTTATGCAAATATTATGTGGCTGACGCTGAAAATTCCGAGGAAAATGTTTGCAAAATAATAAATAATATGGTATAATAATTTTATATGTAAATTTTATGGAAAGCATGGAAGTGAGTATGGAGGAAAATAACAACTTAAAAGAGCTTGAGGGCGTTGTTGACTCCGTATTGTTCAGCAACCCCGAAAACGGTTATATCGTTCTGGAGCTTGAAATGCACGGCGATTATGTGACGGTGGTGGGAGAGCTTGGCAACATTGAAGAGGGCGAGGAGCTTGTTGTCGCAGGCGATTATGTTAAGCACCCAAAATTTGGTATGCAATTCAAAGCAAGCTTTTGCCAAAGAAAAATGCCCGCCAGCACCAATGCGATTTTGAAGTACCTTTCATCTGGAGTTTTAAAGGGAATAGGTCCGACACTTGCAAAGCGTTTGGTGGAGGAATTTGGAGACAAGACTCTTGAGGTTATTGAAAATGAGCCGGAGCTGCTTATAAAGGTAAAAGGCATTACATCAAAAAAGGTCGAAGAAATATCAATGGAATTCAAGCGAATTTTCGGTATACGCGCGTTGATGATATTTCTTTCTCAGTACGGCATTCAACCCTCTGTTGCGGTAGGAGCTTGGCGCAGGTGGGGACAGTATGCGGTGGAAATTATCAAGGAAAATCCTTACGTCCTTTGCGGAAACGGCATTGAGCTTGATTTCGACAAGGCGGAAGAAATGGCTGAAAAGATAGGTTACCCAATGGAAAGCGGCGGAAGGATCTCCGCGGGAATAATTTACATACTGGTCAACAATACCTTTTCGGGACACACCTGTCTGCCATATGACAGGCTGAAAGAAACGGCTTTGAAGCTTTTGAATATTGATGAAAAGCTTTTTGATGAATGTCTCGAAAATGAGTGTAAAGATGGAAACCTTGTCAATTATGAAAAGGGAAGCCGCAGCTTTATTTACCTTGCGGATTATCATACCGCAGAGGAGTACATAACAGGCAGGCTTAATGTCATGAGCAGTTGTCTGAAGGATACTAAATATGACTATGCCAAGCTTATCGCAATTGAGGAAAGTGCAAAGGATATAACCTATGCGGAGCAGCAGCGTAAAGCTATTTCACTTGCCTTGTCCCAGGGCTTTATGATCTTGACCGGAGGTCCCGGAACGGGAAAGACCACGACCTTGAAAGCTATAATTTCTCTATATGAGCAGCGTGGCTTAAAGGTCATGCTTGCCGCTCCCACAGGCAAGGCGGCGAAACGTATTTCCGACCTTACGGGATATGACGCAAAAACCATTCACCGAATGTTGGAGGTAGCTTTTGACAACAGCGGCAAGCCCCGTTTCAAGCATGATGAGAACAACCCGATCTCCTGCGATGTTATGATAGTGGACGAGATGTCCATGGTTGACACGCTTTTATTTGAAGCGCTGCTGCGGGCGTTAAAGCTTTCCTGCCGACTTATAATGGTGGGGGACAGCGACCAGCTCCCCTCGGTGGGTGCGGGGAACGTCCTTAAAGATATGATAGACAGCAAACGGCTGCCTGTAGTGCAGCTCACGGAAATTTTCCGTCAGGCGCAGCAAAGCTGTATAATTACGAACGCGCACAAGATAGTGAACGGAGAGCAGCCGGATATGTCCCGCTCGGACAGCGACTTCTTTTTTATGCAGCGGCTCAACTTTGAGACGGCTTCCGAAACCGTTGTGGAGCTTGTTTCTCAACGTCTGCCGACGGCGTATAAATTTTCTCCCAAGGACGATATTCAGGTGCTTTGCCCGTCACGAAAGGGCGCTCTCGGCGTTGTGGAGATGAATAAGACCTTGCAGCTTGCCGTAAATCCACCAAAAAAGGATAAGCCGGAAATAAAAGGCATTTTGTACAGCTTTCGTCCGGACGACAAGGTAATGCAGGTCAAGAATAATTATGACATTGTTTGGAAAAAAGGAGACGAAAACGGCACAGGTATTTTTAACGGAGATATTGGAATAATTTTAAAGGTCGTTAAAGCCGAAAGCAAGCTTTATATAGATTTTGACGGACGTATCGCCGAGTACACATATGAAATGCTTGACCAGCTGGAGCTTGCTTATGCCATATCGGTGCATAAAAGTCAGGGCAGCGAGTTCAACGCGGTAATAATACCGCTGCTTGGGGGCTTTGAAAAGCTTTATTACAGAAATCTTCTGTACACGGCGGTGACGAGAGCAAAAAAAATTCTTATAATAGTCGGGTCAATGCGGGTCGTGGAGCAAATGGTGAAGAACAACCGCCGCACCTTAAGGTATAGTTGCCTTAAGGATATGCTTGAAAAGGAGCTTAAAGAATATGACGGTGATCAATAAGTGTAAAGCTTTTATGCTTGACGTAGTTTTCCCGAACCGCTGCCCGTTCTGCGGCGATTTTATAATGTGGGACAAGCATATTTGCAGCAAATGTGAGGAAACTCTCCAAAATGCAAACGATATGATCTGCCGAAAATGCGGCAAGGACAAATGCGTCTGCGGTGAGGACATACAGTACGACATGGCTTTCGCTTCATTCTTTTACAACGAAAGTTCTGTGAGCAATGCGATCCATCGTTTTAAGGAAACAGGCGAAATGAATATTGCGGAGTACACTGCAAATGATATTGCTCTGCATATGAAAAGTGAAAATATAGCTGTGCCGGATATAATAATTCCCGTGCCAATGAGCAGGAGAAAACAGCGAAAGCGCGGTCATAATCAGGCGGAGCTGCTGGTAAGGTGTATAAGCAAAGAACTTGACATACCTGTTCGCAAAGATATTCTTTTCAAATATGATACAAGGGACGAACAGCATCAGCACAGCGCGGAGGAGCGGCAGGAACGTGTAAAAACGCTGTTTCATGCGGGAAACGCAGACCTTTCGGGAATGACGGTAATGCTTTGCGATGATGTAATGACAACGGGAGCGACAATAAGCGAGTGTGCAAGGCTTTTGAAACAGCTTGGCGCGGAATGCGTGATATCGGCGGTTTGCGCTGTGACAAGACTTGAAAAAACATTATCCGAGGAGGACGTTTGATATGGACATTGGAATTGATCTGGGCACGGCGAACGTGCTTATTTCGGTGGGCAATAAAGGGGTGGTGCTTAACGAGCCGTCGGTAGTGGCGTTTAATACCAAAATCAACGAGGTCATTGCCATAGGCAGCGAGGCATATAAAATGATAGGCAGGACGCCAGAGTACATTACGGTGGTGCGTCCTTTGAGCGACGGGGTGATTTCCGACCATAAGATGACGGAAAGAATGATAATGGCGTTTATTGAAAAGGTCACGGGCAAGCAGCTTCTTATGCCTAACATCGTTATGTGTATACCCTCTTCAATAACGGACGTTGAGAGCCGCGCGGTGGTTGAAGCGGCTAAAATTGCAGGTGCAAGGCAGGTGTATCTTATAGAGGAGCCTGTGGCGGCGATCATGGGCGCGGGAGTTGACATTTCCTCACCCGACGGCAACATGGTGGTGGACATAGGCGGCGGAACAACGGATATAGCGGTGGTTTCCCTGAACGGCGTTGTTGCAAAGCTTTCCATGAAGGTCGCGGGCGGGAAGCTTGACAAGGCGATAGTAAGGTATGTCAGCAGCCGCTACAGGATTTTAATTGGCGATAAAACCGCGGAGAACGCCAAAATGGCAGCGGCAAACGTGTATTCTCCCGACGGAAGCCGAAAGGTGACTATTAAAGGCAGACACCTTGTCAGAGGTCTGCCCGAGCAGATAGAGCTTACGGACTACGATATTTACGAGGCGATAATCGACTATATTCAGGAAATGATCGACGGCGTAAGAGACGTTGCGGAGAGGACACCACCAGAGCTTGCGGGCGATATTTACCGAAACGGTATTTATCTTACAGGCGGCGGCGCGCTTCTTTATGGGCTTGACAAGCTTATGACTTCACAGCTTGGGGTAAAGTGTATTGTTCCTGACGACCCGCTTTCCTGCGTTGCAAAGGGTACAAGATACGCCTTTAAAAATATTGACAAGCTTTTGGACGGCTTTGAACACGTTTCCATGTACAAATAGCGGGCGGGGAACACCCCGCGGCGAGAGTCACCCCCGCAGTATGATAATTATAGAAATTTACTCGTACCCCCCTCAAGGGGGCGGGGAGTGTTGAGGAAAGGCTGACATTATGAAGAAAATACTGTGCTTTTTGATATTGCCCGTAATATTTATCATAATGAGAGTACGTTACATAAGCGGCATATATCATGTTATAAGCTTCGGATTGTTTATTGCGGTTGATTTTGTGATGAGCCTGCTGTTTTATTTTATATTGAGCAGGATAAAATTTACCTTTCCGAAATCGCTTTCTGCCGCAGTAATTTTGACTGCTGCCGACCAGCTGTTAAAAATTGTAATATATAAATTTGACGTCAATGCCAAATTAGCGGGCAGTCTGTTAAGAATAGAGCCTACGCCGAACCTTAACCAAACAGCAATGTTCAATCTTTTGGGATTGGAGCTGAACGGCACTTTTATTATCGCATTCAAAGCTGTTATAATCGTATTGCTTTGCTGTATATTTTTAAAAATAAAGAATAAAAGTGTATGTCTTTGGTACGCGTTTGTACTTCTTTTATCGGCGGGAATTTCAACTCTTGCGGATTCTGCCGTTTGGGGTTATACGCTTGATTATGTTTATTTCAGCAAGCTGACCTGTTACGACTTAAAGGATTTTTATGTGGATGCGGCGATAGGTTTTATAATAATAGAAGCCCTTTTCGGCAAGCATAGTACAAGCAGACGATCACATAAAAATAATTGAGGTGATTGTCTATGAAATGTACTTTAGCGTCTTTGAGAAACAAGGAGATAATCAACATAAAAAACGGCGCAAGGCTCGGATATATCGACGATTTGGAGTTTGACACCGAGACCTCGGAGGTGAAATCCTTTATAGTTTACGGCAGGTCGCGCTTTTTCGGACTTTTCGGCAGGGAGGACGACATCGTCATAACCTGCGGAGATATTGAAATTATCGGCGTTGATACGGTGCTTATCGCAGTTGATGAGGCAGAATTGGCAAAAAAACAGTCGAATTCCTTTAAAAATTTGTTGAAATAGCACAGTAAATTTTTCTTGCATTTTTTTGCTAAATGTGGTATAATATTAAAGCATTCGCATAAGCGAAAATCGCACGTGTGTGTTTTTGGCAGTAGGTGCTTACCCCAAAATAAGCTGCCGCCAAGCTAAACCATGCGGAGGAAAAAAACCATATTTAGGAGGAACTACAAATGGGCGTAGTATCAATGAAACAGCTTCTCGAAGCAGGCGTTCACTTCGGTCACCAGACCAGAAGATGGAACCCGAAAATGGCTCCGTACATCTTTACGGAGAGAAACGGCATTTACATCATCGACCTTCAGAAAACAGTTAAGAAGCTTGACGAGGCTTATAACTTCATCAAGTCCGTTGCCGAGAACGGTGACACGGTTCTTTTTGTCGGCACTAAGAAGCAGGCAGGCGATTCCGTTAAGGAAGAGGCTGTACGCGCAGGCGTTCACTATGTAAACGCAAGATGGCTCGGCGGTATGATGACAAACTTTAAGACTATCCAGAGACGTATCAAGAGACTTGAACAGCTCCACCAAATGGAAGAGGACGGAACTTTCAACCTCCTCCCCAAAAAGGAAGTTATTAAGCTCCAGCTTGAAATTGAAAAGCTTGAAAAATACCTCGGCGGTATCAAGACAATGACAAAGCTCCCCGGAGCGCTGTTCATCGTTGACCCCCGCAAGGAAAAGATCGCAGTTGCCGAAGCTAAGAAGCTCGGTATCCCTATCGTTGCGATCGTAGATACAAACTGTGATCCCGACGACGTTGATTATGTTATCCCCGGAAACGACGACGCTATCCGCGCTGTTAAACTTATCGCAGGCGCAATGGCTGACGCTGTTATCGAGGGCAGACAGGGCGAGCAGGAGGTTGCTGCTGCTGAAGAAGAAGCAGAGGAAGCTGCCGCTGAATAATTCAAATAGCAGACAGACAAGGCAGACACCCAATGTCTGCCTTGATTTCGGTATATAATTTTTGTCTCAATTCGACTTCGTGTTCTAAACATAATTGTGGTATTATACAGCTCTGTATGTAAAGGAGGTAAGAACCTTGGATAAACGGGTCATTCATATATACGGCGCGTCCGGCTCCGGAACCTCTACTATAGGCAGGTTTATTAGTGATAAAGCAGGATATTTTTTCATGGATACGGATGATTATTTTTGGGAAGAAACAAATCCGCCATTTCAAATCAAAAGAAATATTTCTGACAGGATTGCTTTGATGAAAAATGATATTGAAAGACATGAAAAGGTAGTTATTTCCGGTTCACTTGTTGGTTGGGGCGATGAGCTGATACCTTTATTTACATTAGCCATTCGTGTAGCAACAGATACCGCAATACGAATTGACAGATTGAAGAAAAGAGAACGGGAGCGTTTCGGAAGTCGGGTCGATTTTGGTGGAGATATGTACGAAAGCCACCAAGAATTTCTTGATTGGGCAGCTTCTTATGATAATGGTGATATAAATATGAGAAGCAAATCAAAACACGATGAATGGCAAAAACAATTGCAGTGTCAGAAAATTTTATTGGACGGAAGTTTGGCTGTAGAAAAGAACTTTGAAATAATAAAGCAATATCTATAGCTTTCAGTTTGTAAAATGCTTTGCTCAATTAAAAATTTATAAATATTTGCCCGATTAGTTTAGAAGAACACAAAAACAAATTGGGAGTAATTTTTTAGGAGGAATAAAAATGGGAAAGATCTCAACACAGGAAATTAAAGACCTTATGAAAGCTACCGGAGTTGGCATGATGGATTGTAAAAAGGCTCTTGAAGAGGCTGAGGGCGATACAGAAAAGGCTGTTCTGATACTCCGTGAAAAGGGACTTGCAACACAGGCAAAGAAAAGCGGCAGAATTGCTGCGGAGGGTATCGTTACTTCCGTTGTAGAGGGCAATGTGGGCGCAGTTGTTGAAGTAAACATCGAGACAGACTTTGCTGCAAACAACGACGAGTTCAAGGCATTCGTTGCGGCAGTTGCAAAGACTGTAATTGAAAAGAACCCCGCTGACCTTGACGCACTCAAGGCTGCAACTATCAGCGGCGGCGACAAGAGCGTTGAGGAAACTCTCCAAGACCTCTTTATCAAAATCAGGGAAAATATGGTTATACGTCGTTTTCAGAGATTTGAGGGCGTACTTGTTCCTTATGTTCACGGCGGCGGAAGCATTGGCGTAATGGTAAAGCTTGACACAGACCTCCCCGCAGACAAGGCATTCGAGGTCGGCAAGGACTGTGCATTGCAGGTTGCTGCTATGAACCCCGCTTACCTTAACAGAGAGACTGTTCCCGCAGAGGTTATCGAGAACGAGAAGAAGATAATGATGGCTCAAATGGCTGAAGACCCCAAAATGGCAAGCAAGCCCGAACAGGTTCGCGCTAAGATCGTTGAGGGCAAGGTTGGCAAGTACTATTCCGAGAACTGTCTCCTTGAGCAGGCTTTTGTTAAGGACGACAAGGTTACCGTTCAGAAGTACGTTGAGAATGCCGCAAAGGAGCTTGGCGGAAAGATTGCTGTTGTTGATTACGTTCGTTTCGAGAGAGGCGAGGGTATCGAGAAAAAGGCTGACGACTTTGCAGCAGAGGTTGCAAGCATGGCAAAGGGCAACGGCTGATTTTAAAGTAAATAGGGCTGCCGTCATTAGGCAGGTAGCGATACAGAAGTATTGTTACCCATGGGAGCATTTTATCCATTCAGACATAGTATGCCTGAAAGGGTAAAGGCTTAGCCTTTTGACGGCAGTTTTTCTTTTGGAGGACGTTATGAAAATACTTATCAAAGTGTTAAGAATATTTTTACTTGTGGTATTCATACTCGGCATATTGGTGTTGATTTGCTTTATAAATCACAGAATACAGCTTTCAAGAGAAAAAAAAATCCTGCGGCAGATAGGAAATTCGGTAAATGTGGACGGAAACTCCATGAATATTTATACCGAGGGTGAGGGAGACGTCACTCTCGTGTTTATGTCGGGCGGTGGGACTTGCTCGCCTGTGCTGGATTTCAAATCTCTGTATTCGCTGCTTAGTGATGAGTATAAAATCGCCGTGGTTGAAAAATTCGGGTACGGATTCAGCGATGTGGTCGATAAGGAGCGTGACATAAATTCAATCCTTGAAGATACAAGGTCTGCTCTGACAGCGGCGGGAATTGAAGCTCCCTACATACTCTGTCCGCACTCTATGTCCGGACTTGAAGCGCTTTACTGGGCGCAGAAATATCCTGATGAGGTGATGGCTATAGTGGGACTTGACATGGCTGTTCCTAAGTATTATGAGAGTATGAAAATAAATATCCCGCTTATGCACTTGGCAACTTTTGCGGCACAAATGGGTGTGACGCGTTTTATTCCAAATATTTCAGAAAGTGACGCAATAAAGTACGGTACACTTTCTGAGGAAGAAAAGGAACTGTACAGAGCTGTTTTTTACAGACGCACTGCTACCGTGACAATGATAAACGAAACCGAGGCTGTCAAGGAAAATGCAAAAACCGTTGAAAGCGGGGGAGTACCCCAACTTCCAATGCTGCTGTTTATATCGGACGGTTCGGGCGGTACCGGCTTTGATAAAGAAACATGGCGCAGTATTCCCAAGGACTATATTGCACAGGTGCAGGGCGGCGAGTATGTAGAGCTTGATTGTCCTCATTACGTCCACGACTATGAGTATGAGAAAATATCAGGGGATATAAAAATGTTTGTTGAGAATATACGTGCAGACGAATAATACAAAACGGTACTGAAAAACAGTACCGTTTTGTATTATATTTTACTTATTCAAATCAATAAAATAATTCATTATTGACGGACCTTTTTCAATGTACAGCCCCGTTTCTTTAGCGGTTTTCTCGGTGAAAACAGGCTTGCCCTCCGCTTTGACGCTCTTTTGGTAAATCATAAACGGAACAGCGTCGTTGGTGTGAGTTTTTAACGCAAGTGGAGTAGGGTGATCCGGGAGTATCATCAGCTTGAAATCGTCGTACTTGTCAAGCTCGGGGAGTATAGTCCCAAGAATTTCCTTGTCAATAATTTCAAGAGATTTGACCTTGTTCTCAATTTCATGCCTGTGACCGCACTCGTCGGGAGCCTCCACATGAATGTAAACAAAGTCCTGACCGTCGGCAAGCTCCTTGACAGCGGCTTCCGCCTTGCCCTTGAAGTTGGTGTCAATGTAACCTGTCGCGCCCTCAACGTTCACAACTCTCATGCCCGCGAATTTTCCAATGCCTTTGAGCAAGTCCACCGCCGAGATCATGGAAGCTTTAAGCTTGTGGCTCTCATAGAAATTTTCAAGATTTGCACGAACGCCCTCGCCCCAAAGCCAAATGCAGTTTGCGGGACGAAGTCCACGCTCTTCTCTCGCCTTGTTGACAGGGTGGTCTTTCAGAAGCTCATAGCTTTTTTTCATCATATCAAACAGCTTTTCCGCATTTGGGTGATTAGGAATGTACTCCGTAACCTTGCGTCCCGTAATGTCATGCGGCGGAGTAAGCGTACCCACATCAAGAGTACCACCGTGCCAGATGAGACAGTGACGGTAGCTTACACCGCTGTAAAGCTTAAATTCATCATTATCAAAGTGTGAAGCAAGGAACTTTACAAGCTCCTCTGCCTCTGCCGTTGATATATCGTCCGCGCAGTAATCAACAAGCGTCCTGTCCTCAAAATTCGGCTCGTTGGATACTGTAACAAGATTGCAGCGGAAGGAAACGTCCTCAGGCTTCATGTCAATGCCGATAGAACCTGCCTCCAGCGGGGAACGTCCCGTGTAGCACACCGCAGGGTCGTAGCCGAGGACGGAAAGATTAGCAACGTCCGAACCGGGCTTCATGCCGTCCGCAACAGTTTTTACCAAGCCGATAACCGAATTCTTTGCAAGAGCGTCCATATTCGGCGTAACGGACTTGCTCATAGGGGTCTCGCCGCCCAATTCCTCAACGGGGTAGTCAGCCATACCGTCGCAGAGCAAAACAACATACTTCATAAAAAAACTTCCTTTTCTGAAAAATTATCTATAACAATTTTACCACAATCGGAAACAAAATGCAATAAAAATAAAACAATTCTCCGACCAAATTTATTCGGTCGGAGAATTTTGCAAATGTTATCGGAAGTTATTTAAGGTAATACCGATTTTTTACCTGCCCCTTGAGGGGCTGCAAAGTCAAAGTTTGTAATACTTTGCAATTGGAGGACTAACGCTGTGTGGCGTTCCCTTATTTAAGCTTTATTGGGCGAAGTATCTGATACCCCAAAACTTCGGGATAGTGCCGCTGATAGCACTGGCACGCGTCCTCGTTCCATTCGTATTTTCCGCCGTCAAACTTGCTTATGTCGTAATTCCATGCGAGATTTTCGACCTTGCCCATGACCTCGCCGTTGTCCTTTAGGTAATCATACGCAGGGTGGTGAAAAACAAGATAATAGCTGTCGGGGAATTCCTTTAACTCAAAGCCGTCGGGGATTTTTCCGCTGTAGTCAAGGGGAACGCCCGTGCCGTAAAAATATCTGCGTTCTCCGTTTGCCTTAAACCAGCCTGCTGTGTGCCCTGTAACGATAACATCGCTTACGTTGCTGAGACTGTCGATAATACCGCATACGGAATTGCAGTCGTGGTACTGCCACATATCGCCGTAGTGCTTAGCTTTTTCCTCCCAAATACCGAGGTATTTGTGTGCAGGAATAAATTCTACCTTTACATGGGCTTTGGCAAGAACATTTTTGCTCATATTTTTTTCTCCTCTCATATGTTGGTAATATTCGGGGCTGAGAACCACTTGTCTGATCGGAAGCGGAATAGGTACAGGTTCTCTCCGATAGGACGCAGGTGTGCACCCAAACGCCGCCTGGAAAGCTCTCGTCAGAGCCTCCTGCGAAGAGTAACCGCAGCTAAAGGCAATGTCAATGATCCGCTCGTCCGTGTCCCTTAAAGCAAGAGCCGCGCGAGTAAGCCGTCTGCCTGAAATATAGCGTTTCAACGTCATACCCGTGATCTCGTGAAAAAGGGTAGAGCAGTAATATGGCGAGTACCCGATATAATTCGCTATCTGTATAAGCGACGGGTTTTCGCACAGCGTCTCTTCTACTCGGTCGATCATTTTTTGTATTGCCTCGTTCCATTCGTACAAGCCGTTCGCCTCCCTCCGAAAATAAATATACCACATTTCAAGGAAAAAATCTTGATTTAAGTTGCGAAAATGCTTTGCAAGCCCAAAACGTACAGCGCCTCGATTTTTGGAGGACTGCCAAAATGCCGTTTGTGCGTTTACAGCTTTGAAATATGAAAATTGCCTATAATTATTTTACAGCATTTTTTACAGAATAGCAATGATATTATGCGGCTTTTTTTGCCGAAAAAATGTTGTCAATCCTCCGTTGTCTTTCTGTACAAATTAATAATTTCCCTGCCGCACTTTTCGGCAAGCCGTACCGTCTGTCCCGTACCGCTGCGGTAATGGTTTTTATTGTAGTAACACAAGCAAACGTCTCCCAATTCCACAAGCCGTTCGTTCCGTTTTTTCATGCAGTTTTTATCGTAGTGCTCCGAGACGATCTCCACGCTGTCCGCCGCTTCGAGTATTTTAAAATATGCCTCTTTGTCATATTTATTCCAACGGGCGGTCTGTTCCTCCGGCGGACATGGCAGGACTAAGTGCAGTCTAACTAAAGGGACGTGATTTTCACGGAAATTTATAATAGATCTTTCAAATGTCATATCCCAGCCCAATGCGCCGCCTGCGTAAAAATCCGTTACACCCTCTTTCATCAGTTTTATAAGTTCAGACTTAAAATTTTGATAAATTTCTCTGTTGTAATTAAATACTCTGTGTCCTGTAAAAAATACTTTTTTCATAAAATTCTCCTTTTGTCTTGTTATAGGACAATATTATTTTAAAATTAGTGTATCATAATATTTGTCCTTTGTCAAGACAAATATCGTGGAGTGATTTTTATGGGGAGAATTATTGACGGAAGTCAGACAAATATTGTCGGCAAACAAGTAAAAAAATTCCGCAAAGAGTGCGGTTTAAGTCAGCAATTACTTTCCGCAAAGCTTGAAACGCTTGCAATTTATATATGTCGAGGTTCGATTTCAAGAATTGAAAAGCAGATAAGAACTGTTTCTGATATTGAACTTTACGGATTATCAAAAGTTTTGAACAAACCTATCGAAAGCTTTTTTGAAAACATCGAAAAATAAGGCAGGAAAAATCTTCCTGCCTTTTATCATATACTTTTGTATTTTTATAATTTTGAAATATGCTGAAAAGCCTTGTCCGTACTCCAGAAAAACATATCGTCCTTGAAACGCTCTTTAAGACCGCACCGCTCTATCATCTCCATAACAGGGGGCTGAACGCAGGAAAAATACACCATAATTCCGCTTGAAATAAGTCTCTCGCAGTATTCGTGCAGAGCCTCAATTCCCGAAATATCCGCAACAGTAACGCCTCGCATGGAGAAAATAACATTGTAATTCTCGCCCAATGCGGAGATTTTTTCTTCAAGCTTGCTGCAAGTACCGAAATAAAGTGGTCCCGATATGTACACAACGCAGGTGTACTTTAATTTTTCGGGATCGACATTGCTTTCGTCAAGCTTTTCGGGGTCAACCTCCGCAACAGTTACCTGCATATCGGAGACTTTGACAACAAACATGATTATCGAAAATGCCACGCCAATGAGAATTGCTACCGTAAGATCAAAAATGACGGTCGCAAGCATTGTTATAAGAAACTGGAAGATAGCGGTCTTTATTTTCTTACCGAAAATGGACTTTATTGCCGTCCAGTCGTTCATTCGCCATGCCGTAACGATAAGTACGCCCGCAAGCGCCGAAAGTGGTATCATAGACATTACCCCGCCGAGGATAAACATCGAGAGCAGCAGTACGACAGAGTGAACTACAGAGGTCATTCGGGTCTGTCCGCCTGACTTTATGGCAACGCTTGTGCGGGCGATTGCCGCCGTTGCGGGGACGCCGCCGAAAAACGGGATTATCATGTTTCCTACTCCCTGTGCAACAAGCTCCACGTCGGCGTTGAGCTTTTCATTTTTCATTCGACCTGCGGAAGCTCCGCAGAGGAGGGACTCAATAAGTCCCAAAGCGGCAATGGATATGGCGGGAACGATAAGTCCCTTGACCGTACCCCAGTCCGCAAACGCTGTAATGTCAAGCCTGTCGTCGAGAAAAACGGTTTTTGGTATTGCACCCACGACCGCAACGTCAAATTTAAATATCATGTTTGCCGCAGTTGCAAGAACAATAGCCGCCAGCGAGCCGGGGAAGTACTGATTTATCTTTTTGGGGTAAACAAACATAAACACGATCACCGCAAGACCGATAATAAGTCCGGTAATGTCAAGGCTTTGTTCAAGGGTGAAATAGCTTGCAATTTTTTCGATAGTGGTAAGCCCCTCGGAGGTAAGCCCTGTAAGATTGTTCACCTGTCCCAAAGCGATAATAATTGCAATACCGCTTGTAAAGCCGGTTATAACAGGCATCGGCAGGTATGAAACAAGTCCGCCAAGCTTTAAAATTCCCGCAATAAGCAGCAGTACGCCCGCAATAAAGCTTGCGATAAAAACGCCCTGAATACCGTACTGAGCCACAAGTGAGACCAAAATAGCCGTCATCGCACCCGTTGGACCGCTTATTTGGTAGGACGCTCCCGAAAGTCCGCCTATGATAAGTCCCGCAAAAACAGCGGTGATAAGCCCAGCTGCGGCGGTCGCTCCCGAGCTTACACCGAAAGCAAGAGCAAGGGGTAGCGCAACCGCCGCAACGGTAACTCCCGCAAGAGCGTCCTGACCGAATTTTTTAGCATTATAGCCTTTAAATTCACGTTTGATAATTTTTCCAAAATCCTTAACTAACATAATTCTGCTTCTTTCAACAATATTTGGCACGTTTTACAAATACGCCAATTAACATTTTACTCCTTTGCTAAAATAAAGTCAAGCAGAATATATTGCACAAAATCCCATACTTTTTGGTAACATTCACAAAATTCCCTCAAAATCAAATTCTGGAGTGTATTCCTCCTTTGCGGAGGAGCGTTCCTGCATAAAGCCGTTCAGCCCCAGTTCCCGCGCCTTGTCAAGGACGAAATTATACTCAAATGTGGAAATTCTTCTGGAAATCTCCTTATGCAGGGAGCTTTTATAAAACGGCGTGTACTGGCTCATAAGGCTTATTAAAATATCGTCCTTAGGGAGGTTTTCCGCTATCCATTCAAGCACCTTGACAGAGTCGTGCCTGTGAGACGGCAGCGCAAGGTGGCGTATGATCATGCCGCGCCGCATAATGCCGTCCTCAATTTTATATGCCCCAACTTGACGGTACATTTCCTTTAAAGCCGCCGTAACAGTTTCAAAATAATTGTCCGCAGATGAGTACTTTTTAGCAAGTTTGTTGTCGTAATACTTAAAGTCGGGGAGGTAAATGTCCACATACCCCTCCAGCATTTTCAGCGTTTCAATACGTTCATACCCGCCGGTGTTGTAAACTATCGGAATATTCAGTTTGCCGCGGCATATATCCAGCGTCTCGATAATTTGCGGCACATAAGGCGTGGGGCTTACAAGGTCAATGTTGTGCGCTCCTTTTTCCTGTAATTCAAGGAAAATTTCCGCAAGACGTGTTGCGGAAATTTCCTTTCCGATATTTTCGGAGGAAATTTTGTAATTTTGACAGAAGCAGCATTTCATGCAGCAGCCCGAAAAGAAAACCGTCCCCGCGCCGTTATTTCCTGAAAGGCAAGGCTCTTCCCACATATGAAGATAGGCTTTTGCGGCGCGGATATTTGACCCGCAGCCGCAGAAGCCTGTACCGTTATATCTGTCTGCCCCGCATTTTCTCGGGCAAAGCGTGCAATTGTGCAAATCCATTAATAATCACCTTTTGATATAAAAATGTTTTCCTGCTAATGACGGTTGTATTCCATAGACAGATTGCAAAATCCATTGCAATGGTTTGCTTCTGTAACATAAAATCCAAGCTTTTTCCAGAAAGAAAAACCGCTGATATTATTGTCCTGTACAGAAAGCTTTACAGATTTGTAGTCTGCATGGAAAGCCTCGTCTATAAGTGTGTTAATTATTTTTGTCGCAATACCTTTCCGTTTGAATTTTTCATTCATAAGAAAAAGACCTATGTACAATGTACCGTTATCGGGATAATCTTCTAACATTGAAAGAATTGCAGCGGCTTCACCGTTAATCGAAAAACCTATACAATAACATTTTTCTTTTGGAAAACCGTTTGGGCAATATTCAATCGTGTCAATGCAATCGTCTTTTGATGCGGAACGACCGTCCGTTATCAAATAATAATCATTATTGCAATAAAAAACCTCTGAATACTTATCCAAATTTTCCATTGACAACAATTCAACATTATAGTCAGATAAACGCTGTTGCAGGTTTGTACGTAAGTGCATAGGTATCACCTTTTTACGAAAAGAATAAATATTTAACTTATTGTTTTGTCGCAGTAACTTTTTTCACAGGTCTTATTTCTTTCCAAAACCGTGCGGGATCATGATATAAGTAAGCAATTCTTCCGTCAGAAGCATCATAGCAGTACCCTGTGTCTGAAAAATCGAAATTCTTAATAACTTCGCTTACTTTCTCCTCTACGCTTCGGTTTTCCTGCTCATAATCAAACGGACCGTGTTCAAAAACAATATACTCGGCTTCGGGAATGTCGATCATAAGCATTTGCGAAGGTACTTCGCCATTATAATCGACGGGAAGCCTTACTCCGTAACATTCCGCGCGGGGAATACCATAGCAGAATGGTTTACCCTTAGAGTCATGAAGAAACGCCATTATCTGACCGGCGCCGCTGTTTGGCTCACTTCCTCCCTCGTCGTCCAATTTGCCTTTAATACTGTCAAGCAAGCCGCAGATAGTTTCGCAGTCATGTCCGGGTATCTGCGACTGTTTTTGCCAGAAGTCCCAATATCCGTTGCTGTCATAACTTTTAACGTGTAAAAATTTGTGCGCGGGGATTGTTACAAAATAAACCTTGACATCATTTGTGGATTTAATCATACCGATCTCTCCCATTTCAAAAAAGTAGCGGTCGAACGGACAGAGTTTTGTACGAATAACAAGGGTGACAGGGTTTTTTCGGTATTCGCTCGGTGTGATACCGTAAAGCTCTTTGAATGCACGTGTAAAAGCTTCATGGGACGAAAAACCGTAATCTACGGCAATATCCAATATATACCTTTTACTGTCCCGCAATTCTTTCAGCGCAAAGGCTAATTTCCTGCGGCGCAGATAATCTCTGAATGTCATACCCGATATTTCTTTGAATTTTCTCGTAATATAAAATTCGGAATAGTTTAATTTGCTTGAAATTACGGAAAGCGTCATGGCTTCGTCATTGTGCTGCTTGATACATCGGTCGATCTCATCGACGATTATTTGGATCTGCTTTTGCATTTCGTACATCATCATTCACCTCGTTTCAACCGCTCTGTATTAATTATAGCTTAAAAGAAACAGTAGTGCTTGATTTTATTTGCACAAAATTCAAAGAAAATTTCCCCACATTGCTGAGGGGAAATATATGATTTCACATTTTAGAGCAAAATATAAAAATATCCTTACCGTTTCTGTTTTAAGAAATTAAGAAGCAAGAGGCAAGAATTGAAAAGTGACTTTTTAAGCTTTTGGGTTAATAAAACAGATATGTTTAGATAATTTTATAGATTGCTATAAACAGTGTTTAATCTCTGCAAAAGCATTTTCCCGCCCCCTTGAGGGGGCTATATAAAGTAAGTCACCCTCGCATTTTACTGCGGGGGTGACTTTCGCTGCGGGCGTTCCCCGCTGGCGGAGAAGGAGGGATTCGAACCCTCGATGAGCTATCAACCCATACACGAGTTCCAGTCGTGCGCCATAAACCGGGCTAGGCGACTTCTCCGAATATATGCAGGAACTTAATGTTTTATGTTCTGCATTTTTAACGACTTAATTATTATAGCAGGATTTTTTGCAATTGTCAAGTGTTTTTTACAAAAAAATATTTTATTGGCACATTTTGTGATTTTGCTAAAAATTTGCATATTTTTTTATAAGATATTGCAGTTTTGATTTTTTTGTGGTATAATATTATGGGTTTAAGTTGCAATTTGTTTGAGAAAGAGGTTAATCATGTTTGTTGACAAGGCAAAAATTAAGATAAAAGCGGGGGACGGCGGCGACGGAGCCGTTTCTTTCCACCGTGAAAAATATGTTGCGAGCGGCGGTCCTGACGGCGGCGACGGCGGTAAGGGCGGAGACATTATTTTCCAAGTGGACGACAACTTCTCCACTCTTGAAGATTTCCGCTACAAAAAGAAGTATATCGCGCAGCGCGGCGAAAACGGTTCTTCGGGGAACAAAACGGGCAAAAATGCTCCCGACCTTATTATAAGAGTACCTATGGGTACTCTTATCCGTGACGCGGAAACAGGCAGGATAATGGCGGATATGTCCTCGGACGAGCCTAAAGTTCTCGCTAAGGGAGGCAAGGGAGGCAAGGGCAACGCTCGCTTTGCCACGCCCACAAGACAGATACCTAAATTTGCCAAGCCGGGATTTCTCGGCGAGGAGTTTGAGATTTCCCTTGAATTAAAGCTTATTGCGGACGTTGGTCTTGTGGGATTTCCTAATGTTGGAAAGTCCACGTTGATTTCCGTTGTTTCAGCAGCAAAGCCGAAAATTGCCAATTATCATTTTACCACGCTTACTCCGGTTCTTGGCGTTGTCAAGGTCGAGGAGGGCAAATCTTTTGTAATGGCGGATATTCCCGGACTTATCGAGGGCGCAAGCGACGGTATAGGGCTTGGACACGAGTTCCTTCGCCATGTTGAAAGGTGCAGGCTTATTGTGCACGTTATAGACGTTTCCGGAATTGAGGGACGCGACCCCAAAAGTGATTTTGAAATTATCAACCGTGAGTTAAAAACTTTCAGTGAGGAGCTTGCGGAGCTTCCTCAAATAGTTGCCGCAAACAAGTGCGACATGGCTTCTGCGGAGCAAATAGCCGATTTTAGGCAGTATATAGAAAATCTTGGTTTGAAGTTTTATGAAATCTCCGCCGCAACAACGCAGGGAACAAAGCAGCTTGTGGGCGCGATCGCGGCAGAGCTTGATAAACTCCCTCCAATAAAGGAGTACGAGGTTGAACCCATGACCCAGCAGGAGCTTGACGAGCGTGCGGGAATGGGAGAAAAATTCGAGATAAAGCGTGGCGACGACGGCGTGTTCTACGTTGAAGCGCCTTGGCTTGAAAATATCATGCGTACCGTTGATATGGACGATTACGCTTCATTGCAGTATTTTCAGCGTGTCCTGCGTAACAGCGGCATAATCGACGAGTTGGAAAGAAAAGGCATTGACGAGGGTGACACCGTAAACATTTTCGGCTTTGAGTTTGACTTTGTATTTTAAATATATTGGAGGGAAATTTTGTATGGGACTTAGAGATAAGCTTTTTAAAAAGAAACCGCCAACACTTGAAGAGGATATTCATACAGCCTGCGAATGGGTAGTCATGGCTCTTAATTCGTCGGGCTACAAAGCGGATTATACCCTCGAAAGCATGAAAGAGATCGACCGCTTTATTGACGAGCAAAGCGGAGAAAACGGCATAATTTCACGTAACAGAGGAAAAATTATTTTCTCCTTGGGCTGCTATATCGGCGAGACTGTTATTTGTCTTTACGGCGGGAAGTGGCATACCGATGATAACGACCCGCAGGGCGAAATAAACGCGTCTGTCGAGCTTGAGAATAATACGGTTATTTTTCCGATGCAAAGGGTAATAAAAAGGTATCAGAATGGCAGCGAGGACGGCATATATGCTTATGTTTATGTTCTTTCGCCCGATAAAACGACTTTGGAATAATGTTTAAAGGAGAAAGACAAATATGGAGATTTTTGACTTATACGACAGCGACCGAAACAAAACAGGCAGGACAATGGAGCGGGGAACTCCCGAACCGGAAGGTTTTTACCGCATGGTTGTGCACGTCTGCATTTTCAACAGCGACGGTAAAATGCTTATACAGCAGCGGCAGCCGTTCAAGCGCAGCTGGAGCGGTATGTGGGACTTGACTGTCGGCGGCAGCTCCGTTGCGGGGGACACAAGCCTTACCGCCGCGATACGTGAGACTTCCGAAGAAATAGGCTTACAGCTTGCTTCCGAAGAGCTGCGGCGAGTGCTGACGATACAGAGTGAAAGTGTATTTGACGATATTTACGTGGTGCAAAAGGATTTGGACGAGAACTCTTTAAAATTGCAGTATGAAGAGGTTGCACAGGTAAAATGGGCTTCTGACGAGGAAATTAAAAGCATGATAGATGAGGAAATATTTATCCCGTATCACAAGTCGCTGATAGACCTGCTGTTCTTTATGAGAAACCACGACCGAACACGTACTGCGGAAGATAAAACGGAAATATAAAGCAGAGCTTTGAATGACGGGGCGATGCCCATTATTGAACGAAAGGGTGGTACACTATAGAAAAGCATGACGTAAATCAATACAGCCCCCTAACCCTTGCTTTTTTGGGGGACGCGGTCTACGAGCAGCTTGTCCGCGAGCGGCTTGTGCTGACAGCTAATATGCCTGTAAAAAAGCTCCATTCCGAGGCGGTGGAACGTGTCCGCGCGGCGTATCAGTCCAAAGCTGTTGAGGAAATTCTTCCCATATTAACGGAGGAGGAGACCGCTGTTTTAAAGCGGGGCAGGAATGCGACAGGCAACACCGTGCCGAAAAGCTCCAATCCTGTGGAGTACAGACGTGCAACGGCTCTGGAGACGCTGTTTGGGTACTTAAAGCTTACGGAAAATTATAAAAGAATGGTTGAATTATTCGACATAATATGGTATAATACAAAAATGTATGGCGAAGAGGTGGAAAAAAATGAACCTTGAGGGAGTTAATATGATAACCTGCGGGAACGGGAACTGTTACGTTATCCGCGGCAGAAGCGGGGATATGCTCATCGACACGGGTACAGAGGATTACCGCGACGAGATCGAAACATGGCTTCAATACTATAATGTAAAGCTTATCTTCCTTACACACGGGCATAACGACCATATCGGAAACGCGGCGTATTTTTCAAAGCTTTTCGGGGCGGACATTGTTATGAGTTCTCTTGATCTTGCGCTGTCAAGACACAATCTTATGCACCGCATTTATCCTGTCGGTATCAGGGGCAAGGTCATTTTGTCGGCATCTCAAAAGCTTATGGGACAGAGCACCGAAAGCTTTGCGGTAAACATTTTCCCCGAGGACGGTGTTGCTCTCGGTGAGAAGTACGGCATTGAGTGTAAAGCCGTAAAGCTTGACGGACATACAAAGGGTTCTTTTGGAATAATGCAGGGCAGAGATTTATACGTTGGGGACGCGCTGATGAATTTTGTGTACCCAAGCTCCTCGCTGATTTGTGAAAGTCCAAAGGCGGCAAGGGAGTCCCTTTACAAGATAGCGGCTCTGTCTCCCGAAAGAATATTTTTCGGGCACGGCAAGCCAATTGAGACGGGAAGCCGCGCATATGAGAAATTGCTTAATATATAGCAAAAAATAACATTTTATATAAGGAGAGAATTTTTATGTCAGGACATTCCAAATGGAATAACATCAAAAGAAAAAAGGAAGCCACAGACGGCGCAAGAGCCAAGATATTCACTAAAATAGGACGTGAGATAACCGTCTGTGTTAAGGAGGGCGGCGGCGACCCAAACAATAACGCAAAGCTCCGCGACCTTATTGCAAAGGCTAAGGCGAACAACGTCCCCAACGACAATATCGACCGTGTAATTAAAAAAGCTGCGGGAGGCGGAGATAAAACAAACTACGAGGCAAACGTTTACGAGGGCTACGGGCCCAACGGCGTTGCTGTAATTGTCGAGACCTTGACAGACAACAAAAACCGTACAGCCGGCGATATCCGCCACTATTTCGACAAATTCGGCGGAAATTTGGGTACTACAGGCTGCGTGTCCTTTATGTTCACAAGCAAAGGTATCATAGCTGCGGAAAACAACGGTCTTGACGAGGACAAGGTAATGGAGGACGTTTTCGACTTAGGCGCGTCCGATTTCTCCATGGAGGAGGACGTTATCGAGATCGAGACCGAGCCTGCCGACCTTGCGGCAGTCCGTGACGGACTTACCGAAAAGGGTTACAAGCTGATTTCAGCGGACATCGAGATGATACCTTCTACCTACACCACCCTTACCGACGAGGACTCTATAAAGAAGATGAACCTCCTGCTTGAAAATCTTGAGGACAACGACGACGTTCAGAATGTTTACCACAACTGGGATATGCCAGAGGAAGAGGACGAAGACTGATAGGCACGAGTTAAGAAAGCTTTTTCCAATTTATAGTAAAGGAAGTATTTTAAAATGCAGTGGACAGGATTAAACGACCTTAGAGAAAAATATCTTTCATTTTTTGAAAGCAAAAATCACACAAGAATGGCAAGTGCGTCCCTTATACCTCACGGGGACAACAGCTTGCTGCTTATCAACAGCGGCATGGCTCCGCTGAAAAAATTCTTTTTGGGACAGGAAACTCCTCCCAATGTAAGAGTTACAACGTGTCAGAAATGTATCCGTACTCCCGACATTGAGCGTGTGGGCAAGACCGCCCGTCACGGCACATATTTTGAAATGTTGGGCAACTTCTCATTCGGCGACTACTTCAAAAAAGAAGCAATTGCGTGGGCTTGGGAATTTCTTACGGGTGTTTTGGAAATCCCCGCGGACAGGCTTTGGATAACCGTCTTTGAAAGCGATGACGAGGCGGAGCAGATTTGGATGAACGACATAGGCGTGCCAAAAGATAGAATAAAACGTCTCGGCAAAGCCGACAACTTTTGGGAACACGGCAGCGGTCCCTGCGGACCATGCTCCGAAATACATTTCGACAGGGGAGAAAGCTACGGTCCCTTTGAAAGCTTTGAACAGGCAAGCGACTGCGACCGTATCATAGAGATATGGAATTTGGTATTCTCCCAGTTTGACAGCGACGGCAACGGCAATTACGCCGAAATGGCGCACAAGAATATTGACACGGGTATGGGTCTTGAAAGACTTGCCTGTGCAATGCAGGGCGTGGACAACCTTTTTGAGGTGGACACCGTTCAAAATATCATGAAGCACATCAGCAAAATTGCCGGCGTTGAATACAAGGCGGACGAGAAAAAGGACGTTTCCCTCCGCGTAATTACCGATCATATCAGAAGCACTACCTTTATGGTTGGGGACGGCGTAACTCCCTCAAACAACGGCAGGGGCTATGTTCTGCGCCGTCTTTTGAGACGTGCGGCACGTCATGGCAGACTTTTGGGAATTACCAAGCCTTTCCTTTATGAAGTTGTGGATACGGTAATTGCTGAAAATGCCGCCGCTTACCCCGAATTGGAGGAGCGTAAGGCATACATTAAAAAGCTTATCAGAAGCGAGGAGGAAACCTTTGCCAAAACAATTGACAAGGGAATGGAAATCCTTACCGAAAAAATTGATGCGGTACTCAAAAATGGCGGTAAAACCTTAAGCGGCGATGATGCGTTCCTGCTCAGCGATACCTACGGTTTTCCCATTGATTTGACCATAGAAATTGCAGAGGAAAAGGACATTGAGGTCGATACCGAAAGGTACACCGAGTGCCTTAACGAGCAGAAGAAAAAGGCTCGTGAGGATCACGATGCAAAGTCGGGTTCGTCCTGGGAGGACGGTACTCTTGCCGTTGGCTGTGAAGTAACTGACTTTACAGGCTATTCCTCAATGGAGGAACAGGCGAAAGTCCTTGCAATATTTGTGGACGGCGAAAGCGTAGAGACCGCAAACGACGGAGACGAAGCTGTAATAGTCCTTGATAAAACGCCTTTCTATGCGGAAAGCGGCGGACAGGTGGGCGACACGGGCGTTATCAGCGGGGCAATGACAGCCTTTGAGGTGTCCGATACAAAGAAGATACACAGCGGTCATTTTCTTCATTTCGGAACGGCACAGGGTACTGTTTCTGTGGGCGACAGCGTAACGGCAGCTGTTGACAAGCAAAGACGCGCTTCGATCATGCGCAACCATACTGCGGCTCACTTGCTTCAGGCGGCTCTGCGAAAGGTTCTTGGCGACCACGTTCATCAGGCGGGACAGCTTGTTGACGGCGAGAGAGTCCGTTTTGACTTCTCACATTTTGAGGCTGTAACTCCCGACGAGCTTAAAGAAATTGAGGGAATTGTCAACAAAAACATTTTGGACGCAATAAACGTCACCATGACCGAAATGCCCATAGACGAAGCAAGAAAGCTTGGCGCAATGGCTCTGTTCGGTGAAAAATACGGCGACGTTGTACGTGTTGTGGACGTTAAGGAAACTTCAATAGAATTTTGCGGCGGAACTCATATCGACAACACCTCAAAAATCGGACTTTTCAAGATCGTTTCGGAAAATTCCGTTGCGGCAGGCGTAAGACGTATCGAGGCTGTAACTGGTTCGGGAGTGCTTACTCTTATCGACGATTATAAGGATATTATTTCCAAATCTGCACAGGCTGTAAAAGCGCCAAACGCTGCGGAGCTTGTAACACGCTGCGGAGTTATTGCCGGCGAAGTCAAGACACTTGAAAAAGAGGTTGCAGACCTTAAAGGCAAAATTGCCGCTTCACAGCTTGATGCGCTCTTTAACAGCGCGGTCACTGTCGGCTCTGTTCAAGTTATCACCGCAGTTTTGGAGGACACAGCTCCCGACGTGCTTAGAGCAATGGGTGATAAGATAAAGGACAAGTCCGCAAATGCCGTTGCAGTAATTGCAGCGGTAAACGGTACAAGCGGCTCTATAATATGCGTATGCGGCAAGGAAGCTGTTTCTGCTGGAGCGCACGCAGGGAAGATAGTCCAAAAGGTTTCCGCTCTTACGGGGGGAAAAGGCGGCGGACGTCCCGACAGCGCAATGTCAGGAATGGGCGACACCGCAAAGGCTAAGGAAGCTATTGCGGCGGCAAGCGGCATAGTTGCTGAATTTGTTAAATAATTACAATTAAGGAGAATTTGCAATGGAAGATTGTCTTTTCTGTAAAATCATAGCCGGCGAGATACCAAGCGCAAAGGTGTATGAAGACGAATTTGTCTACGCCTTTAAGGACATTAACCCTCTTGCTCCCGTTCATATTTTAGTAGTTCCCAAAAATCACATTTCGGGAGCAAACGAGATAACTGCGGAAAATTCCGCAGTAGTCTCAAAAATTTTTGAAGCTGCGGCTAAGATCGCCAAGGAGCAGGGAATTGCCGAGGACGGTTTCAGAATCGTCACAAACTACGGTGAAAACGGCTGTCAGAGCGTTAAACATCTGCATTTTCATATTTTGGGCGGCAGAAAGCTTGACGTTACAATGGGTTAATTGAAAGGGCTGGATTAAAATGGTGCGGAAAATGGCTTATATAGGCTCGTCCTATTTGATTGGGCTGTTTTTCGCATCATTTTTAGATATTGGAGCAAATATACTTGCCTCTGTTTCGGCAATTGTTGTTTCCGTAACGGTATTGATTTTGTTCGGGAGAAAGTCGGTTAAAGTTTCCGTATGTATTATCAGTGCAGCCTTTGCAATGCTTCTGTACGGCTTGTACGATTGCTTTGTGTACAGAAATATTGTTAAGTACGACGGCTGCGAGGTAGAGATAAACGGCGTTATAACTGACTACAGCGAATACGGCGGAGATAAAACCGCATACACAGTAAAAGGTGTGATCAACGGTGATGTTACAGCGGCGGTAAGCTGCTACACAAACAGTACCTATGCTGAAATAGGCGACAGCGTAACGATCCGCGGAACTGCCGCAATGCTGAAAAACAGTTACACCTTTCCTGCCAAGGACTACTATAAGGCAAAGGGGATATTTCTGCGTATAAACAAGGTCAAAAACTTTGAATACACGTCCAGCAAGGGCTTTTCCGCAAAGCGGACTTTGTACGCTTATCGAGATAAAATAATAGGAGTTATCGGCAGTAATATGAATACCGACGGCAAGGCGGTCATGGAAGCAATGCTTTTCGGCGACAAATCAGAGCTTGAAAGCTCGCAGAAAACTCTTATGTACCGCGCGGGAATAGGTCACCTTATGGCTGTTTCGGGAGTACATCTTTCGGTGGTTTGTTCATTTTTCTGGATATTCCTTTCACGGCTGCCATTTAACAAATATTTACGCTTCGGGCTTTTGTTGGTACCTATGCTATGCTTCACGGCAATGGCGGGGTTTTCCAATTCGGTGATCAGGTCGGCGGTGATGATGACAATTGTTTACGGCGCAAGCCTTTTCAGACGGCGTGCGGACGTTTTCAATTCCCTGGGAATATCTGTAATAATTCTTACGATATTAACGCCCTTTGCCGTTCGGGACGCTTCATTTCTGCTTTCAGTGGGCGGTGTTTTTGCCATAGGCGTTGCCGCTCCCGCGATTATCAGAGTGATAGAGCAAAAGCGTGAGCTTGGAAATTTCACAAAGTCGATAGTTACTTCGGTCTGCGTGACGTTAATGATTTTCCCCGTAACAATACTGTTTTTTGATGAAGTTTCGGTAATGTCGCCGCTTTCGAACCTGCTGCTGATGCCGCTTTGCGAGCTTATACTTGTGGGCGGGATAATCGTTGCCCTAACCGGCGGAGTATCTGTTATTGCCGTTCCTGTGCTTAAAATCTGCGAAGCATTATGCGGCATGGTACTTATGGTCTCAAAATTTATCGGCAGGCTGCACTTTTCCTACATTCCGCTTGGCAGCGATTTTGTAAAGCTTTCCGCGGCATTTTCGGTAATTCTGGTCGCCGCGTTATTTTTGATGACAAGAAAAGCGGAGATAACGGCGGCAGCGGCGGCGGTTGTTCTGATGTTTGCAATTGTTTCGGTAAATCTGTACAGGCTTGTTTCGACGGACGTATCCGCCGCGGTTTTTCGGGACGGAAGCAGCGCCGCCGCAGTCGTACATTACGGCAAATCCGCGTCGATCATAGACTTTGACGGAGGGGGAGCTGCTTCATCTGCTGTAAAGTATCTTAACAGGAACGGTATTTACAAAATTGATTGCCTTATCTTAAATTCCGGAGCAAACACGTCCCTGCCCATATACAATGAAGCCTTGGAGCTTTTTGACTTGTCGGCGGTAATGCTTCCGGAAAGGGATAAATCTCTCGCTGCGGGCGACTGTTACTTTTATAATGACAGTCAGTATTTCGACGCTTCGGACTGCACAATATATTTTTACAATGAAAGCGTAATAAAAATCAGGTGCAGAGACAATGACATAATATTTTATACCGCCGATTCGGAATACGATTTTCCCGACAGCTGCTCAGCCGCTGTAAGATACGACGGGACAAGCAGCGATATTGACCCCGACTGCGGAATTATAGCGGTTATGAACGAAAAGGGCGAAGCCGTAGCGGTAAAGGACAGAACAGTCTATATCGGCGAAAACGTAAGGATAACTGTGAACGGCAATGGAGCGATAAGCTCCGAAGCTTTGTAATGAAAGGAATGAAAGCAGTGGCTGCTGTAACGGAAAACGATTTAAAAACCGCCATAAAAAACCGTCAGTTTAAAAATGCGTACTACTTTTACGGCAAGGATATATCTGCAATTGAAGCTTATACAAAAAATCTTGTTTCAAGAATTGTCGATAAGGAAAATGCGGACTATAATCTGCACAGTTTTGACGGAAAGACCTTTGACCTTGATCTATTTTCAGACGCCTGCGACGGACTTCCTGTTTTTGCGGAGTATGTCTGCTGCACAGTTTGCGATATGAACGCCGAGTCCTTAAACGCGGACAGCCTGAACAATATTGTTTCAATTATCGGAAATCTTCCCGAAAGTACTATATTGATTTTTTACTATACCTCCGTGGACGTTACCGACGGAAAGAAATATCCCACAGCCAAAAATAAAAAGCTTATGGACGCTGTGAATAAAGTCGGCGGAGTCTGTAATTTTGCTCTGAAAACTCCCGCAGCTCTCTCAAAGGAGATAATGGCTAAGGTATCAAAGGCGGGCTGCGGAATTTCACGGGACGCAGCGGTGTTTCTTGCGGAGCAGTGTCTGTGCAATACTCTGATGATAGAAAACGAGATAGACAAGCTTACCGCTTACGCTCAAGGCAACGAAATAACTGTAGATACTGTCCGAATTCTTTCACCGAGGCAGATAGAAACAACTTCATTTGACCTTGCAAGGGCGATAACACGAATGGATTCAGTAACCGCAATGAGGCTTCTGAACGACCTTACCGAAGAAAAAACAGAGCCTATTTCCATTCTTTATGCGGTAACGGGTAATATGCTGGACTTGTACCGCGCGAGAACTGCAATGTCCTGCGGAAAAAGTCCCGAGGACGTAAAGACGGATTTCGGCTACAGCAAGGTACTTTCATTCCGCGTCGATAACGCTTTCAGAGACGTGAACCGTATTTCAATGCCCCATATAAGAATGTGCATGAAAGTCCTTGCGGAAACAGACAGCGCAATGAAGTCTACCAAAACGCCGCCTCAAACTCTTTTGGAGGAAGCGGTGGTAAAAATGCTTTCATTCAGAGATTAAAAGGAGAAAATATGCTGCATTTAAAGGAAGCCGTCATTGTGGAGGGCAAATATGACAAAATAAAGCTAAGCTCCATTGTGGACGCGGTAATAATCCCCACCAACGGCTTTACCGTTTTCAAGGACAGGGAAACTCTTGAAATTATACGATATTTTGCCGCCAAAACGGGAATAATAATCCTGACCGATTCTGACGCGGCAGGATTTAAGATACGCTCGTTCTTAAAAGGAGCGATAAAAAACGGAAAAATCACAAACGTCTACGTTCCCGATATTTTCGGCAAGGAAAAGCGTAAAGCCGCCCCGTCCAAGGAGGGTAAGCTTGGAGTAGAGGGCATTGAAAAGGAAATTATCCTCGAAGCCTTCCGAAAGGCGGGAATTACAGCCGACGACAAGGAGGAGCTTACCGACCCCATAACAAGGCTTGACCTTTACGAGTGCGGTTTCAGCGGAGGTAAAAATTCCTCCGAAAAACGAAGAAAGCTTCTTGCGGAGCTGGAGCTTCCTGAGCTTTTGACTGCAAAGGGAATGACGGATATACTCAATACATTGATGACAAGGCAGGAATTTTACGCTCTTGCCGAAAAAATAAATAACGGTGGTGAATAGCCGAATGGTCTTTTCAAGTCTGACTTTTTTATATTATTTTTTGCCGGCAGTGCTTATTGTGTACGTCTTTCTGCCAAACAGGATAAATGTGTCCCGAAAAGGCGGAAAAGCTCTGACGATACCTGCAAGAAATCTTTTGATACTGCTTACTGGATTTTTCTTTTACGCCTGGGGAGAGCCGTTTTATGTTGTAATAATGCTGCTTTCCACCCTCATTGACTATACTGCGGGACGGTTCATGCACAAATATGACAGCAATCAGAAAATAAGGACGGTATGTCTTATAGTTTCCGTCTGCATGAATATCGGCTTGCTGGCGGTTTTCAAGTACAGCGACTTTATTTTCGATACGATAAATTCCGTTTTCGGCTCGGACATAACAAATCCCGTAATTCTCGTCAACCGCTTTATAAACGACAACGTTTACAATTTCGGGCTAAGCGAAAGCAGGGTAGCTCTGCCGATAGGCATTTCGTTCTACACCTTTCAGAGTATGTCCTACACCATTGATCTTTATATGCGAAACATCAAAGTGCAGAAAAGCTTTATCGGATTTACCTCTTATGTAACTCTTTTCCCGCAGATAGTGGCAGGTCCCATAGTACGCTACGAGGACGTTGCCGCCGAAATTGAAGAGCGTACCGTAAACATCAACAAGATAAGCGAGGGAATAGGTACGTTTGTAAAGGGACTTGCCAAAAAAGTCCTGCTTGCCAACAATATCGGAATAATTTGGACGCAGATAAAAGCCATGGACTACACAGCCATGAGCGCTGCCACCGCATGGATAGGAATACTTGCCTTTACATTTCAGATATATTTTGATTTTTCAGGCTACTCCGATATGGCGGTGGGACTGGGCAAAATGCTGGGCTTTAACTTCCCGAAAAACTTTGACCACCCGTATCTTTCCAAAAGCATAAGCGAGTTTTGGCGCAGGTGGCATATCACCCTCGGCACATGGTTCAGAGAGTACGTTTATATTCCCTTGGGCGGCAACAGAAGGGGTTTGCCGAAAACTCTCCGCAACCTTATCATTGTTTGGGGACTTACAGGTCTTTGGCACGGCGCAAGCTGGAATTTCGTATTGTGGGGACTTTATTTCGGCGTACTGATAATAATAGAGCGTCTCGGCTGGGGAAAAATTTTGGAGAAACTCCCAAAAGCGGTAAGTATGCTTTATACGTTCCTGCTTGTGGTGTTCGGCTGGGTGTTGTTCGACACAAACACGTTAGGGGACGCGGGACGGTTTATCGGAGCAATGTTCGGTGCAGGCGGTTCTCTTGCGGACAGCACGTCCTCCTATATGTTCTTTACAAATATTGTAATTTTTATTCTCTGTATTTTCGCCTCAACCGACTTGTTTGAGCGTATCAAACGGTTTGCATATAAACACTATCAAAAAGTGTGCGCCTATTCTTATCCCGTTATAATTGCGGCGGTGCTGCTTCTGTGCACGTCCTATCTTGTAAATGCGACGTACAACCCGTTCCTGTATTTTAGATTTTAGCGGGCGAGTAAGTGAATGAGAAACCTATACTCTCAAAGGAGATGAGTACCAAATAATGAAAAAGAAAAAGCTGAACAAATTAAATCTTGTGACCTGCATTGTATTTTTTGCGATTTTGCTTGCAATGCCAATAATAACCGCGATTTTGCCAAAAAAAACCTTTTCGGAAACGGAGAACAAGTCTTTGCAGAAAATGCCGAAAATTTCCGCAAAAACCATATACGACAGAAGCTATATGAATGATCTGGAAACTTATGTTTCTGACCATTTTGCGGGAAGAACAGGCTGGATAAAAATCAAGACAAACCTTGAAAACGCTCTTGGCAAGTACGAGCAGAACGGTATTTATATCCTTAAAAACAGGCTTGCGGAGAAAATATCCGAACCGGACTATGAGTCCATAGATAAAAGCATTGCCGCAGTAAACACCTTTGCGGAGGCAAACAATGTTCCCGTTTTCTTTATGCTTGTGCCTACATCTGCGGAGGTCTACGCCGATGAGATCCCCGAAAACGCTCCTAATATTAACCAAAAGGAGCTTATTGGTTATGTTTACGGAAATCTTAAGCCTGTGAACACCATAGATGTGTACAGCGCGATGACTGCTAACTGTGAAAAATACATCTATTACCGCACCGACCACCATTGGACGACTAAAGGCGCATATTATGCTTATGCCGCCGCGGGGAAGAAAATGGGTTACGAAGCCGCTCCCGAGGGAGCATATGACGTTGAACACGCCGCTTCCGATTTCAGGGGAACGTTCTATTCAAAGGCTCTTTATGACGGAATTGAGCCGGACACAATGGACTATTACCACCTTATGGACGGCAGCAATGTCACGGAGGTGCTTGTTACAAGCGAGTACGGCAAAGAGTCTGTTTCATATGAAAGCGTGTATTTCCGCGAATATCTTGACGTTAAGGATAAATATTCCTCGTTTTTGGGAACTAATCAGCCGATAGTTACCATAAAATCGGACAGCGACGGCGGTAAGCTCCTTATTTTCAAGGACTCCTACGCCCACTGCTATGCGCCGTTCCTTGCGGAAAATTATTCGGAAATAACCCTTATGGATATGCGCTACATCAAAATGTCCTACAAAGAGCTTGTAAACCCGGAGGAGTACGATCAGGTGCTGTTTTTGTACAACGTTTCGTCCTTTATCACCGACACAAATTTGCGGCAGCTTGCGTACGACTAAGCAGGCTGAGCCTGCACCCCTGTTCTACCCCTATTGTCAGATGTGCAGTATATTTGCTGCGTTAAGCCCCTATCAAGGGGCGGGCAAAATACAAAAACGCCTTTTGTATGGGTTGGGTCTATAATACTAATTTGTTCTTAAAAGCGTAGGTAAAAAATCTGCGCAAAAATCATACGCGCAAATTTCTGCTTGATTTTTTACACGCTTTTTAGTCGCAAATTAGTATAAGAACCTGTATTAGCAAGGATACCCGTCCCCATACAGATAATGTTATTATTTTGTTGGATTGCTGTATGCAAAATTCCGAAAAAAACTTTTCCGCCCCCTTGAGGGGGCTTAAAAATTTGCAAATTGCAGGTAGTAACTTCGGGGGTGACTCTGCCGGCGGGGGCTTCCCCGCTGTGGCGATTTTTTTTTAGCTGCATAAACTGAATTAACGGGTTATATCGGTTTGTGCAGCGGAGTGACGCAGCAAAACTGCGTCCGTAGGGGAGCTTCGCATAAAAAGCATACTCCACGGTAAGCCCGTATAATTATAGATTTGGGTCAAATGTCATTTTTTTGGCATTTGACCTTGATTTTTTTTGAAAAATGTAATATAATAAAAATGTATGATTATTTGAGAAAATTTCTTTGGAGGAAAATGTGGAAAATATTGCTTCAGCGTCGATCCTGAGCGCGGATTTCTGTAATCTGGGCAGGGATATAAAAAGAGCCGAGGACGCAGGCTGTAAGTACATACATTTCGACGTAATGGACGGTATCTTTGTTCCGAATATCAGCTACGGGATACCTTTGCTGAGATCCGTGTCGGGTGCGGCGGACAGCGTCCTGGACGTCCACCTTATGATAACCGAGCCTTTAAGGTTTATAAAGGACTTTGCTTTAAACGGCGCGGACATAATTACATTTCACTCCGAGGCGGGGTCTGATATCGAAGAGACTGTCAGGGAGATACATTCATACGGAAAAAAGGCGGGAATTGCACTAAAGCCCGCAACTCCAATATCAAGTGTATTTCCGTACCTTGATATTGCGGATATGATACTGATAATGACCGTTGAGCCGGGTTTCGGGGGACAGGGCTTTCTTTTCGATACAGTAGATAAAATTTACGAGCTGAAAAAAGCTATCGACCAAAAGGGACTTGCCCTGCCGATCGAGGTGGACGGCGGTGTCAACAGCGAGACGGCTAAGCTTGTGAAAAAAGCGGGGGCTGAAATTCTTGTTGCAGGCTCTTATCTCTTTGGCGCAGCCGATATGGGAGAAGCCGTGCAGAATATTATTATGTAAAATTTTGTTAAAGGAGCAGTCCAGCTTATGTTATCCAATGTGCCAAATGCGTCTAATGACAAAACTGAATTTTCTGTAATGGTCGATATGCTGATAGTTTTGGGAATGTTATCGGTGGTTTCGGTGTACTATTACGGAATGCGGGCGGCGCTGGTGCTTATTATAACAGTACTTACCTGCTGCATTACGGATTTTATATGTATAAAGCTGAGAAAAAAAGAGCCGGTCAAGGGCGACTTGTCCGCTGTTGTAACGGGCTTTACACTGGGACTTATGATGTCAGCTTCGGTGACATATTACGCGGCGGTAATTTCCGCTGTATTTGCGATAGCTGCCGCAAAGCATACCTTCGGCGGACACGGCTGCGAGATATTCAACCCGGCGGCGGCAGGTTTTCTTTTTTCCGCTCTATGCTTTCCGGACAGTATGCTGACATACCCGAGAGCTTTTGCCGAGATACCGATGTCGTCGGTCGTTCCGGAAAGCCTTTTGGGGCAATCGCTTACAAAAACCTTTATCACCACAGAAGCTTCTTCGGTAACGGTTTTGGATACGCTTGTGGGAAAGTTTTACAGTCCCATGGGAGCGGGATTTGTTATCGTTTTGGCGGTGGCAGCGCTGTTTTTGATATTCAGACGTTCTATCTCCGGGATAATGTTTTTCACTCAGGCTTTTATTTTGGGAATAATTGCCTTTGTTCATTATAATTACAGCCCGGTATATTTGCTTTACTTTTTTTCGAGCGGTATGCTTCTTTTCAGCATGATGTTTCTTTCGGCGGGCTACACCAATATTCCGAAAACCAAAAGCTCCAGATTGATATACGGAGCAATTTTGGGTTTGGTCACTGCACTGTTCCATTTTACGGCGCATACGGAAAATGCCGCGGTTTATGCGGTGATAATTTCCGCTCCGATAGGTATAGAACTCAACAGACGCTCCGTTTCGTTTGCGGAGATGATAAAAAATAAAAAGGGGATATTCAGAAGAACAAACAAATCTCTCAAGCACGTTGCGGAAACGCTGGAAATGCTTGACAATAAAGAACAAGGTGATAAAAAGTGAGCGAAGATAACAGCTGCAAAAATATAATATTGAATGCGCTGCTAAGGAGAAATCCAATACTGGTAAGCGGACTTGTTATAGCTCCCGCCGTTGTGATAGCGGACAGCTTCTTTAATGCGGCAACTCTCGCCGCGGCTTTTTCGGTAATAACGTTTTTTACATTGCTTGTTTCATCTTTTGTGCCGAAAAATATCGTGTATTCGATAAGGATAATCCTTTATACGGTAATAGGCGCGCTTGTCTATGTCCCGTCGGCAATACTTCTCAGATATCTGATGCCGGAGGGAATAGAGGCTATGGGAGTTTTTTTCCCGCTTCTGATAACAAACGGACTTATAATTTCCCGTTCGGAATCAATATTTTTTCTCGAATCCAAAGGGCATATGCTCCTTGATATAATTTTCTGCATTATAGGATACGATGCAGCCGTGCTTATTTTCGGCGCTGTACGTGAGATACTCGGCACGGGTATGATCGGCGGCAAGATCATAGGAATGCCATTAGTTTTTTCCGCTTTTCAGCACCCGTTCGGCGGATTTATTCTTTTGGGAATCCTTTCCGCACTGCTTAGAGTTATATTGATCACTGTCAAGCGTATAAATCAAAAGTAAACGGAGTATTTTTATGAATCTGATCAAAAATATATTATTGACGGCTTTTACCGCAATACTTGTTGAAAATACCATATTTTACCGTGCAATGGGTACAAGCACATTAATAATTGTTGCTAAAAAGAGGAAAAATCTTTTTGGCTTCTGCGGCGGCGTAACATATATTACGGCAGTAATAAGTGTTCTTACGTATTTTTCCGACAAAATTTTTGACCCGAATGGTGTAAACTCTTTATATATGCCTATTGTATATACAATTATTCTCGGAATTGTATATATCGTTACGCTTCTTTGTATGTGGCGCTTTTTTCCGAAGCTGTTCAGCAATATGAGAAAATATATTCATGTGTCGGTTTATAACTGTGCAGTTTTGGGATCAATGTTTTTAATTTCAAAATACTGTGAAACTATCGGTGAGTACTTTCTTCACGGCTTGGGGATAGGGCTCGGCTATGTCCTTGCAGTATATCTTACAGCGGTTGTGTACGACAGGCTGTATTCCGAAAAATCTCCGTTTGCATTCAGGGGCTACCCTCTTTTGATGATATATATAGGCATACTTAGTATGGCTTTCTGGGGACTTTCAAGCCATGCGGTAAACTTTTGAATTTCATAAGTTGGAAGGGAATGGTAAAAATATGTCGAAACGCGCCGGCAGAAAAATTTACAGGACCAATCGCGGCAACAGGAAAAAAATGGTGCGGAGTGTATTCAAATTTTTATTTATTGCAATTATTCTTGCAGTGCTGATATTTGTAGGATACAGCGTTGCAAAAACCGTTGTAAACTACATTAAGAACAACGATGTGTCAACAGGAGAAAGCGATAAGCCATGGACTCCTCCTGTTTTTGACGATAACACAGGTGAGGACGTCCCGGCGGACAACCCTTCCGAAAAGGAAGATACCGATAATAATGAAGAGGATACGGAAACTGAGAAAAGCTATGATGTGAGATTTTCTGCATATAAGCTTCCCGTCACCGCTCTTGCCTCCACCGACGCTCTTACCGCCTCGCTTAATTCCGCTAAGGAGGGCGGATATACGGCTGTAATTGCCGTTCTTAAAGATAAGGGAGGAAAAATCTATTATAAAACAGGCTCCGAAATGGCTCTCAGCGACGAGACCGCTGTTGCGGGAGAGCTTTATGCGGGACAGATTTGTTCGATGATAAAGGCTGCCGGCTTTACACCTATTGCTCAGGTAAATATTCTTGAGGATAACAACCGTTACGGTGAAAAGCGGGACGGTTCATACCATATTGCGGGAGAGTCAACATGGCTTGACGACTCCGTTGCCAACGGCGGAAAGCCATGGCTCTCTCCATTTGATACTCTTACACAGAGCTATGCCGCATTTCTTTCAAACGAGGTCTCCTCGGCAGGCTTTGAGTACGTCATTTTTGACGGAATAACATTCCCTCCGTTTAGAAATTCCGACCTTAGCCTTATCGGCGGCGAAGTGCAAAGCGCAGACCGATATAAGGGACTTGTAAATATCGCAAATATTGCGGCAAATGCTGCTGTACAGAATAATTCTTCCGCGATCACCATGCTTTCCGCGGGTGACATAATTTCAGGCACCTCCGAGGCGTTCAAGCCGAGCGAGCTTTCCTCCGAGATAATTGGAGTATCGTATATGCTGAATGAGCTTGGAAATACCGCGGTTATAAACGGCGAGGAGATCGCCATAGCCGATCTTACCGCGTACGAAAAGGCGGAGACTGTGTTCGGTGAGATCAAACGTCTTGCAGGGGAGGGCAAGATCATTATTCCTGCAATAAGACAGTCGGAATTTTCACAGGCTGATTTCAGCGATACAATATCTGCGATAATGTATCTTGGATTTGATTCTTATATTATTTTGTAATGTTACAATTTGGTTACAGCTTCAAACTAAAATATTACAATTCGGCTCAAAATATTACAATTTTACTTTTTCTATTAACAAAGGAAAATTTATATGGTATAATGCAGATATGACAATTTCCTCAAAAAGAAAGAGAGGTATACTTTTATTATGGCAAATAATTCGGAAGAGAGATTTGAAAAATCTCCTCAAAAAACCAAAAAAAAGAAGAAAAAGAGAAAAGTTAATCCCGTGAAAAGAACCCTTGCGGTTATCGGTACAACTATACTTTCCCTTTTTCTTATAGTAATTATTACCAGTTCAATAATCGCCGCCGCCCTTACGGTGTATGTACTCCAGTTTGCAGATCAGGATACGGTGGATATCTCCCTGTCCGATCTGAATCTTGACTATACAACGTTCATATACGGCTACGACGAAAATGACGCTCTTGTTGAGCTTGCCAGCATAAGCAGGAATGCAAACAGAATTCCCGTATCAATTGACAGAATTCCCCAGCACGTTCAGGACGCCTTTGTTTATACAGAGGACGAGCGTTTCTACGAACACGCGGGAGTTGACTGGAAGCGTACATTTACGGCGTTTCTTAACGAAATTCTTAAATTTCTCGGTTCACGTCAGGGTGGTTCCACAATCACACAGCAGCTTGTTAAAAACGTTACAAACGATAAAGACGTAAACTGGGACAGAAAAATGCGTGAGATATTCCGTGCCGCACAGCTTGAAAGATACAGTCCAAAGCCTACGATACTTGAAGCGTACCTTAACTATATCGGCTTCGGCGGAAGCGCGGCGGGTATACAGGCGGCTTCTTTGAAATATTTCGGCAAGGACGTTTCAGAGCTTACCATAGCCGAGGGAGCGTGTCTTGCTGCAATACCCCAGTCTCCCGAGATACTTAATCCGTTCTACAAGGGTCACGCCGACAAGGAGGGGGAGTACGCAGGTGTTTTCAGAACGGGCAAGGAGCGCAATCTTGACCGTCAGAAAACTGTTTTATGGCAGATGTACAAAAACGCCTGCATTTCCAAAAACCAGTACGAGGAAGCTCTTGCTGAGGAAATACATTTTGTTGATCCAAATGCCAAATCTGATGATGAGGGGGACAGCGATATTCAGGACTGGTTCGTGGATATGGTAATTTTTGACGTTATCGAGGATTTTCAGGAAATGTACGGCATTGAACAGGACGAAGCCAGCGATATGCTTTATAACGGCGGCTATCAGATATATACAACAGTCGACATTGAAATGCAGAAAGCCATTGAGGCAAAATATAAGGATTATACGACATTTTCGGAGACTGTTTTGTCAGACCCGCCAAATTCTGCGTTTATCTGCATGGACTACAGCGGCAACATCAAGGCAGTTGTTGGCGATATAGGAGAAAAGGCGACTACAATGGCTTGGAACAACGCCATACACGCAGAACGTTCTCCCGGCTCATGCATAAAACCCATAACTTCTTACGGCTACGGCATGGAGTACGATTTCTACACATGGTCAACGGTTTTCACCAATAAGCCCCTTGACACACCTATCATTGATGAGGAAACAGGCGTTTCCAGAAAATGGCCGTATAACTATAATTCCAAATCATGGGATTACGGCGGATATTTTACATTCCAGGCTTTGCAGCGTTCTCTGAATACAATTCCTGCACAGCTTATCGAGAAAGAAACTCCGCAGGCTGTATTTGAATTTTTGCAGAACCGTTTCCAGATAACCACACTTGTGGCTGACGACGCAAACCTTGCGCCACTTTCCGTAGGCGCGTTTAAATACGGTCTTACCTTAAAGGAGCTTGTGGCGGCGTATCAGCCATTCGGCAACGGGGGAAAATACTATTCGCCTACTTCATATACACAGGTCGTTGACGCGAACGGCAAGGTTGTCCTGCAGCACAGATATACTCCTATCCAATCCATAAGCAAGGAATCGGCATACGTAATGAACAAGCTTATGGCAACGGTCATCGAGGGACCAAATGGAACGGGACGCGCCGCAAAGCTTGTAAATACACCGCTTATTGGCAAAACTGGTACTTCTCAAAACTGGTGGGATCTTTCCTTTGTTGGATGTACTCCCGATTACGTCAGCGGCGTTTGGTACGGTTACAAGGATAATCCAAGGCAGATACCCACAGGTACGTACTACAGCTCGGCGCAGGTGTGGAAGAACGTTTTCGGTGACATCGCCGAAGCCGAGGAGGGCAAGGAATTTCCCGAATGTCAGGACGTCCGTGAGCTTTACTACTGCACCAAAACCGGACTTCTTGCCAGCGGCACCTGCCCAACGGGAAGCATTGGTTACTACAAAAGCACCAATATCCCCGAAATGTGCAGCGGTCATCACGAAGAGCCTAAAAAGACCGAGGATTCAAGCACGGCAGCGGTTGACTGGACTGTTCCTGCTTCGTTGGATTAAAAATATTGTAAAAAGTCCCTTAAAGGGGGAGGTAACAGAAATTTTGCCCGCCCCTTGATAGGGGCTTAACATTGTAAAAATACTTACTTTGCGCAGTTGGGTAGAACAACGCCGCACGCGCAGTGCTAAAGGAGAATAAAATTGTTAAGAATTGTCTGCCCATGTCATATGGGGCTTGAAAGCGTTTTAAAATTTGAGGTGACAAAGATCGGCGGCAACGATATTGCTGTTACAGACGGTCGTGTCGCTTTTTCGGGGGACTTCCGCACACTTGTTAGGGCAAACCTTTGGCTCGCCACCGCCGAAAGAGTCCTTGTTCAGCTTGCGGAATTTGACGCAGTTACCTTTGAGGAGCTTTTTCAAGGTGTGAAAAATATCCCGCTGGAGGACTACATAGGGGTGAACGATAAGTTCCCCGTAAAAGGCTACTCCCTTAATTCGGAGCTGCACAGTATTCCTGACTGCCAGTCCATAATAAAAAAAGCGGCGGTGGAGCGGCTTAAAAGCAAGTACGGCGTAAGCTGGTTCGAGGAAAGCGGCGTGACAATGCAGATACGCTTCGGAATAATGAAAAATCATGTCAGCGTGTACCTTGACAGCTCGGGCGCTGGACTTCACAAAAGGGGCTACAGGAGAAATTCCAACGCCGCTCCCATAAAGGAGACACTTGCGGCGGGACTTGTTGACCTTGCACGCGTCAGGGGAGACAGTATAGTCTGCGACCCATTCTGCGGCAGCGGTACGATACTTATTGAAGCGGCGTACAAGGCTTTAAATATTGCCCCCGGACTGAAAAGGCGTTTTGCGGCGGACGAATGGGAATTTATCCCTAAAAATATTTGGGAGGAAGAACGCGCCGAAGCTCTTGCGGCGATACGAAAGGATACTGACTTTTTCGCCTACGGGTACGATATCGACCCCGAGTGCGTGGCTCTTACGCAGGAAAACTGCCGCAAGGCGGGAATACAAAAGCGTGTTCAAATCCGTCAGGGGGATATTCGGGACTATGAAAACCAATTGGGGAGCATAACAATATGCAATCCGCCCTACGGCGAACGTTTGCTGGAGCTAAGGCAGGCAGAGGAGCTTTACAAAATAATGGGTCAGCGTTTTTCCGCAAATGGAGAAAGCCCCTGCTATGTAATTTCTCCCCATGAGGAATTCGAGAAAATTTTTGGTAAAAAGGCAGACAAGCGGCGGAAGCTTTACAACGGTATGCTGAAATGCCAATTTTATATGTATTACAGATAAATTTTTTTACAATAGGTATTGCAATCTAATAATATATATGATATAATATAGGAGAAATATTTTTGAGCCTGTTCAGTATCTTTTTATGTGCGGATTTTTGGTAAGATTTTGTCGATGACAAGGCAAAAATCCGCAGGCATACTCGCGTATGGCAAGGATTTTTAACGCAGTCAGCGGCAAAAGATTTCCGAAAAGACGTGCGTAAAAAGATACTGAACAGGCTCGGAGGGGGAATTTTTTCATGAGATGTCCAAGATGCGGTTCGG
Organism: uncultured Clostridia bacterium; assembly: GCA_947383835.1. Lineage (GTDB taxonomy): Bacteria > Bacillota > Clostridia > Oscillospirales > Ruminococcaceae > RGIG8773. Next base: position 201,020 of record CANDEV010000005.1, read on the forward strand.
AGTATGTAACAGTCCAGGCGATAACGGAAACCACAACCAAAACCAAGCACAGAGGCTGTTTTGGCTGGGCGATGTGGATATTGCTGGCAATTTGCACCTGCGGACTTATACTTATTATCCCTGCGGTAACAAACAGCAAGACCAAAACAAAAACCAAGACCCACACCGAAGCGGTATGCCAAAGCTGCGGAAACAGGTGGAGGGTGTGAGAAATGATTTGCAGGAGAAAAAGACGCAAGCAAAAAGAAATAATAAGTTTATTCATAGTACTTTTTATGTGTATTTTTTTAGTTTGTGATAGCAATGCTCTTGAATTGAAAGAGGAACAACCAAATTATAACGATATTAGTAATCAAATTGCAAAAGATGTAGAAAGTTGTCATATTCCCGGTATGGCTGTTATAGTAGTTAGTGGGGACAATGTATTATTTCAGGAAACTTATGGAAATTGCGGCGGCATTGACACCCCTTTTTTGATTGGTTCGATGAGTAAGTCTTTTACAGCGCTGGCAATTATGCAGCTTGCAGAAGCCGGAAAGATCGATTTGGACAGTTCCATATCTGAATATATTGATGCTTCAAAATGGTTTGCAGACAGTGTAGATTGTAATAAAATAACTATAAGAAGTCTCCTTAATCAGACAAGCGGCATAACTACATATCAAACACTTGGAAAACTTAAAAGTACAGACGTCTATGGCAGTCATGTATATGCGAATGCAAATTATGGATTGCTTGGAGCAATTGTTGAAGAAGTAAGCGGAATGACTTATGAAAAATATGTAACGGACAAAATTTTTGCTCCATTGGGTATGAAACACTCGGCGGCTGCTCTTGAAAAAAGTAAAGATAATGGATTAATAAATGGGTATAGAAATTATTTTGGTATTCCTGTTGCAGGTGAACCGGATTATCCGGAAGAAATAACGATCGGAACATGGACGAATATTCCGGCAGGCTATATTTCGTCGAGCATATCTGATATGGGAAGATACTTGCAGATGTATTTAAACAGCGGAGAAAGCATTATAAGCAAAGAAAGCATTAACAGTATGTTCTATGATAATGTATCGGTCGACGACGGCTTATATTATTATGGAATGGGGTGGCAGTATTCAACCGAGATGTTTAGTCAGCCAATGCTTTGGCATGCGGGACTTGTAGAAAATTATACATCAAATATGTTTATTTTGCCTGAAAAAGGCATTGCCGTAGCTGTTCTTGTCAATATGAACGATTATTTAGTATGTAATAACCTTATTGGAAATATTATAAATCCGCTCATAGGAGAGGAAAGACAGAATTTGCCTAATTTATACATTATATTGCACTTAGTAATTGATGTGGTATGCTGTTTACTATGTTTTGTAAGTATCAATTCCATAGCGACTATCACGAAATGGAATAAAAAAGAAAAGACCTCAAGAGTATATGTCATTGACATTGTTCGTCATATTGCGCTTCCTATCATTTTGTTATGTGTTCCATTCTTTTCGGGAACGCCTTTTAAGGTGATTTGGCTATTTGCAAAAGATTTGTGTTTAGTATTATATATAAACGCAGGAGTTTTAATTGCCATAGGCGTTTATAAGTTCATCTTTCTGCTGAAAGAAGCTTATTATAAAGTACATTAATCATATCATTTAAACGAAAAATGTTAAAGAAAAATTCATTGACTCCGACCCTGCGTAATGCTTTATAATAGGTTTTGCAGGGGAAGAAAGGAGCGGTAATATGTATACGGTAAAAGAGGTAAACAGGCGGACAGGAGTAAGTGTGCGCGCGCTTCACCATTACGACAAAACAGGTCTGCTTAAGCCCTCGGGGCTGACGAGCTCTGGCTACAGGCTGTATGACGATACGGCTTTGCAGCGGCTGCACAGTATACTTATGTTCCGCGAGGTCGGTTTTTCTTTGAATGAAATAAAGGAAATTCTTGACGCTCCCGATTTTGATCCCGACGAGGCTTTAAGTCAGCAGATAAAGCTGCTGGAGCTGCAAAGGGAACGTATCGGGAAAATGATCTCCCTTGCGAATGAAATGCGTAAAAAAGGAGGAAATGTCATGAATTTTGATATGTTTAAAAGCGGCGAATTTGACAATTTTAAGGAGGAGGTCAAGGCAAAATGGGGCGGTACGGCGGCGTATGAGGAGTACAAAGCCAAAACCGTCGGCAGAACGCCTGCCGAGCTTGACGGTACAGCCAATGCACTTATGGGTATTTTTGCTGAAATAGGCGCATTGAAGCACACCTCACCCGACAGTGAGGCGGTTCGGGAAAAAATTGCCGAGCTTCAAAAATTTATCACCGACAATTATTATAATTGCACAAATGAGATACTGCAAGGTTTGGGACAGATGTATGCCGCCGATGAGAGATTTAAAACAAATATTGACAGCGCAGGCGGCGAGGGGACTGCCGAATTTACTGAGAAAGCTATTGCGGCATACTGCACAGGATAATACTACAGCAATACTACAAAACAATAACCGTGTCTGTAGGGGCGGGTTTTCCACGCCGGCGGGACAGCCTGTAACGGAATGAGACCCGTCCCACAGCTAATATTCAGAGGATTGCTATAGTATAAAATAAAAATTATATTTTATCGGAGGTATCGGAAATGAACAAAATAAAATTTGCTGCAAACAAGGACACAAATTATGTTTTTCATATGCTTTCGGTCGCAAGGTGCGGATATGATAACGCATACGGCGAACTTTACCGCTCGCTATATCCGCAGGAAGAATTAAGTATATTAAAAAGAAACGAAGACCTTATCACGGTTTGCGGCGGCGAGCACTGCGGTTGTCTGTACGGCTTGCTGGTTGCCGAACCTGCTTGTGCCAATGTACCGATACCCGAATATTATCGTACTCTGATAGAAATGAGCAATGAAATCAAAGCCGGAAATATTCCGGAGGGAGTCAGCGAAGAATTGCTTCCGTATACAGATACTGTAATTTCAATTTCTGAGGTCATGCTAAAGTATTACGATAATTATATTGAAAATATATGGAAAAATGAAAAAGAAAAAATCGAACATTATATTCCGGAGCTGCATAAGTATTTTGAGGAATTCGACTTTACGGAAAAAGCGGAAAGCTTGCTGAAATGCGATCTCAAAAGCGATTATTTTACGGCAACACTTGTTACCTCGGTTGCAGGCGGCGCGGAAGCTATTGATATTTCCAAGGATCAGGACGTATTCGGAATTGAAAGAGATGTACTTGACGCGGTTTATTTTATTGGTCACGAGTTTATTATTTATCTGCTGATTGAGGCGCTTTCCGACGAAAATGCTTTTAAGAACCTTGAAACATGGTCTTTAACGGAGGGACTTGCGGAATACTATTTAAAGAAGATAATGGGCGATACAAGATTTTTTTCCAAACAGCAGAAATATGTGGAATACTATGAAAATTGTGAAAAAGAGTTTCCCATGTCTGCTGTCCGGCTTTACAGAAAAGCTATGGAGGCATACTGCAACGTATAAAATTTACAATGCAAAGCAACCGCATATATTTTTTGAAGGTGTGGACAAATAGCGCATAATATGATATAATAAAGAAATGAGAAAAGCAAAA
>CANDEV010000006.1 GCA_947383835.1 uncultured Clostridia bacterium
GAGCCGTGCCGTAATAGCCGTGCTCGTCATAGATTTGGAAATCGAATTGGGTGGTGGCTATACCCGATACTCCAAAGCCGGGGACTGTGCCGGAGAAACGAAGTCCGCCAAAGGGTTCGGTGACAGATTGACCGTTTATGCGTAAGTCCCAGTCAAGTAAGCTAAAGACCACCTCCTGATTTAATAAGTTCGGATTTTAGTGAAATATTTATATTCCAGTAAAGCCCGTCATCAAGTTCACAGGCAACCTCAAAGGCTGCGCTGTCACTTCGCAGGAATTCAGCGGTACCACTGCCGAACGGATCAGTAAATACAGCTTCAAATTTATCATGTGCCATAACAGCGGCAAGCTGTTCTGCTATAACGTTGGGGATCAATTCGATGTTTGCTGACAGTTCATAATAATATCCAAGTACCTCGGATGTCTCTGTACCATCATATTTTTGAAATCTCGAATTTTCAGACTTCTTTTGAAGCATACGCACTGAATACTCCTCTGGAGAAACGTATTCACTAATGTCCGTATTACCGATTTTAAGATTGATAGTACTCATTTTCAGCCTCCTATTCTTCTTGTAAGTTCTCCTTGGTATTTTATTACAGTTTCAGCAATAACGCGCCCGTCAAGTACAAGCTGTATCGGCTTATTTAGCTTTTCGAGAAGTGTGTCAATGTCGCTTTTCTTTTTGTTTTCCGAGGCGGAAATAACTACTGAAGGGCTTGATATAGGTGCCGTATAAGCAGCGGCGGAGTACCTAGCTTGTTCTGCCCTGACGGTTGCTTTTATCTGTGCTGCAATATCTGTAAAATCAACGCCTGTGAACATTTTCATAAGCTTGCCCACATCACTGCTGTTAAAAAATTTTTGAGGATTACTTGAATTTTCAAACCATTTCTGATACTTTTCATCGTCAAGCAGGGGATAGAAGTCCTCGGAGTGCTTTAGCAGTTCGTTCCGAAATGCCTTTGCGTAGCTTTCTGCGGCTGTCTTGCCCTTGTCGGCAGCTCCTGCCGAAACTTCGTCCAAAGCCATATTTATTCCATCGGCAATATCCTTGTATTCGTCAGCATAAAGCTCCTTGGAAAGCTCGTCAGCAATACGCTGCTTCTCTGCATATGCTTCATTGATTTTAGAAAATTCAGCAGCGGACATTCCGGATAAATATTTCGCAAATTCTTGACTGTCGCTGTCGCTAAGGGAGGTGAGCTCTTCAAGCAGAGCCGATGACGCGCCTTGTTGTTTCAGCTTTGCAATATTTTTGTGGTAGTCCTGCATAGCTTTGATTTGTTTGTCTATATTTTTTACGGCATATTGCTTGACCTTTGTTCCGTCCGGCTTCTCAATTTCGTCCACAGAAAAAATATCGCCGCCTATGGAAAGCAGCTTTTTCTTGTAATTCTCCCGCTTTTTTTCCAGCTCGTTGTAAGCATCTTGAAAGTGCTTTAGAATGTTGGAAAGACTCTTCTCAACGGTTTTTTCTTGTTCGGATAAAAGCTTTTCCGCTTCCTGTTGCGCTTCCTTTTCGGCAGCGTCAGCTAAATCTCTGCGACCTTTGAGTATCTCGCTGTTGTACTTTTTATACAGATCCGATTCCTTATCGAGAGTGGAAATAAGAGTCTCCAGGTCGTTGTAATACATTTCCTCGGTGTAATTTTTGTCAGCTTCAAGGCGGTCTTTAAGAGCAGTTACACTGTCGTCTATGCGCTTCTTTTCGGCTTCCTGTTGCTCTTTAGCATACTTTTCGACAGTCTCAGCTTCGGCTTTCGCAGCTTTTTCTGTCTCGGTCTGCTTTTTGTCAAGGTAATCTTCATAGTCTTCCAGTGCAGCAAAGTATTCCTTGCTCGAAAGATTGCGGTTTTCGGCAAGGTACTCACCCAACTTCTCGTAATATTGCTCCTCGGAAATTCTTCGCAAAGCGAGGTCGTTGTCCAATGCCTCACGTTTGGCTTTCAGATTATTTTCATAATCGGCAAGATCGTCCGCGCGCCGCTGTTGATCTTCCACAAGCTGACGTTCGCCCTCGGATTGCATATATTGAGCGTATGCGTTTGTTGCTTCGATTTGTTTATCAACTGTGTTTTCAGTTGATATGTCAAACATATCGGCAACCTTTTGATTAAGTCCGTCAATAGCCGCAGCGGTCTCCTCACTGTATACTTCCGTATCACCGAGATTTTCAGCAAGCTCATTTAATGCGGCGGTCTCCTCTAAAATTTGAAATTTGTACTCCCTCGCTTCTTGTTCGAAATTTTCTATACTTGTCCGATGTTGTTCTGCAAGCGTTTCATTTCCGTATTTTACAGCATTATCAAGTTCTTTTTTGGTACTATTAATATATTGCTGTGTCTGCTCATATTTACCGATTAAGTATTCAACATTCGCAATGGATCCTTTTTGATTGGAGTCGTCCGTAGTGACTGCCTTATTAAGGTCAACCGCCGCTTGCTGACGTTTAGTTTCAAGAATTTCCTTTTCAATTTCAAGCTGTGTGGATAATTTATCGTTCTGAACCTGTAAGCGCGTGAGTTCATCCGTATCCGTAAGGTTAAGCTTACCCTTGCTCTGTATTTCTGCAATTTTGGTATTAACAGCGTCAAGCTCTTTTTCAAGACCTGCAACTTTTTCTGTTTGTTCCTCATAAGCGCGAACGCTTTCCTCGGCGGTCTCTCTAAGCTCTTTGGAAGCTTCACCGGCGGCGGAAGCAAGAGAAATAAATCCAACAGTAACGGCCGCAATTGCCGAAGCAAGCAGCACATAAGGGTTAGCAGCGGCAGCGGCGTTCATACCCTTTTGAGCGGTCTCTGCTGCTTGTGTTGCGGTTGTAAGAGATTTTATCGCAGTAACCGCCGTGTTTATAGCATTTCCCGCTTTCATTACACCGTAAAACGTGCCATATGCCGTAATAAGCGATAAGATCACTTCATGATTATCAATGGCAAATTCTGTAATATTACCGATGAGCTTTCCAATATTCTCCGCAGTATTTTCTAATTTGGGGAGTTTTTCATTAGCTGTCACTAAAACACTGTTAAGGCTGGGCAGCAGCTTCGCGCCCAAGCTTGCGGAAAGATTTTCCGTCTGTAGCTGCAAAATACGCTGCTGATTTGCAAAGCTGTCGGAGGTCTTTGCAAAGTCTCCTTGTGCATCGGCGGTCTGCGTCATAAGATAGTTGTATCTTAGAATAGCCTGCTCAGACTGGCTCATTTTGTCGTAAGCCGTCTCAATACCTTGGGAAAGAGCATATGCCTCCAGATTGGCAACGGACATATTGATACCTAACTGCTTCAAAGGCTCGGTTTCCCCGGAAATGCCGCTTCTTATCTTCTCGAAGGCAGTCTCGACATCAAGGTTATAGAACGAAGCCATATCACCGGCAAGTCCCACCATATCCATAGACATTGTGCGTACAGAGTCGTCCGTAAGCCCCATAGATTTCAACATTGCGCCCAAGATCCCATTAAAATTCTGTGCCTGCAAAGAAGACATACCAAAGCTTTCAGCAGCGGCGTCAGACCATTTATATATTTGCTCCGCACCGTCTCCGAAAGTGGTATCAACAACGTTCTGGACTTCCTGCAAATCGGAAGCGAGGGTCACACCTTGTTTTATAAAGCCCATAAAACTGTCAGAGAGCTTGCTGATACTCTTTTGAATATAATCCGAAAGGAGATTTGCTTTCAGCAAGTCTCCGAAAGTGACCGTTTTCTGTCCCGCATTTTCAATTGAGTCGCTGAGATCATCTGTTGCTGAGGTAACATTTTTTATCTCGTCACCTGACGCTGCGATTTTGCTTTGAGCCGTGACGAGGTCACGAAATGCTCCTTCGGTATCAATGATTTCACGTCGATATGCTTCATATTTTTCAGTACTTATTTTGCCGTTTGTAAATAAAATTTCAACTTGATTTTGAACTTTTTTTAGGTCGCTCAATTTTGTTTGAGTAACGTCTAATTCTTTTGAAAGAACGGCATACTTTTGTGTAATAAGCTCCGTATTTCCCGGATTAAGTTCTAAAGAGTTGTTTATTTTAATAAGCTGTTCATTAAGTTTTTCTGTTTTTTTAGAAGCGGTTTGCAGAACGGCGGATATATTTTTCTCAAGCTGTTCACCTATATTGGGAATAACGACAGGCTTTGAGACATTTTCGCCTAATTTTTTTGTTTCCTCTGAAGCCTCTGAAACTGATTTAGCTAAGCTTTCTGCCTCCTTTGCAATAGAACTAAGTCCCTCGGTTGCACCAGATGCATCTTTCAAAGCATCCGTCATTTCGGATATAGCGTCCGCCGTGTTTTTTACAGCAGACTCCGTTTCTTTAAGCTCTTTTTTAATTTTGGAACTATCGCCCGTAATTTCAACACGAACTTCTCCGTCATTATGCGGCATAAAATCACTCCTTTTTCTTTTCTTCCGCCTGCCTCTGTACCTCATAATACCGCTTCCGAAGCTTCTCCTTGAACGCCTCGTCACGGTCTTTGAGGGAAGCAAACTTCTGTATTTTCTGGGATTTGAGAGCATATCGCTCCTGAATTTTCTTAATGCGGGAACGTTCCTCCTTGCACTTTATCTTGGAAACGTCCGTGCCACGATACTGCATTATCTTCACAAACTCGGTAGCGTCTGTCAGGGACATAAACTTCGCACGGAACTCCCACCAGTGCATATGCGAGGTAATGAGATTGTCTCCGTACTGCTGCATAAAAGCCGCATAAATGTAGTCTGCGTCCTCGTCGTAATCATAGTACCGCTTTTTGCTTCCGCTTTCGGAAGTTTCCCGCAGCTCTTTCCCGCAGCGGTAGTACCATAAAAGCCCCTCGATTACTTGCTGTGCGTCCGCATTGGGGAAACCGTCTATAAAAAGAGCCGATACCGTCTCGGACAAGATTTGCGCAAAAGCGGTCTTGTCGGACATATCGGCATCTGCTATTTTCTTCTCAAAATCCGCCATAATTCGGTAATCCGTGTTTATGGCGTACGCTGCCCCGCCTATAGTAATAGCGCGGGGCAGCTCTGCCGTAATTTTTATCATGCTTTTTCTCCGTTGTCGTCTTCGTTTTCTGCGTTAGTTTCGGGAATATTTTTTGCGGCGGCAGCCACAGGAGTGCTGCCGTAAGTAAACTCTTCGGGAGCGTCTCCAACCTTTGAAAGCTGAATGTCAATACCCGCATTGTCGCCAGAATTGCCGCTTCCGTCGCTGTTTACCGCAACAGTCGCCTTGCCCTTTTCGCCCTTGCCCGTAAGCATATTGAAATATACGTAATTTACAACAACGGTCTGCCCCGTGCCGTACTTAATTTTGTGGGACAGCATGAAGTCCTGCGCTTCGTCGCCGATGTACATATCGCCCGAAATGCTGAACTGCCGCTGTGTGGCTGTCTTGGTGCTGGACTTGCCTGAACGGAGATACTGTGTGTCCTTGGTCTCAGAGTTTAGAGACGGATCAACGCCCTCGATACCGATCTGAACTACAGCGTAATCGCTGATTTCTGCTTCCTGATCTGTAGACACGTCAATGGCAAGAACCATATCGTCCGCCGTAACAAAGCCCGCAAAATCTGCTTTGGGGGCGTGGTCTTTCATAAGTTCCGATAATTTCATAAAATCAATCCTTTCTTGGTTTGTAAAAATATTTTACGGAAATAACGCACGCATAAAACCATGTGCCGTCCTCGCCGAGACCCTTCGGAGCGGGAGGAGTACCCACAGCAATGCGGCGGATTTCCCATTCGTCAGTTTTTGGAAACGTGCGGAAATTCTTGCGGGTGAGGGTATCGCATATTTCGCACAAGCGGCTTGCCACAGCTATTTGGTCGGTACCCTTGCCCGAAATCTGAACGTTCATAGTCATAAGAGCAGAGCCGTCCAGATAGGGCTTAACCGGCTTGCCGCCCGCAAAATTCATTGCAAAATCGACGGCAGGGGAGAGCAGACCGATTTTATTTATCCCCGCAGCGTCGGAAAGCATATCAATAATTTCAACCTGCGCAGGCATTTAACCGCCACCTTTCATTGCTTTTTTAAAGGCGTTTTTGTATATGGTATTCCATTGGTCGCCGTGAATGTCCTTAGCCTTGTGAAACCACATATTTTGTGCGTTAGGATTTTTGTCCGTTGCAAAATTTAGTTTTTGTTCTGGGGCTTTAATTTTTTTCTTTTCGCCGCGTTTTGCCCATGCGCTTCCATTTTTGCCAACCATAAGCACACCATGATAAAGATACGATGCATATGGCGTATCCCAGATGATAATTCCGTTTTCAAGGTCAGAATTATTTTCGGCACTGGTAATAAGTGAATCTTCACCATGCGGACAGTAGTAATTGCTGTTTGCAATTATCTGTTGACCCATTTCCACTAAAGCCTCTTGATTTGCCGCCTCGATATTACCCATAATTTCAGGCACGTTAAATTTAAAAGTAGCACTCAAACCAATCCCACCTCGTAGTGATGTATTCGGTTTTTGTCCGCATAAAGCGGTTCAATAGTCTGTACCGTATAAATCCGTCCCCCGAAGCTGACCTTTTGGAGGACGGCTGTCCTGCCGTTCACGGTATCGTCTTTGAGAGCAAACGTTACGTCTGAGGGAGAACTGTTCCTACAGTCGAAGAAAAGCACCGCCGCAAGCTGAACAGTCTCACCGTTGCTGTTAATGACGTGCTTTGCCGAGGGTTCAATACGGATATGCTTCAAGGAAACGTTCTCGCTTTCCTGTGGCTTGCCCCACTTGTCAGAAGTAAATTCCGTGATAAGCTCTGCCGAGTGGATAAGCAGTTGTTTCGGAATATGCGGTATCATAGAGCACCGCCTCCCCGATAAAGAAGCCCCACCGCTTCAAGATAGGACAGCATAAGCGGGGAAGCCGCGGGAGAACGTTTTGAGCCGTTCCCCGAAGTGCCGCCCGACATACTGAACTTGCCAATAGAAAAACTTGCCGCGCCGCCCGAATTAAGCATATCAAGTCCGCCGTTTGCGTCAATAAATTCAGCCTGTGAGCAAACGGCTTTCTTGACGTTTTCTTGCATAAAGGGCGGCAAAGCTTCAATGTTGTCAAGCCGATAAAGTGTGTGCTGTCTGACAATATCCGAAGCGCGGTCAAGCAGGGTAGAGAGGTCGTCGGAGACCTCCGCACCATTGTAAACGTCCCTGTAATAGCTTTCATCAACAAGAGCCGCCATAGGTTACTCCTTTGTAACGGTCACGGTGTATGTCTTGCTGTAGCCGCTGTTTGTGACCTTGACCTCAACAGTGTTTGCACCCGCGTTCCAGGTTGCCGCAGAACCGCTTGTTACAGATGTACCGTTGACTGTTATAGAAACAGTTGCGTCCTCGTCAGTAGCAGCAGCGGTAACAGTATTTGTATTGTTCTCGGTAGTGACGGTGTAGCTGTCTACAGCAGGATTAAATGCAGGGGAAAGCGTGAGGGAGCCTACAGTCAGCGAGGAAAGGGTGCAATCCGGAATTTCCGCCGCTGCGGGAACAAGTGCCGCGAACGCCTCGGGCTTCACGCAGAGATAACCGATACGCATAGTTGCCTTAATAGCCACCATGTCCTGCTCTGCAAGGGAGAGAGGCTTGCCGTCCTCATCAAGAGTGTTCTGAAGAGTAGCCTCTTTGAGAATTTCGTACTGGATATCATCACGAATACCCACAAGAGAGTATTTCCATTCACCCGCGATAAGGTCAGCTTGATTGTCTTTCCATGCACCGTTGCGGACAAATTCGATAGGCTGATTGTAAAGCTCGTTCTGATCCGTGCCGGGAACGAAGATAGGCGCACCGTTTGCATCACGGAGTTTGCGGAGGGTGTTCTTGATACCGATACGCGCCGCAAAACCGTCCACATCGTACCCAGCTTCTTCAATCTTTGCCATAACATCGGAAGCCGCCAAATCAAACGCGGAAGCACCTGCCTTGACGATAGCATTATTTTCCTTTATCGCGCCCATAAGAGAGGTTGCAAAGGGACTGTTAAAGCCGAATATTGCCGCAGCGTCAAAGGTGGTATAAAACGCTTCCGCAATGCTTTCCTGAAGCTCGGAGAAAACGTCGATAGTGCTGTCTTCAAGCTTCTCCTTTGTGACGGGGATAATGACAGCAAGCTTTTTTGCACGAAGCTCGGGGAAAATCCATGTTGCCCCCGAGGTGCTGATACGCTTACCCTCACCAACCCAGTACGCACCCGCACCCGAAGTCATAACAGGGAATTTCTTAGTCTCCGAAGTCATAGGTTCTGCACGGGAAAGGCGTATAACGCTCGACCCTCTTGTGACTTTTTTGATAATTTCCGACGATTGTTCCTTGGGCACAAAGCCCTGCAACTGATCTTTAAGATAACTCATAAATTAATCGATCCTTTCTTACTTACGTTTTACTTGATTTGCCCGCACCGTTTCAATAAAACTGCTTGCGGACGTCCCAGAGCTGTCCGACGTGTCGCCCGTCTTTACGCCCGTGGTGGTTTTCTTTGACGGCTTGCCGAGGAAAGACGGGTACTTCTCCAGCACCTTGTCAACAGCCTTTTCAATGGGCGTGTCGTCGTCCGCAAGCCTTGCCGCAAGAGCAATAACGTCCTCCGCCGCCTCGGGAAGTACGCCTTTGGAAAGACAGGCGACCTTTATTTCAAGAGCCTGCTTTTCACGTTCGACAGCTTCCTTTGCGAAAGTTGCCGCCGCAAGGTCGTCCGCCGCTTTCTGCTCGGCAGTCTTTTGGGAATCCTTCCACTCACGGTAAGCATTCAGCTCCTCCTTGGTGGGCATATCCTTTTTGGCACGGTCGAGACGCTGTTTGACAATATCGTCAAGTTCCTTTTGTGTAAAGGTCTTTTCGGCAGGTGTATTCTCCGCGGACTTGGCGGGTTCGTTCTCCTGCGGCGTATTTCCCGCAGGGGTGTTTTCGGGAACGGTGTTTGTGTTTTCTTCCATAAAAAAAATCCTCCTTTAAGGTCGGGTAGACCGTTATTTCCGTCCACAGTTTTACGCCGTAAGGACGTTTTGGGCATAAAAATAGCGCCCTGTTCTCTAACGATTGGAGAACCGAACGCTTGTAAACATATTAATTTTTTTACATCGGCGATTAAATCTGCGGCATAGCAGAACGCAATAATAACGGACCTCCTGCTTCATGCATTCGATAAGCAGCTTCTGCATCGGAATATGAAAAACCGTAACTTACCATAAGTTCTTCTACAGTAACATCTTTTCCGTTTTCATGTTTCTGCATGGCGATAATGAGTGCGCCTTTTGTTGCCATATCCATTTTTGTCAACCCTTTCAATATAATTATTTTGGCATAAGAAAACCGCCGTTTTACGGGCGGTTAACAACGACAGATATTATATTTTTTTCTGTAGGTCTTGTGGGGAATATAAATCTGTCTATTTTGTATTTTTGTCCGTCTATAATAACATCGTCGCCTTTACGCAGCTCAGGCGGATCTTCAATACCAAAGATAAGCCCAAACACTGTATTAAATTTCTCTTTTGATGTCAGCTCTATCATATGGAACACCAACTCTCATTTCAAAATCTTTTTCCCACATAGCTAAATTATTTTCGGTATCCTTAAAGTCATCGCTATTGAACCCATAAGCTTTGCCATGCTGTAATAGTTTTCGGTTTGCAGCCACCTCTCGCGCAGCTCTTTCTACAAAATCATCACTAACAACATCACCATATTTTTTTATTTGCGTAAAATGAATTATTTCTTCAAAGAAAGCTGACGCACTTGGAACATCTCCAAGATGAATTATTCCGTATCTATCGGAAGTAGCTTCAGCATTAAGCCATTTCAAATATCTTTCCTCATCACTGCCATTTTTAGCAGATATGACAGAACAACCTTTTTCTGTTAATTTTGATGTCATAATATTATAACGCTGAGGGTTCATTGGATTTGGTTCAAAAGTGCCGTCTGAATTTAATTTAGTTGTTCTTGCTTCTATTATATCACTTCCGCCACTATCCGTCAACCCCGAACTGTAAATATTTTTATACGACATATCCCCATTCCGAACCTTAACAACCGTCAGCCTGTCATTATGAACAGCAAGCCCATGCTCATTGGAATAATCCCGATAAGCCTTGCGCTGTTCACGGAGCTTGCGGCGGGCTTCCTTTGCACCCTCGGTATCACCTGCAGCCTCCAGCATATCCGCTTGACGAGAAGTCGTTCGAACACGCCGCTCCATAGCCCGCTGCTTCTGAAACTCCTTGTATCTCTCCGCATTTTCCTCTTTGTCGTAAGGAAAATAAGTCTGAAAATTTACCCCGTCCACAAAAGGATATTTATGGTGGTGACAATTGATACCGAGAATACCGTCGGGTTCTCCGTATGACGAGCTTGACCACGGATAAAATGTTATCTCGTTGCCGTCCCCGTCGTGAGCAATACCGCTGCGGTTGCTGAGACTGAAGAGCTTGCCCTGATCTATCGCGCATTTGGGACGCGCCCCCATGTGCGAGGAAATTTGTATCAGATCCATGCCGTATTTATCACAGCAAGCGTCCTGCGCCGCATTAGCCGTGTTGTGAACCGTGGTGCGAATATCCATGTTGATGTAAGCCTCTGGAGACCACTCACGCCCCCGTTTGTCAACAAAGGCGGGAATACCCTTTTGAGAAAATTCCTTTATGCAGTTCCGCACCGCTTCCTGACGGCTCGTTCCGCCGCTTGCGACTTCAAGGGTGTGCTTGCCGAGGACACCGAGAAGCTCCTGCCGCTTGGTATCGTCATAAATTTTGTTCACAAGATTTTTGTACGCGCTGTTCGCCTTGTACTGCATGACCGTGTTCACGAGATTAAGGTCGGTTTTCGCTTGTCTGCGGAAATTCGCCACAACGTTTCCCGCACTCGCGGAAATAGGCGTACCGCTAACCGCCGTTATGTAACCGTCCTTAGCGCAAGCCTGCAAAGCGGGTTCAAGCCTGCCTACAATACCCATAGCTGCACTCTCGATAGTTTCGGTTATAAGGTCGGACTGTATTCCCGTGTAGGAAGCAATAATCTGCACCGTCTCCTTTGACAGCGCACCCGCCTCCGCAAGCTTTTTCAGCCGCCATTCGGACGTGGCGTTTATCTCACCGCCTGCCGCAAGCTGACGTGCAATTGCCATCATCAGGTCGGTTTCCATAGCAGTGTAAACGTCGGTCAGCGGTTGAGATAAATTCATCTGTTCAAGAGTTGTCATTATTCAGCACCCTCAATTATCCGCCGCGCCTCGTCCTTTGAAACGCCGATCGCAACGGATATAATATTGATAGCCTGTCCAAGACTGATAGCGCTTGACTGGTACTGGGCTATAACAGAAATAAGCGATTGTGTCTGTGCACCATTTAGCGTTTTTCCCGCAGCGTCCTCTGCACTTTCAATGACCTCATTATTGGTTGCTTCTGTAGCAGTTGTCTCGCTGTCTCCAATAGTCAGCAAGTCTGTCATATCCGCGGACAACTGATTTTCCTTTGTAATTCGGTCAAGCTCCTTCTGAGCGGCTTCCTCGTCGCAGTTCTGAACGTCCATTATTGCAGCAAGCTTTGATTTAAGTCCAGCGGAAACAAGCTTGATATTGTTGTCTATCTTGGTGTTGTCGTCAATAACAACGCCGTCGGGCATAGTCACTAATATTCCGTAATCGTCGCTTTCGGGCAAATCGTCCATTTCGATACCGACAGCAATAATGCTGCGTACAATACCTTCGATAAGCTCTGCAACAAGGTTCTTGTTTCCCTTTGCGGTGCGGGCGGTCTTGCTGTCCGCTGAAATGACCTCGGTTGCGGTTTTCAAGCCGCTTGCGCCGTCAAAAGAAAACGTACCCGAGGAAAGTCCTGTCTGAAAGCAAAGTATGTTCAGCAGCGCATTTATTGCTGCAACGTGTTCTTCAATACGGAGCTCCACGGTGTTGTCGGTGATTTTAAGGTCTTTTTCTTCGTCACATTTCAAAGCGATAAAAGCCTCGTCGTCCGCGTCAAAATACCGCTTGGGAACGCCCGTTTCAATGTCCACAACAGTTTGAACGCAGGAGGACGGCACGATAATCCGCTTCTTGCCGAGAGTAAATTCCCGCCCGAAGCTGTCGAAGGCAACGTCCAAAGCCTTTAGGGTATCAATTGCGGATGAAAAAACCGATACACCCAAAGGACAGTATCGGTCGGTGTTATTGCTGACGTCGGGCTTGAAGTACCGCAGCATAGGCTCGGCGGTCTTGTACGTGACCGTATCGTCAATATCGGGATAAAGCTCGGACAGGGGACAGGAGTTGCCGATACTGTTCCGCTGCGAGGACTTGTAGAGGGCAAACTCCACTTCTGCATTGCCGTCCTCCGAAAAGCCGTGCTTCTCAAAAAGGGTATAGTAAAAGCCGTTTTTGCGTATCTTGCTTTCAAGAACTCCCTCGGTAATGTCCCGATCGTCCCATGCCGTGGGAGCGAAACGGTCGGTGGCAATATAGTTCAGCCTGGGCTTTTTATTTTCGGCGTAGACCTTGACAATTCCGCCGCCCAAAGCGTACGTCATAGAAAGAAAGTCGGGCATACGCTTCCAGAAGCCGCACTCGTTAAGAGCCTTTGTAACGTATTCAAGGTATGGCTCGGCGGTGGATATTGTCACTTGCTCGGAAAAGGTCAGCCGTGCGAATTCGTCTGCAAGGACCTTTGCGGCACAAAGCGTATTCATAGCGCGGTCGCCCTTTGCGTAAAGTCCCGTTTTCTTTACCCGCTGCCATTCGGGACGGTTGCAGTAGATGTTGTCCCACTTTTCGATATATCCGTAAAAATCCCCAAAGTCGGGGACGGTCCTTCCGTAAACCTTTTTAGCGTCGTTTATGATATTCATTTTTTGATACTCACCTCGATAATATCGTTCATCTGCGGCTCAATGCTGTACTCAAAAGCGTCAAGACTGTCTATATTGTAATTGCCATCGTCAAGACGGCAGTCGGTCAGGGACTTGCTGTCCCACACCGCGGACTGAAATGCCTCGACAACGTGCTTGCATTGCCGCATAACAAAAAATCGATTCTGGGACATTATCAGATTGGTAAACCGAATACGTCCGAGAATTTCCGACTTGCGGGCATTATGTACGTTAAACGCAAGCTTTTCCCGCGCACAGGCGGTCTTAACGCCTCTTATAAGCGTGGTCTCCGCACTGTCGAAATAGCCGTCGAAGCAGTTGTACTTGCTCTGACAAAGCCGTACAAAAGCGATTATGTCGTTTTCAAGCTCGGTAGGGGAAATTACCTCCTTGCGGTAATACTCCTCCAGAACGACAACTTTTTGCAGACGGCGGGAAAAGCCCGTACACACGCCTGCATGAGCGGAACCGTTGCCGCCGAAGTCAAAGCCGATATTGCAGTACATAATATCGTCGGGAACATTGTCAATGAGAAAGCGGTCGGTATTGTCTGCAAAATCCTTGTAGATAACGCCCTCGGCAGAGACCCACAAACCCTTTATGTAGCGGTCGTGGAACACCCCCGTGAACTGCTTCTCCGCATTGACAAGCTGTTCCGCCGTAAGCGTCGGGTTGTCCTCCATAAGAAAATGCAGGTGGAGAGCATTCCGCTCCTCCGCCCGCAGCAGCCATTCCGTATAGAACCAATGGAAACGGTTTTCGGGGTTGCAGTTGAACCACAGTTTCGCCCTCGAAACCGAGAGGGTACGGGTGATAGCTTGCTCAACAAAAGAGCGGGGCATTAAAGCTACCTCGTCAAACAAAACACCCGAAAGAGTAATGCCCTGTATCAGCATATAGCTGCCCTCGTCCTTGCCACCGAAAACGTAAAAGCTGTTTTTCCTGCCTCCGCCCTCGACGGTCAGCAGATTGGTGGAACGGGTGTATGTTACCTTGAAGTAAGCCGTAATATCGGCAATACCCATAAGCGGGGTGATGATGTTCCTCTCCGCGCTGCGGACTGTCTTTCCGCAAATGCCAAATATCGCGCCATTAAAGCGTTTCATAGCCCACAGAATAAAGGACGTTATCATGCAGATAGTTTTACCGGAACGCACAGCTCCGTCGCAGATCAGGGCGTTGTATTTGTCCACATAGCACCAGCGGAAAATCTGTTTTTGCTTTGGGGAAAGCTTGTTAAATGTCATGGTAGTCCTCCTCCATAAGTGCATTGTAGAGCTGCGGCAGTTCCTTTTCAGAGTTCGTATCTCTGTTGTCTTTCTTTTCCGAGAACATGCCAAGATGTTTGCCAATAAGCTCAAGGGCTTTGACTTTGTCGTAAGACGATACTTCTGTTCCGAACTTGCCCTCTTTAATGCCCGAAATAGTTTTTTTGACATCATCAGAGAGTTTGTCGGTCGGAGTAAACCGAACGGAACCATTGCTGTCTACTTTTGCCAGTTCGGTGCGGTCGGAAAAAGCAATAGCCGCAAGTTCCGCAAGGACCCTGTCGGCTGTAATTGCAGTACGCTTCGACTGTTTTTCACGAAGCGTATTCAGATATTCGGAAACTGAAGTTTTCTGAAGTAGTTCAGCTCCTATTCGATAAGCGGTTTTTTTTGAATATCCCGCTCTTACAGCCGCTTGTGTGGCGTTAAGGTCAATGAGATATTCCTCACAGAACCTTTGCTGTTTTTGTGTAAGTTTTGCAATAATACCTCACCTCGATTATTTAAAAAAGGACATTAAAAATCCGCTTGTTTCAAAGTGACTACAAGCGGATATGTATAAAAATCTCACTATATCAATTTTAGCAGAAAAGGGGTGACATGTCAAGTGTTTTTTGAAATTTCTTGTAAAGCAGTTCCGTGAAGCCGTTTTATGTGACGTTCGGAGAACCCCATATCCACCGCAATTCTCCCCCAAGACTGACCGTAAAGATAATACCGATTAAGAACTTCACGAAGCTTTTCATTTTTTACAAGATAAATAAGCCTGCCCGCCTTTAGGTACGGTTCAGAGAGATCCTGCGCTGCCTTGTCAGCTTCCGTCTGATAATCGGCGGCCGCGCATAAGCTCCGCTCCATGCTGTTACCATTTTGCTCGTGAGTGCCGCCGTCGCTTTTGTAGTTGACTGCTCTGCCGTCCATGAGTCGCCGCTCATAGCTGAGAGCTTTGTCTCTAAGCCGTATGTATTTCAATCCAGCCCCGCGGGCTTCTCTTAGTATTTGCTTTATTTCTTTTACGCACAGCATGGGCGGTGCTCCTTTCTTAGATTATCAAGATTTTTTTAACGTTTCAATTTTGTCAAGCAGGGTGTAAAATTCTGCCCTGCTTATTTCCCTCCATTCATCGGGAAATTTATGCTTGGCTGTTATTTCGTCGCTATCAAGAGTGCCATAAAGAATACCTTCGTAATCAAAAAGTCTTGTCCTTGCACGTGATAAGCAGAAACTCAATTCCCAAGGCAAACTGGGCTTAAAAGCAGGTTTAATTTCAAGTTTCGTGTACTGCCTGCCGATTTTTGAGTTTTTTCTAAAAGTATACAACTTGCCTTCTTCCGCGTATGTGTAACTCGCCAAAAGCTGTGTCTTGTATTTTTCATATTCTTCATCCGTAAGAACAACTGAAAAAGACTTGTCGCGATTAGTTGAATAAGTGAAATCCGCCCTATCAGTAATGTTTTCTGAAACGAAATTTTTGATGATTTCACGATTTTTGTCCTGTAAAGCAATATAGTCGTAGTATTTTTTGTGAAGCTCCGCCGAGCTTTCGATAATAAAACATCTTTCCATGATTCTTTTCCTCCTTAGGTCGTGTCTAAAATTATCGTCCTCCAACAGTTGGAGGACCTGCCTTTATTTCCTTGATCCTTGCTTTCAAAGCTTCCAGCAAGGCGTTCTGTACGTCAGATTTCCCCTCAAGCGCAGCAGCAACATCAACGTCCCGCGTGCCTTGCGTAATAAGCCTGTGGACGATTACCGTCTCCCGCTGACCCTGCCTGTGTAGCCGCTTGTTTGCTTGTTCGTAAAGCTCCAGCGACCAGTTGAGCCCGAACCAAATTATGTGATGACCGCCCTGCTGCAAGTTCAAGCCGTACCCGGCAGAAGCAGGGTGGGCGAGAAGTATGTCGATTTTTCCGTCGTTCCAATCCTGCTGATCCTTTTCGGTCAAAAGCTGACGTACCGTCAGTCCCGATTTGGAGAACCGTTCCGTGATCCGCACAAGGTCGTGCTGGAAGTTGTAAAACAGCAGCGCGTGCTGACCGTTAAGCCCCTCGATAAGCTCCGCAAGAACGTCCAGCTTGCAGCCGTGTACCTCAACGGCGGTCTTATTTTCGTCGTACACCGCGCCGTTGGCGAATTGCAGAAGCTTCCCACTAAGTACCGCAGCCGTTCCCGCGTCAAGGGTGTTTTCGTCGATTTGCAGCAGCATATCCTTCTCGAATTTTTCGTACTGCTTTTTAGCCTTTGCGTCCAAAACCACAGGTACGTCAACGGTTAGGCATTCGGGCAATTGCAGGTAATCCTCGGCTTTCATGGAAACGCAGATGTCGGAAATTGCCGCCTTTATGGACTCTTCCGCGCCCTGCTTCATGGAGTAGGTGGTGAAATGTCCGCCGTGTGTCTCACACTCGCAGTATCTTGTGCGGAAATGGGTTATCTTTTTCCCGAGACGTTCGCCGCCGTCCAACAAATAGACCTGTGCCCAAAGGTCGGTAAGTCCGTTGCTTGCGGGAGCACCCGTCAGACCCACAAAGCGGCTTATGTGCTGCCTGACGTAGCAAAGGGATTTGAACCGCTGCGCCTTATTGCTCTTGAAGCTTGAAAGCTCGTCCACCACCACCATGTCGAACCGCCACGCGTTGCTGTCGTAGTCCACAAGCCAAGGGACGTTCTCGCGGTTTATGACGTAAACGTCCGCAGGGGTATTAAGTCCACGGATACGCTGCTGCACCGTGCCGAGAATTTTTGAGACTCGCAGGTGCTTCAGGTGTTCCCACTTTTTCGCCTCGGCGCTCCAGGTGCTTTCGGCGACTTTCTTCGGGGCAATGACAAGGACCTTGCTGACCTCGAAGCGGTTGTATATAAGTTCGTTTATCGCCGTCAGAGTAATGACCGTCTTGCCCAGACCCATGTCAAGAAAAAGTCCCAAGCTGCTGTCGCTGATAATTCGCTGCGTGCAGTATGCCTGATAGCCGTGAGGTATGTAAGTCTCAGCCATTCAACCACCCTCTCAGAAAAATCAGAAAGCTGTCAACGTCCCGTTCGCCGTAAAGCACCCGAACACGCTGACGCATTTTGGCAAGCTCGTCAATTTTGTGCCGCTGTTGAGGACTAAGCCGCCCCTTTTCGGTTTTCAGCTCTGCGAAAAATACCGCTCCGTTTGGAAGACAGATCAGCCTGTCGGGCAGTCCCGCACACCCGGGAGAGACCAGTTTGTACGCCTTGCCTCCCAAATGCCTTATGCCCTCGCAAAGCTTTTTTTCGATTTTGCTTTCGGGATTTCCCAAATTTATCACTCCTCAAAATTTTGCAACTTTCCTCGCGCGCGTATAACATATACGCATTAGGTGCGCTATAGATTATTTTTACTCTCTATTTCTCTATATTTTATATTTTATATATAAAGAATGTTTCAATGTTTCAAAACACGTTAAATAACGATTTTAAGCCGTTTGACCCGAAACATTGTACGAAACATTCCCGAAACATTTGAAACATTCCAAAATTATCCATCAAAGAGAATGTTTCAATTTTGGAAGAATGTTTCAGCAGAATGTTTCAAAGATTTTTCCGAATAAATCCACGCTGGTATCCGTATTCCGAATTAAAGCGTATGCCGTTTTTGGATTTTTCCCAGCCCTCGATCCTGCCTAAGATGGCGTTTATCTCTGCGGAATCAGACTTTCTCATAAGGTTAATGTTAGACCCGAAGCACTCGCACCATACCTCCGCAGCGCATATTTTTTCACGGGGAACGCGGTCGATACCCTCTTTCTCAAAGTCAGTCAGCCAGTACACCTGTCGCTGCCGTATAGTCCGTTTGTCCCAGTCGGGGAGAACCTCTCTGCTTATAAATTCGCGGATTATGCCCTCTTTCGCACTTTGCTCCGAGTGCTCCTCTTGGGCTTTTTCGGAGATTTTCAAAGCCTCGCCCTCAAGGTACAAAGGCTCGCCAAGCTGCCACGCCACAAGAGCCTCCGCCCATATTTGAGAGACCTCTCCGGGCAAGTCATTGAAAACGCTTTTCGACGCAGGCTTCACTCCGCAGTCAATGGGCCAGAAGCGGCGATTACCCGTCTTATCGCGCAGAAATTCCTCTTCATTGGTGGTGCCGAAAAATACGCACCGCCTGGGATACGCCCCTGTGCGCCGTCCGTAAGGCTCGCGGAAAATGTCCTCCACCTTTGAGAGAAACTGCTTTACCGCATTGGTCTCCGCGCGGTTCAGACCGTTCAGCTCGCCAACTTCGTTTATCCATACGCCCTGTATCATCTCGCAGGCTTCCTTGCCCTCAAACACTGCAAGGCTGTCCGAGAACCATTGTCCGCCAAGCAGCCGCAGCAGGGTACTTTTGCCCAGCCCCTGCCGTCCCGCAAGGATAGGCATTGTGTCATATTTCACACCCGGAAGCATAACTCTCGCGACAGCAGCAGTAAGGGACTTTCTCGCCGCAGCGCGGACGTACCCGTTATCCTCTGCACCGAGATAGTCGCAGAACAGTGTATCAAGACGGGGAACGCCGTCCCATGCAGGAAGAGCCTCCAGATAATTTTTAACAGCATTGAACGAGTGCTTGTGGCAGGACAGGGAACAGGCGTCGAAAATTTTCTTTTCGCCCGTTATGCCGTACACCTTTTCAAGATAGTGCCGCAGTCCCGCATCGTCGTTGTCAGTCCATACACGCTGCTTCGGGTCGCTTTCCCAGAGGAGCGCGCCCACAGCATAAACACGGTTGCTGAATTCTTCATATACGATTTTATTTTTGAGTAAGGGGTCATTTTCCAAAATAATAAGTATGTTGTCAACGGTCTTTTTGTTTATGCCGTTGGAGTTTACGTCCAGCAGCGCCGCCCAGTTTTCAATATCTCCGGGTACTTCTGCACCGAAAGCCTCAACAGCATTTTTGTACCGCTCTGTATTCAGCAGCGCAGAAACGGTCTTGTCCGACGAAGCAAAGCGGCACATCTCAACATAGGACGGCAGTTTGTTTGTCGGGGTTTCGGGTTTAGCGTCGTCGTCCCTACTGCCAAAAAGGTGCAGCCGTGCAAGGTCAAAAGCGTTGCAGAGTTTCCCGCCCGCAGGATCTGTGGCATGGTGGGAGTAAAGAAACTGTCCGTCGCCGTATACAACTGCGCCGCCTGTAGTCGAACCGCCCGAATAGGTGAAGCGGTCGTCACCGCAGGGAATGTACACGTCTGGGATAATTTCATATATAACACGATATACGTCGTATGTCTTGCAGAACGCGCCCACAATGCCATTTTTGGAAGTAGGGTCAGCCTGTTTAGCACCCCTCGGTATCTTTGGCGCAGAAACACCTTTCCACTCGGCAACATTACGCCAGTCCGAATATAAGCCCAGCACGCCGTCAACGTCGATAAAGGGCTTGTCGCCGTATGTAAAGACATAGACGCTGTCGGCGGAACAGGAGGGGAAGTACATCAGTCTTGATGCCTCAAATGTAGAGGGGTCGCACATCTCCATGCCGATAAATTCCGCAAGCTTGCGGGCAAGCGGCTCGTACTCGTCGTTTGTGCAGGTGCGGTTAAGGGGTATCAAAACACGGAGCCTCGGCGTAGCTTCACAGTGCTTACGAGTGCTGTACACGCAGTAACCGCACCCAAGACCGTCAATAATTCTAAGTACGCTGTCAGTCATGCCGGCCCCAATATTATCAAGGTCAAGGGTAACAAGGTCGCGTCCCGAAACAGCATTTGCCGTCCTGCGGCTGCCGTTAAGAGTACCGCCCACAAAGCCGCCCACGTCCTTCAGGTCGTCCTGCTTGGACTTTGGAAAGGTCATGTATTCGGCTAGGGTCTCGGTACTTCTGTAAGGGGTGCGGAGCTTCTCGCAAAGCTCCGACCACATTATTTCCTGCTGGAGCCAGTTTACCGATTTTCGGCTGGTTCCCACGGTTATATTTAAAATTTTGTTATTATTCAACAAATCACTACCTTAATATTTGTTAAAAGTCACTGTTGACAAACACATACAGTGTTGTTATTATACAAGCATCATCGATGATATAAACTGAAAAGGAGGTAAAAACATTATGGACAACTATATAAATCCATACAATGTGGAGTATGATTTTGAACTCGGCTTGCCAGTAGATGAGAACGGTAATCCTGTTGATATTTTTTCTGATGAGATGATTTGTGAAAATCGCGATCCAGTAAGCTTGAAATGCTCATCAGATAAAAACCGCAGTGAATACTGTGGTTTGCAGAGCCCGTCCGATTGTGATTATTATTAATCCTTTCGGTAATATGAATCTATGAACCCGTCCGCATTAAGCAGCAAGCCCTGTGCCCATTCTATGGGTCGGGACATTATGCCGCAGACGACTTCAAGGTCTGCACGATCGGCGGGGCAGTCAATGACCGCCTCGTCGTGAATGTGCATGACCGTCTTATATCCTGCATTATCGAGCCGCTCCAAAGCGACTGCAAGACAGTCCCTTGCAATAGCCTGAACAATGTTCTCTGTAAGCTTACCTCCGTAGGTGGAGAGCTGACTCCATTTTTTCGAGTTGCCGTCCTGACCCGTGTAATGTACAGCGGGCTTGCCGAAATTATTTTCCGCAATAATAGGGTAGGGGTAGTACAACTTTCTCTTGCTCGGCAAAGTTATTGTCATAAATTCAAGACCGTTTATCGGGTCGTGTTCGTAGTTGAATGTAAGTCCCCGAACAGCGTTGCAGCGTATGTTTGCGACAGTATCCACCGCCGCCTGTTCAACAGAGTACCACAAATCCTTTATTCTGGGATTTGCCGCCCGCCATGCCGAGACTATCTCGGGAAGCTCCTCCTCGGTCAGACCCATATCCAGAGCGCCCATGCTGATGAGCGCGCCCGATGAGCCTTGATAACCAAGAGCAAGCTCGGCTATCTTTCCCTTTTGGCGGAGATGTCCGTTTACGCCGTGTTTCTCCACGGGGACTTTGAACATCTGACTTGCGGAAGCGCAGTATATGTCGCCGCCCTTTGCGAAAACCTCCTGCCGCCAACTTTCGCCTGCAAGCCACGCAATGACGCGCGCTTCGATAGCGGAGAAGTCCGCCACCACAAGCTTGTTTCCCTCGGAGGGGATAAAAGCTGTGCGGATAAGCTGCGAAAGTGTGTCGGGGACACTGCCGTATGTGAGCTTCAGCATAAATGTACTTCCGCTTTTGGCGTACTCACGGGCAAGGTCGAGGCTGTCAAGGTAAGTCCTCGGCAGGTTTTGTACCTGAATGAGACGTCCCGCCCAGCGACCTGTGCGGTTCGCCCCGTAAAACTGAATAAGACCTCTCGCTCTGCCGTCGGAGCATACGGCGCTTTCCATTGCCGCATATTTTTTCACGGAAGACTTTGAAAGCTCCTGCCGAAGCTGCAAGACCCGCCGAACATTTTCTTGCGGAATGTTATTTTTAAGCATACTGTCAACGTCGTTCTTGCGAAGACTTTTTATTTCGGTGTCGATCTCGGCTTCAAGCCATTTTTTAAGCTGAGAGACGGATTTCGGGTTTTCAAGCCCGGTGATTTTCACAGCCTCCGAAAGCAGCTCGGCACATATTTCCTCGGAGCATTGTATCGCTCCCGCAACAAGCTCCATGTCGAGCCGTACTCCGCGGGCGTTGATACGCATATCAAGCTCCCACTGCTTTTGGATTTCATTGGGGACTGGGAATGCCGCAAGAGAATTTTCCACGGACATTTCGGTAACAACGTCCTGACGGCAGTATTCCTTGAAAAGCTCCCATTTCTCGGGGGCGTGCGAGGGAAGATTTCTTGTCCTGTAACCGTTCGCCGCAGTGGGCTTGCAGGGTTTGCAAAAATAACTTATAAGAGATTTGCCTATACCAAGTTTTTTCTTATCCTGCGGAAGTCCGAGAGCCTCGCCAACATCGGCAAGTCCCGCGGGGAAACCGCAGTACATACCGTGAAGCATTGTACACCGCCATTGATGAAGCCATGCTTTGGCAGCGCTTCCAAAATATTTTGAAAGGCAGTACCACTCAAAAACGGCATTGTAAGCGTGCTTGATGCAAGCTCCCGAAAACAACATGGACACAACCTCGTTGGGAATTTTTTCACCGCTTGCAAGGTCAACAATCTGAACGGGAGAACCGTCAATGCTGTAGGCAAACAGCAGTATTTCAAAGTCGTCGGACTGTACGTATTTGTACAGTCCCGACTTTTTGATGTCTACGCTTGAATACGTCTCGATGTCGATTGAAAGATCAGGCATAACAGTTCACCTCAAAACGGCATGTACGGCTGACCCGTAAGCGGGTCAATAGGCGGCTGAAAGCCCTGTGCAGGAGCAGCCTGCCCTGGGTAAGCGGTCTGCTGCGTGTATGCCTGCTGAACGGGCTGCGGCGCTGTACCCATAGGTGCGCCGAAAGCCTCCGCTGCGGAAACTCTGCCGCCGAGAGGTTCGCCGTCTTCCAGTTTCTGCACAGCATTCAGACCGATACCAACGCCGCGCTTGCCGTTTGAATTGTACGGGAAAAAGTTCACGCACACACGGGCATAGCAGCCGCTGTACACATCAGATTGATTGATAATAGGGTTAAGGTTGATGTCTACCACCTGGGGAGGCTGCTTACTGGAGGCTGTAAAGACCCAGCAGCCGCGGCACTCCTCGCCAAAGGGTTCTCCGTTGGGGCGGACTCCGTCGCCGTCGTGAACAGCGGAAGCCACCATAGGGGGCATTACGCCGTTCCAGCACTTTGCAACGCCCTGACGCTTTGCGGCGGTCTCGGCAGCGTCCATTCTCTGCTTTGTGGCAATATCTGTTTTGGGAACGAGTACCGTCACGGAATACTTTGCCTCCTGCCCGGGATTGTTGGCATAGGGCTCAAAAAGGTGAGTGTATGAAATTCTTGCGCGGTCGGTGGTCAATGTTGTTTCTGTAATAGCCATGTTATTTTCCTCCAAACATTTCTTCTAAATTCGGTTTATACGGTTTTCTTTTGTCGCTCTCAGGAGCAAGGGTCGGCTTACCCTGAGGCTTCACTATCATGCTGCCGATAAGCTCCTCCAGCTTTTTCTTGGTAACAAGCTTTTCAAGCTCGGTAAGGGTAATGGGCTTCCGCTCATAGAGCAGGGACTCGTCGTAGCCCTCTTTTGTGAGTACTTCAAATGCGCCGTCAATATCGGTAATTTTACGGTTGCTCCTGCCCTCAACAGCTTTCCAACCCGAAATATCCGTTCCCGAAAGAATGGCGTTAAGAGCGTACTCTTCAAGGTCAGTGACCCAGTTCTTCAGAGTCTGCGCTCGTGCAAGAGCTTCACCGATCTCACTGTCGGAAAGCAGCTCCTTTGGCATATTGATGCTGCATTCCAGCGCAAAAAAGTCCTCGGTTCTTTTGCGGCAAGTGGCTTTTGCCTTGCAAAATCTGCACCAGTCTCCGCTTTTGAATTCTCCCTCGCCTTTGTCCGCAAGCTCGGCGATCGGGCGTATGGAATTGCCCCACGCCGTGAGTGCGTCTGTACTGATAAGAAAATCATTTATACTGTCGAGACGAGGCTGTATAATGTGCAGAGTAACGCTTTGAATGTCGTATAAAAAGCCGTATTCCGCAAGCGCTCCCAGGGCGTAAAGCTTGAGCTGAGGATTTTCTTCCGCACTGACAGGGACGCCTTTGCCGTACTTGAAATCAAAAATATGCAGGTCGTTCTTGCACAGCATAACGCAGTCGCAGGTGCCAAACCCGCCTGGAGCGTAAGCCGAGTAATCCAGCCGCTTTTCGGCGACAACATATGGCGCGACCTTGTTGTACCCATGAGCGATTTTGAGGATATAGTCAAGGTATGTATCGGTGTGACCGTCCATTTCGGGAGCATACAGTGGATCTTTGCGTATCTCGGCAAGCCGCTTGTCAAATTCCGATTTTCTCATTTTGTCAAATTTCTTGCGGACCTTTAACTCCGCCAGAGAGTGCGCGAGAGTACCCTCGGCGGCGTAGGGACTTTCGGTATCGGGCATTTTTTCCGTAAGCCTTGCCGACGGCGGACAGTTTATCCACCGTTCGGCTGCGGAAGCTGATAAAAGAGCGTGAGTTCCCGGCATTATATTCTACCTCCCAACTGACGGATACCGTTGGCAAAAGCAGGGTAAAGCTCCTTCGGCATTTCGCGTATATTCTGCACATTGCGGGTAACGCCGTTAGGGTCGGTAAACGTGAATGAGTGCAGCAGATCAAGAAGCTCTTGCTGTCTGCCTGCCTCAACAAGAGGACGGCTCGCGATTGAAAGCTCGTCCGAAGTATATTTTTTAACGGCGGTAGGCGGTGCAGTCGTTGCGGGTGCCGTAGGCTGCTGAACGTGGGTATATGCGGGTGCGGAATTTTGTGCAGGTGCTGCAACAGGCAGAGGCTGCGTATTCTGCACCGGAACTGCCGCAGGGGGCGGCGTAACGGGTACAGGCGCGGCGGTAGGCTGAACTGTTGTCTGAGCGTCTGCGGCGGGTTCCTTAAGAATGTCCGCAATAAGAACAGCCTGTTCGGGAGATACTTCGATAGTCATTGTGATACTCATAAAATTACCTCTTTCTTTGATTTATTTTTAGTCAGCAGCTTTTCGTAGCACGCTTTATGTATGTGGATCCAGCCACTGCGAAACTTGACTGCGCCAAGTTTATTTGGTTTTATCGCATAGTAATCGTCTGTGCCGCAAATCCGTTTGCCGCACTCTATGCATGGTGTGCCGTCATATTTTTCGATTTCACCTTTACAGTTCAGTTTGACCTCCTTACAGTTTAATAATCTTAGCTCGCTTAATGATTTCTTGAAGCGATGGCTTTCTGCCCAACGATTTTATGAGCTCCTCGAATTCGTCCATAGTCAGACTGATGATCATATTCTTGACATCTTTATTTTTCAGCCGCTCATTTTCCTCACGGAGTTGTTCAAGCTCATTAATAAGCTCCGAATTGTCCTGCACCGCAACGTCCACGGGACGGCTCTCAAGTTCCGCTATTTGCAGTTCAAGCTTAGCTTTATCATCTGATAATTTTTTCGCGAACTCGCTTTCTTCAAGCAGCTCCTTATGCGAGGAATCAACGCGTTTTTTCAGTTCTTCAAGCTGCCGTTCGTACTCCTTATCCTTAGCGGCGGAATTCGCGTCAAGCTGCCTGCACTCCTCACGAGTACGGTCAAGCTCCGCTTTAAGCTTCAGGTACTCCGCGTTTGTGGTAATATCGCCGCCAAGGACCTTTTCCACCAGTTCCGAGGGAGCGTCCGGCTTGCTGACCTCATAGGAGAGAGTAAGGGGAAGCGCCTCAAAAGTATCTTCACGTCCTCCAATTGTAGGAGAACCGAGAAAGTCGTACCGTTGAATAAGATTGTAAACCGTCTGCCGCTTGAAGCCCATAGCCGTGTACCACTTTTCAAAGGTACCGCTCGCATGATTGGCAAGGAGTGACTGCGCTTCCTTGAATTTTGCGCCCAACAGAGTGAAGTACCCGGCAGTCTCTTGACGAATGACCGTTTCACATTCACGGAGATTTTTGGCAGTATCACTGTCAAGATCGGAGTAATCAAACGCACCCTGCAAAGCTGTTTCGGAAGTAGCGGCAACTTGATTTTCGGTGGGCTTGTCCGCCTCGGATTCTCCTTCCGAAATTTTTGGAGCGGTATCTTCCTCGGGAGGATAATGCTCAAAATAATCTTCTTCAAAATTTGGCTCTACCAATAGATCGGCGTCAGCCGGACACCGTTCTCTCCAACACTTTTGACAAGCTTCGTCGTCCTTGGTAGTGTAGTCGCATTTGTCGTCGCCGGGATCGTTTATGCTGTTGCCGTCAAAAAGATCGGACGGGCAGAAAACAGTATCAAACCACTCATCAGTCTCGCTGACTTTAGGGTATTTTTCCCGAAGTTTATCAATATAGGACGACTGATTTTCGGCAGCGTCCCGTTCCGTAAATTTCCGTTTTGGGCAAAACTTAGGGGAAAGTCCTGTCCAAGTACCGCCCGACCCTATTTTACGAACCTTGTTTTCCGAGGTGCAGTAATAACAGCATTTGTCAAGCTTTTTTTCCGTTTAATACGGTTTCCTCATCTGTTTGAAGAAAAAATTCGCAGTCGCTTTCGTTGTATCTCCTGCACAAATGGGATTTGTCCCATTGAGTAGACTTAGTACTCATTTTTGCACCGTCCTTTCCGTACTGATAACCCTTGCGCTTTGTACAAGCCTGTTACAAAATGCTTTATCAGCAGGCTCAAGCATATTGTAACGCGCTTCGTATAGCAGCTTGTACGCGGCGGTTATGATAGCCCTGTCGTTAAATTCGGGTACGACCGCGATTGTCAGCTTATCCAAATACTCTCTGAGCTGTTTGGACACAAGCTCGTCCATTTCCTTAAATGACGGAAGTTCGCCGCCGTGAGTTACCGCGTAATCTGCGCATTTTTGAGGTATACTCATTGCCGCACCTCCTCGTCCGCAAGAGGTATGGTATTCTCGGCAAGAAATGCGGAAATTTCGTCGATCTCCTTAGCCCACGCTGCTATATCGTCCTGCGCCGCCTTGATTTTCCCGCGGAGTTCCTCCATTTTTTCCATACAAGCTTCCCAGACAATAGTGGGAACGCCTTTAGGAGCAGCGAGAAATTTTTCCCGCTCCGCCATATACGCCTCCATATCGGTATCGCCCGTGACCTCGCAGCAGAAGCCGTCAGACCCGGCAATTTCGTCAGCGGGGTTGACATCTGCGGGAATTTCTGATATACTATTAGGTGAAGTAATTTCTTCTTTGGAATTTGAGCTTGTATCGTTGGCGGACGGTGCAGGCTCTTCTTTTTCGTCAAGTTTGTGACATAATCTGCTCACTGTTGCTTGTGGTACGCCTGTTTCTCTGACTATATCGGCTATAGACAGCCCCTGTTTGAAAAGCTCCGAGGTCTTATGAGCCGTTTCAACGGGTGTTTTCTTACCTTTTGCCATATTATTTTCCTCCTTTGTATTAGGTATCTCCCAACCCTTTTCACGTATGGAAGCTATAAGCCCCATTACAGTGTCGGGCGGGACATCGTGTCTGTTCGCAAGATTTGATATTTGCAGAGCCATATGTAATCGGCGTGCAATTTCTGTCGGTGTCAATCCCTCTTGCAGAAGCTTGCACACTCGCTGCTCGTTCGGATTAAGAGACCGCTTTGCAGGCGGGTCAATCAGTATTCTCATCTTCAGCTTCCTCCTCGGGTATGCCGCCTGTTGCTCCGATGGTGAAGCACTGCACCAGTTCCAGCACAAATGCCACAAAGATTATGCTGCACATCACCGACAGGACGACTTCGCGCCTTAACAGCTTGTCCATGTTTTTCACTTCCTTTTAACAGCTATGTCCAGCCGTATTTTTTCATTCGAGCCATCAAAAAATTATGAAAGCACGGCGTATCGGGGTTCTGCTCTTTCTGCTTTTCCCATTCGGCTTTCGACTCAAGATAGAACGGGTGGAATTCCATAAAAGCCTTTGCGACCTCGGGACGCTGCATAAGCCTGTTCACGGTATCGGCGACCCTTGCGTTCATGCTCTTTTTGCACCTGTCCAGTTCTTCGGGTGTAAGCTCATCAATGCGCTTTATCGTACCGTCCTCAAGAATAATTTTTGACGGTCGAGCACCAAGCTCCTTGTAAACTCTTGCCATAATCTCACTCCTTTCTGACATTGTATGCGGGTTGCGGATTGTCCTATTTCATTGATAGTTCTTTGAGTTTATCTGTAATGCGTTCGACAGCGTTCCTCGCAGTGATAAGCTCAGTTCTGAGCCGTTCGCACTCTTTAGCGGTAGGGTACATATCGCGAATTATACGCATACCGAACTCGCCGTAAAGACGCGCTATCTGTTTCTGCCCCTCATGCCCGCTGCTGCTTATGGACGGGTGACAGGCGTACACAAGCTCGATCTCCTCGTATTCGCTGTTGGTAGGGTGTCTTGTGCCCTCCGGCAGACGGTTTGTGAACTCGCTGTACATCATTTTAGGTCAGCTCCTTTCAATCCGTTTAGAACCGTTTATGTATTCCGATGTTTTTATAATTTCTACAGTTCGTCTGTTCCATTTTCTTACCGCCCTATCGTGCCAACCATTTCCGTCATCTACACCCTCAACGATATGGGCATCACAATCTTTGCAACGAATAGTCGTACCGCTCTCGTATACGTGTGTCCAATCTTCAAGTTCGGGTTCTCCTCCGCAGAATGGACACGGTTTAAGTTTTTCCATGTTTATCTTCTCCTTTTCAATCAGCCACAAGGTCGTCCATGGTGCAGTTAAGAGCTTTAGCTATATCTGCAAGGACGGCAACGCTTGGTATTTTTCTTCCTGTCTCAATGTGTGATATCATAATTTGTGTTATACCCGCCTTGGAGGCAAGCTCTGTTTGGTTGAGCCCGCTTTCTTCACGGTATTTTCTTACGTTTTTTCCTACGCTCATTTTATCAATCCTTTCTTGACATTTTACCCGTTTAGTGGTATCATAGTAATAAAAAGAAATCTTAGGGATTTTTATGCCCTTATTTATTACTATGGTATTATTATACTTCCTCTTTTGAGGAATGTCAAGATTATTTTTCCTCAAAAGAGGAAAAATGTTAAATTTAACAAAACTTAGCAAATAGATTTATCTAAAATGCCAGTTATAAGAAAATAAAAAAAAGATTTACTCTAAAATAAAAGAGTAAATCTAATGGGATGTGATAGTTTGCTTGAAGCTTTAGAAAAATTTCACCCGGAGTGTTAAATATTGTTTCAATCAGCGGAACTGCAGCGGGAATAATAAGCTTATTTATTACTATTTTTACTTTTAAAAATACAAATAAGATAAAAAAAGAACTTATTAATAAAAAAATTTCAAATTCCAATATAAAAATAATAAACGATCATTTAAATTGGTTAATAGCTATGTCAAATGCGCTAAATAAAGATACAGACATCAGAGGCGATGAAATACATAGACGAATTTATGACGTTATTACAAGTTTAAAAGAATGTAATTTATTTAAAAATCCAATGGTTTTCATAAAATATTTAGGAATAAAGCAACAGTATAAAATTTTAGAGAAATGCAAATACAACAATAAGGAAAAGGTCTTTGATGGTCTTAATCAAATTTACAAATATTTGAAGACTATTATAGAACATTTAAAATAATTATAGTGAGGTGTTAATTATGTCAATAGAATGGTTTGACAGAAACGTTATATTTGTACAAAAGCTTATTAATATGACATTAAAAAAGAAATTAACATGGAATTATTATTACAATGATACATTTTATTTTAAAGACGAAAATTTTAAATTCTTTCATCATGAATTTTGTTGGCTAGATTCAAATAGTTCTTTTTTTACTCAAATTAATGATACAACTATAATATTAGCATATGAAATTAACGAGAATGGAAAAGACGGTTCTATTTCATCTATGTACAGACTCTTAGTTGGTGAAACAGGAGAAAATGGCTATATAGACGAAATAAAACTTGATGAAAATCATTACCCGCTCTTAATTGAATTGTCATATCATATAAAGGGAATTTTAGGACAAATGAACCCTAAAGCTGAAAAATTTATTGATATGCTTATTGATAAAAAATGAGTCGTTATTTATATATCTTGTGGGTTATTATAAGTTACGTTATGCTCCATTAAAAAATTTATTCCATTATGATTTAATAGTGCACATAATTCATATATAGTAAAAGAAAATACAAAGTCACAATTGCCATAACATTTGGCTCCAATATTTTCTCCGATTTTTTCAAAATATAATTTGTTTCTACATTCGGGACAAATCATTGTTGAAAAAATCGTATTTGAGTTTCTGATAATTGTTTCGTAATCCATAAGACACACAACCTTTTTCAAAATTCAGCTTATGCTGTAATTATATTATATTTCCTCTTTTGAGGAACGTCAAGAGGAGCTGAAAAAAAATGACTTTTGTAGAAAAGTTAGATGATTTAATTTCACAAAAGGGGATAACAAGAAATAAGTTGCTTTTGGAATTAAATTTAGGTAAAAATTCATTTGTAAATTGGACTAATAGGGGTACACTTCCAAATGGAGAAACAATATTAGCCCTTGCTGAATATTTTGGTGTATCATCAGATTACTTACTCGGTATTGAAAAATCAAATGATAAATATGTTAGCATACCAAAGGATAGCCTTATTGCTTTGATTGAGAACATGACTCCTGAGAGTCGTCAGAAACTTGAGGACTTTGTAAAGAACGATTTTCGATTTGATTTGAAAGAATAAATTTCAGTATTTCATCAAATTTATCGGACTGGATTATTTTCTCGGCTATTTTTTCATTTTTCATAATATGTACCTCGTTTCATAAAATTTATTGTGTTGAGATTATATAAATACTACACGAAAAAGTCAATAGTAAAACTGAACAATTTTTTTGCTACATTTTTAACAGTTTAACCATTAATTGATTATTTAAAAGTTAAGATGCGGTACAGTTGGCTTTTATAATAAATATTATAGAACAATCGTTTCGATAAGTCAATAGTGATATTGAACAAATGTTCCGTAAATAATTCTATATTTTTACACATTGACATTTTGTTCGATTTGGGGTATGATGTGCAAAAAGATAACAGATTGGAGTGATAAATATGGCAAAATGCAAACGCTGCGGAAGAAAAGGTTTGTTTTTCAAGGTGAATGCAGATAGTTTATGCTTTGATTGTGCTGCTATTGAGGCTGAGGATAAAGGACTTGCCGAGGCAGAACAAGCGGAAAATAGATTACCAGAATTACAGCCCATTCCACACACTTCAATTTTCAAATACAATGATTGCGATATAAACAAAGAGCATAATATTAAAGCTAAAGATAATCAGTTGATATATGCTAAAAAAGCTGATTATGTAGAAGTTGTTTCACATTGCTGTTGCTCTGAGTGTGCAAAGTATAGGTTTAGAATTTACAATATTTCAGGAAGAGATAAAAGATTTCCTATGTTGCCTGATTATGTAAAGAATTATTCATGGCATTGTGGTTTATCATTATATCCTTTTTATTTAGGCATAAGCAGGATGACGTGGACTAAGAAAATTTTAAATGAAATAGACGAGTTGATTGAATACAGCAACCGCCCATTTGTTGATGATCGTGAAGATGAAGAAATTGAACGTTATAACAGAATTTTAGCGAAAAACAAGCAGGATTACATAGACGGAGTGAACAATAAACAAGCTTGCGCGGAATATGAGCAGATACTTGCTGTTCTTCCTGACATTGCTCCCAAAAATCAAGGCGGGTATTTGAGAATGAAAAAGTCAAACAGTGCAAATTTTCAGAAGCTGAAAGAAAAAGCTGTTTTGGCGGGAATTGAAATAAAAGATTTTGATAATAGCGAGGTATAAAGACATTACATATGAAACCGCTTAAACCCAGATATAATCAAAGAGTATTTGATAAAATACGAGAACTGGAAGGTAAGTATGAACCAAGAAGGTATTTTAGATACCAACGCCGAGGATTGCGATACTCACTTCCTACCTCTATTAAAAATACTTGTCGATATATTGACCGCAATATTATAAATATTTTTGGCAATGGAATTTATAAAAACTATGGACGTATAGATTTTAATACAAAACAGCTTTACAACCTATACGCCTCGGTCTTTATTGGTTTAGTAACAGGAGTATTAGTTAATGTGATTAATATTGATTTATCCAGTTTTTTAAATCAGGATGTTAATATTCCCACAAGAATAGTTTTAGGTTTAATAGCTGGTAGCATTATGTTAATTCCGATGACTATAGTAGTAGCGATAGTTTTTCTAACTGTATTTTTATTGCAAAAAGATTATTTAAACGAATACGACTTGTTTATAATGCCGTATGAACGTCAAAAAATTGTAAAAGAACTTGAAAAGAGATTGCCATATAGAGGCTTATTTTGACAAACATAGAAAATAAAAGTACATACGCATTGTGTAGTCCTCCAACAGTTGGAGAACCTAACGAAAGGAGCCACGCCATGAAAATCGGAGCCGCATATATAAGAGTCTCCACGGATATGCAGCTTGAGCTTTCCCCGGAAAGCCAGCTCAAAGCCATAAGGGACTACGCAAAAAATAACGACATTATCCTCTCCAACGAGTTTATTTTCAGGGACGAGGGTATTAGCGGAAGGAAAGCCGAGAAGCGTCCCGATTTTATGCGCATGATCGCCGTAGCCAAAAGCAAGCCCAAGCCTTTTGACGTGATCCTTATTTGGAAGTTCTCCCGTTTCGCTCGAAACCGTGAGGACAGTATTGTGTACAAATCCATGCTCCGCAAGCAATGCGGCATTGATGTTATCTCCATTTCGGAGCAGCTCGGCGAGGACAAGACCTCTATACTTATCGAGGCTCTGCTTGAGGCTATGGACGAGTACTACTCCATAAACCTTGCCGAAGAGGTAAAGCGTGGCATGACCGAGAAAGCACGTAGGGGAGGAGTAGTCGCTGCACCGCCTTTCGGGTATGCGGCGGGAAAAGATTGCTTTGTGATAGACCCCGAACGTGCTGAAATTGTCCGTCAAATATTTGATAAATTTGTAAACGGGGAGCGCACTCTCGGTATCGCAAAATGGCTCAACGATACAGGCGTTACCACCAAAAGCGGTAAGCCGTTCGCAAACCGTACCGTCGAGTACATATTGGGCAATCCTGTCTATATCGGCAAGGTGCGCTGGAACACCAACGGAAAAGCAACGGCGACCTCCCGGTACATTCCAACCGAGGACACCATAATCACTGACGGCAAGCACGAGCCTATAACTACCGTGGAAACGTTCAACAAGGCGCAGGAGATTATGGCAGCCGTAAAAAAGAAGTATCCGAAGCATTCGCCCCAGTCCGTATCTACCTATATGCTAAGAGGTCTTGTGCACTGCGACAACTGCGGCGCAACGCTTACAATGTCCGCAAAGGGTAAGGGTCTGCAATGCTACCGCTACACACACGGGCAGTGCAAAATTTCTCACTATGTTTCTATGGACAAAATAAACGGTGCGGTATCTGCACGTCTCCAAGCCGATTCTATGCTTGAGCATTTTTATGTCAAATCAAGCTCAAAAGGGGACAGTGGCAAAGCGGAGTACCTCAAAGCCTGCATAAAAAAAGAGCGCTCCAAGCTGGAACGCATTAAGGCTGCCTATGAGAACGGCATTGACACTCTTGAGGAGTACAGAGATAACAAGCAGAAAATTTCTGCGGGTATACAGGATTTGGAAAAACGTTTGGGCGAGTGTGGGGACTGTACCGAGAAGCTTATCGACATCAGAAACGAGATAAGCGAGGCATACGAAATGTCTGTAAGTCCTAATGTTACCGAGGACGTCAAGAATGAAGTCTTGCGGGCTCTTATTGAAAGAATAGAGTATAATCGCTCTACCGGTGATGTAGAGATTTTTTATAGAGCGTAATTATATCTTTTTACATCTTGGCGGTCCTGACGGCGAATTAGCAGCCTCTCTAAGATATTTAAATCAGAGATACACTGCACCCTATCCTCAGGTCAAAGGTTTGTTGACAGATATTGGTACGGAAGAACTTGCACATATGGAAATAATTTCTGCAATACTTTATCAGCTTACAAAAAATCTTACTCCGGAGCAGATAAAGGAAAGCGGTTTTGACGCGTATTTTGTTGATCACACAACAGGAATTTATCCATCGTCAGCGGCGGGTGTACCATTCACAGCTGCCTATTTCCAATCTAAGGGGGATCCTGTTACGGATCTTGTTGAAGATCTTGCCGCAGAGCAGAAAGCCCGTGCAACTTATGAGAATATTCTTCGTCTGGCTGATGATCCCGATGTGCGCGACCCAATTAAATTCCTGCGTGAAAGGGAAATAGTTCACTTCCAACGCTTCGGCGAGGGCCTGCGAATAGTTCAAGATAATCTTAACTCCAAAAACT
Source organism: uncultured Clostridia bacterium (assembly GCA_947383835.1). Classification (GTDB taxonomy): domain Bacteria; phylum Bacillota; class Clostridia; order Oscillospirales; family Ruminococcaceae; genus RGIG8773. The sequence continues at coordinate 34,025 of CANDEV010000006.1, forward strand.
TTTATGCATTTAACCCGTCATTCGATAAATAAAATTTTACCGCTGCTTGGTTTTAAGCAGCGGTTTTTTTGCAAAAATAAAACGGCAGTCCATAACGTGAACGATGCCGTTAGATTTTTATGTGTACAATACGGTTATACAGCTCTTGTAACCTTTCCTGAACGGAGACATCTTGTGCATACATAAATATGCTTGGGAGTACCATTTACAATTGCCTTTACACGCTTAACGTTGGGCTTCCATGTTCTGTTGGAACGATGATGTGAGTGGGAAACCTGTATACCGAAAGTAACACCCTTTCCGCAAACTTCGCATTTTGCCATGGGGTTACACCTCCTTTTCAATATCTTGTTAAAAATCAACGCTTTTATTTTACCACAAAACAAAAAAAAATGCAATAGTTTTTTGAAAAAAATTTCTCAAAAACTAAAGTTTTTTTAAATTAATGCCAAAAATTCGGGAATAGTTCTTGTAATTTGATTTAAAGTATAGTATAATAATATTATTAATGTTTGGAAGGAGACGTTTTGTTAATAAAACGTACATATATATGTTTGATAATAACAGAGTTATCGAAATAATTATTCATACTTTGATTTTATTTACGGCTTTTCCCATACATGAGTGCGCTCACGCATTTGCAGCACATCTTATGGGTGATGATACTGCAAAAAATCAGGGAAGAATGACAATTAATCCCATTAAGCACCTTGACCTTTGGGGTACTATTTTAATGCTGTTTGCAGGATTTGGATGGGCAAAGCCTGTCCCAATAAACCCCAATAATTTTAAGAACCGCAAGGTCGGTATGGCTTTGTCTTCTTTGGCGGGACCCGTTTCCAACCTTATATTGGCATATATTTCTACTATTTTATACAAACTTACATTTATTGTCTTGGGACAGTATGCCGCAACCTTAGATTTTGTAGGTGTTTTTGCAACAATATTCTTATATGGCACATATCTTAACATTGGACTGGCTGTGTTCAACCTGCTTCCTGTGCCGCCATTGGACGGTTCAAGGATTTTTACGTTGATATTTCCCGAAAAAACCTACTTTAAGATAATGAAGTACGAAAATGTTATTTTTGGTGTACTTTTTATAGCGGTATGGTTCGGGCTTTTGGACAAGCCTCTTGCGTTTCTGAGGTCAGGTGCAATAGATATTATGGATTTACTTACAAGGTGGATATGGTGATATGCGGAAATGCAATTATTGCCAAAAGTCAAACACATACTATAAATATATGGAGTAATTTTTAATGGAACTTTCTTTTAAGCTGGAGGTGTTTGAGGGTCCTCTCGACCTTCTTCTGCACCTTATTTCAAAGCATAAGCTTAATATAAACGATATCCCAATTGTGGTGCTGTTGGAGCAGTATATGGAATATATTGACAGAATGTCTGAACAGAATATGGAAATAGCAGGGGAATTTCTTGAAATGGCTGCAAGACTGGTGTATATAAAAACTTTGTCGCTTCTTCCGAGACATGAGGAAGCAGAGCAGTTAAAAAAGGAATTGCAGGGCAGGCTCATCGAATATTCTCTCTGTAAAAAGGCGGCAGAGCTTATGCGGGAACGCTACATCGGCAATGTCAATGCTGTAAGAAAACCGCTTGCAATAGAATTTGACAACACATATTCTCTTATACACGACCCTGACGAGCTTTTGGAAGCCTATTCAAAGGTTCAGCAAAAGCCCAAGGAAGAGCAAATAAAAACCGAGGCGTTCAACACTATTGTAAAGAAGAAAATCGTTTCGGTAACTTCTAAAATAATTTATGTTCTGCGGCATTTGTACAAATCGGGGAGTTGTCTTATGGAGGGTCTTTTTGACGGTATGACAAACCGTTCTGAAAGGGTAGCAACTTTCCTTGCGATATTGGAGCTTACAAAATCCGGCAGAATATGGCTCAATGACGACAACACGGTAATTACCTTTAATAAAAACCATAATAAAGAAGAAACGGCTGCCGAGCAAACTGAAACGGAGGTATCATATCAATGAAAATAAACGAGGGTATCTCTGTTGTCGAGGCAATACTTTTTGCACACGGAGAACCTATTGAAGCTGAAAAGCTGTGTGCTGCGGCAGGAATAGAGGAGGATACTCTTATAAAGCTTATACAGCTTTTGGGAGACAGATATGAGGCAGATGAAAGCGCTCTGACTGTTATGAAGCTTGGAAACAGTTACCAGCTTGCGGTAAAGGCGGATTTTATAGATTACGTAAGGGCAGCTTTAGAGACAAAGAAGAATACGCCTCTTTCTCCAGCGGCAATGGAGGTACTTACCATAATCGCCTACAATCAGCCAGTAACTAAGGGCTTTGTGGAGCATATAAGAGGTATAGACAGTTCAAGTGTGGTAAATTCCCTTGTAGAAAAAAATCTGCTTGAAGAAGCGGGACGGCTGGACGTTCCCGGAAAACCTATTGCATACAGGACTACCCCTGCGTTTTTGAGGTGCTTCCAGCTTACATCCATAGACGACCTGCCGCCGCTGCCAAATTCCGAGGGACAGGTAAGCTTTGACGAGATACTTATTTCAAAGAATGACGCGGAAAAAGCTGCGGAAGACAATGTATCTGAACAAAAGTAATTTTTTGTACAGCAAAGGAATTGATATGAAAGGTGGACTGCGTATTGACAGCATTGATCATAATAGGTATAATTATTATGCTGGTTGTTTTTCTTCTGAACATCAGACTTCGGGCTGAGATCAAATTTTACGGCGGAAAGCTTGATTTTAAGGTGAAGTACCTGTTTTTTACTATTTTTCCCCTTAAGAAAAAAAGTGGTAAGCCCAAAAAGAAAATTCCGCCGTCTAAAGAAAAAGCTCCCCAAAGCGCCGTGAAAAGCTATTCCGAGGAAGAATCTTATACGATAACCAAGGCTGAGATAATGGCTGCTAAAATGGATGCTGCCCGAATTGAAGCGGAAGCAGAGGAAAAAGCTCAGGAGTCCGAAAAAAGCAAGGAAAAGCTTTCTGAAAAAATTGATAAGCTTACAGACCTTATCGAAAAGGCAAAAATCATTTGGTCGTCATCAAAAAAAGGACTTAAACGTATTTTTAAGCACATAAACATTGACGGAATAGTTATTGATTTTGTTATTGCCGATGGGGACGCGTACGATACGGCAATGAAGTACGGAACAGTAAATGCCGTTACATATAATGCAATAAACGCAATTCGTTTTTTATTTTCGGTTACGATAAAAACCGTTGATATAATTTGCGACTTTGATGGAGCGAAATCAAGCTACGACGGTGAAGTAAAGGTGACTTTACGTCCTGCAGTTATATTTTCGGCGGCGTTTTCAATACTTGCCGGATTAATAAAAAATTACAGTAAGCTTACGGGAAAACAAAATTCTCAAAAGGCTGTAACAACATAAAAGGAGAAAAAATATGGATACAAAGGTAAAAGATTTAGTTTCATCGGCAATAGGTCAGATACACGAGCTTTCGGACGCTGACACAATAATAGGCGAGCCTATTAAAATTGACGGGAATATCACTATAATTCCCGTTTCAAAGGTTTCCTACGGATTTGCGGCAGGTGGTTCCGACTTGCCTTCAAAAAATGAAAAGGAAATTTTCGGAGGTGGAAGCGGAGGCGGAGTTTCCATTCAGCCTCTGGCGTTTATCGTTATTTCAAACGGAGATGTAAGACTCCTTGAGCTTGGTTCGGGAAACTCCCCAACAAACGCTATTATTAACGCTGTTCCGGATCTGTTCACAAAGATACAGTCAATGTTTTCAAAAAAGAAGAAACCGGAAGATGATGCAGGTATAATTGCCGAGGAAGAAATTTCCGCAGAAGAGCCGGAGATCGAAGAGGTGGAAATTAACACTGACGGTTTTGATTTCTAATTAAATTTTGAAATAATTGCGCATAATGCTCCATAAAATATCATTATGAATTTTATATTCGGAGGTATTTATGAAGAGAAAAGTTATATGCACAATTATTTCGGCAGCAATGCTGATTTTAATCGCACCAAACGTAAACGCTGTTTCGTTGTCAGGAATTTCCGCAAAGGCTTCTATTATAATAGACGCACAGAGCGGTAAAGTCATTGCGGGAAAAAATGAGTATGAAAAGCTTCCAATGGCAAGTACTACCAAAATAATGACAACTTTGATGCTTCTTGAAAGCGGAGGGCTTGACGAAGAATTTAAGGTGGACAACAGCGCTATTATGGTTGAAGGCTCCTCAATGGGTCTTGGCGAAGACGATATCGTTACAAAGCGTGCGCTTTGCTACGGCATGATGCTGCCTTCGGGCAACGACGCCGCAAACGAAACGGCTGTACTTCTTGGCGGAAGTGCGGAAAAATTTGCCGCAATGATGAATGAAAAAGCGGTTCAGCTTGGATTGAACGACACTCATTTTGTTACGCCGTCAGGACTTCATGACAATAATCACTACTCCACTGCTTATGATATGGCTAAGCTTACCGCAGAAGCTTTGAAAAATGAAACGTTCAGAGAAATATGCGGTACAAAAAGCATAAAGATGACGTTTGGCAATCCGCCTTATGAAAGGTGGCTTGTGAACACAAACAAGCTGCTGACTCTTTATGACGGCTGCATTGGCGTAAAAACAGGCTTTACCGACGAAGCCGGACGTTGTCTTATCTCCGCTGCTGAAAAGAACGGAGTAACTCTTATATGCGTTACTTTGAACGCTCCGAACGACTGGAACGATCATATAAGAATGTACGATTACGGGTTTTCTGTGACTGAAAGCCGCAGTGCAGATTTTGACTTTTCAGATCTGTATGTTGACGTTGCAGGCGGAGATACCGATATGGTAAAGGTTGCTCCCGCTGATGTTCCGACTTATACTATTGTTAATGGGGAAATCCCTGAAATGTCATATAAGGTGACTCTTAACAAGTTCATTTATGCGCCTGTAGCAAAAGGCAGAAAAGCGGGTATCATTGAATTTTACTCTGGAAACAAGCTTATCATGACAACGGAGCTTACTGCGGAAAACGGCTGTGGAGCTGTAATTGAAGAATATAAACCCAAATGGTACGAAATAATTGTTGAATGGTTTAAAGGACTTATTAAATCCTAATTTTAAATTAAAAAAGTGTATGCAAAAAATCTGCGTAAAATCACATATATATGCTTTCGCTTGATTTTTTGCACACTTTTTAATTTGATGTCAATATTAAAGGAGAATTATGGAAAAGACAAGACTGCAAAAAATTATAGCCGAAAATGGAGTATGCTCCCGCAGAAAGGCAGAGGAGCTTATACGTCAGGGCTGCGTAAAGGTAAACGGACGAACGGCAAAATTAGGAGACGGCGCTTCATCAAACGATGTTATTACTGTAAACGGTGAACGGCTTCGTATGCCAAAAAAAAGAGAGAAATATTATCTTATGCTGAACAAACCCAGAGGGTATGTTACAACAATGTCCGACGAGCTTGACAGGCGGTGCGTTACCGAGCTTTTGGAGGATTTCCCCGAAAGGGTATACCCTGTAGGCAGATTGGACAGAAATTCAGAGGGTTTGCTGCTGTTTACAAATGACGGTAAGTTTGCAAATGATATTATGCACCCCAGCAGGCACGTTTCAAAAACCTACCGTGTAACTATACGTCCCTCGGTAAGCGACGATCAGCTTGCACAGCTTTCAGCAGGAGTTATGATAGACGGACGTAAAACCATGCCCGCAACAGTAAATGTTCTTTCACAGGAGCAGGGCAGGGCAGTACTGCAAATTGTTATACGGGAGGGCAGAAACCGCCAGATAAGAAAGATGTGCGAGGCTGTCGGTCTTGATGTCGCCCGGCTTAAAAGGACGGCGATCGGACCGCTGCGGCTCGGTATGCTGAAACCCGGTACTTACCGTGAATTGACTTCCGAGGAGCTGCGGGCAATAAGGAGTGCAGTCGGAGATAAGTAGTTTTGAAATGTTAATTAATTTGGAAAAAGTGTGAACTTTTTGAAAAAAACAGAAAAAAATATTGTTATTATCTTGTCAAAGTTGAAAAAGTGTAGTATAATTATTGTGGTTTATTTTTAATTATCGAACGGAGGAACCTTATATGATGACTGAAAGCCAGAAGGCTAAATTCAATGAGTATAAGTCGTTTTCTGCGGCAGGCTGTCAAAGCGCAGCTGCAAAACGTCTTTCAGAGCTGTTTGACGGCGGTGAGTTCACTGAGCTTGACGCTGCTGTTATGAACGGAGACTCTCCTGCAGGAGTTATTACCGCATATGGATATGTGGACGGAAGTCCCGTTTATGCATTTTCACAGGATAGAACAGTAAAAAGCGGCGCTGTGAACAGCCGTCATGCCGCTAAGGTTTGTAAAGTATTTGACCTTGCTTCACGTTCGGGAGTTCCGGTTGTGGGAATTTACGATTCGGACGGAGCATTTATTGACGACGGAGCAGAGGCTATCAAAGCTTACAGTGATATTCTGATGTGGACAAGTAACCTTTCGGGTGTTGTTCCTCAGATATCTGTTGTTGCAGGCGTTTGTGCAGGAAGCGCGGCGTTGGCTGCTTGCTCTGCGGACTTTGTTGTCATCACCGATGACGGGGAGCTGTACACTTCTCCCGCTAAGAATATAAAAGGAGAGGATGCATGTAAGAACGGTACTGCGGCTATCTGCACAAAGGACGATAAAGAAGCAATGGAAGCTGTTAAAAAGCTTGTGGCTATGCTTCCTGCAAACAACATTTCCGCTGCGCCAATGTTTGAGTTTTCCGAGACAGGTGCTGCTGTAAGCGGTACTGCGGAAGATATTGCAAAAGCTGTTGCCGATTCAGACAGCGTTATTGAATTGTCGGCAGACTTTGGTAAGGCGGCATATACTGCTATGGCAACTCTCGGCGGATCTGCTGTGGGAATTGCAGCTACAAATAAAACTGCTGATAAGCTTACTTCCGATGACTGCGCTAAGCTTGCAAGATTTGTAAGAACTTGCGACGCATTTTCAATACCTGTACTTACATTTATTGATACCGAGGGCTTTGACTGTGATGTTTGCGTACGTGACATGGCTAAGATATCGGGCGTGTACGCTGAAGCTACCTCTCTTAAGGTCTCCGTTGTTATCGGTAAGGCTTACGGCGCGGCTATGGCTGCCTTCGGTGCAGGAAACGCTGATGTTACTTATGCTTATCCCGAGGCTGTTATTGCTCCTATTGCACCTGTTGCTGCTGTTGAATTTTTGTGGCATGACAAACTCAAGGGAGCTTCAGACCTTACAGCGGAAAGAAACAAGCTTGCTGAACAATATGCGGACGAGAACGCATCCGCTTTCGAGGCTGCTGCAAAGGGCTGCGTTGATGATATTGTCACAGCAGAAGAGGCAAGAGCGAAAATTCTTGCTGTTATTGAATTGATGAACGGCAAAAGAATGACAAAGCGTTTGCCTAAGAAGCACAGTAATATGCCTTTTTAGAGGCAAAGGAATCAGAAGCAAGAGGCAGGAATATTTTTTCTTGCTTCTTGAGGTGTATATTTTGTAAATTTTTAAGAAATGGTGGTATACGTTATGAAAAGATTTAATATTACAGTAAACGGCAAAGCTTATGATGTGGCTGTTGAGGAGGTTGGGGCAGACTCTGCACCTGCGGCGGCTACTCCCGCACAGACTGCTGCTCCTGCCGCTGCACCCGTTCCCGCTGCTGCTCCGGCAGGAGGAACTGCTGTAAAGGCTCCTATGCCCGGAAATATTCTGGAAGTTAAGGTAAATCCCGGCGACACAGTTGCCGAGGGTCAGGTACTTATGGTTCTTGAAGCTATGAAAATGGAAAACGATATTGTTGCTCCCAAGGCGGGAACGGTTGCTTCCGTAAACGTGAAGAAAGGCGACAGCGTAAACCGTGACGACCTTCTTGCTTCTATTCAGTAATTGAGAAAGGTTGATTGAAATGGCTAAGATTAAAGTTACAGAAACTGTTCTCCGCGACGCTCATCAGTCTCTTATCGCTACAAGAATGACTATGGACGAAATGCGGCCCATACTTTCCACAATGGATAAGGTTGGATACTATTCCGCAGAGGTTTGGGGCGGCGCAACATTTGACTCATGCCTCCGCTTTTTGAATGAAGATCCATGGGAGAGACTTCGTATACTTAGAAAAGAAATGCCCAATACAAAGCTGCAAATGCTTTTCAGAGGACAAAATATGCTGGGTTACCGTCATTATGCGGACGATGTTCTTGAATATTTTGTTCAGAAATCCGTTGCAAACGGCATTGATATTATCCGTATTTTTGACGCTCTCAACGATATCAGAAACCTTAAGACAGCTATTGCCGCTGCCAAAAAAGAGGGCGCACACGCACAGGTTGCTATTTCCTACACATTGGGAGATGTGTTTACTACCGAATATTATGTAAATTACTGCAAGCAGATAGAGGCAGAGGGGGCAGATTCTATTTGTATCAAGGATATGGCTGCGCTGCTTACTCCTTATAGAACTGCCGAGCTTACAAAGGCTATAAAGGCTGCTGTAAAAATCCCTGTTCAGCTTCATACACATTATACTTCCGGTCTTGCCTCGATGTGTCTTTTAAAAGGTATTGAAAACGGCGCTGACATGATCGATACTGCCATGTCTCCGCTTGCGTTGGGCACTTCACATGCTCCCACGGAGTCAATGGTTGCGGCATTACAGGGTACAGAGTATGATACGGGACTTGACCTTGTGCTGCTTACAGAGATACGCGATTACTTTATGAAGCTTCGTAAGAAGTACATTGACAATGGTCAGCTTGACCCCAAAATGCTTGCTGTTGACGCAAACGCACTTATTTATCAGGTTCCGGGCGGAATGCTTTCAAATCTGCTTTCACAGCTTAAACAGGCCGGCAAGGAAGACCAGTTTACCGATGTGCTTAAGGAAGTTCCAAATGTTCGTAAGGATGCGGGATATCCTCCTCTTGTTACGCCTACCTCGCAGATCGTTGGTACACAGGCTGTATTCAACGTTATTAACGGTGAGCGTTACAAGACCGTTACAAAGGAATTCAAGGCTCTCGTAAAGGGCGAGTACGGAAAAACTCCATCGGATATTGATCCGGAGTTCAGAAAAATGATACTCAAGGGCGAAGAGCCTATAACATGCCGTCCCGCAGACCTTTTGCAGCCCGAACTTGAAAAGCTTAAAGAAGAGGCTTCCGAGTGGGTTGAACAGGAAGAGGACGTACTCAGCTACGCCATGTTCCCGCAGGTTGCGCCTAAGTTCTTTGCTAAGAGACGTGACGCAAAATACGGCGTTGACAGTGCTCATGCTGATGCTGAAAATAAGGTTCACCCCGTTTAATGTTTAATAAACAGCTGTATATAACGTATGAACGCTCTATTTTGCGCATATAGAACAAAATGTCTCAATGGTATAAAACTAAATTAATAAGAAACGAACTGACTTCGAAATTCAAGCGGAGTCAGTTCGTTTTTAACAGAATACGTTGATTGTTGTAAAAGAATATGTAATCATCAATAAGCAAACGAGCTTCCTAAAATGTTTTTAGCTTTACACGCTAAATAACAGTATTTTCAGATGATAATTTAGATAAGTCAGAAGATGAAATTCAAGTATATTCTGGAGACCCAAGAGAGAGAATATCTAGTCATACTGTTTAACCAAACAGGGAGAAGTAGGTATTTTATGAAGAGACAGAACAATGGCTTGGCAATGCGATTATTGAAGCTGTTGTGGGCAAGCTCGACTTTAAAAAGCAGATTTACGAGTATTACGAGGAAATCAAGTCTGTAAGCAAGTTCGCAAGCTTCATCAAGAAGCATATGCTTGAAATAGAAAACGGGGGAGTTTTCTTTGATGACGGCAGCTATTGCAGATTTAACCGAACAAGGATAACGTTCTTTCATAATTTGTACTACCCGCAAGATAAGGTTTTACGGTGGTTTGACGTTGCCGAGAAGATCGCAGGGTATATAAACGAGGGAAATTTTCTTTCAGAACAAGTCCACATTGACGAGCTTGCAGATTATCTCACCGAGGAAATGACAGAAACGGTACCTGAACGCGAGATGATCCGCGCCGATGAGCAGCGACCTTACAAAATTGAGTTGTACAAAGATGATATTGACATCATATTAAAAAGTCTTAAAGCGGCGGACGTTCCGCAGGATACCTATGAAAGAATATATTAAACTATCGGAAAGGCTGAAATTTTATGAAGCAGAAAGAGATTTTCATGGCATACATAAATAATAACCGTGACAAGCTGCAAGAGGACGTTCGGAAGCTCCAACAGCGGTTAAGGTATCGTGAAGCTGACGCGGTGGACTGCTTGGAGCTGTCCTTGGCGATAGAGCGGCTGAACTCTTTCGAGGAATTTTCTCGGTCTGCAATGGCGATACTTAATCTTTCCGTGCCTGAGCCTGTGACGTACGTTTCTATTGACCCCAACTATGCCCGTGACCGTGTAGAACGGGAACGGAATAAAGGAAAGTGAGGTGAAAAAAATGCACTGGTGTATGTATGAGGGAAGATGTAAACACAACTGCCTTACAGATTGCCCGTATTCGACGAATATGTGCGGTTGCTGTATCAGTGTAAGCTATAAAGACTGTATCGGCTGCGAATACAATAAAAAAGGAGTTGAAGAAAATGCGTGTAAAAGTAAAGAAAAAACAAATAAGCGAAATTAAGGCAGACTGGGTAAACCTCGTAATATACGGACTTAGACCCAGTTGGCTACGGCTAACAAAAAGGTTCTAATTTCGCTAAACAAAAGTTTTGCGAAATTAGAACAATAAACAGATAGCCCCAGTACTGGAATGTACCGAGGCTTACAAGCTTTTTAACAGTTTAGTAACATTATTTTTTTGAAATATCGTAGCAATCCAATAAATTTGAATGACCGCTAAAAGGTCTAAAATCAGATGTATAATGACAAGTTGTACGTGTAAGAAGTTTATATTCAAAATCATCATTATCAAATATATACTCATCAGCCGAAACAAACTTTGATGAAATTCCCGAAGCATAAAACTTAACCTTATATTCTGTCTCTCCGAAACTGAAATATATTTCTATCCATTCATCACCGTGATATTTGCTATAATGGAAATCGGTAGATTTTGGAATTATATAGTTGCGTTCTTCTAAATACGTTTTGGCTATTTTCTTTAAGCGTGATACTCCGAAATAATTTGTCATTTTACATCTTCCTTTCTGCCCGTATTGCCGTTAGCTCAGCTTGATTTGTTTAATCTTCTTTCACCATTTCATAAGCCTGCACAACAGCTTCTGGGCACTCTTTCTCTTTATAGGCTTTGGCTGCTTTTGCAGTCTCTTTCAAAGTACGGTACTCACCAATTAAAATACAATGGTTTGTGTCCGTTTCATCATAAAGAAGATAAAATTTTTCTCCAACATCTTCATAAGTCATAACGTCACCGTGTTTCATAATAAATCACCTTTCTGCGGTTTCGGGTTTTCCGCTTCCCTTATCTTGATTATATTATACCATATACTGATAACAATGTACATAGATACAATGATAACAATGTATTAACTTTCTATGTACTGATAACAATGTATACGTATGTATTGACAACAATACATAATTATGATATAATGACATAAAGGAGTTGAATACAATGGCATTATCAGAAGCAAGAAAAAGAGCAAATAATAAATACATTGCCAAAGCATACGACCAAATTATAACAAGAGTTTATAAAGGTCAGAAAGAGCAAATACAAGCTTTTGCCGAAGCGCAAGGCATGAGCCTAAACGGCTACATCAACAAACTTATTGCCGACGATATGGGCGAAGCGCTCACTATCCCAAAACAGCAGGAGAATTAACTCCCCTGCTGTTTATCTTTTTTACGCTTTCTGTATTTCATTTGCCTAATTCTACCAATTATATCAATAATAACGGCAACAAAGCAAAGAAAGCTAACAAATATACACAAAAATATTAAAGCTGTATATAAGATTTCAGAATTATACATTTTCTCCACCACCATATATTACTATTTTTTAAGATAGTACATAATTGATTTGTATACAGCTTCTCGAATAAAGTCCTTTGTAAACTGAGGAAATTGCTTGTTATATTTTTTGTAAAGCTCATTAACGGTCGTTTCGATTTTCTTTCCGAAGCGATAGTTATTACAGCTTGTAACGAAAATATCACGTTTTGCGTTAATAACATCATTTTGCTTTGCTTTTTCGATAAATACCGCAGAATATGCAGGAGCAAAATAACCCATATCGGGAGAATAGGAAACGCCTTTTTTGCCTTGATGAAAGCAAGCATTTTCATACCCGCACCATTTGCAACCATGATATTTAAAATATTTACAGGACATTTGGCTATTTATATCGCAATCCGACAAGCCGTTATACTCGCACAGGATTTTGCCACATTCAGAACGTGAAAAGGCACATACAAAATTGTTGCAGAGCATTTTAATTACTCCTTATCAATAATAGCACGTCTGATACGTCCGCAACAATCGTCACGCTCAATAAAAGCTTCAACACCAAACCAATTATGGTCAATAGATTTAACTTTATCTTCAAGACCATGTTTTTTAATAAATTTTGATATAATATAATCATTACGAGCAAATGAACAAGCGGCATTTGAGCGGCGTTTTAAAGCCATTTCAATGTATTTTGGAATTTTCATTTTTGAACCCTCACTTTATAACATTATCCTCAATCCGCAGGAATACCGAGACATCTCGGCAAACCTGCTTCATGAGTTCAAGGCGTATCAGCGCACACATCATCTCTACATTGTCATTTACGTCAATGCGCCGAAATCTGACACGATTTTGAAGCTGTTGTACTTCAAATTCCATTGCAGTAATCTGAGTGTTAAAATACTGGGAAACAATTTCTTTTTGCTTCATTTATTATCACTTCCCGAAAATATATTCATCTCTCCAAAGTTCGGAGCGGCGTTGTTGCCAAATCTGTTCACACTTATTTTCAAGCTGTATGTACATTATTTTCGGAATAGCCCTTTGACAGCGTAGAAGACGAATAACGGTACATAATTTTGAATGAGCTAAATCAAGTTCCTGCAATGATGAAACGGTTTTAAGCTTCTTGAAGCCTTTATTAAGGCAACGTAAAGAACTGTAATATAAAGAACCTTTGCGGAACGCCCAACCGTCAACAACAGCGGCGGCAAAGGAATGACCGAGAACAAAAAGAAAAACACTCCATAAAAGAACACCTATAAATTGTGTAAACTGGTCTGCCGTTAAATTTCCAATAAGTTCTTGCATTATTTTTCACCGTCCTTAGAATTTTCAGAAACAGCTTGACGGGACATTCCAGTACCAGCCTTACCGCAAAATAGATATATGTCATTAGGATTTTTGGAAAGTCCTTTAGGACTGTTAAGGATTTTCTTAATTTGCTCATAAGAATAGCCCTGCGCCTTTAATTCCTGCTCACGCTCCTTGCGAAGCTTCTTAAGCTTTGATTTTCTGCGGCAGTCAAGGACTATAAAGACCAACCACACAACACCGAACACAGAAGTTAATATAATCTGCCATAACTTCCAACCTGCAAAAATTTCCAACATAATTTTTTACCTCACTTTTTAAAATTTTATTTATATAATGGCAATCGCCAATATATCAAAAAATAGATTGTATGCGGTCAAGCTCCGCGAGATATTCTATAATGCTATCGGTTTTTTCCTGCAAATCCGAAAGCATTTCCGACAGCTTATCATCATCATTGAAAAAAGCATCATACTTGAAGCGGTAGGACGTTCCGGGCGGTGCGCTCTCCTGCCCTGCCACATCATCAAATTTTGTTTGAAGTAAAATTGTTTTAGGCTCTCGCTCAATGTTTTTACTGCTCCAATAGTACTTACCGAAAATTTTCTTTTGCTCTTTAGTGATGTACTTTGTGACATACCGTGCAAGCCGAAGCTTGTTATTGTCGCACTTGATAGCTGTAGACCAACCAAAACGCCAGTTGTCAATGTTATATATTTTCTTGTACCGCTCAAAACTTTTTTGCTCTTTCAGTATGTCGTTTTCGTTCCAAGCTTTACCCTTATACAGCCGCCGTCCCGAATACGTAAGCGGCAGAACATCATTTACAAGGGCGTGTATATGTATTCCGTTTTTCTTGTGTCTCTCGGCTACAAGAACATACTGTAAACCTCTAAGCTGTACTTGATTATCAAAAAATCTTTTAAGAGGTTTCATAACCTCTTTAGGGTCTGTACGGTCTAAATCCTCATTCTCTGCGAATGTGCCAGTAATAAAATATTTGAAATCATTCAGCAGGACTATATCAAAAATACGCTCCCTTGCCCTTTTGAGGTTATCCTCTCTTATCTCTTCCCGAATGGTGCTTTCTGCGCTTCTCCTGCTCCTCTAAAGTATGTTCGGCATACAATTCAGTTGTTGGATCTAACTGCGGCAGTATTGGCGGCAAAGAAACATCTATTTCGCTATCGCGCTTCTCATAATCGGGATTGCGGAATATATCCACAGAGCAGTAGGTTGTGTTTGTATATCCGTTCGGATAAACCTTGACTTTAGTATTAAATTTCGCTTGAATTTCGGGGAGCGAAAGCGGCATTAAATAACACCTCCTGCCGAGCTTTAATTTTAAAAGCGCGTACCTCGTAGGGAAAATTTTAACACTTAATATCTGCGGACTTGAAGCCGTCATGTAAAATCACTCCAAAATATAAGTAGTACTTTTTGAGGTTAATATCAAGTAAAGGGATCGAGCCGCCCCGCCGCCGAGACGCGCCGCGAGCGGCGGTCATTCGGCGGCTGTTCGGCTCTCACCCTCGTCTCCGTATCTCTCCGACTTAGGTTTAAAGCCTTTAAGAGTCAGCCGCTTTACTTTGGCGTATGTATCGTAAGCTTCACGGAGTTCATCTGAATGAACAAAGAAATACACGCCCAGTAGCTTCATTTTTGTTATTACTCCGTCACTATCAACATTTGGCTTGTATTTTCGTACAATCGTAAGACAACCCATAATTGTAATAGGGCGCATTAAATACATTGTTTCCTGCCGCAATTGCTTTGAAAGACGGTTAAAGCGTTGAGTAGTTCCGATTATTGCTTTTGCCTGTTTCCTCTGCATACATATCTCGCCGACAAATTCAACAGGAACGTTTTTACTTTCATTAGAATTAAACCAATTTTGTGTTTCGTCAAGCAAATTCAATTGACCGTAAATGCCGTTATTGCTTTCTATGATTTGGTTTATATCTTCCAAAAGCTCCGTTTGTCCCTTAACGTCAATATTTGCCGAAAACTGCGCAAGGGGAAATTTTCTCAATTCCTCATATATGTACTGGACAGCGACTATAGTCTTGCCGCTCCCCTGCTCTCCCTCGAAAAAGATTATAGCGGTATTTGTATACCTATCGGGGTCTTGTGTCAGACGGTCAAGAACAAATCTTTTAGGGAAATCCCAAAACAGCCGTAATAAAACAAAGCGTTTGCGGCTACTGGGCGGCTCTTTTCGGTGGGGTATAGGCATTTTCTTTATAAAGTGATAGTACACGAAGAAAACGCACATCATGAGCATTATTGGGGCTATGGCGATACACAGGTATATACAAGCTTTCTCCAGTAACTCCCAAAACATTTTTATTAATCCGCTTAGTGCTGTCATTTTTATAACCTACTTTCTGAATAAACTAAGAACATGTTTTGCCAAAGAATAAGAAATTTTTAAACCGTAAAAAAGAGTTGTTAATAAAAATAAATTTAGACAAAAGTCAACATCTATAAAAACATCAACCCAAGCAAATATATTATAAATTGTATCCATAACCTCAATTTTATCAGCAAAACTACCAAAACCCGAAAAATTTAAATCGCTGGGTGAAATAACATTGGCATATTCTTTCACTAAAGAATTAAGAAAAAAATTAAATAACGCAAGATAAGTAAAACCTAAAATATTCAAAATAACTCCCCCTAAATCATAGCTACAATTTTTTTTCGCATATTTAAAGCCCAAGTAAAGCCAATTAAAATAGTTGAAAAAGTACGCGCAATTTTAACATAAGTTGCAAGTACGGGGGTAGAAGTTACAGGAGTATCTTCACTTAAAAGCATAATATCGTTATCATCAGATAATGGAGTATAAGGATTATCTGGGTAATGAAAATTACCACCATTAAGCAAGTCACCGTAATTAAAATTGTTGCCCGAAGTACTGCCGCTTGAAGAACCACCAGTTAAGTAACTATTAAATTCAGCGGACAAAATAACTACTTGCTGACCTTTTATGCTAATTATAACGTCTTTCGGCTCACGTCTATTAAAAACAATGGATTGAAAAGTAGATATACTTTTCTTAATATCATCATAAGGAACGCCAATTATAAAAGCCTTAGACATTTCATCTACTGCCTTATCAATAAGCGGTTGAATAACAGAGTTACCCGACTCGAGAAAATCATCAACAGGCGGCAGACCACCACGAACCATAGAATAGGTTTGAATTTCACTATCAGCATTATTAGAAAAATCATAACCGCTATCAAAAGTAAAAGACGGTAAATCGTCAATGTCGTAATAATCAGCAGAATACTCATCATAATTCATATTTGGAGTATAATATTTATCGCCAAGCTTCAAGCAACCGCAATCTTCAAGATAATAAACTGAACCTTGATAATTTACTTTCAAATTTGTTCTTTTATGGAGCATATTATCAAGCCATTCCTTATCCAACGGAATAACATTATAAACAGTCCCCGAAATCTCATGCCCATGTGCTTCGGGAGAAGTTCCAAGAGTACCGTTTTTTAAGCTGTCTCTAATTTCGAGAAGCGTTTTTACAAGTTCTTCGTTTGTATTATCCTCTTTATCGTCCTTGTCTTTATCGGCTTCAAGAAGAGCCAAAATATTAGCGTTTATAGAAGCAAGCAAATCATTGTCATTGTCGCTGTCAAGCGTTCCCATTCGAGCATATATTGCACTTAAAAGACCCTCTATACTTGACAAATCGGGATTATTTTGTTCAATTACTTCATCAAAAGCATTTATTAAATCCTCTAAATCCCGTTCGGGCATTTCATCAAATTTTTTTATTGTGCCATATTCAAATTCATCATCTGTAGGGGCTTGCGTTCCGTCCTCATAACGTATATCACCATAAAATTTGATATATGAACGATAATCAGAATTATTAAAAGTAACACTATTGGTTTTTACATCACTAAATGAATACTCATGTTTAGATGAAGAATAACTATAAACTACATAAGGAGCTTTCATAAAATAAGAACTATCACGCAAAATTACATACTGACAATAGCGAAATAAAGTATGACCGTTAATATTACTATCTATATATTCAATACAAGCACCATAGCCGTGCATATCAATTGTTGAAGTTTGTGTATTTTCAGTAGGTACATTATTTTTACCACAAACATCATTCCACCAATCTGATATACGCTCCCGTGCTCCGTCTCCCCATTTTTCAACGGTTGAAGAGATTTTTTGAGCAGTACCCGAAAATTGATTAGATATTGTAACAGCAGTAGCATAGGCAGTATCGCCCAAATTTTTATTTGCTTCTAAAAATTCAGTATTTACAGCGGCTTGACGTTCCTGCCATTCTGTAAAAGTAATATCACCGTTGCAATATTTTTCTATCAAATCAGACTGAGCAACGTAGTATTCTTGATGTGTCATTGCTGACGGCTCGGAAGTAGCATAAGCTGATATATTTAAAATTGATATGATAACGGTTATTGCCGTTATTAATGCAATTATCTTTTTCACTAAATCACTCCTTTTAGTAAAAATGGCTTTCCGAAAAGAAAACCAATCGGAAAGCCATTTCTAAGCATACGTAAAGCTACCAACTTAACATCCGCGAATTGTAGACATCATAAAGCTGATAGCCTTACGGATACCGAGAACCGTAACGGCTACGGGCAGAACCTGCGGCACCATTGAAGTAATTGAAGCAGTAAGACCACTGAAATCAACGCCCGAAAGGTCAACAGTGGGAGTTGTAACAGTTGCGCCGCCCTCTGCACTTGCTGTAATTCCTGCCGCTCCTATTGCGGAAACTGCGGTTACAGCCGCTACAGAAACCTTGTCTGCAAACTTCTTTGCCTTTACAAGACCGCCGTAAATCTTCAATTTTGTTGCGTTTGTCATAATGAAAAACTCCTTTTTTTAAAATATTTATTCAAGCGGCTTAACCACCGCCGAACATTGAATTTAATGCACCGCTTAAAATACGGTACAGCATAATAACAAGAACGATAGCGAAAATGTATGCCGTGTACTGGTTAATCTCTGTAATTTTCGCTTCTTGTGCTTCATAGTGCGCTAAAAGCATTTCATAACGTTCCTGTGATGTTTCAAGCGCGGCGGCTTGATTTTCTAAGATTTTTTCAAGATTTTCATTTTGAAGCTTTAAAGCTTCAAGTTCCGCGCTGTTGTCGGAAACTTCAAGCTGATACACATTCCCGAAATCATCATAAAAATTCAAGCCTTACCACTCCTTGAAATTATTTTTTAGCCACAGTTTTTACAAGCGGCTCTTCAAAAGTTATCCGCTTTATATTGCCGCTCTTATCCCAAAGGACTTCGCAATTTTGAAAAACTTTGTCTTTAAGCTGTTCAGCCGTAAATATTTCCGCTCCGAAAATCTTTGAAATATCGTCAGCCTTAATTTTTCGCTTGTCTTGGAACTTTGTTTTCCCCTCAACAGTTGTTTTTGAAAAACCAAGACATTCAAGACCGCAGGAAGAAACCGTATTTTGATTTGTTTCTCTGTCTCCGAGGGCTAAATCAACAATAAAGTTATGGTAGCCGACTTCCTCGCCCTTATCATTCGGGAATGTACCCGAATTTTCAGTTAAACCAAGAAACAAATCGGGATAATCGGGGTTAGGGTTAAATACATTTGGCATAATTGATAATCTCCTATCTTTTATATTATTTATGTAAAACCTTTAAGGGTATTACGAACCTCTTAAAACACCCATTAAAAAGACTATAGAAAATCTTAAAAAAATGATTGAAACAATAATCGGTAATAGACGTAATGCTAATTTTTTACAATTTTGCAAAATATCTATGTCATTTTGTTCCGTCTCCTGCAGTTCCTGCGGCTGTTCTTTTTCTGTTTTATTCATATACAGTGACATTCCATAATCACTTGAATAAATTGGAATACTGCCGATTTCGGGAATTGGTGTTATTTCATAATCTACAGTTTTTTCGGAAGTATTTGGAATATTTATTTTTATGTCATTTTCTGTAATAAACGCTTTGAGACCTAAAAAGAAAACAAAAATCAAAGGTACAACAACGATAAAAAGTGCGATATAAATTGGAAATTTATAACTACTGTTTTTTTCGGGAAGTGAAACAACCTCGGGAGAAACTTCATTAACAGTCACAACGGAATTGTTATCAGATGTTTTTTCACTCTCGATTGCTTCAATATGATTTTGTGCAGCTATTAACTGGTTTTGCAGTTGCTCTATTGTCATTTCCCTTGTTTTGTCATAGTCAATCGTTGTGTATTCGGGGGTTTCCAAGTGTGCTGGGACTTCATATGTAAAGTCGGTTTCTACTGGGTATAACTCCCCTGTTTCGGTATCTCTAATCCAATTTATCAAATTTATCACTACTTTCAAGCTTATTGAGACGTTCATCAAAGCTTTCCAAAAAACATAATACAACAAAAGTAGAAATTAAAAGAGAAAGAACAATAGAAAAAAAGATAAAAACACCTTTAGGAACATAAGAGCTTTCAATTTCACTAACTTTTTCCGTTAATGTCTGTATTTCTTGTTCCTGTTCTTGTTGTTCCAAAACCTGTTCTACAAGTTCAAGAATATTTTTTTCCATAATATGACCACCTATCTTTTAAATTTTGCCTATCTTTTAGCTGAAATGCCTTGCCACGGAGATAGGCTCAACCGTGGCGGCACTTCTTGGGATTTTTAGAAGTCCCCTCTGACTTCGGTTTTTACACAAGTCTTTTCCTTGACGAGGTATCATGCCTTTGCTTTGGCAATGGTTTTTTACGTCTTATTCCTTGACGGGTTTATACCATACTTTTCCTTGACGGGTTCTGATAACCAAGCGTTTCCTTGCCGAGTTTTATTGTCTTTGCTTTGACTAACGAACAATTATGCCCGAAAGGGTGCTAAGACAGTCCTTTTCTGCCGTTTTCTTTACCCTCTTTAACTGGAGCGGTTGAAATAAAAAGATGAAAATGTAGATTGTATCTACATTTTGTATTATATCACATGTAGATATAAACTACAATTGACAAAATAAACAAACTTGTAGTTTATATCTACCACAAAATAACCAAATAAGTGTATAATGTTATTATAAACTACAAGGAGGTGAAAAAAATGGATTATAAAAAAGCATTTCCCAAAAGATTAACAGAAGTAAGAAAGGAGGCAGGAAAAACGCAAGATGAAATGGCAATAGCCATGGATATTGCAAGACCGTCATATACAATGTATGAAACTGGAACAAGTTTTCCAAAATTTGAAAATTTAATGAAAATAGCTAATATTCTTAATGTATCAATTGATTACTTAGTAGGATTGAGCAACAAAAAAAATTAAACAGGAGGATAAAAAGATGAAAAAATTTAATGCAAAACAAATATTTGGTATAGCATTAACATTAATTGTATATATAGCAAGTATTATAATACCAATAGCAGAATTTTTAATAAATCACACAACATTTACATTAGCAGGCATAATAAGTATTTTATTGGAAGATTTTGCAATATGGTTAAGAAAACAATATCATAGAGAAGATGAAATATCAAAAATATTTGAAAATGCTACAGAAAAAGAAAAAGAAGAAATATATAATTTTGTAAAAAAATATGAGAAAAAATAGTATTAAATTTTTGCTGATTTTAAAATTAAATGGAGTGACATTATGAAAAAGCCAAATATAAAAAAAATGTTTTTGATTATTTTTTTAGTAATATTAGTTTGTACACTTGCTGAAAAAAGCGGAGAAATTTATACATTTGTAAAAGAAATTTTCTTTTAAAACAAAAACCCCGACAGGTATTAAACCTATCGGGATTTTTCTTATTCATACTTGACATTAAGCAAATTTAAAGGTTCAAGGTCTTTTATCATTCGTTCGAGAATTTCTCCGTGTCGATTTAATACGTGTCTTGTTATTTCAGCTTCTTCTTTAATGTCGGCTATATCCTCTTTTATATCGGATATGTCTTTTTCAATTTTATCAAAACGTTTGTCAATTTGTTTGAAATGTTCATCTGTTCTTTTCTGTCCCTCAATAAGCTGTAATAGCATTTCTTCGGTTGTCATTATATACCAACTCCTTTTTAGTATTGCCTATCTTTTTATAATTATACCGCACGTCTGCCAAATTGTCAAGTAAAATTTTTCCGTATCGAAGACCGCCCCGCTGTACTGCTCATAAACTCGCAGTACAGCGGAGGTTTTGTGTGAGGACTGGAAAACACGTTAATTTGTCGGTAGCGGTTAGTGACAAGCTGAAGATGTGGTGTCACTTAAAAAGTTTACAGACTCCTCCTTGACTTTCGCTCCGAAAAGGCGTAGTAAGATACTGGGCGAAGGGAAAGAAGCAAGCAACTGAAAGTCTTTCCCCTCGCCGTTTCTATTTTACGCCTTTTCTCCGCGAAACTCAAGGAGCTTCTGTAAACTTTTTAAGTGAGGGCAAGTGAGTGGTAACCTTTAGTTTTTGCTCCGCAGGGGGGCTCTGCTAAAAAAAGCAAGCTGTTTGTGTTCGGGAGTGTGCGGTGTGCTATACGTGGTACTGGATAATCTCATTACTAACAATAACAATTAAACACATTATTTAACGTGGGACACCCACACCCGAAGCGTATTTACATACGCTTTATTTATTCCCACAAAATAAAGCTGTCCGTTCCTTGCAACTACTTCAAGCTTTATCTGTCATTGCCGAAAAATTCAAGAGCCAATTCTTTACATATGTCAACAGTTAAAAACCGTTCCGGAAGCTCCGTATATAAATTTTGCTCCTGTCCCCTGCCTGTTTTGTGAAAAATTTCAATAGCCTTTTTAATCATGATTTCTTCTGTACAAGTCATAATCGCTCCATAATCAATATTATCTAAATCGGCAGCCAATTCAAAGCATACATCTAACCTTATCTTCGCCCATTGCTCCTGCATATTGCAATTGTAAATTTATGATAATTAAGCCATGTGACAGTGTCAATATAACCCACATCTAAATTTTTAACCTTTGCAAAAATAGACTTTCAAATGAGCCTTTTTCAAATTTTCTAAACATATGCACCGACCTTTTTTAACTTTCCCTTTCGTATTGTGCATGATACAACACGGTATCCGAGCATTTTCAAATGCCTGTTTAATATTCTGTAAATACTTTATGCACTTAGTTTTCGTATAAATTTTTGAAAATTTGTTTTTTTGCGTACATAAACTATTTACATAATTTTAAACACCCATTTAAAAGCACTCGGATACCGTGTTGTATTTGTCATGCACCGAAAGGGAAAATTAAAAAAGGTTGGTGCTTTATATGTTAAGAAAATTGATTGAAAAATGCTCATGGGAAAGTCTTTACATTTTTGCAAAGGTGAAAAATTTAATTGATGATGAGGGTTATATTGATACTGTCACTATATGGCTGAATTATCCTAAATTTACAAAAGTTATGCAATATGCAGGAGTAATGGGCAAAGACAAGGATTTCAGATGTATGCTTGGAATTGGCGAGTATGCCGATTTAGATAATATTGATTAAGGAGCGTGTATATTATGACTTGTGCAGAAGAAAACATGATTTTCAAAAGGGCTATTGAAATTTTTCACAAAACAGGCAGTGAACAGGAATATGCAAAATTTGTATACGAAGCTTGCGGAAACAATATGTTTTTAGCTACTGACATCTACAAAAAAGTTGACTACTATCTTGAATTCCTCGACAATGACAGATAAAGCTTGAAGCTGTTGCAAGAAATTGTGACAGCTTTATTTTTTGTCATAATACCGCTACTGTAAATACTCTCCTGTTGCAGTTCCACGCTAAATAGTGTTCAAGTCATTGTATAATGATCTTGATAAATATTAACACATTATTGTTAATATGTGAATAATAAAAGTTTTGCGAAATTAGAACAGAAATAAAAGCAGGGGCTTAATGCTCCTGCTTGTTTTTATTACAGGGTTTGGTTCTGAAAAACAAACTGTGTAAACGCATTTTTTAGATAAAAATGTCAACATAAAAAAAGCAGTCAAAGAAGCGGCAACGCTATTGAGCAGAGCCATTGTCAGCCTGACGGTTGACAATTCAAGCTGCAAAACGTTCTTCAAAAAAATAGCAAACTGCGAATATGCAAGTCCCCAGTCTCGGACGGACATCATCCACTTTTTTGAAATCTCTTGGACGCTCATATAGACAACTTTTTTAATCGAATCGTCCGTTAAAAAAATCGCTTTGGACTTCGTAAATTTTCCAAGTAATATTCCTCAGCCTGCGTTGGGTCGCTCCTCAGCGTTGCCCCTTACTTAATTTTATTGCTTTTATTACAATGTATTTTTGAGATATTGAATTAATATAAAGATTCACAAATATTTTCCATCTTTTTTATTGCATATTTCTTTTTCTTAAGCTTCTGAGCTTTGATAACTTTCATCCTTGAAAATTCTTCACGTTCCTTTTCCTCAAGGCTTCCGCTTATAAATCTGACAATGCTTTCATACCTGGGTATAACAATATTCTGCAAAGCGTTAGCACGGGTCTGGGTCTTTCTTATTGAGTTTGTAAGCCTATATATGCTGTTTTCAACTTCTGCAAGAGTTACCGAAATATATTTTGCATACTCAAATGAAATATACGCCATATCAACGTTTGAATCAGTGTCCTGTAAACCATAATTCAAAACAGGCTTTTTTTCGTCAATTGCAATCTTAGGCAGTTCGCACCCCATTACACTTCTGTAAGTGACAGAAAGTGTATTTTCAACCGGTACGGCATTGGCAACATTTTCAATTACTCCCCTTGCAATATTTGCCATTTGAAGAGCTGAGTATGCCTTTATATATGTGTTATCAATAGTACCTCTAAGGGACTTCGCCGCGTCCACCATTGTCATAAGCTCACGTATCAAAATATTGCGCTTTTTGTCGAGAAGCTCATATCCAAGCTTTGCAAGCGCAAGAGATTTCTGAATATTAAGCAAATTTCCTTTGGTAGGAAAAACCTGGTCAGCCACAAAAATGACCTCCTTTTATAGTTGATAACATTTTCAAAAATAATTTTACGTCATTACAGTCATGATTCCGACAATTCAAAAAATTCCGCTTTGTCGGTATTTGAAATACCGATATATGTTTTATCGGTATACTGACCGATCGTACAGTAATGCTCCATAACATATTTTGCAGTAAATGGCATTTCCAATGAAAGTATATCATTGATCGGAAACCATTTGCATACACCTTCATTGGAAATCAAATTATCGCTAATATCCTTTTTCATATCAGCAAAAAAATAATAATTCTGCCTGATTTCTCCATTAGTTTTTCTTAATGTAATATAACGGAGCATTAAGTTTTCAATGTCCTCCGGATTAAGACCGAGCTCCTCGTTCATTTCCCTTAATACGCAAGCTTTTGCATCATTCAATTCATAATTTTCAAAATGACCGCCCGCCGAGCCTATCCAAACATTATTGACAACTTTGCCTCCCTGTCGGTAAAGAAGAAATATGTTTTCTCCTTTTAACAGGTAAATACACGTCATATTTCTCAATTTACCTTCCATAATTGATTCCACCGTAATTCTTATTTGCGTAAATAATTTTACTCAAACAAATCTGCCGCGTTGGGATTATATTTTTCTTCAAGCAGCTTTTCATTTATACGATCTAATGCAGACTTGGGAAGCAGCGAAAGCAGATTCCAGCCCAAATCAAGAGTTTCATCAATGGATCGGTTCTCGTCGGGACGCTGTGTTATAAAGTATTTCTCAAACATTTTGCCGAAGTTCATGTACTCCTTATCAAGTTCGGAAAGCTCGTCTTCACCGATAACCGAAGCCAAAGCCCTTGCGTCCATAACCTTTGCGTAGCTTGCAAAAAGCTGATTTGCAACGTCCGAATGATCCGAACGAGTGTACCCCTCACCTATTCCGTCCTTCATAAGACGAGAAAGTGACGGCAAGACTGATATCGGCGGGTAAACTCCCGTTTGGTCAAGTCCCCTGTCAAGAACTATCTGCCCCTCTGTAATATATCCCGTGAGATCGGGTACAGGGTGAGTAATATCGTCATTAGGCATAGTTAGTATAGGTATCTGTGTTACAGAACCATCTGAACCGTTTATAACTCCCGCTCTCTCGTACAATGAAGCGAGGTCAGAATATAAATATCCCGGATAACCCTTACGTGCAGGAATTTCTCCCTTTGAAGAAGAAATTTCGCGGACAGCCTCCGCATAGGAAGTCATATCGGTAAGGATTATAAGAATGTGCATATTTTTTTCAAATGCAAGATATTCTGCTACCGTAAGCGCGCATCTCGGTGTAAGTATACGCTCAATAATAGGATCGTTTGAAAGGTTAAGAAACATTGCAACTCTCTGAAGAACGCCGCTCTCCTCAAAGCTTCTTCTGAAATAATCGGCTACATCGTTCTTTACACCCATTGCCGCAAAAACAACAGCAAATTCCTGTCCGCTTTCCTCCGCAATTTTTGCCTGACGGACTATCTGTACCGCAAGCTTATTGTGAGAAAGTCCGGAACCTGAAAAAATCGGGAGCTTTTGACCTCTGATAAGGGTCATGAGAGCGTCAATAGACGAAATTCCGGTGTGAATATAGTTTCGCGGATATGAACGCGAAACAGGATTAAGAGGTTTGCCGTTTATGTCCGCTGATTTCTCGGCAAAAATCTCTCCAAGACCGTCAATCGGTCTGCCTGCGCCGTTAAAGACACGTCCCAAAACTTCCGTTGAAAGCGGCATTTCCATAGGCTTTCCTAGAAATCTGGTTTTAGTATTTTTAAGGGACAAACTTTTTGTGCCCTCAAAAACCTGCAATATTGCTTTTTTTCCTGAAATTTCAACGACGCGCCCCATTCTCGCCGTGCCGTCCTCAAGACGCATTTCAACGACCTCATCGTAGGAAACTCCGTCAACATCATCAAGAACAACCATAGGTCCGTTAATTTCGCTTAATCCAACATATTGTAAACTCATTTTCAGACCTCCGTTTTAAGTTTTTTGAGCTGCTGCTCGATCTCGACCTCAAGCTCTCTGAAAAGCTCGGGCTTGTCGTTCGGAATATCATATTTCATCTTAACGACCTTTTCAAAAAGCCCTGTGTCAATAAGAGTGCTTATCGGTACTCCGGCAGCCACTACTTGTTTGCAGTTATTATAAAGAGTAAGAATAATTCCCATCATTCTGAATTGTTTATCAAGGGGTACATAGGTATCGTCCTTGTGATAAGCGTTCTGCTGCAAGAAACCTACTCTGATTATCCTTGCTATCTCAATAACAAGCTTCTGATCTTCCGGAAGAACGTCTGAACCGATAAGCTTGACGATCTCCATGAGCTTGTTTTCTTCAAGAAGAAGATTGGAAATCTGCTGGCGGTACTTCATAAAATCAAGGCTGACATTTTCGTCATAATATGCTGTAAGGTCATCGATGTACTCAGAATAGCTGTCGTTCCAGTTTATAGCAGGGTAATGACGGGCATAAGCAAGCGACTTGTCAAGCGCCCAAAAGCAGCGTACAAAACGTTTTGTGTTCTGTGTAACAGGTTCGGAAAAGTCCGAACCTTGCGGAGATACCGCACCGATAATAGTTACCGAGCCTTCCTTGCCATTAAGAGATTCAACATAGCCGGCTCTCTCATAGAATTCGGAAATCCTCGACGGAAGATATGCAGGGAAACCCTCTTCCGCGGGCATTTCTTCAAGACGTCCGCTTATCTCACGGAGAGCCTCTGCCCAACGTGAGGTAGAGTCCGCCATAATTGCAATATGGTATCCCATGTCGCGGTAATATTCCGCAAGAGTAATTCCGGTGTAAATAGAAGCCTCACGAGCCGCAACGGGCATATTTGATGTGTTCGCAATAAGAACAGTTCTGTCGGTGAGGGCTTTTCCTGTTCTGGGGTCAACAAGCTCAGAAAATTCTTCCAAGACTTGAGTCATTTCGTTTCCGCGCTCACCGCAGCCTATATAAACGATAATATCAGCGTCGCACCATTTTGCAAGCTGGTGCTGTGTCATTGTTTTTCCCGTTCCGAATCCTCCGGGTACAGCCGCAGTACCGCCCTTTGCAATAGGAAGAATAGTGTCTATTATACGTTGTCCCGTAATAAGAGGTCTGCTTATAGGCAAACGCTCCTTAAACGGTCTGCTCTGCTTGATAGGCCATTTGTGACAAAGAGTAAGGTCGATAATTTCTCCCTTTTCATTTTTGATTTGCACTACCTTATCGTTTATTGTATACTTGCCGTCAGCAGCCGTCCATACAACCTCGCCGCTTAAATTCGGGTGTACCATGCATCTGTGCTCAATAACGGGAGTTTCAGGACAGGTTGCATAAATATCCCCGCCCGACAGCTTATCCCCTACCTTTACGGTAACAGTAACGTCATATTTTTTTGATGTATCGAGAGCAGAAACATTTGCACCCTCGGCAATAAACGCTCCGCTTAAATCTTCAAGCTGCCTCAGCGGACGTTCAATTCCGTCAAAAATATTTGAAAGTATTCCGGGACCAAGCATTGCAGACATCGGCATATTGCTGCCTGCAACAGGCTCTCCGGGTTTAAGTCCCGTAGTTGATTCATATACCTGAATGGTAGTTTCCTCCGAGGTAATGCCTATTACCTCGCCTATTAGACGCTTAGTGCCTACATAAACCATTTCCAGCATTGAAAAATCCTTTGTATCGCGAACTTTGACAACAGGACCGTTTATCGAAAAAATCGTATTCAAGGCTATACCTCCTATGACAGACCTCCGCCTGTATTATTGGGAAAAAGCATTGCTGTTTGCAAAGGAACGTTTTTGCTCCTCAACAGCCAAATCAAATGTTTTGTCTGATATAGTCCCCTTTTCCCTGTTGTAAACCGAAAGACCGCCGAGTCTTATTTTTTCATCGGGGGAAAAGGTAACGTTATCCGAACGTATCGCCTTTTTCAATGTATCTGCATATTTCATATCATCAGGCGCAAGAAAAATCTCCGCACCGTCGGAAACGTGCATCAAAATCAGATTTTTAACAAGCATATCCACATATTTGGGGTCGCTGCGATATTCGGCAAGACGCTTTTCAACCACTTCAAAAATCTGTTCGGTAAGCTCCTCGCGATGCTGAAGAACAGTTTTTTTCATGTTGAGCTCAGCCTTGGAAATATCTCTTACATAGCGGCTGCCTGTTTTCTTTACTCCGACATCTATGTGTCTTGCGGCAGTCTCATTTGATTCACGCTTTGCTTCGGCAAGAATGTTTTTTCTTTCTTTCTCGGCTTCCGCAAGCATATCATTGACCTTTACATCAATTTCATCATTAACTGCGTCTATAAATTTTTGCAGCTTTTCATTATTCATATCCATAAAAATATCTCCTTTAAAGCCATTAAAGCTTCAATCCGATCGCGGATTCAATATATCTTGAAATATTTTCCGTAATGTTGGACGTAGCGTGACGATCGGGAATTTCCACGATCAGCGGCTGCTTGCGGTTAAGCTTGTAATCATATACAAGCTCCTCGCAAAGCTTAACAAGCTTCTCGGTCATAAGAATGACCGCAATATCCTTATCCTCCATTGCCGCTGTAAGTTCATCGCGAACTTCATTTGGTTCGTGTACAACAACTCCCTCAATACCCGCAAGACGCATACCTACCTGCGTATCAACATTGTCGCTTATCAAATAAAAGCGCATAACAGCCTCCGATTAAACAAACAGCATACACAAAGCTACGATAAATCCGTAAAGCGCACAAGCCTCGCCCAAAGCTACGAAAATCAAAGCCTTTGAAAAGGATTTTGGATCCTCGCTTATAGCGCCTATAGCAGCAGGAGCAGCAGAAGCAATTGCAAGACCGCCTCCGATAGCGCCGAGACCTACGGCAAGCGCTGAAGCGATGTACATAAGTCCGTCATTACCGCCGTTGTCCTCATCAGCTTCCTCAGAAGCCGCTGCCGGTGTATCGGTATTTACTTGATTTTCGGCATAAGCGTTAAGTCCGAAAGGCAGAGCCGCGCAGATAGCCATTACTCCGAAAAATGCACAGAAGTTTGCCAAAAAAGCTTTTTTTACCGAGCTTCCGCTTTTACGCTTTTTAAGCGCAACAATTATCGGAAGTAAAAGAAGTCCTAAAACAACAGCGGGAATGAAAAAATAAATCAACATAATAAATTCCTCCAAAAAATTATTCTATGGTTTCATCATAGTTTATTTTAACGGGAGAAAACGGCTTGCCGTCCCCCGAATAAAAACGTGAGAACAATTCGTAAAATTCCAGACGCATTGCCTGTATGCACACCAAAAGCGCCTCTATACCCATTACAAAAACGTTGCCAAAAACTACCATAATGGGAGAAATGCCCGCTGACATACTTTTGGCAAGAGCCATTACAACAAGCATCATTGAGGCGTGTGAAATCGCAAATCCGCCTACACGAACAAACGAAAGAGAGTTCGACACATAGCTGAGCAAAAACTCGAATATCTCAAAGAAATTAGACGCAATAAAGTCTCCTACACCGCCCTCCAGCTCATATTTCTTTCCTTTTACAAGGCAGCCGAGAGGTTCTCTCATAAACATAACAATCAGCGGCAGAATTATAAGCAGCAGTACATACGCAACGCTGAACACCTTTGCGCCCAGAAGCGTGCCAACCAGTCCGCCAAGTATAGAACTGTAGAAAACCAGTCCTGCAATGCCATTGTTGCTGAAAAGCGCATTTTCATAATCCTTGTTTTTTATACCCGTGACAATATTTATTATTATTGAAACAATTATCAGCAATACGCCCAGTGCAATTGTCGCTACCAGTATAGGCGCAACATTTTTCATTACTTTCAGCGGCAGGAATGATATGCCAAGCTTCTCATAAACAGGATCAAGCAGCTCCTCATAACCGAATACGCTGCCGTAAATAAGCCCGAAAAACGCTCCCGAAAGTCCTATTCTTGTAATGATAGGACCCATAGACCATTTCTTGAACTTACCCATAAGCGCACCGAACAATGCCAAAACCAATCCTTGCCCCAAATCGCCGAACATAATTCCGAACAGAAGCATATATGTCAATGCCACAAAAGACGTGGGATTTATGCCGTTGTATGACGGCAGACCGTACATATCCACAAACATTGAGAACGGCTTTGAAAATTTTCCGTTTTTCAGCTTTATCGGCGGCTGGAGCTTTCCGTTTGCATCCGCCGGCTGCAATACCACCGAAACGGTATCAATACCTTCAAAAAGCTTTGTAAAGCTGTCCGCTTCGCTTTTAGGAATAAATCCGACAATATAAAACTTATCGTTTACAATAGCCGCCTTGTTCCTCAAATCAAAGTTATCATGCTGTGACTTCAACCGTGAAAATATTTTACACAGCCTGTCCATTTCTGCGTTCAGGACTTCAGAATACTTGTTTTGACAATCCTCAATGGTTTTCTTATCGTCATCTACCATTTTGTGAAGCTCGGCAGAAGCTTCTGTCGAGTCGCCGTGTACAAAATCCGGAATGTGAGTCCTTTCAAAATACAGATCCTCGAAAATATCGTCTACCTCTTCTTGGTATGCTACAGGGACAAAATATAAGCCCCAGTAATATTCCTTTTCAACGCTGAAGTGCTTGAAATAGAAAGGTTTGTCGTCATAGTAGGAAAGCTTGTCAAAGCTGTCTGCCGGCAGCCGTCCCAAGCGTACCTTTATATGCTCGCATGAGAAGATCTGCTGGAAATCCGCAGGCATTCCCAAAAGGTGATCGACCTGATACATTGCCTGTTCATGAACAGAAAGCATCTCCTTTGATTTGTTTTCGGTCTCCTTAAGTTCGTTAAGCCTCTGACGTATTTTTCTGATATACTGTTCAAGCTTGTACAAGCTTTCTTCCTCAACCTCGCTGTAATCTGCGCTTATGAATTTCACTCCGGATTGAGCTGAAATCTCACTTAACTGCTTAAGAAGTGGCGTATACGGATTATCCTCTTTAAGTGTAGTAAAGCCATTCTTTTTTCCCGCTATCTTTGAAGCCGATTCGATATGAAAGCAGCCGCAATCGCTGAGTTTGATAAGGACTGTGTCCAGATCCTTTGTAAGTCCCGCAATGTTGACAAGCTCCATTTTTTCTATTGACATTAAGCCGTCACCTCTTTACATAATAATAAGCGAAGCAATTTTACTTACCTCTATACCATAGCGTATGCCCTCAATAATACTTATTAGGTTCTGCACCTCTATCTCCAGCAGGAAAATAAATGAATATACGCTTAACGGAGCTGAAGCCGACCGCTTCAGCATAAGCTTTGCGTACTTGTGTCTCAGTCTTTGTGCGCTTTGTTCAAGAGAATTAATGTCATAGCCGTTTTCGGTCATCTGCTTTCCGTAATAGGTTCTGGAAAATTTTTTAATAAATTCCTCAGAATTAGGCGCACTGTAAATTTCCTTCTGCTTTGCCGCGGAAAGCCTTCCGTAAAACGGGAGCATATCCTTTTCAATTTCGGTCTCCGGCTCGTTAAAAAACGCAGTAAGCCGATACGCGTTTATAATATTGATAAGATCGATATCCGTTTCAAGCAGATTGGTGAATTGCTGTACGTCCCTTTTTTTGAAATGCAGAGATGATTTGAGCCTTTCAATATAATAAGACCTGAGCAGCGTTTCGCACTTTGTAACGTCCACCAGCCCCTCTCCGTTGGGGCGTATAGTTTTCAGAACATCATAATAAGGCGTTTTTTTAAGGAAAGCCAAAAGCTCGTTAAAATCGGTGATTTTGGCAAGTTCTATCAAGTCAAATGAGGTCAGATGATTGATGTAAATGGGAACGTCCGTTATAAGCTTTTGCGACTTAGCGTTTATAAAACGAATACACCGCAGTATCTCGTCGATCTCCGTCTGCAAAATTTTGTAGTTGTAAAACTCCTGCTTTGAAATATGTTCAAAGCCTGTGATCTTCATATACGTCTCAAAAACACTTCTCCTAAGCAGGTTTTCAAGCATTCCTCTGTGAATTGTGTTTGTGTCTATAGAAGAAAGCAATCCGCTGTAGTGAGTGTTCCTTTTAAGATATTCCGCCACCTCGGAAACGTTCTGCTTATTCATCATTTCTGTATAATCCTGCGGTTTTATGCGTTTTCCGTATATCGCCATGATTTTGGCAACAGTTGCATTGTAGTTCCTGAGCACGGTAAGGCTTCTCCCCTTTCCCGAAATATTAAATCATATCTGTTTTCATATATTGACAATTGCGCTGAAGATCTCATCTTCCCACTTTTTTCGGCTCTTTTCAAAAACATTGTCAAGACGGCTGATCTCTTTTTTTGTGCTTTCCTCTATTTCGGCAAGCTTTTCTTCCGCTTTCTTTTTTTCTTCCATGCTCATTCTGTCAAGTCTTTCATCAGCCTCTTTTATCTTGTCCTTGATAAGCTTTTCCTGTTCAGCCTTAGCGTCGGCAATAAGCTGATTTTTCTTTTTCTCAGCCTCTTCAAGCCTTGCTTTGGCATTTTGCTCGATTTCAAGAATGCTTGCAATAATATTTTCCATATTAAAAATCATTCCTTTCAGTGATCATATATGTTTGCAGACTTTAAAGAAGTTCCGTACAAAACACTGTATTTATCTTTACGCAGTAACGTCTGTACCTTTTGAACAGTACAGACGGCATTGCCTATAAGTTAAATCAATTTTTAAGGCTGTGAAGAGGTGCCGGAATCTGACCGCCTCTGCTGATAAATTTAGACGGAGAATAAGTATTTACCCTCATAACGGGACCCTTTCCGAAAAGACCTCCCCAGTCAAGAACGTCTCCTTCCTTCATACCGATAGCGGGGATAATTCTTACAGCAGTGGTTTTGCTGTTTACCATTCCTATAGCGGCTTCATCGGCAATTATTGCGGAAATAACGTCCTCCGTTGTGTCTCCTGGAATACATATCATATCAAGACCCACGGAACATACCGCCGTCATGGCTTCAAGCTTTTCGATTGCGAGAGCACCGCATTCCGCCGCGGCAATCATTCCCGCGTCCTCGGAAACCGGAATAAACGCGCCCGAAAGTCCGCCAATTCTGGAACAAGCCATTACCCCGCCCTTTTTCACCGCATCGTTAAGAAGAGCAAGCGCAGCAGTTGTTCCGCAAGCGCCGCATTTTTCAAGACCTATCTCTTCAAGGATATAGGCAACGCTGTCCCCCACCGCGGGAGTAGGCGCGAGAGAAAGATCAACGATTCCAAAGGGAACTCCCAATCTTTCCGAAGCGGTAACACCCACAAGCTGACCAACGCGGGTGATCTTGTAGGATGTCTTCTTGATAACATCGGAAATTCCCGTAATATCAGCATCGGGATATTTTCTCAAAGCAGAACGAACAACTCCTGGACCCGAAACACCTACGTTTATAATACAGTCAGGCTCTCCAACACCGTGGAAAGCTCCCGCCATAAAAGGATTATCCTCAACAGCGTTGCAGAATACAACAAGCTTAGCAGCTCCGAAGCACTGATTATCAACCGTCAGCTCTGCGCTTTTTTTGACAATATTGCCCATAATTTTGCAGGCGTCAAGATTTATTCCAGTTTTTGTTGAACCGATATTTACCGAAGAGCAAACGCAGCTTGTGGACGCAAGCGCCTCAGGAATCGATTCGATAAGCCGTCTGTCACCCGCCGAAAAGCCCTTTTGAACAAGTGCGGAATAACCACCGATAAGATTTACACCGCAAGCTTTGGCAGCCTTTTCCATTGTAATAGCAAACTTAATGGGGCTTGCATTACAGGCAGCGGAAACGATAGCTATAGGCGTAACAGAAAGCCTTTTGTTTATAATCGGGATACCGTATTCCTTTTCAATATCCTCGCCGACTCTGACAAGATTTTTTGCGCAGCGTGTTATTTTTTCATAAACTTTGTCACACGCCTTGTCAATATCGCTGTCAATGCAGTCAAGAAGCGAGATACCCATGGTAATTGTACGAATATCAAGACATTCGTCCTGTATCATACGGATAGTTTCAAGTATATCGTGAACGTTGATCATATAAAATCTCCTAAGGCGTTAAATTTTGTGCATGGTATTGAAAATTTCTTCATGCATGGTATGAATGTTCAGACCAAGCTCTTCGCCGAGCTGCGTCATTCTTGTGACAAGCTCCGTAAAATCCTTGTTAAGTCTTGAAATATCCACCAGCATTATCATGGCGAACATATCCTGAAGAACGCTTTGTGTGACTTCAATAACATTAGCATTATATTCCGTACATATGCCGCTTACTTTTGTAAGAATACCTACCGTATCCTTTCCTATTACCGTGACAACTGCTCTCATTAATAATATCCATCCTTTCGGGAGATTTGCGTGAAAGCAAGCCTCCGCGGCACGAAAATTATGAAAAGAATAAAATTTCCGAAACTACCGCATATTAAATATGTATATTATAATATCACATCATTGTAAATATTTAAAGATAAATTTTCAACAAATTTGCTCCCACATTTTCCAAAAAATATAGTATATTTTCAGTAATTATGTTGCAATCGTAAACAATTTTTTATTGAAATTGTACGTATTTTAGCAAAAATTATGTATTTAAATAAAATAATTACGTAAATTTAATATTATCCCACAGCTCTATTGCTATTTAAAAATTTTGTAACAGGCTTAATCAAAAGCTTCGAAAAAAGCTTTACAACCCCACCTGTGCATAACGCAGCAATAACAGTTCCCTCGCGAGTTCCGACAATCCCGAATGTTTTAAAATTAAAAAATATCATTGAAAGCGTTACTGATATAATTACGCAGCCTATGTCAAAGCAAATTTTTATACTGCCGAAATTCTTATGCAAAGTATCCGAAACAGCCTTTACAAACGCTTCACCAGAGTTCATAATAACGTTTGCGATAACAGAAAGGGTTATTCCGAAGCCTAAAATAACTGTTCCGACTAATACGCAAAGCAGTCTCACAGAATAGACGTCGGTGGGAATAAACGAAGCGCACCATACTCCGAAATCGGTGAACCAGCCAAATAAAAACGATACGGGAATTTGAAGCAGTTGAATTGGTTTGAAATTTTTTCGCAAAATTAATATCTGTCCAACGATCAATACACAGTTCCAAACAATAAGCCAATTGCCTAAGGAAAAAAAGCTGAATTTTTCCGCAATAACGTTTGCTACCGAGGAGATCGGCGATACGCCAAGGTCTCCCTTCTTGGTTACAGCAACACCCACAGCAGAAAAAAACAAGCCTGCCGCAAGCAGAATATATCTTTTAAGCAGCTCTGCTCTATTCAGTTTTATCGTTTCCATAAATATCAACCTCCATAAAAATTTAATGTTCAGTTATTGATCGCAGCATATGTTTCTGTACATTTCTGAAAGAAGTTTTATAAGCAATTTCTTTTCGTCGCTTGTAAAGCCCTTCATTGCCGCATTCTCAATATTTTCAAATTCAAAAGCTATGCGCTTGGAAAGTTCCGTGCCCTTCTCTGTCAAAAAGACGTGCAGCGACCGTCTGTTGCCGCCCTGCATTTTCCGAGTTATCAGCCCCTTTTTCTCCATACCGTTCAAAATTGAAGTAAGCGAAGCCTGCTCAATATGGCAGGAAGCGGCAATTTCCTTTTGTACAGCACCGTCATGATTTTTGAGGTAGTCAAGCACCTTTGGCTGTCCCAAAGACATATTTGTATCCTTTATGCTGGCAAAAAGCTTTTTCTGAAATAAAAAATGATCTGCCATAATAAGGTAGTGCAGTGTTTCTTCCATTGGACGTCCCCCTTTTATTATAATTCTAATAATTAGAAATCTAATTATATTTTAATACCGTTTGACAGATCAGTCAATGGTAAAAATGCACAAAAATATATACTTATATAATCAAAAAAATTTATAATATTAATTACAGAATAAGATTAATTATTTTTTACTATAATATGCAAATACGTAAAATAAAGTTTTAGTGTAATTGACGAATTTTTGCTGCAATTGCAAAAAAATATTTTTCTTATGAAGAAAATGTGGTATAATTATATTTGTATATTCAATGCGAAAGGAAGTTTCAAAAATGAAGCTTATAGACTGTCATACGCACACGCAATTTTCTGTAGATTCCGACGCGGATGTTACTGAAATGATCGAAAAAGCCTGCCGGCTCGGACTTGCAGCTTACGCTGTTACCGACCACTGCGAATGTAACCGTTGGTATTCCGAGGAGCATTACCCCGATGAAGATACATACCGCTACTACGATTTCGGAACCGATTTTGAAAACTCAGTTTCCGCTGTAACAAAGCTTAAAGAAAAATACAGCGGCAAACTCAATCTCATATGCGGCGTCGAAATGGGACAGGCTACTCACGATTTTGATATTGCGGAAAAAATCGTATCCGACAGCCGCTTGGATT
Source organism: uncultured Clostridia bacterium (assembly GCA_947383835.1). Lineage (GTDB taxonomy): Bacteria > Bacillota > Clostridia > Oscillospirales > Ruminococcaceae > RGIG8773. Next base: position 70,656 of record CANDEV010000006.1, read on the forward strand.
TTGTTATCGGATCAATGCATCAGCTTCCCCAAACAGAGGATTTTGCTTTTATTGAGTACGATAAAATGTCCCGTCAGGATATATACGCTCTTGCGGAAAGGTACTTCCTTGAAATAAACAAGCTTTGCAAATGGGGCAAATTCGACGTTCTGGGACATCTTACGTATATCCTGAGATATATCGAGGGAAACAACGGAATAAAGGTGGATATGTCCCCCTATGAGGAAATTATTCGGGAAAGCTTTAAGGTACTCATTGAAAACGGCAAGGGCATTGAAATAAACACCAGCGGCTTGCGGCAGGCTTACGGGCAGACTTTCCCCAACCTTTACTGGGTAAAAATGTTTAAGGATATGGGCGGTGATGTGCTTTCTCTCGGCTCGGACGCTCACAAGACCGAGGATTTGGGCAAGGGTATTGCCGAGGGCGCGGAGATCGCCAAAGCAGCAGGATTTGAGTACCTATGCTATTTTAAAGAAAGAAAGCCTAATTTTATAAAAATATAGACAAGCGGGAAATTTTGGTGTATAATAAATATATCAACCGACAAAAGCAAGAGGTGTACAATAAATGAAAATCAAAAAGAAAATCATAATTATTTCGGCGGTTTTTGTACTCTGCGCGGCAATATCATTGTATCTGTGGGGCGTACATATGGCTATAAAGGCGGACGACCTTGCTATGGCAATGCATGCAGGCGAATGGCAAAAAAATTTAAAATATTCAATGCTTTCGGACAAGCTGAAAAAGGTAATTTCAGAGGAAGAATTCTACGACCGTACAGACAGCGGCAAGTATAATATGTATAGAAAGCTGGAGGAATTGGAGCTTGAACCAAAGGATAAGAACGACCCGTCAACCGATTGGTGGAAAACGCCTCCCTTTGATTATGTTGAAACAGATGAGGGAAACTTTTGTATTGAATTGAAAATAGATTTTAAAGCACGATTAACTCATATAGAAGTTATTAATATTGTACCCTATATTTATCAAGACGATTAAATTTATATTAAAATCAAGAGGTTTACTAATGAAAATCAAAAAGAAAATCATAATTATTTCGGCGGTTTTTGTATTTTGTGCAATTATAGCTGCAATACCGCTGTATATGCATATGTATACGAGAGTGAGAAACCTTACCTCTCTTGACAACTGGGAAACAAATATAACATATTCAATGCTTTCTTCCAAATTGAAAAAAGTCATTTCCGAGGAGGAATTCAACGACCGTACAGACAACGGAAAATATAATATGTACCGAAAGCTGGAGGGTTTGGAACTCGAAACAACGGATAAGGACACCCCGTCGACAGATTGGTGGAAAACGCCTCCCTGCGATGCTGTAGAAACAGTCGAAGGAAAATTTTGGGTCGAATATCGTATTGATTTTAAAGTACACATAACTCAAATTGAAGTTATTAATTTTGTAACCTATATTTATAAAGACGATTAAATTTATATTAAAATCAGGAGGTTTACTATGGACACGCTTATCAATCTTTTAAAACAAAACGCCAGACTTTCCTGCAAAGAGCTTGCCGCCATGACGGGAGCGACCGAAAGCGAAGTCGAAGCCAAAATCAAGGAATACGAGCATAACGGCATAATCAAGGGTTATTCCGCAATTGTAAACGACGACGCGGCCGACAAGGACAGTGTTACCGCTTTTATTGAGGTCAAGGTAACTCCAAAGGCGGACTGCGGCTTTGACGATATTGCCAAAACAATTATGATGTACGACGAAGTGGAAAGCCTTACACTTATGTCAGGTTCTTTCGATCTTGCAATAACCATAAGCGGCACAAACTACAAGGAGATAGCTCTTTTTGTTGCTCAAAGGCTTTCAACCATTGACGGCGTAATTTCTACAGCTACCCATTTTATTCTCAAAAGATACAAGGAAAAGGGCATTTTCTTTGATGAGGAAGCTGCTGACGAAAGGGGCTTTGTTTCTCCATGACGGACTATGATAAATTAATTTCAGAAAAATGCAAAAATTTGAAGCCCTCGGGCATAAGAAAATTTTTTGACATTGCAGCGACAATGGAGGGAGTTATCTCTCTCGGAGTTGGCGAACCCGATTTCCACACGCCTTGGACTGTGCGGCAGACGGCTATATCCACACTTGAAAAGGGAAAAACTGTTTACACCGCAAATTCGGGACTTATGGAGCTGCGGAAAACTATCTGCGGCTACATCAAAAGAAAAATAGGCGTTGAATACGCTCCTGAAAGCCAGCTTATTGTCACGGTAGGCGGCTCGGAGGGTATCGATCTTGGGATACGCGCCCTTATCGACCCCGGAGACGAAGTTCTTATCGTTGAGCCTTGCTTTGTATGCTATGCACCAATAGTTGAGCTTACAGGAGGAGTTGCCGTCCCCATAGAAACCACGGCGGAAACAGGCTTCAAGCTTACAGCCGAAGCTTTAAAAAGCAAAATTACCGATAAAACAAAGCTGCTTATACTCCCCTTTCCCAACAATCCAACCGGTGCAGTTATGACAAAAACAGACCTTGAACCTATTGCGGAAGTCCTCCGCGGTACAGATATAATGGTTCTTTCCGATGAGATATACTCCGAGCTGACATATGACGGAAAACATTTTTCCATAACACAGCTTGACGGTATGCGGGAACGTACCTTGCTTGTAAACGGATTTTCAAAAGCTTTTGCAATGACGGGCTGGCGTCTTGGCTACGTCGCGGGACCCGCGCCGATAATCAAGCAGATGCTTAAAATACACCAGTATGCCATAATGTGTGCGCCTACTGTTTCCCAGTACGCCGCGATAACTGCTATGACGTCATGTGACGGCGAGGTGGAAAAAATGGTGAACGAATACAATATCCGCCGTCGTTGGCTTGTAAACGCTCTTAACGAGATAGGACTGACCTGCTTTGACCCCAAGGGCGCATTTTACGTTTTTCCGTCCATAAAGTCCACAGGACTTTCCAGTCAGGAATTTTGTGAACAGCTTTTGTACAAGCATAATGTTGCTGTCGTTCCCGGAGACGCTTTCGGCGCAAGCGGTGAGGGGTATATAAGAATTTCCTATGCCTACTCACTGAAGCACCTTATGGAAGCGGTGGAAAGAATTTCCGAATTTTTGAATGAGCTTAAAAACAGGTGAATTATGGAAAGTATTACTATAACCGCACCCGCCAAGATAAACCTTATGCTGGACATTACAGGCAAACGTACTGACGGATATCACGAGCTTGTTACTATAATGCAGAGTATTTCCATTACAGATACTGTTTTTGTGCAATCAAATGACAGCGGTGAAATCACCATAGACTGTAAAGGCATAATCCTTGACAGTGTTTCTGACAATATTGCATATAAGGCAGCAACAGCGTTTTATAAGTACACCAAAATAAGTTGCAGCGGATTGCATATAATTATCGACAAGCAAATACCTTTACAGGCAGGCTTGGGCGGAGGAAGTGCAGACGGCGCGGCTGTTCTTACCGCCTTGAATAAAATTCACAGTTTTGTCTGCACCGGCGATGAGCTTTGCAAAATAGGCTCAAATATCGGTGCAGACATACCTTTTTGCCTTGTTGGAGGAACAAAGCTCTGCCGTGGGATCGGCGAGGAGATTTCCTATGTTTCGCCTCTTGAAAGCTGCTTTATTGTTGTAGCTAAGGGAGCGGCGGGAATTTCCACAAAAAAGGCTTATCAAAAAATTGACGGCCTTGCCCCCCGCAAAATCGCAGATATTTCCCTCTATGACGGGACAATAAACTCGATTAAAAATTTGGGCGGCAACATTTTTGAAGAAGTCACTGATAATAATGATGTTTCAAAAATAAAGCAAATCTTGACGGACTTCGGCGCGGACTATTCCGCTATGAGCGGCAGCGGCTCGGCAGTTTTTGGGCTGTTCCGTGAGGCAAAGCCTGCCCAAAATGCATGTAAAGCTTTGAGACTTGACGGATTTTTTGCCGAAACCTGCATACCTCTCACCTACGGAGCAAAATATTTTGATCGATAGAAAGATAATCTTTTTGTGAAATTCAACAGCAAAACATACAAAAAATTATAGGAATTGTAGAATAAATTTGAAACTGTTTGATAACTATTGAAAAAAAATTTAAAATATATTAAAATATAATAATGGGTAATATTATACAGCGTTCAAGCGGGGTGTAATATTTTAACACTTATTTTATGAGGTGAGCAAATCAATGGGCGCAAATTTAATTTTGTATGGTCCTCCGGGAACAGGTAAGACTTATAACACAGTCGCATATGCGATTTCTATTATTTACGGACGTCCCGTGCGTGAGGTCATGAAGGACAATTATGACGATCTTCTTGAAAAATATCATGCTTTGAAAACTCTTTACGGTCAGATCGAGTTTACCACTTTCCACCAGTCTTTCGGATATGAGGAATTTGTAGAAGGTATCAAGCCTGTATTTATTCAGGTCATGAATGAGCGCGGCGAGCGTTCACGTAAGGAAGAAATGGTTTATCGCGTTGATCAGGGCGTTTTCAGACGTTTCTGCGAAGAAGCGGCTAAGAACCCCGATGAAAAGTATGTATTCATAATAGATGAGATAAACCGCGGCAACGTCTCCAAAATTTTCGGTGAAATGATCACAATTATTGAGCCGACAAAGCGTATCGGTCAGCCTGAAGCCTCTACGGTAAAGCTTGCCTATTCCCAGGAGCCCTTTGGTGTTCCCGAAAACGTATACATAATCGGTACCATGAATACTGCCGACCGTTCTATTGCAATGTTAGATACGGCGTTAAGACGTCGTTTTGACTTTATTGAAATGATGCCAAATGCTGAGCTGCTGGACGGAGTTGTGGTTGACGGCGTTGACATAAAGCAGCTTATTCTCAAGATCAACAAACGTATTGAAATCCTTCTTGACCGTGAGCATACTATCGGACACGCCTATTTCATGCAGCTAAAGCAGCGTCCCACGCTGGCTGTTCTCGCTCATATTTTCAAAAATTCAATAGTTCCCCTGCTTCAAGAGTATTTTTATGACGATTATGAAAAAATACGCTTAGTTCTCGGAGATGCAAACAAGGCTGAAAACGAGCAGTTTGTCCGCACAACGGCTGTTGACTACGCACAGATATTCGGTTCAAACGCTGAACTTTATCTTGAAAATGACGAGGTTTACACCATTAATAATGCTGCGTTTGCAAATATTAATGCATATTTGAAGATTTAACGGTGTTTATATGAAAAAATTAAAACGCTATATTATAACGGAGTCGGAATGTTTTGTAAAAGAAAAAAGTCCCGACACCCTTGATCTTGGAAAAATTCTCATTTCGGAGCAAAATTTTGATCGTCTTGATGACTTCGCCTTAAGCCAAAAGTATTCCGTCATGCAAAAAATCACGCTCGAAGACGGGCGTGAAGCTTTAAGACCTACAAGATATGTTGGAATAATCATGCTTAAGGACGGTACTCAAATCGAGATATTGCCCCAGATAAAGCTTGATTTTGATGAGAATATCATTGTTTCAAAGCTGCTTATCCTCCGTATGCTTGATGCAATAAGAGAGGTTCCTGTGAAAAAGGTTGATGAACTTTACTTTAAAAAGGAGCAGCTCAATCTATTTGAAATGTTTGTCAGAATGTTTACTGACGAGGTTTTAAATGTTGTACGGAACGGCTTGAAGCAAACCTATGTACCCTATCAGGGCAACGAAATGTTTGTTAAAGGCAAGACTCTTTACTCAGAGCATGCACGGAAAAATTTTGCCCATAAGGAAAGATTTTATGTTGAATATGATGTTTTCAGCGTAAACCGCGCTGAAAACAGACTTATCAAAAGAGCGTTGGAAACCCTTGATAAGCTGTCCTCAAACAACCTCAACAAGAAAAAAATACGTATGCTCCTTATGTCCTTGGATGGGGTGGAAGCTTCTATCAAACCAAACGATGATTTTAAAATGAGCGTTGAGGATAGAGGCATGAACAAATACTTCAATGCAATTAAGTGGTGCAGATTACTTCTTCTCAATAAAGGTACAACGTTCATTACGGGCGGCAGAGTTAAATATGCCATGCTTTTTCATATGGACAAGTTATTCAGTGCTTGCATTGCTTCAAGCTTGAGAAAGCAGATAGACCGTACCAATTACTACTTTATGACCCCTGAAAAAATCAGTAATTCTATCAGCAATACAGGTATGGATAAAGAAATGAAGCCTATTTCAGACTTCTACATAAAGAACAAGATAACAGAAAATACAATAAATGTCAGATTTAAATTTAAGAATTTCAGCGACTACAACGGTCCTGAGCTTGAAAATACAGTTCTTGTTTTCCCTGTTACAGAGGTTCTTAACACTACTTTCAGCGGAATTGGAAAGACTATGTACCTTATAGATTTAAATGACATTGACAGCAGTGTATCAGTTCTTACCGAAACATTTTTTGTTTAAAAAAAGAGCAAGGCTTTACGGCTTTGCTCTTTTATGTTATACACCAAAAATCACATAGTTTTCCTTGCTTGCAGACGCCGGAATATACTTACTTTTGTATAATTCAGAGTACTCATTAATGTACGCAGTTAAAATCTCACGGCTCATGTTTGTAATGTCGTCGCGCTTTACAGCTTCTTCTGCCGTTAATAACAGAACCTCACTATTTTCATATCCGTCGGATATTGGCATTCCTGAAATATAATTCATTATAAAAACCGCACACCATTGATTTGATTTAAACTGCATTGCCATTAATGATCTTACAGAGGCATTAACTCCTGTTTCTTCAAGTATTTCCCTTTCCACAGCGACCGTTGGAATCTCATTTTCGGTAACATATCCGCCGGGCAGCAATATTCTGTCTTTCGCAGTACCGTAAGAATGACGTACGAGCAATATCTTACCATTAATTTCAGTAATTCCGCAAACTGTGTAAAACTTATTATTCATATTATTTCACCCTTTTAAATTTTATAATACAGAATACATACAAAAGCGTAATTTATTTGCATTTAAATAAAATCCCCCGTAAATCACGTATTTACGGGGGATTTTATAACTCAAATATGGGGTGGGAGATGGGTTTCGAACCCACGACCTTCGGGACCACAATCCGACGCTCTAACCAGCTGAGCTACACCCACCATATAATAATTTATTTCACAAACAGAAAATCTATCAAGCGAACAAATGTCCCGCTTTGGTTTGCGGAACATTTCTCGCTGCGGCGTACTCACCGCTGGCGCGCCTTACTGGACTCGAACCAGTGGCTTACTGCTTAGAAGGCAGTTACTCTATCCAGCTGAGTTAAAGGCGCAAGACTGAACCTTGACCCTTTCCGCTTATTCAACGTTCAGGCAGAGTCAATTGGCTGCACAGTAACATACATACCATATACATTACCTTGTTGCAACAGTTGACAGTTGATAATTTACAGTTGACAGTTATAAAAAATTATCAACTGTACACTATCAACTGTCAACTGAATTTGGAGCGGGTGATGGGAATCGAACCCACGCGACCAGCTTGGAAGGCTGGGGTTCTACCATTGAACTACACCCGCATACTCTTAACAACAGAAATTATTATACCATATATTAAAGAATTTGTCAAGAGTTTTTTCAAAATTTTTGTAAAAAAATTTTGCGGAAACCTATTTTCGGCTTCCGCATTGAAAACTAAAGACTTTCTACCTCTATCTCGCCCTTTTTCTCACCTATTTTTATTACTGCAACAGGGCTTTCAGCGCTGTTTATGATTGTTTCCGCAATTTTATCCTCTATATCCGTGCGAATGACCTTGCGTATATCACGTGCGCCAAATTTTTTTCCGTGTGACTTCTCCGCAATCGCAGTCAGAGCCTTTTTACTATACTTCAAAGTAATGCCCTTTTCTGCAAGAGGTTCTTTCATTTCGTCCAGCATAAGGGCGGCGATCTGTTCATAATTTTCCATAGTAAGCGGGTTGAAAACAATCACTTCGTCAATACGGCTCAAAAATTCGGGTCTTAAAAAGTCCGACAGAGCTTTCATTGCCTTTTCTTTGGAAATATCCTTTTCCGTCTTGTTGAAGCCAACGCCAGTTCCCTTATCGGTAGAGCCTGCATTTGAAGTCATAGCAATAATTGTATTTTCAAAGTTTACGGAACGTCCCTGTGCATCATTTATCTTGCCCTCGTCAAGGATTTGCAGCAGAATATTCATAACATCGGGATGCGCCTTCTCTATCTCGTCAAACAAAACTACGCTGTAGGGCTTTCTGCGTACCTTTTCGGTAAGCTGCCCCGCCTCATCATAGCCGACATATCCGGGAGGCGATCCTATAAGCCGCGAAACGCTGTGCTTTTCCATATACTCAGTCATATCAAGACGGATAAGAGGCTCTGTACCGTCAAAAAGCTCTGAAGCAAGAGTTTTTACAAGCTCCGTTTTTCCCACGCCTGTGGGTCCCACAAATATAAAGGAAGCTGGTCTGCGGCGTTTTGAAAGCTGAACGCGGGTGCGTTTTATAGCCTTGCTGACAAGCTCTACAGCTTCGTCCTGACCGATAATATGAGTTTTTAATACAGCTTCAAGGTTTGCAATTTTTGTGTACTCACTTTCGTTTACCTTGCTTGCAGGTATGCCGGTCCAAAGCTCAATTACCTTTGACAGATCGGCTTCGGTAACATAAATATTCTGTACCTTTTCTTCAAGCTCCGACTTCTCCTTTTCAAGCCGCAGCACATCTGCCTTTGCCTCGGCAATTTTCTCAAAATCCGGTTCGGAAGCTTCTTCCATTTCTGTAATGCTTATCTCGGTGTTCACAAGCTTTTCGCAAACCTCATCGTACTCCCCTATCGCCGTGCTTCTTATGCTTGTGCAGGCGCAGGCTTCGTCCAATAGGTCTATAGCCTTGTCTGGGAGAAATCTGTCATTGATATAACGCTCTGAAAGAACCGCACAGCGTTTCAGAAGTTCATCGGTTATCTTTACACGATGATGCTCTTCGTAATATTTTCTTATTCCGAGCAGCACAAACTCAGTCTCCGAAATAGTAGGCTCAACAATTGTAATAGGCTGGAAACGCCGTTCCAACGCGCTGTCCTTTTCAATATATTTGCGGTATTCCTTAAATGTGGTCGCACCGATAACCTGAACCTCGCCGCGGGAAAGAGCGGGCTTGAGGATATTTGCGGCATTCATAGAACCCTCGCTGTCCCCCGCGCCCACAAGATTATGCACCTCGTCAATAAAAAGGATAATATTGCCCTCATTTTTGACCTCTTCAATAAGTCCCTTTACACGGCTTTCAAACTGCCCTCTGAACTGCGTACCCGCAACAAGAGCGGTAAGATCGAGCAAATGCACCTTTTTACTTTTTAAATTGAACGGTACGTCCCCCGCTGCAATTTTTTGAGCAATGCCCTCGGCAATGGCTGTCTTACCAACGCCCGGCTCACCGATAAGGCAGGGATTATTTTTCTGACGGCGGGACAATATCTGAATAGTCCTCGCTATCTCTTTGTCTCTGCCAATAATATTGTCAAGCTTTCCCTCTTCCGCACGTCCTGTAAGGTTAGTGCAGTAAGCGTCCAAAAATTTGGTTTTCTTCTTTTTGTCTTTCCTGCTTTTTTCAGATTTTTCCGTACTTTCGTGCTTGGGCTCCGTCCCAAAGCTTGATTCGCCTGTAATATTATCACTGTCTGAAATGTTTTTCATTTTGTCGCTGAAGCTTTTAATAGAGCCGCCAAAAAGATTTTGAATAAAGTTCGGGAGCGCGCCCGTACCGCCGTGTTGGAAAGAGTCGCCGTCCAAAGCCTCGGAAATATCCGTCATCTGATCGGCAAATTCCTCCACCTCGTCGTCGTCAATACCCATTTGATCCATATATTCCCTTACCTGCGGGATACCAAGCTCCTTTGCACACACAAGGCATAAGCCCTCATTGCGCTTTTCGTTTCCCTGCATTGCCGTTATAAAAACGACCGCCGTCCTTTTTTTGCATCTTGTACATAGCATATCGCTGCTGTCCTCCATATCTTCTATTTCAGTATCAAAGACATCAGAAAAAAAGTTCCGTTATAAAGCCATTTGAAAACAATGGTTTCTGATATCATATCTGCATTAATATATTCATTCGCACCACCTGTCAACTTTACGAATATGCTGACAGCGAAGCACATTACCGCAATTGCCAAAAGGCTTTGGAGCAAACCCATGATTCCGCCGAGAAAGCTGTCCGCCGAACGAACCGCAGGGATTTTGCGTATAAATCCTGCCGCTCTTGAAATTATGGCAAAAATAATAAGAGTTACTCCAAATGTAACGGCAAATAATGCTGCGCTCACTGTTTTCATCATAAGCGGACGCACTATTTCTCTTTCAATAATTTCGGTTATGGACTGTTTTTCTGCCGTTATAAGCTCCGGAAGCTTTTGATTTTCAATGTTGACTTCTTTAATGTAAGCCTCTGCGCCGTTTACGACCTCATCGGGAAGTATTCCCGAAAAAGTATCTGTAAGAAGCTGACAGTAACTTATAAATACACTATTAAGTGTATCACGAAATTTTTCATCCGTCAAGACCTTTTCATAAGCCTCTCCTCCCGATATGAGCATATCAAGCTGTTCATCGTCAAGCTCCGCGCCGTTTTCCGAAAGTATCTTTCCCAAACTTTCGGGGGTAAGGTAGGTTTCGGAAAGCTCCTCCGCCTTTGTCTCCATAGCCGACATAACTAAAGGCTTCACAAAGCTTTCGTATATATATTCGTCTGCCGCGTTGCTTACAAAAACAGCCGCCGCAAATGCTGCAATATACCCTATAAGGGAGATAAGCATTCTTACCGCACCCTTGCGAGAGCCAACAAATACAAATATGATTATTACTGCCGCAGCGGCAATATCCAAAGCATAGTTCAAATAATTCAGACCTTTTTACGTGAATTTTAATTGTAATCTATCCTGTTAATTTCGTCATAGCCGAGTAAGTAAATATAGCTCCCCACACGGCAGAAATCATTGTAGTCCGTGTCAAGCTGAACTGATGAAAGCGGCTCGCCGTCAGCGGTGCAGGACTCAATACCGTCCCTGCTCTGCATATATACAGTATTCCCGCTTACCTGAACGTTAAGTACCTCATAACCTAGATTTTTTTCGCTTACCGTCCCATTAAGACAGTCTATTATAACAAGATCGGAGCTTCTGCGTTCATCATTTTTAAATATCATTGCCGCAATGCTGCCGTCAGAGGAGTAATCCGCAAGCTGACGCTTATATTCATAGCTGTCGCTAAAATTTCCGTTTTCATCATAGTAAGCGCACATTGTATCTCCAAAAATAATTATGCTGCTGTCCCCATAGCGTCTAACAGACAGAGCAAGCGTTTGTATGTCGTCCGTCTGCCAAACAGGAATAGGACTTCCCTCGTCGTCATAGTCTACCTTGTCAAAACGGTAATAAAGTATGTTTGATACGATAAAGCCGCCGCGTGTGCCAATAGTTGTTATATAACATCCGCTGCTGTCGGAATTAAAAGTTATATCAATAATCCTTGAAACAGAACGGTAATTAAAAATATTCTTTCCCGAGGCGTCATATACCATAAGAACCGAGGGATATTTTTCGCTTTTTGTAACAACCGCCGCAATATCGTTATTTCCGAGCCTTGCAAGTAAAATAGGTTCTTCTGTGGATTTACTGTAAACATTTTTGTATTTGCTGTAAAGTCCGAAGCTTTTACCACCCAGATCGTAAAGCAGAGCCTTTTTGTTAAACGCCGTCATAATGGGTCTTGAAAAGGTATGCTGTGCAGAATATATCATTTTTCCATCATCATTGTAAACGAAGAAATGCGAATCATCAACAATTGCTATGCTATTGTCAAGAGGCAGCAGATTATAGCTTGCGCCGCCCTCTATAGAAATAGGAAACTCACCCTCGGCAAGATCTGCGGTATTTTCCTTTGCGGGAATTTTTGTCAGTATTCCGTCCAGCTTCGGATACCATAGATCTTTAGTAAAAGCTACCGCCGCTACCGCTCCGGCGATCACAAGGATAATAATAAGCTTTTTAAGAAAGCTCAGCGCTTTTTTCTTTTTTCTGTTTTTACGAAGCATTGATACGTCTGTAACAGCCACGCTAAGCCCTCCAATTAAATAAAATCAATAAAAAACCTTGTTAAGATAAAGTCCCTGCGCTTGAATGGTCTTTCCCGCAAGGCTTCTGTCCTTAGCTTCAAGTATTTTAGGTATCGCATCGCAAGGGAGCTTTCCCTCATTTATAAAGATAAGAGTACCAACCATCACCCTAACCATATTATACAAAAATCCGTCGCCTTTTACAATAAGTTTCACCAAATTTTCACATTGCTGTACCTTAAAATACTCTATAGTCCTTACAGTATTTTCCTTTAGATTGGCAGTTCCGCAAAAAGAAGTAAAATCATGAGTACCAATAAAATCCTGCGCCGCTTTCTCGATAAGAAGCAGATCTATGGGAAACGGATAGTGCAAAGCTCTGTCCGCGAGAAATGGATCTTTGCTCTGCCTGTTGAGTATAAGGTACTCATATTCCTTTGCTATGCAGGAATACCGCGCATGAAAATCCGCGGAAACTTCCTCGCAGCTTAAAATTGAAATATCGTCCGGGAGAATGGAATTCATACCCCTTATAATATTATTGCAGGGAATACCGTGTGCCGTTTCAAACGAAAAGCAGTACTCATTGGCGTGAACTCCCGTATCCGTCCGTGAACAGCCGTTTATCTTAACCTCGCCGTTTGTCAGCATAGACAGCTTTTCTTCAAGTACATTCTGTACTCCCACAGCGTTTTCCTGCCGTTGAAACCCATGATAAGCCGTGCCGCAGTAAGCCGTTATAACTTTTAAATTTCTCATAAGCGTCAACCCGTCATGCAATTTATAACCAGCACGATATTAAGGAACATTATCGAAAGTCCCAGCGCAAAGTAATCCCCGCCTCCGGAATGAAGCTGCCTAAGTCTCGTCCTGCCGTCGCCACCCTGATAGCAGCGGCACTCCATTGCCACTGCAAGCTCCTCCGCGCGTCTGAACGCTGACACAAAAAGTGGTATCAGTATAGGGGTAAGGGCTTTTGCCCGCTGTAAAAGGCTGCCACTTTCCATGTCCGCTCCCCTTGCCTTTTGGGCGGACATTATTTTGTCAGTTTCCTCGATAAGTGTGGGAATAAACCGCAGCGCAATAGTCATCATCATGGCAAGCTCGTGAACAGGAAGCTTTACCCTTTTAAGGGGTGAAAGCAGCCGCTCGATAGCGTCAGTAAGAGTTATCGGGGAAGTTGTGTAGGTCAGCAGGGAGCTTCCCATAATAAGAGCAACTATCCTGATTATCATAAATGCGCTGGTGCGGAGACCCTCCTCGGTCACTTTCAGAAAGCCCAGTTTGAAAATTACAACGCCGTCCAAAAAGAAAATATTAAGCACCGACGTAAAAATAATTATTGGAATTATCGGTTTCAAGCTTTTCAGCATAAGCTTCAACGGTATTTTCGACAGCAGAAAGCTCATTATGAGGAAAACTATTCCAACTGACATGGCAATAAATCCGTCCGCCGAAAAAAGCATGGCAATAAAAACTCCGGTAATGATTATTTTAAAACGCGGATCAAGCTTGTGAACGACCGACTTTCCCGGGAAATACTGCCCTATAGTGATGTCTTTAAGCATGGAGCTCACCCCACTTTTCAAGGTATTCCAAAATGGTTTTTTTGGCAAATTCGGTGGTGTACACGTCCGTGCGTATGTCTATGCCGCTTTGCTTCAAACGGTTAAAAACACGGGTTATCTGCGGTACGGCAAGACCTATCTCTGTAAGCTCCTCAGCCCGCTTGAAAACCTCGGGAGTGTCCTCATAGCAGAAAACCCGTGCCTTGTTCATAACGAGGATTTTATCAGCAAATTTTGCCACGTCCTCCATGCTGTGGGAAACCAAAAGCACCGTTGATTTTTTCTGCCTGTGGTACTCCTGTATTTGCCCTAAAATTTTATCCCTGCCCTTTGGATCGAGCCCTGCAGTAGGCTCGTCCAGTATGAGAACTTTCGGCTCCATCGCCATAACTCCCGCGATAGCCACGCGGCGCTTCTGTCCCCCGGAAAGCTCGAATGGAGATTTATCAAGATTTTCCTTGTGAAGCCCCACAAGCTCAGCAGTCTCCCTTATTCTGCGGTCTATCTCCTCGTCAGAAAGCCCCATGTTTTTTGGACCGAAAGCAATATCCTTGTACACCGTTTCCTCAAAGATCTGATACTCGGGGTACTGAAAAACAAGTCCCACCTTAAAGCGGACGTCACGGATTTTCACGTCCTTGCTCCAAATGTCTTCGCCATCTATTATCACCTTGCCCGAAGTGGGCTTGACAAGACCGTTAAGGTGCTGTATAAGTGTGGACTTTCCCGAACCTGTATGCCCTATTATTCCCACAAATTCGCCCTCGTCTATATCAAGGCTGACATTGTCCACAGCGGTTTTCTCAAAGGGAGTGCCTATGCTGTAAGTATAGGTAAGATTTTCAGTTTTGATTACAGCCATTTTCCGTTTCCTTTCCTCTTAATGTTTTTGCTCCCCCGTCAGCAGCTTGATAAGCGCCTCCGCACATTCTTCCTCGTCAATAATATGAGTGTCGGAGGGAAGTCCGCTCTGTCCCAAAAGATACATAAGCTCCGTTACCTGCGGCACGTCCAATCCGATTTTTTTCATAAGCTCAACGTTGGAGAAAACCTCTCTCGGAACGTTGTCCAAAATAATTTCTCCGTTATCCATAACAACTATCCTGTCCGCCTGCGCAGCCTCGTCCATATAGTGAGTTATAAGCACTATCGTTATCCCAAATTCGCGGTTTAGCTTGCGGATTGTCCTCATAACACTTCTCCTGCCGTGAGGGTCAAGCATTGCCGTCGGCTCGTCAAGAACTATGCAGTCGGGACGCATGGCGATTATTCCCGCAATGGCGACCCTTTGCTTCTGTCCCCCCGAAAGCTGGCTGGGAGAATGCTCGCGGTACTCATACATTCCCACTGATTTCAAAGCGTCGTCCACACGCTCCCGCATTTCGTCGGGCGGAACTCCTAAATTTTCAAGAGCAAAAGCAACGTCCTCCTCAACAATTGTGGCAACTATCTGATTGTCGGGGTTCTGGAAGACCATTCCCACCCGCTGGCGTATGTCGAAAAGCCTTTCCTCGTCGGAAGTATCGATACCGTCCACATAGACCTTTCCGCCGCATGGCAAAAGGATAGCGTTCATATGCTTTGCAATTGTGGATTTGCCCGAACCGTTATGCCCGAGAATGGCGGTAAATTCTCCCTTTTTTATTTCAAGATAAACACCCTTAAGCACCTGCTTTACCGGGGCGTTCTCATTTTCCTCAAACTCATTTGAATAGTGGAAATCCACGTTTTCCGCCGAAATAATTTTTTCCTGCATAATACTTTCCTTTTCTGATTTTTTACAGAATAAGCAGCAGTACCCCTGCCGCAATATAAACGATACGCATAATAACCGTGCCCGCGCCTTTCAGCGGGATACCTCTGATACGGTAGAAAATTTCCTGCCTTGAAATTCCCGCGTATATAAGAATTATTCCCAAAACAAGCCGTACAAGCATTTTCACACAAACGCCTCCAATAAAGGCGCAGGGAGCGTTCGCTCCTACATTTCCGAAAACAGCTCTATACCGCTTATAAAAGCCACTAACAGCAAAACCGCGCCTACAATAATATAGGTTATCCTCACTGTTTTGACTTCCTTTTCAGATAGCGGCGTACCCATTTTTGACCTGTACGCTCTGCCTTTTTTGACAATTCCCGTAACTATTAAATATATTCCTGCTGCCAATGCAAAAAATGGCATTTTTATTACCTCAATTTTGTTTATTCGTTTCAAATATCGCCGTTGAACCGCAAGGCAGTACCCCACCGCTTGCTTCAACCGGCAAGCCTATTTCGTCCGCCGAAACAGTGCCACCGAATTTTTCGCCAACCGTCTCTTTGAGAATATACGCCATTACCGAGGGCGAAAGCCCCGTTGTATAGCTGTTCAGCAGGAAGAAAAGCGGCTTGTCGCTTAGTACGCCAACGCACAGCTTAACCAAATCATAAATGCTGTCCTCCAGCTTCCACACTTCGCCTGTGGGACCTCTGCCGTATGAGGGCGGATCCATTATGACCGCGTCGTAACGTCTCCCGCGCTTGATTTCACGAGCGACAAATTTTTCACAGTCGTCCACTATCCAGCGTATTGGCTTTTCGGAAAGTCCGCTTGCCGCCGCGTTGTCCCTTGCCCATTGCACCATGCCCTTGGACGCGTCAACGTGGCATACGCTTGCCCCAGCGTTTGCACAGGCAAGAGTTGCTCCTCCGGTATAGGCAAAAAGGTTAAGAACGTTTATAGGTCTGCCTGCGGAACGTATGAGACCGTCCATATAATCCCAGTTTACCGCCTGTTCGGGAAAAAGCCCCGTGTGCTTAAAGCCAGTTGGACGTATGTTAAATTTCAAATCGCCGTACCCTATGACCCAGCTTTCGGGAATTTTCTTTTTGAAAGACCACTGTCCTCCGCCCCTTTCGGAACGGTGATAATGCCCGTGAGCGGAGTCCCAAAGAGGGGACTTTTTTTCTGTTTTCCATATTATCTGCGGGTCAGGTCGAATAAGTGAAATATCTTTCCAAAGCTCCAGCTTTTCGCCGTCCGTACAGTCTATAAGACGGTAATCCGTCCAATTTTCGGTAATTCTCATTTTTCTTTCCTCTGTAAATTTATATATGCTTCTCTCCTATGCGAAATCCTCTGTCCTCCAAAAGCTTTCGTATATATTCCGCACTTTCGGAAATCGTCTGATTTGTTGTGTCAACAACATTTTCTTCATATTCGCCAAGCTCGGAAAACATACGCCACATCTTTCTTACTGCCTCATCGTCCAAAGGAAACTCTTCCTTCTGTTCACGGCTTGCCGCACGAAAAACGGTATTCTCTTCATCAGGACGAAGCACAACATACCTAACGTCGCAGTCCTCATCGGCAAGCTTCAGCCATTGCTTTAAAAACCAAGGACCTATAACGCCGTCAACATAGACCTCATATCCTCCCGCAAGGAATTGCTTCGCACTTGCCGTGACTGCATTTATAACGACCTCGTTTTGGTTGCCTGCATCATCTTTCCATGGGTCTATGTAGCCATTTTTAATATAATCATAGAAGTCATCGGTATGTATGCAAACTGTCATTTCGCAGGAAGAATTTTCGGCAAGCAGCTTTGAAATTGTACTTTTGCCCGTACCGCAAGCTCCCGAAATAATTACTATTTTAGCCGTCATTCTTTTTCCTCTTGCTTCTCCTTGCTGTCGTCGGGACAGCGTTCCTTTATTTTATCAGCAATTTCAAGAGCCATTTGGTTTATAAGACGGAATTTTTTTCCCTCTATCATAACTCTAATAAGAGGTTCCGTACCGCTTTCACGAACCAAAATCCTGCCACTTGAACCAAGCTTTGTCTGATTTGCATTTATTATTTTTTCTATCTCGGTATCGTTTTTCCACGCTTCTTTCCATTTTGGAATAATTTTAACATTTACCATGACCTGCGGGTATCTCTCCATCATTGAACCAAGCTCCGAAGCTTTTCGCTCCTGACGCTTAATTATACTCAAAAGCTGCACAGCCGTAAGCTGACCGTCCCCCGTTGTTGCATAGTCGTGGAAAATAATATGACCCGACTGCTCGCCTCCCAAATTGTAACCGCCTGCAAGCATTTGCTCCATAATATAGCGATCGCCAACTTTAGTGGTTATCATATTAATATCGTTGTTTTTTGCAAAATGAGTAAAGCCGAGATTTGTCAGTACCGTTACTACTGCTGTATTCTTTTTCAGAGTACCCTTATCCCGCATATCCCGTGCAAAAATCGCGATAAGCTTGTCGCCGTCAAGGATTGCACCGTTTTCATCTACAGCGAGACATCTGTCCGCATCGCCGTCAAAGGCAACGCCCACATGACACTTCTTCTCCTTGACGAATTTAGAAATAGCGTCCATGTATGTAGAACCGCATTTGTCATTAATATTTGTGCCGTTGGGAGTACAGTTCACAAGATAGACCGTTGCGCCCAGTCCGCCAAAGAGCCGTTCCGCAGTTGCGCTTGCCGAACCGTTTGCACAGTCTATGGCAACTCTTACTCCGGATAAATCATTGTCAATTGTTTTCATTATGCTTCTGATGTAATCCCATTGAGCGTTCTTGTCGTGGCTGACCCTGCCTACCTTTGCACCGCCTGTCATGGCATTGGTTATCTCTTCAGGATTATCAAGGATAAGTGACTCTATTTCTTCCTCAATATCATCGGAAAGTTTGTAACCGGTGCCTGAAAAAAGCTTTATCCCGTTAAATTCCATACTGTTGTGGGAAGCCGATATCATTACTCCTGCATCAGCATCGCGCTTTTTTACAAGAAAAGCAACCGCAGGCGTGGGTACGACTCCGAGAGTTACCGCGTCCGCACCCATTGAACATATTCCCGCAATAAGAGCCGCCTCAAGTACGTCCGAGGAAATCCTCGTGTCCTTTCCGATAAGGATCTTCGGCTTGCGGTGAGCTTTCCTGGTAAGCACAATTGCCGCCGCCCTGCCTATCTGCATTGCTGTTTCACAGGTAAGCTCGGTAAGCGCAATTCCCCTTGCTCCGTCAGTTCCGAATAATCTTCCCATTGTATAAAAACTCCTTTACAGTAAATTGCTGAATTTTTTAGTCAAACAAGGTCTGCTGACCATTATCGTCTATCTCTCCCTTGTAGTCATATCCCATATGCCTGTATGCGAGAGCCGTTGCGCACCGTCCCCTCGGCGTTCGTGCAATAAATCCAAGCTGCATAAGATACGGTTCGCAAACATCCTCAAGAGTGACTGCCTCCTCGCCTATTGCCGAGGCAAGGGTCTCCAATCCCACGGGACCGCCGTTATAGCCTTTGATAAGCATATGGAGCATACGCTTATCAAGATTGTCAAGTCCTAAACCGTCTATCTCCATTCTGTCAAGAGCGATCTTTGCAATATCCTCGGTAATTTTTCCGTTTCCGATGACCTCCGCAAAATCACGAACACGTCTTAACAGACGGTTTGCAATACGGGGCGTGCCCCTTGCACGTTTAGCAAGCTCCATAGCACCCTGCTTGTCGCAGGCTATACCTAAAATTACTGAGGAACGCAACACAATATCGCAAAGCTGTTCATATGTGTAAAGTTCAAGCCGCTGGATAACTCCAAATCTGTCTCTGAGCGGAGAGGTAAGCTGACCTGCGCGGGTAGTCGCTCCGATAAGAGTAAACTTCGGCAAATCAATACGCAATGAGCGAGCTGAAGGACCTTTTCCGATAATAATATCAAGAGCGTAGTCCTCCAAGGCAGGGTAAAGTACCTCCTCAATGGAACGTGAAAGGCGGTGTATCTCATCAATGAAAAGCACGTCGTTTTCCGAAAGATTTGTAAGCAGAGCCGCTAAGTCCCCCGGTTTCTCGATTGCAGGACCAGAAGTTATCCTTATATTTACACCCATTTCATGAGCAATGATAGCAGAAAGCGTAGTCTTTCCAAGACCCGGAGGTCCGTACAGCAAAACATGGTCGAGAGGTTCTCCCCTTTTTTTTGCCGCTTCAATATATATGGACATATTTTCCTTAACCTTATCCTGACCGATATATTCGGACAAGGTTTTCGGTCTCAAACCAACTTCAATGTCGTCCGTATCGTTTGGAATTGCTTCGGGAGAGACCATTCTTCCCGAAGCAGTTTCAAAATTCATTTCGCTTGATTCCAGCAAATTTCTCTTCCTTTCGAGTTGATGCCTGTAATACTATATAAGCCTTTTTTGTTTGTATTCCTTGGTACGCTTTGTAGGTATCATAATAAGCGGGATTATCATTTCCTCATCGGTAAGTCCGCCGTGGTTTGCTTTATGGGGCGTTTTAGGCTTGGCGTTAAGGGTCTGATAGCGCAGACTCTTGCTTCCGATAGCGCAAAGCATATAGTCACCTATAAAGTCGATAGTTTTCGGGTGAGACTTTCCCTTGCCCAAAATCCCCTTTGCAATAACATCGTTTTTTGAAAACAGCATAAAATCATTGCTAAGATAATTATGACAAGCCTTTTCAAAATCGGTGCGCCTGTCATATTTTACATAGCAAGCGGCTGCTCTGCTCTCCACAAACGGCGGCACAATAAGACAATCTGTAATTTCGGGTATATTGTTTATCTTTATTTCCTCGGTAATATCTATCATTCCGTGATCTGCTGTAACTATTATCAGCGTATCGGTCAGCTTTGAGCCAAGCTCCTCTATATGAGTGCTTATTGCGGTAAGCTTATCGGTGACCCTATCGCTGTAGCAGCCCTCCCTGTGAGCCGTGTCATCGGGACTGTTCCACTGTACATAGGTAAAGGTATTTTCTTCCAAAGCACATATCATTTTTATAAGCTCGGTAACTCGTTCAAATCTGTCTGCGACCTTATGGACATTGCCGTCCTCGGAAATATTTACTCCCGATGGCGCAATTGTAAAAGTTTTAACATCACCGATAACAGAGTAGGCAATTTCCTTGTATATTGTTTCGTATGGCATTACAAATTCAGCCGCGCTGAGCTTGCTTATCGGCGTTTTTGTGTAGCTGTCAACATTTGTGAAAACGTCTATAGTACGGCAAAATTCCTTGAAATACAGAGACCACCCAAGCCAAGCGTGTTCATTTGGGGAAACTCCCGTGTAGTAGCTTGTCATTGCCGCAGCAGTCGTTGACGGGAAAACCGAGGTCAGATTGTCAATATGATGTTTCCTCAAAAAATTTGATTTTGGAAGATTTCTCTCCATCATGTCCGTACCCATGCCGTCAAGCACGATAAGCACAATATTTTTGTAAAATTTGTTAAACTCCTTGTCAAGCTTGCTGAGAGACGGATACGCAGACGGTGTTCTGTAATATCTCAGTACGGAGGAAATAATATTTACGGGACATCTTGAATAATCGGGATATGACAGCATTTTTAACTCTCCCTTCTATAATATGCCAAACAGGTCTTGTACCTTTACAAATTAGCAGCCATTTTTTTCAGTGCCTGACGGATAAGCTCCTCAACAGCAAGTGAAGCGTCCAGCTTTGCAACTGCGGAAGCGGCTTCTGTCTGACTGTAGCCCAGCACAACAAGCGCGGAAATAGCCTCTGAGGTATTGCTTCCCTCTGAAACCGCCTCGAAAATATCCTCTGCGGGAACTCCGCCCGAAAGCTGTTCCTTAGTGATTTTATCCTTAAGCTCAAGGACGACCCTTTGAGCAAGCTTTGGACCAACGCCTTTTGTTTTTGTAAACACTTTGTAGTCCCCCGTTGCAACAGTAAGGGCAAATTTTTCGGGATTTGTGTCCGAAAGAATTGCCAGTCCCGCTTTAGGACCCACTCCCGAAACTGATATCAGCATTTTGAAGCAGTTAAGCTCCTGCTCGGTGGCAAATCCAAAAAGCTCAATATTATCTTCCCTAACATGGAGGTATGTGTAAAGCATTGCCGTTTCCCCTGTCCTCCCAATTTGGGAAAGAGTAGAAAGCGTTGTCCTGCAAAGATAACCTATCCCGCCGCAGTCTATCACCGCCGAATCAGCGGTTTTATGTATGATTTTTCCGTTTACGCTGTATATCATTAAAATCGCTCCTAAATTTTATTTTAAAACTTGCATTTTATTTTCCCGACCCCTTAAGGGGGCTTAAAGCAAGTAATAGCTGCTATTTTTTTACAGTGAGGGTGACAAGTCTGCACGGACGCCGTGCTAAAATTTCGGTATTTTTACCCCGCCGCCCGCGTGTCCATGGCAAATTGCTATTGCAAGCGCGTCTGCCGTATCGTCGGGTTTTGGAACGTCCGCAAGACCAAGTATACGCCTTGTCATCTCCATTACCTGATTTTTTTCTGCACGACCGTACCCCACAACAGACTGTTTAACTTGAAGCGGCGTGTACTCAAAAATAGGAATATTCATATTTGCCGCAGCAAGGACGGTAACTCCCCTTGCCTGTGCAACATCTATGCCCGTTTTCTGATTGGTGTTGAAAAAAAGCTTTTCAATCGCCATAGCTTCTGGCGCAAAGGTTGTCAGGACGGTATTCATATCATCGTATATCGTTTTGAGCCGCAGGGTAAAATCAGTCCCCGCCGCAGTTGTTATTGCCCCGAAATGTATGGGAGTAAACTTATATCCGTCGTACTCAACAACGCCGAAGCCCACTATAGCGTAGCCGGGGTCAATTCCAAGAATTTTCAAAGGTTCACTTCCAATTCGATTTATAAAAGTTATTAACTTTTAGATATTAACAATTAATTATACCATAAAATATCAAGATATGCAATATTTTTTTGAAAGTTATTGTTTTTTATTTGCAAATATTGTATAATTATTATGTATCATTATCTCCAAAAGAACGAAAGGAACGGATAAAAATGGATATTAAAGAGCTTAGAAACCAAATTGACGATATAGACAGCGAGATATTGTCGCTCTTTTCACGCAGAATGGAGGTCTGCAAGGCAGTCGCCGAATACAAAAAAGAAAACAATCTCCCCGTTATGCAGGGAGGGCGTGAAAAGCAGGTCATTGATAATATCAGAACCAATGCGCCCGAGGGCTTAAAAGACGGCGCGGCAATGCTGTTCCAGAACATAATGGATATAAGCAAGTGTATTCAAAACAAGGAAATGCAGTTTGTCTCCCGACTTTCCTCACCAAAACCTTTTATCCCTGAGAACGCCGCAAAAATTGCCTGTCAGGGGACGGCTGGAGCATACTCCGAGACCGCCTGCAAAAAGCTTTTCGGCAACAAACCCTCAGTTTTTTACCACTCATTTGAGGACGTTTTCAACGCCGTTGAAACGGGCGAAGCTGATTTCGGCATACTTCCGCTGGAAAATTCCACCATCGGCACTATTTCCGAGACTTACGACCTAATGGCAAAGCATAATTTTAATATATGCTCTCTTATCAGAGTGGAGATAACCCATTGTCTCGCCGCTGTAAAAGGTACTCGCTTGGAGGACGTGAAGTATGTTTACTCCAAAGCAGAAGCGCTTTCACAGTGTTCGGAATTTATAAAGGAAAAGGGACTTATTCGCCGCGAATATGCCAACACAGCGCTTTCCGCAGAGCTTGTTGCAAACAGAAACGACAGCTCAATAGCCTGCATATGCTCCAAAAACTGTGCAGGACTTTACGGTTTGGAAATAATCAACGACAGGATAGCCGACGCATACCCCAATTATACGCGGTTTATCTGCTTTTCGAGAGATTACATAGTCCCCGAAAACGCGGACACTATCAGCGTCTGCCTGACCCTTTCAAACACTCCCGGTTCGCTGTACAGACTTCTTACAAAATTTTCCGTATATGGACTTAATATGACAAAAATCGAGAGCAAGCTTATTGCCGGCAGCGACTTTGAGGCGCTCTTTTACCTTGATTTTAAGGGAAGCTGTACCGACCCCACGGTAGTTGCCCTGCTCCACGATTTGGAGAATGAACTGTCATTTTTCCGCTTTTTGGGAAGCTTTAAGGAAGTTCTGTAAGGGGGTGCGGATATGTCAAATACAACAGTTTCCGCGATAATAGCCTGCGGGGGCAGCTCAACCCGAATGAACGGTACAAACAAGCAGCTTTGCGAAATAGGCGGCGTACCAGTCTGCGTCCGCTCAATGCTTATTTTTGATGGACTTGACGAGGTCACGGAGATAATCGTTTCCGCTCGTGAGGAGGATATTCCCGCAATAGAAGCTCTTGCAGAAAAATATAAGGTAACCAAATTCAAGTGCGCCGTAAAAGGCGGCGATACACGTCAGCAGTCGGTTTTTGCAGCATTTATGCAGACTGACAAATCAACGCGGTATATTGCAGTCCACGACGGAGCAAGACCGTTTGCCGACCCCGAAAAAATCATAAAATGTATCAAGGACGCCTCCGTTTTCGGCGGCTCGGCGTTGGGAGTCCCCGTAAAGGACACTATCAAAACCGTAAACGGCGGCTTGATCGTGGACACTCCCGACAGAAGCAGTCTTTACGCCATACAAACACCGCAGGTTTTCCGCCGCGACGTATATGTAAAGGGCGTGAACTTTGCGCTTGACCACGAGCTTGATTTTACGGACGACTGCCAGCTTATTGAGGCTGTCGGGGTAAAGGTCTGCGTTACTCCCTCGGATTACGGGAATATTAAGATAACCACGCCTGAGGATATTTTTATCGGGGAGGCGGTTTTGAAGTCAAAAAAATAATTTGGAGGGATTTTCATGAACTCAATCATTTTCTGGACGGTATTTACCGCCATAGTCGCAGGCTTTTTTATCACACTTATTATCGAAACCGTATCAACTGCGGTGAAAAAAAGGAAGCTCGGCAAGGCAATCAGACTAAAGCCGTACAATAACACTTACGGCTGGATAATTTTTTTCGGTATTCTTCAAGGCTTGAACGCTGGTACGACTTTTATGTCTCTTAAATACAGTGATTTTACCGAAAGCGTTTTAAATTGGATAAAAATAGTTTGTTATCTTCTTATATTCTGCGAATGTTTTCTTGCTTATTTTCTGCGAACGCGGGCTTATCTCACCGAGGGAGGAATAATTTCAAATTACAGCCTTTTCCCTCCAGAAAGCGTTAAATATCTGACGGAAACGGTTGAAACCGAAATTAAAATAAAGCTATATACAAAAAAGCAGAACCCATACTGTACATATCTTGCCAAAAGCAAAGAAACTTTGCCGATGCTTGAAAGGCTTTACAGCGAGTTTGACGGAAATGCTCCCAAAGTTAAGATAAAAAACGGCACGGTAAAATATTTGCTTACTATGTTGTGTACGTCTTTAATTTTTGTCGGCGGCATTTTTACTTGGTATGTAATTGAAAAACCGGTTGTTTTCATAGGCGATAAAATCGTTAAAACCGATTCTGAGTATGCGTTATTTTCATATTTTGGATATTATGATCTGCTTAGGCAAGACGACCTGCAATATTATGGAGAAATTGCCAAAAAAGCACAAGAAATGTTTGATTATGTTGAAACCTCTGAAAATCTCACTTCGGAGGATATGGCTGCTCTAAAAAAAATGCCTAATTTAAAGTATTTGGACGTTACACAAAACAACATTGACGATTTGACGGAAATCGGCAAGCTTACACAATTAGAGGGACTTGCTTTCGGCGGCAGAGATATGTACTTAAAACCTAAAGATTATTTGTCAATTAAAAATTTGACAAATTTAAAATATTTTTGCGGCTTGGGACTTGGTGACTGTAATGACCTGACTATTTTTGAAAATATGGATGATATTATTTACTTTGAGCTTACAGCGGCGGATATTCAAAAAGGTCTTGATGTAATTTGCGAAAAAGAAAACCTTTTGAATTTAAAATTATTCCGCAGCAATATCAGCGACTTTTCTCCCATAGGCAAATGCAAAAAGCTGAAAAAACTTACTATCAGCGAGACAAACATTACCGATTTAAGCTTTTTGAAAAATCTTAAAGAGCTTAAATATTTAAATATAAGCAAAACGAATGCGGAGAATTATTCCGCACTGCTTGAAATGCCCTCTTTGGAGCAGGTAAGTGCGGTTGACTGCGATATTCCCAATGAAATTATTGAAAAGCTTACCGAAAAAGGCGTTGAAATTTACACTTAAACGGAGGATTTATAATGATAAGAATAGGTCACGGCTACGACGTCCACAGGTTCACGAAGGGGCGAAAGCTTATCCTCGGCGGCGTTGAGATACCTTACGAAAAGGGCTTGCTGGGACATTCCGACGCGGACGTACTCGTCCATGCGGTCATGGACGCTATGCTCGGCGCGCTTGCTCTCGGCGATATTGGAAAACATTTCCCCGACACGTCCCCCGAATATGAGGGCGCTGACAGTATAATGCTGCTGAAAAGGGTAGCGGAAATTATTGCGGACAAAGGCTATGCTGTTGGAAACATTGACAGTACAATAATTATGCAGTCCCCAAAGCTTGCGCCGCATATTGATAAAATGCGGGAGAATATCGCAAAAGCCGTTGGCTGTGAAATTGTTCAAATAAGCGTAAAAGCCACCACCGAGGAACGGCTTGGCTTTACGGGAAGCGGCGAGGGCGCGACTGCTCACGCGGTAGTGCTGTTGAAGCAAGAGGTTTCACCTAATTAATAAATACTGCATAGTATATTGCAGGGGCAGAGCACGGCTCTTCCCCTGCTTTTTCAATTAAAACCAAAAGACGGAATTGAAAGGAGATGTGCCTATACTATTTCACCCCTTATGAAATAATTGGCATAATCACTGCGATGAAAAGATACACTATTACTTTCAGCTCTATTACCATTGCCATGAAAGCTCAAAGTATTTTCCGCTCCGAGGGAATTCGCACGGAAATTATCCGAACACCGAGAAACCTCGCTTCGGGCTGCGGCTACAGTATCGTTTACGACGGAGAACTTGAAACGGCAATGTATATTCTTGAAAACAGAGGAATTAAATTTAAATCTGTTATGGAAAACATAATTTAAAGAAAACCGCCCTCCGCTGTACTTCCCGCGACACTAATCTTCAATTAAATACCGTACAAAAAATCAAGCAAAAATTTGAAAAGTTTTAACTTTCTTATATGATTTTTTTGCAGATTTTTTGTTTACGGTATTAATTGGAGATTAGGATATATTACCGACCAAAATTATTATGGAGGCTTCATAAAATGATAAATTTTGACAATTCCGCAACCACCTTTCCAAAGCCTGCCGCCGTGAAAAAAGCCCTCCTCACGGCTGTGACGTGTTACGGCGGTAATCCGGGAAGAAGCGGACACAAGCTTTCTATCGACACCGCAGAAGCCGTTTATGAAGCGCGGACTTCCGCTGCCGACTTTTTCGGCGCAGAACCCGACAACACGGTTTTTGCACAGAACTGTACCCATGCTCTTAATATGGCAATTAAAGGAGTCGCCGAAAAGGGCTGCCATATAATAATTTCCTCACTTGAACATAACGCAGTCGCGCGTCCAGTCCACGCGCTTTACAAGCATGGCGTATGCACCTACAGCATTGCCGAGGTAAGCTGCGACGACGGCAGGACTGTTGAAAATTTCAGACGACTTATTACTCCAGAAACAAAAATAATCGCCTGCACCTTGGGCAGCAACGTTACAGGGCAAATTCTCCCGTTTACAAAAATTGCAGAGCTTTGCTGTGAAAACGGCATATGCTTTATTGCAGACGGCGCACAGGCTTGCGGGGTCATTCCCATAAAGCTTTCCGACGGTATAAATATTTTATGCACCGCAGGGCACAAGGCTCTTTACGGTCCCGCAGGCACAGGACTTATCGTTACCGACGGCAAATATAAAATTTCCCCGATAATGGAGGGGGGCACGGGAAGCCTTTCCATGGAGCTTGACCAGCCTGATTTTCTTCCCGACGGACTTGAAAGCGGTACAATAAACACTTGCGGAGCTATCGCACTCGGCGCAGGGATAAATTTTGTAAAAAAGCTTGGTATCGAGAAAATATATGCCCACGAAAACAAACTTTGCCAAAACTTTATTGCGGCGGTCAAGTCCACAAAAAATATTACAATATATCGGGACGAACGTGTAAAAAATTACCTGCCTGTGGTATCATTTAACATAAACGGCATTTCCGCAAACGAGACCGCAGCTATACTCAGCGATATGGGTTTCGCGCTTCGAGGTGGACTTCACTGCTCGGGACTTGCACATACCTCGATCGGTACTGTTCCCGACGGAACGGTAAGATTTTCCCCATCGGTTTTCAATACCGAAAGCGAAGTAGAGGCGTTAATTTATGCCGTGAAAAATATTACCGAAAAATATGTATGAGAATACCCTGCAAAGCTTTTGCCTTGCAGGGTATTCTTCTTTATTTCGGGTATACTAAATCAGGTTATGACTTGATACCCTGCTTGTAAGCGTCGATCATCTTCTTGACCATCTGACCGCCTACAGAACCTGCTTCTCTGGAAGTGAGGTCACCGTTGTATCCGTTCTTGAGGTTTACACCAACCTCGTTAGCCGCTTCCATCTTGAAGCGCTCCATTGTTTCCTTACCCTGAACAGTATTTACATCTTTCATAATATTAAACTCCTTACATAACAAATTTTTTTTTTGCATTTCTGCGATTTTTGTAAACCGCGTTTTGGGGTTTGCCTTAATATTATTAACGGCAATAAATTTATTATGTTAGGTAATTATATGAACGTTTTCCACAAAATGCGTCAATTTTCAATTATTTTCAATGCACACTTTATTCCGTCAACAGCAGCAGACATTATCCCGCCCGCATAGCCTGCACCCTCGCCGCATGGATACAAGCCTCTTACAGATATAGACTCCATATTTTCATTTCTTGTAATTCTTACGGGCGATGAAGTCCTTGTCTCGGGCGCAGTCAAAACTGCATTCGGATCTCCGAAGCATTTCATTTTTCGTGAAAAATTTCTTAGACCGACTCTCATCATTTCTGTTATCGTGTCTGGAAAAATATCATTAAAATTTGTTTCGGTCACACCTATTGTATATGTGGTTGAAACCGTTATTTCTTTAAGACTTCCCTGCCCTTTTAGAAAGCTTCCTACTGAAGCGGCGGGAGCGGAGTAATTTTTTCCTGCTGCAATATATGCTTTTTTTTCAATATTCTGTGCAAATTTAACCCCGTCAAGTGGAGCGTTCCCAAAATCATTTGAAGAAACCGAGACGACCAATGCGGAATTTGCATTCTCTCCGTCACGGGCAAATTCGCTCATTCCGTTTGTTACAACGGTTTCTTCTTCGCTTGACGATGGTACCACCATTCCTCCGGGACACATACAGAAAGTATAAACCGCCCGTTCTCCTTGTCTGTATGAAAGCTGATATTCTCCTTTAGGCAGATTTGGATTATTCCAATGCTCGCCGTAAAGAGAGCGATCAACATCCTGTTGCATATGCTCAATTCTTGCGCCTACAGAAAAAGGCTTTGGTTCAAGAAAAATTTTCTTGCCATACAGCATTTCAAATGTATCTCTTGCACTGTGACCTATTGCAAGAATAAGCGCGTCGCATGGCATTACCTCGCTTCCGTTTACTGTCACGGACTTGATTTTCCCGTTTTCATACAAAATATCTGTCATAATTGAATTAAAGCGCACATCTCCGCCAAGCTGTGTAATTTTTTCACGCATATTTTTAATAACTCCTCTAAGCTTGTCCGTACCGATATGCGGCTTTGCTTTTGTGAGAATTTCCTCGGGTGCGCCAAATTCAGCAAATTTTTCAAGTACATATCTGCAAAGCGGGTCGTTTATACGTGTGGTGAGTTTGCCGTCGGAAAAAGTCCCCGCCCCGCCTTCGCCGAACTGGACGTTTGTTGAAACGTCCAGTTCGGCTTTGCTCCAAAAATTATTCACAGCCTTTATTCTATCGTCAACATTGCCGCCGCGCTCGATAACGATCGGTTCAAAGCCGTATTCCGCAAGCGTCAGAGCGGCAAACATTCCCGCGGGACCAAAACCTGCAATAACGACTTTTTTAGCATTACCCGAAATTCTCTCCGGCATGAGCCGTTGATTTTTTACCTCTTTGCAAAAGGGGAATTTTTCGCATATTCTCTGCTCCGAAACGCTGTCCTTTAATTCCGCCCATACAGAGGAAACTATTACTATCCTGCTGTTATCCCTTGCGTCCACAGAAGTTCTGTAAACGCTTGCCATGTAAACGCTGCAGCGGGAAAGATTGACGCGCTTTAATGCCGCGGAAATAATTTTCTCACTATCTGAGTTTATATCTGTTCTTATCTGTGAAATAATTACTGCCATATAAGACCTTTCTTTATTAATAACTGTCATTTTCGGTTTTCAGCTTAACATCAATAGTTACCCTCGGTGAAAGCACACCGTCAGAACCAATGCACCAAATATCGTTATAAGACGGTATATGGAACGTTACAGGCAGCTTCTTATAGCCCTCACCGTCTTCGGTGTTAATGCTTATCATGTCTACCTGCGCAAAAACATCAATATATGTGAGCTGCTCCATTGATTCCTCCGAGCCTATAAATATCGGAGTAACTCCGGAAGTAATTATATTGAAATCATACTGTGCGGGAGTATTAACAAGCTGAATAGACGAATTTGTAATATGAATGGGTCGGCGTACAAGTCCTGTTGACGGAACGGAAACCGTCACGAAACGGACGTTGTTCAAATCCTCATAACCCTCCGGGAGAAAATCGCTTGTGGGAAACAAAAATTCTTTTCCGATATCTGCTTCCCGCATATCTATTGTTCCTATATCGAGAGAATCCCTGTCAACAAAATTTTCGCTTAGGACTGCCACCTCAAGCTCCGTTACCGACATTTCAAGCAACTGCTTAAAGGAATCAATATCAAAGCTTTCGGGAGCATTTGTAATCTTAAAGTCAAGCGCGATCGTGTGCCGTTCATAAACAGGCACATGAACTGTAAACTCAGATTTATCAGCGGAAAGTCTTTCATTTTCGTCTGCAATGACCGTTGAATTATTGTAAAAACTTAAAGAACCAGATTTAAAATCAGTTGTACCTGTTAAAGTTTCGCTTTTATCAATTACTACGGCAGCGTCGGTAATGCTGTCCACTATCTCGGCGGGACCCGTTACATTGACCGTATCGGGGACAATAACGATATCCTCTTCATCTCCCATAATATAACCCTCTGAAGCTTTTATACCCGAAAGCTGTGGCTTTACGCTGACCTCCTTTGTTATTATCCTGTCAAAATCAACGCTTACATTTGCAGGTTCAATCTTTGTAACCTCAAATTCTTTTCCTGTTATACAGGTAATTTCAAGAGGAAGTCTATACTCCATAGCGTACATAACATTTTCAGCTGATGCAACAGCAACCAGATCTTCTGATTTAAGATTTCCTATATTTCCTCTTTCGCCTTTGATGTACACAGTAACGCTTTCTTCCGACATCGACATAGCCTGATATCCGTTAGCTTCAGCATACGTTCCGTCAAGAGAGACCGTAACGGGTACTTTATATAAAACAATATCAATTACGGGAGTCGCTGTTACGGATATAACGAACCATATAATTATTGCCGCGATAAGCGAGCCTATTTTTACAACAACGTCCTTTTCAAAAAGGTTGGCAAAAAACAATCTTACCTTATAAAATACATTTTTCAATACTTCTATCATATTTCAAGCAATGCCTCCCCTCAAATTTTATCGGTAAACTTCTTTTTATGAAACAAACCTAAAAGTCCTGACTTTTCTTTATCATCAGCACTGCTGTCCTCATCGGAATGTTTTCCCGATTTCGGAGGTCTTGTAATTTTTTGATTTTTCTCGGGAAGCAGCCTTGATCTCAAAAACTTTTTAAGGCTGTCTCTTGTATATCCCCTTGTAAGCTCTCCGTTTTCCGCAACAGATATAGTTCCTGTCTCCTCTGAAACAACAATTATAATTGCGTCGGAATTTTCGCTCATTCCGATTGCTGCACGGTGTCTCGAACCGAGAGCCTTATTGATAGTCTCCTCTTTTTGCGGCTTTGGAAGAAAGCAAGCTGCCGCAAGGATAATTCCGTCACGCATAATTACAGCGCCGTCATGCAAAGGCGTTTTGGGGTAAAAGATGTTGCCGAATACCTCTTTTGACGGAAGTGCGTTAAGTACAGTACCCGTGTCTATCTGCTCACCCAACTTTGATTCCTGTTCAATAACAATAAGCGCACCCGTGGTGGTTGAGGACAGATCTTCGCATGCATCGCATATGGCCTCGATAGCAGTACTCCACTTCTGCGCCATGATATCGGCAGTATCCGCTGTAAGCGAAGAAAACACAGGAAGCTTTGAAACCTTTGAATGCCCCATTTTTTCAAGAGAACGCCGCAATTCAGGCTGAAACAGTACCACAACTGCCAAAAGACCTATTTCAAAAATTTGATTAAGCAGATACGCCATTGCGTTCATTCCCACAAAATCCATAATAAAATATGCAATAAAAATAACGACAATACCCCTGATAAGTCCCCCTGCCCGAGTCTCTTTTACAAGAGTTATGCCTTTATAAATAAGCACAGTCAGCACCGCAATGTCGAGCACGTCCCAAAACTCAATCGGAAGCGTACTGTTGATAAGCGAACCTAACTTATACAAAGAATCCATTGACCGACCGTCCTTTCGGAAGTTATATAATATTATTTTACCATTTTTACATATATTTTTCAAGTACTTTTGCACAAAAAAATCCGAGAAAAAGGCTGAGCCTTTACCCTTTTAGGCACACTATGCCAATAAAAGTAAAATGCTCCCATGGGTAACGATACTTCTGTACCGTTACCTGCTTTATCTCGGATTTTTATTATTTACAATTCAACAGGTTCACATAAAATGCGGACTTTCGGCAGTTTTTTCACCGTATAGTAATAATTCTCCGCCCAATCGTCACCCTGGGAAGGGTCATTCTCTCCGCTTGCGGGAGGTGCAAACAGCTTTATCGTCATCTCCGCCGCGCCGCTCAAAGGCTTCTCGTAGAACGCGCTCATAAGGTCGATAACCTTTGCTTTCGGGGATTTATAGAACCACCTGCCATTAACTTCTATCATGTAATTACCCTCGTCGTCCTCGTCAAAGTAAAGCTCGCAGAAGTGGGGATTTTTCTCAAATTTCACAGGAATGGCAATGCCCTCCGCGTCCTCCGAGCCGCCCCAGCGGAGAGTTACAGGCAGCGAAATTTCCTCCGACTGATCCAGCGCGGGGAGAAAACGCTCACTGTGAATAATCTCTTTATAAGTATCCATAACAGGCTGAGGTATACCCACGTCCTCGTTGTTTGGATCCTGTATCTCAAGACCGAGACGTCCTCTGTCGCGGAACTGATAGAACGTAAAGCCGCTGAACCAGTCGGCGTTATCCTCCTCCATAATATCGCAGAACTCCTTTACCATTTCAGCCTGATCGTAAGGACCTGTAACATCGCCGTCGGCGTTGAATTCGGACATTACCATGGGCTTAGCCGTACCGCCGTTAAGCTCCTTGAAGCGGTTGAAACTAAGCTTTGTCAGGTTGTAAATGTCCCTGACCTTGCTTCTGCTGTGGCTGTTTCCGCCCCGTTCGGCAACGTCGTAGGGCCAGCCCCAGTGGAGAGCCATATACTTATCTACAGACCAGATGTCAGCCTCGGGAATACATTGTGCAAATTCCTTTTCCATTTCGATCTCATTGCCCTTTTCGGGGTGTTCAACTCCACCGATACAAGCTATTGTCTTAACGTTTGGAGCGTACTCATGGATTATCTTACTAAAATGTACAAAAAAGTCCGCCACACCCTGATAGCTTGCACGTTTGTTAAATGAGAACCAATCTCCCGTCGCTTCGTGATTGATACGGAGCATCATTCTGCCAAAAGGACGCAGATCCTTCGCTATAGCAATAAGATAGTCGTCCGTAAGGTTCGGATCAACAGTCAGCGTGAGGACAACGTCCTGACCGTGGCGTCGGACGTCTCTCATGCAGGTAAAAGGCTCATCGTCGGTAGTGCCGCCAAGTCCGCCTTTATAGGTGAAATAATCGTCATAGGGATAGTCCCACTGAAAGGACACGTTTGCGTCCTTCATTACCTCGGATATCCTGCCGGGCCACTCCTTGTCAAGAGGATAGTAGCAGTACATCAGACTGATACCGCGATGAGGTCTGCCTAGGGTGTGAAGAATATAGTCCTGGTTGACATACTCGCCCCTCTCGGATCCGTCACCTAAGTCAAGAGAGCATTTTGCCGCTCCCATATGTACGCCGTAAATTTTTTCCATAGTAATAACCCTTTCTTTGTAAACGTTTCCAATATATAATAATGTAGCACAAATTTCCCTGCTTGTCAATCGTTTTTTGTGGCTTTTTAAAATAAATTTATCTATCACCGAAATATTTTTTTATTTCCTTGTCGGTAAGTTTTTTCACGCCCGTGATATTGCCGTTTTTATCCCGTACTATCTTAATGTCGGCTTTACCATTGGGATTGGTTTCCACCGTTGCAACGGTCGAGGAGGAGCCGCTGCGCTGTATGTCAAGGAAGTACCTTACAGGTTCGCCTTTGTAGTAATAATGTCCGTTCTTATATGTAACGCCGTACTTGGCATAATCCGACGAATTTACATAATTCTCATAGTCGTCCCATTTATCGTCGAAATCGTCCCAAGCATCGTCGAACTTATCCAAAGCGTCGTCAAATTCGTCCCATTTATCGTCAAGTTCGTCCCAATAATTGTCAAAAATTGACTCAAATGCTATATTTTTGTCCTTTTTAGTCCTGTTGAACCAAGCCTCGGCGGTATCCCCGTCCATTCTGTCCGCAAGAACAGCAAAGAAAGCTATTTCCCCGTCCGCGTAGGCTTTTCCGGCGTATGTATTTACGACCGCGCCGAAATCCTTATCGTTCAGAGCGTCATCAAGCTTGTCAAGACATTTGGAAAAAATCGCTATATTGTCATCTTTATACGCTTTGTCCAAGTATTTTTTTGAAGTACCGCTGTTATTGACAATTTCAAGAGATACCGAGAAAAAATCCTCGCTGTCATCGTTATAAGCCTTTTTCAGATACGCCTGCCTCGTTTTGACGTCCGCAAACGGCAGTACGGCGGCATAGTACATAATATTTTCATCTTTATAGTATTTAGTAGCGTTCCCCGTGTTTTCAATGTTCAGCACTATCGGCTTTGAAAACGAAGCATAGTCCGCTTTGATACGGTTCAGAACCTCCGCAAGGGCGGCTGTAACGTTCTTGTCGGACATATCCTTTTTAAGACCGTCCGCGTACCAAACGTTCATTGCTGCCTTATCCGAAAGAGCGACCTTTTTGCTGCCGTAAGATTTAGCCGTTTTGTCGGAAATATTCCAGGCAATATCAAAAATATAAGGCTTGCCGTAATATGCCTGACGGAAGTAGCTGTACCCGTTTATGCCGCTTTTGTTGTCGGCTGCGCTTGCGGACATTGCGGGCAGTACCGCCGTTGCCGCAAAAATAAGTACAAATAAAAATGCTGAACACTTTTTGAAAACTGATGATTTGCTAAAACTCATAATAATACGCCCTTTCAATATAATATAGTAATATTTTACTATATTATACATCATATATTATAACTTGTCAACAGCTTTCTAAAAAATAATATTCTTTTTAACATATGATACATATATAATATTACACATCAGCCTATGCCGAAAAGCCGCCGCAACGCCCATATTGCCGACGAGATAAAAGTCATGGCGGGAAAAAAACCGATAACTGCAAATGCAATAAGGATATGTTTGGGTATCTTCTTCCTGCCGTCATCATCGCCAAAAAGCGGCTCTCTATTGACAAGCTTGCATATTACTCCCACAACCGCTGCGATAAATATTATAATCACCGCCGCGGCTATAAAAAATCCTCCGATAAAACCCATTACGCCGCTCCCGTACGATTATACATTTATACATTAAAACGGAACAAAACCACGTCCCCGTCGTTCATAACGTACTCCTTACCCTCAGAGCGCACCAGACCCTTTTCCTTTGCGGCAGTCATAGAACCACACGCTATAAGATCGTCAAAGCTTACCACCTCAGCGCGAATAAAGCCTTTTTCAAAGTCTGTGTGTATCTTTCCTGCCGCCTGTGGAGCTTTTGTGCCCTTTTTAATAGTCCACGCGCGGACTTCGGGCTGTCCCGCAGTGAGATAGGAAATAAGCCCCAACAAAGCATAGCCCTCCTTGATTATCCTGTCAAGACCTGATACCTCCAACCCAAGTTCGGACAGGAACATAGCCTTGTCCTCGTCGTTCATATCGGATATTTCCGCTTCAAGCTGAGCGCAGATAGGCAGTACCGCAGAATTTTCCGTCTTTGCTATCTCACAGACGGTTTTGTAATGCTCCGATGTCTCGATATTATTTTTGAAATCCTCCTCACAGAGGTTTGCTGCATAGATAACGGGCTTTGCCGACAACAGCGGAGTAGTCTTGATAATTTCCTCTTGCTCCTGTGTAAAGCCGTAGGAACGGGCTGAATGTCCCTCCTCCAAATGCCGCTTCAGATCCTCAAGAAATTCAGCCTCCGCAAGAAATTTTTTATCTCCCTTTGCTGCCTTTTTAGCGCGGTCAATACGCCGTTCGATAAGCTCAATATCGGAAAAAATCAGCTCCAAATCAATAGTTTCAATGTCTCTGCGGGGATTTATCTCCCCGTCAACGTGAATAATGTCGATGTCCTCAAAACAGCGGACAACATGGACGATAGCATCCACCTCACGAATGTCAGCAAGGAACTTGTTGCCAAGCCCCTCGCCCTTTGACGCGCCCTTGACAAGTCCCGCAATGTCCACAAATTCAAGTGTTGCAGGAGTAAATTTATCGGGGTTATACATTTCTTTAAGTTTATCGAGACGCTCATCTGGCACGGAAACAATGCCAACGTTCGGCTCAATAGTGCAGAACGGATAATTCGCCGACTCTGCCCCTGCGTTAGTCAGCGCGTTAAAAAGCGTACTTTTTCCCACATTGGGAAGTCCAACCATACCAAGTTTCATAATTATTGTAAGTCCTTTACTGTAATTTTTTAAAATTTTTTAAAATGAATATTCGTAACCGTCATCATCGTCATCGTCGAAATTAAGCTCGCGAGCATACTCGTCCGCATCAAATGAGACTCTTCTTCTCCGCCTGCTTCTGCGTTTTTCCGGTTTTGAGCCCGATGCGCATAGTATACCTATAATAAGTCCTGTAATAAACGATACTGCCGCAATAAGGACAAGTACGCCCTGTGCGATAACAATATCTTCCTTAGCCTTTGTAATAGTATTTTCGGTAATTTCCTTAAACATAATAAGCGACCTTCCCCGCCGTTGTAATTTATTGTTCGGGCTGTTTACGGCGAATAATCAGCCTAACGGTACACCGCTCACACAATATACCTAAATAGTATTATACCTTTTTTTGCATAAAATTGCAATAGATTAAGATAAATTTTATAATATATTTTAGAACATTAGTCGAAAATTAGGCAAAAAATACTATTTTATGAGTATTATTTGTTAAAAATAATCAATTCACTTGCTTTAGAATAAAAAATGTGGTATAATTTACACATTATTATATAATAGAATGGAGCATGAAAAATGTCACATTGGATTGAAAAAACCAACATATACCACATCTACCCTCTTGGCTTCTGCGGCTGCGAAAAATTCCGCTCGGAAGCAAAGGAGCTTGAAAAAGGCAGGATCTTAAAGGTCATTGAATGGATCCCTCACCTAAAGAAAATGCACTTCAACGCCATTTATTTCGGTCCTCTTTTTGAGTCCTTTGAGCACGGCTATGATACAACGGATTATTATACTGTTGATAAACGTCTCGGCACAAATGCCGAATTTAAGCAGGTCTGCGACGAACTTCACAAAAACGGCATACGTGTTATTCTTGACGGCGTTTTCAACCATGTGGGCAGAGACCATGCCGCCTTTAAGGATTTACAGCAGAACGGTCAAGGCTCACGCTATAAGGACTGGTTCGCTGGCGTTAATTTCGGAGGACGTTCCCCTTACGGCGACAATTTTTCCTACGAGGGCTGGAACGGTCACTACAACCTTGTTAAGCTTAATCTTTATAACAACGAGGTTGTTGAGCACCTTTTCGGTGCGGTAAAAATGTGGATAGAGGAATGGGGCATAGACGGCATTCGTTTTGACGCAGCGGACTGCCTTGCGGACGATTTTATCAAGAGAATACACCGATTTACACGCGACCTGCGTCCCGACTTCTGGCTTATGGGCGAAATCATTCACGGTCAGTACAACCGCTGGGCAAACGGAGAAATGTTTGACTGCGTTACAAATTATCAGTGCTATAAGGGAATTTATTCCTCACACAACGACAGAAACTATTTTGAGATCGCACACTCTATCGAGTACCAAAACGGTCAGTACGGCAATCTTTATATGTACAACTTTCTTGATAACCATGATGTCGCAAGGCTTATGTCGGTGTTGAAAAATCCCGAACACGCAGAGTGCTGCTACACAATGATGTACGGTATGTACGGCGTACCCTCTGTCTACTATGGCAGCGAATTTGGAATATACGGCGCAAAGGGTCAGGGCGCAGATGCAGACCTTCCTTTAAGACCCTGCTTAGAACTTGATAATATTCCTAACAAAAACGACAGCCTTATGCTCCATATCTCAAAGCTTGGCGCGATCCGTCTCTCTGTTCCTGCGCTCCAGTCGGGATCTTATGCAAAGCTTGATTTAAAAAATCAGACCCTTCTTTTCAAACGTGAGCTAAACGGTGAAATTGCGTATATTGCCCTTAACATCAGTGACGGTGACTACACATTCAGGATAAACACGCACTATCAAAAGCTTGCGGACAGACTTACAGGAAAGCAGTTTAACGTAAACGGCGGCACAGCAGAAGTGACTGTACCTAAAAATAAATCAATGATACTTGTGGACAGCAGTCTTTCCTCTGATATTGTTCACGAACCCGAAATAAAAGCCGAGCCGATCCAAGAAGCTCCAAAGCCAACGGAAGCCGCTCACGAGATAGAGCCCGAACCCGTACACGAGCCTGTCCCCTCACCTGTTAAAAATAACGGTATAAGAGGCGTTGGCGTACCTGAGGGCAGAAAGATTGTTATCGGCGGTCACTATAAGCACTTTAAAGGCGGCGAATACGTTGTACTGAATGTTGCAAAAGATCATGAGACCTGTGAGGAGCAGGCGGTTTATATGCAGATACACGACAAACCAATTATTTGGGTGAGACCACTTGATATGTTCCTTGAGGACGTTGATGACCACGGCAACATTAAGCCAAGATTTGCTCTAATTCAAGACTAAAAAATAAAAAACAATATCCCGATAAACCATTTTTTGGAGTATCGGGATATTTTCAGCTTTTTTCAGCCTTGATTACTGACAGCAGCTCTTTTTCTCAAAAGAAAGACAGTCTGTACATTCGGGAACTGTGGGGTTAGCCTCGTGTGTGCCGACCTTGATGCAGTTGAGCGTACAGTAATGCTCGCTGTCCATATTGTGCTTGCATGAAGCTACATCGCATTTAATAGAAGGATTCTTCATCATAACAAATCTCCTTTTTTCGGAGTGATCAAAGCTTTCGTATATGCAGTGTTCCGCATATACGCAGGACTTGGTTCTCCTATAGTTTAGCCGTATTATCTTCGGCAAAAATATTATTTGCAGTAAACTGTCCATGATACTATGGAATTTTTGGAATAATAAAATTTTAATTTTTTGTGAAAAATACTTGAAATTATAAGAACTGTATGCTATAATATATTGTGACAGAATTTTGGTTATTTGCCTATTTTATATAATATTTGCTGAAAGGTACTGATCATATTATGAATATTTACATTCCCGAAAATGTTATCGCTGTTCTCGAAAAGCTTGAAAGCTGCGGCTTTGAGGCTTATATTGTCGGAGGGTGCGTCAGAGATGCGATTTTGGGAAAAATTCCAAAGGATTACGATATATCCACATCTGCAAAGCCAGAAGAGATAAAAAAATGCTTTGAGGGATATAATATTATTGAAACAGGAATTAAGCACGGTACGGTGACTATTGTTTCCGAGGGCGAAAATATTGAGGTGACAACTTTCAGAATAGACGGAAAATATGACGACAGCAGACACCCGGTCAGCGTCGAATTTTCCGATAATCTTTTGGACGATCTTTCGCGCCGTGATTTCACAATAAATTCCATGGCATACAATCCCAAAACAGGAATAATAGACAAATTCGGTGCACAGAAAGATATGTTCAACCGACGCATTACATGTGTGGGGACGCCGTCTGTAAGATTCGGCGAGGACGCCTTGAGAATCATGCGGGCTTTGCGGTTCGCCTCAGAGCTTGAATTTGATATTGAAGAAAAAACAGCAAACGCTATCCACAGCATGAAGGACAATCTGCTGAATATTTCAATTGAAAGAGTCGCAAACGAGCTTATGCTTTTGCTGACTGGAAACTCCCCATACAACGTTCTTACCCAGTTTGCGGACGTTATCTCTGTTATTATCCCCGAAATAAAGCCCTGCGTAGGCTTCGACCAGCACAGCCGCTACCACGTTTACGATGTTTGGAAGCACAGTGCCTCCGCAGTGGAGCACTCCAAGCCCGACCCCGATGTGAGGCTGTCTCTCATGCTGCACGACATTGGCAAGCCTCATTGCTTCAAGCTTGACGATGAAGGTAACGGACAGTTCTTTAACCACGAAAAGATCGGCTCCGAAATGGCGGTAAATATTCTTAGGCATATGCACTTTCCAAATGACACTATTGAACGTGTTTCAAAGCTTATAAAGTATCATTATGTCATACCCTTGGACGATTACAAGGTTGTAAGAAAGCTTCTTTCCGCTGTTGGTGAGGAGGACTTCCCCCTGCTTATCGAAATAATGAAAGGCAACAACCGTGCAAAGCACAGCTCCTGCTTTGAACGTATACACACGCTGGAGGCTATGCAGGCAAAGGCTAAGAAAATTATCGAGGAGCACCAGTGTATAAGCATTGCTGACCTTGCGGTATCGGGCAACGATATGATAACCGTTGGCTATCAGGGCAGCGAGATAGGCAATGTTTTGGGTGTACTCCTTGACGCTGTTATGGACGATAAGGTAGAAAATACATACAGCAAGCTTATGGATTTTGCCAAAAAATATCATTCCGATAAAAAAATCTGAAAAAATTTTATTTTAACTATTGACAAAAATAAGAATTTGTGATAAAATATATAAGTCGTTGGTTGCAAAACAATTTTACGGCTTATATGGAGAGGTGTCCGAGTGGTTTAAGGAGCCGGTCTTGAAAACCGGTGATCCCGCGAGGGACCGTGGGTTCGAATCCCACCCTCTCCGCCAATTAATATTTTTATTTAATTTACCAATTTTGCAGAAGTACTCAAGTGGTGAAGAGGCGCCCCTGCTAAGGGTGTAGGTCGGGTAACCGGCGCGAGGGTTCAAATCCCTCCTTCTGCGCCAAGCGCGTTCAACGCGCATTTGGTGTCTACTCCCAATAAAGGGTGTAGACACTTTTTCTTTGTTATGTCACCTATCAAGGAGTGGAATACTTATTATGACTTTTATTACAAAATAAAGAAGAGTAAAATATGCAAAAATAGTTTATTTGAGCAACATCAGAGATTATTCCGAACAGTGAAATATCAACGAAAACAAGTATTTTACCCATTTCTATAATAATACAAAAAATAACAAGGAGGTAATCGTATGATTGCAAGCAAGCTAAAACCCGGCGATGAAGTCAGAGTTATTGCTCCGTCAAGAAATTTAACTGAAGTAAAACAGGACATACATAATCATGCGGTTGACTTCTGGATTAAAGAGGGCTTTAGCCTCACATTTTCAAAGAACTGCCGTGAGATTGGAAAGTTTCATTCCTCAAGTATTTCGTCACGGGTCGAGGATATTCATGAGGCATTTTGTGATCCCAATGTAAAAATGATAATTTCATGTCTCGGCGGCTTTAATGTCAATCAACTGCTTCGTCACCTTGATTACGACCTTATTTCTAAACACCCAAAGATCCTTTGCGGTTTCTCTGACGTCACTGCCCTGCTTAATGCTATATATGCCAAAACAGGAATTGTCACATATCATGGTCCTCACTATTGCACATTTGCATTTGACAAAGAAGCTAATTACACACGAAAAGCGTTTTTTGACTGCGTGATGAATGATAAACCTATAACTGTCACCCCCTCTGAAGCAGCGGTGAAATATTACACTATTCAAGAGGGCACTTGTGAGGGCACGATTATTGGCGGCAATCTTTGTACGCTTAATCTCCTGCAGGGTACTCCATATATGCCCGACATCAGAAACAAGGTACTTTTTCTGGAAGATGACAACATCATGGGCGAGTATTTCTGCTATGAGTTTGACCGTAATTTGGAATCTCTCCTGCAACTTGAAGGCGCTGACACAATTAAAGGTATTGTTTTCGGACGTTTTGAAGATAGCTGCGGCATGAACATTGAGACAATTACTGACATTATTCGCGACAAAGTGCCGAATAACATTCCGATTGTGTTTGGCGCAGATTTCGGTCATGTTTTTCCGATAATTACATTCCCGATTGGAGGTACTGTAAGTATAAAAGCTCAAAAAGATACGGCTGAGATCGTTATTATAAATCACTATGTGCTGCAATATATATAATTGTCCCGATTTATTCGGGACATTTTTTATAATATCACCATATATAGCATTTTTATCTTGACATAAATTAGAAAACATTATATAATGTTTATGTATTTTATCGTCAAAATTTTCCGAAAGGATCTGTAAAAATGAATGCTGAAATTTATAAGCTTTTCCTTGAATGTTTCCCGCAGTTTCCTATGACGGAGGCTGTATTCCACAAGCTGCTTGATACCGATAACTGCCAAATCATTGCTCATCGCGAGGGTGACAATCTCGCAGGCTTTACAGCAGTAAACGGAAATTGCATACGCTTGATTTGCATAGCGCCCGAATTTCGCGGCAAAGGTATAGGTCATGCTTTAATGCAAAAAAGCGAGAAGTTTATTGCACAAAACGGTTTTAAAACCGCCGTCCTCGGCGGACAGGATTCGGAGCTTTTCATAGGCGCTGTTACTCCCGAGGAACAATGGAAAAATATGCAGAATAAGTTTTTTGAGAACGAGGGATATCACGCACGAAACGGCTGTATTGAAATGCGTATGAGTATGTCGGACTTTGATTTTAAGGGACTTGACATACCCCCCTGCCCCAACAATGTAACATTTGGATATATTGACGAAGACAGAAAAGCCGAGCTTTTGGAGGCGGTCGAAAAGGTCAGCGCGGATTGGGTACAGTACTTCACTTTTGACAGCCCGATTTTTGCCGCTTTGGCAGACGGAAAAATAGCAAGCTTCTGCATAGTTGACATCAACGCGGACACTATTATCACTACCGATAAAAATACTGTTGGAATTGTAGGCTGCGTCGGTACTGTCCCAGAGCATCGCCATAAAGGTATAGGACTTGCCATGGCAGCAAATGCCATGCAAGACTTAAAAAGTAAGGGCTGCGACGAAATATTCATACACTATACATACCTTGACTGGTGGTACGGCAGACTTGGCTTCAAGACATTCCTACAATACTGGTTCGGTGAAAAGGAGCTGAACATAAAATGATGACCCATAGATTTTACAGTACCCTCCCCGAAGAAGCACGGCTTATAAGGACTGAAGTTTTTATTGATGAGCAAGGGTTTCATGATGAATTTGACGATAAAGACAATTCCGTTACCCACGTTGTTTTGTTTGATGACAATATACCGATTGCAACAGGAAGAGTTTTCCCCGAAAGTAAACAAATTTATTACGCAGGAAGAATTGCCGTAAGAAAACATTACAGAGGGAAAAATTACGGTGCAGAGGTAATGAAGCTGCTTGAAAATAAGGCTAAGGAGCAAGGTGCGGAAATTCTTGCCGTCTCTGCCCAATGCAGAGCGCAGAGATTTTATGAAAAGTTGGGATATACTGCAAGCGGAGACGTATACCT
Source organism: uncultured Clostridia bacterium (assembly GCA_947383835.1). GTDB lineage: Bacteria > Bacillota > Clostridia > Oscillospirales > Ruminococcaceae > RGIG8773. The sequence goes on from CANDEV010000006.1 coordinate 114,251, forward strand.
TGACGAATACTGTGAACATATTCACATGGAAAAAAAGCTGTAATAATTTTGCCATTCTTTTTCATATATGTTTCATTTCTATTGCTATATGTGTTAAGCTGAATTTATCATTCCCTATTTATATTTCCACTTTTCTTAGTAATATGTTATAATTTTATCAAGAGGAAAGCTAAAAACCTTGTTAGACTTTCCTAAATAAAATTATAAATACGGAGGAATATATATGGCAAGATTTACATTACCGAGAGACCTTTATCACGGAAAGGGCGCAATTGAAAACCTTAAAAATTTCAAAGGCAAAAAAGCTATGATCGTTGTTGGCGGCGGTTCCATGAAGCGCAACGGCTTCCTCCAAAAGGCTGAAGAATACCTTAAAGAAGCAGGCATGGAGGTCAAGCTTTATGAAGGCGTTGAGCCCGATCCCTCTGTTACAACCGTTATGGACGGCGCACAAAAAATGCTTGAATTTGGTCCCGACTGGATAATCGCTATCGGAGGCGGTTCACCTATTGATGCAGCTAAAGCAATGTGGATAAAATATGAGTATCCCGATTGCACCTTTGAGGATATGTGCAAGGTTTTCGGTATTCCCGAGCTTCGCAAAAAGGCTAAATTCTGTGCAATTTCTTCCACATCGGGAACAGCTACCGAGGTAACTGCTTTCTCTATTATCACAGATTACGACAAGGGTATCAAGTATCCTATCGCTGATTTTGAGATAACTCCGGACGTTGCTATCGTTGACCCGGACTTGGCGGAAACCATGCCTCAGAAATTGGTTGCACATACAGGTATGGACGCTCTTACACACGCTGTAGAGGCTTATGTTTCTACAGCAAACAGCAACTACTCCGACCCTCTTGCAATCCACGCTCTTGAAATGATAAAATCTGACCTTGTTGACTCTTACAACGGTGACATGGCTGCAAGAGACAGAATGCACGACGCTCAGTGCCTTGCGGGTATGGCATTCTCAAATGCGCTTTTAGGTATCGTCCACTCTATGGCACACAAAACAGGCGCAGCATTTGCTGATTTCGGCGCACACATTATCCACGGTGCGGCAAACGCTATGTATCTGCCAAAGGTTATCCGATTTAATGCTAAGGACGAAACCGCTAAGAAGCGTTACGGTGTTATCGCAGATTACCTCCATCTTGGCGGAAACAATGATGATGAAAAGGTTGATCTCCTTATAGAATACATAAGAGGAATGAACGACAAGCTCAATATTCCACATTGTATCAAAAATTACGGTGCGGACAGCTTCCCCACAGAGCAGGGCTTTGTACCGGAAAATGTATTCCTTGAAAGACTTCCCGAAATTGCAAAGAATGCAATAGGCGATGCCTGCACAGGTTCTAATCCACGACAGCCATCGCAGGAAGAAATGGAAAAGCTTCTTAAATGCTGCTATTATGACACAGAAGTCGATTTCTGATCGGCTCTGCGTATAATATACCATTGCACATTTTATGTGCATATACATTCCCCTAACAATCCCTATAAAAATCGGCTGCTGCATAAAAGCAACAGCCGATTTTTTTAATTTAAAAGTTCTGCGGAGTAATCCTCGTTAAGCCGCCAAATCTGACGTGCGTTTCCTGCCGAAGCATTATCAGAAGTTATTACAACAGCAGTAATCCCCTGATCTTCGGCAGAAGATATTTCTGCCGAAAGCTTGCTGTCCAAAAAAGATGTGTAAAGTAATATCCCCTTTCCCGTAATCAAATCGATTGGAATTCTCTCGCCTTTGTAAGTCTTCTCTTCAAATATATAATCTGCCATTCTTGTCTGTAATTCGGATACATCAGCAGGGTCGTTGATTTCAAACTGTATGAAAACACCGTTAAATCGGCAATAAACCGTTGTCTCAAATCCACATTTTATTAGTCCCAGAGCCGCCGCAAGCATACCCTCTACCGCTCGCTCTTTTAACAGAACGTCACCTCCGCCGCAAGCGTCCAAAACTATGGTTTGCTGAACAGACTCTACCTCATCATCCAGACGCACCATATATTTGTCCCGCTTTGAGGAAAGCTTCCAGTTTATCCTTCGCACAGGATCGCCGTCCTCATACTCCTTGTGGGTGTAACCGGGCATTCCGCCGAAACGTGCAAAGCCGTCGCTTTCCTTAGTTTCCTCGTTGTCGTCGGCAAATTTTGCAGCCTCCGCAACAGATCTTAGCAGAGGAGAATCACCTGGAATTTCGGGAACGTCCGGAAAAATTTTTATATCGCATGAAGCACCCGCGCAGGACATCGCAAAATGGAAAAATCCCATGAAATCACTGAGAACAGTTTTTTCTGCACCAATGCTGCAAGCTCCCCATACTCTCGCAGTATAATTCACTTCAACAACTCGTTCCGTTCGCGGCGGTATGCTTACGATATATTCAAGACTTTCTTCGGTGGATAGATTTTTCGTCTCCGAAAGCTTTATCCTTACAGACGGTACAGGCAGCAGGCTCTTATTCTTTAAATAAATTCTAAGGACAGCTTTTTCGCGTTTGTAAAGCATACTTCGGCTAACGTCAGCATGTACTGTGACACATTTTAATTTATGTATTGAAAGGGTAACTATAAACGAAAATATCGGAGCGCATACCAAAATGTACACAAAAGTCCAGCCAACAGATGCTGACATATAAAGTGCAAAAAAAAGTCCGAAGCCAATAGCAATCAAATAAAGTAAAATTTTTGAAATCATTTTCTGCCTCATTCCATAGGCACAGACACGCTGCTCAAAAGCTTTTCCAGCGCGGCTTCCGCAGTAACGTACATAGACTTCCCTTTCGGCGATAGCATTATCCTGTGAGCAAGCGTACACACACCGCAATCCTTTACGTCCTGCGGTGTGATATAGTCCCGACCGTTTATAAACGCCCACGCCTTTGCCGCTTTATACAATGCTATGCTTCCGCGCGGACTTATACCGAGACGTATTCCCTCATCATTGCGGCTTGCAGCAACAATTGAAATAATATATTGTTTAACGTTTTCGGCAGCCCTAACCTGCTTGACCCGTTCCTGCAATGATACGATATCCTCTGTGGTGAGTACAGCGGATATGCGGTTTATAGGGTTCTCATACTCGTTCCTGTCAAGTATTGAAATTTCTTCCTCGGCAGTTGGATATCCCATGCTTATCTTCATGGCAAATCTATCCATTTGAGCTTCCGGTAAATGATATGTACCGTAAGTTTCCACAGGATTTTGCGTTGCAAGCACCATAAAAGGCTTAGGCAGAGTGTATGTCTCTCCGTCCGCGCTGACCTGATGTTCCTCCATAACTTCAAGCAGTGAGGACTGGGCTTTAGGTGAAGCACGGTTTATCTCGTCCGCAAGCAGAAAGTTGCAGAAAGCCGCTCCCTTTCGGAAATCGAAGTCCCCTGTCTCGCGGTTAAGCATGGAAAAGCCCGTAATATCAGAGGGCATAATGTCGGGGGTCATCTGGACGCGGCTGAAAACCCCGTTCACCGATTTTGCCAAAGCCGCCGCAAGCTGGGTCTTTCCAACACCGGGGACGTCCTCAACAAGAACGTGTCCCTCCGTCAGCAAAGCCGCCACCGCCTGCACAATTGGAGTACGCTTGCCGATTATTACTTTTTCAATATTTTCCACCAAAATCTGTATTTTTTCGTTCATTTTATCTGTCCTTTCAATTTATTTTTTACATTAAAATCAGTCCCGGATTTAAAACAATATCCCTTACCTCGTCTCTTGTGAGCAAAACCGTCCCCTGCGTACCCTCAAGGAAAATTTCCTGTGAAGCCTCCAACAGGTCAAAGGACTGCTCCAAAACCCCCATAATTTCGGGAATGATAACGCTGTCAAGACTGTTTGCCGCAAGACTTAATGCAAACAGCGGATTTGAGGCATTTTTGTACTGCTCCGCTGTTTCTTCAAGCTTTTCAAAAGCCTCTATTATGCGGTCAAAATATTTTAAACTATCCTCGTAAAGAGCGGCGAAAAGCTCACCCTGCAAGTAAACTTCCTTGTATTTTTCTGCAAAATCCTCCCGTATTATTTGAACTTCATCTATCATTGCACCGTAATCTGCGGTGAACATTGCAGTAATGTCCCCCGAATTTATATTTGCCATAACAATGTTTAACGTTTCGATAACGCTTGCCTCCATTTCAGCGGCAAGACGCTTTTTCTCTTTCAGCGCGGGACGTGTTTCCTCTGCGCTGTATTTATATCCGTCCAGGAAATAATGCTCTACAAGGAAATTTGTTACCGTCTCCTGCTCCGACACGGTGAGGGTAAACATTGATTTTACAGGGATTCCTGTTCTTTCCTCGGGAAGAAGTCCTCCTCTTGTAAATTCGGTGATAATTTCATCTTCCGCGAACGTTTCAGTCTCGGTAACAGTAGTTTCAGGAACAGATGTTATCTCAATTACTTCCGTAGCCGTAGTTTCAGCGGCAGTAGTCGTTTTCTCCGTTGTAACAGTTGTTTCCTCCGTTGTGGCAGCAGGCGGCTCTGTCACAGGCGGTTTTATTTCCATGACTGTTGTAACAATGGTCTCGCCCTGTTCTTCAAACTGTTTTACAGCTTCTTCCTCGGCCTTTTTTACCTCTGCCGCAAGCTGATTTTGAATGACAGCCTCCGCAAGAGTTTTTTCTCTTGCGGTTGCCCCTGCAACATAGCTTTCGGTAAAGTGAGCCGCCGTCAGCATACTGACAACGCCGAAAATAGCAATAATAAAAATTTTCAGCAGTTTCATAATATTTCCTTTCAAACTGTGATCTCTATGGTATTCCCCTCATAATCAGTTATCACGCTTTCATAGTATCCGTCACCGGTCACCCGAGGCTCGCTCTTTATTGTATATCCGTCATTCCGCAGACGTTCGGTAAGTTCATTAACCTCCTGCTTGCTGCCAACTGAGAATGCAATATGTGAAAGTCCCAAAGCATCTTTTTCTTTGACTGCTTCCGCGTTAGGTCTATTCATTATTTCAAGACGGCAGCCATCCTCAAATGTCAGAAAATATGAGGAAAAGCCCGTTTTTTCATTACGATACAGCTTTCCCGCGGACGCTCCAAAATAATCCTCAAAAAAGCGTTTAGCTTTCTCCAAATTATGATATAATATAGCAGTATGTTCTATCTTCATAAATAAATTCCTCCACAATATTTTTCCTGTTCTTCGTTAGGATACGCCCTGCTCCAATGGAATGGAGACAATTCCTCCAAAGTTCGGAAAACAATATCATTTTTCGGATTTGTAACCGCAACCTTTACTGAATTTCCCCAGTACATAAGCCTTTCCTGACAAATCCCGCAAGCGGTTAGAATTTTCGGATATTCTTTTTCATTGCTTCGCGTCACACACATTGAGTGAGTTATTTTTAGATTAAATTTCTGCGCTTCACACATTGCGCCTGTTTCCATACAAAGTCCTGCGCCACTGTTAAAATTTTCAAGAGCAACGCTTATCAGAAATCTTCCGTCGGCAGTATGCATAACCGCACAGCCTCCCCAACCACATGGAAAACGTTTATCAAGGAACTCACAGGCTTTGGAATACATTTCCTCACCCAATATTTTATCGTCCAATTTAAATCCTCCTATGCAGATTTCTTCCCGCTGAAATCTTTTTTATTGACAGCAGCTATGCAAAATACATAAACAGACGCTGCCGAAACCGCAAGAACCGCGCACCTGATAACTTGACTTCCAAGGCTGTTTGAAGTTGCAGCCATATTTGCAAGACCGAGAGAAATTCCCGCCAACAGCGAGAAAAACAAAGCAGCGGACTCCCGACCCGTTATAAGCGAAACAAGCATATTTAACATACCGCAAAGGACGTACAAAAGCAATGCGGAAAGACTTGCCAGAATTATCGTCGGCAGCGGCGGCGCTAAAAAGTCCTCAGCAGAATGTCCCAGCATAACACGTACTCCAATAAATCCGCTGCTCCAAAAGCTGCTGAAATTAAACGCCCTCGAACACACAGTGTAATTTATTATAAATACTGCCGCAAAAAATATCAGCGTGTTCACAAGGTATGTAATAAGCTTTCCCGCAAGCCAACGGGGACGGCTGCCGCAGCGTAAAATTTCTATACCGCCGAAGCTGCTGTCAAACATTATACCGCACACTGTAAAAAGGTACAGCGGAAGATAAATAAAAACAATATTTACCGTATCGGTTATTATAAGGAACAATGCCTCAAATGACGAAAATGCCGCCATGTCCGCAATGTCAATATATTTATGTACGCTTACAACTGCCGTAAATGCAATTACAGTCATAGCAAGACACCACCTTGCGGCAGGGATATGCGACCATAAGCTGAACTCAACACCTCTTAATTTTTTCAATTTATCTCAAATCTCCTTGCCTTGATTATACCAAACACAGTGAGTAAAAGTCCTGCCACTGTCAAAGCTGACGGAACAACAAAACGTAATGCCGACATTGCTCCGCCGTTTATAGACGGCGCAATGTCGAGCGGCGGATAGAAGCGTTCCAACCCAATGTAGTGAAAAGCGTACACGCAAAGCATATACAGTACCTGCGGCATAACAAGGGGGACGTACCTCTGCTTGTTTACAAAAGCCAGTCCATAGGCAAACACTGCGTACCCAAATCCGAAGGTTACAGGCAGCACAAGCTCGGCAACAGCCCTGCCCATATCCGGTATGCCGTTCAAAATAAAGCATACGGAAAAAAGCAGAAGCTGCGGAATAAATAATGCCGCTGCTCCCGAAATTCCGCAGGTAATCAGTCTTTGAAGTTCATAGCCCGGCTTGCGGATTTTAACCGTCATAAGGGTGCTGTAAAACGTTTCTCTTTCCAACATTATCATTACCGAGTATGGCATTGCAGCCAAAAGCGGCGCGGCAAACGGCATTGCGAAAGCCTGCGATGATATGTAAAGGTTGTCTGCTTTACCCAAAATGATAAAATATGCCATTGCACCGAAGTATAAAAATATGCCAAAAGTCACGCTTATCCAAAATGCTGGCTCTGTAAAAATTCGTTTTAAATCGGTTTTTATAAATTTCATATCACGCCTCTTTAACCGTACAATCATCAATTAGAAATTTCTTTCTGCAAAGCGAATCAATATCCTCCGCAATATGACTTGCAAGGACAATGGTTGCGCCGCCCTCGTTAAGCTCAGTAAAAAGCTTTCTTATCTCAGAAACCGACTGTGTGTCCAAACTGTTCATCGGTTCATCTAAAATTAGCAGCTCGGGCTTATTCATTACTGCCTGAATTATACCAAGCTTCTGGCGCATACCAAGAGAATAATTTCTTACAGAACGCTTACTTTTGGGTTCAAGACCAAGTCTTTTCATAAACTCCGTGATCTCTTCCTCACTGACAGGAGATACGCTCATGGAGTTTAAAATTTTCAAATTTTTCATTCCGCTGTAATGAGGAATAAATCCCGGAGTTTCGATCATTACTCCGAGGGACTCCATAAATCTATGTTTTGCAGTAAAATTAGTACCGCCAATATAAATACCCCCCGAATCCGGAATAAGCAATCCGGACATGAGCTTGAAAATAACGGTTTTTCCGCTTCCGTTTCTTCCCACAAAACCGCAGATCTCTTTTTTTTCAATTGAAAAACTAACATTTTTAAGCACGGTGGTATCGTTAAAGCTTTTGCAAACGTCTTGAAATTTTATGTAACTCATATAATACGCCTTTCTTTTTAAGTAATTTTTATAAACTAAATTAAGCGTACATTACAACTGTATAATCGTAAATAAGTATTACCTATAAAATATTTATTTTTTTACATTCAATGATATTTTCTTCATAATCGTCCAAATAAGTGATATAAAATATTTAAACTTATCATTTTTAAAAAAGCACAAAAGAAAAATCAAATTAGGCACAATTGTACAAATTATAACTTTAAGTACAAAAGAAGTTATATCGTTATACACATTTACAAAATTTGCAGCATATGACGTAATAATAGTTGCTACAAGAGAAATAAAAGTATAAATAACAAAATTTCCTGCATACTCTTTCGCACTTTTTTTCAAAACATACTTATAAAAAACATATGGTTCGATCCAAATACAAGTCGTAACAGTACTTATGATTGTACCTAAAAAAACGCCCGCAACTCCTATTTTTGCAAGAAAAATTGATGCTAAAATATTTATAATTGATTCTATAATGGGCTTATATCTGTCATAATAATATGTATAAGTTCTGGCAGCGGATTACCTCCAAGCCAACAATAGTGTATTATTTTAGGTATCATTATAAGTAATATCCTTTATGTTTAAAATAAAAATAATTAATTAAAATACATCTCTTTCTGCTGTTTAGTTGAATACTTCATATCAAACACATTTTTTTCATTTCCTCGGACGAACCTTTTCTCTGACTTGTTGTTCAAGTTCACCTTATCCTAAAAGCAACAGTACAGAATTTGATATTTTTATTTTAAGTTCAGTACGAATTTTATCGCGTACCTACTTATCAAATGCAAATTCTTTAGTAGTAATGCCATTATTTATAATAGTATAATCATATTTCGGCAAATACATCCATTTCCCTGCTAAATCAGAGCAAGCCAGCCTTAAAACACTTTTGCTTCTTATAAGATGTTTGCAGAATTTATGAATGTATAATTTTATTTTAGCTCCAAACGTAAATTCACTTGATTCACACTCCACACCGGAACTGTGTGAATGAATAATAATTTTTTTACAAAAAGGCTTAACAGCAGTATAAAATGAAAATGTCTCCGCCGCCTCGCTTACGTGAATATGTACACAATCATATTTATTTTCTTTTGCAATTTTCCGTGAAAATAAAAATCTATCAATTTGCCGTTGAACAATATTTTTTTTCTCAATATTTATCAAAAAAAATTCTCCGCCATTTTCATGTATACGCTCAATGTAGTAATTATCAGGAGCAGTACAAGATAAAAAATCAACACGTATTTTCTCTAAATCAAAATTTTGATACCAATTCCATGCAATTACTGACAAACCGCTTTTTCCGAAATCTCCAGGACCCAATTCCAATACCTTTATCTTACTCACCTCCTGCTCCGAATTTTATATTCAGCTATAAAAATTATACTACCTTTCATATTTGTTGTCAACTATATTCAGTAACAATTTTTTGAAAAATTAATCATAATTCAAATCATATTACAATATGTCCCCGACCTGAAAGGAAACGGGGACATTAAATCATTATTCAAGCTCTCTTATATATCGTACCTTTCTGAAAATAAGGCAAACAACAACTCCCAAAATTCCAATCACAAAAAACAGCAGTGCTGCACCTGAACCTTTTTCACCTCCGAACAGCATAACCAAAATACTATCTTTGGAAACTGATGACATAAACGGTTCAAAAACCTTATCCACGAGCAATCCGCCAAGGAAATAACCCACGGGAATTGTAAAAAACTGCAAGGTACTTCTCGTTGAGTACACTCTCCCCTGCATTTCGGGAGGAACAGCCGTCCTCATAATAACTCCCATATTGGCATTCATCAGCGGAATAACTATCCACCCGAGAATTCCGCCAATACTCCACCAAAGAGTGCTTCCGCCAAAGGCTAAGAAAAAATTTTCAGTACTCATGGAAAACAGCAAACAGCCGCAAATTACTCTTATCCTGCTTTTGGGAGCGGGGGCTGCCATTGCAATAAAGCTGCCGAGAAAATTTGCCGCGCCGATACAGGCGTTTACTATACCCAACGAGGTTTCGTCAGCCAAAGACAAGATCATTGGCGACAGCGCAGCCTCATAAATTGACGCAATAAAATTTATCGCAGCCATAAACATTATCAGCCACAGGATACCCTTGTTTGACCGCAGGTAGGAAAGTCCGTCCGCAGTCGTTTTTAGAATGCTTTCGGACTTTTCGGGACTTTTCTCCGGTTCGGGGATCTTTATAAAGAATAACAGCACCAAAAACGCCGCTGCAAAGGTTGCCAAATCGAAAGCAATTACCGCCCCGATCCCTGCAAATCCAACAATTGCCGAAGCAAAAACCGGTGTAAGAATTGTTGTCAGCGAGCTTGAAAAGGAATACATACCGCTTGTTTTCTGATAATGCTCCTTTGGGGTAAGCAGCGTTGCAGCAACCTCTGCGGCGGGATTTTGCACCGTCCCCATAAGCCCGTTCACAGCGTTGAGAATGTACAAGTGCCAAACCGCAAGATTTCCCGTTTTCAGCAGAACAAGCACTGTAACCGTGCAAGCCGCCGCAATACTGTCACAGACAAGCATAGTCACCTTTTTGTTCCACCTGTCGCTGAGCACACCAGCGAAAATGCTCATAACAACATACGGCGCGTAAGAACAGACCGTCAGCAAAGCGGTGGACAATGCCGAGCCGCTTTCACCATACAACCATATTACAAGCGCAAAATTTGTCATTGCGCTGCCCAAACCCGAAAGGGACTGGGTAAGCCATAGAATTATAAAGCTTTTAAGTTCTTTTATAGTTTTTATCATTTTACCTTGCTCCTTTAGTAATAGTAATTTTTACCACAAAGTGCAAGGCTTGACGAATTCAGTTTCGCTCCGTGAAGTCCGTCACTCCCTGCACGAAGCATTGCAAATGCAAAGTATCATGAAAATTCCTCCAAATTTTACATGGAGACTTGTCAATAACAATAATTGACAAGTCTCCATTAAATATGTATTATTCCTTGTAATTAATAAGCTCGTCAAGCATTTTAGGCAGTTCTGTCTCCATATTTTCATTGGTAAACTGACAAGTACCCACAGCCCTGTGTCCGCCGCCGCCGTATTTCAGCATAAGCTTGCCAACGTTTACGTTTGAGGTACGGTTAAGTATAGAGTAACCCACAGCCGCGCTGCAGCCCTGACCGCCCTTGCCGCTTACTATCCATGCGGAAATATTCTGCTCGGGGTAAAGACTGTAAATAAGAAAACGGTTGCCGGAATAAATTGGGTCTACACCACGGAGGTCGCTGATGATAACGTCCTTTTCAACCCTTGTGTGAGCCTTTACCATTTCCTTGAATTTTTCGGTCTGCTCCATGTAAATGTCAATTCTTTCCTTTACATCGGGCAGAGAAAGAATTTCGTCCGTATTCATGGTACGGCAGCAGTCGATAAGCTTTTCCATGAGCTGATAATTGGAAATGGTAAAATTACGCCACCGTCCCAAGCCTGTTCTTGGGTCCATAAGGAAACCCACAAGAATCCAGCCCGTAGGATTGAGAATTTCCTCGCGTGTAAGATTGCCGCTGTCTACCTTGTCAACAGCTACCATCATATCGTCATAGTGACCGAAACGCTCCTTGCCGCCGTAATAATCGTAAATAATTCTTGCACATGAGGGAGCGATACGGCTTTCGCCTCTGTACTTGCCCTCAAGCTGGTTGCGCTCAAATTCGCTTGAATGGTGATCGAACCAAAGTCCGCAGCCCTCAACGTATGGCACGTTTGCAAGGCAGTCGTCCTCGGTTATCTCAATAAGCCCGTCCTGCAAGTCCTTGGGGTGGGCAAATTTCCAGTGGTCTATAACTCCTACATCTTTCAACAATGCGCCGCAGGCAAGTCCGTCAAAATCCGAACGTGTAACAAGTCTCATTTCAACACAACTCCTAACAAAATTAATTGAAATACAAATATACGTTAATATTATACAACATTTTATTTTGAATTTCAAGTGTTTTTTGGGAAAATTTTAATAAAAGTGCATAAACCCAAAAAGTTATTAGGATTTTCGTAAATATGCTTATGTAAAATTATTTTGTCTCCAGATAAATGTTAGTTTCGAAGATGATTTCCTGTGTTTCCATATCTTCGGTTTGTGCTGAAATGTAATCAATGTTGTCATATTGAGGAACAAGCATAGCATACACAACAAGCTTTTGTTCACCTGGTTTAATGCTTATATCATAAAGGTCATCCTCATTATAATCGCTCAATGGGATTCTGCAGTATGATAACCATGTTTCTGAAGGGAGACAGCAACCAACTGACACGAGTTCCACAGGCGACTTCTTTTCGTTCGTTAGGTTTGTAACACCTGTGTACAACACAAGGTATTCGTTACCGTCAGAACCCTGTTCGATGACTGCGTTTACGAGCATAAAATCAGCGCCCTGGGTTACTTCCTCTGACACTTCATACCTTGGTTCAGTTACAATTTGATGATGAATACCAGTATCTTCCTCTACACCTGTGCCGTAAGCAGGAACATTTCTCTCGTCCTCACATGCTGCCAAGCAAATAGACATCAAAATTATAAGTACCATAGCAATTGATTTTGTTTTCATATTTAACACCTCAAAAAATTTAGCCGCATACATTATCTGCGGCAGATTGAAATAATTATATAATAACCTATAGTCGTATTGGTGAACAATCTTTTTTTTTTTTTTTTACAAAATTATGAATTTTATGGTATTTTTTGAAATAAAAAAGAGGTCTGCTATTCAAGCTATAAATGAGGAATTATTAAATTTTATGAAATATAAAATTTTACTTGCTTTTCCGACAAAAAAATGTTATAATAAAATCTAATAATGTTTTAAGACCTTGAAGCAAGTGCAAAAAGTGCGTAGCACAAAAAGTTCTTGTCTCTTGCTTCTTAAACTCTTAAAGCGGAACGATCAACAATTATATCCATTTATCTCTATTAGGAGGAAAAACTATGCCGATAAAGTATATTTTCGTAACAGGCGGAGTTGTTTCGGGACTTGGCAAGGGTATCACCGCCGCTTCCCTGGGACGGCTTCTTAAAGCGAGAGGCTACCGTGTTACGATACAAAAATTTGACCCGTACATAAATCTTGACCCGGGAACTATGTCCCCCTATCAGCACGGCGAGGTGTTCGTTACCGACGACGGCGCAGAGACTGACCTTGATTTGGGACACTACGAACGTTTTATTGACGAAAATCTGTCAGTAAACTCAAACGTTACTACGGGAAAAATTTACTGGAACGTTCTTACAAAAGAACGCCGCGGCGACTACTTAGGCGGCACAGTACAAGTAATTCCTCATATTACCAACGAGATAAAGGAACGGGTCTACAAGGTGGGCAAGGAGACCAACACCGACATTGTTATAACCGAGATCGGCGGCACAGTTGGCGATATTGAGTCCACACCGTTTCTTGAAGCGATACGCCAGGTCGTTACCGAAGTTGGCAGGGAGAACGCGATGTACATTCACGTTACTCTCGTCCCCTACATTGCAGGCTCGGAGGAGCTTAAATCAAAGCCTACACAGCACTCCACAAAGGAGCTGCTTTCTATCGGCATTCAGCCGAATATAATCGTATGCCGTTCCGAAAAGGAAATTCCCGAAGATATGCGAAGCAAAATAGCTCTTTTCTGCAACGTCAGAAGCTGCGACGTTATTCAGAATCTCACTGCTCCCTCGCTTTATGAAGTACCACTTTGGCTTGAAAAAGAGGGTCTTGCGGACGTTGTTTGCCACCATCTGGGTCTTGAAAATAAAAAACCTGATCTTGCAGAATGGATAGATATGGTAAATCGTACAAAGGCTGCTGATAAAAAAGTTACTATCGGTCTTGTGGGCAAATATGTTGTTCTCCACGACGCTTATCTCTCCGTTGCGGAGGCTCTCCGTCACGGCGGAATAAACTGCGGAGCAGAGGTAGACATTCAATGGATAAATTCCGAGGAAATAACCTCTGAAAACGCCGCGGAAATGCTTAAAGAATGTGACGGAATTATTGTCCCCGGCGGATTCGGCGACCGCGGTATCGAGGGCATGATAGAGTCCATACGATATGCAAGAGAAAATAAAGTTCCGTTTTTCGGTATATGTCTCGGTATGCAAATGGCTGTTGTCGAGTACGCAAGAAACGTTCTCGGCTTTAAAGACGCAAATTCCACAGAATTTGGAGAAACCGAACACCCTGTTATCGACATTATGGAGGATCAGAAAACCATTACCGAAAAAGGCGGCACAATGCGTTTGGGACTTTACCCTTGCAAGCTTACCGATGGCACTATCTCCTCGCGGGTTTACGGCGAACCTCTTATTTACGAAAGACACCGCCACCGCTGGGAATTTAACAACGCTTTCCGACCACAGTTTCAGGAAGCGGGATTGACTATTGCGGGAATTTCCCCCGACGAAAGACTTGTTGAAATTGTGGAGATCAAGGATCACCCCTGGTTTGTGGGAGTCCAATTCCACCCCGAGTTCAAGTCCAGACCAAACAAGCCGCAAAAGCTTTTCGCGGACTTTATAAAGGCTTCGGTTGAAAATATGGAAAACAAAAAATAACAACAAAAATCCGCTTTGTTTTGGCAAAGCGGATTTTTATGTCAGGTGACTCCTATACCATTCAATTTTATCGTCTAAATTTTGTGAATACTCCAGCCATTTCTCAAGCTGTTCACTAACATAAAGCTTGTGCTTTTCGAGCAAATCAAGCCTTTCGGCAATTGTTGAATTTCCTTCATAACGCAGATCGGAGTAATGCTTCATATCCCTCAGGCTCATTCCTGTATTTTTTAGCTTTTGCAGAAATTTTATCCATTCAACGTCGTTTTCGGAATAATCTCTGCGGTTCGCAGCGTCGCGATTTACACGAATAAGTCCCTTGTTTTCGTAATATCTTAATGCGGAACAGCTTACGCCTGTTATTTGTGAAAATTTTCCTATAGTCATTTTTTCCTCCTAAAATTAACAATTTGTTTATTGACTTAAAGCATAGTTTAAGAATTATACTGAAAATGCTAAATGCTAAAAAGAAATAATTCTTGAAAGGAATTGATATTATGGAAAAATCAAGATACGCAAAGGGTCTGGAAAATCTGTCCGCGGTGGACGGAAGCAGAGGAGAATCAGTTATAAGATCTCTTGACGATATTTCCCCAGAGTTGGGAAAATACATTGTAGAGTTTGCATTCGGCGATATTTATTCGGGTCGCGAACTGTCCTTGAAGGAGAGAGAAATCGTGACACTGGCAAGCCTGCTTACCCTTGGCGGCTGTGAACCGCAGCTTGAAGTGCATATCAACGGCGCGCTTAATACAGGTATTCCGCCTGAAAAAATCATAGCGATTTTTTTGCAATGTATTCCATACGCAGGCTTCCCAAGAGTACTTAACGCTGTTTTTACAGCTAAAAAAATTTTTGCAGAAAAAAACATTGTTGTCTGAAATAAAATGTCCCGAAATTCAAATAAAATTTCGGGACATTTTTTAATTTTTCCTCAAAAGCTGGAAGATCACGAGTACCGCCGTAAATATAAAATTATACGCCAAAAACATTGATACCGATAACTCCTGAAAGCTGCTTAAAATTACCATAACAAGGCATATTATTATGCCCAAAAGCATTGAAACCGCTTGAATACCTATACCAACATTTATGGTGCCCTTCATGTGCCTGCAGCTTAAAATAAGTGAAGCAAATGCAGAGAATTTTCCCGAGCAAGCCAGCGATGCACGCTGATTTACCTGATAGGACGTTACCTCGTTGAATTGCTCGTGAACCCTAAACGGTATCAGCTTCAGATATTCCGGAGAAATCTCAAAAAGCTCCGACAGACGGTTTATTGACACTATTGAATCCACCGACCGTATCATAACGTAAACATCATTTTTCTGCAAATCCTGCAATGCCTGTGCAACCTCCAAGGTAGGGATTATTTCCACGAGGAACATAGCCGAAAGCTCTCCGGATATTGAAAGATAAACCGCCGTTCTGCCATTTTCGGTGTACTCCTTTTCCTTTGTAAGAGGGGGCATTCCCTCAATGCTGTGGTTTACCATAAGCTCCCTGTTGCCGAGAAGCACTCTCTTGTTATTGATCCAGCCGCAAAGCCCCATCGAATCCTCAAAAATATAACTTTCCACAGGATTAAGAAGTTCTGTTTTTCCAGCAATAATATCATAAAACATATTTTTCAGTATGCTTCCCGCCTGTGTAGTAAGGCTCGCCGCCTCAACGATAGCTTCGTCTATCCGCGTATCGGAAAAAACCTTTATTGCAGCAAGCTTAACACTTCCCTGAGGGAAAAGCTGATTTGCGTCAACAAGAACGCTGTTTGTGTCAGCAAATTCTTCTATGCAGTCAAAGCCCAAAACAACACCCTGATTTTCCGCACCCTTAATTTCAGCCCTCATCATCGGGACGTTTACAACAAGCATCATCGAAAATCCCGTACATATTGAAATAACACCCACAAAAACGGAAATGCCGATATAAATAGCAGAAGAAGAGCCATGATTGGGACCGCTGACAATGCCGGCTATTACAGCTATAACTATTGCCACCGCAAGTACAACAGGTGTGAAAATTCGGCAGAAGCTGTCTGTGCTGTCATTTGCATAAGAGGTTTTAAGAAATTCAGATAAAAACTCGGTCTTTCTCATTGCTGAAAGGTTCGGAAAGTCCCTTAAGGTTCCACGGGTAAAGCTTTGCGCCGTCTCTTCATCTGCAACAGGAAAAATCGCGTATTTTTCGCTGCTTCCCGAAACAAATCTAAAGCTGCGCTGCGTCCTGCTTACTATCAAGAGCTTGCCTATGGTATTGAACAGTAGAGAAGCTATCGCAACAGGTACATAAATGTGAACAAAGCTTCCTTTTATCAGATTTTCATTTGCAAACATTATCATGGAAGTAACGATCGAAGTCACAGTCGAAATTGCACACAGGCTGTCACAGTCCGCCTTGAGAGAAAGAATTTTTGACAGACCGCAGGAAATTACAGTATAGCTTGAAAAAGCGGCAAGAAGACCGAGAATGGCATTTACAAAAAGATATGAGCTTGTTTGGGTACGCTTATTAAGAAGCTCCATAACAGGCAGACTTTGTGTATCATTTGCGGCAGCAATATATGCGCTTGCCGCAAAGCATACTATCAGCACGACAAGCCGAAGGATAAGACTTCCTTTAAGCTGAGCAATATCATGAGCGATAGAAGCCGCATCGTCAAAGCTTTCAAAATCGTCAATTACCTTAGTGGTATTATCGTCTTCAACTTCCTCGCCTGAAACGTCCTCCTCATCGCCTACAAGAATAAAATCCTTGATTTTTTTGCTGCGGCGTTCCTTCAGGGCAGAAATTTTATCAAGCTCATGCTGCTCGGTATCAACAGATATCTGGGACGTGTCCTGAATAATTTTATCATCAAGATTAAGGTCGATGTCAAGAATTGAAGTCCTCTCAATAGGAGCAACGTGCTGCGTTCTTGATAAACGTTCTTTCTTGGCTTTCATCATCCCGTCAAGCAGTTCAGTATTTCCCGTAACACCCTTTTCGCTGTCATCCTGCTTCGGAATAAGCCGTGTGAACAAATCAGTTATGCCCCTGTGAACTGTATTTTCAAGCTTTACGCTTTTTTTCTTTTTGTCGGAATACTCATTGAGAATCTCGTCAAGATTTTTTTCCTCAATTGCCGAATACTTTTCAAACGGGTCGCTTACAGCTTTTGGCGACTCGGCTGCGCTTTGGATAGGCGGCTCGGAAGATGAAGCCGCAGTCTGCTTCGGTTCAGATTTTTTATGCGGTTCACGCTTGAAAAGACCGCTTTTGTGTTCCTTTTCTTTTTCTTCATCACGTGCAGCGTCACCGTAAATATCAGCCTGCTCCATTTTTTCAGAAAAGGAGCGGCTTGGCTTAGGTTCCGGAATGTAGCTTTCCGCAGCATTTTTTTCGTGAACAGAGTTCAGAGTTTGGGTTAGCTTGCCGTATTTTTTTGTAAAATCATCACTGTCGTCAGCATTTTCAGACTGTGCACTGACAACGTTCTTGTTTTCCTGTTCGTATGTAGGACTTGAGATGTCAGCTGCACCGTCATTCCGGCTTGACGCTTTATCAGACTTTTCTCCGTAATTGTTTAAAATATTATCAATATCTATATCGGAAGCTTTTTTATTTTCCTTCTCGGAATTGCCCGAATATTCATTAAGAATATCGTCAATTGAGTATTTTCCGTCAGCCAAATTCAGCGCTCCTTTCATAATTTCTGAATATTCATCGGTAAATCCGATCAGCCCTTGCGCTGTCTGACCGTTTCGTACATAAAAATTCCCGCCGCTACTGAAGCGTTGAGCGAGGTGATCTTACCATACATTGGCAGCTTTAACAGAAAATCGCATTTTTCCCTTACAAGTCTGCCGATGCCGAAGCCCTCAGAACCTATGACAAGTCCAACACTTCCCGTCATGTCAGATTTGGTGTAATCCTCTCCATTGGCGTCCGTGCCGTATATCCATACACCGTTTTCTTTAAGAGTATCTATAACCGCAGGAATATTTGGAACTCTTGCCACGGGGAGCCAACTCGCCGCACCCGCGGAGGTTTTGAAAACGGTCTCTGTAAGAGCAGCGCTTCTGCGCTTAGGAACGATAATTCCGTCTGCGCCCGCCGCTTCGGCTGTTCTTATTATCGCGCCCAAATTGTGCGGATCTTCGATCTCGTCACAGATTATGATAAAAGGCTTTGTTCCTTTTTTTTCGGAAACAGCAAGAATATCCTCTACTGTAACATATTCAGCGCACGCGCCGCTTGCAATAACGCCTTGGTGTGAAGCTCCGCCGGACATTGCGGTAAGCTTCGAGTCAGAGACTTGTTTTACAACAATACCTTTTTCCTTAGCCATGCTGCAAATCAATCCAAGACTTCCCCCACCCTCGCTGCTGACGAAAATGGTGTTAAGGCTTTTACCTGACTTTAAAGCCTCTATCACAGGATTTCTTCCTGCTATAAGACCGCTGCTTTCGTTTTCGTCCTTATCTATAAAATTATTTTTTTCAAGCTTTTTTTGTGGACGTGTATAATCGTTTCTTTTGGCGTTTGTTTTTTTGTCATAATAGGGCATAATTTCCTCCGCATATTTTAACCAAAATACATATTTAGCGTATTCATAAATATATTCATATTAATTATAACACATTACGGCAAAAAACACAACCATATTACAAAAATTTTACAGAAAAATTATCAGATAAATTACCAATGTAACCGCAAGGATAGAAGCAGCCGCAAGGCTAAGCTTTAAAATTAACGAAACAGCATCGCTTTCACGCTTTGGAGCAATCCTGCCGACATACTCTCTTGCTTCTTCTTCCAGTTTTGCTGAGGGCAGATCAAGCTTGTCCGAACGAACGTATAGAACAGCTCTTTCAAAATATTCATTATCTGTGCTTGTAATCTCAACAACTCTTTTATTTACGCCTTTTATCATAATCGGTAACATCCTTTCTGCTTTTCAACACTTGTATTTTTGCCTGTTTAGTGCAACTCTATACCATTAGTACACAAAATATGTGGAAAACCATACCTGAAATCAAAAAAAAATTCAAAAATTGTGGAAAACATAGTGGAAAAGGTGAAAAAATGCGTAAATTTAACAACCCTTTTTCCACATAAATGTGGAAAAAGGGTTTACATTTTGTATATGGCTGAAATTCACAAGCAAATATAATATCTAAAAAGACCGCTCAAGATAAATGAGTATTTGTAAAAGCTTAGATATATACAAAATTTAAATTTCAAGCACCGCGCATACGGAGCATACGCCGTCATTTACTGTATAATCTATCTTCCCGTTATAGTGACCGCAAGCAGATAATACGCTGGAAATACCTATACCCTTGTTTTTAGGCAGATTATCTACGATTTCCAAACTGTCCGAGCAGGTATTATTGCAGAGTATCATCAGCTTACCATTTTTTTCACGGATATATATCTCTATTTTCGGCTGCTCATGCTGTTCAGATTCAAGCTCTTTACAGCCGTTGAGCGCATTTTCCAGCAAATTTGCAAGAATTGCCACAAGATGCACGTCCTTTATGGGAAGATCGGCGGCAGCGCTTGCTTTGCATATATACTCCGCATTGGCTGCGGCTGTTTTCCTCTCGTATGCCGAAAGGATATTGTTAATGGTGCGGTTATAACAGTACTGTTTTACGGAAGCTTCCGACAGTTCGCTGTCCCAGGCGTTCAGGTAACGCAGCGCGCCCTCCGTGTCCCCCGACCGTATAAGCTCCGAGGTATTTATCACATAATGCCGCATATCGTGTCGGAGATTGCGTGTGTTTTCCTCCGACTGCATAAGGCGTTCAATCTGCTCGGACAGGAATTTCGTGTTTTGCTCCATAAGGCTCGCCTCGGCGGTTTTGCTCATGTACGATATCGTGCGGAAAACAACAAGAAACGTAGCAATACCCTGAATAAAAATAGCAATCAGCACAGGAGTATATGAGGCGGGCAGCATCCATACGCGGTTTACCATCATTGCCTGCGTAATATAGATCACCGTAAAAAGCGCGGAAATAACGCTGAGATACCACCATTCGCTGTTCTGCCGCACGTTGACGGCGCGCAGCTTCGGGTGGACATATTTGAAATACGTCACAAACGTGATAAGCTGGATAACGTTCCTGATAATGATAGATAATCTCTGATACGGTTCGCTGTCCGGTTCATAGACCATTGCCGAAAAAAGGAACCCGCACTGCACGATCATATAGAAAAAATTATAATATGTTACCAATAGAAAGCATTTTTTAGGCAGAGGGTCGGAAGATGTTTTAAAGAAAACAATAAGAGCCACAAGCATTGCGGTAATTGACAGTATAGGCGCGCCTCTGTTCATTCCCACGGTGTACATCAGTATGTAGCCCGTTATCAGCATGACCGCCATGGAGACCGACCAGATAACCGCAGTTTTTCTGCGGGAATAAATCGGTTCCCCAAGCTTGGACATGAATAATATGTGCCAAAAAAATATCAGAAAAAGTCCTATCAGTGCAGTTCTTTCGGTCATTCTCCCATGACCTCCTTTCGGAAATAATCGAAATACCGTTTTCAGGCTCGGAATATGCCCGACGCAATGCGTATATTTTTATATCGGAACACTTGCCGTCATAGTAAAAATATGGCTAAAATTCACATATACTCCGCCGACACAGGGATTGTTCCAAAACGCACAAGTTTTACGTTAATGATTAACTTAAAAGCGTCTAAATACTCAAAAAGTAAAAAATAAAAATTAGGGTACAACAATAATTTGCCGTAAAAAAAGCTCCACAAAGGCTGAGCCTTTACCCTTATTGGCATAAATTGCCGGTAAGGGTAAATTGCTTCCATGGGTAACAATACTTCTGTATCGTTACCTGCCTAATCACGGAGCTTTTTTATTATATTTTAGAGATCTTCGCAAAATTCGCCATAAGCTTTTTAGTGCCTACTGAGTCAAACGCTATCTCAAGCATAGCATCATTGCTTATTTTTTTGACTGAAACTACCGTGCCCTCGCCAAAAACATTATGCTTAACGCGCTCCCCAACTCCGAAATCTGCGGAAGCGTGCTGCTTCTTTGACTGCTCTACCCTGCGATTTGCAAGTTCGCTTTGCAGGCTGTACTTTGACACACTTTGAACGATTATATCCTTCTCGTCAGCATCGTAGGTTTTGACAGTACTGTCAATACGCTCATAATACTCTGGGCTTATCTCCTTTGCAAACCTTGAAATAAGATTGCGGTTCGTTGAGCCGAAAAGCATACGCTGCTTTGCGTGTATCATATAAAGCTTTTTCTTTGCACGTGTTATTGCAACATAAGCAAGGCGGCGTTCCTCCTCCAGATCTTCAAGGCTGTTCATGCTGCGAAGACCGGGAAAAATTCCGTCCTCCATGCCAATTATGAATACTGTGCCAAATTCAAGACCCTTTGCACTGTGTATCGTCATAAGTGAAACAACATTCTCATTTTCGTCAAGTTTATCAATATCTGTATAAAGGCTGATCTCCTCCAAAAAGCCTGAAAGCGAGGCTTCATCACCATTTGCTTCAACGTACTGCAGCATTGTTGTTTTAAGCTCGTTTATATTCTCCAATCTGCCTGCGCCCTCATCTCCGAGAAGCTTCATTGCATTTGCGTAACCGGTTTTATCCAGTACCTCGTCTAAAAGCTCGTCAAGGGGCATTGCTTCGGAGGCTTCACGAAGCTGCACAAAAATATTCGCCGCCTTTAAAAGCGCGGAAGACTTTTTCGACAGCAACGGGTAACTTTCGCTATTCAACATAACATCGATCGGAGACATATTCAAATCAGTGGAAATCTGTTCTATAAGCGTCACCGTTGCGTCTCCTATCCCACGCTTCGGCTCGTTGATGATACGCTTGAAACGCAGCATATCCCGCTCATTGTTCAGAACCGCCAAATAAGCAATAATATCCTTGATCTCCTTGCGGTCGTAGAACCTCATTCCGCCGATAACTCTGTACGGTATACCGCTTTGGGTAAACGTCCGCTCAATACTGTTAGACTGAGCGTTCATACGGTACAGCACCGCAAAATCATTGTAATTGCTGCCCTCTTTTATTTCATCAAGTATAACATCCGCAACAAATCTTGACTCGGCAGATTCGTCAACAGCTTTATATATAGTAACCTTTTCACCGTCACCTGAGGAAGTCCAAAGCTTTTTGTCCTTTCTGGCTGTATTGTTGGAAATCACCGAATTTGCTGCACTAAGTATATTTTGAGTTGAGCGGTAATTCTGCTCAAGACGTATCACAGAGGCATTTTCAAACTGTTCTTCAAAATTCAGGATATTTTCGATCGTTGCACCTCTGAATTTATATATAGACTGGTCGTCGTCACCAACAACACAAAGATTTTTATGCTTTCCGGAAAGCAGCGACACCAATCTGAACTGTGCCTGGTTCGTATCCTGATACTCGTCTACCATTACATACTTGTAGAGATTTCTGTAATGCTCCAAAACATCCTCGTTTCCTTCGAAAAGCTCCACTGTAAGACGGATAATATCGTCAAAATCAAGAGCATTAGCTTCCTTCAGACGTTTTTGATATAGCTTATAAAGCTTTGCAATACCCATTTTTCGGTAATCACCTTTAGCGGCTTCCTCATAGCTTTCGGGAGTTACAAGCTTATCCTTAGCGGAGGAGATTTCACCTAAAACCGCCTTTGGAGGGAATGCTTTATCCGAAAGATCAAGAGGATCATAACATGATTTCAACAGACGCTGACTGTCGTCGCTGTCATAAATCGTAAAGCTTGACGCATATCCCAGCGCAGTAATCTCCCTGCGAAGGATTCTTACACAAATAGAGTGAAACGTTGCGGCAGCTATGCTTTCGGCATTTTTGCCAAGCATTGCCGCAAGACGTGATTTAAGTTCACCCGCTGCCTTATTTGTAAATGTGATAGCAAGGATATTCCAAGGATTTATCCTGTTCACAGCCACGATGTCCGCAAGTCGTGACATCGTATTTTCGTCTATACTTCCGTCATATTTGTTTAAAAAATCAATATCATCATCCGAAATTCCTGTGGGAACGTCTTCAGCGGCATATGCATTGCCGAAATTTACCATATTTGCAATTCTATTTACAAGTACCGAAGTTTTTCCACTTCCCGCACCCGCAAGGATCAGCAGCGGACCGTTCACAGTAAAAACCGCCCTTTTCTGCATATCATTAAGCTTTCCGAAATATTTCTCCAAAGCGGCTCTTTTTGCCCCGATAAAATCAAGATTATTTGCCATACAGACCTCCAATATACTTACCTGAAATTGAAAATTAAAATGCTTTACTTAAATAAAAACTTTATTTTAACATACAACTTATTATAACACATTACAACAATTAATTAAAGTACTATTTTTCATTTTTAACATTTTTATAATAATTACGGAATAAGTAATTTTTTTCTGTCAATACTCTTACCGGCAAAAAGTACTGCGTGTACAAAAAAACGTGAAGTAAATTTGTTAAAGTTTCCAAAAAACCTTTACTTATATAGAAATTTAGTGTATAATATAATGGACAAGTTATACGACTTGCGAAATAATGAAAGGTCGGGATGTATTGAAAGTAGATTTCAATAAAAAATATAATACTATTTCTGTGTATTGCATAATCACATTTGCAATCTGCCTTGCACTGGTACTGGTCTGCATACGCTCAAATGAAATTTTTGCCTACATACAACAGTTTTTCAAGGTGATCGCTCCGGTAATATGGGGAATAGCTATCGCCTATATCTGCAACCCCGTTATGAAGCTTCTGGAAAAGCTTTTCCAAAAGCTTTTTGACAAGAAAAAACCTCACCCTAAGCTTAATCGCTCACTAAGCATTTTTATAACAATGCTGCTGCTGATAACAATTATCGTTTCAATTTTGGCGCTTGTTATAATTCAGGTTCGTGACAGTGTTATGGAGATTCTTTACAGTATACCTAACTACATCAATCAGTTGGAAGACCTGGTTGTAAAGCTTTTAGGCGATTATCCCGAAATTGTTCGGGAAATAGAGGCTCAATTGGAAACAATACAGCCAAAGCTTATTGAATTTGCCAATAACCTTATTCCAAAGCTCGGAGATATTTCTCTTAAAGTCAAGGACGGAGCAATAGGCTTTGTTGTTTCAATGAAAGACTTCATAATCGGCTTTATTGTGGCGATATATCTCCTGTTCAGCAAGGAAACCTTTACTGCTCAGGCTCGAAAAATCACTTATGCACTTTTTCCGAAGTCACTCTGTAAAGGCATACTCCGAACCTGTGCCAAAGCAAATCAGACTCTTTCGGGATTTCTTTCCGGAAAGCTTTTGGATTCCCTTATTATTGGCATTATATGCTTTGTTTGCATGAGAATCATGAACTGGGAATTTGTCGCTCTTATCAGCATTATCATAGGTGTAACAAACATTATCCCGTTTTTCGGACCGTTTTTCGGAGCAGTCCCCAGCGCACTTCTGTTGCTTATGACAAACCCTAAGCACGTTATACCGTTTGTTTTTTTCATAATCATTTTACAGCAATTTGACGGAAATATTTTGGGTCCCAAGATTTTAGGAGACTCCACGGGACTTTCTCCTTTCTGGGTAATGTTTGCTATTTTTGTGGGCGGCGGTCTGTTCGGATTTATGGGTATGCTTTTGGGCGTCCCCGTGTTTGCGGTAATATACGCTTTGGCAAGCGAATTTTTTGCATATCTTCTCAAAAAGAAAAGACTTTCTCACTCGACGTCGGACTACAAAGCTCTTGACATAAATAACCCTCCAGCTGCCAAAACAGCAGTCACATCATCGGATAAGGAAGAAGTAAAAACAACTGCTCCGGACATGAAATAATATTGTAGCTTTGTTATGTAAAAAACCCCTAATCTTCAAAAGGATTAGGGGTTTTTTATAAGAAGTACACCGAATATGCTTTAAAATTTGATTTACATAAATAATAACTTATTTATGAGTTACTGACGAATTTGTGCTAAATCTAACTGCGAAGCGTAAACATTCCAATAAGATTTTTAAGATTAGATGCCTGACCGGAAAGTTCTTCCGAAGCAGCCGCACTTTGTTCAGCAGTAGCGGAGTTTGTCTGAACAACAGATGATATCTGTTCCACACCAACATTTATCTGTTCGATCATATTTGCCTGCTGCTCACTGGCAACAGCGATCTTACCAACAATTTCCTCAACGGAACGTGCTTTTTCGCCGACATTATTCATAGCTGATGCAGTCGCTGTGGCAATTGACATACCCTTAGTTACAGCGTCCATAGAGTGTTCGATAAGAACTGTAGTATCCTTTGCAGCCTCTGCCGATTTTGAAGCAAGATTTCTTACCTCGTCGGCAACGACCGCAAATCCCTTTCCTGCCTCCCCTGCTCTTGCTGCTTCTACTGCGGCATTGAGAGCAAGAATATTTGTCTGGAACGCAATATCCTCAATAGCCTTAATAATATCACCGATCTGATCGGAAGTGCTGCTGATATTGTTCATCGCCTCTGTAAGGCGCTCCATTTCACGGTTTGCACCTTCAATATAGGTTGCAGTCTCATTAACAAAAGCACTTGCATTTACACAGTTGTGAGAATTCTGCGAAACTTGCTCAGATATCTCATGAATTGTCGCGGCAAGCTGCTGAACGGAAGAAGCCTGCTCTGTTGTACCCTGAGAGAGATTCTGAGCCGCCGAAGAAACCTGATCTGCGCCTACAGATACCTGATCCGCGGCAGTATTTATATTGTCAATAATACCGTTAAGCTTTGTAACAATATCGCCCATAAACGTAAGTATTTTACTGAAATCTCCCGAATAATAATTTTCATTTTCCGTATCGTTTACTGCAAGGTTTCCGTTTGAAATTTCTCCCAAAACCCTGCCTATATCTTTAATAATGTTATCAAGCTTGAAAAGCATAGTTGTTGTTGCTTCCGCAAGAACTCCTGTCTCGTCCTTTGCTCTTACCACAGGAACAGGACTTGAAAGATCGCCGCCTGCGAGCAGATCAATACGCTCTGCACAGCTTTTAACAGGCTTGCCGATAACCTTTCCAAGACGAAGAGAAAGAATTATGGAAACACTCAATGCAATAACAGTGATAACAACCGTTGTAGAGATCGCCGTATATGTATCGCCCATAAAGTCAGATTGCGGAGCATAAATTGCCAAGGACCAACCATTTGTACCGTCCACAGGGTGATATGCAGCAAGCTGATCTACTCCCTTATATTTGTAATTTTCAAAACCACTCTCACCGTTTTTCATCTTTTCACGCATTGCAAGAACAGCATCATATCCGGCAGCCTGCTTATCTGTTTCAATTTCACCGTTTTTAACAATATTCATATCAACGTCAGCAATTATATTGCCGTCCTTGTCGATCATATATGCCGCGCTGTTATCGCTTACATTTATGTCGCTGACAATATCATTTAGAAATTCTTCATGAGGAACAACATAAACACAGCCTGCAAGTTCGTTTCCGTTATAAAGAGGCGCTGCAACAATTATTGTAAGCTTGCCTGTTACTTTTGACACCAAAGGCTCGGAAATATGCGCTTTACCTTGCATTGCCATTTGAAAATATTCACGGTCATTATATGTATTCCCGTCAATTCCATTACCGTTTGTGTCAATAAGATTACATCTTTCAAGATCATATCTTTTCGCCCATTCGCTAAGCGTCTCTTTCTTTTCTTCGTCAGAAACATTAGGGTCTGAAAGCTTATACACTCCGCCCAGACCGGCTGCTATATTTGAATATGCCTCCAATTCCCATTTGGCTCTGTCAGAAGCAACCTGAACAATTTCCTCCATATTGCCTTTAACAATATGAGTTGCCGAAATGTACATTGCCGTTATTGCTGCCGACCCCAGAAAAAATAAAGACAATCCTACCAAAAGAATAGCTGTGCAGACAATTCTGCGTTCAATAGATTTCATAGTTATCACCCTTTTTCAAAAATGTACTAAAATTTCTAAAAAAATTTAATAATTTTAGTGATAATTAACATTAACAAATACATTATAACATATATGAAATAAAAAAGCAAGCAAAAATTAAAAAATATGCGGCACAATTTTTTAAATGCACCGCATAAATAATAGCTATGATCTTGATCAGCCGATTTGAGTTACAGTATAGCCCTCTTCCTCAATTGCAGCCTTTATTTCGTCATCGGCTCTGCTTATTTCGCACTCCGCATAGCCGCCATCGAGTGAGACCGTTACGCTTGTTGCTCCCAGACCCTCCAAAGCTTCCTTAACATGAGCAACACAGTGCTCGCACATCATTCCGTCGATAGTGATTTTTTTCATTGAAACCATTCCTTTCATAAGTTAAATTTTTACAGTTTTTAATCTAAGTGCATTTGAAACCACCGATACCGAGCTTAAGCTCATGGCAGCGGCAGCTATCATCGGATTAAGAAGCGGACCTCCGAAAATATGGAGAATCCCCATTGCAACGGGTATTCCAAGACTGTTATAGCCAAATGCCCAAAATAAATTCTGGCGGATATTACGTATAGTCGCTTTGGAAAGGCGTACAGCTTTACATACGTCACGCAGATCGTCCTTGATAAGGACAATATCGGCGCACTCTATTGCAACGTCCGTACCCTGACCTACAGCTATACCAACGTCAGCCTGTGTAAGAGCAACCGCGTCATTTATACCGTCCCCAGCCATTGCAACGATTTCACCCTCTTGCTGGAGCTTTTTGATGTGCTCAGCTTTTTCCTCCGGAAGGACTTCAGCCACAAAGCTGTCAATGTTAAGTTCCCCTGCAACAGCCTGCGCGGTGCGCTTGTTGTCGCCTGTCAGCATAAGAGTCTTTATCCCCATTTTTTGCAGTTCGGAAATTGCTTCAAGACTTTCTTTTTTAATAGTATCGGCAGCGGCGATCAATCCAATAAATACTCCGTCGGCAGCGCAGTACATAGGAGTTCTTCCCATATCGGCGCAATGCTCCGCTTTTTTAACAAAATCCTCGGGAACCTCCACGCTGTTTTCATTCATAAGACGAATATTGCCGATAAAAAGCTTTTTGCCGTCCACGGTAACGGAAATTCCCCTGCCGTCAAGGTTTGTAAAGTCCGCTGCTTCGGAAAGCGTGATATTTCTCGCACCGGCGCAGCTTACTATCGCCTCGCTCAAAGGGTGACCGGAAGCGGCTTCCCCCGAAGCGGCAAGGCGTATGAGTTCATTTTCATCAGAGCCGTTTGTAAAAATATCGGTAACAGAAGGCTTCCCCTCTGTTAGAGTACCCGTTTTGTCGAAAACCACCGTAGTTATTTTGCAGGCCTGTTCCAGCGGCTCACCGCCCTTTATGAGTATGCCGTTTTCCGCGCCCTTACCCGTGCCGACCATTATTGCGGTAGGCGTGGCAAGTCCCAAAGCGCAGGGACAAGCAATTACCAAAACGCTGATTAAAATTGTTATGCAGAACTCTCCGCTTTCCCCCGCTATAAGCCAGCCGAGACAGGCTATTACCGCAAGAGCAAGCACCGCCGGCACAAAGTACGCTGAAATTACATCTGCCAGACGCGCTATAGGTGCCTTTGTACCTTGTGCTTCCTCAACAAATTTTATAATGCGTGAAAGAGCAGTGTCCTCCCCAACCTTTTCGGAGCGGTACTTTATAAAACCGTTTTTGTTAAGAGTTGCACCCACTACCTTGTCTCCAACCTTTTTCTCAATAGGAACGCTTTCGCCTGTCAGCATTGATTCATCCACGACCGCGCTGCCCTCGATGACCTCTCCGTCAACCGCAAGGCTTTCTCCCGAACGTGAAACTACTATATCTCCCACCTTCACTTGACTTAGAGCAACTTCAAGCTCCTTGTCCCCCCGCATAACAAAGGCGGTTTTTGGAGCAAGGTTCATCAGCTTTTTTACAGATTCGTCAGTTTTGCCCTTTGAACGTGCTTCCAGATATTTTCCTAAAGTAATAAGTGTGAGAATTGTGGCACAGGACTCAAAATAAAGGTGCATGGCGTAATCCGTCTCGCCTTGACCTATTTTGTACATTGCATAAAAGCCATACACCAGAGCGGCTGTTGAACCGAGAGCGATAAGGCTGTCCATATTAGGGGAAAGCCGCGCAAGATTGCGGAAACCGTCCCAAAAGAATTTCCATCCTATGATGATTACAGGTACGGTCAAAACAAGCTGAACAACCGCAAATCCCATAGGGTTATGGTGAGGTTCAATAGCGTCGGGCAGTGGCATACCTACCATATGACCCATGCTTATTGTCAGCAGAGGCACGGCAAACACCAGCGACAGAATAAGTCTGATGAGCATTACCTTATCGTGAGGCATTTTCGGTTTTGCGTCCTTATCTGCAAAAGCGTAGCCCGCTTTTACTACGGCGGCTTCGATGTCTTTTATGCCGATTTTTTCAAAGTCCACGGTAAGGGTCTCGGCGGCAAAATTCACCCCCGCCGACGTTACTCCGTCGAGCTTTTGTACAAAGCGTTCTATTCTCGCCGCGCAAGCCGCGCAGGTCATGCCTGATATTTTAAAGGTTTTTTTCATAAAGATCTTCCTTTTCTAATAAAAAGTGTAAACTATACTAATATTGTACACTTTAAGTGTTAAAAAATACCCATATATGTATGGCAATTATATGAATTAAATGAATAACTCACATTCTTTCCTCTGTGAGCAGCTTCCTTTCAGCATAAGAGATACCGCCGAGATCATTGCCTTGCTTCCGCTTCTTGCAGCATGAGGACATACCTTAACGCACCTCATACATGAAATACATTTTTTGGAGTCTGCCGTACTGATATTTTCCCTGTCGATTGCCTGAACAGGGCATTTTTCCGCGCACACGCCGCACTTTACGCAATATTGGTTCGCTTTAGGCACAAGCCCTGCTCCCGAAAGCTTTTTATAGGGACGGTCTCCCGCCGGTTTAAGCTCCCAATTACATACTTCGGCTTTGAGTTTTTCAAGCACAGCCACTGAAAAATCCTTCAGCCTTTTAATATCCTCCGCATCTGGTCTTCCAGAAGCGTACTTGCGCGCTATTGAATGTTCCGCAACAGCCGCTATTGCCGCCCTTACTTCAAAGCCGCAAGCCTTAGCGATATCCTCCATTTCAACAAGGGTATCCTCATAGGCACGGTTGCCGTATACGCATAAAAGCGCACATTTTGCTCCGCCGCCATTTATTTTTCCCAGTCTTTCGGCAGCAACCGACGGCACGCGTCCTCCGTAAGAGGGCAGCGCAATAAGCGCAATATCGTCTTTATCAAGGCAGTACGCAGAAAAATCGCCGTTCGGGTCGGAAAGGTCAACAATCTCAACATTTTCGCTCCACACTTCGGACACTGTTTCCGCAGCCTTTAAAGTTCCTCCCGTAGGACTGAAAATAAATTGAACATACCGCATAAAAAGCCTCCTTGATGTAAAATTTAAAGTTACACCTTTATTATACAACGCCTTTACCGAAATGTCAAGACTTTACACAAAAAATTTTTTATGCTATAATAAAATAAATTGCAAACTGCAAAATTACGGAGGTTTTGTCATGCACATAAGCAATAAATGTTCAATAGCGGTGCATTGCCTGATATTGATAAACGAATTCGGAAGGGACACCCGTGTTACCAGCGATGTTATCTCCATATCTACGGGAATAAATCCCGTTACAATACGAGGCATTATGAGCGCGCTGAAAAAGGACGGCATTATTTCCGTACGGTCGGGTACCGGCGGGACAGACTTATGCTGCCCTGCCGAGAAAATTTCGCTGTATCGCATCTGCCGCGCAGTCGAGCCGGATTTCCTGCAAAAACTTTTCGGGATACATTCAACGCCGTCGCAACAATGTCCTGTGGGCAGAAATATAAACTCGGTTCTTGGAAAATCCTACGGAAAAGTGGCAGAAGCTCTTACCGAAAGCCTGAAATCTGTTACCATGGAAGAGGTACTGAAAAATTATAAAAATGCTTTAAAAGATCAGGAATAACTTATTCCTCACTGTAAGGATCAAGCGGTTTAACGTAAAGAGTTCGATTTCCGGTAAAAATAACCATACCGGGCTTTGCGCCCGCAGGCTTTTTCACAAGCTTTACGGGAACGTAATCAACCGGAACCTGCGAGGAATTTTTAGCCTTGCTGTGAAAAGCCGCAAGCCTTGCCGCATAAACTACAGTCTCATCGGGTACGGTCTTACCCTCCGCTCTTATTATCACATGAGAGCCTGTTATATCCTTTGTATGAAGCCATATATCTGTCTTGTCCGCAAGCTTTGTTGTCAGCATATCGTTCTGCTTGTTGTTTCTTCCAATTAGAATTGTGAAGCCCTCGGGAGACTTAAATTCCAGAGGCGGGTGAGCCTTCGGCGGCTTGCCCTTCAGCTTTGAGGAACGTATATAGCCCTGCTCCGCAAGCTCCAGCCGCAGCTCGTTCACCTCGTCCTCCCCTTTTGCGCGGGTAAGAGCGTCGAAAACGCTGTCGATATAAGAAAGCTCCTCCTCTCCCTTTGCTATCTGTTGGGTGAGGATTTTTTCTGCTGTATCGGCTTTGCGGTACTCGCCGTAATAATGCTGCATATTTTGTGACGGTGTAAGCCTTTTGTCAAGCTTTATCTCGACCTGCGGACAGCTCTCATCGTAAAAGTTTTCAACTGTAACACTTCCCATGCCTTTTTCCACACGGTAAAGATTGGCGGATATAAGATCTCCGTAAAGCTTAAGTTTATCCCTTTCTGCGGAAATTTTCAGCTCCTCACGCTGATTGGCAAGCCGCCTTGCTATCCTCTCGGAGGTACTCTGCAAAAGCCTGTACATATCCTGCGAACGCTGCTTCATACGAGAAACGCTGTCCCGCTCAGTATAGAAATAGTCCAGCAATTCACAGGCGGAGTCAAATTCTCTGGTTGTCATAAGTCCGCCGTACTGGTATACAGGCATGAATGAAAAGTCCTTCAACATACCGTCACCGTCCTTGACAACGGTGTAGGTGCATTTTCCCTCGTCGCACTCACGGGCGGTCTGCTGCACCGCAAAGGTAAGACGTTCCAGCAGTTCACCTTTCAAGTCGCTTTTTACCGCGTCGCCGCCCTGTGCAGCATAGTATACCCATTCACGCGCAACTATCGGGGAAAGTCCCTCAAAAATTTTTATGAGAGTTTTTGCCAAGTCTGCTTCGGGAAGCGGCTCGGCAGCTTTTACAATATCATACGCGGTGCAGGTACGGAAATCCAGCCTGTCGTCTCTTGGAGGGCAGGTGTAACTCATACCCGGCAGCACCATTCTTTCGCGAGACATCTCTGCGTCCACCCGCTTTATACTGTCGATTATTTTACCGTCGGCATTTATTATCACTAAATTTGAGCACCGCCCCATAATTTCCGCCGCAAGAGTGATTTTCACCATGTCGCCCAACTCGTTCATTGCCTCAAAATCGAAGTACAGGATACGCTCAAGACCGTCCTGCCGAATATCTAAGAGCCTGCCGCCGCCCAGATGCTTTCGCATAAGCATACAGAACATTGGCGGGACTTTCGGGTTTTCGATTGCCGCCTTTGTGATATTAACACGTGCAGACCCAGCCGCTGCCGAAAAAAGCAGCTTTTCGTTCCCTCCCCTTGTGCGGAAGGCTATGACTATTTCCTCCCGCGAGGGCTGGCTTATCTTATCGATCCTGCCGCCGATAAGTATTCCCAGCTCTCTTTTAACATTATTAAGAAATGCGCCGTCCAACGCCATTTTTACTCCTCCTCTAATATATTAACACGCAAAGTCAATTTAAACAGTTCGTAGTCGGAATTTCTTGTGATCTCAACAGAAACCTCAAATTCCCGATCGTCTATTTCCTCGATAAAATCATTTTCTATCTCCCTGCCGCCATTGTATGTAACGTACTCACCTATCTCAAATGAAAGATCATCAAACATCTTTTTCAGCTTTCTGCGTATTACATAATTGACCTTTACATCGTCCGCAAGGTTCATTTCATCAAGGACTGCAATAATATCAACGCCCCTTATATCCTCGGTTTCGATAACCTTTTCGTCGTTAAAACGCTCGTCCGCCTCTATAAAAAAGTCGTAAGGCTCGATAAAAGGCTTTTCTTCATCTATCTCATTATTTTCAAAAGTACTGTTTTGAGTATAGACATAGCTTCCGCCGATGTTGTATGCGGCGTTTTTTGCGGCTTCAACGCCTTTTTCATTAACTTTATCGGCATTTTTTTTCATAAATTTTATAGTAAACCCATTCAGGTCTCCGCTGATAACAGCCGCAAAAACCGTTAAACATATCCAATTTATTATTGTATTTGGTATAAAAACAAAATAATCCTGAATATTTTCGGGAACTATCCTTTCGTATATCCAGCCAAAAGCGCCGTTCAAAAGTGCGATCAAAATAGTAAGAACAGAGCAAGACAAGGATTTTGCAAAAATGTTTTTTATTTTATCGTCGGGATTTAAAGCAAATGAGTAAGTCCAAAAACACAGTGTAACAATTGCCGCAATTCCCGCTAAGCCAAACACAGGAACAAGCAGCAAAAGCAATAAAAAGACAATCAAATTTATATCGACAGCAGGATCTAAAAGCGTTGCGCAATTTGCCGCAGTCATAGGAATTTTACATAAAATTCCCGTTAAAATCGCAGCGGATATCGAAAGTAAGATACGCTTCGGACTTCGGTAAAAATAGAAAATTTTACCGAAATTTGTCTCCTCATCTTCCAGCTTAGCAAAACAAAAGCTGTACACACCGCATAAAAAGGGCATTTCAATCAAATAAGTAACAAAATTGATACCCATAGACCAAAGACTGCGAGCATCAAAATTAGCCTTTAAATATTGAGAAACAGTTGAAATTTCACCTCGCTTCGGAATTATGCTGTCAAGATAAGTATACAATGGAATTTTTGCACATTCAAAAAGTGTGATAACGATATTTGCGATAAGTAAAATAATAAAAGTTTTTTTTAACGATCTTTTAATTTTCTCCATAAAAATTCTCCTATATCATAATTTTTTATATGTAAGCATTTCAAACCCGATTTCCGTTGTAAGGCTTTCAAACTTTACAAGTCTCTGTCGGTTTTCCTCCGAGGTTTTGTAAAAATAAGGTGTCATTGAAAACAGAGACATTATGTCCCCATTGCAGGATATATCTATGTTTCTGCATACCGTATCACGCTTTATAAGCTTAAATCCGGACAAGTTAAAGTCCTTTACATCATTTTGGTACGGTTCGTCGTAGACCGCGCATTTAAGCTGCCACAAATGGCGTTCCGCAGGGATAACCATTATCATTATTCCCCCTCTTTTTAAAACACGAAGGAATTCTTCGCCGCAGTACGGCGCAAAAAGCGTTGTTAAAATATCGCAGCTCTCCGTTTCAATCGGCAGGTGAAAAACGCTTGCAACTGCAAACAATGCCGATTTTGTACGCTTTGCGGCATAATCGGCGGCGCATTTGGATATATCTACACCAATGATTTCCTCGGCAATGTCCGAGACCGCATTACATATTTTTTCGGTATAGTACCCCTCCCCGCAGCCCGCGTCAAGAATACGGCAACCCGTAAAGGTGTGCTCCTTAACATTGTTTTGCAAAGCCTCGGCAAGAATTTCATAGTAACCCTTATCCAGAAAAGCTTTACGCGCCTGAACCATAAGCTTGTTATCCCCCGGAAACTTGGTTTTCATTTGGTTTGACAGAAGAAGATTTACATAACCGCTTTTCGCCTTGTCATAACAATGACAGTTTGGACAGGTGAACGACCTGCCCTTGTCGGTAAGCTTTTCTCCGCATTTTGGACATATCAGCATGACGATCTCCTTACATAATATAGTCAACAGGGTCTTTATCGGACTTAGCCCGAATAATCTCCAGCCCCGGCATATCTTCTCCAAAACGCTTTATAAGGTAAGGTATAGCAATATCCTCTGTGTGGAAATGTCCGCAGTCGTAGAGAGCAATGCCGCAATTTCGGGCAGTAATCCATTGGTCGTGTTTTACGTCCCCAGTAATATATGCGTCCGCACCCTGCTCAATGGCAATCGGAAGATTTCCTCCTGCACCGCCAGAGCAGAAAGCAATCTTTTTTACAACCTTTCCGCTGTTTGTATAACGGACAACTTTATTGCCAAAAATATCCTTTAAGAGCATACCCAGTTTGTCGGGCATTATCTCGTTTCCCACAGAACAAACCCAACCGTAGCCCCGTCCGTCGGGGTGAACAGGTTCAAGGACAGTTTGTTTTTTTAACTTCAATGCAGGATCAAGCATACCGAAAATAATGTCGTTTATACCGCCGTCCGCCATATCGAGCGGAGAATGGAAACAAATACAAGCTATACCGTGCTTTAGAGCAAGGCAGGCCGGGTTGCTGTCATCAAGAGTGTACAAAGGGTGAAAAATTACAGGGTGGTGTGCTACTATCACCTCTGCGCCTATTTCCGCAGCTTCACGAACTACCTCGCAGGTTATATCAAGGGCGAAAAGGACTTTGCTTGCGGGAGCGTTTCCTTCTCCAACCAACAGCCCCGAATTGTCACCCTTGTGAAGATTTTTCATTGGCGCAATAACGTCCATTTCCGCCAAAACATCATTAACTTTATACATTGGTTTTCCTCCTGTTTTTATCATTATTTCCGAAGCAAGTCCGATACGTTTCAAAGCTTCGGTGTAATGTCCTGCTGCTCGCAGTGATTCCCCTGAGCTGTAAAGCTTTTTAGCTTGCCGACTCGCGTATTCCTTTGAATCACTGTCCAATAGGTCAAATCCGCCTATATACTCAAAAAGCGGCGGTATTTCTTTGCTGTGTAAAGTTTTTTTACTTTTCATCGCATTGATTACCGTATAACAAAATTTACTCTCGCAGACCGCTTGCCTTTTGATTATTTCAAATTCATTTTCCCACAGCCAGCGCAAAAGATACTCCGTTTTGCTCATGGGCTGAAGTATCAGATTTCTTCCATGAAGCCAATCACATTCAGACAAAATTTTCGCAATAAGCTCGCCGCCCATTCCCGCAATAACTATATCGGTAATACCCTCCGGCGAAACGCTTTTCAGACCGTCGGAAAATACGATTTCCGACCTGTCTATAACCCCTGCCCTTTCAAGGTTAGCTCTTGCGGCGTTGAGAGGTTTTTCGTTTACGTCTGCTGCGATCGCCGTACTGCACTTACCAGATACAAGCAGTTCCGCAATAAGATATGCATGGTCTGTTCCCACATCGCAAACACAGTTTCCTTTTACCATATCTGCACAAAGTTTAAGACGTTTATCAAGCATAATGATTTCCTCTTGTAAATAATATGTAAACTTTTTATTGCAAAATAAAAAGTTGCCGATAACGCCAAAGCAGCATTATCGGCAACGGCGAATCACTTATTTGCGAAATGCGAATTAAGCTTTTCAACAAGCGATTCAGCGCTTACGCCGTGTACAGCGCAGGCGTCCGCAAGACTTTCTCCCCTTGCCGACGGGCAGCCCAGACAGTGCATACCCATTTCAAGAAAATATGGCGCCGTATCCGGATCAAGATCAAGAATATCACCAATAATCATATCCGCCGTAATTTTTGTACTCATTTTTAATTCCTCCTAAAAATTCAGCATTATAATTATTATAACCCATTTTTTTATTTTTTGCAATAGCAG
Organism: uncultured Clostridia bacterium; assembly: GCA_947383835.1. Lineage (GTDB taxonomy): Bacteria > Bacillota > Clostridia > Oscillospirales > Ruminococcaceae > RGIG8773. The sequence goes on from CANDEV010000006.1 coordinate 151,142, forward strand.
TATTGCTTTTTTTGCGAATTAATGGTATAATGTACTGTAAATATTGGAAATCGAGGTTTTTGTATTGAATATGCTTAATAAAATGGAACGTAAATTCGGACGTTATCATATTGACAATCTCATGCTTTATATTGTGATAGGTACGCTGATAGTATATGCCTTCCAGTTTTTATTCCCTGACATTCCCCTTTGGGGCTTTATGACATTTGACAGGGACGCTATTCTGCACGGTCAGATATGGCGCGTTGTCAGCTTTGTTTTTATCCCTGAAAGCACCAACCCCATAAGCATGGTATTTTGGCTGTATTTCTACTGGTTTATCGGTTCAAATCTTGAAAGCTATTGGGGAAGCTTCAATTTTAACATTTTCTATTTATCTGGAGTGCTTTTCTCCGCAATAAGCGGCTTTATAACAGGATATGCAACAAATCATTTCCTTAACCTTTCCCTGTTTTTGGCAATGGCTGTTATCGCGCCTAATATGCAGCTTTTGTTATTTTTCTTCATTCCGGTAAAAATGAAATGGCTTGCATGGCTTGATGTGGCTGTGCTTATATATGCGTTTATTCCCGTATCTGCAATATCATTGGCAATACAGTACAAAATGTCTTTTTCTGCTTTTTGGCATATTATGAACAGTTATTGGGACATAAGGCTTGCGATACTTCTTTCAATACTCAACTTTTTGCTGTTCTTCGGAGGGGGATTCTTACGAAAGATACGCGACAAATTCAAATATCACAAGATGCGGAGCAATTTCAAGAAAAACATTAAAATGACAAAATATAAGGACGACTGATAATTTTACAAAAAAATTTGTAAAAACTATTGACAAATAAAAATTTATATGGTATAATTTTAAAGTTGTTAAGTTTATTAACATCACGCTATCGTATTCTAAAGACAGCAGGCGGCTTTGCCGTAAGTCCTGCCGAGGAAAAGACGGTAAGTATTTATTATGTACTTGCACCTTTTCCTTTGGGAAAAGGTTTTCTTTTTGAATCCGTATAGCAAAAGCGCACTGTTTAGTGTGTTTATTGAATTATCGGAGGTGAAATTTTATGCCAAGCGCAAAGGTACTTGAATCCAAGAAAGCAAGAGTTGAGGAAATTTCAGAGCTTCTGAAAAATTCCACAGCGGGCGTTATCGTTGACTACAAGGGTATCAACGTTGAAGACGACACAAAGCTCAGAAAGGAGCTTCGTGAGGCAGGAGTAAACTATTTCGTTGAAAAGAACTCCATGCTTCGTTTCGCTGTTAAAAACGCTGAACTGGAGGGTCTTACAGAGGTTCTCAAGGGCACTACAGCTATCGCTCTTACAGACGGCGACCAGACTGCTCCTGCACGTATTCTCGGTAAATACGCTGAAGGCTCCGACGGAAAGTTCACTCTTAAGGCGGGCTTCATTGACAAGGATATTTACGATGCAAAGGGTGTTACTGCTCTTTCCAAAATTCCTTCCAAGGAAACTCTTCTTGCACAGCTTCTCGGTTCACTTCAGGCTCCAATGCAAAGTCTTGCGGCTACATTGCAGGCTCTTGCGGACAAGAAAAACGAAGAGGGCGCAGCTTAAAAGCTTGCTCGAAAAATGCGGTCATCCGCGGAATTTTAAATACGCATATGCGTAAATCTACATTACTAAAAGGAGATTATTATCATGGCTTCAGAGAAAATTACTAATATTTTAGACACTATTGACACCCTTACAATTCTTGAGCTTAACGAGCTCGTTGAGGGTATCCAGGAAAAATACGGCGTTTCCGCTGTAGTTGCAGCAGCAGCTCCCGCAGCAGGCGGCGCAGCAGGCGGTGCTGAGAAGACAGAATTTGACGTTGTTCTCGCTTCCTTCGGCGACAAGAAAATGGACGTTATCAAGGCTGTTAAGGATATCTGCGGTCTTTCCCTTAAGGAAGCTAAGGAGCTTGTTGAAGCTGCTCCTAAGGCTCTTAAGGAGGGCGCTTCCAAGGCTGACGCTGAGGATATCAAGACTAAGCTCGAAGCAGCAGGCGCTACTGTTGAGCTCAAGTAAGTGCGATCACCCCGCGGCGGGTGATTTAATGAAGTTTTATAAAAAATCGGGTAACTTTAAAAAGTTACCCGATTTTTTTACTGTCAAACTATACGCTATCAACTATCATTTTGCTTCCGAAAGTGTAATTCCGTTGCTGCCGAGGGGTATTTCATGGTCAAGACCAACAAACTTGCCGTCCTGCTGCCATAAAACCTCTTTTACAAAAGAATATTTTTCCTCGTCCCAAGTGGTGAAATCGTCAAGGACAAGTCCGCCCGTGTCTCCGGAATTGGAGTTGAAGCACCAAAATGTATGGTTAATACGGTTATCCTTAATAAGTTTGCGGAGGTATGTCATCCAAGTCAAATTAGGTTCTCTCATAAATCCGCCCCATTCGCCTATCAGCAGTGGCGCGGTACCGTTTTTCTGAATGTAGAACCAGTTGTCATACCAGCAGTCTTTAAAAAGACTGTCAAAGGTATAATTGCCCTTAAACCAAGGCTGCTCGTAAACCGAGGGACCGTAATCGTGAGGGGAATACACAAGCTTGTTCTGATATTTGCCCAAATTTATGGGGTTATCCTTTACTCCGCGAAGATTTCCGCCCCACCATGTACAATCATAATCGCCCATATTTGTTGAAGAAAAATCTCCGTTCGCGCCGATATCTTTAGGGTATATTTCGATTCCCTCAACCATTACGAGCACGTTTGGATTTTTGTTCAGCACCGCTTTTGCCGCCTTTTCTGCTATGTACTTCCAGTTGTCCGAATCTTTGGAATTGTCCCATTTTGCTCTGGGGGACTCCCCTGCTTTTCCGTGAGGCTCATTTTTAAGGTCGTAGGCAATAATAGTGTCGTCATTTTTGTACCTTGCTGCCGTCCAGGCAAGGGCGTCAAGATAGTCCTTTTCAGAAATATCACCGTTGTACCAGACGTTGTACATATGTCCCATAGAATCAGTCTTTGCGCTGTGAATGTCTATCATTATTTTTATGCCGTTGGCTCGACACTGTCCGACAACATAATCAAAAATTTCAAGACTGTTCATTCCAACGAGATATGAATTTGTTGCTTGATTGAAATTGGCGTTGGGATAATTCCCGTTGGACCAATTTTTGATAAGCTCTGTAGAAATGGGTATACGCAGAAGATTAAAACCCCTGTCGGCGATCGCAGCTATAGATGTGTTCAAATCGCATGCCCACAAGCCGTCAAAGGTGTTTGTTCCCGTGTTGTAACCAAACCAGTTCACACCTGTGAGCCATACCTCTTTGCCGTCCTTATCGACAATTTTGCTGCCGTCGGTGTAGAGCCAGTCGTTAGTGGTGGGCGCAGGAACATCCTTAGCCTGCACGATCTTGGGGTTGTTGTTTCCCACAGATCCGATGTTTCCGCCACCGTTATTATTATTTTGACCTGAATTTCCTCCTGTTCCGTTTACCGTTGAAGTACCGAATCTAACCTCCGCTTTTGAACTGTCCACAGAACCTGCGTTACATAATATCATACCGAAAGTTCCCTCACTTCCAACATCAACAAATGAATTGTGATCGACGGGCGTTGCCGTAAGCGTGTCATTTTTTATGGAAAGCTCACAATTCCAGCTTTGGTCAACTTTGGCGCCGCTTGCTACCGGAATTGTAACAGTCCAACCGTTTATGGCTCTATCGGAATTGTTCTTTACCGATACGTCAAGCTGTGTAAACTTATCGCTGCCGTTTTCCCAGCTGTTTGAGGAATTTATTGTCAGAACAACATCGCTTGAAGATTTCTGTTCCTCCAATTTTTTTAAAGCTGTTGTTTCGGCGGGAACGTCAGTATTTACGGAGGATTTGCCTTCGCTTTTAGGCTTTGCTGTGGCTGCTTGCGGAGTATTATTTGCCACGGGAGCAGCTGTTTCTGTACTGCTGCTGTCAGTAATTTCCTCTGCGATTTCAGAATTATCGGGGACGCTGTCCGTTTCGGGAGAATGCCTTGCCGCTGAAGCACCTCCGCCGCCGTATGGGTCATAATCGTCTGAAAATGGATCATAATCCTCATCGAAAAAGTCTATAAGCTCCGCAATTGTTTCCAACTCAGAAGTTGTTTCCGAAACCATGCCTGCGTCTGCGGAATTGGTATCTCCCCCGTTTCCTCCGCAGGAAGCAAATACCGACAAAACCATCGCCGCTGAAATAAATAATGCAAGATTTCTTTTCATATTTACCTCCAAAAATTCAGTCGATCTGCCAATCAATCGGTTCCATGCCGTGATTTGCTAAAAATTCGTTTGCTTTTGAAAAATGCCTGCACCCGAAAAAGCCGTTGAACGCAGAAAGCGGACTTGGGTGCGCCGCTTGCAGGATAAGATGATTGGGATTAGTTATAAGCCGCATTTTCTGCTTGGCATTACCTCCCCAAAGCAGGAAAACTATAGGCTTTTCACGCTCATTCAGAAGCTCGATAACCTTATCCGTAAAAATTTCCCAGCCTTTGCCCTTGTGGGAATTTGCCTGACCCTCTCTTACGGTTAAGACCGCATTCATCATTAGCACGCCGTTATCCGCCCACTTTTTGAGATAACCGTGGTTTGCAGGGGAAATTCCCAGGTCGGAATAAATTTCCTTATAAATATTCTGTAAGGACGGCGGCACAGCTACACCTTTCTGTACTGAAAAGCAAAGTCCGTGAGCCTGACCCGCTCCGTGGTAAGGATCCTGTCCGATGATAACCGCCTTAACGTCCGAGTAGGATGTGTATTTAAGCGCATTGAAAATATCATACATATTAGGATAAACGTGATAGGTAAAATATTCCTTTTTTAGAAATTCCCGTAAATTTAGGTAATATTCCTTTTCAAATTCGCCTTTGAGGATCTCGTCCCATTCATTTCCGATATTTACCATTATTCTCCCTCGTTCCTGTTTTTTACTTGGACAAACGCCGCGTCCAGAAGAGATATTGTTTCGTTCCAGCGTACATCGGAGGCTTCAGCACCGAAAACGATACAGACAATATCATGGTCGAAACGCCTTGCCGTTGCTACAACGCAATACCCCGATTGATCGGTCATGCCTGTTTTCATGCCGTTTGCGTACAAGTAGTAGCAGTCTCCGCTTGTTTCCTGAATAAGCTTGTTTGAGTTAGTCCATGATACTTCTTCACCGGTGATAAAGGTAGTATATGTACTTGGCTTTGCCGCGGAAGCTGTAAGCTTCGGCTTATCCATTGCATACAGTGTTATCTTCAGCATATCCAGCACCGTTGTATAGTGGTCGTCGTCATGAAAGCCGTCTGGAGCTGTAAAGTGAGTGTTTTCAGCGCCCAAAAGCTTAGCTGTCTTATTCATTTCGTCAACAAATGTCTTGACCGACTGCTCCGGTGAAAGGTCGTCGTTTTTGGCGATGTACCGCCCCATATTTGCGGCAGCCATATATGAAGCGTCGTTCCCTGACGGGAGCATTAATGCATCAATAGTCATTTCAAGGTCGAGAACGTTGCCCTTGCTTATAAAGGCGAGACTTGATTCGGGATTTACAAAATCAAGCTCGTCTCCCGCGGTAAACTGAAAGTCATCGGGAGCGTTATCAAGTATAACAGCCGCTGTAAGAATTTTCGTGGTACTTGCCGGGAAACACTTTTCTTCGGCATTTTTCGCGTAAAGTACTTCATCTGCCTGAACGTCGTAAACTATGGCATATTTTGACTGAAGCACCGTGTCAATCGGGTACTCATCCGCAAGCTTAGGCTGCGGAACATTATATTTTGATAAGCTTGCAGATACTTCCTCCGCGTGCTCTCCTGTATCTCCGTCAAAAAGACCGCTTACATTGGAATTTTCAACAATACGATAATAATTTTCCGCATTGACCTTAAGCGGCACTTCAATTGACTTGTTTAGCTGAACTGCGCCGAAAATACCTGCTCCTATAATAAGCACCACACAGAAAATCTTAAACCTCGCTATTGCGATACGCCTTTTTCGTCTTGCAGATTCGGTTGGGATTTTTTTTCTTTTTCTTCTTTTATTTTTATTGCTCATATATTTAACCTCTTTGACGATACTCATTTTTTAAACTCACAATAATATTATTTTAACATATTTTTTTCTGTATTTCAAGAGAGATTTATCAAATATGCCAACAAAAAATAATTTATTTTCAAAAGTTGATTATCGCGATTGACATTGGAAATATTATGTGGTACTATATATCTTAAGTATTCATTTAAAAAGGAAGTATTATTATGGTCTTATCATTTGTTCTGCTTATAGTTGGCTTTGTGCTGCTTGTAAAGGGTGCGGACTTTTTTGTTGACGGAAGCTCAAGCATTGCAAAGTTTCTGAAAATACCCTCAATTGTTATCGGACTGACAATCGTTGCTTTCGGTACAAGCGCACCGGAGGCTGCGGTCAGCATTATCGCAGGAATAAAGGGTTCCAACGATATTGCCGTGGGAAACGTTATCGGTTCTAATATGTTCAATATCTTGGTCGTACTTGGCATAAGTGCAGCAATAAAGCCTGTTAAGATAGACAGTCAGATAATCAAAAAGGAATTTCCGTTTATGTTTCTTGCAACGCTGGCTTTTCTGATAATATCATTTGATACGGCTCTCGGAAACGGTACCGCAAATATTATTTCACGGAATGAAGCATTTCTTCTTCTGATACTCATGGCGATATTCCTCTATTCTGTAATAACCTCTGCTCTGCGTACCCGAAAGGAAAACGCTGCCTCTCTTGAAGAAGACAAGCCCAAATACGGCATTGTAAAGAGTATTATATTTACAGTCGGAGGTCTTGCGGGAATTATCATAGGCGGTCAGCTTGTTGTTGACAGCGCAAGCGATATTGCCCGCAGCTTCGGAATGAGCGAGACACTCGTGGGACTTACCATTGTAGCGGTGGGTACTTCCCTGCCTGAGCTTGTTACAAGCATTGTTGCGGCAAGAAAGGGTGAAAGTGACATTGCAATCGGCAACGTTGTCGGTTCAAACGTTTTTAATATTCTTTTTGTACTGGCGGCTTCCGCGGCAATTACTCCAATGAATATCAATGCCCAAAGCCTCTTCGACCTTGTTATTCTCACAGCTGTAACGGCTCTCACATATGTGTTCTGCGTTACACAGAAGAAGGTAAACCGTCCCGAGGGTATAATTCTTGTGTTCATGTATATCGGATATATGACCTACGCCATTGTGAGGTAACATTATGAAAACGCTTTGTGAAATAATAAAAATGCAGGTAGTTCCAAACTTTATAAATCTTGAAACAGCAATAAATACCTACGACCGAAACGCTCTTGTATGCGGTTCTCCTGCATGGAGATATGTTTACCACACCATTCACTCGGCGGACAAATGGTTTTTTAATCCGTTTGCTTATTCCGAACCCGAATGGCATGAGGACGGCATGGATAATCCCGACAACCCTTGTTCTGTAGAATTAAGCGACAAACAGCTTTTGGAGTACCTTTACATTGTAAGGGACAAGACCTTACAATATATTGACAGTCTTACGGACGAAATGCTTGCGGAAAAGCCCGAAAACTGTCCCTACACCCGATTGGAGCTTGTTTTAAGGCAGTTCAGGCACATTTCCCTGCACACGGGTATGATTAACGGTCTTACTGTTGAAATAACGGGAAATTTCCCTGTTTACACAGGAGACAGCAACGCTGAAATGCCGGAAAAGCTTTTTTACGATTAACACAAATTATTTAAAAAAGGAAGATTTTTATGTACAGCAAATCCGCAAAGGTTGCGGCAATTCACGATCTGTCGGGCGTGGGAAGATGTTCTCTTTCGGTGATACTGCCCACAATGTCGGCGCAGGGTATTCAGGTCTGTCCAGTGCCGACGGCAATATTATCCACTCACACAGGCGGCTTCGGGGACGTTGTTCTCCGCGATCTGACGGACTACATCTCCCCTGCTCTGGAGCATTACAAGCGGCTGGATTACAAATTCGACTGCGTATACAGCGGTTTTCTTGCTTCAAAGGAACAGATAGACCATTGTCTTGAATTTTTTGAATATTACAAGGACGCTCTTAAAGTTGTTGACCCTGTTATGGCTGACAACGGCAAGCCATACAAGACCTGCACGGCGGAGCTTTGCTCGCGTATGGGTGAGCTTGCGGCAATTGCGGACATTATTACCCCGAACATTACCGAGGCGGCTATGTTGTTGGGTGAGAACCCGCTCCAGGCGGACGTTTCCATGCAGAAGATAAAGAGCTATCTTGTACGGCTCTCGGAGCTGGGTCCAAAAATCGTTGTTATAACAAGCGTTTTTTCAGACGGAAGGACTTACAACGTTGGCTACGACCGCGATCACAGCAAGTTTTGGCGTACTCCTTATAATCTGATAAACGCCCACTACCCCGGCACGGGAGACGTTTTCGCTTCGGTGCTGACAGGCTCTATCCTTCGTGGAGACAGTCTGCCTATTGCTATGAACAGAGCAACGGCGTTTTTGGAACGTGCCATAAAGACCACCTACAGCTACTCCACCGACACGCGGGAGGGTATTATGCTTGAAAGCTGCCTTGATTTTCTTATCACAAACCCCACCCTTTGTGACTATGAGCAGATGTAAGGCGGTGGTGAAATGAATATTAACATTGTACTGGTTGAACCGCAGATACCTCAAAACACAGGAAATATTTCCCGAACCTGTGCGGTTACGGGAGCAAGACTGCACCTTGTCAGACCGCTTGGTTTTGAGGTCACTGACAAAAATCTGAAGCGTGCGGGACTGGATTACTGGAATGAATTGGATATTACCTATTATGACGGTTTGGAGGATTTTTTCAGCCGAAACAGCGGGAACTTCTATTATTTCACCACAAAAGGGAAGAATACATACAGCGATGTGAGTTTCCCCGACAACTGTTACCTGATTTTCGGGCGTGAGGACGCGGGACTTCCCGAAGCGCTGCTTGTTAAAAATCCCGACAATTGTCTTAGGATACCTATGCGGCCGCGGCTGAGAAGTCTTAATCTGTCAAATTCCGTGGCTATCGCGGTGTATGAGGTACTGCGGCAGTGGGATTTCCCCGACCTTGCGGCGGAGGGCAAACTGACACAATATGACTGGGATTAAATTATTGTTTTGTAGGGGCAGGTTTCATATCCGCCCGTATAGAAAATAAATGCAGTAACGGGCGCATATGGAATGCGCCCCTACAAGAACGGAAAGGATTTGAACATTATGAGCAAAATAAAATTGATGACCGACTCGGCTTCGGATATTCCGCAGGAGCTTGAAAAAAAGCACGACATACGTATACTCCGTTTCCCTATTACTTTAGGAGAAAAAGCTTTCTATGACAGGGACTATGACAATTTAGAGTACTACAAAATGCTGAAAGACTCAAAGGACTTTCCCACCCATGCGCAAATAACCGCTTTTGAGTTTGTGGAGCTTTACAAAGAGTACTTCGATCAAGGCTATGACGATCTGATCTATGTTGCTATCGCTTCCCTCGGCTCTGCAACCTACAGCAACGCTGTAATGGCTGTTGACAATTTCTTTGAGGAGTACCCCGAAGCCAAGGGCAAGTATAACGTCCACGTTATTGATTCGGGAAACTATACGGGAGTATACGGCTACCCGCTTATCCGTTCCGCAGAAAAAATAGAAAAGGGTGCGTCCGCAGAGGAAGTCATTGCCTATATGCAGGACTGGCTTGCTAACGCGGAAGTACACTTCGGCTGCTACACACTTGAATTTGTAAAGCGTTCGGGACGTGTCAGCACCGCCGCCGCTTTCGTTGGTGAGCTTATGGGACTTCGTCCCGTAATACAGATAAAAAAGGGCGTTTCCACAACGGACGCAAAGGTGCGGGGCGACAAGGCGGTAATTCCCAAAATAGTTGAGATAACCGCTAACAGGATAATTCCCCAAACTCCATATTGTCTTGTGTACGCCGACAACGACGAGCAGGAAAAGGAGCTTACGGCGGCTCTTACCAAAAAGCTTGGCTACCCGCCCGAAATGTCTTTCAGGATCGGCGGCGTAATTGCGGCAAACGCGGGTCCCGACCTTGTGGGGGCGTTCTTTAAGGGTAAGGACTAAAAAATTGGTGCGGAACATTTTGCTCCGCACCAATTTTGTTATTTTACGGGAATTATCACATCCCCTATTGTAATGCTTTCAACGCTGTCTATGTCTATTGGCTTGTCAAATGAAAAATGAATTACAAAGTTTTTTTCTAAAACAGCATCATTATATTCAGTAGAAGAATAAGAGCACGGAGCAATAAATTCCTCGCCGCTGTCAAGCTTTACCGAAACATTGTTCAATATCACAGACCTTCCGTAATTAATGGCTTTTTCCAATGAAATATCAAGCGTTACAGATGAATATTCAACATTGGTAATTACCGACGACCATATGCCGCAGTCAACGTTTCTGAACGGTTCATTAACGTTTACGCTGCGTTTTTCGATATTATAATCCAACGGGAAAGTAACAGTCCAATCGCCGTCGAGCACAACATCTTTATTTTCACGGATATAGTCCAAATAAGCTTTGTCATCTTCATCGTCAATATACACGCCGTATTTTTCTTGAAGCTTGGCAAATTCCGCAGTATCAAAAATTTTAGAGAGTGTATAAGTGTATGTTGTACCTATAATGCTTTCATTATGATCTGCCATAATAACTTTATTTCTGAAATAAACAATTGCGGTAGTTTCGTCAATTAATTCAAATTCTCCTGTACATATATACTGCCCGGTTGAAACAAGTTCTGAAGCATTAATATTTCCCATTGCAATCGCTCCTATATGTTCGGGGAAAACGCCGCCGTCGTTTCTTTTTACCTCAATAGCGCCGAACGCTTCGTTTTTTGTGCCACCTATACCGAGAACTTTGAATGAAAGCCTGTTGTCCCCCGTTACGGTAACATCTTGAGGTACTGTCGTTATGCCGTCAAGATATTCCGTACCGCTGTTAAATATTCCCCCGAAAATCTTTTCAAGGTCGATAAATCCAAGCGCAGAAGCAGCAAGAGTACCCGTTACCAAAACAACTGCAGCAGCCGCTGCCGAAAGGAAAATTTTGCCTATCCTGCTTATGCGTACAGGCTTGCGCTTGTTTTCGGAAATATTATCCATTACCCTGCTTTTTACCGCCGCTGCGGTGTAGTTATCCGTCACCTCTTCGGGAAATTCCTCGGGAGTGTGCAGGGAAAACAAATCGTAAAAATCAATCTTCATAAACTATACCTCTTTCCGTAAGTATTTTTTTCAGACGCGCCCGCGCCCGAAAAAGCCGTGTTTTTGCCGCCTCCTGTGTAATTCCAAGCTTTTCGGCTGTTTCCTTAACGCTGCGGCAGTAATAGTACGTCCCGACAAGAATCTCTCTGTCGGAGCTTTCAAGCTCTTTAAGAGCCGCCGCCAAAGTTTCCGCAAGAAGAAGCTTATCCGTTTCGTTTTCTATATCGCCCTCGGCGGTGATAAACTCGTCCTCCAGCGGCTGCCATTGCTTTGCGGTACGCATTCTGCTCAATGCCTTGTTTCGCGCTGCTGCCGCAAGATAGGATTTGACGTTTTCCGCGGTGAGAGAATTTGGTTTTTGCCAAACCGCTGTGAAAACGTCGGCGGAAAGTTCCTCCACGTCGCTTTCCGACAGGTCGGGCAGGACTATTCGGCGAATTATTGTGCTGACATAGGCTGCGTATTTGTCCATTAACGCTTCAAGTCCGCGGACTTTCCCGCTTTTCAGCAGGCGGACTGTTTCTTTATCTTGAATATGCATATTCGGATTACCTCCTTTCACTTTTATAGACGCTTATTGTCTTAAAAAGGTTACACAAGAAAAATTATTTATAAATATTTTGGTACAACAGGCGGGAGCAAGCCCCCGCCCTACGTGGTGAGGAAAATGCGATTTAATTTTCGGAATATAATGTTCCAAGAAAATTTTTTTATTGTTTTTTGACAAAGTATTGAAATTTTCCGCAAAATCTGCTAAAATGATATAGTATGTTTTTGAAAGGCGGCTTTTATATGGATACGGTCTCAAAATTTACCAATCTTATTGATCTGAACGATATGCCCGTGGAGTGGTGGAACAAGGTGGTTGCTCTGGGTAAGGAAATTGCGGAAAACCCTGCGGAATACGCGCAGGCTTGCAATGGAAAAATCATGGCGACCCTTTTTTACGAGCCGTCCACAAGAACACAGATGTCATTTCAGGCGGCAATGCTGCGGCTTGGGGGAACTATTATCGGCTTTGACAATCCTGCAACGTCCTCGGTTGCAAAGGGCGAAAATCTTAAGGACACAACAAAAATAGTGTCGGGCTATGCGGACATTATGATAATGCGACACCCTATGGAGGGTTCCGCAAAGGCTGCCGCGCTTACGGCAGAGTGCCCCATAATCAATGCGGGGGACGGCGGACATCTTCACCCGACCCAGACGCTTACCGACCTGCTAACACTGTCCATGGAAAAAGGTCGAATGGATAATCTTACCATAGGCTTATGCGGCGATTTAAAAAACGGCAGAACGGTACATTCGCTCTGCAAAGCACTATCATGCTACAAGGGGAACAAATTTGTGCTTATTTCCACCCCAGAGCTTCGGTTGCCGTTTTACATAAAGGACATTCTCACGGCGGCGAACTGCGCTTTTGAGGAGGTAAACTCCATTGAGGAAGCCATAGGCAGACTGGACGTGCTGTATATGACGAGAATTCAGCGGGAACGCTTCTCCTCGGAGGAAGATTACGAAAAACAAAAGGACGTGTACTGTCTTGACAAGGCAAAAATGCTGAAAGCAAAGTCCGACCTGTGCGTACTGCACCCCCTGCCCCGAGTGGACGAGATCGCTATAGAGGTTGACGACGACCCACGTGCGCTGTACTTCAAACAGGCTAAATACGGTATGTTCGTCAGAATGGCGCTAATTCTCACGGTACTGAAAAACGAGTACCCCACTACCCTGCTGAAGGGCAAGGTACACAACAGTGTTGAATGTACAAATCCCAACTGCATAACAAGAAAGGAAGATTATCTTCCCAAAAGCTTTATTGGCATCGGCGACACTCTTGAATGTGAGTACTGCGATGAGCGGGTGCTGAAAAAGCATTAAAGGAGTGTGTCATATGAAAAGCATTAAAGTAATTTTAGCGGGAATTATACTCATACTTTCAAGCCTGTTCTGCATGAACATAGTTATTATACCGGACGGACTTGTTCTCGGGCTGTTTATTTTTGGAATTATAGTATGCGTTATAGGCTTGTTTTTCGTCAAGGACTATGAAGATGACGATGACGAAAGCGATGACGATGACGAAAATGATGACGATTACGGCTGGAACGATGATCTATAAAAAGAAAAGCTCCGTTTCCAAACGGAAACGGAGCATAAGCTTTTCTGTTACGGGATTAGTCAACAATGAATTCCTTGATCTGAGCGAAAAATTCGGAAGCATTGTCGGTATGAGCCTCAAGCTCGATCGGCTTAGAGAGATCCAAGCTGAAGATACCCATAATGGATTTTGCGTCAACCGCATATCTTCCGGAAATAAGGTCAACATCGTAGTCGCACTGTGTAACGACCGAAACGAAATTCTTAACATCGTTGATAGTACCTAACATTACTTTAGTTTTATTCATGATTTGTCCCTCCAAATTCCAAATATTGATTATTGCTTTCTGCAATATCATATTTATAGCATAACAGTTTTTTTTGATTAAGTCAAGAGTATTTGCAAAACTTTTTCAATAATTGTAAATACTGCAATTTTAAAATCACTTGCTGAAAACATCTTTTGATGTTTTGCACAAAGATTATATGGAGATTTTATGAATGTTTACTTTTTGACCTTCGGCTGCAAGGTAAATCTATACGAGACCGAAAATATGAAGCAGCTTTTTTCGGAAGCGGGGTACACCGTTTCCGCCGAGGAAACGTCTGCGGATATTTTTGCGGTGAACTCCTGCACCGTCACTGGTACGGGGGACAAAAAGCTGAAAAAGGAGCTGCGGCGGCTTAGGCGGAGTTATCCAAATTCGGTAATTGTACTGACGGGGTGTTTTCCGCAGGCATTTTCAGAGGAGGCGGAAAAAATTCCGGAAGCTGATATTGTCACGGGTACAAAGAACCGAGCCGAGCTGCCAAGTCTTGTTGAAAGCTTTATCAGAGAAAGAAGCCATATTGTCAGCGTTTGCCCTTACACCCGAAAGGAAAAATTCGAGGATATGTGCAATACCCGCTATGAAAACAACACCCGCGCGTTCCTGAAAATTCAGGACGGCTGCGGAATGTTCTGCACCTACTGTATTATCCCTTATTCACGAGGGGGCTTTCGTTCAAAGCCGATAGAGGACATTATCGCCGAAACGAAGGGCTTTGCGGAGGCAGGATATAAGGAGATCGTCCTTGTGGGGATAAACCTTTCCTTTTACGGCGTTGACTTTGGAAAACGGCTTGCGGACGCAGTCGAGGCGGTTTGCGGGGTTGAGGGAATTGAGCGGGTAAGATTAAGTTCCATAGAACCCGAAACCATTACGGAAGAGGATGTAAAGCGACTTTCCAAGCTGGAAAAGCTGTGTCCCCACTTTCACCTTTCACTGCAAAGCGGCTGTGACAAGACACTCAAGGCTATGAACAGGCGTTACCTTACCGCTGATTATGAAAAACTTGTAAATAATTTGAGAAATAATTTTAAAAATTGCTCTATAACCACGGATATTATTGTGGGTTTCCCTGACGAGACAGAGGAGGACTTTCGGCAGTCTCTGGAATTTGCGGAGAAAATAGGGTTTGCACGGTCGCATATTTTCCCGTATTCAAAGCGAAGCGGGACTCCTGCGGCGGAAATGGAAAATCAAGTCCCGGAAGAAATAAAACACAGACGTGCCGCTGAAATGGCTGCTTCTATGGACGCGTCAACTAGAAAATTTATGCAAAGTCAAGTAGGAGCGGTATTTCCCGTACTTTTTGAAAGGGAAAAATCGGACGGTTTTCCACACGGTTACACGCCGAATTACACGCCTGTAAAAATATTAACAAAATATTCAAATAAAAGTTTGCGTAATTCTGTTTTTTATGTTAAAATAGTAAGTGCGGAAAAAGATCACTGCGTTGGCAAATTAATAATTAACAATTAATAAGTGTTTTATAACCCGTGGAGAGATTTTACTCTTATTGACAAAGTATGCCTATAATGGTGCAGACTCAGCCTGCTTGTTAATTAATTCAAAAGGAGCGTATAAATTATGTCAGTCTATCGTATTTATGTTGAAAAAAAGCCCGAATTTGCGGTTGAAGCAAAAAATCTGCTTGCGGACGTCAAAACGGCTTTAAGGCTTGACGGTTTAAGGGGTATTCGTATCCTTAACCGCTATGACGCGGAGGGTCTCAGCGACGCTGATTTTGCCCTTGCGGTAAACAACGTCTTTTCTGAGCCTGCTGTGGACGTTTCTTCGCGGACTATGCCCGAGATAAAGGAAAACGAGACCGTTTTCGCGGTTGAGTACCTTCCGGGTCAGTTCGACCAAAGAGCGGATTCCTGCGAGCAATGTATCCAGATATTGACACAGGGTGAGCGGTGCAAGGTCAGAAATGCGAGGATTTACATTGTTTCGGGCAAGCTGACTGCGGGCGAGGTATCAAAGCTGAAATCATATATAATCAACCCTGTTGAAAGCCGCGAAGCTTCTCTTGAAGAGGTTGAGACCCTTGCTGTTGACTACAACATTCCCACCGAGGTAGAAACTCTTGAAAACTTTATTCTTCTTGAAGAAGTGGAGCTTGTCAGCTTTATCAACAAATACGGTCTTGCTATGGACTTGGACGATATAAAGTTCTGTCAGAAATATTTCAAGGACACAGAAAAGCGCAACCCAACCATTACAGAAATAAGAATGATAGACACCTATTGGTCGGATCACTGTCGTCACACGACTTTCTCCACTATTATTGACAAGGCTGACATAAATGCTGACTACATTCAGAAAACCTACAACGAATACATTAACGCAAGAAAAGAGCTTGGCAGAGAAAACAAGCCCATTACTCTTATGGACATTGCCACGATTGCCGCGAAAAAACTCAAAAAGGACGGTATTCTGAAAGACTTGGACGAGTCAGAGGAAATAAACGCTTGCTCCGTTGAGATAAAGGTAGACGTTGACGGAGAGATGCAGGACTGGCTTCTTATGTTCAAAAACGAGACACACAACCACCCCACAGAGATAGAGCCTTTCGGCGGCGCCGCTACCTGTCTCGGCGGAGCTATCCGCGACCCCCTTTCGGGACGCTCATACGTTTATCAGGCTATGCGTGTAACCGGTGCGGCTAATCCGCTTGTCCCTGTTGAAGACACGGTTCACGGAAAACTGCCACAAAGGAAAATTACTGTGGGCGCGGCTAACGGCTACAGCTCATACGGCAATCAGATAGGTCTTGCTACGGGTCATGTTTCCGAAATTTACCATCCGGGATATGTTGCAAAACGTCTTGAAATAGGCGCGGTTTTGGGCGCTGCTCCCAAGACAAACGTTGTAAGAGAAGTTCCCGTTCCCGACGACGTTATCATTCTTTTGGGCGGACGTACCGGAAGAGACGGCTGCGGCGGCGCAACAGGTTCTTCAAAGTCCCACACCGAGGCTTCTTTGGAGCATTGCGGCGCGGAGGTACAGAAAGGTAATCCTCCTGAGGAAAGAAAACTTCAGAGGCTGTTCAGAAATCCCGAAGTAACAAAAATGATAAAGCGGTGCAACGATTTCGGCGCAGGCGGTGTTTCAGTCGCTATCGGCGAGCTTACGGACGGACTTGTTATCGACCTTAACAAAGTACCGAAAAAATACGACGGTCTTGACGGTACGGAGCTTGCTATATCCGAAAGTCAGGAGCGTATGGCTGTTGTTGTCCGCAAGGAAGACAAGGATAGATTTATTGCGGAGGCAGAAAAGGAAAACCTTGAAGCGACCATGGTTGCAATTGTTACGGAAGAACCCCGCCTTAAAATGACTTGGAACGGCAAGGTGATCGTTGACCTTTCAAGAGAATTTCTCAACTCTAACGGCGCGGAAAAGCACACGGACGTTGCTGTGCCTGTCCCTGTTACAGCGCAGATAAAAACATACAGCGACACTCCCGATGGCTGGGAGCAGCTAATGAGTAATCTTAACATCTGTTCACAAAAGGGTCTTGTTGAACGTTTCGACTCCACTATCGGAGCAGGTACTATTCTTATGCCCTACGGCGGAAAGTATCAGCTTACTCCAAATCAAGCTATGGCGGCGAAAATACCCGTACTTCAAGGAGAGACAGACACCTGCTCTATCATGGGCTGGGGCTTTAACCCTTATGTTACGGACAAAAGCCCTTACCACGGCGCAATGTTCGCAGTCATTGAATCTATTGCAAAGGTTGTTGCGGCAGGTGGAAGCTACAAGCGCTGTTGGCTGACCTTCCAGGAATATTTTGAGAGGACGAACAATAATCCTACACGCTGGGGCAAACCTTTCTCCGCACTTTTAGGCGCGTTTAAGGCACAATTGGAGCTGGGCTGCGGAGCTATCGGCGGCAAGGACTCCATGTCGGGAACATTTGAAAATATTGATGTACCGTCCACACTGGTTTCCTTTGCGGTATCTACGGCGAGTGCGAAAAAGATAATCTCCCCCGAATTCAAGGGCGCCGGCAACAAGGTAGTACTTATAGTCCCCGACCTTGACGAAAACGGACTTCCTATATTTGACAGCGTAAAATCCTGCTATGAGAGGGTTGAAAGCCTTATTGCAGACGGAACCGCTATTTCCGCATGGGCTTTGGGCTTCGGCGGTGTTGCGGAGGCAGTTGCAAAAATGTCTCTCGGAAACAGGATAGGATTTAAATTCAGCAAGCAGCTTTCCGACGATATAATGTTCTACTCCCGCTACGGCGCGTTTGTACTGGAGCTTAACGGAGACCCCTTCACCGTTGAGAACGTTATCGGCGAAACTGTAGAAGAATACAAAATATTCTGCAAAAACTACGTTGTTGACATGGAAAATATTCAGAAAAAGTGGGAGGACAGACTTGAACCTGTATTCCCCTGCAACATCAAAACTGAGGACAAGCCCGCTAAAATATTCACATATACAGCTAAGGACTCCGTTCAGCACGCGTCAGCATTTGCAAAGCCGAGAGTGCTTATTCCCGTATTCCCCGGCACTAACTGCGAATACGACACGGCGAGAGTTTTTGAAAGAGCGGGAGCAGTACCCGAAATCGTTGTTATTAAAAACCTTTCAACGGCTGCTCTGGAGGAAAGCGCGGCGTACTTTGAAAAGGCTGTGAAGCAGTCCCAGATAATCATGATACCCGGCGGCTTCTCCGGCGGCGACGAGCCTGACGGTTCGGGCAAGTTCATTACATCGTTCTTCCGCAATCCCAAGATAAAGGACGCTGTCCACGACCTTATGGACAACCGCGACGGACTTATGCTGGGCATATGCAACGGTTTCCAAGCCTTGTTAAAGCTGGGGCTTGTGCCTTTCGGAAAGATAGTTGATATGACGGACGACTCCCCTACCCTTACGTTCAACACCATAGGCAGGCACCAGTCCATGATGGTAAGCACAAGGATTTCTTCAAACAAGTCACCATGGCTTGCAGGCTGTGAGGTGGGAGACGTTCACAAGATAGCAATTTCTCACGGAGAGGGACGGTTTGTTGCCTCTGACGAGCTTATCAAAAAGCTTGCAGACAACGGACAAATCGCGACACAATACGTTGACCTTAACGGTGAGCCGTCCATGAATATACGCTTTAACCCGAATACTTCATTTGAGGCTATCGAAGGCATAACCTCTCCCGACGGACGTATCCTCGGCAAAATGGGTCACAGTGAGAGAATTGGTTCGGACATCTGCAAGAACGTTCCCGGAAACAAAGATCAGAAGATATTTGAGAGCGGAGTAGCATATTTTAAGTAAGGCGGAGAACGCCCCTCGGCGAGCGGGGAACGCCCCGCAGCGAGTGTCACCCCCAAAGTAAAATACTATAAGCATTTACTTTTTCAAGCCCCCTCAAAGGGGGCGGGTGAGTAATATCAATACGTATTCGATTTGAAAAATTTACTGCAAAATATTGACATTTGCCAAAAGATATGATATGATATAATATCATCAACAATTTAAACCGTGTTTTTTTTGCCACCGGGTAGAAAAATAAAGCGTCGGACTTCCTGCCGTTAGGTCATACTGTTTCACGACCTAAATGTGTAAAAAAATTCAAACAAAAATTTGCGTTTAAGATTTTTGTGCAGAATTTTTTTCTACACATTTGGAAGTGAAACAGTATTGAAGGCGGGAAGATACGGCGCTTTTTATTTTCACATATGAAAGGATAAAATCATGAAAAGCTTTAAATCTTTAATTAACTATTTTTCCAAGGGAGAGCTTATTTTATGGGTATGCTCTGTTGCGCTTATAGTCGTTTCCTTTATGATTTTTGACCGCGAAAATTACCTAACGCTTGCGGCTTCGGTAATTGGCGTCACTGCACTTATTTTCAACGCAAAGGGCAACCCTGTCGGTCAGGCTCTGATAATTGTTTTCAGCATTTTGTATGCGATAATTTCATTCAGCTTCGCATATTACGGCGAGATGATAACATATCTCGGAATGTCCGCTCCCATGGCTGTTGTCGCGCTTGTTTCATGGCTGAAAAATCCATACAACGGCAACAAAGCCGAGGTAAAGGTGAACCGTCTGAAAGGCAAAGAAATCGTTTTTATGGCAATTCTTACCGCTGCTGTAACCGTTGTTTTTTACTTTATTTTAAAAAATCTTGGCACAGCTAATATTGTCCCCAGCACATTCTCGGTCACAACAAGCTTTGCGGCGGCTTATCTGACGTTCAGGCGCAGTCCATTTTATGCGCTTGCTTATGCGGCGAACGACGCTGTACTGCTGATATTGTGGACTCTTGCGGCAATTGCCGATATTTCCTATTTATCTGTAATAATATGCTTTGCAATGTTTTTGATAAACGATATTTACGGGTTTATTAACTGGAGAAGAATGAGGAAAAGGCAGTCCGAAAAATAATTAATTCTTGTTATACTAATTTTCGACTAAAAAGCGTGTAAAAAACCAAGCAAAAATTTGCGCATATGATTTTTGCGCAGATTTTTTACCTACGCTTTTAGGAGAAAATTAGTATTATCTATATGCACGTCAAGCTGATTGTACGGAATAACAATATTTTCCTCGTCAAATTTTTCCTTTACCTGTTCGATAAGGTCAAAATAGACCGTCCAGTAATCCTCGCTTTTTGCCCACACGCGTACTGTTATATTTAGAGAGCTTTCGGCAAGTCCGCTAAGACGGACAAACGGCGGTGTATCTTTAATAATTAGCGGGTGATTTTCCACAACCTTGTTGATTGCGTCAACAGCTTTTCTGTGGTCGTTATCGTATGAAATGCCGAAAAGCAGATCAACTCTCCTGCTGCCCTCGGAGCTGTAATTTGTGATCGCAGAGGTCGCCACAACACCGTTGGGAATGAAAATATCCTTATTATCGGGGGTCGAAAGCTTTGTAAAAAGTATGGAAATTTCCTCTACAGTTCCAGAATATGCGCCTATTTCAACGTAATTCCCAACCTTGATATTCTGATTTATCAGCAATATTACCCCGCCCGCAACATTGGCAAGGCTGTCCTTTAAAGCAAGACCTACTGCAACTCCTGCTGTGCCGAGGACGGTTATTATGGAAGTCATTGGAATTCCCAAAACCGTAAGCACGATTATCAGCACCAGTGCGGTAATGATTATTTTTATCACCGAGGACAGGAATTTTCTTACAGTCTGATCCATACGGCTGCGCTCCGTGCCTTTTGCGAAAAGCTTCAATATGGCTTTGTTTACAAAAACTCCCACAATATAAATTACTATTGCCAGCAGTAATGTTGGCAGAAAGCTCACTATACCGTTAAGGATTTTTTCCAGATAATCAAGCATAATAACGATCCCCTTCATGTACTATAGTTAATGAAATAAGTATAGGACTTTTTTTCTGTCAATAAAAGTCGAATTGATGTACAATATATTAATAGTTTTTTGTGGAAAGTGTTCATAAAATTTCCTTAAAAAAAATTATAAATTGTTATTTTTTTATCAAAAAATGTATTGCAAAATTTTCCGAAATAGGGTATAATTAATTAGATATTGATTAAAGGAGTTTTTCTATATGCAAATGGAATTGTCTTATGTGTTTGCCGTAGTTATCACGGGTCTTGTGGTCGTTTTTCTCGGTCTTGTCCTGCTTATCGCCTTTATAACCGCGATAGGAGCGATTTTCAAGAAGATCGACGCTAAGAAAAAGGCTGCCGCAGAGGGTGAGAAAAAAGCGGTTGAAGCTCCGAAGGCTATGCCTGCTGC
Source organism: uncultured Clostridia bacterium (assembly GCA_947383835.1). Lineage (GTDB taxonomy): Bacteria > Bacillota > Clostridia > Oscillospirales > Ruminococcaceae > RGIG8773. Next base: position 172,533 of record CANDEV010000006.1, read on the forward strand.
CGTTTCAAGCACGGACGACGACGAGGTCATCGCCGTAATTTCCGCCGCTGTTGCAATAATGTCCGCCGCGGACGGAACGGTCTACCGCGTAAAATCGGTAAAGGCTTCAAAGAGCGTTTCCGCAGGAAATGCTTGGGCTGCTGCCGGACTGCGGGAATCAACAGCGCCGTTTTAAGCTGCGACCTGAATTAAGTCCCATTTTTGAATTTTAAGTTAAGGAGTTTGTTGAACGTGAAGAACTTTAAATTATCCCGTTTTCTCGGAATGATACTTTCGGTATGTATGGCGTTTTGCTTTGTGAGCGTGACGGTTTCCGCCGAGGATCGCGCGGCTGTAGACATAGCCTCTACCGAGGATCTTGAGGAAGAGGCGCCCGCCGAAGAAGCCGTTGCGGTCATGACGGACGAAGATCAGTCTTTCGGTGACGTTTTTGTTGGAGCGATAAAAGGTCTTGCAAGAGACAGCGGATTCGCCCAGCTTTTTAAAGAGGGCGGCTGGAAGAATATTGTAATGCTTCTAATTTCCTTTGTTTTCCTTTATCTTGCGATCGCTAAAGGCTTTGAACCGCTTTTGCTGCTGCCGATCTCATTCGGTATGCTTCTCACTAACCTCCCTCTTTCGGGCTTGTATAACCCCGATCTGTTCATAATCAATGAAGAGGGGCACATTGACGTGCTGAACGTACTTACAAACGGCGGTCTGCTTGACCTGCTGTATTTGGGAGTAAAGCTGCAGGTCTATCCGCCGCTGATTTTTCTCGGAATAGGTACTATGACCGACTTCTCCCCTCTTATTGCAAATCCCAAAAGCTTCCTTTTGGGAGCTGCTGCACAGGCAGGTATTTTTATCACCTTTATCGGTGCGGCTGTTTTGGGAATGTCCGCAACAGAGGCGGGTTCTATAGCAATTATCGGCGGTGCAGACGGTCCTACAGCGATTTATGTTTCCAGTAAGCTTTTGAAGCCTACTGACACCATTGATACGGGTACTATTGCGCTTGCTGCTTATACGTACATGGCGCTTGTACCTATCATTCAGCCGCCTATTATGAAGCTCCTTACCACGAAAAAGGAGCGCGGCGTTGTTATGGGACAGCTCCGCGATGTTTCCAAAACGGAAAAGATCATCTTCCCGATCGCTGTAACTATCGTTATTTCGCTGCTTGTTCCCTCTGCTGCTCCCCTTGTTGGTATGCTCATGCTTGGCAACTTGCTGAAAGAAAGCGGCGTGTGCAACAGACTTGTTGATACTGCACAAAATGCTCTTATGAATATTGTAACAATTTTCTTAGGCGTTTCGGTAGGCGCGACCACACAGGCTGACAAAATTCTTAACCTTTCCTTTGCAAAGGTTATCATTCTCGGCGTTATCGCGTTCTCTATCGGCACTGCCGCCGGCGTGCTTTTCGGCAAGCTTATGTATGTTATAACTAAGGGCAAGGTCAATCCCCTTATCGGCTCGGCAGGCGTTTCCGCTGTACCTATGGCAGCTCGTGTTTCCCAAAAGGTGGGCGCGCAGGAAAATCCCACGAACTTCCTGCTTATGCACGCTATGGGACCGAATGTTGCCGGTGTAATCGGTTCGGCTGTTGCGGCGGGCGTACTCCTTAGTATTATATAAGTAAATTACAAAAAGGTCGTACTCAAATAAAGTACGACCTTTTTTGAATAAAACAACAGAGTAGCTTTCCGACTGGTTTATGAACTATTAAAAAGTCAGCAGTTACAATATTTAAATAAAAAGGGTGCGGTTGGTTTGAATAAGAAAAGTTATACAATTAATTTTTACAAAGATAATTACAAGCATCATTTCGGTGGAAATGATTGGGTAACGCCTGTTTGCAGTAATTGCGGAAAGCCTTATCATCAGATACTTTCACTTGATCTTAACGACCCAAAATTAAATACAATTGCGGGTCAATGCAATAAATCTTTGCCGCTGATTTCTTGCCTTAATTGTTCATCGTGCTGGGGAGAACAATTTTTTAGAATAAACTTTCAAGAAAAGGTAATTGATTTTATCAGTAACGATGATGCACAGCATTGGATAATAGATGATGAATTAAAAATAGATGTACCTTTTTCTGAATACCAAATAACTTTGAACGAAAAGAAAACAAAGGGAGAATTATCTGAAGATGATTTTTGGGAAGAAATGGGAAAAGATTACTTTATTTCAATATTGGGAGATTATTATTTCAACTATGAAGAAGGTAATACATATTGTGATATTTGCGGCAAGGATATGAAATATATTGCAACTGTATGTACTGATTACGGAAATATAATTAAGGACTTTAATTTTGATTTGGGTGAAACTGTATTATATTTTTTCTTTTGTAATGAATGTCATGCCATTAAGGTTATAGGACAGAGTACATAACAATGCAGATTAGAATAAAATAATCACCGTCTGAAACGTTTCCTATAATTGTTCGGAGTTACGCCGTATTCCCGCGAAAAGCACTGAATAAAGTGGCTTTGAGACGCAAACCCGAAATATTCTGCAATATCCGCGCAGGAATAGTCCGAAAAACGGAGCATATTTGCGGCGGCTTTAAGCTTCTCCCTGCGGATAAAATCGCTTATATTTACCCCTGTTTCCCTTTTGAAAATCGTGGAAAGATAGCTTCGGTTAATATTCAGCTTATCCGCAACCGATTGAGCGGTAATGTGCTTATTGCGGCTTCGGCAGATATATTCTATAGCTTTTACTACCTGCATTGAATAAACTTTCTTTTTCGGCAAGTCTGCCATTTTATGCGTAAAGTCAAGAAGCATTTCGTTATGCAGCTCAATTATTTGGCGGGCAGTTTGCAGGGTATCCATTTTACCGATGTAAATATCACTTAGGGTGTAGGCAAGCTCGCGTTCAAGACCGTTTTCAACACACTGTCTTGTAATAAGCGATACTGACACAATAAAATGGTAACGGATATTTCGGATAAAATCCTTTGAAAGTCTGCCGTACTCGGGGTTTTCGTACTGACTTATATTATTCGGGTCGGCAAGTACCGCCTTTACTGCCTCGACATTCCCCTCAGCAACGTTGCTGTAAAAGTTGTACTCATGTCTGTACTCCACATGAGTGCGTTCCTCCTCGTTCTGCAAAAAAAGACGGGTGTTAAGCTCCTTGTTGTAACTCATAGGCTTTCCCTCCCCTGCCTATTATACAACATACATTATAAATTTGCAACATATTTTATATTATTTTATTCCGTTTTGGTATATAATTTACCCATTAATTAACTGGAGGTTATTTTTATGGACAACTATTTGTACTGCTACGGAATGATAGCTGTGTCGTCAAGCTTTCTTTTGGAGGGCGGCTTTTTAAAGCCGGACGAGTACTCCGAGATAAAAGCCCACTACCGCTTTGCAGGCGGAGAGACGGGTACATGTGCAACGGTGCTTGCTTCGCTGGGTGAAAATGTAAAAATTGACGGTACATATATCGGATACAACACTGCGCTGCTTATAAGAGATTTTTACAAAAACAAAACTGTTGACATAAATTCGCTTCATTTTGACTACAACTACGAGGGCATGGAGGATTACGTTATAATCGCCAATGACATACGCTCGCCTATGGGGACGTTCGGAAAATTTTACTCCGAGGCTTACAACAGCGGCGTAAGACTTTGGAACAAGCCCAAGGAGGAAGATATTGCAAACTGCAAGGCGGCGGCTATAGACGACTTTTTCTGGGACGACTCCGAGCTTGCGGCGAAATACTGCGTAAAGCATGGCAAGCCGTATGTTACAATCGACTGCACATATGACAGCTATATTCACCGTCATTCCGCCGTTTCCGTCATTTCGGGCGAGGGCATAGAAAATAATTACAAGGGCAAGACCCGTGAGGAGCTTTTCCCGCTTTTTTGCGAAAACAGCGGCGGTCTGACCATAATAACCAACGGCGGCAAACCCTTTATGTATGGCAGAAAAGGAGAAAGTCCCAAAATATTTGAGCCTTACAAGACAAATGTTGTCAGCACTCTCGGTGCGGGAGACTCCTTTAAAGCGGGCTGCACATATGCTCTTTCAAAGGGTTTCGGCGACGACGAGCTCGTACGGTTTGCAAGCGCCTGTGCAGCGGTGGCAATATCGAGGTACCCTTTACAGCTTGATCCACCCACGCTTTCCGAAATAGAAAAGCTTATGAAATAATACGAAAAACGGAGCGACCGACTATACGGCTGCTCCGTTTTATTTAGTGAATATTTTCTGCTTCAAGCCGCAGCTTGTAGAAAAATGCAAGCCATTCCGGCTGCTCGGAGATCTCGTCCTTTAAAGAGCGAAGCGTTCTTTTTCCAACGCGCCTGTCCAGGACGGCGAACATTCTCACAATGGGGTCATCATCATACAGAGAATCAAAAATATCGCTGTTTCGATAACAGTACAACGCACTTGAAAACTCCGCATCGTCAAATTCACCGCGTTCATTGATTGGAGTATCGTCCGCTTCATCCTGCCAATATTGCCAGTAGCAGTGCATATCGGCAGGTCTTTCGCCGTTATATAAATTATAAGCATATTTGGCTGCAGTTTCCATTGAAAAATCCTTTACGGGCTTTTTATCGACATAAATTCTGAAAAGTCCGCCGCCGTCCATTCCGGGATATTTTGTGCAGGAATACCTTACTCTATTTTTAAGCGAGTCGGCAAGCATATCCTCTTCAAGATATTTTCGCATACCGCTCCATGATTTTTCCGCACCCATTCAAAGCGCCTCACTTTTTAGCGGGAGGGATTTGCTGGGCGTTATTGGCGGCGACCTCCTTTATTGAGGTAACAAGTCCTGCGAGACCCTGTATTTCCGAGGGAATGATGATTTTTGTAGCTCTGCCGTCAGCAGCCTTAGCAAATGCTTCCAAGCTCTTGAGGGCGATAACGTTATCCTGCGGATTGGAATCGTTCAGCTTTACAAGACTGTCCGCAAGGGCGTTTTGGACGAGTGCGATAGACTCGGCTTCACCCTGTGCTTCGAGAATTTTCTGCTGCCTTACGGCGTCGGCACGGAGTATCATTGCCTGCTTTTCCGCCTCGGCACGGAGAATTTCCGCTTCCTTTTCGGCTTCGGCGCGGAGTATCTTGGACTCCTTTTCGCCCTCTGCAACAAGCACTTGTGACTTCTTTTCACCCTCCGCCTGGAGAATTTTCTCACGTCTTTCACGTTCGGCTTTCATTTGACGCTCCATGGAGTCCTGAATCTCTCTGGGAGGAATGATGTTTTTAAGCTCAACGCGGTTTACCTTGATGCCCCAAGGGTCGGTGGCTTCGTCAAGGATAGATGTTATCTTAGCGTTGATTATGTCACGGGAAGTAAGAGTTGAGTCCAGCTCCATTTCGCCTATGATGTTACGCAGTGTCGTTGCGGTAAGATTTTCTATGGCAGAGATAGGTCTCTCAACGCCGTAGGTGTACTGCTTTGAATCGGTAATGCGGTAGAAAACCACGGTATCTATCTGCATGGTAACGTTATCCTTGGTAATAACGGGCTGGGGCTTGAAGTCCACAACCTGCTCCTTGATAGAAACACGTTTTGCAACTTTTTCAAAAAACGGCATAACGTAGTGAGGTCCCGCATGGAGAGAACGCGAATACGTTCCCAAACGCTCTATAACGTACTCGGAAGCCTGCGGAACGAATTTAATTCCCGAAATGAGAATTATAATGACAAGAATTGCTAACCCAATCAAAATGTAACCTAATGCACCCATAATAAAAGTCCTTTCTGAAATTAATTTTCATTGTTTGAATTTTTTGTATCGGATAGACCCGATTCCACAATAAGTTTTGTAGAACGGATCTCCTTAACCTTAACTATTTCCCCCTCCGGGATATTTTTGCCGCTTTCCGAAGCTGCGGACCAGTCCACCCCGCCGAGCCTTACTCTGCCCTTTCCCGCGGCGTTGTCTATGCTTTCAATAACAACGGCGGTTTTACCGACCTCCAGCTCGGAATTGGTTGGAATAAACTTGTTGGGAAAAAGCTTTTTAAGCAGCGGTCTGGTGAAAAGCAGGAGCAGTCCCGCCAAAATCGCGAAAACAATAAGCTGAACTGTAACGCTTGCTCCCAGCGAAGCCGCGATAAGCGCACCAAGCGCACCTGCCGCAAACCATATCGACACAAGGGCGAAGCTTGCAGCTTCGATAACAAGCGCGGCAACAAACACAACTATCCATAATATTATCATACCGGTCATACTAAGCCTCCATTCATAAAATTACATATGTACCGAAATTTTTGCTTACAATAATATAATAACACATTTCAGCGAAAAAACAATGCGTAAATATTATTTACCTATATTATAAAGCCTTTTATGCCGTTTGTCAAGTATTTTTATAAAATTTGCGGGAAATATTTATTTTTTGCATTGGTAAATTTAATTTACTATTTTTATTGCCTATTAATTTCTTGCTTTCAATCAATCTTTACGCGGCGCACGCATATAATGTTAGTGCGGGAAACCGCAAGTGCTGACCTAAAATTAAAAAATGTAAAAATTCAAATCAAAGTCCGCACATATTGTTTTTGGCACGGAATTTTTCTGCACTTTTAATCGCAGGTCAGGATAATGATACAGAAAGGGGATAGTTTAAAACAATGCCAAGCGTATTTTTAAGCCCGTCCACACAGGAATGGAATCCATATATAAACGGAGGAAACGAAGAAGAATACATGAACCTTATTGCCGACAAAATGGAGCCTTATCTCCGTTCGTCGGGAATTTCCTATGTCCGCAACGATCCGAGCCGCAACGTTATCGGCGCAATAGCCGATTCAAATGCCGGAAAATTTGACGTACACCTTGCTCTGCATTCAAATGCGGGCGGCGGCGATTTTGCGGGACTTTTAAGGGGTATCGACGTTTATTATTCGCCCTACTCAAATTTAAGCAGGCAGCTTGCCACTATTACGGCAAACAATTTTGAAAGCATTTACCCCGACCCAGAAAAGGTGAACACCATGCCCACCACCACGCTGGGAGAAGTAACACGCACAAGAGCCGTGGCTATACTTGCCGAGATAGGCTATCACGACAACTACGCCGACGCGGACTGGATAAAGGCTAATATTGAGCCTATCGCAAGAGTATTGGTTCAGTCCCTCTGCGATTACTTCGGCATACCGTTTGTAGAGGCTGTGCCTGTAAGAACGGGTACTGTCACAACAGACGGTTCAAACCTTAATTTAAGAAGTTATCCCTCAATGAGCGGAGCTATCATCGGTTCCCTGCCAAACGGAGCGTCAGTTACTGTAAACGGTCAGGTCGGCAACTGGTATGTTGTAAAGTATGACAATATGCAGGGATATGCTTCGGCGGACTTTATTATGCTGGAGTAATTTCCCAGCTGTTTATATAATAGGCGGGTGTTTGCTAACTTATTGCAATCCTATAAAATATCGCTTTTTGTAGGGGCGGGAGCTCCCTGCCCGCAGCTATGTAACAACAGGACGGGAAACCCGTCCCCTACAAATTCGGTTATTATTTTTTGGGATTGATACAGACTGCCAGCCATGCAATTTTAAACGCCCCCTTTGAGGGGGCATAATAAAATAAATCTGTTTCCGCTGCTAAAGATTGGGGTATTCTCGACGCGGGGCTTTCCACGCGCAGGATAAATTTTTTCCTGCTTTTGCATTATTTATAGAAAAAATTGTTGCAGTATCTTATTTTTTATGTTATAATAATTTTATATAGCATTTTTTCAGATAAATTTTTTATACTGTATTTCGGAGCGCACAATACTGCCCTGCTCCGAAAGATCAATATCAGGTTAGGAGCTTTTTTATGTCAAAAATCAAGGTTGCCGTTTTATTCGGCGGAATTTCAAACGAGCATGATATTTCTTTGATATCGGCGGCTAATATTATCAACGCTATACCCTCCGATAAATATGAGGTGATCCCCATAGGAATTACCAAAAAGGGCAGGTGGCTCTACTACCCGGGGGACATTTCTCAAATATCCTCGGGGCTTTGGGAGTCCAACCCTGACTGCGTTCCTGCGGTAATTCTGCCCGACCCTATGTATAAGGGTGTGCTGAAGATGTCTGAGGACAGCTATTCCATTACAAAAATCGACGTTGTTTTCCCTGCCCTCCACGGTCAGAACGGTGAGGACGGTGTTATACAGGGTCTTTTAAAGCTTTCGGGAATCCCGTATGTCGGCTGTGATATTATTTCCTCGGCAAACTGCATGGACAAGGTTTTTACACACACTCTTCTTGAAGCTAACGGTGTGAACATGGCAAGGTGGAAGAGCGTTACCACAGCCGACCTTAACAAGCTTGACGAGATATGCGAGGATATTGCGGCGGAGCTTGATTACCCGTTATTTGTAAAACCCGCAAACAGCGGTTCTTCCGTGGGAGTAAACAAGGCAAGCTCCTTTGAGGAACTGAAAAACGCGGTGAAATTCGCTTTCAGCCACGACAAAAAGGCGGTTGTAGAGGAGTACATAAAGGGCAGAGAGCTTGAATGTGCGGTTTTCGGAAAGGAAAGTCCATTTGCCTCCGACGTTGGAGAGATAAAGTCCTGCAATGAATTTTATGACTATGACGCAAAATACATACTTGGCACTTCGGGATTATCAATTCCTGCGGAGATACCCGAAGCTGCTTCAAAGGAGATAAGAGAGACTGCGGTCAAGGCTTTCAAGGCTATGGGCTGCTCAGGACTTTCGAGGGTGGACTTCTTCCTTAAAGAGGACGGAACGGTCATTCTTAACGAGATAAACACTCTCCCCGGCTTTACTCAAATAAGTATGTACCCCAAGCTTATGGAGCACATGGGCATATCACAGCCTGAGCTTGTTGATAAGCTTATTATGCTTGCAATTGAGGGATAAACCCTAAATATTACATAATCTCTTATTTCTAATACGGAGGTTCTTATGAACAATAATGCTATAGGCGTGTTTGATTCGGGTCTTGGCGGACTTACCTGCCTTAAAGAGCTTAACAAGCTTATCCCGAACGAAAACGTGATATATTTCGGCGATACGGCGAGGGTCCCTTACGGAACGCGGAGCCGCGAGACTATTCTCGAATACGCGGCGCAGGACATTTCCCTCTTGAAAAGTAAGGGAGTGAAGCTTATCATCGCCGCATGCGGGACGGTATCGTCTGTTCTCGGGAGCAGCAAGACCTCCGACGGGGACGTACCGTTTACCGGAGTTCTGCTCCCTGCGGCGCAGGCTGCCTGCGGACTTACAAGGAACGGCAGAGTTGGCGTTATCGGTACGGAGGCTACAATAAAGTCCGGAGCATACGGCAAGGCTGTGCGCTCTATACGTCCCGATATTTCGGTTATCGGAAATTCCTGTCCGCTGTTTGTACCTTTGGTGGAGAACGGCTATACCGACAGGGATAATCCCGTTACAAAGCTTGTTGTTGAGCAGTACCTTGCCCCAATAAAAAGGGAGGGCGTGGACACGCTGATACTGGGCTGTACTCACTATCCTATAATAAAGGAAGCTATTGCGGACTATATGGGCAATTCCGTCAAAATAATTTCATCGGGTGAAGAAGCGGCTAAATTCGCTTATAATATGCTTACGGCAAAGGATATGCTGACAAGCCGTGAGGAAACGGGCACAAACACCTACTACACTTCTGACAGCACGGAGCTTTTTGAGGAAAATGCGAGAGCTTTCCTTGGCAATGAGATGATAAACGGCGACGTACACAAGGTCGCTGTAGACGAGATCGCTTTAAAAAAATAAAAGGAGAATACTCCAAAAATGGAAAAAGATGTTACAATTCAATTGACAAGCATAAACACAATAGACAATGATTCAAGCCGTACCGATCTTACCACAGAGGGGACGTTTAAAACACTTGAAGGCGGATTTCAGCTTAAATATGAGGAATCGGAGGTCACGGGCTTTAAAGGATCGACAACCTATCTTTCGGTTTTCGGCAACAGCCTTGTTAATTTGCGGCGTATAGGCACTGCCCCCTCCGACCTTACTATTGAGAAGGGCAAGAAGCATCACTGCCACTACGGAACTCCCTACGGGGAATTTATTATGGGAATTTATACACACGGCATTGTGAACAACATTGACGAAAACGGCGGGGAGCTGTATTTCAAATATACTGTGGACATTAATTCAAGCCATGTTTCGGACAATGAAATTTATATAACGGTAAAATAATGAAAGGAAGTTTAAAGATGATAAATCCAATAAAATCCGCGACCGCGGAGCTTCGTGAAATTCTTATGAGCGCGCTGGGGACTCTTGTTTCCGAGGGAAAAATAGAGGCTGTTCCCCTGCCCGCCTTCAACATTGAGATACCCCAAGATAAGTCCCACGGAGATTTTGCGACAAACGCTGCCCTTGCCTGCGCCAAGCCATTGAAGTCCGCACCGCGAAAGATAGCGGAGCTTATCTGCGGTGCGGTTATTTTGGATGGGACGTCCTTTGAAAGAGTCGAAATTGCGGGTCCCGGGTTCATTAACTTTTTCTTAGCCAAAAACTGGTTTTCCGGAGTTATTACTTCTGTACTGACAGAAAAGGAAAATTACGGAAAAACTGACACAGGCGCGGGCAAAAGCATTTTGGTGGAATTTGTTTCCGCAAACCCGACGGGTCCCATGCACATAGGCAACGCCCGCGGCGGAGCTATCGGAGACTGTCTTTCTTCGGTTCTTGAATGGGCTGGTTACAGGGTTGAAAGAGAGTTTTACGTAAACGACGCGGGAAATCAGATAGAAAAGTTCGGAAAGTCTCTTGATCTGCGTTACTGCCAGCTTTGCTCCGATGAGGGGCAGAAGCTTGTGAATAGTATTTCCGATGCGGACGAGCTTGCGGGCGCAATATACGCGGACGCGGAAAGGTTCCCCATGCCCGAGGACGTTTACCTCGGAACGGATATTATCGTCCACGCTAAGAATTTTTACGACATACACGGCAGCGAATACGTACAGAAGACAGAGGAGGAACGCCGCGAGGCGCTCGCTGCGTTCGCTCTGCCTAAAAATATAAAGACGCTGGAGGACGACCTTAGGCAGTACAGGATCGAATACGACAACTGGTTCAGAGAAAGCAAGCTCCACGGCAGCGGCGCGGTATCGGAAATCGTGGAGCTTCTGAAAAAAAGCGGTTACACCTATGAACAAGAGGGCGCGCTTTGGTTTAAATCCACCGAGTTCGGTGACGACAAGGACAGAGTTCTTGTCCGCGCAAACGGTATCCCCACTTACTTTGTGCCTGATATTGCTTACCACTACAACAAGCTTGTCACAAGGGGATTTGACACAGCTATAGACATCCTCGGCGCGGATCATCACGGTTATATTCCGCGTATGAAAGCGGCTATGCAGGCTCTCGGAGTTGACCCAAACCGTCTCGACATGATAATTATGCAGATGGTACGCCTTGTAAAAAACGGCGAGACCTACAAGCTATCGAAGCGTTCGGGCAAGGCTGTTACGCTGAAAACGCTTTTGGAGGAAGTCCCCATTGACGCGGCAAGATTCTTCTTCAATCTTAGAGAGGCAAACTCTCACTTTGAATTTGACCTTGACCTTGCTGTGGAGCAATCCTCGAAAAACCCTGTGTACTATGTTCAGTACGCTCACGCGAGAATTTGCTCCATAATAAGAAATCTTGAAGCGGAGGGTCATTCGGTAAAGGAGCTTTCCAAAGAGCAGCTTACCGTTTTGGAAGCTCCCGAGGAAAGAGACCTTATAAGGTACATCGCTTCCCTGCCGGGCACTATTGACACGGCGGCGAGGGATTACGACCCGTCAAAGATCACACGCTACACCCAAGAATTGGCAACGCTGTTCCACAAATTCTATGACAAATGCCGCATAAAGGGCGCGGAGGAGGAATTGCTGTACGCACGTTTGAGCCTTTGCAAGGCGGTGCAGATCACGCTGAAAAATACTCTTGATATGCTGAAGATAGACTGTCCAGAGCGTATGTGACAGGGGTCGCCTCGCAGCGGTGTTCTTCACAGAAGTTAAATATTATAAAAGTTAAATTTACGCTGCCCCTATCAAGGGGCGTGGGAGTTTACGGTAAACCTTTTTAAAGATTTTGCAGAACTTTTAAATTACCTTAAAAAATTTTAAAGGACGTGTAATAATGTCTAAAAATAACCATTCTCTGCCGCTGACTGTTGAATGCAGCTACTGCGGCTCGGTTTTTGATTATTCTGAACACCGCTCCTGCCCCAACTGCGCGGCGATACCCGACAAAGCGCAGATAAACGCGGCAAAGGCGGAAGCCCGCGCTGCTGCAAAAGCTGAGGCGGAGGCTAAGCTTGCGGCGGAGCTTAAACTTGCCGCGGCTAAAAATCCCACGGCTGTTCCACCAACTGGAAAGCTTATGAAAAAGCTTATAAAGCTTATCCCCGTTTGGATAGTTTTTATTTTGGCGTTCATCTGGATACCGGACATAAAAATAAGATCGGACGAGAAAAAGATCGTACAAAATCTTCAGATCATCGAAGAGCCTGAATACAAGGAGCAGCAGCTCGGCGTTCCGTTCATTTACGATAATTTTTTCGAGGTAACGGTCGATGAATTTAACATTGCGGACAGCGAGGCGGTAAACGCTCTTCTTCCCGAGGGCTACAAGCTTTTGACGGTACATATTACTGCTTCCTCCGACGGAACGGGAGCTGTCAACGATTACTATGAGATAACTCCGTACATATCCTTAGGAAACGTTTGCCGCGAACCTGTATCTCCAAGCTCGATGCGTTCTCTGCCCGATGTATTCGCAAGCAACTCGTTTTACTTCACATCGTCAAAATATGACACTCTTAAGGACGGCTACCTTTGCTTTATTATTGAAGAAAACACCGAAACGCTGGAGCTTTGCTTTGAAGAGACCCACATGAAAAATAAAGTCCGTCAGCTTGATCTTATACACAAGATAAAGATAGATCCGGGGGTGAATGAAAATGGCTGAGATCAATACCGCAGAAGGAAAAAGCTATAAGCGTTCCGTAAAAATTTTAGCTGTTTGCCTGCCGATAGCGGCATTCCTCACCGTAATGATCGTATGGGGGACAATAATAGATCATAACAACCATTTGGACTACGCCCACTACGAAAGCTGCAAGCTTATTGACGCATCCGCCGAAAGGCAGGAGGACGGCAGCTATATTATCACGGCAAAGATAAAAAATGACAGTTCCTACCAAACAGTAATATTCAGCAACTATATAACCGCTGAATACGGCAGCGGCAACCGTCTTGAAAACCGTATGCAGGGATTTACGGAAACCGATTTTCTCAGGAGCCTTAATTCCCCCATTATACCGTCGGGACGGACGATCGAATACAAGCTTCAGATACTTCCTCCGGAGGGCGTAAGCTCAGTAAGACTTCGTTACCGCGGCGTAGGCTATAACCGTTACACAATTACAGGTGAAGAGCCTGAAACAAGCCTTACAGTAAAACTTTCATAATTTCCAAATTATTTGAATAATTTCACCAAATCAGGCAAAACTATCTGCGAGGTGAAATTTATGAGCAATTCAAAATTCAAAAAAATATCGGGCAAGGGTCTTGCAATTACAGGCGCGTGCGTTGTTGCCGTAGCGGCGGCGGGGGTGTACTCCTACTCAAAGCTTTCCGACAAGCTTAACGCCGAGCTTATCGGTGAAAACAGCGGTACATTGTCTGCAAAATCTTCTTCGGACATACTGCCCGAGGACAAGCAGTCCCCCGTAAACGTACCCAAAACAGACGTTGCCAAAACGGAGACAACGGCTGTTACCACAGAACCGCCTGCGGAAAGCGCTGCGGTTACAACAGAAAAAGTCCCCGAAGAAACCACCGGCGAGGCGGTTACGGAGACATTTATCCCGCAGGCTATGGTACGTCCGCTTAACGGGGAAATTCTCAACGAATTTTCAGACGGAGAACTTGTGAAGTCCAAGACCCTCAACGTTTGGAAGACCCACGACGGAGTTGACATTGCGGGTGCGGCGGACGAAAAGGTCAAGAGCATGACAAGCGGAACCGTTACAAAGGTTTATGAGGATCAAATGCTTGGCTCGTGTGTAATTGTCGATCATGGCGGCGGTCTGGAGGGTTACTACTGCAACCTTAGCAAGGATATTCCGGTTGCCGAAGGTCAAAGCGTTTCCGCGGGGACTATCCTCGGCTCCGTGGGTAACACGGCGGAGGGCGAGATTAGCGAGGACTCCCACCTTCACTTTGCGGTAAAGAAAAACGGCGACTGGATAGACCCTATCGCGCTTATTTCGGGAGAAGGGTCTTGAGCGGGGAACGCCCCGCGGCGAGTTTCTCCCCCACCGTTAAATGAAACACACTGTAACTGCGTTATGCCCCCTATCAAGGGGGCGGGTTACATACTACTACTTCATATAGTTAAATTGCTCATAAATAAAATAAGTCAGGAAAGTTTTTCCTGACTTGTTTTATTTATTAAGAAAATCAAGTACGCGGCTGTTAAAGTCCGCTGCTTCTTCATATGCAGAGTGTCCAAGACCGTCGTACATAAAGATTTCGCTGCCCGATATTTTTTCCGCGATTTCCTCCGAAGCCTTTCCCGTAACGACTTTATCGCATTTGCCGCCTATTATAAGGGTCGGACATTTTATTTTTTCCAACTCGTCATAGGAATTGTGGGTAATGCAAGCTTTTGCCATAATAATAAATCTTCCGAGATTCTTTGGCTTGCCAAAAATATTCATAACAGGCAGAAACAAGCGGTTTCTTTTCTGATATTTTTCAGAATAGATTTTCTCTATCATATCGGCGTAAATGCTTTTGTGATCGCCTTTTTCTGACATTTCTATCCAGCTTCCAACAACACCTTTTACAGTATCATTCGGCTTGGATACAGTAACCGCAAGGACAAGCTTATTTACTTTTTCAGGAAAATCTATGGCGAAATACTGGGAAATCATTCCTCCCTGCGATACGCCGAGAATATCTGCCTTTTTGATACCCAGAAGTTCCATTGCCTTTGCAATATCGGCAGCCATATCTCTTGTGGTGCATCCGTCCGCAAGCGTATTTTTTCTGCTGAACATAAAAACTGTGTATCTGTCTGTAAAGCATTTATACATTACAGACATTGTCAGAGCCATGCCCTTGACGGTTTTAAGACCGTCCCCCAATCCAGGTATCATGATAAGATATTTACTTCCGTTTCCGAAAGATATATAATCCATATCCGAACCGTCAAGCTTCAGACAGCCATTTTTGGCATTATTTAGCATATTTTCCCCTTCTACCCTTTCTATCAAAATATTTCAATTGTATAGGAAAATGTTCCCGAGTCCCCCGCCTTAAGCCGCAGAGCATTGTTCATTTCGGTGAGTTCTTCTGTATCGTCGCAGTATACGGGGACGCTGCTCCATGGTTCAAGACAGACAAATTTTGCCTGTTCCGTAAGAGCCTTATCCTCAAAATAGGACGACCAGACCGCTATGCAGCCCTCGTTGTCAAAGGTCAGCTTTACCTTTTCACCCTCGGACTTGCTGACAAGAGCTATCCAAGAGGAATTTGGAGAGTCCTTCATGAAAACATCGTCGGCAAAAAGCTCGTGGCTCAAATCTACCTTGTCAGCGCCGTCGGCTATGACGGTCTCCCCTCTTTTGATGTTTTCGGGCTTTTCGTACTGCACAAAATAATCGCCAAAGTCTGGTACGTTAAAAGCGGGGTGTCCGCCTATAAAATAGTAGAGCGTTTTATCGCCTGTATTTTTCACAATATAACTTACGCCCAGCCTATTCCCCTCAACCGCGTATTTTACATACAGTTCAAAATCATAGGGATAGATTTTTTTAGTCTCATCGGTAGCTTTAAGACGGAAACCCGCCTCATTTTCCTTAGCGTACAGCACCTCAAATTCGCTGTCACGGGCAAAGCCGTGGTTGGAAAGACTGTACTCCTTACCGTCCGCCGTATATTTTTTTGAAGCCGTATTGCATATAAACGGGAACAGAATAGGCGCATGGCGTTTCCAGACCGCGGGGTCGGCTTGCCAGAGATACTCTGTACCGTTACTTGTAATTGAACAAAGCTCCGCGCCGAAGCTGTCGATCACCGCCTTTATTTTCTCTGTTTGAATTGTTGCCTGCATAAGAGTACCTCCTTGTTTTTTTTATGTATTTTTTATTATTCCGCAGCAGCATTTACGCCGAAATTTTCAAAGCAGATATTCAAATCAACATCGCCGTCTATGCCGTCCACTCTGCCGTCGCTGGCGTACTGCCATATCTGGTAATTATAGGGATATGTCGGCTCGTTGTGACCGTCCTTATATTCCGCAAACCAGAAATTCACGTCCGGTATCTTGCTCATATCCAGCTTCATCAGCGCAAATTTCCTGCTGCCGTAAACCATTGGGATATATCCGCCGTCGGTAATAGTGTCGCAGAACGCAGCCGCACACTCGGTGACAGTGTAGGGGTTCGCCATTTGAGTACGTGCGCCCTCGTCCTCCATAATCTCCCAGTCAAAGACGATAGGGTAGGTTATGTTATAGCCCTGTATCTGCTCCATGACAAAATTTGCTTCCTCAACCGCTTCCTCTGTGGTGAGAGCCTGTGAGAAAAAATACACGCCCACATCAAGACCCGCCGCAGTTGCTCCTTTTATATAAGAATGGAATTTTTGGTCAAGGTTCAAAAGCCCGCTTTCATAGCCCCTGTAGCCCACCCTCAATATTACGAAGTCAATTCCGTCGGCAGCTACCCTGTCCCAGTCGATCTCATGCTGGTGGTAAGAAACATCAATACCCGTTTTTGAGACCACCTCTCCGTCTACGCTGTATGTATACCGACCGTTTTCAAGCTTCAGACCGCTGTAATCATAGCCGTGTTTGGGAACGTTGGTAAACGCACGAAGCCACACGTAGCCGTAAACGGGATCGTCCAAAATAACGGTATCGTCCTCGTTGTAAAAGTCGTAGACTCTGTTATTAACCACGGGAACAAAAGGCTCTTCAACGGTTATCTCGGGCTGCATCTCCTCGCCGCGGCTTTTGTTCAGCTTAAGAACAAGAACTATTGTTGCCGCAGACAGGCATATTATTATGACAAGCATTGCGATAAAAATTATCAGCAGATTTTTTACCGCTTTTTTAGGCAATGCCGCTTCATTTTCACTTTTTTTGACACGCACCTTTATGTGCGGCTTTTCAACATCGTTCATTTTTACGTCTCCGCTCCTTTCCTTCATATTGGAAAAGCATTTTCTTTGAAAAATATTATACCACAGTACGACTTTTTTTTCAAGCGTTTTCAGAACATTTTTTGCTCAAAAAAAGTTTACATCTTTAACAAATCATTTACATTGTTTGACAAATACTAAAATCAGGTGATGTATTGTTATGAAAAAAAGAATTTTTATCCTGCTTGCAATTTATACTGTTGCTTCCGCTTATGTTTCCTCGCTTTTTTATATCGAGGGACTTGCCTACTCTGCACCTTCGTCGGATATGCTCGACCTTAGCACGGTGGTGCTCAAAAGCTGTTATAACGAACTTAGTGAAGAGGATTACGAATTTATTTACAGTCAGACCGGACTTGGCAGGTCTGCCGTACAGTCTCTTGACAGCCTTGAAAGGCTTTACGATTATCAGGAAAGCTATTTTGCGGAAATTGATTTCAGGTGCAAAGCAAACTCCCCAATATCCTGCGAGGAAAGAGTCAGGGACAGCAGGATACTCCTTGCGCCTTTGGAGGACGGCGATATACTTGTTACAAACGCCTCCCACGTTTTCAGCTGGCGGAACGGACACGCCGCAATTGTCACCGACGCAGAGAACGGCAAGACGCTCGAGGCTGTTGTCATCGGCACAAACTCAAAGCCGCAGAGCATTTCAAAGTGGACTTCTTACCCGAATTTTGCTGTACTTAGGCTAAAAGGTGCAGACAAGGAAACAAGGGCTGAAATTGCCAAAACAGCTTTGGAATATCTTGACGACGTGCCATATAATGTTTTTATAGGACTTTACCCTATGAAGTACAGCAATATTACCGCTGTAAAGGGTACGCAGTGCGCGCACCTTGTTTGGCTTGCATATGCGGCTTACGGCTATGACATAGACTCAAACGGCGGACTGATCGTTACACCGAAGGACATTGCTGAAAGCGAGCTTTTTGAGGTAGTGCAAACCTACGGGCGTGAAACGCCACGCTGTGTGAGTCGCCCGCAAAGCAAATGAATTGCAATATTTTGTATCTCAAGCCCTATCAGGTGGGCGATATTACATTTGGAACGCATATCTCCAAATAATTTGAGATACAAGCTGATTTTATGTGATAATTTTCTGAAAAATATAAAAACGTTTTGACAAACTGCATTATATATGATATAATAAGATTGCATATGTGCGGAATACCGCTCATATGATAAAAATTGCCAAAAATGTACAAAAAAATATAGCTGATACCAGCGTCTGATTTGAAAGGTGGCTGCGCCTTGATAAAAACCGTAATAAAAATTCTGTCCGATAATCTAAAGCTGATCTTAACGGGCATGATCTCTATTCTGATGATCTTATCGGCAGCGGTTGTCATTAGCTTGTATTTCGGCGGCGAAACTACAAGACAGCTTATCGTTACCGAGATCACCGGAAGCGCTTTTTTTACGCGGGAGGGAAGAAGAATACCCGTCAGCAAAAACACCAGGCTAAAAAGCGGCGATATACTCGAAACGGAAGATAACGCCACCGTGCGTATTTCAATAGACAGTGATAAATTCGTTTTAGCTGAACCGAATACGTCTATGTACATATACTGCACGGACATTGCATCAAAAGGCGATATTTCTGTCAATTTGAGCAAAGGCTCCGTTATCTGTGAAATAAACAATGAATTAAAAAAGAATTCATCGTTTGTTCTTAAAACACCAAACAGCTCCGCTTCTGTAAAAGGGACGGTTTTTCGTGCCCAATTTGACGTAAGGAAAAATTTTATGGACTATAACGATGTTATGGTCACAGAGTACCAGAACTTTGACGGCACGATAAATTTACAGCTTTATGACAGCAAGGGAGAGCCTTTTGAGCTTCCCATGGTTCTGTTGGAACGTACTTCCGCTCAAATGATAACCTCGGAGGACGTATGCAAATACGGGTATCTTAACTATGACATAAGTCTTATATCTCTTAGCGAAACTACCCTGCACGAAGTCTTAAGGGCGCAGAATGCAAAGGAGATCGGATTTTCGCCGGAGGAGATAAACCTTGCATACAAATCTGTGATTGAGGAGAACAGGCGGCTGGAGACTATGACGGGTACCACAGAAACCACTGAGGAAACCACGGTCACAACGACGACCACTGCCCCTGAACCAACTGAAACGGAGGCTCCCACTTCCGAAACGACTGCTCCCGAATCTACATACGGCACCTTGCGGTCAACGCAAAGGACGTATTTGTACACTACATACACAGGAGTAAAATGGTGGGAGATCACGGGAAACACCAATACCGGTACGGACGGTTATGAGGACTGGTTCGACCCGGACGAATATGAAAATGAAACCGTTGCGGCTGTACCTTCCGAAGCGGTGCAATGAAAGGAGCGAAGCCGTTTCCGGCTTCAACGCATATGAAAGATTTTTTGAAGAATTTTAAGCTGCCCCTTATTTTGGGAGGCTGTGCAATTATTGCTGTTGCGGTAACGTTAATTATCGTGACAGGTGGATTTTCCAGCGGATACGGGCTTTACATAACAAGCGCATACGGAAGCGTAAGCGTCACAAGCTCCGACGTCAGTGCGGCGGCTATAAGCGGCGACGCGCTCAAAGAGGGCGATGTTGTCACCATAGGTGAAAATTCTTACTGTACGATTGCTTACCAAGGCAAAAAAAATTCGCAGAACAATAATTTTACGCTGGGTTCAAATTCCCAAATCGTTATATCAAACGCTTTTGACGGAAAAAAGGACGGCGAGCTTTTCCTGCGCTGCGGCACTCTTATAGGCAACTTTAACGATGAGGACAAATCATCTGTTAACGTGAGGACTGCCGATTCCATGATCTCGCTGGAAAACAGCGTTGCTAAAATTTCTTACTATACAAATGAATTTATGTCTTATACGGACGTTTACACCATTATGGGGCAAAATTCTATACAGCTTTACGACGCTGCGGGCAACCCCTTTAACGAACCAGAGGTACAGATCCTTTCGAGATGGGGTCGTATTATTTCCGACGAGGGTCCCTCCTTTGATTCCCTTAACCTTGAGTTTGACCTGAACGAGCTTACGGTTTTCGACCTTAAACAGCTTCTTACGATTTCGGCTCTAATTGACGAGGGATTCCCCTACAGTACGGAAGAATTAAGAACAGTTTATGAAGCAAAAGGCGGAGATGAAGCAATTACTCCACCGCAGCAGACAAACACCGAAACTGAGCCTATTGTTACAGAGCCTACAGAAAGCGTTTCGGTATCGGTTCAAACGCCCGAACCCATTGACACCACTCCCCCGCCAACAGAAACTACCCTCCCCGGTCAGACAACGGCAAGACCTTGGACGCCTCCCGCCACGACTACCACAGCGGTCACTACGCAGCCGCCTGTTGTTACAACAACGGAGGACACAGGCTTGCAGCAGCCGGACGAAATGCCGTCCCAAGGCGGAGAAAATAACGGCAATGTTTACTTTGTTACCGTCATTATCGACGGCGAGGAGACTCTTCAGGAGGTTCCTCACGGAGGAAACGCCGTCAAGCCCGCAGACCCTGTTATTGACGGACTTACATTTATAGGCTGGGACAATTCCTTTGAAAATATTACTCAAGACACGGTTATCACAGCTTTATTCAAGGAGACCTCCGGTAATACAAATACCGAAAATCCAAGCGGCGAGACCCACACGGTCACCGTTGTGATAAACGGACGCTCCAACACGGTAATTGTTGAACACGGTCAGTCGGCTAACCTCCCTGCCACAGTTAACGTTGAGGGATATATCTTCAAGGGTTGGGACAAGGATTTCAGCAACATTACCCAGGACGTTACGATTACTGCAATTCTTGAGCCGCAGGTACAGGCGCACACCGTTACATTCATTATCAACGGTCAGAGCTACCCCGTTCAAGTCGAGCACGGCGGTACGGCAGTCCCTCCGTATATTCCAGACAACAGCACAGGCTTTATTGGCTGGGATAAGAGCGTGAACAACATTACCGCAGACACAACTATTACGGCAGTATTTTCCATAACTCCGGTTAGCCACACGGTTACATTTATGATAGACGGACGTGCTTACCCAGTTACAGTTGCAGACGGTGCAACTGTTGAACCGCCGTTCAACCCATCCACCGACTCATCAGGCAGAAACTTTATCGGTTGGGACAGAGGAAGTCTTTCAAATATTACAAGCGACACTATTATTACAGCGATATTTGCATAATATGAGTAAAGGTTCACCGACTTAGTTGGCGAACCTTTTTTTCAAAAACAAGTGACATTTTAATTTTTTTTATTAATACATCTGCAACGTAATTTTTTTATAAATTCTTGAAAAAATAAAACCGATATGATATATTTTATGTAATTCAATATAGAAAGGCGGCAAACTTATGAAGCTTTATATTGCAAGACCCGATCTGTACTTTTTCAATGAATATAATGATATGATGACTGAATGGAACAAAAGCGGAACTCAAATTGCTCCATGGTTTTTGGACAAGCCGTTTGAGAATTTGGAGGATTTTGCAGGATTTATACAAATGCTTGACAACTGTGAAAATGCAAATTTGGATAAAAATTATTCTTCAACGTCATCTTATTTTGTTATTGATGAAAACGACAAGTTAATAGGAGCTACATCTTTACGACACTATCTGACTGTAGAGGGATACAACACGTGGGGACATATAGGATACGGTGTAAGACCTTCCGAAAGACGAAAGGGATATGCCGCACAAATGCTAAAAATAATGCTTGATGAAGCCAAGACAATGAAAATGCACAAGGTTCTGATTTCCTGCCATACTTCAAATATAGGCTCTGTCAAGGTGATAGAAAGCTGCGGCGGCAAACTTGAAAACATTGTTGACGACCCCAATGAAACAGGAAAAACTATCAATCGCTATTGGTTCAAAATTAATTAATAAAAAATCATTCTGCAGCTTAACACACTACAGAATGATTTTTTTATTCAAGAATTTTTCTTATTTCCTCAAAAGGTTCAACGCTCCGTTTTAGGATACCGTGCATATGTGCTATGGCTATACCGTAGTTTGTGATAGGCACACCCTGATCCTCGGCGCATTTGTAACGGTACTGCATTTCCCGCTCGTTGAGCATACAGCCGCCGCAGTGGATAACCGCCGAGTATCCGCTCAAATCATCGGGAAATTCCGTTCCCGAAGTAAAATCAATGTAAACGTCCCTGTCAGTGTGTTTTTTGATCCATGCGGGCAGCTTGACCGTGCCTATATCGCCGCATTGACGGTGGTGTGTGCAGCCCTCGGAAATGAGGATTTTGTCACCGTCCTTGAGACCGTCCAGAGCTTTTGCACCGCGGACGGCTGCTTCGAGACTTCCTTTATAGCGTGCAAACAGTATCGAAAAGGACGTCAGCAGAATGTCTTTGGGGACAATTTTATCCACCATACCGAACGCCTGACTGTCGGTAATTACAATTTTGGGCGGAGTACCCAATTTTTTCAAGGTCTCCGCAAGCTCTGTTTCCTTGACAACTACGGAGATACCGCCCGCTTCAAGAATGTCGCGTATAGTCTGCTGTTGGGGAAGAATAAGCCGTCCCTTTGGCGCGGCGGAGTCAATAGGTACGACAAGTACTGCAATATCAAGCGGTTTAAGCAAGTCCCCCACGATTTTTTTGTCGGGTTCTTCTGTTTTGGCAAGTCTTGCAATCTCGGTTTTCAGTTCGTTGATACCGATATTTTTCAGTGCGCTGCCATAGAAGTGCCCCTCTTTTTTGTAAAAGCTTTCGGAGAGCAAGTCCGCCTTATTGTGGAAAATCGCAAGTGGAATATTTTTTTGGCGTATCTTTTCAATAAGTGCGGCGTCCTCGGGACTTTCCGTTTCTCCGTCAATTACAACAACGGCAATGTCCGTCTTGTTCAGCATTTGATAGCTTTTTTTCACGCGGAGAGTGCCAAGCTCTCCCTCGTCGTCAATGCCTGGGGTGTCTATCATAACCACGGGACCTATGGGGAGCAGCTCCATAGCCTTTAAAACAGGGTCGGTGGTTGTGCCCAAGACGTCGGAAACTATTGCAATGCTTTGATTTGTAAGAGCGTTCATAACGCTGGATTTTCCCGCGTTGCGTCTGCCGAAAATTCCTATGTGGACGCGGTTTGCAGACGGTGTTTCGTTAAGTCCCATAAAATCAACTCCTTTGTATAAAACAATTAATGGCAGTAAACAACCATTGTCAAATCGTCACTGTAGCCTTTTGCTTTGAGAGATTTTTCCTTTGCCGAATTTATAAGAGTATCAACGCTTTCGGACAAATTGTCGGTGTAAATATTTTCCCCGATAAATTCGTGACTGATATTATCGCTTATCCCGTCGCAGCAAAGCACGATAATATCGCCCTTTTCAAGCTTTATCTCCTCGTATGAATACGCGGGTACTACCGACGGGATAAACGTGTCGAACATAGACCACATATGCTCGGGAAGTCTATGCACAGCTTCTTCAAGCTGTTCCTCGGAAAAAAATCCCAAGTCTATCAAATTCTGATATGTTTTCTTTGACTTTGCAATGCGGACAGCGTTATTGTTGCGGATAAAATACGCGGGCGAGTCCCCTGCCGCAGCAATAACCGCAGTATCACCGCAAACCACGCAGATAACGAGAGTCCCGAAAACAAGGCTTTTTCTGCTTTGGGACACTTCAATAAGCTTGTTGTTTATCTGCCAAATCATTTTATCGAGATAGTCCCTTGCGGATAATCCCGACGAGGAAAAGGGATTATTCTTTACCGTTTCGGTGCAAAGCTTTGACATAATGACCTTGCCTTCTTTTCCTGCACCCGATGCACCGTCGGAAAGCATGAAAACCGTATTATCGGGAGAAATATAAAAGGAATCGCCGTTTACGCCGCTTGTTCCAACAAGGCTGTTTCCGTGACTTATTGACATAATACTGCCTCCTGCAAAGTTAAAAGAAATTATCAATTTTCAAAGGTAAACCCGCAATTATGACTGCTTTCCGTTCCGCAGACATGGTAATGTCCTTTTGTATATTCTTCAACAACCTTTTTCCAGAACAGACCCGCCGGAACATTGTTTTTCCAATAGCAGACCTCCCAAGGACCGCGGTGCAGGTCAAACAGCTTTGCGGCTGCATATTTGCCTACTCCCAGTCTTCGGTACTTCAGCATAACAAAAAATTCTCCTAAGCACCTTGCGTCCGTTTCCTTTCGATAGTCACAATGGGGACAAATCAAGGCAAATCCTGCGATCTTTCCGTCAACACGTATCAGATATGGAAATCTTCCTTTTTCATTCCAATAGTTGTCAATGTAATCATATCCGTAGTATCCGTATTCATTTATATCGTCGCTGCTGAAAGCTGAAAATTCATATTGGTACAGCTCCATAAGCCGTACCAACAGCAATTTTTCATCAACGGACATAAGGTTCAGCGTGATATCCATTTTCTCTCTTCTCCTAAAAAATTCAATTCAGCAAAATCTGTCGCAGGTAAATGACCGATAAACCTAATTTGTCTTTCATTTTAAAAGTTTATTTTCATATTGAATTGTTGACTGCATTTTCTTGGCAGACCATTGTATTTATATTCTGCTAAAGCTTCTTTAAACAAACTTATAAGTAAGCATCTATCAGCTTCGGTTGTGTCATTTAATGGCTTAAAGTCCAATAAATTCCACTCTTTTGTTTTGCAGTCAATGTCACGCATTTCAAGCTTAAACAAATATATACCTTGATTAAATATGAAAATAAATAATGTTTCTTCCGGTAAATCGTGATAGGAACCAACATTTGCCAAAAAAGCATTTCTTTCAAAATCCGCTGTCCAAAAATATGAAACAAACAGTTGATTTTGCTGCAACGGATCAGTAATATTTCTCCTTGCAAAATCTTCTCTTTGCAAATCCGTAAGTCTTTCATTTATAAATGCCATACCTACCTCAAATCTTCAAATCACGATTTACCGCCGTGCTTAGAACCTGAAATCCCTGCTGCCCTGCTCAATTTTAGCAAGATTGTCAATAACAATACCTCTTACCTTTTCATTCGGAACATTCCCTATCTCGCTTTCGATAAGCTTAACGCCAACGTCGCGGGTGTCGGGACTTGCGTAGTCCATAAGGTACTCCTTAAGGGTCATCAGCGCGTTGGGGTGACAGCAGTTCTGTATCTGACCGTTTTTGCAAAGAGACATAAATCTGTCACCGGTTCTTCCCTCTCGGTAGCAAGCTGTGCAGAAGCTGGGTATGTAGCCAAGCTTCATAAGCCAGTTTACCACCTCGTCCAAC
Source organism: uncultured Clostridia bacterium (assembly GCA_947383835.1). GTDB lineage: Bacteria > Bacillota > Clostridia > Oscillospirales > Ruminococcaceae > RGIG8773. Next base: position 197,980 of record CANDEV010000006.1, read on the forward strand.
GAACGCTGGTCGGACACGTCAAACTGCTCGGTATCGTGAGGTCTTTCCTCGGGACTGTAACCGGCGTAGCCGCCCACGGAAGTCCTCGAACCGCCCGAAATCTGGGAAATACCAAGGCTCAGAGCCTTTTCGCGGCAAGCCTCGCTCTCGCGGGTGGAGATGATCATTCCTGTGTAGGGTACTGCAATTCTTATGCAGGCAATGATTTTTGCGAACGTGTCGTCGTCAATGCCGTTATCGAACGCGGTTGGGTCAATGTCATCAGCCTTTTTAACGCGGGGGACGCTGATAGTGTGGGGTCCTACGCCGTGAACGGCTTCCAAATGCTCCGCGTGCATAAGCAGACCCGCAAATTCGTAGCGGTACAACTCCAGACCGAACAGCACGCCAAGTCCCACGTCGTCGATACCGCCCTCCATGGCTCTGTCCATAGCCTCGGTGTGGTATGCGTAGTTGTGCTTAGGTCCTGCCGGATGAAGCTTTTCGTAGCTTTCCTTGTGGTAGGTCTCCTGGAAAAGAATGTATGTACCTATACCTGCGTCCTTAAGCTTGCGGTAATTTTCAACTGTGGTAGCGGCAATATTCACGTTCACACGGCGGATAGCGCCGTTTTTGTGCTTGATGTCATAGATTGTCTTAATGCTTTCAAGAACGTACTCGATTGGGTTATTCACAGGGTCTTCGCCTGTTTCGAGAGCAAGACGCTTGTGTCCCATATCCTGCAAAGCGATTACCTCCTGACGGATTTCCTCCTGAGTAAGCTTTTTGCGGGCGATATGCTTGTTCTGACAGTGGTATGGACAGTACACACAGCTATTCACGCAGTAATTGGAAAGATACAGCGGCGCAAACATTACAATACGGTTACCGTAAAAGTCCTTTTTTATCTGCCGCGCAAGCTCGAAAATTCGCTCGTTTCTGTCCGCAAGGGTGCAGTCAAGGAGTACGGCTGCTTCGCGGTGTGAAAGTCCCTTTCGCTTTTCGGCTTTCTCGATAATGCTGTCGATAAGCTGGGCGTTATCCTTGTTTTTCTCGGCGTATTCGAGAGTTTCCAGTATCTCGGCGTCGTCGATAAATTCCTCGGCTTTAAGTGAGTTGGGATTGTACATATTATTTTCCTCCTGTTAATTCTAAAAAATTTAAATTTTATTTAATACAGTCTCCTCTTGCAGAGACCAAATTATATCCAATGTTCTCCATTCTTTTCCGCAGTGAAGCAACGCTTTCCGCCGCCTCATCTCCGGTACAAATTTTATTGTCGTATAGCAGATATTTTTCCCGCACGTCATTTGGTGAAAGGTTTGGCATGACCACATTCGCTCCCGCAAGTATGCCCATTTCCCTGCCCTTGGGGTGGATAGTCCCCAAAGCGGTAGTAGAGGGAAGAAGAACATTTGGCACGATAAGCCTTGTCAGACCCAGCATAAGCAGGGTCGTCTCTAAAGTTCCCGACTTTTCCTCCGCAAACGGTGTGTCGTGGTGAGGAATAAACGGGCCTATACCAACCATTTGCGGCTGAAACTCATGAATAAACAGCAAGTCCTCCGCAAGATTTTCTGCGGTCTGATAAGGCGAACCGACCATAAACCCGCAGCCTGTCTGGAAACCAAGTTCCTTTAAGTATGAAAGACACCTCATTCGGTTTTCGAGAGAAAGCTCTTTCGGGTGGAGCTTTCGGTAATGCTCGCTGTTAGCAGTCTCGTGCCGCAAAAGATATCTGTCCGCTCCCGCCTTTCGGAATTTTTCGTAGCTTTCACGGGACTTTTCACCGATTGAAAGCGTTACTGCGCAGTCGGGAAAATTTTCTTTTATGCGGGAAACAATTCCAACGATTTTTTCATCTGTGTAAAATCCGTCCTCGCCGCCTTGCAGTACAAAGGTGCGGAAACCCAATCCGTAACCTGTTTTACAGCAGTCCAAAATCTGCTCCTCGGTAAGACGGTATCTCTCTGCGTTTTTGGCGCTTCGGCGTATTCCGCAATAAAGACAATCGTTTTTGCAGTAATTGGTAAACTCGATAAGTCCCCGCATATAAACGTCCCTGCCGTAAATTTTCTCGCGGACAGCTCTCGCTTTTGCGAAAAGGTACTCGTCGGTATCGGGCGTGTGCCCCGAAATAATTTCCGTAAGCTCGGCTTTGGTGAGGATATGCTCCGTTTCAAGCTTGTCGATAAGTCCCAAAAGTCTGCTCATTTTGTCTCACCTAATTTGGAATAAATTGTCTTTGCAGTAACACCGTCTATCATTCCAAGCTTCCCTGTCAGCGCGCTGATAGCGTCCTGAGGAGCGTCCACCGCCACACTTATTATGGAAACGCCCTTTTTCTCATAAGGTATCCCCATTCTGCCGATTATGTATTGTCCGTAGTCGTGGAGCAGTCCGTTAAGTTTTTCAACCGAGTCAAGTTTTTCCACCACAATGCCGATAAGCGCAACTCTTGTTTCCATTAGCATTTTCCTTTCAAATAAGTTTACAAAAAATACAAAATGCCTGCTGACATACTGACAGCAGGCATAATAAGGCATAATTATAACTATTACATCGCCTTTCTCCGCAGGTAAAACCTTTGGAAGTCAGTACAAATATTTTTTGAAAATGTTTGCAGTCGGACTGATCCTTCCGCTCACAACTTTATTATAGCATACCTTTTGCAAAATTGCAATAGAAAATCAAAAAATGATGTGGACACACAGCGCATATTATAAGAAATCAAGAACAGAAAAAGGAAGT